>NZ_JBWDNR010000002.1:0-1021427 GCF_056269295.1 Paenibacillus sp. J31P13
GACGAGGTTGATAGGTTCGGGGTGGAAGCACAGCAATGTGTGGAGCTGACGAATACTAATCGGTCGAGGGCTTATCCTAAAAATGGTTTGCTGTGACCCATACATCCAGCAAGCAATAGCTTTAAGGCTTCAGCAGCCTCTATCTTTCATATCCAGTTTTCAGAGTGCAAATGCTTTAAATGTGCTTAGAAAAAGCTTCACAATTAGTGGTTTAATTGTTTTAACGGAGGATTAGCTCAGCTGGGAGAGCATCTGCCTTACAAGCAGAGGGTCGGCGGTTCGATCCCGTCATCCTCCACCATCATATGAGTCATTAGCTCAGTTGGTAGAGCACCTGACTTTTAATCAGGGTGTCGTAGGTTCGAATCCTACATGACTCACCATTTTTTCTTTACTACGCGCGTATGGCGGAATTGGCAGACGCACCAGACTTAGGATCTGGCGTTTCACGACGTGGGGGTTCAAGTCCCTCTACGCGCATCAAACAAAAAAAGACCATGAGATCAATTGATCTCATGGTCTTTTTTTATATGTATTAGCCTTCATCGATTTTTTGTAAAATGCCGTGAAGCATCTGCCAAGAGACCTCGGTTCTTTGAACTTGATCCAATATAACAGCTGCAGGCTGAATGTAGGAACGATCAACTAGTTCGGGTGACCAATGCTCCAACATAGAAGTCATACAGGAAACCGATGTCTCAAGATGGAATTGCAGCGCAAGAACGCGTTCTCCATGGGAGAAGGCTTGTACTGCACATGCATCAGAATAAGCCAGCTGACGTGAACCTGAGGGCAAATCAAACGTATCACCATGCCATTGAAAGGATACAAATTGCTCTGGCAGTCCTGTAAGCCAGCCACGGATGACGTTCCTGCCACATATTGAGCTCACCTAATCTCGGTTACACTCATTTCCTTTTCCGTTCCATGAGGGACTAGCAAATCAAGAATATGAATAGCTTTGCTAATGACGCCTGACATCTTCGATCGCCCCTTATGCTCAATAGTGTCCCTAATATAGCAGAGTTCCTTCTCTATGAAAAAAAGAAAGGACTGCCTGTCTTCATCATCTACCAATGACAAAGAGGCAATCCTATTGTAGTTTTAGCGAAAGGCTAATAAGAAGATTAAATAATTTGCTCAAGTTCATAGTTAATAGGAATAAGCTTTAACGGCTTGACGGCAGCGTTGTAAGCAGCTCGATTGTCCCATAGGAATGAGGCGACATGGCTTAGATCTTCAAAAAAAGCTTCTCTCTCATCTAAATAATCATTTCCGTGACCGTGTATGCTGAAGCGATTCTCAGTATAGCTCATTAAGGTCCATTTGCCGCCGCGCTTGCGGTCTTCAAATACGAAGTAGAATTTCTGGCCTGCAGCATCCCATTCAGCGAGTGATTGAAAGTTTTCTAGAATAGATGGTATATCCGTTTTTTTCTTAATCAGCATGTTCCATCACCTTTCTCTATAAAATTCGTATGCATATTTCATCGATAATTAGCATAGCAACAAGAATAGATTATAGGAAAACGTGTGAAAAGGTTGTCATATGATAGGAGAATTTTTTGAGACCATTTGTCGTAAAATGCTAATCTTCTTTTTTATATGCATCAAATCGATGTTTTTGTGAAAAGGCAGGAGGTAGAAAGCTTGTTATATTTAGATTGTGGTTCATAATTCCATTCGAATATAATATTACATATTAGTACAAAGAAAGAGGGAGCTTCTATGACAGCAACACCAATTGGATACATAAGCGAGATTTATAGATACCCGGTAAAATCATTTGCTGGTGAGCGTTTGGAGCATGCAAAAGTTGAATCCTATGGCTTATATGGAGATCGCAGTCATGCTTTTATTGATGAAACAAAAGAAGGCTGGAACCAGTATGTTACGGCTAGACACATCCCTAGTATGATTGGTTATAAGACGAAATTTATTGGAGAGGGTTCACAAGATGAGTTTCCGAAAGTAGCTATTACCTCTCCCGATGGACGTGTATGGAATTGGGATGTAGATTTATTAGAGGAGATTCAGGCGAAATGGAAAAAGAAAATAGCCATGCGTACTCATAAACCGCAAAGCGAGGAGCTATTGGCTGTCGATGCAGCCAGTATTCTGATCATCACAGATGCATCACTTCGGAAGTTAGAGGAACTATGGGGAAAAAGATTGGACATGCGACGTTTTAGAGCGAATATAGTCGTGTCGATAGATGAGAACGGAATAGATGAAAGTCAGTGGATAGGGAAGCGTTTAGCAGTAGGAGATATAGAGTTAGCTGTAGATTCTTATTGTGAACGATGCACCATGATAACCATTGATCCAGATACCAATGAGAAGGACAAAACGCTCTTAATGAAAGTAAATGAGAAAATGGATTTGCGTTTTGGTGTGTATGCTTCTGTAACAAAAATTGGACAAGTCAACGTTGGTGAAAGGATCTATCTAGTGGATTAAAGGATCATTCCAAGAAAAAAAAGAAAATGCTTTCTTTTTCTCAAAAATAGGGGTCAAAATCGAAATTAAGAGTTGCAAAAATAGTCCGCTACCCGTATGATTTGTTTAGGATTAATATATAAGTAATAGAATTAATTAATATATTAATCCAACAAAAACCTTATTATATTCTATTCATACAGAAGCGAGGGCGAGTATATGATGGCAAACCGCGTTACGATTAACGCAGATATAGCTGCGGGCACAATTAATCGCAATATTTATGGACATTTCTCCGAGCATTTAGGTCGGTGTATTTATGAGGGCATTTGGGTTGGTGAGGATTCCCCTATTCCGAATACAAACGGGATTCGCAACGATGTAGTAGAGGCGCTTAAAAATCTTAAAATACCCGTACTCCGTTGGCCGGGAGGCTGCTTCGCCGATGAGTATCATTGGAAGGATGGCATCGGTCCGCGTGAATCAAGAAAGAGAATGATTAACACACACTGGGGCGGCGTACTTGAGAATAACCATTTCGGTACACATGAATTTTTGATGCTATGTGAAATGTTAGAATGTGAGCCCTATATTTCTGGAAATGTAGGAAGCGGCACTGTACAGGAAATGTCAGAGTGGGTGGAGTATATGACGTTCGACGGCGTATCCCCGATGGCGGATCTACGCAAACAGAATGGAAGAGAAAAACCTTGGAATGTGAAATATTTTGGCGTCGGCAACGAAAACTGGGGCTGCGGCGGCAATATGCGTCCGGAATATTATGCAGATGAGTATAGAAGATATCAGACCTATGTACGTAATTATGGCGAGAACAAAATCCATAAAATTGCGTGTGGCCCGAATGTGGATGATTATCGGTGGATGGATGTTGTGATGCGCGAGGCGCATTGGATGATGGACTCCATCTCGCTTCACTACTATACGATTCCAGGAGAGTTCTGGACAGTCAAAGGTCCAGCAACGGGGTTCTCCGAGGATGAATGGTATACGACGATGAAGAAAGCGCTTTGGATGGACGAGCTCATTAAACGCCATTCCACCATTATGGATCGTTATGATCCTAACAAACGCGTCGGTCTGATTGTAGATGAATGGGGTACTTGGTTCGATGTAGAGCCGGGCACAAACCCAGGGTTCTTGTATCAGCAAAATACGATCCGTGACGCCTTAGTAGCAGGTGTTACATTAAATATTTTCCACGATCATTGTGATCGGGTTCAAATGGCTAACCTTGCGCAAGTTATAAACGTCTTGCAATCGGTTATTTTAACCGAAGGTGAGAAAATGGTGCTGACACCTACGTATCATGTATTTGATATGTATAAAGTGCACCAAGATGCGACGCTTCTAAGCACATCGATTACAAGCGAAGACTATGCGCATGCGGATCAGAAGATTCCTCAGGTATCTGTCTCTGCTTCCAAGGATGAAGAAGGCCGAATTCATGTAAGCCTATGTAATCTGGACAACCAGTCTGGCGCTGACGTTGAAATTGATCTTCGAGGGCTTGCGGGTCAGGTTCTGAAAGTGACAGGAACGGAGCTTACAGCTTCAATCAAGGATGCTCATAATACGTTCGAACAGCCGGATGCAGTTGCTCCGACGGCATACCAAGCCTTTACGGTAGCAGGTACAATCATTAGCGCGAAGCTATCTCCAATGTCGGTTACCGTTCTTGAGCTCATCTCGGAATAAGGTGTGTGCATATGAGCAGCAATGGAAGATGCAAGGGCTGCCGTGACGAGTACCGTGTAACGGATGAACAAATCGATCGTATTTTGGCAGCGCCGATGTTTCAATCAGACATTTGTGTGCCTGATGAGGTGTATGAGCAACGTTTGGAGGTGTGCAGCGCTTGTCCAAAGTTTCAAGCGGGCACAACCTGCGCGATATGCGGATGCTTCGTTCGCATAGCCGCCAAGTATAGAGATCGAGCATGTCCAATGCCAGGTGACAGCCGCTGGGCTAAATATGCGTAATAACAATTAAAAAGGCCTTACCGCACTTATTCTAAGGTGCGGTAAGGCTTTTGCTATTATTTGTAGCTTGGCAGCCAGCTGCCATGTGCTTCAATCAATTCGTCGCAGAGAGAGACGATGTCGTCCATCGACAATTCTGCGGATGTGTGTGGATCAAGCAATGCTGCGTGATAGATATGCTCGCGTTTGCCTGTAATGGCTGCTTCCATCGTTAGCAATTGTGTATTGATATTTGTACGGTTCAGTGCTGCCAGCTGCGGAGGCAAATCGCCGACGTAGGTAGGTGTAACACCGTTTGAGTCCACAAGGCAAGGAACTTCGACGCATGCTTCCTTTGGTAGGTTTGTAATAAGCCCTGTGTTCATGACGTTGCCGCCGATTTTGAATGGCTGATTCGTTTCGATTGCTTCAAGAATGTATGAAGCATATTCATGACTGCGGCAGTGCTCCAGCTTCGTATCGTTAACGAGTGATTCGCGAAGTGACTTCCAGTCTGCAATTTGATTAATACAGCGACGCGGATATTCATCTAACGGAATATTGAAGCGCTCAATAAGCTCCGGATAGTTGCGCTTAATAAAGTATGGATGGTATTCGGCATTATGCTCAGACGATTCTGTGATGTAATAGCCAAACTTCAGCATAAGCTCATAACGAACCATATCGTGATGCTTCTCCAGCTGTTTTTTCGCAGCGCGGCGCTTAATTTCAGGATAGAGATCAACACCGTCTTTACTTGCCTCGAGCAGCCAAGCCATATGGTTAATGCCGGCGATTTTATATTTAACACCTGTAGGGTCGAGATCCAGATCTTTGAAGAGTCCTGGTAAACATACTTGAACACTGTGACACAGGCCTACCGTTTTGACTCCGCCGTACGTATTCATCGTGTTAGTCAACACAGCCATAGGGTTGGTGTAGTTCAGGAATAGCGCATCTGGACATACCTCGTTAATGTCACGAGCGAAGTCCAACATAACAGGAATCGTACGCAGATTTCGAAAAATACCGCCAATGCCGACTGTATCGGCAATCGTTTGGTTTAATCCGTATTTTTTTGGAATTTCAAAATCCGTAATAGTACATGGATCGTAGCCGCCAACTTGAATAGCATTAATAATATATTTTGCACCGCGCAGCGCTTCCTTGCGGTCGCTGTAGGCTTTTATCGTACACTTGCTTTGACTGGTCTGTTTGATGTTAAGAAGCATCTTCTCGGAATCAATCAATCGCTCGGCATTTATATCAAATAGAGCGATTTCAAAACCTTGAAGAGATGGGGTTTGCATGACATCACCAAGAATGTTTTTGGCAAATACCGTACTTCCTGCTCCTATAAATGTAATTTTAGGCATACTGATTTTAACCTCCTGATAAATAAGTTTTTTATTTTGACTCCTTCAGTATAAGGAAATGCATTCGAAATAAATATGGAAGAAACGAATCAATATATGGAGTAATGTTGCATTTTTCAGTATGATAAAAGGAGTTGATTTCATGGAGGTATGACGATGGATAAACATCATCAATTTACTGTAATCGTGAATGCTGCTCCGTTAAAGGGCGAAATGTCAGTCTTGTTCAGTGGCAAAGCACAGCCAGTGGCGGGGCATTTCGTGGGGCCCTGCGTACATGATTATTATCTCATACACATTGTGGTGGAAGGCGAAGGCAGCTTTGAAACATTGGGAGAATCTTATTCTTGCAAGGCAGGCGATGCCTTCGTTATTTTTCCAGATATATTAGTCAAATACCAAGCGGATATGAGTAATCCTTGGAAATATATATGGGTGGCCTTCACGGGTGATATCGTAGAGTCATCCTTGTCGGCTATAGGTATTTTGCCAGATCGTCCCGTTATACATGGCTGCTCTTTGAATACTATGCAGCGCATGTTCCGAAGTGTACGCAAGAGTCTGCAAGGATTGGATTACCCTGCACTTAGCAATATGGAAGCATCAGGATGGCTGAGACTCATTATGTATGAGCTTGCAAGTCTACATCAAGCGGAGGCAAGCGAAGCGGAGGTTCCGCCATCACGTTCCTATCGACAGATTGACCAAGCCATTCGATTGCTTTCCTTACAATATGGGCAGCCGCTTTCTATCGAGGGGATTGCACGGACTTTAGGCTATCATAGAGCGCATCTTACTAGGCTTTTTAAGGATGCAACAGGACTGTCGCCCATGCAGTATCTTTTTAAGGTTCGAATGAAGAAAGCAGAGGAGCTGCTTGAAGGAGAGTTGACAATTGCTCAAATTGCTTCATCAGTTGGCTATAATGATCCGTTATTTTTCACTAAGCAATTTCACAAATGGAATGGGCAGTCTCCAACAGAATTTCGACGCGCTTTTGCAAGGAAGGATAATTGACGCAGGTTCTAGGATAGGAATGAAGCTTCGGTAATAGTAATTGCGTTGTGCGTTGCTAAGAGGAAAATAAAAGAGGAGGCTTAGTATGAGTGTAGTGCTAGTATTAGCAGTATCTATTCTATCTCCTGCCCTAATTCTGAAATTGCTGTTTGCCATTCATAGGAAATGGAGCTTGAGATTGCATTGGTTGATTGTTCCTATTTGCTTGATGCTAGCCATTATAACACCCTATTTGATTTATTATAAATCAAGCCCCACTATACTATTCTCATTCGAGGCTATGATCGATTATTCGATAAAAACGGGGTTTATGATTTTTCTTGTTATTCCTTCTCTTCTGTCGAGTATCGTATGTACACTGGTAGGATACTTGCGCCCTAAGTAGAGCAGCATCATATTATCATTACATAAATGTATATATGCAAATAAAGAAGAGAACAATTTGAAATCCCAATTGTTCTCTTCTTTATTACACCGTCACATATGCTTCATATCCTTCACTGATCTGCGGACGATCAAATCAGCAGGTAAAACTATTTTTTTCCATGGCATAGCGGTTTCGTTTTCCTGTATTCGTTCGACGAGCATTTTCATCCCCATGAAACCAAATTGATAGGCTTGCTGAGCGGCTACTGTCAAGAAGGGTTCTATTTCCGAGTAAGGTCCCAAATCATCGAAGCAGACAATGGACATATCGTCAGGTACGTTTATTCCACGCTCTCTTAGCAATTTCATAGCCTCCACGGCGAGTACGTTATTGCCTGCCACAATGGCAGTGGGAGGAGGGTCCATTCGGTCGATCCATTGCCCCATATTCGTCAAATCATTCATAGGTCCAAAGCTTGTTTCATATACGTAACGATCATCATATTTCAAATCGTTTAGCTTCAGGCCGTCTTGATAGCCTTGCAGACGCAAGCGCGCGCTGGAAATAGAGGAGGAGCCGTTCACCATAGCAATCCTTCTATGACCTTGATCAACAAGATGCTCTACGAGACTCCTTGCTCCTTCTTTACTATCCCCTAACACAATATCGCAATCGATACCAGGAACTTCACGGTCAAGCAGGACGAAAGGAACCTTGTGCTTGCGAAGAGATTCTAGGTGCGGCAGGGAAGGGTCTCCCGCAGGTGCGAACAGTACACCGTCTACACGTGCGGTCAAAATCGTAGTGACATAATCGGACTCCTTCTCAAGGCTCTCATCACTATTACCGAATAGGAGGCGATACCCTGAGCGCTTGGCAGCATCCTCAGCACCACGTGCCAGTGTTGTATAGAAAGGGTTCATAATATCGGTTATGAGCAGGAAGAGCAGCTTTGTTTGCTGCAGCACGAGACTTCGAGCTGTCTGGTTTGGAACATAGCCAAGCTCCTCCATGACACGCTTTACCTTCGTTTTTGTTTTTTCGCTTATTTTTCCAGTGTTATTGATAACTCTGGAGACGGTCATAGCCGATACGCTTGCTTTGGCCGCTACATCGTAAATCGTTACCATATGTCTATCTCCTTATTAGCAAATCATAGTATCTATCATACAAAAAAGTAGTCATTGACAGCAATCTTTTTTATTGTTATTTTAATGTTATCGGTAACATTATTATAACCAATGGAGGTATTATTCATGACTGAAACAAGCTCACGTTTCCAAAACGGCTTTCCTAAGATCGGCATTCGTCCAACGATAGATGGTAGACGCAAAGGGGTTCGCGAGTCACTAGAAGAGCAAACAATGAATATGGCAATCGCCACTGCGAAGCTGTTATCTGAGAATTTGCGCTACCCGAATGGTGAACCAGTTGAGTGTGTAATCGCGGATAGCTGTATCGGCGGTGTCTCCGAAGCAGCTGCATGTGCAGATAAATTTGCTAAATCCGGCGTAGGGGTATCGATAACGGTAACACCTTGCTGGTGTTATGGTACAGAGACGATGGATATGGATCCTTCCATACCGAAGGCAGTATGGGGCTTTAATGGAACGGAGCGTCCAGGAGCGGTATACTTAGCGGCTGTACTTTCCGGCTATGCTCAAAAAGGACTCCCGGCATTCGGCATTTACGGCGAGCATGTACAGGATGCAGGAGATACTACGATTCCTTTCGACGTAAAAGATAAGCTTATTGGTTTTGCTAAGGCAGCGCTTGCAGCCGCTTACATGCGCGGAAAATCCTATCTGTCGATGGGCTCTGTATCAATGGGTATTGCCGGTTCAATCGTGAATGACAGCTTCTTCCAAGAGTACCTAGGTATGCGGACTGAATATATCGATATGACAGAGTTCGTTCGTCGTATGGAAGAGAATATATATGATACTGCGGAATTCGAGAAAGCGCTTGCATGGGTGAAGGAGAACTGTATAGAGGGTCCGGATAACAATCCTGAAGCCATTCAAACATCGAGAGAGAGAAAGGACAAGGATTGGGAAACCGTTGTGAAAATGACCCAAATTGCCCGTGATCTAATGGTAGGCAATCCAAAGCTTGCTGAGCTCGGTTTCGGTGAGGAAGCAGGTGGTCATAATGCGATCGTAGCAGGCTTCCAAGGCCAGCGGCAGTGGACAGATCATTTTCCAAATGGCGACTTTATGGAGGCTATGCTGAATTCTTCCTTCGATTGGAATGGAATCCGCGCGCCTTATCTCGTAGCTACGGAAAATGACAGCTTGAACGGTGCAGCCATGCTATTTGGTTATTTGCTAACGAATACGGCACAAATCTTTTCCGACGTTCGTACGTACTGGAGTCCAGAATCAGTGGAGCGTGTTACAGGACATAAGCTGACAGGTGCTGCTGAGAACGGCTTGCTTCATCTTATCAACTCCGGTCCTTCTACGCTTGACGGTACGGGTGAGCAAACGAAAGACGGCCAACCAGTGATGAAGCCATTCTGGGAGATTTCGGAAGCTGAAGCTCAAAAATGCTTGGATGCTACATCTTGGCGTCCGGCAGCTGTTGAATATTTCCGCGGCGGCGGTTATTCCTCGGATTTCTTGACACGCGGCGGTATGCCGATGACGATGTCTCGCATTAATATTGTTAAAGGTATCGGACCTGTCCTGCAAATTGCTGAGGGCTATTCCGTTGAACTGCCTGAGAATGTGCATGATACGCTTGATAAACGTACGGATTCCACATGGCCAACGACTTGGTTCGCTCCAACATTGACAGGCGAAGGCGCATTTAGTTCCGTCTATGAAGTTATGAATAATTGGGGTGCGAACCACGGTTCCATCAGCTATGGTCATATTGGCGGAGATCTCATTACACTGGCATCGATATTACGTATTCCGGTTAATATGCATAACGTACCTGATGAGCGTGTATTCCGTCCGCGTGCTTGGGGCCTGTTCGGAACGGCTAACTCAGAGGGTGCAGACTACCGCGCTTGCCAAAACTTTGGGCCTATTTATAAATAAAACGGAGGTTTTACAATGAGCAGCACAGAAATTCGCAATGAGCTTTGCAAGTATGCCCGCAAGACTGTAACGAATAAATTGGTAGTAGGCCCGGGCGGCAACATTAGTGCTAGATTCGAAGGTAAAATGTATCTTTCACCAAGCGGCTTTGCGCTAGATGAAGTAGAGCCTCATCAATGGGTAGAGGTTGATATCGAGTCGGGAGAGATTACGGATATCGGATTGCGCCCGTCATCAGAGGTGCTTATGCATTTATATGCTTACCGTGCTAATCCGGATATTGGCGCGATTGTTCATACGCATCCGCCTTACTGCATTGCTTTTACTCTGGTAGAGCAGGATCTTCCGATCATGTTCCCTGACCAAGCAGCGCTAGTTGGTAAAACGGTATATGTTCCTTATGTGCTGCCAACGACAGATAAGCTAGCTGATGCTTATGTAGAGAAAGTGAATGAAGCAAGCTCTGTATTGCTTGGCAACCACGGGCTAGTCACATCTGGTCGTAACCTGCGTGAGGCTTATTATCGCACTGAGGTTGTGGAAGAAAGTACAAAAATCTATTTGATTGCCAAAGCAATCCGCGAGCCAAAGGTTTTGACCAAGGAAGAGTTTGAAGAAATCGCCTCCCTTGAGAGTGAAGCATACCGGATCGAGCTGCTTCAAAAGATGAAGTAAGCTTCTGGTGCTATAAGCAGGCGCTAGTTGATTACGCTAAGGAGGAACTGGAAATGACGAAGCTTGCTACTGTGCTCGCTTTCGATTTGGGAGCAAGCAGCGGCAGGGCGTTAATCGGTGAGCTGGTGCCTGATGAAGCGAGCGGACAACCGCAGCTGAAGGTTACGGAAATCCACCGTTTTCAGAATGGAGCGATTGCTGTCGGCTCGCATTTGCACTGGGATATCCTGCGCCTGCTGCAGGAGCTGAAGATAGCAATCCGCAAAGCCTTTCAAGAGGGATATGCGCCGCAAACGTTCGGCATCGACACATGGGGCGTAGATTTCGGACTGTTGGATGAGAATGGTGAGCTGCTTGGCAATCCTTATCATTATCGTGATCCGCAAACGGAAGGTATTGTTGAGGAGCTGAACGAGCTGATCGGCAAGGATAAGCTGTATGAGCAAGGCGGTCTGCAGTTTATGTCATTTAATACGATCAATCAACTCTATGCAATGAAGAAAGCAGCAACACCCAAGCTCTCAGCAGCTCGCACCTTGTTGCTTACACCGGATTTGCTTGCTTACTTCCTAACTGGAGAAAAGGTTTGCGAGTTTACGATGGCGACGACTACAGGCTTGTTTCTTCCAAAAGAGCAAGCTTGGAACACGGAACTCTTGAAATCGCTTGGCATTCCTGATGGAATATTTCTTGACCCGATTCATCCCGGCACTCGAATTGGTTCGTTAACAGCGGAAGTATGTTTGGAGCTTGACGTTCCAGCTATTGAGGCGATTGCAGTCGGTACGCATGATACAGAATCCGCTATTGCTGCGGTTCCTGCGACTGGAGATGGCGCTTTTGCTTATCTCGTTTGCGGAACTTGGTCATTGCTTGGGACGGAGCTTGATCAGCCCCTTGTCACTCCTGAAGCAATGGAGCTGGATTTCTCCAACGAGGGTGGAGTCGGTGAGACTTATCAGCTGCTCAAAAACATTATGGGATTGTGGATTTTGCAGGAATGCAAGCGTGAATGGGATGAACAAGGCGAGATCTTGTCTTTCCCTGACATCGTAGCGGAAGCCGAACGAGCAGAGCCATTCCGCAGCTTTATTTATCCGGATGATTCTTCGTTCTATGCGCCGTCAGGAATGATAGAACGGATTAAATCCTATTGCCGCAAAACTTCACAGCCCATTCCTGAGTCGATTGGTGAAATCGCTAGATGTGTGCTGGAGAGCTTGGCGCTAAGATATCGTCAGGCACTGGTGCAAATGGAAGATTTGACCGGAGAAGTATTCACTGGACTGCATATGGTTGGGGGCGGTATTCAGAATGAGCTGCTCTGTCAATTTACATCCGATGCAATCGGTCGTCCGGTGTGGACGGGACCTGTGGAAGCGAGCGCGATCGGTAACATGCTGATGCAGCTCGTTGCCCTAGGGGAATGCTCTAATCTGCAAGAAGCACGCCACCTTGTTGCGGCATCCTTCCCGATTCATACGTATACAGCTTCGCTATCGGATGATTGGAATGCTGCTTATGAAAGATTTCAGAAGCTAAGCGGGATAGAAGAGGCGAATCTAGTCTAGAAGCTAGTATTTGCCGAATCGAGACGAAGGGAAGAGACATTTATGTTGATAGGTATTCCGAAGCTGATATCCCCAGAGCTGCTCAAGGTTTTGAGTGAGATGGGGCATAGCGATGAGATTGTTTTGGCGGATGGTAATTTTCCAGCGGCCAGTCACGCGCAGCGTCTCATTCGTGCGGATGGCCATCATGTACCTGAGCTGCTTGACGCTATTTTGCAATTATTCCCGCTTGATCAATACGTGGCGAAACCAGCAGCGCTTATGGGTGTTGTTCCCGGTGATACCGTACAGACACCAATTTGGGACACTTACCGTGCTATTATTGAAGAGCGCACAGGTCTAGCGGAGCCTTTTGAGCAGGTAGAGCGTTTTGCGTTTTATGAGCGTGCGAAGAAGGCTTATGCCGTTATTGCGACTAGTGAGAGCGCATTGTATGCCAACTTGATTTTGAAGAAGGGCGTCATCGCTGACAAATAGGGATTAACCATTAGATGCTCCTTATAGGGGCGTCTATTTTTTTGTGAAAATGCTGTTGTATGGAGAAAATAAAGTTCTAGACTGAAAGATAAAGTGCTAGACTCAGCAAATAAAGTTGTAGACTGACGATGCTTCATTAAGCTAACGGGTAGGAGGTTTAAGATCAATTTCGGTGAACCGTATCACAAATAGAGGCAATTTCTCTGAAGAAAAACTTGCAGAAGTCTGTATTTACAGAATGCGGACCCTTAAGAGTAGGTTAGGTCAGTCTTTATGAAGTATATTGTGTAAACAAGCATATGCGCGCTTTTTTATTGTTATACAACATATGGATTTGGTTTGAATGACAGACTCATTCTTTAAAATAGGGCGTAATCCCTCTTGAATATAGGTTCTCCACTAACTTGAAAAAGTCTTCTGACGATAAATCCTTTTGACGCTGGAGCCAAAGACGAAATAAAGAAAGGGAGGTTGTCAGGTAAAACTCAATTAAGTATGGCGTTAAGGAATGGTTTTGCGGAACGATTAATGCTAATTGATCCAAAGTGATTTCTTTTTTTAAGCGTTTTAAAAAACGGGCACTTCCATAATCACCCAAAAGGGCGTTAAGAACCAGGAGATGTTCTCTTTTGTCCAGACAATAGAGCGTATCTTGAACCGTATGCATCGATAGCTCTTTATTCGCCAATTCTTTTTTCATGTCATTCAATAAGTCATTTTCAACAGAGTCTAACAATTCGTAAATGTCAGTAAAGTATTGATAAAAGGTGCTGCGGTTATATCCTGACTTATTCGCAATTTCCTGAACCGAAATTTTCTCAATCGGCTTTTGGCTATATAACTCACAAAAAACTTCTACAAATTTTTGTCTTGTTTTCTCCGTTATTTGGGGTTGCTTTTTCATGTTTCCCTCCTACTAGCGAATAAGAATATCATCCGACAAATAATAAAAAACTGATGGTTGATCAAGGAATAATGAAGATTTATAATCACATCATACAACATGTTGTCTGATAATCAAAAGGAAATGTTAATAAGTAGGGGTGGTTTTAATGTCAGCAAAACAAGATAGAATTTTAATTTTTGGTGCAGGTGTCATCGGGAGCATGTACGCAATTAAGCTTATTGAAGCTGGGTTTGATGTTAGCCTGTTTGCACATTCTAATAGATTTAAATCATTAAGAGAAAATGGCCTGCAATATAAAGAAAAAGGTACAGTTAGATCGATACAAGTGAATGTCATTGATACGCTCGAAAATGACGATGTATACGATTTTATTTTCGTTACCGTTCGTTATAATCGATCCGAATCAGCGTTGTTAGCGCTAAAAGATAATCAAAGCAAAAATATAGTAACGATGACTAGTAATTCAATTGGATTTTCTTCGTGGCTGGATATCGTAGGGGATAGACTTTTACCAGCTTTTCCCGGCTTCGGCGGACAGATTAAAGATGGAGTATTGCATGCTCGATTTCTACCTAAGATTATAGTGGCAACTGCATTTGGTGAAATTAATGGTGCAGTGACAGAACGCATAGAAAACCTCGCAAAATTATTTCAAACAGCAAAGCTTCCCTACGTTATTAAAAAGGATATGCAAGCGTATCTAATCACACATTCCGTATCAGACATTGCCATGTTGAGCGTTTTGTATTCTGAGAATAAGATAATTGACAAAAAAACAGCCAGAACCAGAAAGACGGCACGCAAAATAACAGTCACTTTAAAAGCGTATCTTAGGGCAATACAAAAAGCAGGCGTTTCAATTGATCCACCAATGCTTAAAATGGTGCTTAAATTTCCAAACTTATTTTTGGATCTTTTCTTTATGACATGGCTACGAACTAAAATGGTTAGGGATATGATGTTGCCGGATTATGCGAATAATGCTAACAATGAGATTGTGCAGCTGAGTAATGATTTAATGAAATTTTTAAGTCAAAATGATATCAAATCGGAAATACATGTTCAGTAATTTTTTTGTTAAAATATTATGGTAATTTTAAATTTATTTTCATTAAATTATTCAATTGGCATTAATCTGAATATGAAAATCGAAATATATAGTTTTTTCGTAGCATCCTTGACTAAACTAACGGGAAACGATAATTGAACAACAACAGCGGCAGTCTAACACTTTATTTATCAAGTCTTGTGTCGCTGCTTTATTTATTGGACCCAGTCTAAAACTTATTTTTAAGAAGCTGATGATTTTTTAATTCATAAACGTTGTTAACTCAACGACTCTAGTCTAAGACTTTATTTTCACAGAACAGCTGTGGTATATGCCTATTGCTATAGAGAAAGGGCTTGTCACTCTTGTTAAAATGATAATATAAAAATTTCTATTTTTATAAGGAATAGACAGAGCGCTCCCTATCAATTATGATCAGAAATGTAAACGTTATCACTAATGTTCGTTATTTCGGTTGCAGGGGGCTATCAGCTTGCGCAAAACAATTATTTTAAGCCTGTTTGCAGGTTGCTTGATTATATTATTTTTTACACTGACCTCTATGACTAAGATGTTTTCTTCAGCACTTGAAGAACCAACCTTGTCTGGAGAATTGCATGGCGGCTACAGGCTTGTCCTTATTACATTCGAGCTGGACACTCCTTTCTGGCTGAAAGTTGAGCAGGGTGCTAGAGCTGCTGCGGAGCACTATGGCGTAAATCTGGAAGTTTGGGGTACCTATGGAACGAATCGTGATGATTTTCTAAAAAATATTGAGGTTGCGATTGCATCTAAGGTAGATGGCATTATTGTGCAAGGGCTTGATACAGAGGAATTCAAAAGCTTGACGAAGGTGAAAGCGGCAGCCAGCGGTATTCCCATTATAACGGTTGCGAATGATGTGCCAATGAACGAAAGCTTGCGACGGACCTATGTAGGCTCGAATCAAATGGAGGCAGGTGAGATGATTGCGCGTCAATTAGTTGCGGATATGGGGTTCTCAGGCAAAGTCGTCCTTATGGTCTCCGATCGACAAGAATATTTCCAGAGATCTAGACTAACCGGGATATTGAATGTATTAAATCCGTATGAAGACATTGTAACCAAAATAGTGGCAGCAGGCGATCTGCGCGAGGATGTGGCTAAGGCTACAAATCAACTGCTTAATGAGGTGCCGGATGCAGATGCTTTCATTGCGGTGTCGGCCAACCATGCAAGCACGATCATTCAAGAGTTAAGCAGAAGAATGCAGGTAGATAACTTTTTAATTTATTCATTCGACGATAGTCCGGCAACGCTTTCGCTCTTGCAGCAGAAAAAGATTGATGCCTTAATAGCTCAATCCCCGGAAACGATGGGCGAGGAGAGTGTCGCACATATGGTTAAATGGCTAATTGGCGAGCAGCTGCCGCTGAATCCAGATGGATATTTTACCGATATTCGAGTGCTGCGAGCAGGTGACACCCCATGAACAGGATTCAGCGCAAAATTTTAATGATGTCGGCGATTGTATTGTTTATTATGGCTACCATTTGGTTCGTGCTAACCTATTACAACCAAAAAACACAGGAGCAGTACAATGATATTTTGCAGCGGTATTTACGAATGAATGAAGTAACAGATCGCAGCCATCAGACGATCATCGCATTAAATGATTATTTGCAAAAGCCCACAACGCTGAAGCGGGACACTCTGGATGAGAGCAAACAAAGATTGATGCTGGCGAAGCTGCAGTCCGTCAGTCTAAGCAATCATGACAATGCCTTTACTCTGACAAGCTATATTAATATGATTGATAGCCTAGTGGAGTCAGCGGATCTCTCCGTTATGTTTTTAGAGCAAAAAATGCTGGAGCAGTCGACTGAAAAATTTGAGGAAGCGACCCGAATCGATAAGTATATAGCGGAGACAACGATTACGTTAATCGATAAAGAGGTTCGCACGTACGATACATTTTATCGCAAAATTATTGAACAAAGCGCAGAGTTGAAGCAGCTTGGTTTGTTGCTGTTTTCACTGATTACTTTAATGCTTCTGTTATACACCTATTGGTTCTCCCACAGTATTACGCGGCCTATCAACGAACTCACTATGGCAGCTAGAGAGCTTTCTCGCGGTAAGTTCGATAATAAAATAGCTATTCATTCTAATGATGAAATATCATTTCTCGCCAAAACATTCGACCGGATGCGTGTTAACATCAATCATCTCATATCTGAAATTCAGCAGAAAGCTCAGCTCGAGCGAGAACTGCAGGAAAGTAAGCTTCTCCTAAAAGAAAGTCAACTGATTAGTCTGCAGAGTCAAATTAACCCCCACTTCTTATTCAACACGTTAAATACACTTTCAAAAAAAGCCTATTTGGACGGCTCAGAGGACACCAGTGATCTTATTGCTAATGTCGCCGGATTATTGCGTTATAATTTGCGGCGTCTTGACCGAGCAGTAACTCTGGAAGAAGAGCTGTCAGTCACACTGAAGTACATCGAAATTCAAACCGCGCGCTTTACAGATCGTCTACGATTTCAACAAGAGGTTGATGAGAGCTGCCTTCAGCTCCAGCTGCCATGCTTAACGCTGCAGCCTATTATTGAGAATGCTGTTATTCATGCTGTGGAGCCGCTAGAGGAGGGTGGAACGATCTCACTTCGCATTTACGCGGAAGGAGAACGAGTCATGATTGAAATAAAGGATGATGGACTTGGCATGTCGCATGAAAAGGTGAAAGGGATGTTGACAGAGAGCGGCGTATCAGATGGAACGGGTCATTCAACGGGGATTGGATTCAGCAACGTCGTGAAGCGTCTGCGGCTGTTTGTAGGTGAAGATGATGTGATTGATATTGAAAGCACGCCTAACTTCGGAACGAAGATAACCCTTAAAATACCTATGGTGAGGAGCGTTGCCATTCATGCTTAAAATACTAATCGTAGATGATGAACAGGTGGAAAGAGAAGGTCTGCAAGCTATTTTGCACAAAGGATTTCCGACTTGTCAATTTGAGCAAGCCAAAAATGGCGCTAGAGCCATTGAGATGGCTGGCGAGTGGTTGCCCGATCTCATACTCATGGATATCAAGATGCCGGGATTAAATGGGATAGAAGCGATCGAGCAAATCTCGATTTTTTTGCCAACGGTTAAATTTATTATGGTTACAGCCTACGATACATTTGATTATGCCAGAAAGGCACTGAAGCTGGGAGTTAAAGATTATTTGCTCAAACCGAGCAAGGCGAGTGAAATCGTAGCGACGGTTGGCAGAGTGATAGAGGAAATTGAGGTGCTCAGAAGTGAGCTGGAGAAACGAATAAACGAGGTGAATACACTTCGTAAGGTTATGCCGCTCGTCGAGTCTGATGTCGTGACGCAGCTCTTATTCGATCATGTTCATGATGTGCATATTGATGACATGATGAATCTTCTTGGCGGTGAAGCGACGAGTGAAGCATTTGTAATGCTCGTTACTATGCCAATCGAGGCTGCAACAGAAGCGCTGTATTGCGCGATAAAAGCAAAAGTGCATCAGACCGAAAGCGGTTGGGTTGGTGCCATGTCTGGTCGTCAAATCCCGATCATTGTGTTCCGTAAAGCTGGGCAAACGTATCGTTCACAAGCGGCGCTGCTCGTGCAGCAATGTTTGATCCTTAGAGAACGCAATGCGGGCGGAGATTTTTTTGTTGGCATTGGCCATCCCTATACCGGGCTGGACCAAGTCAGACTGAGCTATCAAGAGGCATTGCTCGCAACAGCAAATACAGGGCTGCCAGCTAAGCATCGGTACTATGAGGATATGGAAGCACAGGGGCCATTCGCAGGAGGCTATCAGGATAAGGGAACGGAAAAGCAATTTGTTGATAATATTCGACTCGGCCAATGGGATATCGTACGCCAGACCGTTATGGAATTAATTGATTTGCATGATCAGAATAATGCTTCATTAACGCAGTCAGGTCAATGGGTGCTTGAGCGATTATGGATCATTGCCCGAGTCGCGCAGGAAATGGGCTTTGAGGTGGAGAAGCCGTTATTTTCTTTCCAGGTGCAGCATTATCAGCAGCTTCGTGCGGAAACAGAAGGGTTGCTCAGCAAGCTGATTGAAGGCATCATTTCTCATCAGAACAACTTGCAGCCAGACGCAGTAGGACAGATGAAGCAATATATTATGGAGCATTCCGAGCAGGATATTTCCTTAGAGCGGATGGCAAAACGTATCGGCTTAAGCCCTTTTTATATGAGCAAAATGTTCAAGGAGCAAGAGGGCATTAATTATATTGATTTTCTAACCGAATGCAGAATTGAGAAGGCTAAGAAGCTGATGGGAGATCCTAGGCTAAGTCTAAAGCAGATTACGTTTGAGGTTGGCTATAACGATCCGAACTATTTCAGTAAAGTTTTCAAAAAAGTAAGCGGTGCATCACCAACTGACTATCGGAGGGCGATTCTAGGCAAAAACAAAGAGAGCAGCTTGTTGCCTTAAAAAATTGCAGACGATAGCAAAAGAGTGCTGGAATGGCTTCGCTCCCAACCAGTAGCAGCATGATATATTTGCATTGTAAGGGGTTACATTTCTAGATATAAGGGAGCGAAGAAAATGGGGAAACGTTTTATTAGAGGCGGGGCGGTATCGTTATTATTAGTTTTGGTGCTTGTGTTGGCTGCATGTTCAAGCGGTAATGGCAATGGGAATGCAAAGCCAACCAACAAAGAAGCGACAGGCAAGACGAATAACGTCAAATCGGGTGATGAGAAAATCGTAATCGGCTTGTCGCTGGATACGCTGCAAGAAGAGCGTTGGCAGCGCGACCGTGATTTGTTCATCGCAGCCGCTGAAGCGCTTGGCGCGAAGGTTGAGGTACAGGCAGCGAACAGTGACGATGCGAAGCAAATCTCACAGGCTGAAAATCTGATCAGCCAAGGCGTAGATGTATTGGTAGTTGTTCCCCATAATGCAGAGGCTACAGCGGCTATTGTTGAGAAGGCTCATGCAGCAGGAATTAAAGTCCTTGCTTATGACCGCTTAATCAAAAATTCCGATCTCGATCTTTATGTTTCCTTCGACAATGAAAAGGTAGGCGAAATGCAAGCCGAGGCAATTATTAAGCTGGCTCCAAAAGGAAAGTTTGTATACATCGGCGGTTCTGAGACAGATAACAATGCGCACTTATTTAAGAAAGGGGCCTTCAATATTTTGCAGCCGCTTATTGACAGCGGTGACATTCAAGTCGTATTCGACCAATGGACAAAGGATTGGAATCCAGCTAATGCACTGGCGAATATGGAGAACGCACTCACAGCCAATGACAATAAAATTGACGCAGTAGTCGCAGCGAATGACGGTACTGCCGGCGGTGTCATTCAAGCACTCGCTGCACAAGGGCTTGCTGGTAAATTGCCGGTATCCGGTCAGGACGCTGAGCTTGCTGCAGCACAACGTATCGTTGAAGGCACGCAAACGATGACTGTATACAAGCCAATCAAGGATTTGGCTCAGAAAGCTGCTGATCTTGCAGTGAAGCTTGCCAAAGGTGAAGATGTAGGCGCCGACAAGATTGTAAACAACGGTAAAATAGATGTGCCTTCCATTCTTCTTGATCCAGTAGCGGTAGATAAATCAAATATTGATTCAACCGTTATTGCGGATGGCTTCCATTCTAAAGAAGACGTATACAAAAACGTGAAATAACTTTTTTGGAAAAGGAGGGGAAGAAGCGATGGTTTTTCTAGACGCTCTTCCCCTCTTTGCCATTCGCGGAGGTGAGTAACTAATGACGGCTGTTCTAGAAATGCGAAATATTACAAAGCAATTTCCGGGCGTGAAGGCGCTTAATGATGTGACCATTTCCGTGAAAAAAGGCGAGGTTCACGCCTTATGCGGGGAGAATGGTGCTGGTAAATCTACCTTGATGAAGGTGCTCAGCGGTCTTTATCCGCATGGCTCCTATGATGGACAAATTCTTATCAATGGGGAAGAGAAGCGCTTTGGGAAGATCAACGATGCAGAGGATGCAGGCATTGCGATCATTTATCAGGAGCTTGCATTAGTTAAGGAATTATCGATAGGTGAAAATTTATTTTTGGGCAAGGAGCCGGCAATGTTCGGCATTATTAACTGGGAGCGGGTATTTAGCGAAAGCAAGTTTTGGCTGAAGGAAGTTGGACTTCATGATGTCAATCCTGAGCAGCCTATAGGCGGGTTAGGAATTGGCAAGCAACAGCAGATTGAAATTGCGAAGGCGTTATCTAAGAAGGCACAAATTCTTATTTTGGATGAACCAACAGCTGCGCTCACGGAACAAGAGGTAGACATTTTACTTGATATTTTACGTGAGTTTAAAATGCGCGGCGTAACCTGCATCTATATCTCCCATAAGCTGAACGAGGTTTTTGCGATTGCAGATACCGTTACGGTGCTGCGAGACGGTCAAACGATTGGCACATACGCAACATCGGATATGAATGAGGATAAGGTCATATCCCTTATGGTTGGACGGGAGCTGAAGGAGCGTTTTCCCCGTATAGCAGCAAACCCAGGCGATGTCGTGCTTAAGGTGAAGGATTATACAGTGATGAACCCGGAGCGAGAGGGTAAGAAGGTGATCGACAACATATCCTTTGAGCTTCGTAAAGGAGAAATTCTCGGCATAGCCGGTTTAATGGGGGCCGGTCGCACCGAGCTCGTCATGAGCTTATTCGGTTCTTATGCGGGACGCCATTATGGAGAGGTTGAGATTGATGGCAAGCCCGTCAAGCTGGAAAATACGAGACAGGCGATTAAAGCAGGTCTCGGACTCGTATCAGAGGATCGCAAAAAATATGGACTCGTACTGGGAATGGACGTGAAATGCAACGTCAGTCTTGCAAGTCTAAGGTCGATATCCTCTGGCGGAGTTCTTCGTCATAATGAGGAGATTGCGGCAGGAAATCAATATTTACAATCCCTTCGTGTTAAAGCAAATTCAGTGGAAACGGTCGTTGGCACCTTAAGCGGCGGTAATCAACAGAAGGTCGTTCTTGGAAAATGGTTAATGACGAACCCGAAAATTCTTATTTTGGATGAGCCAACTCGCGGCATTGATGTAGGAGCCAAGTTTGAGATCTATAACATAATGAATGATTTAGTTCGGCAAGGTGTTTCCATTATTGTCGTATCCTCCGAGCTTCCTGAGCTGCTGGGTATGAGTCATCGGATTATGGTTATCGCCGAGGGCAAATGTACGGGGCAATTTCAAGCGGATATGGCAACACAGGAAATCATTATGACGGCGGCAACAGGAGGAAAAGGGTTATGAGCATGAATCAAGAGACGATATTAAATCAGTCAAAACCAAAGCAGCGTCCAAATTGGTTGAAATTCGACGCTCGTGCTTACACGATGATTGGAGCATTATTGTTCATTTGGACCTTGTTTTCGCTGCTGCATGATCGTTTTTTATCACCGACGAATATATCCAATCTATTTTTACAAATGTCAGTTACATCTATTTTGGCCATTGGGATGGTACTCGTCATCGTCGCAGGACAAATCGATTTATCGGTTGGTTCCCTTGTAGGCTTAACAGGCGGGATAGCGGCTATTCTAAATGTATGGTATGAGTGGAATACGATTCCTGTCATCCTTGCAACCTTGGGGGTCGGTGCAGCCATCGGATTTATCCAGGGCTGGATTATTGCGTATCGAGCAGTACCGGCGTTTATTGTCACCTTAGGCGGGATGCTTATTTTTAGAGGTATCTTGTTCGGGACAACAGGAAGCGTAACGATCGCACCGCTTACTCCATCTATGAAGGCTATTGGTCAATCCTATGTGGGAGATCTTATCGGCTGGATCTTTGGCATAGTTGCACTAGCGGTCGCTGGTTATTTAGTGTTGCGTAAACGTGCTTCAAGAGCGAAATTCGGATTTGAAGTTGAGCCGTTTGCTGTCAGCGTGCTTCGACTAGTCGTAATCGGCGCTCTGGTTATTGGATTCGTTTATTTAATGAATAGCTACAAGGGCATTCCGGTTCCATTCGTTATGGTCATTGTATTAGCGTTGATCTTTACGTTCATATCGCGGAATACGGTTTTTGGTCGTCAGGTTTATGCTATTGGGGGAAATGCGGAAGCAGCGCGTTTATCCGGTATTAACATTAAACGCCGCATCTTGCTTGTGTTCGTCTTGTGCAATACTTTGGCTGCCATCGCAGCACTTGTGATTACTGCGCGCTTGAACGCAGCGACAATGAGCTCCGGACAAAACTATGAGCTAGATGCTATCGCAGCATGTGTGATCGGCGGTACAAGCTTAATGGGCGGTACGGGTACGATTGTCGGCGCAATCATCGGTGCGCTAGTCATGGCTAGTCTCGATAATGGTATGAGCTTGATGAACCTAGAATCATTTTGGCAATATATCGTAAAAGGCGGAATCTTGATCCTTGCTGTATATGTAGATATCTACACACGCCAGCGGATGAAGGTTTAGTTTTCTGTAAAAGAATGCACAAAGAAGGGCTGCTCCAATGGATCGTTGATGATCCTTTAGAGCAGCCCTTCTTTATTTTGTTTCAAGATTGGATGAGGTTTTCATGTAATCCTGGCGTAAAATACCATAATATTCGATATCTACGTACTGATCCCATTTGATAAACTGCTGACGAAAAGTACCTTCATACTGCATGCCGATTTTTTTCATGACTTGCGAGGATGCAGGGTTCATCGTCATAGCAGCCGCATGAATTTTGTTCAAATGAAGCTCTTCAAAGCCATATTGTAAAATACGTTTCGCGCTTTCCGTGATGAAGCCTCTATTCCAATAGCATTTTGCAAGCCAATAGCCTATCTCAGAACGATTGTTGCTTCTATCCGTATTTAAGCCGATTGATCCCATAAACGCTTGGCTTTCCTTGTCGATGATTGCAAAGGAGTAACCGTCCCCTCGCTCTGCAACCTCTGCACGGTGTTGAATAAAGGCAATGGCAGATCCCTTTGGATAAGGATAGGGGATATGAAGCGTTGTGCGAGCAATGTCATAGTCATTGATTAGAAGCTCCAACGTATCTGCGTCACCTTCTTCTAATTGGCGAAGAATAAGACGATCCGTTTGTAATATAGCCACATTGCTCATCTCCTCATATACAATTTTATCTAGTATAAAGGAAATTTCAGGAATTCCAATAGTGTTTTATATTATTTAGTGAAGAAGCTATGAAAGAGGTCTGCTAGTTTCTTCTGATCTGGAGATATGGAGAAGAGAACGTAGTCACCGTTTCGAATGATTTGATAGTTTTGGGCTAGTTCGTATTGATCATCCAGATAAGACTTGAAGATTTTCTGAATATCAAGAGCTCGATTTTTGAAGCCTTCCGATACTGCTTCGTAATGCGTATCTGATTTTAATTTAATAACAGAAAACTCTGCGGCTTGGATCATGAGCGAAGACTGATGAAAGACGCCTTCCGATAGCTGTGTTTCTGGATCAATGCCAAAGGTTTCTTTGATTTTCTCACCTTCTACGGTCAGAAGCGGGCCTAATGAAATGTCTGAAATAATCTTAGTAGAAATAGCTTCCGTAGTGACATCGGTATTCGGTTTTACCGGGTCAGGCGTGGAAGCTGGCGTTGGTGTTGGTTTGTCTGTAACATTAGGCGTTCCAATAGGAAACTGTGATGGCTTTGGCGTAGCTGTCGGATTTGAGCTTGGTGTCAAAATAGCAGGCGTTCCGGTTGGTTTTGCCGTAGCGGGCTTCGCTGTTGGTGTTGGAGCAGGTTTCGACGATGCACCGGGCTTATTCGATGGAGACGTCGTTGCGTTCGTCACTGGCTTGCTGGTTGCTGAAGTCTGAGGATCAGCAGTATGTATAGGTTTGGCGGTATCGTTTGGCGCATTCGTATTTTTGCCTCCAGCAGGCTTGGGAGTCGCAGTTGCAGTTTCGGATGATTCCCCCTGTTCGGGCTTGTTAGTAGTTGTTGGATCTATTACAGAAGGTGTTTCAACTGTTTCATTTGTATCAGTTGGTGCAATGGTCATGGTAGGCTCCGTTGTTGTAAGAGGCGTTGATTGCACACCCGTTTCCTTATTATTGTTGTCATTTCCGCAGCCGACAGCGACAACCGCCAAGGTAAGAGTTAATAGAGCTAAGTAAATATATTTGAATCGATTACTAGACATCTAGTAGTCTCCTTTATTCATAGTTGTAAGGTTAGACGCTAATAGGATGAGAAAAGTTGCCAAAGGGGAAGTATCACCTCTCTAATCATACCACTTATTTACGTTTGACGTGCTTGAGAGGGAGTCATTCCCTTGTATTGCTTGTACAGCTTAGTAAAATAATTTGGGTTATCGCAGCCCACCTTCGCCGCGATTTCCGTAATGGTATCATTATTTTCGCGTAAGAGCCGCTCTGCTTCATTCATACGGCAAACGTTGACGTACTCGATGAAGGTGCGTCCGGTCAGCTTTTTGAACAGCTTGCAGAAATGATAGGGATTTAAGCTGACCATCTTAGCTGCTTGCTCGATCGTTATTTTTTCGCAAAAATTAGATTCAATCCTTTGAATCAGCAGTTTAAAGCGATCGCGATTCATGAAATAAGGCTCGGTCAGCTTGCCGGTATGCGGGTGATCCAAAAAAGTTCGAGACATTAACGTGAAAAATGCATGCAGCTTTGACTTTACGACGAGCTGATAAGCGGGCGGTTTAGCGGCAAGCTCTGCTATCGCTTCATCTAGCAAAGAATAGTAGCTTACGCATCCTTCATCCTGCTCTGCCGGTTTTACGGGAAACCGCAGCCTTCCCTCTAAATAAGGGGCAACAAATTTCGCATGGACCGGATCATGAACCCAATCATTAAATAGAGAAGCATTTAGGACAATGCAATCAAAGAAGATTTCCTCATGACTTAGGGCGTAACCTACATGCAAACCGCCACCAGGAATGATGATGACATCACCTGCATGTACGACATAAGGCTTACTGTCGATGTGGAATACACCGCTGCCTTGACGCATGAAAATAATCTCAAAATGCTCATGCCAATGCAGATAGAGAATGCATTGATTTGGCTTTACCGCATGGGCATGATTCTGAAACAGTTGAATGGGGTAAGTTTTATGCTCAAGGCGAGTATTTTCCCAGAGCTCTCTTGGATAAGTCATCTGCGTTTTCACCACCACAAGATTAGACTAGTATTGCACAAGATTGGTTAGGGTAATCCCCAAAACTCCTAGTTATAATGGAGTTGTTACGATTACTATAAGCCAATATTGGAGTGATATACAAGGATGAATAATAATTTGAGAATTGGAACACTTGTAGGTGGAGGAAATGCGGATAAGGTTATTCCACAAATCGTGGGACATGGATTTGAATCCTTTAATTTGACCTTTTGGCAGACGACTGGAAACACAGATCTAGAAGAATTATCGAAGCGAGTACGAGCACTGGCTGATGAGCATGATTTCGTCGTACCAGCAGTCAGTGTGTTTGGGAACCCGCTAACAGGCGAGGGAGATAATGCGGATACGTTGAGAAGCTGGGAACGTCTGATCGACAATGCTCATTTGTTTGGAGCTGATATTGTATCCGGTTTCACAGGACGTTTGACTGGGCAGCCTATTGACGAATCGATTCCAAGATTCAAAGAGGTATTCGGTGAACTGACGCGCAGAGCGGCTGATCGCGGCGTACGCATTGCTTTTGAAAACTGTGATATGGGCGGTACATGGGCAACTGGTGATTGGAATATAGCGCATAATCCGACAGCTTGGGAGCTAATGTTCGATGCAGTACCAGAGGATAATATTGGCCTAGAGTGGGAGCCGTGCCATCAAATGGTTAGCCTTATTGATCCCATACCGCAGCTGCGTAAATGGGCGAATAAAGTTTTTCATGTACATGGCAAGGATGCAACGATTGCTTGGGATGTTGTTAAGGAGCATGGTGTTCACGGTCCGAAACCTTTTGTGTGGCATCGTACACCAGGCTTTGGCGACAGCAATTGGTCTGACATTATTACGATTTTGAGACAAAACGGCTACAAAGGAACGATTGATATTGAAGGCTGGCATGATCCCGTATATAAAGACGAGCTGGAGATGACCGGTCAGGTACATGCCTTGAACTACTTGAAACGTTGCCGTGGCGGAGACTTTATTCCAAATCCCGTATAAAAAACAATCGAAAGCGAGGTTCATTCATAATGACAATTAAGCATCGAGTAGTAATCGCGGGATGCGGAGGCATGGCTAACGTATGGGTAGATTATGCAAAGGGCAGGGATGATACCGAAATCGTGGGTCTTGTCGATATCAAAAAAGAGTTTGCGGAGGCAATGGCTCTCCGTAAGGAGCTTGCTTGTCCGGTTTTCACGGATATTAAAGAAGCCATTGCAGAAACTGGAGCGACAATTGTATTTGATGTCACGATTCCAGCTAGTCATTACAGCATAAGCAAAGCTGCATTAGAGCTCGGCTGTCATGTATTTGGCGAGAAGCCGCTTGCGGAATCGATGAATGAATGCAAGGATATTGTAAGAATGGCTCAAGAGACGGGAAAGACACATGCCGTCATGCAAAATCGCCGTTTTGACCCTCGCATTCGTGCATATCGCGAGCTTATTGCGGAGGGCAACATTGGGAAACCGGGTTTTGTTGGGGCAGATTTTTTTCTTGGCGCTCATTTTGGAGGTTTTCGCGATCTGATGGAGAGCCCGCTTTTGCTGGATATGGCCATTCATACGTTTGATCAAGCAAGATTTATCATTAATGCTAATCCGGTGTCCGTCTACTGTCAGGAATTTAACCCACCAGGATCTTGGTATGAGGGCAACGCAATGGCAATTTGTATTTATGAAATGTCGGACGGTTCTGTATTCAACTATCGCGGCTCATGGTGCGCAGAAGGCGCGCCTACCTCTTGGGAGGCATCATGGCGTGTGACAGGTGAGAAGGGAACGGCCATTTGGAATGGACATGATGAGATCTATGCAGAATACGTAGCGGCTGGCGATCAAACGGGCAAGTTTATTCGTGACCAAGAGCGAGTAGACGCTCAACTGCCGGTTATGGCTAAAACAGGTCATCATGGCTGTCTTGAAGAGATGTTCGATTCTCTTCAGAAAGGCCGCAAGCCTGAAACAGATTGCAGCGATAATATTTACAGTATGGCTATGGTGCTGGCTGCCCTTGAGAGCGCGAAGCTAGGGCGTAAAGTATTGATCGCTGATTTTATGAACGAGGGGTAAGCAGATTACTCTAATGGTTCTCGTTTATTGACAAGCTGTGCATCGCAGGAGCAAAATAAAGGATAACTGAAAATAAGGAAAGAGGTGTATCTTATGTCAACACTTATCAATAAGGTAAAACAACTGGCTGCTGGGTTCGACGAAGAGACTCTTCGTTCTATTGAAATTAATCCTCTTATTGTTGAGGCGGGTGCTATTAATGAGGTTGCTCCCTATTTGAAGGAACAAAAGTATAATCGAGTAATTATAGCGGCAGACGCGACTACCTATCATATAGCAGGGAAGTTACTGGAGGAAGCTATTTCAGCTCTCGGTATAAAAACGCATACGACGCTTATCAAGCCTGATCTTCAAGGCGATGTCATTGCGGATGAAGCCTCAATCGTTCAGCTCTTGCTAGATATTCAGCTGCGAAAAGCAGAGGTTGTCGTTGCCGCAGGCTCCGGTACGATACATGATATTTCCAGATATGCAGCTTATACAGCTGGAATTCCATTCGTGTCCGTGCCTACTGCACCGTCCGTTGATGGCTTTAATTCAAAGGGAGCTCCGATCATTCTTCGTGGAGAGAAGACGACAATTGCAGCAATTGGACCAGATGCTATATTTGCAGACTTAGATATTCTAGCGAAGGCTCCTTCTGCTATGGTAGCTGCTGGATTTGGCGACATGTTAGGCAAATACACATCGCTGTTTGACTGGAGCTTTGGACAGTTAGAGGGGGGCGAGCCCTATTCGGAAGAGGTTGCTGAAATTACACGTGTCGCGCTTCAAAAATGCGTGGACAATATTGAGCTGATTGCAAAGCGTGATCAGGAAGGCATCCGCATTCTTATAGAAGCATTAATTGAATCGGGTTTAGCTATGCTTCTATTCGGCCAGTCGCATTCAGCATCAGGTGCCGAGCATCATCTATCCCATTATTGGGAAATGGAATATATCCGTCTAGGCAATCGACAGCTGCTTCATGGAGCTAAGGTCGGCGTAGCTTGCGCGGAAATATCCAAGCTCTATCATCGTCTTGCCATGGAGGAGGGCGGTCTTGCTTTTACGGCTAACCCTGAGAATGTGCGTGAAGCCATAGCAGCGCTTCCTACTGAGAGAGAGATTCGCAATTGGCTGCAGCTTGTTGGCGGTCCGACAACAACTGAGGAACTAGGTGTTGATGGGGAGCTATTGATGAGAAGTCTGCAAGAAGCTCATCATATTAGACCTAACCGCTATACGCTTCTTTCAGCGTATAACGCCGTTTAGATGACTGCAATGAGTGGAAATTAAATAGGCTATGATAATAAAACCTCAGCCATCATTTAGTAGTTTGAATTTATTCTGTGATGCTAAATGAAGAAGATATGCAAAAGGCAGTCCTCAAGTAGAACGTTCTACTTGAAGGACTGCCTTTTATTAGATAAGTGTATTAAAAATTAAAATTGTCAGGGTCTGGTCCAAAACGTTGATCACGATTGAGAGCAGTGATTTGAGACATATCTTCTGGAGTAAGAGTGAAGTCGAAAATATCTGAATTCTCCTTCAATCGAACGGGGTTAATTGTTTTTGGAATGGTAACTACGCCATTTTGGAGGTCCCAACGCAGGACAACCTGTGCGGATGATTTACCATACTTCGCGCCGATGTCTGCTAGGACGCTATGATCAAGATTTCCTTGCATAAGCGGACTCCAAGCCACTTGCTGTATACGATTATTCTTATTGAAATTTAGCAGCTTCTGTTGAGTCAGAAGGGGATGATATTCCACCTGATTAACCATTGGAATAATTTCTCCGGACTCAAAGATGTCTTGCAGATGATGGATTTGGAAGTTGCTTACACCGATAGCCCGAACACTGCCTTCTTTATAGAGCTTCTCCAATGCACGCCAAGTTTCGATATATTTGCCTTTAACAGGCCAGTGTATGAGTAGAAGATCAACGACATCAACACCTAGCTTTTGTCTGCTGTCTTCATAAGCTTTTAGCGTGCTTTCATAGCCTTGGTCGCCATTCCAAATTTTTGTCGTAATAAAGATTTCATCACGAGGAATGCCGCTATTGCGAATTCCCGCCCCAACACCTGCTTCATTCTTGTATGCTGCTGCCGTATCAATACTTCTATAACCCTCTTGAATAGCGGCAGTTACGATGTTTTCCGCTTCGCCGTCATCCTTTACTTTCCACACGCCTAAGCCTAACCAAGGCATTTTTACACCATTACTTAATACGGTTGACTCTGTAAAAGCATGATTCATTTGATAGACCTCCAATGAATTTATAGTGATAACTCTAAAATAGCTTTCACATCTGCTTTTTCTAAACGTTTGAAAGATCCGATTGCACCGTACCGAACAGCTTCCTCAGCCATCCGATCCAGCTTATCACTGCCAATCTCAAAGTCTGCCAAACGAGACTCAGCGCCGATACGCGTAAAGAAATCTCTTGTTGCTTGGATGCCGGCAAGCGCTAATTCTTTATCTGTTTTGCCTTCAGGGTTAATTCCCCACACTCGAACTGCATATTGTACGAAACGATCAATGCGCTCTTCATGAACATATGTCATCCAGTTTGGAAAAATAACAGCTAGACCTGCACCATGAGGAATATCATAAATGGCGCTTACTTCATGCTCGATGCCATGTGAAGCCCAGTCATTGGCCATTCCAGCGCTGATGAGACCGCCGTTAAGTGCAAGTGTTCCGCACCACATTAGATTTGCGCGAGCCGCTGCATGCTCTGGATTTTCCAAAGCGTTCTCCACGTTCTCGATGACGGTTTGCAAAATAGATTCGCATAGGCGCTCTTGCAAAGGCGTGTTTTTCGTTAAGCTGAAATACTGCTCAAAAACATGGGACATGATATCCACGGCGCCATTAACCGTATGGTTGCGTGGAACAGAATAAGTAAGTGTTGGATCAAGAATTGAAAATTTAGGATAAAGAAGAGAGCTGCCGCTTCCGCGTTTCAAGTTTTCTTCCCAATTTGTTACAACCGTGGAGCCGTTCATTTCAGAGCCAGTAGCGGCAAGCGTAAGAATTGTTCCGATTGGGAGAGCAGCTTTAATTACAGCTTTGTTGGTGAAGAAATCCCAAACATCTCCTTCATAAGGAACGCCTGCTGCAATAGCTTTAGAAGCATCGATTACACTACCTCCGCCTACAGCGAGAATGAAGTCTACGCCTTGTGTACGGCAAATTTCAATCCCTTTCTTTACAGTGGATAGGCGTGGATTTGGTTCAATATTAGGAAGCTCGTGGATGGTAAGACCTGCATCATTCAATTGCTTGATGGTTTTGTCATACAATCCCGTCTTTTTAATGCTGCCAGATCCGTAAACGAGTAAAATGGTTTTGCCATATTGCGAAGCAAGCTGCCCAACTTGATCAGCTGTTCCTTCACCAAAAACGATATGAGTCGGATTTTTGAATTGAAAATTGTTCATGAGTAGCCTCCTGTTTTTAGTTAACTAATAAGGTAACTAAATATCTTATAAGTTATGTATATGCCGATAATTCTATTGAAATCGTACGAAAATGTCAAGTTTGATGGGGTTTAATGTTGATACGTTAACTTTTTAGTTATATAATGAGTTGGCGATTAAATCATTCAATTTGTTAATGCAAATATAGATATAAGATTAAAAAGGGGTAGCAGCAATGGAAATCGAAGTTAGCAGCCGAAATATGAAGTTTCTGGAATGCCTGTCCTCGCAAACGCGAGTGAAAATAATCGAATTGTTACGTATAGAGCCTATGAATATAAAGAGTCTCTCTGCGGCACTTGAAATAAAATCCCCAATTGTAACGAGGCATATACATATGCTGGAGGAAGCGGGAATCGTACGTTCCGAAAGTGTAGCAGGTATAAGAGGGATGCAGAAAATTTGTCATTTGCAGCTTACACGCGCGGTGCTTCTGTTTAAAAGTGAACATGTGGAGGATGAGAATGAAATCAAGCGATATGCGGTATCCATCCCAGTAGGCCATTATTCTTCCTATTCTATAAAACCTACCTGTGGGCTTGCATCCGATACGCAAATGATTGGCATGTGCGATGATCCGAGGTATTTTGCAGACCCAGAGCATGTTGGGGCAAAAGTAATATGGTTTGGTTCAGGCTTCGTGGAGTACCGCATTCCGAATTATATGGTCAATAACGAAAAACCGGAGTCGCTTGAAATCGCCTTCGAAATCTGCTCGGAGACACCTTGCACGGTTGATCATTTGCCCTCTGATATTAACTTCTCACTAAATGGTGTCGGAATCGGAACTTGGACGTACCCAGGAAGCTTCGGCAGCACGCGCGGCTTGTATACGCCTGAGTGGTGGCATAAAAACATTCAGCATGGGCTGATGAAGATGATACGTATTAACCGCCAAGGCTCCTTTATTGACGGCATTGGAGTGTCCGATATTACAATCGATGACCTCATGCTCGCCTATGATAAAGAAATCCTATTTCGTATCTCCTGCAGCGCAACCGCAAAAAATTGCGGCGGCGTAACGCTGTTCGGCAAAGGCTTCGGCAATTACAATCAGGACATCGACGTGACATTACGTTGTCAGTAAAAAATGGCTATTCTATAGAAGCGAGGGGTCTTCTATAAAAGAGTGGGTTTATCTAAGTTAGAAGTTAGAACACGAAATGTTCTAGTTTGTGTATTGTTTAGTTTCATTAATTGATACTAAACGCATTTCAGTTGGTTTTTAATGTGATTAGATTCATCGATTGAAACTAATCACATTAAAATGGCTTGCTGTACATGTCAATCAGTTCATTAGTTTCAAAATCTGCATCTAACATGCGATAGTTCATCGACATTACTTAATTAATTTCAGTAAATGACACTATTAATACTCACCTGCCACGAAAGCAGCAGTCACCGACTCAAGGAACGACCCGCCACGAAAGCAGCAGCCACTGACTCAAGGAACGACCCGCCACGAAAGCAGCAGTCACCGACTCAAAGAACTACCCACCAAGAAAGCAGCAGCCACCGACTCAAAGAACGACCCGCCACGAAAGCAGCAGCCATCGACTCAAAGAACGACCCGCCAGGAAAGCAGCAGTCACCAACTAAAGGAGCATGCTGCCACGAAAGTGACCACCACAACCCAACCAACCCAACCAACCCAACCAACCCAACCAACCAACCCAACCAACCCAACCAACCCAACCAACCCAACCAACCAAACCAAACCAAACCAAACCAAACCAAACCAAACCAAACAAACCAAAGAAAGAAACACCAGCCCAAGCCCACGTCTACCACCAAGTAACCAATGTCTTAACCTTCACTGTGACTAGATGGGAGGAAGCATTACTTTAAAGTAACTAAAATGCTAAACATAAAGGCTATGCTAGTGGGGGTATAAGTTCAATGTGTTCGGATTACGGGGTTTTACATTAACGAGCAGACGCGGCGCGGGTTTAGTGTAGAGTGTTATTTAGTTTCATTTAATGTAACCGACTTAAAGAATCATCTGCCATGAAAGTAACAGTCACCGACTTAAGCAACCATACTCCTTGAAAGTAGTAGTCATGGACTCAAGCAAACACTCGCCACGAAAGCAGTAGTCTCCCAACCGGAGGAGCAACTCCCCACGAAAGTCATCACGACCAACAAACCCAACAAACGAAGCAAACCAAGCAAACCAAGCAAACCAAGCAAACCAAGCAAACCAAGCTCCAAGCTCCTCGAAAGCAGTAGTCAAGGACTCAAGCAACCACTCGCCACGAAAGTCACCAATAAACCCACCAAACCAAAGAAACAAACACCCGCCAAGTCGCCGTCTACCACCAAGTAACCAATGTCTTCATCTTCACTGTGACTAGATGAGAGGAAGCATTACGGTAAAGCAACTTAAATGCTAAATACAAAGGCTATGTTAGTGGGGGTATAAGTTCAATGTGTTCTTCGGATATGGGGCTTTACATTAAAGAGCTGAAGCGACGGGGGTTAGTATAGAGTGTTTTTTTGTTTCACTTATTGAAACTAAATCTGATTTATTTGTTTTTTTAAAGTGGATAAAGTCATTTGTTGAAACTATTCACTTTGAAAGAGGTTGGCGTAAGAGTTAATCAGTCCAATAGTTTCAATATTTGCAACTAACGCGTGGTATTTCTGCGAATTTAGTTAATTAATTTCAAAATATGATACTAGCAAATTTAATAGATATAAAAGCTAAATCACAGATTTCCAAAGCTATCAAAGATTTCAGATCCCCCATTCATGTTTGTTTCTATTTAGTAGAACAAATATATTTCCGTTTTTGTTTGAAATTCATATATTCAAAAATAAACAAATATGTTAAGATCAATTCAAACATAAAACAATACATTATTCGGAGGTATATCCATGGTACAAAGTTTATGGGAAAACGAAAAAGCATCACAGCTAGAAAACGGTCTAGCTGAGCTTGTATATCGCTCTAACATTATTGGCGCGGATCGTCGCGTATGTAATTTTGGCGGCGGTAACACTTCCAGCAAAACAGTCGTGAAGGACTTCCGCGGTCGTGACGTAGAAGTTATGTACGTGAAGGGCAGCGGCTCTGATCTAGCGTCGATGAAAGCGGGTAATTTTACTGGCTTGCGTATGGATGACATTCGTCCCCTGTTCGAGCGTTCTGAAATGCCGGATGAAGAAATGGTTGCTTACCTCGTTAATTGTATGATTGATTCCAAGCACCCGCGCGCTTCCATCGAAACGCTATTGCATGCTTTCCTTCCATTTAAACACGTGGATCATACGCATCCCGATTCTATTATTAGCTTGTGCTGCGCAGACAACGGCAAAGCGCTGGCGAAAGAAATTTTCGGCGACCGTTTCGTATGGGTTCCTTATGTGCGTCCCGGCTTTAACTTGTCGAAAATGATTGCTGAAGGCGTACTTGCTAACCCGAATGCTGAGCTTGTGCTTATGGAGAAGCATGGTCTTGTAACTTGGGGAGAAACATCCGAGGAGTGCTACGCGCAGACGATTAAAATCATTTCTGAAGCGGAAGCATTTATCGAATCTCGTTTTGATGAAGCATCATTGTTTGGCGGTGTAAAATATGAGGTGCTTGACGCTGACGTTCGCAGAAGCGTTGCGGCAAGTGTGATGCCAACTATTCGCGGTGCAGTAAGCGACGCGAAGAAAATGATTTTGACTTTTGATGACGAAGCAGACGTGCTTGCATTCGTTAGTGGACAAGATTCACCGAAATTGTCTCAAGTCGGAGCGGCTTGTCCGGATCACCTCGTGCATACGAAAGTTGTTCCTTTATTTATTGACTGGACACCTAATGCAGAGGATATTGAAGGTTTGAAACAGAAATTAACAGCAGGAATCGCTGCTTACAAAGAACAATATAAAGCATACTTTGACCGCAACAAAAACGAAGGCGACGTTATGTTTGAAGCAGCGCCGCGCGTTATCCTTATCCCAGGTATCGGGATGATCAACACAGGCAAGAGCTGGGCTATGGCAGGAGTGAGCGGTGCGCTTTATCACCGTGCAATCGCAGTTATGCGCGGAGCAACTGCACTTGGAGATTTTGTATCGCTAAGCGAAAATGAGTCATACAACGTTGAGTACTGGCCGCTCGAGCTTTACAAATTGTCTCTTGCACCGGCTGAAACCGAGTTTTCCCGCAAAATTGCCTTCATTACTGGCGGAGCAGGCGGTATCGGCAGCGAAACGGCACGTCGTTTAGTATCGGAAGGCGCACATGTCGTGCTAGCTGATCTTAACCTTGAAGGTGCGCAAAAAGTTGCGGACGAAATCAATGCTCAATTCGGTGAATCCCGTGCAATAGCAGTGAAAATGGATGTAACATCTGAGGAGCAGATCATTGAAGCCTATGCGAAAACGGCTTTGACATATGGCGGTGTTGACATTATCGTCAATAATGCAGGTCTTGCAACGTCTAGTCCATTCGATGAAACAACGCTCAAAGAATGGAACCTGAACATGAATGTACTTGGAACAGGCTACTTCCTAGTTGCCCGTGAAGCATTCAAAATGATGAAGCAGCAAAGCATTGGCGGCAACATGGTGTTTATCGGTTCGAAAAACTCCGTGTACGCAGGCAAAAGCGCTTCTGCTTATAGCTCTGTTAAAGCACTTGAAGCTCATTTGGCACGTTGTATCGCAGCAGAAGGAGGCGAATTCGGCATTCGTGTCAATACGATCCTGCCAGATGCTATTCTTCAAGGATCTGCGATTTGGAACGGAAGCTGGCGTAATGAGCGTGCAGCAGCTTACGGAATTGAGCCGGATCAACTGGAAGAGCATTACCGTAAACGTACGACTTTGCTCGTCAACATCTACCCGCGTGATATTGCGGAAGGCATTGCATTTTTCGCATCATCCAAATCAGACAAAACGACTGGCTGCATGCTTACTATCGACGGCGGTGTGCCGGCAGCGTTCACGCGCTAAGGAGGATACGAGATGTTTCAAGCTAGAGGAGAGAAGAATTGGTTCATACCGGACGGCTTTATTCCTCCGGATAGCACAGGAGCACTTACCAGCCATGAATCGGTATGTGTGCTGAATTGCTCCTCTGAAGAAGCACTTATTCATTTCACGATTTATTTTGAAGATCGCGATCCTATGGAAAATATTCTCGTTGCCGTACCGGGCAGACGTACCAAGCATATTCGTACCAGCTCTTTGATGAAGGAAGGGGCGCCAATTCCGATTGGCGTTCCTTACGCCATCGAGGTGCAAAGCCATATTCCAATTATTGTCCAATACAGCAGACTCGATTCGACACAAGCGGAAAATACGCTTATGTCAACGATGGCTTTTCCAATTAAATAATGAATATCTATTTATGAAAGGGTGTACATTCATGACAGACCGCGCTTATGAGTTATTTGAGGAGCAGCAGAAGGCAAGGGGCATTAATCTAGAAGATGTGAAAGCTAAACTGAAAGCGCTCAAAATCGAAACGCCTTCATGGGGTTACGGTGACTCAGGCACGCGATTTAAAGTGTTCCAGAAAGAGGGCGTTCCTCGCAATCCGTTCGAGAAATTCGATGATGCAGCACAAGTACACAGCCTGACAGGTATTGCGCCTTCGGTAGCTATTCATATTCCTTGGGATAAGGTTGAGGATTACAGCAAGCTCAAATCGCATGCTGAAAGTCTTGGACTAACGATTGGTGCTGTTAATCCTAACTTGTTCCAAGATGAGGATTATATGCTTGGAAGTGTGACCAATGCAGATGCTGCTATTCGCCGCAAAGCGACTAACCATTTGCTAGAGTGTGTTGATATTGCGAAAGAAACAGGCTCGAAAGAATTTAGCCTGTGGTTTGCTGACGGCACAAACTACCCGGGACAAGGGCATATTCGGAAGCGTAAAGCATGGATGAATGAAGCTCTAGCTGAAATGTATCGTGCGATGACACCAGATATGCGGATGCTTATTGAATACAAATGCTTTGAGCCTGCATTCTACCATACGGATCTAGCAGACTGGGGAATGGCTTATAATTTGGCTCAGAAGCTTGGACCTCAGGCGGAAGTACTTGTTGATACAGGCCATCATCTGCCAGGTGCTAACATTGAGCATATTGTCGCTTATCTGATTGATGAGAAACGTCTAGGCGGCTTCCACTTCAACAGCCGCAAATATGCTGACGATGATCTCATTGTCGGTTCTGTTAATCCATATGAGCTATTCCTAATTTTCTATCAAATTTTGAATGCAGCAGGCGACACGGATGCCGCTATTCGTCAAAATGTTGAAAATATTACGTATATGATTGATCAATCCCATAATATCGAGCAAAAAATCCCTGCTATGCTGCGTTCGGTATTGAATGTGCAAACACAATACGCGAAGGCGCTACTCATTAACCATGAGGAAGTGGAAGAAGCGGCTGGGCGCAATGATGTGCTTGGAGCTGAGGATGCCGTTCGTCGCGCTTTCGAATTCGATGTGACACCGCTGTTGCACGCTATTCGTGAAGAACAGGGCTTGCCGCTTGATCCTATGAAAGCTTACTTGAACAGCAGTTATGGCAAAGACATATTGGTGAGAGGCAAGGGCGGTGCCAGCTGGTGACCATCCTCGCATTTGATCTTGGAGCGAGCAGCGGAAGAGCGCTGCTCGGCCGACTGAATGAAGGAAAGATTGAGGTTGAGGAGCTGCACCGTTTCTCGAATGATCCGGTAGCGGTTGGTGACCGGCTTCAATGGGATATTTTGCGGCTGCTTCATGAGCTTAAGCAAGGTTTGCTGAAGGCAAAGCATCGCGGTATTCAATTAGAGAGTATCGCTATTGATTCATGGGCGGTTGATTTCGGACTAATTGGAAGCAATGGAGAGCTGCTCGGCAATCCTTATCATTATCGTGATCATCATACGGATGGCGTTATGGAATCGGTCATGGAGGAGCTGTCGGCGGCTTCTATTTTTAAACAGACAGGTATTCAATTCCTGTCGTTTAATACCATTTATCAGCTTGCTGCAATGAAGCGGGCTAACTCGCCGTTATTGCGGGATGCGAAACATTTTCTCATGATTCCGGATTTGCTTCGTTATTTCCTGACTGGGGAAATGTTTAATGAGTTTTCCAATGCGACGACGACGCAGCTGTACAATCCTGTTACTGAGGGCTGGGATGAGAAGCTTATTGAAGCGATCGGCATTTCTCCTGAATTGTTCTGCGAGGTCGTTCAGCCGGGGGCAAAAGTTGGCCAGCTGCGTTCTTCCATATGCAAGGAGCTGGATATTGAATCTGTGCCCGTCTATGCGGTTGCCGAGCATGATACAGGTTCGGCTGTAGCAGCGGTACCGGCGCTTGATCGCTCATTCGCTTACCTAAGCTGCGGCACTTGGTCACTTATGGGGACTGAGGTCGGTGAGCCAATCATTAATGAGCTGGCTCAAGAGCTGAACTTTACAAATGAGGGCGGCGCTTACGGTACTTATCGATTGTTGAAAAACATTATGGGATTATGGATCTTGCAGGAATGCAGACGTTCGTGGGAGCGAGCAGGAATATCCTATACGTTTCCCGAATTAGTTAAGCTGGCTGGAGAGGCAAAGCCCTTCGCAGCATTTATTGATCCTGATCATCCATTATTCCTTCATCCCGGTGATATGCCTGCACGGATTGCCGAATACGGTGAGCGCACGGGGCAGAGCATGGGGCAGGATGCAGGCTCGGTCGTACGTTGCATACTGGAGAGCCTCGCTTTAAAATATCGTTATGTGCTTGAGCTTACAGAGCAACTATCTGGTCAATCCTTTAATGGACTGCATATGGTTGGCGGAGGTATTCAGAATACACTGCTTTGTCAGTGGACTGCGAATGCAATCGGCAAGCCGGTATGGGCAGGACCTGTTGAAGGAAGCGCCATCGGTAATATGGCCGTACAGTGGATTGCAGGGGGTAAGCTTGCTGATATATGGGAGGCCCGCCAAGTCATACGCAAGTCTTTTCCGGTGGAAGTATACGAACCCAAGAAGGCAGAGGATTGGGAAACGGCCTACAGCTTATTCAAAGAGAAAACAGAAATCGCTTAAATAGCGAATACAAATATAGGTTAGGAAGAGGTAAGTTATGCTGGTTGCGGAACGATACGATAAAATTGTACAGCTAGTCAATGAGAGAGGCAGTATCCGTGTAACGGAGCTAAGCGAGCTATGTCAAGTAACCGAGGAAACGATTCGACGCGACCTCGACCGCTTGGAACAAGCTGGACGCTTGCGCCGCTCCCATGGCGGTGCGGTTAGCGTAAAGGATCAGCAGCCGGAAATTCCTTATTTCGAGCGTGAGATTACCCATGCCGAGGAGAAGAAGCGGATTGCTGCGGAAGCGATCAAGCTTATTCAACCGAAGGATCGCATCCTGCTTGATGCGAGCACGACAGCTTGGTATATGGCAGCAAGCATGCCGGATATTCCGCTGACCGTACTGACGAATTCCATTAAAGTAGCAATGGAGCTCAGCAGCAAAGAGAAGATTGAGGTCATCTCAACCGGCGGTATACTTGCTTCTCGCTCATTGTCCTATGTCGGGCCGTTAGCAGAGCGTTCGCTGGATGCGTATCATGTAGACAAAGCGTTTCTCTCATGCAAGGGCGTTCATCTTGATCGCGGCATAAGTGAGTCAAATGAGCTGCAAGCACGCATCAAGCACAAAATGGTGGGCATGTCAGATCAAGTTATTCTACTTGCTGACTCCAGTAAATTTGGGATTCAAGCATTCACGCATGTTGCAGAAATACGTGATGTTCATGCCATTATTACAGACAGACGCTTGTCAGCAGAGCTGCTTTCCGATCTGAAAGAGAAACAAATTGCAGTAACTACAGTATAGAAAGGGAATGGCGCTGTGCTTCTACTTGAGCCCAGCGCTTCTCTCATAGCATAGGAATGTAACAAGAGCTTTTTTTGTTTAACTTGTCTGACAACCTGATAAAATTAATCCTTATGTATAGTCATTTTGAGAGGGGTGCGGGAATGAAGGTTTCATTATTTATTACTTGTTTGAGTGATGCGCTGTTCCCTCGTGTCGGAGAAGCAATGGTACGCTTGCTGGCTCAATACGGCGTTACGCTGCAATTTCCAACTGTGCAAACCTGCTGCGGTCAGCCTGCTTTTAACAGCGGCTATTGGCAGGAAGCAAGAGATTCCGCTAAAACAATTTTGGATGCGTTTGAGGATTGTGACTTCGTTATTTCACCGTCTGGTTCCTGTACAGGTATGATTCATCACTATCCGAAGCTGTTTCAAGATGATCCTGTTATGCTCAAGCGAGCCATTAAGCTTCAGAGCAAATCATATGAGTTCACGCAATTTCTCGTACAGGTGCTTGGTGTGACCGATGTTGGAGCTACTTTTCCACATAAGGTTACGTACCACCCATCCTGCCACGGCAGCCGAATTTTAGGTGTAAAGGATGAGCCGATTGCATTGCTTGGGAATGTGAAGGGGCTGGAGCTTGTACCGCTGCCATTTGCAGAGGATTGCTGCGGCTTTGGCGGTACCTTCGCGGTGAAGATGGCTGATATATCTGGTGCAATGGTATCGGAGAAGGTTGATCACGTTCTAGAGTCGGAAGCGGAAGTTCTAGTTGGACTCGACATGGCATGCCTGCTTAATATTGCTGGAAATCTGCGCTACCGAAATGAGCCCGTTCGGGTTATGCATTTGGCAGAACTGTTATACGAAGGGGTGAAATAACGATGGCAACAGGTTCAAAAAAAGGAGCGACTGTCAAAGCAAGAGCAGATCTTGCTCTGAATGACGAGTTTTTGCGTAAAGCGGTTCGTTTTACAACGGAGCGTCTGCGCAACGGCAAGAAAAAAGCAACGGAAGAGCACGGAAACTGGGAGGAGTGGCGTGAGCGCGGCAGACAAATTCGTCTGCATACGATCGCTCATCTCGATTATTATTTGAACTTATTCGTGAATAATGCGCGGGCAAACGGCGTGCATGTCCATTTTGCAAATACAGCTGAGGAAGCTGTAAAGCTGACTTTGGATATTGCAGAGCATGCGGGTGCGAAGTCTGTCGTTAAATCAAAGTCTATGGTATCTGAGGAGCTCCATCTTAATCATGCGCTTGAATCAATCGGCGTAGAAGCGGTGGAAACGGATCTTGGTGAATATATCATTCAATTAGCTGGCGAAATGCCGTCTCATATTGTTATTCCAGCCATTCACAAAAACCGATATCAAATTGCCGACTTGCTGTCTAAGGAAGCTGGCTATACACTCCCGCCTGATACGACCGCGCTTGCTGGTTTTGTCCGCAAAAAGCTGCGTGAGAAGTTTCTGGAGGCAGAAATTGGCATGACCGGCTGCAACTTTGCCATTGCGGAGACAGGATCGATGGTATTATTCGAAAATGAAGGCAATGCCCGTATGGTTACGACGGTACCGAAAACACAGATTACTCTGATGGGTATGGAGCGGATCATCCCATCGTGGGAGGATCTTGAAGTAATGGCTACGCTGCTGCCGCGCTCAGCGACAGGGCAGAAGCTGACGATGTATATGTCCGGAATTACCGGTCCGCGCAGGGAGAAGGATGCGGATGGACCTGATGAAATGCATATTATCATTATCGACAATGGTCGTTCGCTTCAGCTAGGTGATCCTGAGTTTCAAGAGCTGCTGAATTGCATTCGATGCGGAGCATGTCTTAACGCTTGCCCAGTATATCGCCATATTGGCGGTCATGCATACGGAAGTACGTACAGCGGACCAATTGGAGCAGTACTAACGCCGTCACTAAACAAAAACATCGCGGAATGGGATGATGTTGCCAATGCTTCCAGCCTATGCGGTGCTTGTTATGAAGCTTGTCCGGTCAAAATACCACTGCATGACATGCTTGTTTATTTGCGCCGTCGCAAGGTCGAGAGCGGTAATGGCAGTAAAATCGAATCCATTGGTATGCAAGGCTTTGCCACCATTATGGGCAACTCCTCGCGCCTTGGAGGCGTCCTTCGTCTTGGCAAGCTTGGACAAAAGCTTGTTGTCCGAAGCGGGGTCATCAAGACGAAGCTTGGGCCGCTGAAGGGCTGGAACACCTATCGTGTAACGCCTAGCCTGCCGAAGGAATCTTTCCGTGATCGCTGGGCTACACTGGATCAAGAGCTAAAGCAAGGGCTTAAGGGAATGGACCCTTCGATGCAAAATCGGATGGAAGAGATTGTGAAGAAGCGTGAGCTGGAAGAGAAACATGGCAAGGGAGGACACGGTCATGGCTGATACGCATCAACAGTGGCTAGAGAAGCTGGAGTCGGAATCACGCGCTAAGCAGGAGCTTTTTATGAATGACATTGCAGCGAAGCTTAGACATCCGAGAATGATGGAGAAGCCGCAGCATCCGTACCGCGGCGCTCCTGATTTCTGGAAGGAGTTTCAATGGACCGAGGAAGAGCGTATAAAAGGGTTTACCGATAACTTTCTATCGGTAGGCGGTCATGTAGCTCGCTTGCAAACGATGGAGGAAGCGAAATCCTTTATCGTCGGGAAAGCGGAAGAGATGAGTGCCAAATATGTTGTGCGTCAAAATCAGCCGGAGCTGGATGCTTTGGATTTGGAAGGATCGCTTAGCGATGCCAAGGTTTCGGTATGGAACACTGATTCCGAGCAATACTGGAGAGCGCGTGCAGCGGAGGCAGATTTCGGAATCGTAATGGCAGATCATGCGGTAGCCTATACAGGTTCTGTGACGGTATTGTCAGCAGAGAATAAAGGGCGTTCTGTAAGCCTGCTTCCAACCGTATTGATCATTATCATCCCCATCGATCGGTTGACAACGAAGCTGGGAGAGGTGCTCACCACGTTCGATGAAGCAGGAAGAGAAGCTTTGCCTGCTGGGATTCATTTTATAACTGGACCTAGCCGTTCCTCCGATATTGAGAATGATCTGACAATAGGCGTTCATGGCCCAGGTATTGTTTATGCGCTGTTGGTCGGCTAACTATTATTTACGGGAGGTGAACCGCTATGCCGCCGCTAGATGTGGTGAAGCTGTCCAAACGGAATCATTATGAGGAAATTACGGAGCAGATCAAACGTCTGATTGTAGACGGAAAGCTGAAGGTGGGAGATAAGCTGCCATCAACGAAGGAAATGTCCGAGCAATTTGGTGTCGGACGATCTACGACCCGAGAGGCGCTAAGCGCATTGAAGGCTATGGGAATGATCGAAATTCGTCAAGGCGGCGGCTGTCGTGTTATTCGCAGTATCCCGCTAGAGGTGGAGCTGCCGGAATTGCAATCTCTGCGTGTTAATCGTGAAACGCTGCTGGAGCTGTTAGAGGCTCGTGAATCGCTTGAGGTATCAAGCGCTGCTATTGCTGCAGATAAGAGAACGGAAGAGGATCTAAGTATTCTTCGAGGCTTAATTGACGAGATGGAGCGGTGTGTCGGTGATGAAACAGAAGGCGAGAGATTAGATATCCAATTTCATCTAACGCTTGCCAGATCGACCCATAACTCTATTATGGTGCGCTTATTCGAATCCATTATGAATCATATCGAAACAGCGATTCATGATATTAGACGGGTCGAGTTATATGCGAGCACCGCTGTTGCGGAGCGGCTGTACTTGGAGCACTCCGCGATATTTCAAGCGATTGTGCAGGGTAATTCCGAGCTTGCAGCCGAGCGAATGAAGCAGCATTTACAAAATATTGAGCGTATCGTAAGGAAGCATTTGGGAGAAGGTTGAAAAATATATTTTGAAAATTCCACTTGACTTTTCCTTATTCACATATGTAATATAAGCACAGTAATCTAAATAAGGCATTGACCAAAGACATGATTTCCAATTGGAACGGTCCAGAGAGAGAAGCGCTTGCTGAAAGCTTCTTCCGAAATCCGTTGTGAAATTACCCCTTTGCAGCCGTGGCGTTGAACCCGTTATCTACATTGGAGCGGCAGTATTCGGCACCGTCTTATCCCCGATATCGGATACTAATAAGGACCTATTTTAGGCATGCTATGGCGATTGCCAAGCAATGACTACTTGTAGGTCGAATTAGGGTGGAACCACGAGCTGAACGCACTCGTCCCTTTCTGGGATGAAATGCGTTTTTTTGCGTTCAAAAATAGCTCTACTGCGCCTAACTTCTGTGATCAGGTGAGGCGCAACCGCAAATCTAATCAAATTATTCGAAATGGAGGCTGAATCATGGAAATCAATGTAACTTTGTCGGACGGAACTATTAAGGGGTATGAGAGGGGCACCACAATTGAACAAGTGGCTCAATCGATTAGCAGTGGTTTGAGAAAAAATGCGCTAGCAGGAAGAGTGAACGGCAAAACCGTTGATTTAAGCCACATGATTGAGCAGGACTGTCAAATCGAGATTATTACATTAGACAGCGCGGAAGGGCTGGAAATATATAGACATACGACTGCACATGTTATGGCACAGGCTATCAAACGCTTATATGGCGAAGGGGCAGTCAAGCTTGCGATCGGTCCCGTAATTGAAGATGGCTTTTACTATGATATCGATATTGAAAAACCGCTTTCTACTGAGGATCTTGCCGCTATTGAAAAAGAAATGGGAAAAGTGGTCCAAGAGAATCTGCCGATTAACCGGCGCGTCGTTGGACGTGAAGAGGCGATCTCCATTTTCAGTGAGCTTGGTGAATATTTAAAGCTTGAGCTCATCTGTGACTTACCGCAGGATTCCATTATTACGATGTATGATCAAGGAGAATTTTCCGATCTATGCAGAGGGCCGCATCTTCCTTCCACTGGCCGCATTAAAGCATTCAAGCTCTTAAATGTAGCCGGAGCGTATTGGCGGGGAGACTCTAACAATAAGATGCTGCAGCGCATTTATGGAACTTCCTTTCCGAAAAAGTCCGAACTGGAGGAGCATCTGCATTTGTTGGAGGAAGCCAAAAAACGTGATCATCGCAAGCTGGGTAAAGAGCTTCAATTGTTTATGTTTTCGGAGGAAGCGCCGGGCATGCCATTCTATCTTCCAAAAGGGATGACACTCCGCACGGAGCTTGAGGACTTTGCACGTGATCTGCAAAGGAAGCGGGATTACAGTGAAGTACGGACACCGCTGATGATGAATCAAAGGCTTTGGGAGCAATCGGGACACTGGGATCACTACAAGGACAATATGTATTTCACGAATGTGGATGAGACTAAATTCGCCTTGAAACCAATGAATTGTCCGGGACATATGCTCATTTTCAAAAACAGTCTGCATTCCTATCGAGAGTTGCCAATACGAATTTCTGAGTTTGGTCAGGTGCACCGTCATGAGTCATCCGGCTCGCTCAATGGGATGATGCGCGTTCGTACATTCTGTCAGGATGATGCACATTTATTCGTTCGACCGGATCAGATCGAGGAGGAGATAAGCCGGGTTATTGCACTGATTGACCATATTTACGGGGTATTCGGCTTTCAATATAAGATTGAGCTGTCGACAAGGCCAGAAGATTCGATGGGCTCACAGGAATTATGGGATCAAGCAGAGCAATCCCTGCAAAATGTACTGGAGAATCGCGGCATCCAATATCGCGTGAATGAAGGCGATGGCGCCTTTTATGGACCGAAAATTGATTTTCATATTTTAGATGCGCTGAAGAGAAGCTGGCAATGCGGGACGATCCAACTGGACTTCCAAATGCCGGAGAAATTTGATCTTTCGTACATCGGAGAAGATAATCAAAAGCACAGACCAGTCGTAATCCACCGCGCTGTATATGGCTCCATTGACCGATTCATCGGGATATTAACGGAGCATTTCTCCGGAGCGTTTCCATTATGGATATCGCCGGTTCAAGCAAAGCTATTGCCTGTTTCTGAAAAGTATATCGACTATGCGCTGCAAGTGAAAAAATCGCTTGAAGATGCCGGCATTCGAGTCGAAGTAGATGTGCGCAATGAAAAACTGGGCTATAAAATCCGTGAAGCGCAGCTGGAAAAAGCACCTTACATGCTTGTACTTGGCGAGAAAGAAATGAGCGCCAATAAAGTTTCAGTAAGGAAACGCGGTGAGGGAGATCTGGGTGAAATGTCTGTTATCCAGTTGATTGATGGAATGAACGCAGAAATTGTTGCCCAAAAATAGGAGTAGTCACAAATCGTATAACAAAAAGAAGGGTCCAAGTCGTGAAGTCATGAGAATGACAACCGACAAGGACCTTTTTTTAAATGATTATGCTATTCGATTGTAGCTAAATACTTTTTAATAAACTCTTGTGCTTTATCGAGATTTTTGCTATCTGCGCGAATACAGACGATCATATCCGTTTTGTATAGTGGAAGATCATTCACTAGCGCGCTATTGGTTAAATCAAAGCCGTATACATGCTCTTTCGGATCCTCGTCGGTTTTCAGCTTCATGCTTATGCCGTCCTTCAGAAGAGGCTTAAGATCGCCTTCAGCGTAGGTGTCGAGATTCAGCAATACCCCTTGGTTTCCGATCCAGTTAAATATATTGCGATCCATAATATACACATCGGGGTGCTCTGTTGCTAATACAAGGACAGCCTTCTGTAAATAAGCGAATTGCTGTGCTTCATCAGAAGGGACCATGGTCACTGATGTGATAAATCTTTGCCATTCCGGAAACGCTGTCAATAATGCGGTTTCAATTGGCTCTTTCTTGGGAGCGTCTTCTTTTAGCATATAATTGCCCATAAACGATATTGTCAAATCGGCAGGGGGCAGGTTGGCAAGTCGTTCCTGCTCTTCGCGATAGTTGACGAAGCTAATAATACCGTAAATAATGAGTGCAACTGCAGCAATAGCGCCTATTGTGTGGAATTTGTAATAGCGCCAAAAATGGTCCATTTTCTGAGCTTGCCCAGCCATTTTTTTGTATTTTCCGTATTCTTGTTCGTTAAAGGCATCCGCTTGCTTTTTTGCATCATACTCCAAAATCAGCCGATATGCTTGGGTGATGATCGCAAAGGAGCTATCGTCCTCATCCTGACCTTCATGCCGCTGCTGCTGCGCTCTTGCGCGTTCTTTCCTCATGAGCGTCGTATATCGCTTTTCTACTTCTTCTTTGGCTGCGTTCTCGGGCAGTCCCATTGTCTTGTAAGCTAGCTTTAATTCTTCCACTCTGTCACCTCGATTTGTAAGTAGCTTCTCTATTATTCCTATCTATTAGTATACGGAATTCCGCCGTTAACGCAAACTTTGACATTTTTAGACGAGCAGCGCTTATTCATTCAGTCTTCTTACTTCGCCGATAGACGAATATGAAGCCTGTTGCTCTTTGATCATCCTAGCGAAGCTAGTCTGTATTTTAAACAAAAAACCCGTTTATTTGACTTCCTATCCTTCTTGTATTTGCTATGCTGATAATAGGATGGAAATAGTATGGGGGTAATCTAATGACTGTATCATTTAAATTTGATTTTGGAATCGGAGACGCACCGAATTCCTCCTATATTCAAGTTTTGCCGAGTACGATCTATAGTGATCAGCTGGGCTATGGCTTCACACAGAATGAGCGAATCAGCTCACGCAATCGTGATGAATCGGACCGACTGAGAGGCGCTTTCTGCATTCCGCTGGAAGCGGATTTTACAGTTGATTTGCCTAATGGCTGCTATACGATTACAGCTATTATTGGTGATGCCATCGCACCGACCTCTACCACTTTAAAATATGGCGTAGGCCGCATTGTTTTGCACAAAGCGGTCACCTCAGCTGGACAATACGCCGTTCACAGCTTCACGGTTAAGGTTACGAATGGGCGATTGAAGCTTTCCTTCTCGGGGGTTGCTCCTCGCATCAATGCACTTCAAATTGAAGAAGCGAAGCAAGCGACAACGATCTATTTGGCGGGAGATTCGACCGTTACGGATCAAGATACCTTTCCTTATGCTGGCTGGGGGCAGATGCTGCCGCTCTATTTTAAAACAGATGTAGCTATTGATAATCATGCGGTTTCGGGCAGAAGCTCAAGGAGCTTTATAGATGAAGGACGGCTTGCTGCTATCTTGGAGCAGATTAAGCCTAATGACTACCTATGGATTCAATTTGGACATAATGATGAGAAGCCAGACGTTGAGCGGGCAACAGAGCCTTTCGGTTCGTTTAAAGAGATGCTCTCTATTTATGTGAAGGAATCTCTTGCCCGCGGTGCAAGACCGGTACTCATTACGCCGATGCATCGCCGCAAGTTTGATAGTGAGGGTCGAATAACGGATACGCATGGCGACTATTTGCTGGGGATGATCGAACTCGCGAAGGAAATGGATGTTCCGCTGATTGATTTGGCGGCGAAGAGTAAGATTCTTTATGAGCAACTGGGTGATGAGCCATCAAAGTCATTGTTCATGTGGGCTTATCCTGGTGAGTTCATTCATTTCCCTGAGGGAGCGAAGGATGATACTCATTTCCAAGAGCAGGGTGCCATCCAAATGGCTGGGCTCGTTGCGGAAGGTGTGCATGAACTTGGTTTATCGCCGTTGAATCTGTATTTAAAAGGGGTCTAGTCATTCCTATTTACAAAGTGCAGTGTCATCTATTGAACATGCAACAAATAAATTCATGGAGAGCAATAGAAGCGGATTGCCGTTTCTATTGCTTATTCGATGTCCATGGGGTTTAATGAAGGAGAAAGTCAACGAAAATGAAGTGAGGGCAATGTATGTTTGATCCAACTGTGTTTGAAAATCTGAAGGTAGCTTTTGAGAATCAGCTTTATGATCTGGATACCTTAGATAGGAAGATTGATGTTATTAATCGGCTTGATCGACTCGAAATGGCTGTCATGTCGCGAGAGTTTGCGCTGCAGTTCACTCTAGCAGGCCATAAGGAAGTCTCAGCAGAAATACAGCTTACAGCTTCGTTAAAGGAATTGGCAGCAGAAATTTTAGAGCTGGAAGGACAGTCACCAGCTTGCACGCTGCGCTTGCGTTTCTACGTGATGCTGAGTGATGTGCAATCGCAATGCGAGAGCATTGAGAAATTATTGAAAAAGATTTGGGAGCCGGAAGTACGACCTCTCCAAACGATAAGCTATACATTCGGTGAGGAAACAGCCGTCTATTCCAATACGATAGAGGTAGCATTTAACCGTAAAATTAGCGAAGAGCAAATGGATGATATTCCTGATTTGCTTAAGCATATGCTTCAGACGCTCAAAGAGCTGGAAGCGATTTGCTGCTTGAGCTAGACGTTCATGAACGGATTTTATTTTACTAAAAATGTCTGTATCATTCTAAAGCCTCTATGCTATAGTACAGGAGAATGACAACTAAAGAAGAAATTCCGGTACAGCATCATTAGGATGCTTAAGAGCCGGGAGAGGTTCGCGAACTCCCTCTATAAAAAACTATGCGAAACGATTGCCCCGTCAGGAGGTATCGTCGTTTTTGCGTTCGGCGCGAAGGGAGACTGATCCCTTCGCGCCGTTTCTTTGGTTTTTTAAGCTCCATAGGAAGGAATTCAGCGATCTCTTTCTTCTCCAAACAGAGAGGGAGATTGGGAATGAAAAAAGAAAAAGCAGTCGTTGTATTCAGCGGCGGGCAAGACAGCACAACTTGTTTATTTTGGGCAATGGAGAGATTCTCAGAAGTAGAGGCTATAACGTTCAACTATGGACAACGGCATAAGCTGGAGCTGGATTGCGCGGCTGACATTGCCAAGGAATTGAATATCAAGCATCACATTCTTGATATGTCCCTGTTGAATCAACTCGCTCCAAACGCGCTTACAAGAGATGATATTGCGATTGAGCATAAGGAAGGCGAGCTCCCAACTACTTTCGTGGATGGGCGCAATCTGCTGTTTCTTACTTTTGCAGCTGTGCTTGCCAAAGGGATTGGCGCGAAGCATATCGTAACGGGAGTCTGCGAGACGGATTTCAGCGGCTATCCGGATTGCCGTGATGTGTTTGTGAAATCATTGAATGTCACACTGAATCTGTCCATGGATTATCCGTTTGTTATTGATACGCCGCTCATGTGGTTGAACAAGGCGGAAACATGGGAGCTTGCCGAGCAGTTGGGTGCTTTCGAATTTGTGAGAGAGCGGACATTGACCTGCTACAATGGCATCATTGCAGATGGCTGTGGACATTGTCCGGCATGTGAGCTGCGCCAAAATGGTTTGGATACGTATTTAAAAAACCGTATACAAGGAGCTAGATCATAATGCTGCAGCAAATTTATCCGGCAGCTAATCATAGTTACGTATACGAGCTGAACAAAGATTTTCACTTTGCAGCAGCGCATTATGTACCTGCCGTGGAAGCAGGAAAGTGCCGTGAGCTTCATGGACATACGTATTTTGCAAATGTAACGGTTGCGGGTGATACACTTGATTCAGCTGGCTTCCTTGTGAATTTCGCTATCATTAAGAGGCTAATCCATGATCGATTTGATCATTCGGTGCTTAATAATGATAAAGAGAGCTTTAGTGATGAGCGCTCCAATGAATTTCCGACAACGGAGGTAGTGGCGCGTACGATTTGCGAAATCGTCCAAACGTATTTGGATGAGACTTCGAACAAAGCACAATGCGTGCAGGTGTATTTGCGTGAGACACCGACTAGCTACTGCATATATAGGCCGAAACGGAAGGCGGGATCCCATGAGCTCTAATAAACGGTTTCCTGTCATGGAAGTTTTCGGACCAACCGTACAAGGTGAAGGCATGGTAATTGGCCAGAAAACGATGTTCATTCGTACGGCAGGCTGTGATTACAGCTGCTCCTGGTGTGATTCGGCATTTACTTGGGATGGAAGCGGCAAAGAGGATATCCGCATGATGACGGCGGGTGAAATTATAGAGAAGTTGTATGAGACGGGCGGCGACACGTTTTCGCATGTCACCATTTCTGGAGGGAATCCAGCCTTGCTCCCTCACCTTGGTGAGCTGATTGACCAGCTACACGCTCAAGAAATGAGCGTTGCACTAGAAACGCAGGGAAGCCGTTGGCAGGATTGGTTTTGGAAAATTGACGAATTAACTTTATCTCCTAAGCCTCCAAGCTCAGGGATGAATACGGATTGGGCAAAACTGGATGATATTGTATCGAAACTGACTAAACATGAATCTACTTTTTCCTTAAAGACGGTTGTGTTTGATGAGTTGGACTTAGAATACGCTACCTTTGTCCATATGCGTTATCCGGATGTTCCCTTCTACTTACAAGCGGGTAATGATCAACTTCAGGAGACTGAGCAGAGTCATATGCTTCCTTATTTGGCGGAGCGTTATGAATGGTTGATTGAACGGGTTATGCCCGATCGTGATTTGAAGCGGGTACATGTACTGCCTCAGCTTCATACATGGGTATGGGGCAATAAGAAAGGCGTATAACCAGCACAATTAATACAACTAATACAACTAATCGATTAAGAAGGGCGGATGGGAACATGGAAGGAAGAAGCAAGGAAGAATTAAATGGTGTGACGCTGCTAGGCAATCAAGGAACGCAATATTTGTTCAACTATTCACCAGAAATTTTGGAGGCATTTGATAACAAGCATCCTAATCGCGATTATTTCGTGAAATTTAATTGCCCTGAATTTACGAGTCTTTGTCCAATGACAGGTCAGCCTGATTTTGCTACCATCTATATATCCTATATTCCTGATCAAAAAATGGTAGAGAGCAAAGCACTCAAACTTTATTTATTCAGCTTCCGCAATCATGGTGATTTTCATGAGGACTGCATGAACATTATCATGAATGATCTCATCGCTCTCATGGAGCCAAGATATATTGAGGTCTGGGGCAAGTTCACGCCTCGCGGCGGTATTTCCATTGATCCTTATTGCAACTGGGGTCAGCCGGGAACAAAATATGAGCAGATGGCAGAGCATCGCCTCATGAATCATGATATGTATCCGGAGAAGATCGATAACCGATAGTGCTAATAGGATATGGTTTAAACAGAAATCATACAGGGAAGATTAATAGGACGAGAGGACGTTGCCCGGCTAAGGGCGGTGTCCTTTTTGTTTAGGTCTATCTATTGAAGCAATCATTTGGAAATAAACTGTATCCTCATCAGGCAAGGGAGAGTAGGTCGGCTTATCGTCATTATTGCTTGGCCACAATTCATATACAAAAAGGAAATCTACGCTTTGATCTAGAATATACTGCCAAATGTTATTTTTTGAGAGGGGCGATTCGAAGTGACGATCAATGGATGTCATTGCTTTAGTGTTTGTCGGAAAAGAGCAGCTCTTCAATAAGTGAACATAAAACTTATATGAAGGGATTGGCATAAATGGAAAAAGAAATTTTAGTTCTAATGAATGATGAAATAATAGAAACAGGTGCATATAGATTCGGTGTGACGTTGGAGCATTTAACGTATATCGGTGCTTGGCAAAACTTTATTTATGAATATGAGAAGGACGGAGTCGCCTATATTTTGAGATTTACACCTAGCTCTCATCGAAGTCAGGACGGAATAAAGGGTGAGCTCGATTGGATTCTATATTTATCGAATAACGGTATTTCTGTATCGGAACCGATTCAATCCCTTCAAGGCAATTATACGGAACCGATTAGGCTGGAGGATATGTATTTTACCGTCACCTCATTTGTTAAAGCAGAAGGCAGAAAAGTAGACTACCCGGAGTGTTTGAATGCTCCCTCTTTGTATCAAGAGCTAGGAGAAGTAATGGGAAAAATGCATGCATTAGCGAAAACGTATAATCCTCTAAACGATAGCATTCGGAGAGGGCATTGGAATGAAAACTACTACCTTCAGCATGTTAGGCAGTTTGTGCCCTTGGAGCAGAAGCTCGTTCATGAAAGCTGTGTACATTTAATGAAGCGTCTGGAGAATACGCTCATGCAAAATCCTAATCATTACGGTCTCATTCATGCAGATATCGGAGTAGGCAATTATTTGGTCCATGATGGTGGATTAACGCTCTTTGATTTCGATGAAGCCCAATATAGTTGGTTTGTTGAGGATATAGCGATTCCGTTATATTACTTGGTCTATGTATATGGGGGAGAAGATGGCAGGGAATTGAGACGCTCGCAGGCGGAACGTTTCATGGAGCATTTTCTAATAGGCTACAGACAGCATAATGAGATTGAAGAGAAATGGTTAAAACATATCCCTTTATTTCTTCAATTAAGAGAAATCATTGTATATACGGGCATGCATCGCAGTTCAGATCTTACGGAGCTTAATCAATGGGCAAAAGATTACCTAGCAGAGAGCAAGCTGCGTATCGAAACGGGTACTCCTATTGTTGATATTTGGAACTAAAATCTAGAGCATCAGAAGGGGGATTTATGAATATTCAGGAATCAATGATTCAATTTACGGAAAGCTTTCAGCTGCCTGAAAGATTAATTCAAGCGGATGATATCCCTTGGATTCCTTACGATGATGAGACCTGTCAATTTAAACCGCTGCGTTTTGATTTAACGACAGGCAATTGGACATACCTCTTTAAGCTAAAAGGAAATACCGAAGTCGGCCGTCACCGGCATACAGGAGGGAGTGTGATTGGCTATAACCTCCAAGGCCAGTGGAAGTACAAGGAACGGAGCTGGGTGGCCAAGCCGGGATCCTTCATTTTTGAACCGCCTGGGGATATTCATACCCTTGAATCAATCGGTGAAGAGGAAGTGATAACCTTGTTTATACTAGGCGGCGCACTTCAATTTTTTGATGAAGAGGATGAGATCATCGGACAAGATGATGTGTTTAGCATTTATAAGCGCTATAGGGACTTCTGTGAAAAGAATGGGCTTCCTATTCGTGAAGACTTGGTCTATTAAAAATAATGAAGAATTTCATGCCCAAAGGGCAAGTAAGTAATATTATTCGTCACTAACTTCTGCAATGGTTTCTCGGATTTAAAATCGCGCTTAAACAGGTTCGCTGCCACATAGGCTGGAGTTCCTGTTTTTTGCGCTTCTTAACCTTAACCTCTTACTTTGCCATCTTTTTTGCGGATAATGCGATGCTGTTCTGCTTTATGATTTATCCTCGTTTCTTTACGCAGAATTCCAGTTAACTTCAGGCATACCAATCGAAATCGGTGTTGATGGCAACGTTACCTATAGCGAATTCATTCATTCGATTATTGGATGATTGTTCAAATTGATTGTTCGAAAATTAAATACATTGATTCAGCTATCAAAGTATAATGAAGCGAGAGTTTAATCAATGTCGAAATATTCAGACTTTCGCCACTAAACTAAAGAGGAGTGATATTTTTGAGTACAACAAAAGTCGCCATTATTGGTTGTGGTACAATCGCCAATAATGCACATATTCCAGCGTATATAGCAAATCCGCATGTAGAAATAAAATACTTTGTCGATATCGTTAAGGAAAAAGCAGAGAAAGCTGTTGCCGTATACGGCTGTGGAACAGCAGTTGAAAGCTATCAAGAAATCTTAAATGATCCCGAGATTGAAGCCGTTTCAATCTGTACGCCCAATGATTCTCATGCTTCAATTGCGATGGAATGCCTTCAGGCAGGTAAGAACGTTTTATGCGAAAAGCCGGCGGCTCGTACCTATGCGGAAGCTTTAGAGATGCAAAGAGTTCAGCATGAAACGGGTAAAATCCTTAATATTGGAGTCGTGAATCGTTTTAACACGGGTGTGAATGTGATGAAGAAAATGATCGAGGATGGAAGCCTTGGCGAGATTTATCATGTATATGTAAGTTTCCGCTCCCAACGCTCGATTCCAGGCTTAGGAGGCGCATTTACAACGAAGTCCATTGCGGGTGGCGGAGTATTGATCGATTGGGGTGTTCATTTCCTCGATATCGTCATGTACTGTACGGGTGATCCTAAGCCGAAGACGGTTTCCGGTACAGCTTATTGCAAGCTAGGTAAGGACATGAAAGACTACTCTTACTTAAATATGTGGGCTGGTCCGCCTGATTATTCTGGAACGTATGATGTAGACGATTTTGTAACCGGAATGATCCGAACTGAAGGACCAACAATCACGCTTAATGGCGCTTGGGCTCAAAATATTGGTGTCGATGAGATGTATATTGATTTTCTAGGTGACAAAGGTGGAATCCGTTTAAATTACGGTGGCGATTTTACTTTATGGAGCGCACAGCATGGCGCATTATTAGAAACGAAGCCAAAGCTTAATATGGGTGATCATTTTCAAAATGAGATTGATCAGTTTATAAAATCGGTTCAAACGGGTGAGAAGCTTTCTTCCCATATCGATACCGTCATTATTACTTCACAAATTCTTCAGGCCATTTATGACTCATCTGAATCAGGGAGAGAGCTATCTTTCTAATTCGATCATGGAGGTGATGCAGATGAAAAAAATAGGATTTATTGACTATTATTTAGATGAATTTCATGCAAATGAATACCCGGAGTGGATTTCCGAGGCTACGGGTGGAGAAATGAAGGTTGCATATGCATATGGGATGGTCGACAAGGAGAAAGGGGTATCCAATCAAGAATGGTGCAATCGTAGGGGGATTCAACTTCTTTCTTCCATAGAGGAAGTTGTTCAGTTGAGCGATTATTTAATTGTTCTATCTCCAGACAATCCGGAATTTCATGAAGAGCTTTCAAAGCTTCCATTACAATCCGGTAAACCTACTTATATCGATAAGACTTTTGCACCTGATCGAGCAGCAGCGATTCGTCTTTTTGAGCTGGCGAACCAGCATGAGACACCGTTATTCTCTACTTCCGCACTACGTTATGCTGATGAATATGTGAAAGCGGCTAAGGAAGGGATTGAGACGATCAGCAGTTGGGGGCCAGGACAGTTTGAGAACTATTCCATTCATCAAATCGAACCCATTGTATCCCTGATGGGAAGCCATCCGCAAAGAGTGATGTCGATCGGCAGCGCTGCGTCTTCTGCCTTGCTAATTGATTTCGGAGCAGGAAAGCAAGCGACGATTAATCATTTTGGAGATGGATGCCCTTTTATGATGGCTGTTAACTATAATACGAACCAATGCCGAATCATTAAGCCGGAATCTGATTTTTTTGCTTTATTTATTCGTCATTTAGTCTCTTTCTTTGAGTCTGGAAAGCCTGCCGTTCCTGCAGAGGAAACGATAGCAGTCATTACAATAATAGAATATGGACTTCAAGCAGCTGAGACCCCAGCGAAGTGGCTGAACCTGCCAAGCGTCGGGTAGTGTTTCGAATGATGAATAAGCGTTAGAGTGAAAAGCCAAAGGGCGGGGTGGTCGAACATATGCAGCTAGGACGAATGGCTAATGGCTTGATATCCAATAATATCACTTTCTTTCATTCCGAATTGGAGATGAGTGCAGGCATCCCATGCAAGCTTTATAAAATCAATGAGAACTATCAAGGCATTCAAGAGGAGCATGCACATGACTACATCCAAATTTGGTATGTAAAAAAAGGGCAGTTCAAGCATTGCATAAATAACCAGCAATATATGATGGTGGCCGGCAATTTGTTCGTGATCCCCCCCTATGCTGTTCATCGGGTCGAGTGGAATTTCGGAGAGGTCGAAATCATCGGATGTGAATTTCTTCCCGACTTTATAAATGACCGTTATGGACAGATGCCTCTAGATAAAGATTTTTTCGACTATGCGTATTTGGAACAGTTCTTGACCACTGAAGACAAGGTAACCCCGAAAATCACCCTAACAGGCACCATTGACCAACAAATAAGTCATATTCTTACGGAAATGCTGGAAGAGTATTCGGAACGGAGAAGCTATTACGAATTAATATTGAAAGGGAATCTGCTTAAATTATTATCCTTAATTATTAGAGAATTCAGAAAAGATACCGTTAAGGATATGGGGGATAAGTTAGACAAGTACCGTCCGCTTATTAATGTGGCGGTTGACTATATCCATGATTATTATAACGAGGAAATTCGATTGGATCATATGTGTAAGATTACGATGCTTTCCAAAACATATTTTTGTGATTTATTTAAATATTTCACGGGTAAGACATTAACCGATTATTTGCTGGATTTGCGCATAAAAAAATCAACAGAGCTTCTGCTTCAAGCAGACCTTACCATAACAGAGGTTTGTTTCAAAGTAGGATTTAACGATCTGACTTATTTTTCAAGAATATTTAAAAAACATACCGGTTTGTCTCCGTCTTATTATAAAAAATATGCTATGAAAAGTAGTTGATTATAATTAAAAGGAGCAAAAAGGTAAATGACAACTGAACTGCGAATACAAGGATATCTTCCTCCAGGCAGTGAGAAGACAGCTGGTGCAGAGCACATAATGCTTGTCTATTACGGCCATTACGATAAAAGAGGAGAAGATAAGCAATTATATGGAGACTGGAGCAAGGAAAAGTTTCTACCTTATGTAGCCTATTTAAATAAGGCAGGAGAGCCACAGGATGATCTATTCGACACCTTTTTATTTTTAGCGTTAAAATCACCAGGAACAGGAAGCTTTCATAGATATTATGACTGGGAGCAGGATTCCGAACCGGCTAAGATGAGTGACTGGAAATGGACGATCGATCGGTTATTTGAAGAAGATCGTCAATTGTTAGCCCTGAACGAAGCCGCAGCAGAAATGGGAGCTAAGCTTGGCGTTCCAAACAAAAAAATTAAAGTGATGACCATGATTCCCTTTCCGGAAAGACGCTGCAAACAGTTTGGTGATCTGTCGGGCAAAGGGATTATTGAAAGCTTGGAATCGTTGGAAAATCGCAACAAAGCTATCCAATGGTACGTCGATTTGTATCTTTCCAAGTTCCATGAGGCTAAATTCTCAAATCTCGAATTTATCGGCTTTTATTGGATGCAGGAAGATGTTGAACCTGATGAGCCTGGAGAAATCGAAAACATTCAATTTACTCTACATTATTTACATAAACGAAATTTGAAATTAGGATGGTTGCCTTGGTGGGGCGCCAAGCATAAAGGAGACGGAGCTAAGTTCGGATTCGACTTTACGATTGTGCAGCCTAACCATTACATTCAGGAGCAAAGTACCGCAGAGCGAATACAGGATTGCGCTGAATTGGCCTATAAAACGAATCAAGGTATTCAGATCGAATTCGATACAAAGGTAATCTCCAGCCAGTGGCATAGGCGAGCACTATATCAATATTTAAAAGGGGGAATTGAATTTGGTTACATGAATCATTCCGTACTTGCTTTCTATCAAGACGTGCAAGCTCTTTATGAGTTATATCATGATGCAGGAGACCAAGGAAGAAAGGTTTATGATGACTTCTATCTTTTTATTAAAGGGAAATTCGACCAATCTTTGAATCTAGTTCGGGAGGAGCGAAAAGCAAACTTCTGAAGATTATATATACGCCATGCTTAAATCCTTCCAAAAAGGTGGTGATGTGGCTGAAAGAATTCGGTAAATAAGTATAAGTTCTTCACGTTTCTGTCCACTATTATTTATTTTGGAGGGTCGTACATGGAAAAGAAATCGTTCATATCGCTTGTAGCCATTATGGTATTACTAGTTGCTGTGGTTTCAGCCTGCTCATCCAAGAATAACAACGTGAAAGAAACACCGACTACGAATGAGAGCTCGAACAAACCTGCCGAAACAGCCGCATCAAAAGGAAAAGTCGAAATCAGTTTTTGGTACGGTTGGGGTGGCGTTGAAGGCGAACTAATGGAGAAAATGATTAAGAAATTTAACGACAGTCAAGACCAAATCGTCGTTAAAGGAACAGTAGAAGGCGATTATTCCAAGCAGCTTACCGCTATTACAGCTGGTGATCCGCCTGATGTAGCGTCCAACTTCGGTAATGCAACTGTGCCGAACGGTGAAAATGGAGCGAACACGCCATTAGACAAATATATGGAAGAGAGCGGCATATCCGACAGCTATTTCGTACCTGGTGCTATCAAGCAGCAGCAGTACAACGGTAAAACGTATGCGCTTCCATTGGCGATGCATTTCAGCATGTTGTTTTATAACAAGGACCTGCTCGCACAAGCCGGGTATGATAAGGCGCCAGAGACGGTACAGCAGCTGTTCGAATACTTTGATACCCTTAGTAAAATCGAAGCAGACGGCGCAATTAAATCACTTGCAATTTCACCGCAGCTTCCAATCTATGACTATTCATATATTTATGGAGGCAAGTTCGTAGACGAAACAAGCAATGAGATAACCCCGCAGGACCCAGGGTTTATACAAGCTATGAAGCAAAGTGCAGCACTGTGGAAGAAAGCAGGCGGCAGTGAGAAAATCAATCAGTTTACATCGACTCTCGGCGGTTGGTTGACGGCGGATGATCCATTCTTTACGGGTAAATATGCAATGATGATCGGAGGCGAATGGACCGGTTCATTCATTGAAAAATTTGCCCCTAATTTGAATTATGGCATCGCGCCACTACCGTATGATGAGAATAATCCGGAAATGAAAGGCGCAGCTTCCGTTGATACCAGCACGCTTTATATTCCCAAAGGTGCCAAGCATCCGGATGAGGCATGGCAATTTATCAAGTGGTTCATGCAGGCAGAAAATATTGCCGAATTTGATGCCGGCCTTGGTAATCTAACACCTGTTATCGATGCAATTGACTCACCATTGTTTGACAACGTACCAGGATTCAAAGAGTTCCTGGAAAATTCAAAGAACCCTCTGTTATCGAGCTTTCCAGCTTCACCTTACATGGGAGTATACACAAACGAGATCGGTGTTGCCTTTAATGAGGTTCTCTTAGGCAATATTTCGGCGGAGCAGGGTGCCAAGCAAATTGCTGACAGAATGTCCGCAGAGCTTCCAAAATTCAAGAAGTAAGCAGGCTCGCAGTTAAACATGAAACTCCTGCCCGTCTATCATGGACAGGAGTTTCATGTGATGTAAATGCTACGGGGGGGCGGAAGAAACTTGCGAAATCATATAAAACGAATGTCGAAGACGTTCAATCTGAAAGCATTCCTTCTCAGTCTACTGATACTTAGCTTTGCGGTATACCCGGTGGAGATAGGGAATGCGGCGGATAAACTAGCTGAAAAATATAAGAATGCTCTTAACCTGAAGCCTATTGATTTTTCTACATACAGCGAATCCCAGCTGCCGACCTATTCTGTGGTATTGAATGAGCAGGGGAAATCCGGGGCCAAGGATGTGCAAGATACTCGTGTGGATATCCAAGCTGCTGCCTTTATCGGTTATGGATCTGAAACGAATGCAAAGCCTGTTGTACAAACGGGAATCGGCGACACGCTTGATCAGGCTGTTGTCTGGCAGGATGAAATCGATTGGATCGAGTGGTCGGTTGAAGCGCCGGAAGATGGATTTTATAACATTGAGCTTACCTATTATCCTATCGAAGGAAAACGTTCTTCGATTGATCGAAGTCTTAAGATAGATAACGAGTTTTCTTTTAATGAAGCACAGAGGTTAACCTTTTACCGGATGTGGGCCGATCAGGCAGAACCTAAAATAAATAGTCAGGGAGATGACATTAGGCCCAAACAAGTTGAGGTCCCCCGCTGGGAGACTGTCAGGTTAACGGATAACGAAGGAAAATACGCGGAGCCATTCCGTTTCTATATGAAACAAGGAAAACATACGCTGCGGTTTGACACCATAAAAGAACCAATCGCAATATCCCAAATATCGCTTGTTTCACCGGAATCCGTACCTACATATAACGAGGTGAAACAACAGAACGAACAAAACGGATATAAGGAAACAGCAGACCAAATGGTCAAGATCCAAGCGGAAAAGGTCTGGTATAAAACGGAGCCGACGCTTCGCAGGGAGTCAAACTCTGATCCGAATGTTGAACCGCCTGCTAACGGAAATCAACGGCTAAATGTTATTGGGGATTTTCGCTGGCGTAAGGGTGGTCAATACTTGACCTGGACGATTGATGTTCCTGAAGATGGGCTTTACAAAATCGGATTAAAAAATGGTCAATGGTGGGGAGACGGCCTGCCGTCCTACCGTAAGATTGAGCTCGATGGGAAAGTTCCATTTAAAGAACTGGAGGAGTATGCCTTTCCTTACTCAAAGGACTGGAGAATGACAAGCCTCGGCAATGAAGATGGAGATTTCTTGTTTTATTTGTCCAAAGGAACGCATACGATGCGCATCACTGCTCAGCTCGGACCTTACCGGGACGTTCTGCAATCTCTATCTGATACGATCTTCACCATCTCCGAGCTGAACCGGAAAATCATTATGGTGACAGGTACTAAACCTGATATGAACTTTCGCTATGAGCTGGAACGGCGAGTGCCAAATTTAATCGAAGATCTGGAATCGATAGCGGACAGCATTAGCTATCAAATCGATTTGCTCGCGCAATTGTCTAGAAGTAATCCTGCGGTAGTCCAGAGTCTCAAGGCTATTCGAGAGCAATATCAGAAAATGGCGAATAATCCAGATGACATTCCTAAACAATTGGATGATATTACGAATACACAAGGACAGCTAGGAAATTGGCTGCTCAGTCTGAAGGAGTCTCCGCTTGTTCTGGATTATCTCGCAATCGCTTCGCCGGATAAAAAATGGATGAAGGCAAAATCATCATTTTTTAAACGGCTAGGCTCGATGACACAAAACTTTTTTAGATCATTTACGAAAGATTATGACAGCGTAGGGGATACGTTTAATGACGGGGAAGGTGTGGTCATTGATGTGTGGATCGGCAATGGACGTGAATGGGCTGAATTAATTAAGGATTTGGTCGATGAAGATTTTACGCCGACCTCAGGAATACGAGTCAATATCAATACAGTTCCTGCTGGACAGATGGCATCTGGTTCAGCGAATACGCTGCTGCTTGCCGCAAGCTCCGGCAGGGCGCCTGACGTGGCCACGAACCTTGAGGCGACGCTGCCTGTCGAATTTGCAATTCGCGATGCGGTTATTAATTTGAATCAATTCGATGATTATGAAAAAACCGTTAAGGAGTTTCTACAAGGATCATTGATTCCCTTCAAATACAACGGCGGAGATTACGCACTGCCTGAAACACAGGATTTCAATCTTGTGTTTTATCGTAAAGACATATTGTCGCAGCTAAAATTAGGTATTCCTAATACGTGGGAGGATTTATACAAAATACTTCCAATTCTGCAGCGGAACGGCATGAATGCCTGGATTCCGGCATCGCTAGATCCTTTTCTTTATCAGCAGGGAGGAAGCTTCTATAACGACAGCTTAAATCGCACGGGATTAGATACTCCTGAAGCATATACGGCATTTAAAGAATGGACGGATATTTACACGAATTATCAGCTGCCCATTGAGGCGAATTTCTTCAACAGGATGCGCTCTGGCGAAATGCCGATAGGAATTGCCAACTACACGTCATATGTGCAGTTTTCGGTTGCCGCACCAGAGCTCACTGGAAGATGGGGGATTGCACCTTCACCGGGAACGATTAAGGAAGACGGCACTATCGATCGTACTGCAGGTGGAGCCGTATATGGATCGGTCATCTTTAAACAGTCAGAACATCAACAGGAAGCTTGGGAATTTTTGAAATGGTGGATGAGTAAAGAGGTTCAGCTTCGTTTTGGTCAGGAACTCGAATCCCTCATTGGCGTTGAAGCGCGCTGGAACACCGCTAATACAGAGGCCTTCAAGGATTTGCCATGGCCGAAAGAAGATTTGGAAGCTTTCCAAGAACAGTGGAAATGGTATCGTGAACGTCCAGTTGTACCTGGAGGATATTTCACAACTCGGCATATTACGAATGCCTGGAACCGTGTCGTTCTCTCTGGCACAAATCCGAGAGAATCGATTGAACAAGCCGTTAAGGATATAAATAAGGAACTGAAAGCCAAGCAGGAAGAATTCGGAATTACCACCTCAAAGGAATAAATTCAACAAATTCGGTTTGGATAGAAAGGATGGATTCGGGTGGCAGGACAAACGATGGTGGCAACCAACCATCCCCCAGCTTATAAAATGAAAAAAATGACCTGGCTTGCACATTTGAAAGCGAATAAAATCAAATATTTGATGCTCGCGCCATTTATCCTTTTATTTATTGTCTTTTATATTATTCCGGTCCTATCCTCCTTTGTACTCAGCTTTACTTATTATAATATGCTCCAGCCGCCTAGATGGATCGGCTTGGCGAATTACAAGATTCTCTTTCTAGAAGACGACATCTTTCTTCTTTCTCTTAAGAATACCTTTTCCTTTGCAATCGTAACAGGACCTTTAAGCTACTTGCTATCATTCTTTTTTGCTTGGATTATAAGTAACCTGAGATTCAGCAATGCTTTTGCTCTCGCATTTTATGCTCCCTCCATTACGAGTTCGATCGCCCTAAGCGTTGTATGGACTTATATTTTCTCGGGTGATCGCTATGGATTAATTAACAAGTTTTTTATCGATTCCGGCATTATTGATACCCCGATCATTTGGCTCGCTAATCCAGACTATATGTTATATGTCGTCATGTTCGTCTCGCTTTGGATGAGTATGGGTTCTGGATTTCTAGTATTTCTGGCGGGCCTACGCAATGTACCTCAAGATTTATATGAAGCGGGTTCGATTGACGGCATTCGCAACAAATTTCAAGAAATGTGGATGATCACTCTGCCGATGATGAAACCGCAGCTTTTGTTCGGAGCGGTCATGTCTATTGTAGCTTCATTTGCTGTTTTTGATATTGCAGTTGTCTTAACGGGCATGCCGAGTCCGAACTATGCAGCTCATACCATCGTCTCACATTTGTACGACTACGCCTTTATCCGATTTGAACTAGGCTATGCATCGGCCATTTCTGTCGTCCTGTTTCTGCTGACCTTTACGCTTGGTCGCATCAGCATGAGAATGTTCTCTTCAAAAGATGAGTAAGGAAGGAGGAGATTGGAATGATTACTGCAGCCAAAATGGTCTTCAAGCCAGTGAGCCGTACAGCTTATTTGTTTTATAGGAAGTGGCTTAAAGGGATCACATTCAAAAAAATTTCATTATATGTCGTAATGATTCTGCTAGTCATTTTCACATCCGCGCCTATCATCTTTGTCATTTCCACAGCGTTTAAGCCGCTGGATGAATTGTTTTTATATCCTCCGCGGTTTTTAGTCATGAAGCCAACGTTTAAAAATTTCAATGATTTGCTGATGGCTACGGATTCTTCGCTCGTTCCTTTCTCACGCTATTTATTTAACAGTGTGTTAACGACCGTCGCCATCGTATTTTTCAGCGTCGTCATAAGTTCTATGGGAGCGTTTATCATTTCAAAGTATAAGCTCCCTGGCACGGCTTTTATCTTTGCGGTCATCATATCCGCGCTCATGTTTCCACCGCAGGTGACAGCCATTCCAACATACTTCGTTATATCCAACATGGGAATTCTGAACACTTACTGGGCCTTAACTTTGCCCAAATTAGCTGTTCCATTTAATTTTTTCCTCGTTAAGCAGTTTATGGATCAAATTCCTGATCAAACGTTAGAAGCCGCCAAAGTAGACGGTGCCAACGAATGGATTATGTTCTGGAAAATCGTGATGCCGTTTGTGAAGCCAGCTTGGATGACAGTCGTCATTTTCTCCTTTATCGGCAACTGGAACGATTTTTCCACCCCTCTTATCTATACAACAAGCGAAGCGATGAAAACTCTCCCGCTAGCCATGTTAGGCGTGTCCAATGGCACTGTCGGCAGGATGGGTGCAGCGGCTGCAGGAGCTTTCGTTACTGTTATGCCAAGCATCATTTTATTTATTATTCTGCAGCGTCAGGTCATGGACACGATGGCTCACTCCGGCATCAAATCGTAGAAACAAGGGGGGTACAGAAGGTGAGAAGTTTGCGCCATGGGTTGGTCGTCATATGTATGTTGATTGCTTCTATGTTTATTGGAACTCTTTCGGCATTTGCCGTTCCAGCGGATGGCTATGTCATTGCACCGGATGGATATAACATCTCCATTCCACTTGGCTATTCCGTAGAACGCGCATTAAATGGAGATTATGAACATGGCATGTTCAAAAATCCGAAGGACCTATTTATCGATTCACAGGACTTTGTATATATTGCGGATACGGGTAACAATCGGATCATCAAGATGGATAAATTTGGAATCGTGCTGAAGGTTTATGGCACGAAGGAAGATAAGCTGAATCTCATGGACCCTAGCGGGATATTCGTAGAAGAAGACGGTGATATTTATATCGCCGATACAGGAAATAATCGAATTCTCCATCTCTCTCCGGACGGAGTCATGATTGAGGAGTTCGTCGCACCCGAATCGGATTTGATTGATCCAGATTTCCCTTACATGCCTATGAAGCTTGTAATTGACCACAGCGGCAATATGTATGTCCAAAGCGGGAATGATTACCACGGCCTAATGGTCATCGATGGGAATAACAATTTTCAAGGCTATATTGCTCCCAATAAGCTGAAATTTAACCTAAAGGATTATATTTTACGAAAGTTTGCGACAAAGGAGCAGCGGGAAGCTTTAGGTAAAGTAGTTCCGCCCAATCATCGCAACGTGACCATCGATCTTAAGGAAGGCTATCTATACACAGCGATCGAAAATACATCTATTGATCAGGTTAAAAGATTTAATTTATTAGGAATTAATACTTATCCCGTAGATAAATCTTATGGTGAGCTCAGGTTTAGAGGTGGAGTAACTACCTCGCCAAACATTGTAGATGTAGCCGTAGATAAAAACGGAATCATTACGACAGTAGACTCCAATCATCGTAAAGTATATCAATTTGACCAAGAGGGCAACAATCTGCTCGTATTCGGTGGAAACGGCGACATGACAGGATATTTCCAAGAACCGGTCAGTGTTGCGAACGACTCCGAAGGATTATTGTATGTTCTGGATCAGGCAAGAGGCCAGGTACAGGTATTTAAGGCAAATCTATTCACGACACTCGTGCATAACGGCAGCAAGCTGTATAGCAATGGACGGTATGAAGAAGCACTCGTGCCTTGGAGACAGGTCGTTGAAATCGATTCTAATTATGTTCTGGCACATCGGGGAATAGGTAAAGCGCTGTATAAACAGGAACAATGGAAAGAAGCTATGGCTGAGTTTCGCTTAGGGGAAGACATGGGGAATTACTCTAATGCCTTTAGAGAGTACCGGCATGAGCTGCTGAGGTCGCAATTTGGATGGATTGTGCTGATCATTTGTGCGATCGGTATGGCGTTATACTATTCGGTTGTCAAATTAATGAGCTACAGCCGAAGAGTGCTTGTATTACCGGAAGGCTCTCGTTCTGCCATAGATAACGCGGTGCTCACGATTTTTGCTCCACAGGAAGCATTCATGCGTATTCAGTCGGCACCTAAGTATATCCCATCTATTTTGCTCATTCTAGGCATTTTGGCGGCAAGGTTTTTCCAGATCTTTTTTACGAGCTTTCACTTTAATTTGACACGTCCCGAATTCGCTAATCTATATTTGGAAGTCTCGCAGCTGCTCATACCCTTTCTCATATTCGTAATTTCGTTATGGATGATTACATCGATAATGGATGGCGAATCGAAGTTGAAGCAGATCTTAGCAGCATGCTCGTATGCGATGATTCCGTATATTATCGGAACAGTGGCCCAAACGCTGTTGAGCAACGTTCTAACAAGAGACGAATTAGGGATTTATAACATGATCTCTGTAATCATGTATGGTTGGATAATTGTAATTGCCTTTATTCTCATCAGTGTCATGAATGACTATACAGTCGGAAAGACCATTACTGTCATCGTTATTTCGCTGCTAACCTCATTGGGATTATTGCTTGTAGGGGTATTATTTTATGTTTTGATTGATCACGTATTCGATTTCGTAAAAGAACTATTCCTTGAGTTATATATTAGATGGTTCTAAGGGAGGAGGCGAACAGATGCTTCGACGATCGTTGCGGATCACATCCTGGGTCCTAGTGTTAGGATTATGCGTATTTGCTATCTATCAATTGGAAAATTACGAGATTCCACGAAATGTGCTCGGGTCAGGAAAGGCTGCAGAGCCTGTGCCTGTACCTAAAGAGATCATCGACAAATTAAACAGTTTGGCAAGCTATGAGAAGGTTTCGGAAAATAATGATCTTATTCTATATTTCGAGCCTGTCACTTCCTCCATTGCGGTAAATGACAAGAGGAATGATGTCACCTGGATGTCTGCTGCAAGCATTACGGATGAAGCTCTCGGAGGCAGTCAGCTTCTCAAAAACAGCGTTAGGGCACCGCTTAATATGACTTACGCAGATTACTCTAGACCGGTTCACGATTCTTTGGTAACGAATTCAATCACGCTTCCACCGAAAATAACGAAAGAACAAATCAATAAAGGCATTCGGGTGCATTATGATTTCGAAACAATCGGGATCAGCTTTGAGATTGAGTATACGATTGAAAAGGACCATTTGGATGTGTATATTCCAGCAGCAAGCATCCAAGAAACAACATCTAATTTGCTGGTTTCTCTTGAAATTCTTCCCAACCTTGGTTCGGGTACCGATCAGGATAAGGGCTACATCTTCTTTCCCGACGGCAGCGGTGCGATCTCCTATTTCAAGGAGACTCATCCACAGTATAAAGATAAATATTCACAAATCGTGTACGGCTCGGAGGATGTTCTCAAATCTTCGGGACAGCCTACCGAAAATGCTTATCTTCCCGTTTATGGGTCTGTAAAAAATGGAAATGGTTTCGTCGCCTATGTCACGGAGGGAGAATTCGAGTCGAAAGTTAACTACTATCCAAGCGGTTACACGGTGAACTTGAATCGGGTATCGGGTGAGTTTTTCTATCGCCGCTTCTATGAAGCTGCTATAAGGCGCGGTGAATTCTCTCAGCGTGTAGAACAAAAAATGATGCCTGTCGATCACCGGCTTCGTTATGTCTTTCTAGAGACGGACCGTGCGAATTATTCGGAAATGGCCCAGGTTTATCGCTCTTATTTGATTGAGACCGGAAAGCTTCAAAAACGAATCCCAGATAATCAGAAGGAAATACCCGCAGCTATCGATTTGTTCTCCGGGATCAAAGAAGACAGTGTTCTTCGAAAGCAATTTCTCAAGATCACCACCTTTGATCAGACGAAGCAATTTTTGCAGGACCTAAAGACTGCTGGTGTCGATAGCCTGAATATCAGTCTTAGAGGCTGGATGAAGGATGGGGAGGGAGATTTTCCGGATCATTACCGCGTTTCCAGTACGTTAGGCGGAAATAAGAAATTGACCGAATTGACGAAGTATGCGAAGGATAATCAAATCGATTTGTATTTGAATTTTAATATCGTGGACGCCTTCGATCGTAATCTTGGGTTACGAAAAAATCTTGATGTGATGAAATCACCGAGTAAGCTGGCTCTGCAAAATTATTATGGCTCCTGGTATTTGTTAAATGCAGAGAGAGCAAGAGCCAAGTTCAATGGGAAACAGGGCAGTACGCTAGCTAGCTATCGTGCATCCGGTATCGATTTTGAAGAAATAGGTCAGATCGCGCTTGCGGATTATAATGAGTACCATCCTTTAACCCGAGAAGGCACTGTACAAAAATGGATAGACATCCTTAAGAAATCGCGGGAACAAAACGGAAAAGCTGCCGTACATGGCGGAAATTTATATGTTTTGGCCGAAGCAGATCGGTTGTCGGATATCCCGTTGAACGATACCGGGTTCGTATACTCGGATGAATCCGTTCCATTTTTCCAGATGGTCGTTCACGGCTACATTCCCTACAGTGGCGACATTCCGATCAACAGCCATTATAACGGCCGTCAGCAATTTTTGAAATGGCTGGAATACGGGAGCATGCCATATTACGAGCTGACCCATGCAAAACCTGAGGAATTTCGTTATACCTGGTACAGTGATGAACTGTTCAGTTCTACCTTTGAGCAATGGTCTCCCCAATTAATTCAGCAATATAAGGAGATTAACGAGAGTCTCGGGCATACCTGGCCGCTGCAGATGACCGGACATCGCATTCTCAGCCAAGGCGTCTATGAAACGACCTATGAGGATGGAACGAAAGTAATCGTGAACTATAATTCGATTCCATATTCAGAAAACACGATTTTCGTTCAACCGCTAGACTATATCGTCAATAAATAGGAGGAGGGGATCATACATGAAGTTCGGACTCGAGAAGAGAAAGGTAATTAGCGGTTATATCTTTATCTCTCCGTGGTTCATCGGATTTCTAGCTTTCCTCGTCTATCCTTTGATCATGTCGCTCTATATGAGCTTTCGCAAAATGTTGAGCGTATCAGGCATGGAGATGGAGTATACCGGAGGGGAAAACTATTCAAGAGCTGTTTTAAAAGACATCAACTTTATCCCGCTTTTCTATCAAGCCATTCAGGATGCCTTTATGGAAATACCTTTAATTTTGGTATTCGCTTTGTTCATGGCCATCCTGCTCAACCATGAGGTAGTCGGAAGGGTGTTTTTCCGCAGCGCTTTCTTCCTGCCCGTCGTCATCGGTTCAGGTTTTGTTATGGAACAGCTCCTTGGACAAGGCGTAGGCGCACTGCAAACGGTAGCTGCTGATCCTACTGTCGTTAATGCCGGGGTAACGAATGGTCTTCAGCTCCCGGGGATTATCGCACAATATTTGCCTGGAAACATAGTAGAAACACTCGGAGATATTTTGGGCCGATTGACGCTTATTTTTTGGAAAACAGGCATCCAGATTCTACTGTTTTTAGCTGGTCTCCAAGGCATTTCCGAATCCCTTTACGAGTCAGCGAAGTGTGATGGAGCTACTCCATGGGAGATGTTCTGGAAAATTACTTTCCCGCTTATGACACCAGTTCTGCTGCTTAATGCAATTTTCACGCTCGTTGATTCCTTTACAGATGTCCGGAATCAGGTCATGCAGTATATTATGCATGCTGCATTTACAAATATTGAAATGGGTTATGCGTCAGCGCTCGGCTGGATCTACTTTTTGTTCGTCTTCATATTGATTGTGTTGATCTTTGCACTAACTCGCAAAAAAATAGTCTATACCGGTATGTGATTGGCATGTACTCACGAATAAGCCTGCTCTGCAGGCACGGGAGGTAGAAGTATGCAATCGGTTCCTAAGGCGTTGGCAGTTAAAAATACAAACCCCGTACTTCTTAAATTAAAGGGACTAGGTTTTCGTTTCTACCGATTATTTATTTATTTATTTCTAATTGGATTATCATTTGTTTTCTTATATCCATTTCTGTTCATGATCACAACATCCTTCAAATCGGTTACCGATCTCGTTGATCCCACTGTTCACTGGGTTCCAAAAAATTTCAACTTTAGAGGGTATTATGAGGCATACTCACTTCTTAACTTCCTGCAATACTTTAAAAACACAGCATTGCTCACGATCTTATCTGTAATCGGCCAAGTTGCTTCCTGTGCTTTTGTCGGTTATGGATTTGCTAGATTCAAATTTCCTGGCCGGGAAATATTGTTTGGATTAGCCATGTTTACGATGATCGTGCCACCGCAAACGATCATTATTCCAATGTTCATAGAGTATAAGGCTTTTGGCTGGATCAATACGTATCTTCCAATGATCGTTCCTAGTTTCTTTGCTCATGGATTGCGCGGGGCATTATTCATTTTTATATTCCGGCAATTTTTCCGCGGCCTGCCGGTCGAGCTTGAGGATGCTGCTCGGGTTGATGGCTGTGGCGCATTCAAGACCTTCTTCCGGATCGTTCTTCCGGTTGTTACACCTCCATTGCTTGTTGTATCGATTCTTTCTACGGTCTGGCATTGGAATGATTTTTTCGAACCTGTTATAATGCTCGTAGATCGTGATAAATTTACGCTGCCGATGATGCTGCCGCTGCTCGGGGAGTCGATGAACAAATCGACAGGTGGAACAGTAACCTCCAATATTGATCAATCGACAATTATGGCTGCCTGTATGCTGGTTATTTTACCGATTGTGATCATGTACCTGGAAGTACAAAGATACTTTATGAAGAGTATTGAGCGTTCAGGTATTGTCGGTTAATAGAATAGGTGGATGGTTATGAAATCAAAATTAATATTTTTAGACGGATTACGGGGTGCGGCTGCATTTATCGTTGTACTCGCTCACTTTTTCCAAGTTTTTTTGCCGTCGGTGTTTGAAGGGAATGGAGAAATCTCTCATTTTTCTTTTGAATTACCGGCTTCACAAACGCCATTCAATCTACTATTTAACGGTAATTTTTCCGTTTGTCTATTTTTTGTTTTAAGCGGCTATGTTCTCAGCTATCGTTTTTTTCGAAGCAAGGATAATGCAATCATATATTCGAGCGCGGCTAGAAGGTATTTTCGACTAGCCGTTCCTGCATTTGCTTCAGTTTTGCTAGCTTATCTAGTCATTTTAGTAGGCGTGGGCTGGTTTGGGGAAGTTAGCGCAGTAACAAAATCGTCCATGCAAGACCCTTACGCCTTTATGCCTAGCGTGTGGACTCTGCTGAAAGAAGGCTTGTACCATAATTTTTTTACGTATGGTTCTAAGTTCAATCCGGTGTTGTGGACGATGACATATGAGCTTTTTGGTTCATTTTTAATTTTCGCATTCCTGCTGCTGCTGGGAAAATTCAAAATTCGGTTTATCATTTACCCCATACTCATGTATTATTATTTGGATTCGTATTATTTGGCTTTCATTCTAGGCTTGCTGCTGAGCGATTTGCACAACAGCAGTGAAAAGAACCGATTAGAATTCATTAAGCGACCGTGGATTAATGTGATACTGATGGTTGTCGGATTGTATGTAGGCTCATTTCCGTATGTGAACTGGGTTGGTACGATTTATGAACCACTCGTATGGAACCAGCCAACGTTTTCATTTTTTATTTTCTACCACGTAATAGGAGCTTTCTTCATTATGACGGCTGTACTCAATTCCAGCTTGATGCAGGCACTTTTTGCGAGCAAGCCGTTCGCGTTTTTAGGTAAAATCTCATTCTCGCTCTATCTGGTTCATTTCACTGTTATTTGTACGCTTTCCAGCTTTATGTTCTTGAAGTTTTCCCCTTATTTATCATATGGACTCAATTTAATAATAACCGTACTCGTTTCACTAATCGTTATATTTGGGTTGGCTCATCTCATGAATCGATATGTTGATCAGCCAACTATTAAATTTTTATCCAAGCATAGTGCGCGTATCTTTGACCGCATTCCGAATCGAAAAGCGAATAAAGAACAGCAAGTGGGAGGATAAAGCAGTAGAGGACAAAAATAGATATTCCTTTGAAGCCGCAGCATAGCTGCGGCTTTTTTTTATCCCTAGAACAAACGAAGATGAACAAAGTGCTAGCTGAAGAAGCAAGCATTGAATATGATGTTTGGACCGATTCCTAGAGGAGACTTCTGAGGATCAGGATGAAGCGACTGCTCCTGCTCATCCTGAGATGAATCGGGTGGATGAGCTGTTGCAACCAAGTAGTCAATAAGTACAGCAGTCCCTCATACATAAGAGCGTATCAAAGAAATATTGGAGAAGCTCCCAGCTCTCGAATGAACCCACTTCACTGGCTCGTGATAGGGCATAGCCCCCGCAGTCTTCGACCATAAGCAAAGTGGTTTGTGGGTCCGTGACCGCAGCCTAATCCAAGCTGGTCCTCTATGGCAGCTTGGATAAAGCTTTTGGCAGTTTGAACAGCTTCGGCAACGGTTTTGCCCATTGCCAGTTCAGCAGCAACCGCAGCGGAATAGGTACAGCCCGTTCCATGTGTATGACGAGTATCAATTCGATTACTCTCCATATAGACGAAGCTGTCTCCATCGTATACAAGATCAATAATTCGATCACTTTCAGTATCATGGCCGCCTTTTATAACGACGTAACGTGAGCCCATCCCGATCAAGCGTCTAGCTGCTTCTTCTCGATCGCTCATGCTGCGGATAGCCATTCTCGTTAGCAGCTCTGCCTCAGGAATGTTGGGCGTTGTGACGAGCGCAAGCGGAACTAAATGCTCAACCAGCGACTGAATGGCTTCCTGCTGGAGCAGAGAGGAGCCGCCTTTGGCGACCATGACCGGATCGATGACAAGGTTGCGCCAGTTATATTGCTTGAATTTGTCGGCTGTAATACGAATGATCTCGCTGCTAAACAGCATTCCTGTTTTTACAGCATCCGGCGTCAGATCCTCTCCAATGGAATCAAGCTGCTTGCTAATAGCAGAGCTGTCCATCGGATACACACCCTGTACGCCGAGCGTGTTTTGTGCAGTAACGGCTGTAATAACGGTCATACCGTATGCCCCTAATTCCTGAAAGGTTTTCAAATCTGCTTGAATACCTGCACCGCCACCGCTGTCCGATCCGGCTATCGTTAAAACTTTGTATACCTTCATCGAATTCTCTCCTCTATCGCATCATAATGAGTGAAAATTACAGATTGAAAAATGCATCCTCAGCTTTAATTTTAGGGGGCAGCAGCTCATTATCGACTAACCATACCCTCACTTTGTCCCAGGATAGAGCATCCTGAAAGCCGAAATCTTGATCCCCAGCATCCATCAGCGGGATGAGAATATCTAAGCTTTTCGTTTCGATTTCTTGATCAAGCGGCGAGGTTTGATCCTCATGCTGGAACAATATCGCAAGCGCTTGTTCTGAATTTTGCTCTACGAAATGCTGACCCTCGATAACAGCAGCCATGAACTTTTTGAACAAGTCCTGTTTATCCTTCAAGCCTTGATCACTAGCAACGAGTACCAGCTCATAATAATCGGGTACACCAAAGTCGGTAGGATTGATTGCCGTCATCGGATGTCCTTCCTTGGCAAGCAGCAATTGCTCATGATTGATAAAGCCGCCGATAATGGCATCTACTTTATTGGTTGAAATGGCAGGAATGAAGGAGAAGCCTACATCAATCATCTCGACCTTTTGGGAGTCGCCGCCGTCATGCGCTGTCATTGTACGCATCATCGCTTCGTATAGAGGGATGGATGAGAAGCCTACTTTTTTGCCGACCAGATCTTTAGGAGATTTAACGCTGCCGCCTTCTGGTACCATCAAATGGTTAAGCGGATGGCGAACGATTGCTGCAATGGATTTAACCGGTATGTCTTCTCCACGTGCCATTAATACCTGTGGCTGGTAGCTTAGTGCTAGATCGACTTTGCCGGCAGCCACAAGCTTCAAAGCATCATTCGTATCAGCTGGCATCTGAATATCTACTTCCAAGCCTTGCTTTTTAAAATATTCATTCTTCTGAGCCGCGTACAAGAAGGAATGAACGGCGTTGGGATACCAATCCAGCATGATGCTAACTTTTTGGAGCGGCTGCTCGGTATCAGGAGCGGGAGAAGCTGTCGGTTCTTGATTGGCGCTATTGTTCGTGCCGCCGCAGCCGCTCATCACGATCGCTATAATGCAGACGAGTATAAGGGACAGCACCCGTTTGGATTTTAAATGTTTATGTACAATTATTTCTATCATTTCTTTGTTCCTCTTTTCTTCAATGTAATGTTCTCCAAAAGCATAATAGCTGCAAATAAAAGAATGCCTAGCAGTGACAATACAAGGACTGCTGCGAACATGGAGTCGGTGTTTAAATTACTCGACATGCGCCGAGTGTAATACCCGAGCCCCTCATTACCACCCAGCCATTCGCCAATCGCCGCACCAACGACGCAATAAACGATGGACAGCTTAAGGCCGGAGAAGAAAGAAGGCAGACACATCGGGATTTTTATTTTGCGAAAAATGTCCCAGTTCGTCGCTCCCATCGTCTGCAGCAGCTCGCTGTACTCCTTATCCGTTTTGCGAAGCCCGTCATAGGTGCTGACGACAATTGGGAAGAAAGCAGTCAGGAATACAACGGCGACCTTGCTCCATATGGTATAACCAAACCACATGATGAAGATGGGCGACAAGGCGATAAGCGGAACGGTTTGACTGATGACAATGAAGGGATAAAGTGCTTTTTCGAGCGTGCGGAAGGAATGCATGGCAACAGCAAGAGCAACGCCTACGCTAACAGACAGCAGGAAGCCAAGCGCAACTTCTCGCAATGTAGCAACTAAATGTTTGCCCAGTAATAGATGGCTATCCTGGATTAATGCATTAGCAGCAGCAGAGGGAGCGGGAATGATAAAGGCAGGTACCCAGCCTAGGCGCACGATTCCTTCCCAAGAAATCAGGATGAACAGAAACAGAAGAAGGAAGAGACCATAGTCGTCAAGCCATTTTCTAAAGGGCAGTTTGCGCATGCAGTCTTCTCTCCAAATCTTGCCGAAGCATGATCAATTCAGCCTCAAAATTCATTTCGTAATGTCTCGGCCTCGGCAGGTTGACCTTGATTTCCTGTAAAGCCTGTTTGCTGTCACTCGGAAGAACATATATACGATCACTCAGTAGAATAGCCTCTTCAAGATCATGTGTAATGAAGAGGACGGTTTTATTGAGTTCACCCCAAAGCGATAGCAGCCATCTCTGCATGTCACGTTTGGTCATAGCATCAAGCGCCCCGAATGGTTCATCAAGGAGGAGGAGCTCTTGACCCGTTACGATTGTGCGCAGGAAAGCGGCACGCTGCTTCATGCCGCCGGACAGTTCATCGGGGTAAGCATCCGCATAATCGCCTAGACCAAAGCGCTCTAGCTGTTCACGTATTTGCGCAATGCCGGCAAGAGAGCTGCCCTTTTGCTTGGCTAGCTCCAGTGGGAGGGAGCAATTGCCGAGAATAGTCCTCCAAGGGAGCAGCAAATCCTTTTGCGGCATGTAAGCTACTTTCCCTAACCGCTTCGCGGTAGGTTTTCCGTAAAGCTGGATTTGTCCGCTGATTGGCTCAAGTAGACCTGCTATCATCTTGAACAGGGTGCTTTTTCCCGAGCCGCTTGCTCCGATAATAGAGACGAATTCTCCCTTCTGTACTTCCAAAGAAATGTCGCTGAAGAGAGGCGACTTAGAAGCTGAAGGGAAGGAAAAGCTTACTTGGTGAAGCGAAACCATAGAAGAAATAGACAACACCCCTAAACAAATAAAGACCCACCCATTTCCAAAAGGAAACGAGCGGGTCCCAAATTAAACAACGCAGCGCGTATGTATAAGATTGAAAGCCTCTGCTCCACTTCCCTCCGCTGGTATAATCCAGATCAGGTTCCAAGGGTCCGAAGCAATCGCTTCGTCTCAGCCGTTTGGCTCCCCTAGTGAAATAAATAGATCAATATTCAATTTTGTATTTTTTATACTATAGCATACACTGGAGAGATGTAAACCATAATTATCCGAAAAGGCGTTGAATAAATGAAAAATTTACTCGTTACCGGCTACCGTGCGCATGAGCTTAATATTTTTAACCAGAAGCATGAGGGCATCATTTATATTAAGAAGGCTTTGGCTGGAAAGCTGGTTCCACTTATTGAGGATGGACTGGAGTGGGTCATAACCCCAGGGCAATATGGCGTTGATTTATGGGCGTGCGAGGTTGTGATTGCCTTAAAAGAAATCTATCCGCAGCTAAGGCTCTCTATTATTTCGGCGTATGCGAATCCTGATGAAAAATGGAAGGACGATAAGAAGGAATTTTATGCGGAGGTGCTAAAGGGTGTCGATTATTACGCCTCAGTCAGCAATCAGCCTTATGACGGCATATGGCAGTTTACGGCGCGGGACGAACTTTTATTTCGCAAGACTGATGGTATTCTGCTTGTATACGATGAAGATGCGGGTGAGGGCAGTCCGAAGTTTTTTAAAGAAAAAGCGTTGAAGAAGCAGCAGGCAGAGGGTTACACGTACATAAGCATAAGCTCAGAAGACATTCAAAGCATCGCGGATGATGAGAATCAGTATACGGATTAATGGGAAATGGCATTGCGGATGATGAGAATCAGTATATGGATTAAAGGATGGCATTGTGGATGATGAGAATCAGTATAGGGATTAAGGGGAAAAAGCATCGTGGATGCTGAGAATCAGTAAATAGATTATGGTCAAGAAGGGCTGTTCGGAAGTGTGGGTTAGACAGGATAAGGAGTTCTCGGAAAGCTCAAGCAGGAATACTGTTTGAGCTTTTTTTTGTTCAAAATAAATAGGTTTGACAGTTGACACTTCTTCGATTAATATCTAATTAATCAAGCATCTAATTAGATGAGTGTTAAAATTGTTGATGGTCGTAAAATCAAAATAATACTCATCCATTTAAAATGATCATCGGTAAATCAAAGATCCAGTAGGAGTTGTTTCGATGCAATTAGAAAAGGTTGTGGCTTACCACAAAGCATTGGCGGATGCGACAAGAATCAAAATGCTGATCATGTTGGCAGGCGGTGAGCTGAATGGTCAAGCTTTGGCTGAGAAGCTGGCTGTTACGCCAGCCACAATTACCCATCATGCGACCAAACTTAGGGAAGCAAGCTTAATCAATGAGCGCAGGGAAAAGAACACTATTTATTTTTCGTTGAATCACTATTTTATTAAAAACAACGCGAGCGCTGCCGAACAGCTTATTTATCGGAATGCCGCCGCAGAAGGAGAAATAGAAAACATGGATGAGAATCACGAGCGTTTGCAGGCTTCTGTCATCAGAAACTTTTTTACAGGAGATGGGAAGCTCAAGCATATCCCTGCCCAGCATAAGAAAAAACTAATTGCGCTTCAGCATATCGCCTCACACTTGTCGAAGGGACAGAAATATACGGAAAAGGAAATCAATACGTTTATCAAAGGCTTCCATGATGATTTCGCTACCTTACGCAGAGAGTTTATTATGCACCAGATTATGTTTAGGGAAAACGATATATATGAGCTGAATCCGCAAGAAATGTGGGCAAAGTGGGAGACTCTGACTTAAGAGGCTCTGGAGAGTCTGGGAGGTTTGGATGATCTGGAGAGTTAGGTGAGAGTGAAAATTCCATGTGGTTTAGAGATTTGGGAGTACATGAAAGTTTGGGTAGTCTAGATTGTTGGGCGAGTCTGTAAAGTTTAAATAGTATGGATAGCTGAGTGAGACTAAAAAGTCCATGTGGTTTGGAGATTTGGGAGTACCTGAAAGACTGGATAGTTTGGATAGTAGGTTGAGTCTGTAAAATTTGGATAGTCTGGATAGTAAGGTGAGTCTGTAAAGTTTGAATGGTATGAGTAGTTGAGTAAGACTGAAAGTCCACGTGGTTTGGAGATTTGGGAGCACCTAAAAGTTTGGATAGTAAGGATAGTTGGGCGAGTCTGTATAGTTTAACTGGTATGGATAGTTGAGTGAGACTGATAAGTCCATATGGTTTGGAGATTTGGGAGCACCTAAAAGTTTGGATAGTATGGATAGTTGGGTGAGTCTGTAAAGTTTGGATGGTCTGGTGAGTTAAGTGAATCGGGAGAGTTTTATTTAGTTTTAAAGTGATTTGGTTTGGTTTAAATGAGGCTGATTTGAATAGGTTGTATGAAATATGTATTCTGATGTATTCCGATCTTCAAGATAGTTTCAGTATTTGATGTTACTGGGTTTTTCTACTTTGTCTTATACGCGATAGTTTCAGCTTTTGAAACTAAAAGGGATTTAGATTAGAGAAATCCTCTTGAACTTCGATTTAATTTAAATTACTGAAACTAATCAATGTTTTTCACTGCATCGAACTAGGTTAGTTTCAAAAAAAAATACTAGCTAGCTGCGGATAGGTCAGGGAGATGGTGTTTTAGGTTTTTTCGAGCAAAAAGCACATGACAATCAAAAGTGTAAAGTGAAAAGTAAAGAGAGCAAAGAACAAGAGCAAAGAACAAAACCAAACAACAAATAATGCCCCTTTAATAAGCTAGCGAGGGGCTTTTTTGCGTGTTTAGCTGGAATCTACTAAGCTATGAAAATAATTATGATTGACACGCTAGGATTGAGATTGCTATACTATGGAAAATATTAAATAATCCGATTAAACACATCGGAATTATGGAAACCATACGGAGGTAATGTTCATGATTAAATCACAAGCTTCATATGCAAAACTGCTAACAACATTTCTCTTAGCTTTCTCATTGGTATTTGCCGGCACGACAGCTTCAGCGTCAACACCTGCTGTTGCATCTACAGCTTCGGTAACGAATGCGCTAACAACTGCTGCGAATACCTCGCAGGAGGACGGAGCCGCGCAATATAAGCAATTTTTGAAAGAAAAGTTTGACGTTACGCTCTCAGGTACAGTAACAAAAGGTCAATTCATTCAAGCGGTAGCTGATGTGCTTGACTATAAACCTTCTGGAGAAGCGGTGGATTTCTCAGATGTAAAGAAAGGCGATGCATTGTATGATGCAGCTGCAGCATTGTATGAGAAGGGCATTCTGACAGGTCCAGCTATACAAGGTGAGCAAGTGCTTACGACTTCAGTTGCTGTTGCAATTGCTGTGCGAGCAGCTGATCTGAAAGAGCTAGCCTATACATATCCTACAGCGAAAGTAGATAAAGTACTTTCTAAGCTAAACGTAAAAAGCAGCGCGCTTGGCACAAAAGGTGCGCAAGAAGTTGCCGCAGCAGTAGATACTGGTTTGTTGCCGACTGCTCTGTACACTAATTTCAAGCCAAAGAGCCCAGCAAGCGACGAACTTATCCACACACTGCTAGGGAAAGTGCTTGTTACAAAAGGTCTTTACAAGAAGTATATCGGTTACGTGAACGATAATGATATTTATACAAAGCTGAGCAACGCATACGAGACTTCTGATATTATTGATGCTCCTAACCTCAAAAAAGTTGTGAATACCGCTTTGGAGCAGGATCTAATTACAGGATACAACGTGAAGGACTCCCGTTTTGATGCAAACTTTATTGATTCCTTGTCACTGATTTATGGACATGATGATTTCAAGCATGCTATTCAGCTGATCGGCTTGCTTCGCAGTGAAGGTCTTAATGCAAAGGTACAATTCGAGCCGAAAACATCTGCATTTATTTATTTGGCTGAATGGGGCGCTCCAGGTCCGAATGTGATCCAAATTGCGAATGGCAATTATATTAAATATGCTAAGGAATATGATCTGGAGTTTGAATTCGCGACTCCACAAGATAAAGCAGCATTTGATCATGTAATTTCAAAGTATGCAAAGAAAGATGCGGAAGATCAAACAGGTTTGATTGCCAGTTCATGGTGGCAGCCGCTGTATTATTCCAATACCGCATTAGATAACTATGAAATTATTACGAATAACTATATTACAGATAAAGACAGCCCTTATACAGTCAATCCTTTCTCCCTGAATGAGAATTCTGCTGCAGTAGTGGCGGGCTTCAAAGCAATCGATCCTAACGTAATTGTTACGCCAACACAATTTTGGGTGGACAAGCCTTTCTTCAGATATTTGCATAATGAGGCATCTTAATTTCATAATTTAATAGCCTAGTTAAAAGGGACAGCTCATCATGCAGCTGTCCCTTTTTTATATAGGAAAAACCACGTGATTAAGGCTCAGTTTCTTTCTTAAAGCGATACTTCAGGCTTTGTTAATAGCGTCCGAAAGCAGTACAATGGTCCCCACATATCACTGTGAATGGCATCAGGCACTAGCGTATTTTCAAAATCATTTGCAAAAGCTAATTCAGCAGATTCAACGCTACGTTTGAGCTGCTCTAAATCCACGGTTGGATAATCAAAGGTAAGTGCAATTTTTCCGCCGGGCTTTACGGTTCTTGCGAACTCTTTTAGACATAAGTCCTGATCAACATGTTTTAAGTGCTCTAATACAGAAATACAGAAAATGATATCAAATTTGTTATCCTCATACGGAAGGTCGGTAATGCTGGCATACGCATAGCGAACCTTTGACCAACCCTGATGGTCAACAATGGTCTGAAGCGCATCTGCACCGATATCAGCTATGATCTCGTGCTGAATCAAATCCCAAGAAGTGATTCGCGTGTCAAAGTCACAAGCATGGGTCTCGGCACAAACGCCGCCCAAATAAAATTTCAATGGATGTGAGATTCCGCAAGCTGCGTCCAATACGACATCTTGGGGTGAAACGAGGGATCGGCACCATTCATATTCATACGGTCGACTCCACCAACTCGGAGGTAATGGGTAAAGCAGTGTATCCGTCTTAGGGTCCGTTAGAGTGAAGAAGCGAGCTTCCTCCAAAGGATTTAGGATTGGATTAGACATCGATCATAATTCCTCCCGCCAAAAGTGAAATAGGTATTTGTTAATGAAAGGCTGATACTCATTTTACAAGTTTATGAGGGTATATTTTGAATATGCGCATTGTAATGGTTATACTCAGCTCCGAAATACTGGTAAACTAGAAAGGGATTGTTTTCTGATAAAAATCACGATTGTATGTGTATATAACGATGGGGGTTCATTAGCTTTATAGATTGAAGGAGGTGACAAGCATGAAGTCAGCATATTCGTTTCAAACGTTCCCTTGCATGGAGACCAAACGATTAATTTTGCGTAATATCGAGGAGCGGGATCTTCAGGATATTTTTGAGCTATATGCGAGTGAAGAGGTCGTAAAGTATACGCCTTTAGATCGCTTTATTACACAGGATGATGCGTTGGAGGAAATGAATTGGCATTCGGAGATTTTTAGGCAGCGAATGGGTTTACGATGGGTTATAGAGGAGAAGCTTTCCGGTAAAATGATTGGAAGCTGCGGCTATATGAACTATTTGGAGGCTAATAGCCGAGTGGATATAGGCTATGATCTAGCTCCTTGTTTCTGGGGAAAAGGCATCATGACAGAAGCGGCTTCACCGATTTTAGCATTTGGATTTGACAGGCTGGGCATTAATCGAATTGAAGCTCAGGTTGATCCTGCAAATGAAGCATCTATTCGGTTGTTGTCTAAGCTTGGTTTTAACCATGAAGGGAAGCGGAGGGAGTATGAATGCGAGAAGGGAAAATTTACTGACCTTTTTGTATATTCATTGCTTCGAAGCCAGTATGAACAACAACATATTCATTCAGCTAGTACAGTGTTTTAAATCAAGGCAGCAAAGGCGATTTTTTCATAAAGAAAATGACTTTCAGAAAAGATAATTTCGGCATATAATAGGAACAGAAAAGCGCTCGCGTCTCGAAGCGAGTTTTGCCAGACCAAACCAAATAGCAGGAGGAAACAATCATGTCCATAAGCAAGGCTAAGAAAGAAAGAATGAAGATGACCAAGCAAGGAAAAATCGCGCCTGAATTGCTAAGGGGCAGCTGGCAGGGTATTAATCCCATCATAAAACGGATGCCGACTCTACAGGAGAAGCAAGCAAAATTGAATAAGAAACACCGAAGGAATCACGCGAATTATAGCGATGGTTCCTTTTGCATTTATAGGGAGAAAATGAAGGGGATTATGGTAGGTTAGCTGCTTTTGAATTCCTAGATTTTACTATGATAAAATAAGAGAGCAAGCATGAATGATGAGCGGAGATGATATCACCTGTTAAAATTATTTCGCGATTTAAAAACGTATTGGATTATGATCGCCTTCGTATTCCTGCTCGTATTTTTGCAATCGTTATCTGAGCTTTATTTGCCAACGCTGATGGCTGATATTGTGAACATCGGTATTATAAAAGGCGATACGAGCTATATCGTGAAGCTAGGCGGACTGATGCTGCTTATAACTGCTGCGGGTGTGATCTTCTCGATTGCAGCCAGCTATTACTCCTCTGCTATTGCCTCAGGATTTGGCAAACGGATTCGGAGCAAGCTTTTCAACCATGTTGAGCATTTTTCCTTGCATGAATTTGATAAAATCGGCACAGCCTCGCTTATTACACGAACCACTAATGACGTGACACAAGTGCAGCAGGTGCTTATTATGATGCTGCGAATGATGGTTATGGCGCCTATGATGTGTATTGGCGGCATTATTATGGCTGTCTCCAAGGATGCAAAGCTATCGCTTATATTCGTAGCGGTTATTCCTGTTTTAGCCTTGACCATTATCTTTATCGGGTCCAAAGGCGTCGTGTTGTTCAAAGCAATGCAAATCAAAATAGACAAGCTTAATTTGGTGCTTCGAGAGGGTTTGACTGGTATTCGTGTTATTCGTTCTTTTAATCGAACGGGCTTTGAACAGCGCCGATTCGAAGCAACGAATAAGGATTTGACCGATACTGCAATACGTGTCAACAAGGTTATGGCATTTATGATGCCCATCATGATGCTTATTTTGAATCTATCGAGTGTCGCCATTTTATGGTTCGGCAGTATTCGGATTAGCAATAATGACATGGAAATTGGAGATCTTATGGCTTTTCTTCAATATGCGATGCAGATTTTGTTTTCATTGATTATGGTAGCGATGATGTTCATTATGGTGCCTCGGGCATCCGTTTCCGCTGTTCGTATTAATGAGGTTCTGGAGATGAAGCCTGATATTCAGGATAATGCCGGTGCTGGCGAGCTAAGAGATGAGAGTGCTTCAGTTGTATTTGAAGATGTAACGTTTAGTTATCCAGGTGCAGGAAAGCCAGCACTTTCAGCAATTTCATTTACGGCAAGAAGTGGTGAAACGACAGCTATTATAGGCGGTACAGGCTCGGGGAAATCAACACTCGTTAATCTGATTCCAAGATTTTATGACATTCAATCAGGGAGTATACTTATTAACGGCTCTGATGTGAGGGACTTATCGCAACAAAACCTCAGGAAAAAGATTGGTTATGTTCCTCAGCAAGCGGTACTGTTTACGGGCAGTATTAGCGATAATATTCGGTATGGCAAAGAAGACGCCTCCGACGAAGAGGTTAGTCATGCGGCTAGTGTCGCACAAGCAGCATCATTTATTGCTGAGATGCCGGACGGCTATGATTCGGTAATTGCCCAGGGTGGAACAAATATATCCGGCGGGCAGAAGCAACGGCTCTCTATCGCGCGTGCACTTGTGAGGCAGGCAGATATTTATATCTTTGATGACAGCTTCTCTGCACTGGATTTGAAGACTGATGCATTATTGCGTGAGGCATTAAAGGAAGAAACGAAGCAATCCGCTGTCATTATCGTGGCGCAAAGGGTTAGTACAGTACTGCATGCCGATAAAATCATTGTTTTGGATGAAGGAGAGGTTGCGGGTATTGGCACACACAGCGAGCTCCTGCAGTCCTGCAGTGTTTATCGCGAAATTGTGTCGTCACAGCTGTCAGAGGAGGAGATCGCGTGAGCCAGCATTCACAAGGCAAAAAACCGCAAGGAATGGGACCTAGACCTGGCGGCTTTGGTCCTCCGGGCGGTGGACCGATGGGGGCTCTTGGGAGGCCGGTGCAGAAAGCAAAGGATTTTAAGGGGACGCTTCGCCGCTTGCTGGCTTACTTAAAGCCGCATAGGACAAAGCTGATTTTCGTTGTTCTTATGGCGGTACTAAGTACGGTCTTCTCCATTGTTAGTCCGAAACTGATGGGGAATGCTACGACTGAAATATATGAAGGCATCGTTGGCGATGGAGTTCATTTTGATGCTATTTTGCGAATTGTACTGATTTTGATAGGCTTGTATGTTCTCAGTTCGCTATTTTCTTATGTACAGCAGTTCGTAATGGCGGGCGTAGCGCAAAAAACGGTTTATGAGCTTCGCAATGAAGTGAATAATAAGCTTGCAAAGCTGCCGCTTTCCTTCTTCGATTCGCGTGCGCACGGAGAAATATTAAGCAGAACCGTTAACGATGTAGATAATATCAGCAATACGCTGCAGCAAAGCTTAACACAGCTGATTACTTCAATTGTTACCTTGCTTGGCGTGATTATCATGATGCTGACGATCAGTCCGCTATTGACTGTTATTTTGCTCGTAACGCTTCCACTTAGCTTCTTTGTTATTAAAGCTGTTGCCTCACGGTCACAGGGATATTTTAAGTCACAGCAAGCTGAGCTTGGGAAATTAAACGGTCATGTAGAAGAAATGTACACAGGCCATAAAATCGTGAAAGCATTTGGTCATGAAGGGAAATCAGTTGCTGCATTTGACGAAATTAACGATCGTCTCTATCATTCCGGACGTAAAGCCCAGTTCATAACCGGTATTATGATGCCCTTAATGGGATTCATAGGCAATATCGGCTATGTATTGATTAGCGTCGTCGGCGGAATTCTCGTCACTCGTCAAGCGATAAAGATCGGAGATATTCAAGCGTTCATACAATATGCGCGGCAATTTTCACAGCCATTGACGCAGACAGCCAATATCGCAAACATTATTCAATCCACGATTGCCTCGGCGGAACGAGTGTTTGAGCTGCTGGATGAGAAGGAAGAAGCTGAGGAGCGGAGTGGAAAGGATGCAGCTGTCATAGCATCTCCAAAGGGCAATGTTCGATTCCAGCATGTAAGGTTCGGCTATAAAGAGGATACAACTCTTATTACGGATATGAATATTGATGTACAGCAAGGTCAAATGGTTGCCATCGTGGGTCCGACTGGTGCAGGCAAAACCACTTTAGTTAATTTGTTAATGCGCTTCTATGAAATTGGAGAAGGCAGTATTACGATTGACGGGGTGAACATTACGGAGCTGCGCAGAAGCGATTTGCGTAAACTGTTTGGTATGGTGCTGCAGGATACATGGCTCTTCAATGGCACAATAAGAGATAATATCGCTTATGGTCGTGAAGGGGCAAGCGAAGCGGAAATTATTGAAGCAGCGCAAGCTGCACATGCCGATCATTTTATACGAACATTGCCAGATGGCTATGATACCGTACTGAATGAGGAAGCATCGAACATTTCACAGGGACAAAAACAGCTGCTGACCATTGCGAGAGCTATACTTGCAGATCCCGCAATTCTTATTCTTGATGAGGCGACGAGCAGTGTTGATACTCGTACCGAAGCTCAGATTCAGAAAGCGATGGGCAAATTAATGGAAGGACGAACAAGCTTCGTCATCGCTCATAGACTATCTACGATCAAGGATGCGGATACGATTCTCGTTATGAATCATGGCGATGTCATTGAAAAGGGCAGCCATGATGAATTGCTGGCCGCTGGCGGATTCTATGCTGATCTATACAATAGTCAGTTTTCGAATGAACCTGATTCGGTCGCGTGATTTAAAAGTATTCATATATGCAGAAGAATGTTAGGCTTCTGCCGCTAGACTCCTATCATGCTGATAGGAGTCTTTTTTATAGAATGAGGTTCAATTCCATTGCCGCTAAGGGACAACCTAAAATCTCTAGCATATAGTAATGTAATTCTATAAGAAAGTGATGTGATGGATTATGCAACTAGTATGGTTGTGTTCGTTATGCGGGATTGTTGGAGCTTCTATTACATTCGCTTTTGGCAGTTGGGAAGAGCCTCTAACCTTTTTAATTGTTGCGATGGGTATTGATTATTTTACGGGAGTAGCAGCATCCATTAAAGAAAAAAAAGGACTGAATAGCGTGTTCGGCTCATGGGGCTTGGCGCGGAAGGGCTTGACCCTGCTTGTTATATTGCTTGCGCATCGCATTGATATACTCTTAGAAGTTGAAAACATGACAATGGGTGCCGCTATTTATTTTTACATTGCGAATGAATTGATTTCAATTACGGAAAACTATGGACGAATCGGTTTACCGTTGCCGGAGCGGCTGCGCAAAATAATCGAAGTGCTCAAAGATAAAAAGTAACTTTTGACAAATGGCAATTCCACTTGCATAAAATAATGAATCCTCGCTATAATAGGAACAGGTGTTCTTGTTTGGAGGGATGGGAATGATCGAAAAAGTGGAAGGGGCTCGCGGTGCTGTGAGAACACCCTCGCATCCTCCGATCCAGACCGAGGACGAGCTTGAGCTGGTGAAGCGATATGTGCTGTTAGGTATCGTTATGCGTATTTTGGATCATGATATTCGTGTGATCGGTACTTCAGCTACCAAGCTTCCTCGTTTTTATGAATCGATGCTGCGCGGGATACAGGATCGAGTGCTGCTCGATCTTGCTGCGATAAGAAGGAGATTTCGGGAGACTGGCATTAAAGTATATGAAGAGAAGCGAGAAGCGGATGGATTGGATGCCGGATATGTTTGCCGAGGCTACCATCATCGTTTTTTTATGCTGTGGGGATTTGTTAAAGCGGAGTCGGAGCGAGTGTTAAAAGTGTATTTGTCCAGCTAATTACGAAATTGTTCATGGTTTTGTCAAAAAAAGAAAAAAAATTTTCCTGTTTCTGTAGTTTAAGGTTGAGAACTTCGGACGATGTTATGTAATATAAGAGGTAGACATTATAATCGCAAGGGGGAGTATGTAGCTATGCACAAGTGGATTATGTTTACTTTATTTACTGCGGCGTCGTTGTTGGGCGTATATTTGCTCGCATTCGCCTTGCCGGCTAAGCCAGTTGACGAGTCAGCCTCGTTGCCAGAAGGAACTGTATTAGTCAAGCTAGTTGCTTCATCGAGTTCTTTTAAGTTTAATGAGGAAGTGTACACCGTTAAAGTCGGTGACAAAGTAAAAATGAAGCTTGAAAACAAACTAGGTATTCATGGCGCTCATATTGACGAGTTGAATGTCGTATTGGACAACGATCATCCGGAAACGGATTTGGAGTTCACTGAGCCTGGGGAGTATAGAATTTATTGTTCCATCCCATGTGGTCAAGGACATACAACAATGGAATCTAAGTTGATTGTTGAAGCCGCATAAGACGGATGAGAAAAGCGAAAGGAGCCGAGAGGCTCCTTTTTGTTGAGATTATTTGATTGCGCCGCGTTTATAATCACGTTCGCGATCGCGTGCAATAAGCACATCGGCAATAAATCCGAGCAAGCCCCAGCTAATAATGGTAAGCACATACATAAAAAGCACGCTTACCTCATGTACATCAACAAACAAATCGACAATCCACGCAGGAATGCTAAGCATAAAAAACACGAAATTGTGCGGGTCATAGCCCGTGTAATTAAATAAGCTGATTGCAACTCCGATTAGTGTAGCTACAATAGTGACAGGATAGCGCATAACGTTCCAGACCCCTTTACGTTAAAGATTGCCGTAATGCAACTGCTTAGGGTATTATGTGACAAAAGGAAGAAACTCATGCGATGAAATCAGAGGAGGAAATACGAATGATTACTCATATCGTTTTTTTTAAATTGAAGGATGGAAGTCCAGAGAGTGTTGCGCAAACTGCCCAGGTCCTAAAGGATATGGAAGGTAAAATCGAAGTGTTGAAATCGATCGAGGTCGGCATCGATGTTCTACATTCGGAGCGTTCATATGATATTGCACTTATAACAAAATTCGAATCCATGGAAGCATTGGATATTTATCAGGTACATCCTGTTCATAAAAAAGTAATCGAGCATATGTCTCAAGTGCGTGAAGCTTCTGTTTGCGTTGACTTTGAAAGCTAAGAGGTAACAAAATGAGAGATGTATACGAATTATTGACTTATTTACTTGTTATCATTTTTAGCAGTGTTATCATGGTAGCTTGGTTGAAATTAAAAGCAAAAAAAAAGAAGCAAGGCTGAAAGTGGGCGACTGATTTATGTATTTTGTGAATCGTGAACAAATTGCTGTAAGGTTAGAGTCTATTGTTGAGATTGCATCGGTGCTGCATACGCTTGCAGCGGATTGGAATGGCAGTGTGTTGGAAGGTCTTGCTCAGGAAAGAGCACTCCATTTGTCCATTGAGACAGTAACCGATGTTGGCAGTTATCTAATTGACGGCTTTATTTTGCGAGATGCGAGCAGCTACGAGGATATTATTGAAATTTCATGTGAGGCAGGCGCCTTTTCAGCGGACATGCTTCCTGTGCTTACGGAGCTAGTCAAGCTTAGAAAGCCGCTTGTTCAAGATTATTTTACATGGAACCGAAGAGAACTCCATCCGCTTACCGATAAACTTTCGACGCTCTTGCCTTTATTTAAGCAAGAAGTTGAGGGCTACTTGGATCGTGAGCTGTAATTCATTCGGGAAAGTTTGTTAATTTACGAAAACAACAAAATACGTTACAATGACGCTATCAAGCCTGTAGGGGGGTGAAGGGTTGAAGCGAAGCGGAACAATGCAAACAGATGCTATTGCCTCAGAGTCTCGAGGAGACGGGACGACGCGTGAGCGTATATTAATGCTGCTTAAGACGAACGGCAGATTGAGTGCTGGCGATTTGTCCAGCGAGCTGCAGTTAACGGAAATGGCCATTCGCAGACATATGTATGCTTTGGAGAAAGAAGGAAGTGTCAGTATCGTATCTGTCAGACAAGCGATGGGCCGACCTCTCCATGCTTATGAGCTGACTGTTCAAGCGGATGATTTGTTTCCAAAAAACTATCACTTGCTTGCATTGGATTTACTCGATGAGCTGGCTGATGACCCTGACACTGCAGCGCTTATTGATCGTATGTTTGAAGGACGCAAGACGAAGCTGCTTGAGCGCTATGCACCGCGAATGATCGGTAAGAGCCTGGAAGAGAAGGTAGCCGAACTGGCTGTTATACAGAATGCTGGCGGTTATATGGTTGATGTTGAAGCGCAAAGCGACGGCAGCTTCTTGCTGAATGAATATAATTGTCCAATAACGCAGGTTGCAGGTAAGTATCAGCAGGCATGTCAATGTGAGCTGAACCTTTTTAGGGATTTGCTGGAAGTACCTATTGAACGGACGGAGTGTCTGTCAAAGGGCGGAGGCAAATGCAGTTATCATATCGCATCGGTTGAATAAAAGACCAACTCTTATAAAGAGTCGTCTCAGTAAATCTATCCAGATTTGCTGAGACGGCTTTTTTTGTATTTGTTAAAGTCGGGAAATTTCAAAATAGTTTCGTTTTCCATTCCATTGTGTCAAGACGAGCCCATGCTGCTTATACTGTCATTAAGCAAGTGGGCATTCGTCTAGTTGAGCATAGGTATTGCCTTACCAATGATGGATGAGGAGGGAAGCGGATATGGTCATGACGTGGAGCGCGGCAATTGCAACAGGAGCGTTTGTAGTTCTAGTAGTTGGCATATTGTTTGCATTGCGTTCAGCGATTGTCAAGCTGGGGCATGTGCAAGCTTCAGCAGATGTCATGCAGCGCGATTTGCAAAAGCTTGCAGCGGAGCTTAGCGGACTTATTCAGCCGACAGAGGAAGCGGTACGTGCGGCACATCGTCAGTTGGAAGCCGCAAGTAGATTATTCCAGGCAGCTGGTCAGGTCGGAGGGGCAATTGCACATACGACATCAGCAGTTGAACAAGTAACATCTGTGTTATCAGAGTCAGCAGAGCTTCATGCAAAGCGGCATGAGACCAAGCGGCAAGTTGGTGAAGCGCTTGAATGGGCGGAGCTAGGAATGGCTGCTTGGCAGCTGTGGCAAACTAGCCGAAAGGCAACATCGTCTGCCGAAGATGCACAGACCGCTAACGAATCGTAATTCAAATCAAAGGTATGAGACGAAGGGCACGCAAAGAACGAAGGGAGCAATTACAATGTCAAAACGTAATGATACGAAAGGTTTTTTACTGGGAACTCTAGCTGGAGGTGTCATCGGCTCGGTTGCAGCGCTTTTGCTTGCGCCGAAGAGTGGTAAAGAGCTTCGCGGGGATATTTCTGTTGGCGCTCAAAAGGTTAGTGATCAGACTGTGAAGGTTGCCAGTCAGGTTGGCGATACGACAGGACGAATTGCCAAACAAATCAGCGGGCAAGCGATTCAAATCGCTGATAGAACAAAGCAAGTTGTAATCAATGTAAGAAACAGAAACAAAGGATCAGAAACAACGGCAGGAATTTCGGATTCAACCGCTCTTATTGCAGTTGCCGCTGAAGAAAATGAATTGGAAGCGACGGCAGTTAGTACGGTTGATGCGGAAGAGACTGAAGCTGCGGCATCCAAGGAAGATACATCTATTATCATTTAAACATACAAATGAGCAAGAAATAGAAGGCTTCGTGAATTGAGCAAAACATAGCTCAAACACGAAGCCTTCCTATTTTTTGGACATTTAAATTAATAAATAATATTGCTGTGTTCACGATCCGTTACGGTATTTGTAAAAGTGCCAAGCGGCTCCATATTATAATCTAATATTGCTCTAGATTTTGTTCTAATGACTTCGCCATGTCCTACTACACAAATTTCATCATTCAGTTTGCCAATGACTGCCCCATCCTCTATGATTGCCCCTTCTCCGATTATGGCACGATGAATATTTACATTTCTGCCGATTCTAGCTCCAGGCATAATAATACTCTCATGAATTTCACTGTTCATACCGATTGTAACGTCTGAGCAGACAATGGAGCGCTCCACTTGCGCTTCTACTGTGCACGCTGGATGAAGAATAGAATCAATAATTTCATTTTTCAATCTGGCTCTAGACTTCCCGAGAGCAGGTCTGTTTCCAATGGGGCGTTCCGCTTTTTTACCGTAGTTAGTCAGCTTCAGCTCACCGTCTAGCAAATCCATGTTCGCTTCCCATAAGCTATCGATTGTACCGACATCGCGCCAATACCCTTCATAAGGATAGGCAACCATATTAGCTTGAGCCGCAAGAAAAGCTGGAATAATATCTTTGCCGAAATCATGAGTGGATTGCGGGTTCGCTGCATCTTCGATAAGATGTTTTTTTAGCTCACTCCAGCGGAATAAATAAATACCCATAGATGCTAAATTACTTTGCGGCTTCGCGGGCTTCTCCACAAAGGATTTTATTCTATATTGATCATCTGTATTCAAAATGCCGAATCGGCTTGCTTCACGCCATGCCACTTTCTTAACGGCAATTGTCGCAGGAGCACCGCTCGACTTATGAAATTCCAGCATAGGACGGTAGTCCATTTGATAAATATGATCGCCGGATAAAATGAGCACATGCTCGGGCGCATGTTGATCAATATAATCTATATTTTGATAAATAGCATCTGCTGTTCCCGCATAGCCATCCTTGCATTTGTTAGAGGAGGGAAGCATCGTAATCTCGCATGAGGCACTCGATGTAAGCAGCGATGATTGATCCTCATTTATGTAATTATGAACGCTGTCCGCGCAATATTGTGTGAGTACGCCAATTTTATTTATGTTAGAATGTACACAGTTATTTAATGGAAAATCAATCATCCGAAAGCGATCACCAAAAGGGACAACGGGCTTAGCGATTTGGCCAGTTAACGGCGATAAGCGTCGGCCTTCTCCTCCGGCGAGCAACATTGCGATACATTCATTAGTTGTGTTTTTCAATTTATAGGCCTCCTATCCGTCTTTGCGGATTATAGTGTCATTTTCTTTGTATATGTTCATTAACCCTTAGAAAGACGTTTGAAACCGATGTGTCAAAACTCTATTTTTTGGTTAATAGACACTTTGAGCCTTATTTGCATTCCAAAAATACAAAAGCTTGAAGCGGGGGATTACATTGGCATTGGATGTACTAAAATCAGAGGATATGTTGCAATTTATAAATGGCATCGGACCGCATAGCTATCGTGTTATGGGTTCACATATAGAAAGAAATGGAGAAATGAAAGGCGTTCGATTTACCGTATGGGCTCCTGAAGCGTTGGAGGTGCGAATTGCCTTAGATAGGAATGGATGGAATGGAGAAAATCATCCTTTACATAAAATAGATCAAAAGGGCATATGGTCAGGATTTATAGCTGATCTTCATGAAGGCGACTTATATAAATATGAAATCATTTCGCAAAATGGGGAAAAGCTGCTGAAAGCCGATCCGTATGCATTCTATTCTGAAGTTCGTCCGCATACTGCCTCAGTTGTAAAGTCAATTGATGGCTATAGCTGGAATGATGGGGATTGGATTCGTAAAAGACGCCTGCCCTATAATCGTCCGATTAATATCTATGAAGTACATCTAGGTACTTGGAAAAAGAAGCCGGATGGCGAGTTTGCTACCTATGAGCAATTATCAGAGGAGCTAATTGATTATGTGTGTGATATGGGTTACACGCACATTGAATTGCTGCCCATAACCGAGCATCCCTATGATCGGTCTTGGGGCTATCAGGCGACCGGTTATTATGCAGTAACAAGCCGTTATGGCGCACCTGAGCAATTTATGCTGTTCGTTGATCGTTGCCATCAGAGGGGTATTGGGGTCATATTGGATTGGGTGCCTGGTCATTTTGCCAAGGATGCGCACGGTTTAAGGCGGTTTGATGGCTCTGCTGTATTTGAGCACGAGGATCCTCTTATCGCTGAGAAGCCGTTATGGGGCACACTGGCATTTGACTATAGCAAGCCTGAAGTACGAAGCTTTCTTATTTCCAATGCTATTTTTTGGATGGAAAAATATCATATTGACGGTTTAAGAGTCGATGCAGTTTCGAGCATGCTCTATCATGATTTTGATAAACCAGCTGGAGCATGGCGCCCAAATATATACGGGGGAAGAGAGAACCTGGAGGCGATGGGCTTCTTAAGGGACTTGAATAAAATCGTATTTCAGCATTACCCGAATGCGCTCATGATGGCCGAGGAATCACATGCTTTTCCCGGTGTCACTGCCTCTGTGGAAAGCAAAGGTCTTGGATTTAACTATAAATGGAATATGGGCTGGATGAATGATACGCTTGCCTATATGGAACGACCGTTTCACGAGCGGAAGCATCATCATAATCTGCTTACTTTCCCTATTTGGTACGCCTTCCAAGAGAATCATCTGCTGCCGCTGTCCCATGATGAGGTCGTGCACGGAAAGAAATCGCTTCTCAATAAAATGCCGGGGACCTATGAGCAGAAATTTGCTGGCTTAAGGCTGCTTTATGGTTACATGATGACACACCCAGGAAAAAAACTGCTGTTTATGGGCGGCGAGTTCGGTCAATTTGACGAGTGGAAGGATGAAGGCGAGCTTGATTGGATGGTGCTTGGCTATGAGAAGCATCATGACATGCAGAAGTACACCAAGAAGCTTAATCACCTCTACCTTGCAGAGAAATCATTATGGCAGCAGGATCATGAGCATATCGGTTTTGAGTGGGTGGACCACGCAGATACGAATCAGAGTGTTGTAGCTTATCGCCGGAAATCGAAAATAAATGCTGAAGCGCTTATTGTCTTATGTAATTTCCATGAAAAAGCGCATGCGGCATATCGAATCGGTGTGCCAAGCGAGGGCGGTTATGGGGTGCTGCTTAATAGTGATGATTCATCCTTCGGAGGAAATGGATATGAAGCGGAGCAACTGAAAGAGGGAAGAATCATCCAGTCTGAGCGCAAGCTATGGCATGGAAAGCGCAACAGTATTGAACTGCCGCTGCCGCCCCTGTCTGTCGTTATTTTGAAGCGTGAGAAAAAAACTCGGATCAAGAAAAAATAAGGGGTGGAAGACATGAAAGTATTATTTTCTGCTGCAGAATGTGCCCCGTTCCTAAAAACAGGAGGATTGGCTGATGTAATGGGTTCATTGCCCGGTGCATTATGCGATCGAGGCTTGGATGTGCGTGTAATGATGCCAGATTACTCAGCAATTCCGCAGCGTTACAAGAATAAGATGACACTTATTGCAGAAATTAGCGTACCTGTAGGCTGGAGAAATGCTTATTGTGGGGTAAAGGAGTTAAAGCTTTACGGCATTACCTATTATTTTCTCGATAATGAGCAATATTTTAAAAGAGGTTCTGCTTACGGCTTTGGGGATGATGGCGAAAGGTTTGCTTTCTTTTGCCGTGCAGTATTAGAAGCCTTACCGGTTATCGACTTCTATCCGGACGTTATTCATTGTCATGATTGGCATACAGGCATGATTCCAGCGCTGCTGAAACATCACTATTGGAATGATGCTGCCTATGGAGCGATCAGGACCGTGTATACCATACATAACTTGCAGTACCAAGGCAATTATCCCTATGAGTCCTTGGGTGATTTATTCGGATTGCCGGAGTGGTTGTTTACACCAGATGCTGTGGAGTTCTATGGTCAAGTCAGCTTCATGAAGGCAGGCATTCAACTAGCGGATCGTGTGACTACAGTAAGTCCTTCCTATGCCGGAGAGATTTGTACGCCTCAGTTCGGCTATGCGATGGATGGAGTGCTTCGCAGTAAGGGTGATCGGCTTATCGGCATCGTGAATGGCATAGATGCAAGCTCCTATGATCCGAGTAAGGATCATCAGCTTGCCGTTCCGTTTAGAACTAGCTTAGAGAAAAAAGAGGAGAACAAGCTCGCTCTGCAAGAGGAATTGGGTCTTCAAGTGAGTTCTGAGATCCCATTAATCGGTCTAGTTGGCAGACTAGTCGAGCAGAAAGGGCTTCATTTGGTGCTTGATAAAATAGATGAGCTGCTTCAGAGTGAAAATGTACAGGTTGTGCTGCTTGGATCGGGAGACGAAGAGATGGAACATGCATTTCGGGAAGCAGAGGGGCGCAACCACGGTAAACTGATTAGTTGGATCGGTTTCGATGATGGTCTCGCACGCCGAATTTATGCAGCTTCCGATTTGTTTCTAATGCCTTCATTGTTCGAGCCTTGCGGAATTAGTCAGCTGCTAGCTCTGCGTTATGGCAGCTTGCCAATCGTGCGAGAGGTTGGCGGGCTGAAGGACACGGTACAAAGCTACAATGAAATGGCAGGCGAAGGAAATGGCTTTTCCTTTGCTTCGTATAATAGTGATGACATGCTGTACACGATACGCCGTGCTCTGCGTATATGGTCAGACCCCCTTCATCGGGAGCGTTTGGTTCAGAAGGCGCTTAAAGGCGATTATAGCTGGGGACAATCGGCTAAGCAGTATGAAGAGTTGTATAGTCAGCTTTGAAATAGATAAAAGGGCTCCTCCTCCATTATGAAATGGAGAAGGAGCCCTTTGCTTATTACTAGATATCTCTGCATAAAATACGGAAACCCAGTGGCTCCAGCTCAATAAGCAGCTGATCCTCTGATGTGCTTACTTCTTCGCCAGTTATAGCGTCATGCCAACCTTCTGCTTTCATTGGATGCGAGAGGGTGAGCGTTTCCTCCGTGTTGTTCATCCACACTGTAAAATGCTGCGCTCCATTTAAGCGTTCGAAAATAATCGTACCCTTTTCATTATCGCCATGCAGGAAGCGGAATCGACCATCCCGAAGGGCAACATGCTCCTTGCGGAGCGAGATAAGTATTTTATAGAAATCAAGGAGTTCTCGATCCTGTTTATCCTGATCCCATTCCATGCATTTCCGGCAGTCAGGATCGTTATCACCATCCATCCCTATCTCATCACCGTAATAGATACAAGGTACGCCCATGGACGTGAACATGAAGACGACTGCTTGCTTCAAACGCTGCTTATTGCCGCCCATTCTCGTTAACGCTCGCGGAGTATCATGACTGGACAGTAGATTAAATAATGCCTCATTTGCTTGCTGAGGATACCTCATAAGCAATTTATTAATCTCATCAGCAAAATCAGAGCCCTTCCCCTCGGATGAAGAGAAGAATTGGAAAACTTGATTCGTAAACGGATAATTCATCGAAGAATCGAACTGATCTCCCTGCAGCCAGTTAAGGGAATTGCCCCATACTTCACCGATAATAAAAGCATCAGACTTCTCGGCTTTAACAACAGTGCGGAAATCCCTCCAGAAGTGATGGTCGACTTCATTGGCTACATCGAGACGCCATCCGTCTATGTCGGCTTCCTTGATCCAATAAACGGCGATATCAAGCAAATATTTCTTGACCTCAGAGTTAGCGGTGTTCAGCTTAGGCATGTTCCCGAAAAAGCCGAAGGTAGCGTAATTGGCAACCCCGTCCTTCACTTCAACGGGAAATCCGTTCAGATGGAACCAATCCTTGTATTTAGAATTCTCGCCGTTTTTCAGCACATCCTGGAACGGTGGGAATTGCTCGCTCGTATGATTAAATACAGCATCTAGTACGACGCGTATTTCACGGTCATGGCAAGCTTTGACAACCTTCTTAAGGAGTTCAATATCTCCAAATTGAGGATCAATTTGCTTATAGTCGACCGTATCATATTTATGGTTAGAAGGAGCCGTGAAAAGCGGTGTCATGTAGATTGCATTCACACCCAAATCGGATAAATGATCGATGTGATCGAGGATACCCTGCAAATCTCCGCCGAAATGAGATTCACCGCTTGGCTGCTCGCCCCAAGGCTGGACCGACTCTGGATCATTGCTTGGATCACCATTGGCGAAGCGATCGGGCATGATCTGATAGAAGATAGCATTTTTTGCCCATTCAGGTGCCTCAAATAGATCAATCTCATGAATATACGGCACTTCAAAATATCCGCCGGCTGGATGAGGCTGTTCTTCAAAAATGCCGTCTTCGATGACCCACAAGGTTTCGTCGCCGCTTCGAACACGGAATGCGTAAGAAAATCGTTTCTGTTCCGGACGGATAACAGCTTCCCAATAATCGAATAAGTTGTCTGCCGCAATTTTCTCCATTTTGGCATCAATCTGATAATGATCCCAATCGTATTTGTCGCCGGTAACGGCAAAAGCCTCTTCCACATCGTTTTTCTTTGTACGGAGCCTTAGATGAAAGCTGTCGCGATCATAAGCATATGCCCATTTTTGATCGGATGAATGATAGATGGATTCTTTGAACATTTGGCCCCACTCCTTTTTATGTATGAATAATAAGCGTAGTCTACAGCAATGATTTTGCATCTTCGATTTAAGCGGCGAGCCGCTATTCAGATTGCATTCATCGGTAATAGATATTTACCCGTTCTTAGGCGAATTAAACAGATGAGGATAGAGAATATTCACATTCAGGCCGTACAGCATGGCGAGCGGAAAAAAGATCTTTTAACCTTGTACCCATTTGCGTTAAGATGTAGGTACGTTTTTTTGGCTGTATTCATATGCTATTCTGTCTTCGTATATTACACTTTGTTTAGGAAAGCGGTGTGTTTGTGCAGCAACCGATTGCGATACTAGATTCTGGCGTAGGCGGCCTAACGGTTGCCAAGGAAATTATGCGCCAACTACCGCGTGAAAAAGTTATTTATTTCGGAGATACGGCAAGAACACCTTACGGTCCGCGATCCTCCGATGAGGTTATGAAATTCACGAGAGAAATTGTAGATTACTTAATTCAGTATCAACCGAAAATGATTGTTATAGCATGTAATACGGCTACTGCAGTGGCGCTTGATGATATACGCTCCAGAGTATCTGTGCCAGTTGCAGGGGTCATTAATCCTGGAGCGAGAGCAGCGATAGGACGAACGGTCACAGGATGTGTCGGCGTTATAGGCACAGAAGGAACGATAAAGAGCAGAGCATACGAGGAAGCGCTAAGAAAGCTGACTCCTCATGTTCAAGTGGTAAGCGAGGCTTGCCCAAATTTCGTACCGCTAGTGGAAAAGGGAAACTTTCGTTCGGAGCAAACCTATAAGACGGTGTGGGAATCGATCGGGCACTTAAGAAGCTATCCCATCGATACACTCATACTAGGCTGTACACATTATCCGTTTCTTGCGGAAACGATATCAGAGGTTATGGGATCCGGGGTAAGTTTAATCAGCTCAGCAGATGAGACCGCACGTGAAATAAGTGGGATTTTACAGCTGGAAGGAAAGCTTGCGCGTGAAGAATTTGTACCCGTTCATCAATTCTTTTGCAGCGGTGAGCCTGAAATGTTTAAGTCTATTGCTCAGCAATGGTTGGGTGAGCAAATCGAGCTAACGCCTGTTGTATGGCAGGTGCCAAGTATTTTTTGAAGATAGTCCACACCGAATGGAAGCTGCGCCATAATGGCGCGGCTTTTTTTTGTTATTCCCCGTTAGCCTCATAGGACATAGTCCAATCCGCATACCATGATAACAATAAATGTGAAAAGCTGGGGGCGATGTTTCATGTATCCTTTACAAACATACGGCTACCTTGATTTGGTGGAAGGCGTAAGGCAGCTGGGTGGAAGATATTCATTTCTATCGGCCCATGTGATAGGACAAAGCGTTATGGAAAAGCCGCTGATCGCGTTGCGCTGCGGTACCGGTCCACGTCTGATTCATATGAATGGAGCCTTCCACGCTAACGAGTGGATTACCTCTGCCTTGCTCATGCGCTTTGTTGGGGATTTGTCGGCAGCCTTTAGCAGCGGCGAACCCATTTGCGGCCAACAGGTCGAAGGGCTTTGCAGAGAAGTGACGCTTTGGGCGGTTCCAATGGTCAATCCAGATGGTGTTGAGCTTGCACAATACGGAGCGCAGCCATCGCATCCTTGGTATCGACAATTGCTGGAATGGAATGGCGGCTCCGAACAGTTCAGCGGATGGAAAGGAAATATTAGAGGCGTTGATTTGAATGATCAATTCCCGGCACATTGGGAAGAGGAGTGCAAGCGCCGCGGAATTGCTGGACCAGGTCCTCGCGATTATCCAGGTCCATATCCGCTTAGCGAACCGGAAGCGCTCGCAATGGCACGCTTTACGGAAAGAATCCCTTTCGATGCCGTTGTAGCCTTGCATACGCAAGGCAGAGAGATCTATTGGAATTATCGAAATTATGAGCCGGTAGAAGCGGAACAAATGGCTTGGAAGCTGGGGCAGGTAAGCGGCTATCAACCGGTGAAGCTGACAGGCAGTGATGCTGGTTACAAAGATTGGTTTATTCAGCAGTTTCGCAAACCTGGATTCACTGTTGAAGCGGGCTATGGTGAAAATCCGCTGCCAATGAGCCAGTTTGATCGCATATATGTTGAGCTTCAGCCATTGCTTCTTGAGGCGCTTCGTCTCTAACGGGAAGGTTTGTTTACTACCGTTTGTATAGGGCAAGTAAATGATGTACGCTTGTGATATAATAAGGGGTAAAGGTCAGCAAAGGTGGGATATCTGATGCGAAAATGGTTATCGCTGCGCCACTGGCGAGGGACATTTACCCGTATTTTTCAACTTCTTAGATCGAAGAAGATTTCACTGTTTGATAAGCTGCTTTTTTTAGTGCCTGTAATACTCTATTGGGTTTTGCCAGATGTGCTGCCAATCCCGTTTCTCCCTATTGATGATATTGGGGTTACGATGCTGCTCGCTCAGTGGTTTGCCCGTAGAATGGAGAGCAAGTATAATATAATTATAAAATCATGATAGTAGCCTTTGGCATACAATTAAGAGGAGCTGGAAAACGATGAATTGCAAAATTTCAAAAAATGCTGCAAAAATGATCCAAGTAGAGCTGGACAAAGAGGAAAATAAAGGTAAATTATTACGTGTCTATATTACTCATTCCCATGGCGATCACGCTCATTATGGAATGGGAGTGGACGAGCCTACTGACAAGGACGTTGTTGTAAAAACGGACAAAGGCATCGACGTGATTTTGGAGAAGGACAATGAGCTTCTAGACGGTGTCCGCATTGATTATTTTTATGTGCCTGAAGAAGGTTTCGCTGTAACAAATCCAACAAAAGGTAACCACGGCGATCACTAAGCTTCTTGACTAGCATGCTGGAATAGGACGATGAATGATGGCAAATGATATAAGAGTATGTGATAAATGCAAGCATATGAAAATGAAGACGACTGTCTCCAGGCTGCAAACGCTAGTGCCTGGTGCAGAAATAAAGGTTGGGTGTAAATCCTATTGCGGGCCATGTGCCCGCTATGCCTTCGTTTTCGTTAACGGCCGTTATATAAAAGCGGCAACTGAAGAAGAAGCGATTGAGAAGGCTCTTCCTTTTGTAAAAAAATGATCGAATTGACTACTTCCATACGATAAATCACAACTAGACCCAACGACTAAACTGCTCGTTGGGTTTTCGTTTAAGAAAAGAGGGAGAGATTGTTTGGATATTACGACGCCGCAGCTGCTTTATCATGGCACAACTAGCGACACCGTGGGATCATTTGAGCAAAAGCTGCTGAACTCACCATATTGGCGGCCAGGCAAAGATTTTGGCGAGGGCTTTTATACGACGATATCTATTGCACAGGCGCGGAAATGGTCACATAAGGCAGCGAAGGAGTCTTGGGACGGAGGTCGTCCTTGTGTTCTTGTCATTGAGATGACATCTGTTCCCGAGCATGTGGAGCCCTTGCTGTTTCTATCGGATTCACCAGCATGGGCGGCATTTATATATGCCCATCGCAAGGCGGCCACGAAAGGAAATGATCCTTGTAAGGCGCATCCAGATATCATCATAGGTCCGATGGCGGACAATGACACTGGAAAAATCGTACATAAAGGGGTACAATTAAATAAAGATGAGCAATGGTTTTATGAACAGATCACCGTATCGCGCAAAGGTCGGAAGCTGGATTCTCTTCGTCTTGGGAATCAGGTTGTTTTCTGCTCAGAACAATGGGAATCACATGTAAAGCTTGTTGGCTACCATATCTATTCAGGAAGCAGGTGGATATATCATGAAAGTAAAAACAGGGATCAGGCTAAGCTTATATGAGCGTGGAATTGTTGAAGCGCTTGTTGCGGATTACGGCTACCATACATCGGATGCAAGAGCGCTTGTCGTCGAATATATTGAAGTCGTTCGTAAGCTAGGCGGCTATGATAATTGTGGACAATATGCTGGGCTACTGGATCGCGCTCGCCGCATGAATCAACTTCCATCGCAATGGCTGGAACGGATTCACGATATTGAAAGAGGCGAGCTGAGAGATAGGGGCATTGAAACGGAGCAAGGACAATATTTACAAATGAAATAAAGGCCCAGCGATTTGATCGTGGGGTCTTTCTTTTGTCCCGCACCTGATGCTGCAACACCGTAACCATGCCTAGGAGGAAGAACAGATGTTGAAGCCTGCACGATACTATATAACTGGACTAGCTATCTCTTTGATTTGCTTGATTGCGGCGGAACTCATTTGGCTGCCGGCTCCGCTGCGTACCGCGGGTGGTATGCAATGGATAGAAATGATTGATCGTTTATTTTACGGCGTAGCACTTGTTCCGTTAAGCTTCGCTGTCGGTGCTGTAGTTGGTATCATTATACATTGGGGCAAGCGAGGGTTCATGCATGTGCTGCTGCAGTTTATTCGATTGCTTATAGTCGTACTAGGGCTGATTGGAGCAGGGTTGATACTGTTTGCACCACAGAAGCTTATGCTTCTGCTGATTATTTGCGTGGCAGCGATTCCGCTTTTATTCGTTGATATGCTCCTTAGTGAAATCCTAGTCCGCATACAAATAAGAGCGGATGGAGGTTTAATGCATACCGCCAGAGGAGGAAGACGACTTAGTCGTTTACCGTGGAAAAGCGGGTCCCTTTTGGCTGTATCTGTCATATTGTTATTGGTTTTTCTGTGTCCCACTGGCTATCAGGTGCTGTATCCCGGGATGACGATGAATTTGAATCGTTACGCACATGTTGAGGGAGGTCAAAGCGGAGGAATGGTAAACGGTGTGCTTGTATTTGATCGACCGGCGGTAACGGCTGATTGGCTGTATGCCAAGCTGTTTCCTCATGCGCTTTACTCCTTCGAGAAGATACCGGAGAATCAGCCTCCGCTTACTGAGACCTATACTCAGGTCGTTCAAATGAAAACAGACGCTAATAGTGTTGCTGCCGCCTTAGCCATGCAGAAGGCTGGAATTGGGGAAGGTATAACGCCTAACGGCGTGAGGGTAGTGGCTATTGTGAAAGATAGTCCAGCAGATAAGAAGCTTGAGGCTGGAGATCTTATTGAGAAGATGGATGGACATACGATTCGTTCGATCGGCGATATGATGGCCTACATGGACCAATCGGTTAAGCCGGGTCAGGTGGTCAACCTCACTTTAAGTCGCAGCGGTGCTGAGAAGGAGATCGAGATCAAGACGGCGGCGTCATCAGACGCGCCAGAACGCGCTATATTCGGCATCTCCATTCAAACGGATGTTCATATGGATATACCACGCAGCATCGCTTATAGCTACTATATGGCTCATATAGGCGGTCCTTCACATGGAGCTATGCTTACGCTTGCTTACATAGACCAGCTGACACCAGGCGGAGTTACACATGGCGTGAAGGTAGCTGGTACTGGAACCATTGAAGAAGATGGTTCTATTGGGCTCATTGGGGGCATTAAGCAGAAGGCTTATGCAATAAGTCGAACAGATGCCGATGTGTTTTTCGTACCGGCTGAATTAGAACAAGCGGCTAGAAGCGGGGCTCCTGACCTAAATATCGTTCCCGTTAAGAACATTGATGAAGTGCTTGATTGGTTAGCACAGCACGGGAAATAGTTAATGCAAGGGATGCACCCCTGTGATTGGGGGTGCATCCCTTTTTAATGCCCCAGCGTTCAGAAATGGCAGTTGACCCCTGTCGACCCAAGTTGTTGCTCCTATGGGAAAAAAGACTGCCTATAAACAGGCAGTCTCATGAGTTGAGGTTGTATTTCACATTTCATCACGGCAGTACTATAAGCAGTTACTCACCGCTAATTGCTGCGAACTTATCGTTTTCTGTTGCATCGACGCGAGCTTCCGTTGCCTCCTGCTCTCTAAAGACAGCGATCAAATCATTCATCACGATTTGATCAGACATATTAAGCTCGGTGCGTGCATCTTCGACCGCACCCATGCAGGCATTCATATCGCCGAGCTCATTCGCTGCAATATTCCAGCACTTCCCGTTTTCGGCAATGCCGTCACTGGAAGGCATGTAGTAGACGGTGCCGTCTGTCCAGGCGCCGTTCCTAAGCACGACCATCTTGCCCTCTTGTTTCTGTTCGGTTAGCAGCGGCATGCCAAGCAAATACTGATCGGCTGTGGAAATGCCCAGCAAATGCATGACGGTTGGTGTAACATCGAGCTGTCCGCCAACATTAGTATAGGTTCCCGCATGCTCATCTTTTGGAAGATGAACGAGTAAAGGCACTTGCTTCAAAATAAGAGCTCGCTCGAGTTCATTTAATGGCTTGTCAAAAAACGTCTCGAACAACGACCAATCCTTGATCGAATTATCGTGATCGCCATAAGCGACTAGGATGGTGTTATCCCATAATCCTTCGGCTTTCATTCGGTCAACTAGCTCACCAAGAGCAGCGTCAACATAATGTATAGCTTGCAGGTAATCGCCCATAAGCGTACCATCTAGCTCACCGACATTAAGGGTCTGCTCGCTTTCCGGCATTGTATAAGGATGATGACTGGATAGCGTAATCAAGAAAGAGTAGAAGGGCTGCTTCTGCTCAGAGATCACATCCAGCGACTGTCGGAAAAAGGATTTGTCGCTAACTGCCCAGCCGATTTTTTCATCCATCGTAAAATGCTTCAAGCTGTAAAAGTTATCAAATTCCATATTTTTATACATAATATTTCGATTCCAAAAGCCGCCCTCATAGGCGTGGAAGACAGATGTGGAATAATCATTTTTTTTCAGCGTATTCGACATGCAATCGAATTCATTAGGCGCATATTGGACGAAGACGGAGCCATTCGCAACAGGCTGCATGGAGCAGCTGGCTGCAAAATCAGCATCGGATGTTCTTCCTTGGGCGGTTTGATGAGAAAATGAGCTGAAATACGCGCTTTCCTTCGTAAGCTTATTAAAATTCGGCGTTATTTCCTGTCCGCCAATAGATTGATGAATAACAAAGCTTTGGAAAGCTTCAAGCTGAATCATGAGAACGTTGCTTCCCTTATAGGCACCGAACAGGGCATCCTGCTCCAGCGCTTTTCTTTTGTCGCCTCGTTCATTCATCCATTCTTTGGCATCTGACTTTTGCTCAGCGGTAACAGTCTCGGCATCAAGCCAGTGCTGCTTCGCATAACGATAAACGTCATAACCATGAAACCCAAGCGCTCCTGTAACATTATAGATGGATACATTCCACCAGTTGCCGACAAAAACACCTAACGCCCAAGTACGATTAGCATGATTCACATTTGCGAATACGAGCGTTGACCCAACGGAGAATATAACGACACTTAAAATGATTCGAGCAGTTGCTTTTTTCCAAAAGGCAGTACGTCTCCGATAGGAGTTAGCATCTCTTAAATCACCGCGTCCACGCCAAATGACATAGAATGCAAACGGAATAATAAGAAGCCAATCAATAAAGAAGACAATGTCTTTAAGATGGAGCAGCGTCTCGATACTTCCGCCTAATGATTCGACTTGACTGATCTGAAGAAGCACGGGTACAGAAATTAAATCCTGAAAGTACCGAAAATAAATGAGATCGGCATAGAGCACAAAAGATACGATCACATTTAAAACGATCAGAGAAATAATCCGACCTCGCGCAGGCAGCCAAATTGTCCAAAAGCTAATGAGCAATAGCGAGCCCACTTCTATCATAGCGTCGATAGCGTTCATAGGCATGTTAAGTACATTCAGAAACTTGGAAAATAGATATAGCTTGAGGAGCATCACAAGGATGAACAAAACCAAATCAATTGCCTTGTAACGCTCCAACCATAACAAAATCGTACTCATAATGCGCCGTATCCGTGTATTTGGATGGGATAGCATAATAAAAAGGTCCTTCTTTCTTACTTAGCTCCGATCCCCACGTGGAGGAAGCGGGCCGAAAAATTGGAAGTAATTACATTCAATACGTCCATTAAATAGTTTGCGTTTCTTATCTGCTGGTTTGCCAAAATAGGTTTCAATCGTTGTTGTCGGACTGATCGCAAAGTAAGACCATGTTGGATAGTGAAGTGCGGTTAATCCGAATTGACGCAGTGCAGCTTCCGCTTGTACGTCATCCCCAAGACGTTCACCATAAGGGGGATTCGTAATAATGACGCCGTAATCACCTTGTAGCTTTACTTTTGCAACAGGTTGAACCGACAGCTTAATGTCTTTGCCGAAGCCGGCTTTTTTGATAGCTGCTTCTGCAATTTCGATAGCGCCGGGATCAATATCCGAGCCTGCGATTTGTAAGGGAATATCATCCTTCACAAGATCGAAAGCCTCGTCACGCGCTTCATCCCACAGTTCATTTGGAATAAGCGGCCAGCCCTCACTATTAAAGCTTCGGCGAAGTCCTGGTGCAATATTCCATGCAATCATCGCTGCTTCAATTAATATCGTTCCTGATCCGCAAAATGGATCATAGAGCGGTCTTTCCGGACGCCAGCGGCTAAGCTGAATAAGTGCGGCTGCCATCGTTTCACGAATTGGCGCTTCCGTTGCTACTTTGCGATATCCGCGTTTATGCAAGCCATCGCCTGTTGTATCCAGTGTTAGCATAGCGCGGTCATTCATTAGCGTTACTTCGATAACGTACCGTCCGCCGTTCTCTGGAAACCATTCTGTGCCGTAGCGCTGGGTCATTTTATCAACAACAGCTTTCTTCACGATGCTTTGACAAGCAGGGACGCTGGTTAGTTGTGATTTTTGCGAGCGGCCATTAACAGGGAACTCTCCGTCGTTCGGAATCCATGTCGGCCAGTCCAGCGCCTTCGTGCCTTCAAATAACTCTTCAAATGTAGTAGCTGGGAATTCTCCCATTTTGATAAGAACTCTACCCGCTGTGCGCAGCCAGAGGTTGGTCCGGCAAATATCGATAGGACCGCCTGTAAAATTTACACGACCGTTCTCTACCTGCAAATCCGAATAGCCCAAATCTTTCAGCTCACGTGCGACAACCGCCTCAAGCCCCATAGGAGCAGTTGCGATTAGCTGTAATTTTTCCATGTTACACTCTCTTTTCATTTATACTTTACGACTTAGAAACGCCGTATTGGAATCAGTAACTTGTATCCTTACGAACAAAAACATACAATCAAGTATAGGACAAACTAGGTTGTTTTTACAAACTGTATAATTGGAGAGAGTAGAAAAATGTTGACGGATGAACAATATGTGGATTCACTTTATGGAAAAGATACCGATCTTGAGCATACAAAAGAGGGAATAGCAGCCAATGGGATGCCTGATATTTCGGTAGCTGACGGCTATGGCAGACTTCTTACAATGCTCGTGACGATGACTGGCGCAAAGCAGATAATGGAAATCGGGGCGCTTGGCGGATATAGCGGAATATGCTTGGCACGCGGCTTAAAAGCTGGTGGAAGCTTGCTTTCACTTGAGCTGCTGCAGAAGTATGCGGATCTAGCACAGGTTCATATGGATGCTGCTGGACTTGGTGACAAGGTAGAGTATATGGTTGGAGATGCAAGGCAAAGCATGGCGGAGCTCAAGGAGACGGGACGTAAATTCGACTTTTTCTTCATCGATGCTGATAAGGAAGGTTATCCCGTTTATTTGGAGCATGCAATCGAGCTTGCTGAGCCAGGAGCAATTATTGTAGGCGATAATATTTTGCTGCGGGGGAGAACGACAGATCCAGCGAAGGCTGGTCCGTCCGTTCGCGCCGTGCGTTCCTTTAATGAAACAATCGCTTCGGATGATCGCCTGATGAGCACGGTGCTGCCGGGCTATGATGGACTTGCCATCGCAATCGTTAAATAAAATGACAGTCTGAAAGCCGCTTCTAAACAATCAGTCAACAGGGTAGTTGATTGTTGAGGAGCGGCTTTTTTTTTGCGTTGAATAGGGTGAGGTTTGATTAAGATTGATTGCCATGAACTTTTTTTATTTAACAAACAGCTACCTGCAGTCCGCTGAAAATATATTGTTTCGAAATAAGTTACTCCACAAGCTAATCTTATAATCTTCATTCAATCACTAGCGATGACATTGGGGCTATATAAGCAGGGTAAAAGTAACTGTAGTCCGCTGAAAGCATCTTACTCAACAAGCTAAACTAATAAACTCCAACCAATCACTAGCCATGATACTGGAGCTATAAGCAGAGTAAAAGTAACTTAATGATCCTAGAAACTAGATGATCTCGGTTGACTACAGAAACTTATATAGAAACTAGATGAACTCATCGGACTACAGGTAACTCGCGGTTTTTAGGTAACTAATACATGAAATATGCTGGATTTTGATTATTGCAAGTAACCATTGAAAGTAACCTATTATTAAAATTCAATCATATTTGATGTTAAACAGCTTTAGTATTATATTTTGAAGCTAATAAGGTGGATTTGCCATCATTTAAGAGCTTAGTTTCAAAAATTGAAATAATGAGCATCGTATTGGCTAAATAATGGGTTAGTTTCTTTTGTTAATTTCATTTATTGAAATTAAAGTTGATTTAAGCTGCTTGTTTTGTAAGTTAGTATCAGAATATGAAATTAAAAAATACACTTTCGTGCTCCAGAGCTGCCTAATGGATAAAGGAACGCTTTGATGCTTCTAAGCCCCAAGAGTGAGTGCGAACAGCCCCTCCTTTTACAGACTTAATCCATTCATTTTTCTCAAGGTTACGAATATGCTGTCTTGCTGTATTGTGACAGCAATTCAAACTTGTTTTGATATCAGCGAGCTTAAACGGGCGTTCCAATCGTGAGGCTAGACGCATTATTTCACGTTCATAGACGTGCAAATCGTCAAACGAACCGGTATTACCAAATAATCTCCCCATCATCTGTTGGAGGAGTTGTTGCCATAGTCGAGGACGTTGCTCAATGTCATCATATCCTATACGGATTACAATCCAATTATCATTTGTCAAATGCATTTGACGAATCCACTGGTCACAAAATTGTTTGCGCGAAATATTTCGCAAATGCGTACCATACCCATCAACTTCAATTGCGATTTTTACATGTGAACGAATATATGCAAAATCCAAATAACGATATCCCTCGTTAAAGTCCTGTATTTCGTATTCTGGATGCAAATGCTGAAAGTGTCCGAAGGATGGCCACCAAATATGTCGGAGCATCATTTGTTCGGCATGACCATGTCCCTCTTTTAGTCTTCGATGCGCTTCTCCCTTGCGTCTTCCAATGTGTCCGGATAGCCAACGTGTATAAGAATCTTTAAATAATATTTCATTCAAATAATATCCCTCCAAGTTGTTGAAAATGAAAAAAGCGCCGCTCAAGCAGGAAGAGTTCCTGCATTGAGTGGCGCATGCTTTGCGTCCGAGTTTTCTGTTAATTGGAAATAAAATAACATAGATCGGTTGTTTAAGCAATCTGTTTTTTGTGCTCTTGAAGAGTTAGTTTCATAAATTGAAATTAACTCTTCAGATTATTAACTAATGTAGATCTTAGCTTCATTTTTTGAAATTATCCACTAGTCACTCTAGTTTTAGAGTGATGGAAAGGGCATTTAGTTTCAAATGTTGATCTTATCTTAAATCAAAACTCATCATTCTTCTGAATAGTATTATTTATTGAAACTAACCCGTGTTCTCACAATAAATTAAATAACATTAAATTGATAATCAATAAATCGAAAAGAAAAAAAGAGGCAAAAGAAGATGCAATAGAAGATACAGTAGAACGGATACTGAAGAAACAGCGGAAGTGGTAACTGAAAAGCAACACAAGAGACAACACAAGAGACAACACAAAAGACAACACAAAAGACAACACAAAAGACAACACAAGAGACAACACAAAAGACAACACAAAAGACAACACAAAAGACAACACAAAAGACAACACAAGAGACAACACAGAAGACAACACAAAAGACAACACAAAAGACGACACAAGAGACAACACAAGAGACAACATAAAAGACAGCACAAGAGACAGCACAAGAGGCTAAAGAAGGTGCAATAGAAGATACAGTAGAACGGATAACAGAAGAAACATCGGGTGAGGTAACTGAAAAGCAATAGAAGAGACAACAGAAGAAATTTCCGGAGAGTGATTTGAAGAGATAGCAGAAAATACAGTAGAGCGGATAACAGAAGAAACATCGGAAGAGGTAACTGAAAGAATCAGAATAGATATTGGATATGGTAACTGAAAAGCAACAGGAGAGACATTGGAAGAGGTATTTAAAGAGATAACAGATGAGATAACAAGTGAGATAACAGAAGATATAGCAGAGAGATAACAGAAGATATAGCGGAACGGTTAGCAGAATAGGTACCAAAAGAGGTAACTAAAAAAGAAAAGGACATGCGGGAGAAGTTTATTCTCCCGTACGTCCTTTTTGTTTGTTTGGCCGCTTTCGCAGCAGCGTTTGCCATACCCATATGGCGTTGGCGAAGAGCATAACGGCAGATAGGACGAACAGTCCTTGAAGACCGATCCAGCCGGATAATGCACCGCCGGTAATCGGGCCGATCATGTTGCCAAGGCTAAGCGTGCTGGTATTGAAGCTGTATGCGCGGCTTTCCATGCCATCGGGCGTGTATTGACGGATCAATGCGTTGACCGCCGGAATAAGACCGCCGAGAAAGATGCCAAGAAAAAAGCGCGCGATGAGCAGCTGCCAGACAGTGGTGGCAAGAGCCTGCGGGATGAAAGCGAGCGAAGCGCCAATTAACGAGACGCCAAGTACTCGTTCTGCCCCGACTCGATCACTTAACCTGCCGAGCAAAGGTGAGGCGACAAGGTTGGAGAGACCGGTTACTGATCCTACGAATCCAGCGAAAAAAGCCAGATTGGCGGTGGTGCCATGCAATTGCTGTACAAACAGCGGAATTTGCGTCATCGGACTCATCATCGCGAATTGGATGAGGAATGTGACCGTAAATAGAGCGAGCAGCTGAGGAATATGACTCAACTGGCGAAAGCCAGAGATGACAGAAACATGCTCCCTAGCAGCGGCTTTCATACGATCGAACGGTTCCTTAACGACAAATAAGGCAAGCATGGAAGCAGCAAATAAGAAGCCTCCAGTCAAATAGAAGATCGGCCTAAAACCGATCGTATCGGCAAGCAGCCCCCCAATAAGCGGACCAAGAATTGTTCCGGCAATACCGCCGGACTGTACGGTTCCCATTGCGAACCCTATACGATTCTTAGGCGTTGTTGCTGAAATTAGTGCGATAGAGGCGGGATTGAAGCCGGAAATCGTACCATTCAGCATACGAAGCAGCAGCAAATGCCAAGGATTAGTAGCGAAGCCCATGAGGACCATAACAATCGACATACCGAAGCCTGAGCGCAGCAGCATCATTTTCCGACCGTAACGGTCTGCCAGTTTACCCCAAATGGGTTGGAATATAAATGAGGTAATGAAGTTTCCGGCAAAAATAAAGCCCGCCCAAAGTCCGATCTCATGCGGATCGCTTAATCCTAAATCAAACTGCAAATAAAGTGACAAGAATGGAATGATCATTGTCATTCCAGCCATAACAAGAAACTGTCCGAACCACAATACAATCAGATTTTTTTTCCACTGTTCCATAGCCAAAGTATAGCACATTATTCCTTTTCATTTCTTGCAGACCCGTATTCAAGGAGAAGTGATTAGGAGGAAATACAACAAACGACAAGTTTTTTAAACAGAACGACAAAGCCTTTTTTTCAAAAATAGTTAGATTAGAGGATGGTTTTTGAAAATAGGGACAAATGAACCGATATATAGTTACATATACTTATTCCAAAATATAAAAATTAGTTCAAAAGTCATTGACACAACTTCCAATAATTGCTTTAATTAAAGCAAGTTTCATAGATTCACTAATTATTCTAGTACCAAAAGCAAATCTATTGATGGTTGGTGACAAATTATGTCAGGTGCTCGCAAGCGTATAGGTGATTTGCTGGTAGAGTCTGGTGTAATTACCCTGGAGCAACTGCAACTAGCGTTAGAGCAGCAACGGGAATTAAAGATGAGGCTCGGCGATGTGTTGGTCTCCAAAGGCTATATCACACAGCAACAATTTATTGAGGCATTGGAATTTCAGATCGGTATTCCACATGTACAAATATATCGTCAGAAAATTGACCCGAAAATCATTCAACTCATCTCTCAAAAGCTGGCTGATCAGCATTGTGTTTTGCCGCTTCGAATGGACGGCAATAAGCTGGTATTAGCCATGGCTGACCCCATGGATTACTTCGCTATAGACGAAATTCAAATCGCAACCGGATTAAGAGTAGAACCCGTCATTGCTTCAAAGGACGAGCTTGTTCGTTCGATAAGCCGCTTTTACGGATTACAAGATACGATTGAGCAAATTAGCCAGAATCTGCAAATGAAGGACATCGACGAGGAACATGCTATTCAGAATGAGGATTCGCCTGTCGTCAAAACCGTAAACCAAGTTATTGTACAAGCCGTTCAACTAGGCGCGAGCGATATTCATTTGGATCCGCAGGCCGACAGCTTCCGCATTCGGTATCGTGTGGATGGCGTCATGCGAACGGAAAGAACGCTTCCTCCAAATATGCACGGCATTATTGTAGCTCGAATCAAGATTATGGCCAATTTAAATGTTGCTGAACGAAGACTTCCACAGGATGGACGGGTTGAGCTCGACATTGATTACCGTAAGGTAGACATCCGTGTATCAACTTTGCCAACCATTCATGGTGAGAAGGTAGTAATCCGCGTTTTGGACCTTGGCAATTCTCTTGCGGATATTTCGAAGTTAGCTTTATCAGAGCGAAATGAAATCACGTTTCGCAAAAGCATCGAAATGGCTAATGGGGTTGTGCTCATTACGGGCCCAACAGGCAGTGGTAAATCAACGACACTCTATTCTGCACTTGCACATCTTAACCGAGAAGACGTGAACATTATTACTGTGGAGGATCCCGTTGAGTTTCAGCTTGAAGGGGTAAACCAAGTTCAAGTTAACCCGCTTACTGGACTAACGTTTGCGAGAGGCTTGAGGGCTATTTTGCGACAAGATCCGAACATCGTGATGCTCGGAGAAATTCGTGATACGGAGACGGCCGAAATATCGGTGCGAGCTGCTATGACAGGTCATCTTGTTCTAAGCACACTTCATACGAATAATGCTGTAAATTCCATCACGCGATTAATTGATATGGGCGTAGAGCCGTTTCTCATTTCGTCTGCGGTGAATTGTATCGTTGCGCAGCGTCTTGTTAGACGAATCTGCAAGCACTGCAAACAGCCTTATATTCCAACAGAAAACGAGTTAGAACTGATATCCAGTCATGGTATACATACGGAACAATTATTCAAAGGTGCTGGATGCGGGGAATGCGGTCGAACAGGCTACAAGGGACGATTGGCGATTCATGAGGTACTGCTTGTAGATAATGAGCTTCGATCCATGATCATTTCGAAGCGTTCTGACAATGAATATTATGAGTACGCGCTTAAGATGGGCATGATTCCTATTTTAGTTGATGGACTCAGCAAGGCGGTTAAGGGAGATACAACAGTAACTGAGGTGTTCCGTGTACTTGGACAGGGAGAGTAAGAGGCAGAAGGTTGACAGGAAGGGTGCTTTATCATGCAAGCGGAGGAATTGCTTTATTTGGCTCATTCAAAACTAGCATCAGATATTCATATAACCGTTAATTCACCTGTCATTTTTCGTATTCATGGAGAATTAGTGCCCGTTAATGATACCCTGCTGAAGCCGATTGACACAATGGAGCTGGCAAAACAACTGATGACAGATGAGAGATTTGAGACGCTGCAGCTAAATGGTGACGTTGACTTTTCTTACGGCATTGCTGGTCTTGCAAGATTTCGAATAAATGCCTATAAGCAGCGGGGAAGCATTGGTCTCGCTATACGAATCGTACCAAGCCGAATACCGTCGATGGAAGAGCTGCGCTTGCCGCGAATCGCGACGGATTTTGCCAAAAAACCGCATGGGCTCCTTCTAGTCACAGGACCTACCGGCAGCGGTAAATCAACGACACTAGCATCGATTATCGAGCATTTGAATCAAACAGAAAATGCTCATATTATTACGCTGGAAGACCCTATCGAGTTTATTTATGATCATAAGAAATCAATGGTTAATCAACGTGAGATTGGACTGGATACACCTTCGTTCTCGAATGGATTGAGGGCAGCGCTTCGGCAGGACCCGGATATTGTGCTGGTAGGAGAAATGCGAGATTTGGAGACGATTAGTACGGCAATCAGCGCCGCAGAAACGGGACATCTCGTATTCGGAACTTTGCATACAGCAGATGCACCGCAAACGATTGACCGAATCATTGATGTATTCCCGCCTGCGATGCAAGCACAGATTCGAATCCAGCTTGCAGCTGTATTAATCGGTGTCATTGCGCAGCGATTGCTGCCGAAAGCAAGCGGCAAAGGAAGAACAGCTTCGTTCGAGGTGCTAGTAAATTCTCCTGCTGTTGCCAATCTGATTCGTACAGAAAAGGTTTATCAGATACGTTCGGTCATGCAGACAGGCCGCGCTCAAGGGATGCAGACGATGGAATTTGCTTTGCGTGATCTAGTTCAGCAAGGGATGGTTACGGTAGAAGACGCGCGAGAAATGCTTTTCGGCTACGGTGAACTTTAAGGTAAGCCATGTCAGTGTTAGGGAGGTGGTACGATGCCGAAATTTCGTTACAAGGCGGTTACATCTAGCGGAAAGAAGTCCATAGGGATTTTAGAAGCCAATAATATGCAGAGAGCTCGTGAGACACTGAGCGATAAGGGCTTATGGGTTACTGAAATATTAAATACCAATGAGACAACGTTATACAAAGACATCTCTTTCGGCGGTCCGCGAGTCAAAATGGATCAGTTTACGGTTTTTTGCAGACAGCTGGCGACGATGTATCGTGCTGGTGTCAGCTTGGTGGAGTCGATTCAAATATTAAGCGAGCAGACAGCTAGCAAAACGTTATCCAAGCTGTTGATTGCGATCGCTGAAGAGATGAGAGCGGGCAAGCAGTTTTCTGACTCAGTTTCTGCCTATCCGACGGTGTTCACGCCAGTCTTCGTAAGCATGGTTCAAGCCGGTGAAGCGGCAGGTAATCTGGATTTGATGCTTGAGCGTCTTGCGGTCTTTTTCGAAAAGGAACGCAATACGAGGGAAAAGGTAAAATCAGCAATGGTGTATCCAACCGTTATGCTCGTCATGATGGTAGTTGTTGTTATTTTTATGATGATATTCGTTATCCCTCAGTATGCGCTTAGCTTTGAAGGAATGGGCATCGAGCTGCCGCTCCCAACTCGAATCGTTATGGCAGTGAGCGAATTCACACAAAGCTACTGGTATGTAGTCATCGCATTGTTGTTCGTGCCTTCTCTATTATGGAAACTAGCTCGTCGGACGCAAGTAGGGAGACAGCGAGTGGATTATCTTTTGCTAAAGATACCGGTATTTGGAACCTTGTGGCATAAGCAAGCAATTGCTCGCTTTTCACGGACATTCAGTTCCCTTATTGCAGCAGCAATCCCACTTATGCAGGGCTTGACCATCGTTTCCAATGTAGTAGGCAATGAAGCGATTGGCAAGGTGATCTCTGATATACGAGAAAAAGTGTTAAGTGGGGAAACGATGTCCGAACCGCTCAAGCAATCCAAGCTATTCCCGCCAATGGTCGTGCAGATGCTTGCCATCGGGGAACGTTCAGGCGCCACTGAGAGCATGTTGGACAAGGTCGCGGATTTCTATGAGGCAGATGTGGATCAAATGGCAGATCGTTTAAAAGCGCTTTTGGAGCCGCTCATGATTGTGTTGCTGACAGGTGTCGTAGGCGTCATCGTAATGGCTGTTATGATGCCGACCTTTAAAATGATGCAAAGCTATTTGTAAGCCGTAATGCAGGATTAGTAGAGTTTGAGATTTGAAGCAAGCAGGCAGATGAAAGTATAGGAGAAAACCCTCTGAGCATAGATGTACCCCTTGCTCAGAGCAGCTTTATCGTATTGCTGAATTTGGTTTTATGGTTTACAAATATTTTTTCAAAATTGAGAGGAGAATGTTTATGTTAATGGCATTGAAACGGAATCAAAAAGGTCTAACACTTATCGAGTTGCTTGCAGTTCTAGTTATTGTGGGGATTATTGCGGCTATTGCTATTCCGGCTATTGGGAATACAATTGATAAGTCTAAAACTAAAGCAGACACGGCAAGTGAGCAAATGATTCAAGAGGCTGCACTTCGTTACTTAATTGATAATGAAGGAGATACTACATCAAAAGGATCTGATCTTGCTATTACAGATTTGGTGACTTCTGGATACCTTGATGTAGCTCCAAAATTTAATAAAGGCGGGGTAAGAACAATAAAAGCAGTAAAGACAGGTGATGTTTGGAAAGTTACTATTGAAAAAACAACTTAAACATAATTGTGGTAATTATATTATAGAAAGGCAACCCCACCAGGGTTGCCTTTCTATAAATTTCTCTAGCAAGGACGGGATGATATGACAGTGGCAGGCATAATTGCATTCGCTTTATTTGGGCTGCTTCTTAGTGGTCTATTCAACGCTGTCGCCATACGTTGGGATAATCGTCTGCTATCGACTTATCCACCTACTTACGACCTTTATGCTAAAGAGAAGCCTAAGCCCTATGCAGTCCTTCCGTTGTTAAATATTCTAATCTCGAAGTTTAAACCCTCAACTAGAAGCCAATCAATTGTTTGGCGTTATCTAGCAGGTGATTTCATAACTGCACTTTTATTCGCCTATTCAGCCTATTACTTAGGCTGGCAACTCGAACTTCTCGCTCTATTATTTTTTATTTCTATCCTCACCATCATCGTACAAACAGACCTGACCGATATGATTATTCCAAATAAAGTGGTGCTCGTTGGTGTGTTCGGGGCATTATTAATCCGTATACTTGTGCATCCGCTTCCGATGTTAAATTACGTTATTGCCGCGCTAGCAGGCAGCGGTGCATTGCTGGTCATTGGTTTGATCGGCAGTTTGGTACTAAAGAAGGAGACTATGGGTGGAGGAGATATCAAGCTTTATGTATTCATTGGCTTGATTTTAGGTATTAAACTCACCTTGCTCAGTCTGTTTCTCGCCAGTTTATTTGGATTAATCGGGGGAATCGCAATGATGGTGACTGGGGTACATGCAAAGGGCAAAACGATACCGTTCGGCCCCTATATAGCCTTAGGAGCGTTAGCGGCTTATTACTGGGGGAACGGCCTCATTCAATGGTACTTATCTTTATTATCTTTTTAATTATTACGTTGGGTCGTGTAGACGATCGTCGATGTTTCTTGTGTTTGTTTGTTCGGCAGATTCATTTCCAGCTTAACTTCAATCCGGCCATCAAGTGCTACGAACAAAATACTTTCAACATGGTTAGAGAGTGTGAAGGTGGAAGTGGGCCGTGTTGTTCCCGTTGGCGTGGTGGTTACGGTCAGTGATTTGGCTGAGCTGTCGTAGATATAATCTACTGTTTCTTCACCGTTTATGAGACGCAAATTGCTGGAGCTGCTTGTTAAAGGGGATGGAATATAGCCCTTGCGAACCATTTTGACAACCTGACTCATAATTTCACGTGATTCCTGAAGTGTCGTTTCACGCGCTGATACTTGCTTAAGGCTTGTACTCGAGTAATTTAGCAAATAAATCAAAAATCCCAATATAACGACTGTTAGTACGAGCACTCCCGTTACTTCTACGAGCGTAAGACCTTTTTCATTTTTTGCGAATCGGTACATCTTCTCACCTCGTCTCTAACTATTTGTATTCTACATAAGCTTCTAGTTCAAATTGCTTAGATGTCGTTAAATCTTTACAGATAACGATTATTCGCCTGAAGACATTATCCAAATTATAAGGAGTGGCTGTTGCTACAGGTATGGTACCTAGTGATGCATCATAAGCTTGGGCTTTAAGCTCATAACGGCGGTCAGTATTGCTAGGGTAGTAGATAGTAACAGATGATAGATTCCGCAAGTTTGCAAGAGAAACAGCTTGTCCTTGAACGGTTGTTTCCGCTTGATTTGACTTCAGCTTGCTCTTTATTTCCTCCATGAGATTTCTCGTAATGACAACCGATTGATCCGTCTTTTCATTGGATTTCGTATCTATGGTCGATTGCTGCAGGACGTATGTAATAACAAGAACTGCGATACCCAGCAAAACAATTGAGCCCATAACCTCGACCAATGTTAATCCCTTTTGATTTCGCATATGGCACCCCTTTATAGGAAAATAGTCGCATTGATTTATTCATAGAATAATATGACAAGGGAGGAAATGGCAATGATTAAATGTTTTGGATCAGAAAAAGGCGGCACCTTGATGCTCGTTTTTGGATTCATTATTATGATTTCCTTCGTTTTAGTCCCATTAGCCATGAGTACAAATATTGGTCTTCTGCAAGCCAAAACAAATGCGAATGCTGAAAAATCATTCACAGAAGCTCATTCGGGCATGACTATTTTTGCTAGACTGTACGAGGATATGAAAAAAGAAGATGAATCTCGCAATACAGCTGAGGTCATCAATGGGTTGATTTTACAAGTTAACAATATGCCTCAGCTTGATGTAGATGTAAAGTTAGTAACGAACAGTGCTAATAAACCTATTGCAGTCACCTTCGAATCTGATGCGGGGATTGGCAATCAGGTTAGGACAAGCAAAGTGAGATACAATTTGGAGACGCTATATATACCCCCATCCACACCAGGGCCAGTATCAACGCCAACACCATCTCCAACACCGGTACCAACAACGACACCGCCAGTCCCGACAGTAGGTCAAAAGGTGCTGCTCAAAAATACGACAGCAAAGGAAAATAATAAATTATTTGCTGCCTGCTACTATTCCCCTGCAACGGGAGAGCCTTTGCCGCCAGAGCATTTCTTGAATGCATTTGATGATACGCAGTTTCAAGGCTGGTTTGGCAGTACAGCGGATTACTATTTAAATCATGCTTCATCTGCAATAAGGGATGCTTTCCAAAATGTCTTCACTGATAACCGATTCCAGCAGGTTGCTGATCTTGACAGTAACGTTACAACAACTAGTGAATTATCCAAATGGGAATCAGGTGCAGCGATAAACCATCCCGGAAAAGTTAATATTAGCGGATCTCCTACTACCGAAATAACAAAGGATACGGTCATAGAGGCTGATCTGAGTGGCAATTCTCTTGTTGCAACGGGTGATCTTGAATTCAAGGATATCGTCAACGCACAGATGCTGTTTAAGGGCGATGTTCGCGTGGGCGGCAATTTGATTGTTAGAGAGGTAAAAAACGCGAAGAGTATAAGCTTCAATAAAAATGTACTTGTTAAAGGCAATGTAACCCTCGGCAGCGGCGGGACAATTGATACGATAGTCGTTGAAGGTGATTTGATTGTCGGAGGAAATTTAACGTTTAGCAATACACTTAAGAAACTGGTTGTCAAAGGCGATCTGATTGTAAATGGAAATATATATATCAACTACCCTATATCGATATGGCAGGTCAACGGAGGAATAGTCGTTAAAGGAAATATTATTGCAACAAACGGCGTAACTAGCTTTGACATAAAAAAAAGTGTTGCCGTTCAAGGCAATATGCTCTTTTATAATCCTGTTGCTGAGCATGTCGACGGAGTTCGTGGGTTGTTTTCAGTTGGCGGCACCTTAAAGGTGAATGGACAGCTTGATTTCTGGAATACCGTATACGGATTTCAAGTGGGAGAAGACGTCATTGTAAATAAAAGTCTTACTTTCCACAGTACCATAAATAAAGATTTCCTAGTTCAGGGTTCTATTCTCGTTAAGGGGGATTTTTCCTTGAAAAATACAGTTTATGATTTTAATGTGCTAGGCAATCTGGTCACAGAAGGCAATTTTATTGTTGGGAGCACACTCGAGAAAACCTTTAGTGTAGGTGGCTCACTCGTTGCTAAAGGGGATATTGGATTCCAAAACACAGTAAAAGAGGGAACTGTTATAAAGATAGGAGAGAATCTGATAACGAAGTCGAATTTGAAGTTTAATGATTGGACGCTCAAAGGTAGTCTTGATATCGGCAATATGCTTTTGGTATTTAAAGACGCGACACTTCAGGATATGAATAAAACCTGGACGAACAATCAAATGAAGGGCTTTTATGTTGGAGGAACAACAAAATTTAATGATGAGTATGCTAAGGGTCACTATGTAACAGGTTTAGTTAACGGTACCAATCAAGAACGTATTTGTATCAAATAAACGGGACACCATGCACAGCCTTAAGGGGGATTCCAGTGAGACAATCCATACTGCGTAAACTATCGAGCAGCCATCAGACGCTGGGCATTGAGATTACCGACAGTTCTGTAAAGATCTGTGAGGTACAACAAAAAGGGAAATTAGGCGTTCGTGTATTGAACTATGGCTCAGCGCCCTTGCCTCAAGATATTGTTGAGGATGGCAAAATTAAAGATAAGGATAAACTGCAAGAACTCATAAAAGCACTTCTCGAAAGCAATAAATTCAATTCAAAATATGTACACTTCGCTATTCCAAGCCAGACGGTAATGGTAAGGAGCTTTAAGCTTCCAGATCTCGTACATCTGGAGCTCAAAAAGCTTGTGCAATTTGAGATGAAAAATAATTTAAGTCTTGCTTTTGATAACCCTTACTATGACTTTATTAAGCTGCCGAAGCAGCCGAGAGTTGCAGCAGTTGGACCAGAACAAGAGGATAATCTATGTGATGTGCTCGTTGTCGCTGCGCCGATGAACATTTTACAGGACTATGTTGATATTTTTGAGGCGTTAAAGCTCGTACCATGCAGCATTGAAATAAAGCCATTCTCTTTGCTGCGATTGATCGAGTGGAGCCCTCTCGTGTCTGACGGTATCAATTTGATCGTGAATGTTAATGAGCTAAATAGCGAAATAACGATAGTGGAGGAAGGCAGCTTTAAAATAACCCGAAATGTCGAGGTTTCCTTTAAATCTTGGGTCAACGAGGACCGTTCAGAAAAAAATGAATGGCTGGATAATTTTTCGAGTCCTGAACAGACCTTCCAAAACGCTGCGCAGGATTTGATTGGTGAGCTTGAACGGTTAATGAATTTCTATTATTACACATTAAATAAAGGCGATAAGTCCTTCCAGTCCATTCTGCTCTCAGGTGATATTCCACAGTTGGATAAGCTGGCGGCATTGATGGATGAAAGCTTGAATCCACAAGTGATAACCTATCATTGGGATTTGTTGAGCGTTGAAAATGTCGATGCAGGCTGGCATGTTCCAACTTATGCGGTACCGCTTGGTTTGGCATTAAGGGGGAAGGAGTAATGAAATCTATTAATTTATTGCCTCCTAAGAAAAATACCAGCTCTCAAAACCCTAAGCTTATGCCTCTGATGCTAGTAATAACCATATTATTGCTTGGCGCGCAAATGTTTTATTACATGTCTTGGTCTGCTAAGGCGAAGGAAGCGGAGCAGGAAGTTATAAGACTGGATCAACAGATCAGGGAGATTACAGCTAATGGTGATCTAAAGATCAAGGTGGAAGGGTATAAGCAAGCGGAACAAATGATTGATCAGCTTCAAAATTCCCGTCAGGAGTGGAAGCCGTATTTGAAAGTCATCATTGGTTATTTGCCTAAAACGACCAAAATTGTCAGTATTGATGCTCAGGAAGAAACGAAGTTAAAAATGGAATTGGATTTTAAGGAAGCAACCGAAATTATTACTTATTTGAAGAAGTTGGAGAATGCTGACGAGCTAAAAGAGGTTAAGGTGACCTCCTATTACAAAAAGGTAGATGATCAAGAGACTTCTGAATCGGTACCTTCCACGAATGACGACGAAATTGAGATAAAAAAGGTTAGAAAAGAAGTATATAAGCTATTGCTGGACATTGAGCTATCCCAAGAAAAAGGAGCTCAGTAATGATGGAATTGAAGCTGAAAGACCTCAATGTATGGAAACAGTCACTTAGTCGATTTCAATTGATCTTTATTGCAGCTATCGCAGGTTTGATCGTAATAAATGCAGCGGTCCTATTTATCTATTTATTGCCCCAGCATGATACGTTGAAGCAGGCGAGAGATACGCTGACCGAAAAAAACATTTCTCTGGAAAATGTTCAAAGCCAGTATACCAATGAAAAAATTTCGGATGAGCAAATAGAAAAATTGCTAGTGCGTGTGCCAGTGAGTAGATTGGATTCGGATAATCTTATTTTTTTATCCGATATTTCTTACTATTCGCAAGCGCCTCTAGCTTATGTGAAGCAGGCATCTGGCAGTGAGCAGGAAGCTGCTCAAGGCAGTGACACAACTGCCGAAACGGTGAAGACTAATTTTGAGGTACAGGTTGTAGGTCATTTGGAAAACTTATTGCTCTACATTGATAATTTACATAAATACGAGCGACTGTATGCTTTGAAAACGTGGACGATGACGGAGCTTACTAGCGAGGCAATAAATAAGGACTATCCTAACTTATTTCAGGAATTTCCAGCTATGAGCAAGGACAAGCCCCTACTTTCTTTGCATATGAAAATTGAATCTTATATTCTTCCGCAGTATGCCGAAACGTTCAAGTAATGCAAAAATACGCTAAGCAGCATCGAAATAGATAACTTTTTTCATGGAGTTCATTGCGACTCTAATGAAGAAGTTATCTTTTTTTAGCCGAAATTCACACATCTTTCATGCAACAGGCACGCTTTTGTCATACTATTGTCATAGGAAATACATTAGCGCAGGTTGTTAGGGCAGAGGAAAAAGGGCATAATGAAAGCATAGCAAAATACATAGAAATGGGGAACGGGAATGTCTTATAACGACCGTTTCATACGGGCATGCCAGAAGGAAGAAGTAGATCGGGTACCTGTATGGTACATGCGGCAGGCAGGACGTTATGATCCTGATTATCGTAAAATAAAAGAAAAATATTCACTACTTGAAATATGCAAGCAGCCAGAGCTGGCAGCAGAGGTAACGATGATGCCTGTTAATAAGCTCGGCGTTGATGCAGCAATCCTGTATTCAGACATTATGAATCCAGTTGCATCAATCGGTATTGATTTCGATATTGTAGCCAACATTGGTCCCGTAATTGCGAACCCTATACGCTCAGCAGCGGACATTGAACGTCTAAAGCCGATCGATGTTGAGGGAGATTTGGGACATGTTCTAGAAACGATTCGTATTTTGGATCGTGAGCTTGAGGTTCCTCTTATTACCTTTGCAGGAGCCCCATTTACGATTGCAAGCTATTTAATAGAAGGAAGACCTTCGAAAAATTACTTGCGGACAAAAGAAATGATGTATAGCGAACCTGAGATGTGGCATGAGCTTATGCGTAAGCTAGGCGATATGGTCATTACATATGTACGTGCGCACATAGAAGCGGGCGGAAAAGCCTTTCAGCTGTTTGACAGCTGGGTTGGTGCACTCGCTCCAGCTGATTTCCGAAAGTTTGTACTTCCGACGATTGAGCGGATTTTTACAGAACTATCGGATTTGCAGCAGCCAAAAATTTATTTCCCGGGTGTGAGTTCAGGTGAATTGCTGCCAGAACTGCATGATGTGAAAGCAAATGTAATTGGACTGGATTGGCGCGTATCTATTGCTGAGGGCAGACGTAGACTGGATAATGGCTTTGCCGTACAAGGGAATCTAGATCCTACCATTCTTACTGCTCCGATTAGCGTAATCGAATCCTATGCCAAAGAAATTATTGATAGCGGCATTCAAGAATCTGGCTTTATTTTCAATCTTGGACATGGCTTATTCCCTGAAGCATCGTTAGAGAAGCTGGCTCAGCTTACAGCGTTTGTTCATTCCTATTCCGAGACAGCCATTGCGGCGAAAATCAAGAAGGAGGCAAGTCATGTCTGAGCATAAAGCAGAGCAAATCGGCGTACTTGTAATGTCCTATGGAACACCCCAATCAATGGATGATGTGGAAGCTTACTACACGCATATTCGCCGCGGCAACGCTCCAACTCCTGAACTGCTTGCAGAGCTTAAAGGACGTTATGAGGCTATCGTTGGCGGAGTGTTTCCATTAAGAGAAAATACGAACGGACAAGTTGCAGGCTTGCAGGATAAGCTGGAGCAGCTTGCTCCTGGAAAATTTACTTGCTATCAAGGTTTAAAGCATGCAAAGCCCTACATTGAAGATGGTGTGGAGCTGATGGCGAAGGACGGCATTAAGAAAGCTGTCGGTATCGTGTTGGCCCCGCATTTTTCAACGATGAGTGTTGGGAGCTATATTAAGCGTGCACAAGAGAAAGCATCAGAGCTTGGGATTGAAATGGAATTCGTGAAGCAATATCACCTGCATCCGAAGTTGCTTAAGGCGCTTACTGAACGAGTAGAGGACGGCTTGCGCAGACTAGTAGAAACGACTGGCGGAGAAGAGAACGTGAAAGTACTCTTCAGCGCACATAGTTTGCCGGTGAAAATCCGTGAAGTTGGCGATCCTTACGAGCAACAGCTCCTTGAAACATCTGAAGCAGTTGCCAAGGCCGCTAACGTGAAGGATTGGCAGTTTACATGGCAAAGCGCAGGTCGCACAAGAGATCCATGGCTTGGACCGGATATTCTTGAAACGCTTCCTGTTCTAGCTGAAGAAGGTGTAAAAGCCATTCTCGTTGCACCGGTTGGCTTTGTATCCGATCATTTAGAAGTGTTATATGATCTGGATATAGAAGCACAAGCGGCATCGAAAGAGCTTGATATTACAATAGACAGAATTGCGATGCTTAATCGTGATCCATTATATATGGAAACATTGGCTGAGTCGGTTATTGAGGCTTTGAACAGCTAAGGAAAGAAGGATGAATGAGATGCGGAGAATCGGAAACCCTGATCGAATTGTCATTATTGGCGGAGGGATCAGCGGACTGAGCTCCGCTTTTTATTTGCAGCGGGAAGCGGAGCGTTTAGGCAAGGAGATTGAAATCACTATCGTAGATGGTGCTCCTGCCTTGGGCGGAAAAATAAATACGCTGCAGCGTGACGGATTTGTCATCGAGAAAGGGCCGGATTCTTTTTTGGCGCGCAAACTCGCCATTATGGATTTGGCTAAGGAGCTTGGGCTGGAGAATGAGCTGACAAGCACGAATCCGGAAGCAAAAAAGACATACATTATGCATGAACGGAAGCTGCACCCGATGCCTCCAGGCTTAGTGCTGGGTGTACCAACTGAACTAGGACCTTTTATGAAGACAGGCTTACTGTCATGGGGTGGAAAGCTGCGCGCAGCAATGGATTTGGTATTGCCGGCTCGCAAAGAAGTTGGGGATGAATCGCTTGGCGGATTCCTTGAGCGCCGTGTAGGCAATCAAGTGATGCGGCGTATTGCGGAACCGCTCCTTGCTGGTATCTATGCGGGTGATTTGAAAAAACTAAGTCTGCAAGCAACATTCCCCCAATTTGCAGCATCGGAACGCAAACATGGCAGCCTTATTCGCGGTATGCAGCACAATCGCAAGGCCAGTGCTTCTGCGCCGCTTCCAGCCGCAGCTAAGGGAGGCACCTTCCTAACATTCAAGGGTGGACTTTCTACCATTGTAAATGCGCTTGATGAAGCTTTAAGCGGTGTGCAAAGACGTCTTGGCACGAAGGTAACGGAAATTCAGAAGACGAATTCAAACGAGGAGTCAACGGGTCGTTATGAAGTGGTTCTGGAGGACGGCGAACGGCTGCAGGCTGATCGCATCGTGATGACAGCACCTGCATATAATGCAGCTGATTTGCTTGAGCCGCTAACCAAATGTCAGGAGCTAAGAGCCATTAACTACGTATCTGTAGCCAATGTTGTATTGGCATTTGATAAAGCCACTTTTGGACTCCAATTCGATGGCTCTGGTTTTCTTGTGCCGCATTCAGAAGGCATGCATATTACAGCATGCACGTGGACATCAACGAAATGGCTTCACACAAGCCCTGATGATAAGGTACTGCTTCGATGCTATGTTGGACGATCGGGTGCGGAGGAGAGCGTTAAGCTTCCAGACGCCGAGCTTATTAAAGTGGTTCGCAGAGATATAGAGGAATCGATGGGCATCAAAGCCGAACCAATTTTCACAGAGATAACAAGATTATACCGCTCTATGCCGCAATATCCTGTCGGTCATTTAGAGAATGTCAAACGCCTTCGTGCAAGACTAGAGCAGGAGCTTCCGGGTGTATGGATTACAGGAGCAGCGTTTGATGGTGTGGGTCTGCCCGATTGTATTCGACAAGGCAAGGAAGCAGCAGCGGCTATTTTAAAATAAAGCTTCACAACTTTCACCCCAAGTGAGTTAAAAATTGCTATAATGGGAGAGTCTTTATTCTATTAAAGAGGAGCCATCTTCCATGCAGGTATCGCGGTCCGAGTCCCGTCAGAGGGACAATCTAAAGCGTAAACAAAGGGCTAAACGGCTTGTTGTGGTTAATTTTACGCTGCTTGGGGTTATTATAATAGTAGTGGGTATATGGTTTTTCGCAACCAATTCTGATAGATTTCAAGATTTGCTAGATCGCAGCGGACTGGACAAGAAGGAGCAAACAGAGGCAGTACAGCCAAGCTCTCCACCTAATCCGAAGGATGAGCAAACAGGAACTGATGAGAATTTAAGCGGCGACAATGAGGTTGAGGGCAGCAATGAAGCTGTTCCGCCAAAGGATGAGGAAACATCTAATGAGCAGCCTGTTGTTGAAGCTGATGAGGATGATAAAATTACGCTCTCCTTTGTTGGCGATTTGCTGGTCGGTGAATATGTTAATGCAGTGATGCAGCGTGAAGGTTTTGATTTTTTATATCAAAAATCATTGTTATATCTAAGCGATTCGGACATTACGGCTGGTAATTTGGAAATGCCTGTTACGAATCGCGGAGTTCCGGCAGAGGGCAAGGATTATGTGTTCAAAGGCTCGCCAGATATGCTGCCAGCGATGCGAGATGCAGGCTTCGATGTTGTGAGCTTGGCTAACAATCATACACTTGATCAAGGTGTAGAAGGCTTGTTGGACACGATGAAATATTTGGATGATACGGGTATTTCACATATGGGAGCCGGTAATAACGATACGGAAGCTTTTGCTCCCGTAATTAAAGAGGTTCGAGGTATTAAGGTTGCCTATATCGGACTAAGCAAAGTAGTGCCGAAAGTAGAATGGAAAGCGGATAAGAATGTAGCTGGCGTTGCAGAGACCTATGATACTCGCCGCGCGGTTGCCGCTATTGAGAATGCAAAAAAGGATGCGGATATCGTCGTTGTTATGGTCCACTGGGGCAAAGAGCGTGTCGATCAACCGGTTCAGTATCAAAAGGATTTTGGAAGACAGTATATTGATGCTGGGGCAGATTTGGTCATAGGCAGCCATCCGCATGTCCTTCAAGGGTTTGATGTATATAAAGGCAAATACATTGCATACAGTTTAGGAAACTTTATTTTTAGCGCGAATCCAAAGGAAACAGCGGGAGAGACCGGTGTGCTTGACGCAGTCTGCACAAAAAGCGGTGATTGTGAAATGACTTTTCATCCTATGTTTACGGTTAATGCCCAGCCAACGCCATTGGAAGGTGATAAGGCGAAGGCGCTCCTAGCTCGCTTGACGTCCATTTCTTTTGGCGTGAAGCTAAATGATGAAGGCAAGTTTATTCCGGAGTAACGGAGGCCTTCTGAGAGGAGGAATACGGAAATGAGAAATGAATGCGCAGCACATCGTGGCTGGTCAAGCCAAGCTCCTGAGAATACGATGGCGGCATTTCGATTAGCGATTGCTGATCGTGATATAAAATGGATTGAACTTGATGTTCAGCTGTCAAAGGATAACGTTCCTGTCGTCATTCATGATTACACACTGCGTAGAACGACAAATGGCAAAGGCAACGTAAAAGATAAGACAGCAGCAGAGCTTACTGCGCTTGATGCAGGCAATTGGTTCTCGCAAAAATATCAGGGAGAAACGATCCCAACGCTTGAACAGGTTTTGAGGGAATCGATTGGTCATTGCAAGCTAAATATCGAGCTGAAGAATGATGGCATTCGATACCCGATGATTGAAGAGAAGGTATTCGAGCTTTTGCAAGCTTACGACGCAGTAGGCGAGGTCGTTATTACTTCCTTCCATGAAGGCACACTGCATCGGATGAGAAAGCTCTCCAATGAAATTCAAACAGGCCTTATTATAGATAGTTGGCGCAATTCTCTTCCCAAAGAGCTTAATGAGCTCGGCTCAACCTTTCTATCTATCGGATATGCGAGACTAAATAAGGATCGAATAGCGATGCTGAAGGAAGCTGGCATACAAATCATGGCATGGACGATCAATGATACGAAGACGATTCGCAAGGTCGCCGCGCTGGACAATGAAATTATGATATGTACAAATTATCCTGACCGCTGGCATGAGGCAATGCTTCAACGCGCATAATGCTGTTAAGAGGTTGTTGCGAATAGGTACTAGTAATTAGGCAGATGCTTAATCAAAATAAGATTAAATTGAAAATGTTTCACATGCAGGAGGTTGCTCGTTGTATGGTGGGAATTTTTGAGGAATGGTGGATAAGGCTGCTTGCCGGTTTACTCGGCAGCGGCCTTATTGCTTGGGCAGCTTATCGTGTTCGGTCTTTGTCCCTGTCAGGGGCTTTGTCTGCGGTAATTATGGGGACAGGCTTCGTGACGCTCGGTGAGCCTGTTTGGTTCGGTTTGCTGATTGCTTTTTTTGTATCTTCTACATTGTTGTCGAAGTGGAAGCGCAAGCATCGGGCTAAGGCTGCAGCCGAAGCCAAGTATGAGAAGACCGGACGGCGTGATGCCGGTCAAGTCTGGGCAAATGGCGGTGTGGGTTTAGTGTTGTGCGCCGCCCATGCACTGTGGCCCCATGAGGGCTGGCTGTTCGCATACATCGGTGTCATGGCATCTGTTAACGCAGACACTTGGGCCACCGAGATCGGTGCCCTCAGCAAGACCGCGCCGCGAATGGTTACGAGCGGCAGGCGGGTGAGTGCAGGCACGAGCGGCGGAGTCACGCCGCTCGGCAGTGCAGCAGCGCTGACAGGCGCCGCGTTCATCGGTGCCGTTGCCGCGCTGCTGCTGGCGGCCCCGCAGCATGCTGATGCTGCTGCGGGTACGCCTGGCGGCGGAGCCGCAGCGGCGGCATACATCGCCGCAGCGGCTGCCGCCGGCCTGGTCGGTGCCTTCGCCGACTCTTTGCTCGGCGCAACCGGCCAGGCCATGTATCGCTGCCGGGTATGCGGCAGCGATACCGAGCGCGCCGCGCATTGCGGCAGCGCGGCGGAGCATATACGCGGCTACGCCTGGTTGAACAACGACAGGGTGAATCTCCTGTCGTCGCTTCTCGGCGGCGCGCTTGCCCTCGTCATAGGGGCGGTATTGTACTAACCGCCTCCTATGGATATGCAAGTAAACTTACATTTACACAGCATTAGACTAATATTCATTCACGTATCTACACCCAAACAACCAAGAAACACATTCAAAGGAGAATCTCTTCATGATAGGAAAACGAGCTTTACTCGCAGTAGTGGCAGTTACCGGTATTCCGGAAGAACTGCTGAAGGAAACAGAAGGAGGAGACGAATACAGCGCTTTTCTTTCAAGTCTTACTGGAAAGAAATACTGCGTCGAATCTGCTTGGTATGTCAATCGACTACCTGCCGATGAGAAGGAAGAAATGAACATAATAGGCGAGCATGATGGGCTTTACGTTTATGAAGAAAAAGCTTGGTGGTCGGATCTGCTATAATAGCGCATAAAAAAAAGACCGCCAAGTTTCCTTGACGGTCCTAACCTAATCGTTTCACACTACGCAATTGCATAGCATTTAGCAGTCGCTTTTTACTTCGCAACGCATGCATTTCGCAAAAGCTCCGCTCTGCATAATTGCCTCACATTACGCCATTTACTTCGTTAATTGCTCCATTTGACCAATCAGATCTTCGAACACGCTCATCGCTTGCTCGATTGGCTCAGGTGAGGACATATCAACGCCGGCTTTCTTCAAAATGTTAATGGAGAAGTCGCTGCCGCCGCTCTTCAGGAAGCCGAGATAGCGATCAACTGCAGGCTGGCCTTCCTCCAATATTTGCTTGGAGAAGCTTGTAGCTGCCGAGAATCCAGTTGCGTATTTGTAAACATAGAAGCTGTTGTAGAAATGGGGAATGCGAGCCCACTCCATTTCGATGTCTTTGTCGATAACCATACCATCTCCGAAGTACAAGACGTTCAGATCATAGTAGATTTTGCTAAGCTCCTGCGGAGTCAGTGAATCTCCTTGCTCGGCGCGCTCATGTACGATTTTCTCAAACTCTGCGAACATCGTCTGACGGAATACCGTTGTACGGAACTGATCAGCGTAATACGTGAGCAAATACATTTTTTCCTTCGGATCTTTTGTTTTATCAAGCATGTAATCCATCAAAAGCGCCTCGTTCAACGTTGAAGCGACCTCAGCTAGGAAAATCGTATATTGGGCATCACGATAAGGCTGATTCGTATCCGAATAATAGGAATGGAGCGCGTGGCCCATTTCATGGGTCAAAGTGAACATGCTGTTCAAATTGTCATTATGGTTCAGCAGCACATAAGGATGTGTGCCGTAAGCTCCCCAGCTGTAAGCGCCGCTGCGTTTGCCTTCATTCTCATACACATCAATCCAGCCGTTGTTAAAGCCCTCGTTAAGTACTTTTAAATAGTCCTCACCCAGCGGCTTGAGACTTTCATTGACTGTTTTTTTCGCTTCCTCATACGTAATGTCCATTTTGAACTCGTCAATAAGCGGAGCGAATAAATCATACATATGAAGCTCATCAAGACCAAGCATCTTTTTGCGAAGCGCCATGTATCTGTGCATGAGCGGAATGTTCTTATGGATGGTATCAATCAGGTTCGTATACACTTCCTGAGGGATGTTATCGCTGTATAGGGACATATCCAGAGCTGTATCAAACTTACGAGCTTTGGCATAAAAAATATTTTTTGTTACATTTGCATTGAATGTTGTTGCAAGCGTGTTTTTCAGCTTGCCGTACGTATCGTACATCGCTTTGAAGGCTTCACGGCGAACATCGCGATTTTTACTCTCAAGAAATTGTATGTAACGGCCGTGAGTAAGCTCGACTTCCTCGCCGTCTTCGTTTTTGATTTTTGGGAATTTAAGATCGGCATTGTTGAGCATGCTGAAGATCGTGCCAGGGGCCGAGCTGATATTGCCGACTTGAGCCAGCAGTGCTTCTTCATTTTTAGATAGAATATGTGCCTTCTGACGGCGCATTTCTTCTAGCGTATGGCGGTATTTTGCGACCGATTCATCAGCTATGATTGCATCTAATGCTTCATCTGATAGGCTGAGAACTTCAGGTGTAATGAAGGATAGTGCTTCACCTGTTTCTACACTAATCTTTTTGGATTTATCTGATAGCGATTGGAAGGAAGGCTCTGCTGTGTCCTCGTGATGCTTCATGTTTGCATATACATACAGTCGTTCCACGTGCAAGGAAAGCTCATCCTCAAGCTCGAAACAAGCTTTAAGCTGTTTTACATCTCCAAGCTTGCCTTGAAACGCAGCAACTTTTTTTATTAATGCCTTTGCTTCCTGAAATTCCTTGTCCCATGCGGCTTGGTTTTTGAATAGATCCTCAAGATTCCAGCGGCTCTCCAGTGCGGATTCTGAACGCTTTGGTAGGTTACTCATCGAATTCCTCCTTGGTATGGATAAGGTTGGTGTAGCATGCGGGTTATTGGCTGCCTCATCTATGGATGAGGCAGATCCCGGCACTAGGCTTAATACAAGCAGCAAGGCTAGCCATTTCATCCGTTTATCACCTCAAGACACAGTTTTTGGTTACTATGTCCAGAGATCATATGGAATATGCAAGGATTGGAACGCTAGGCGGTGCCCATTGTAAAAAACGAATAAACGATAAGAAAAAAGGCAAAAGCAATAAGCAAGATGGAAGCCATCGCAAGACCGCGGCGCAAGTTTGGCGGCATGCTATCTTTTTTGAAAATAACGAGTGCTCCCATTGCGAAGGCTGCAATAATAAAAACAACAGTAGCGGTAGTATCCATCCTTTGGAAAAGCCTCCTAAAAAATAATACGTAAAGATATGTTCGTCGAGCAGGCAGAATTGTCCTGCTCGATAACAATTAAACTTCCTTTAAAGCGCTCATGATCGCTTCTAATTCTTCTTCGCGTCCAACAAATTCGGATTCACGAAAGCGGTTCTTAGCCCAATGCATCATTTCAGGGCGGCTAATGAACGTATGAGTATCCTCACCCCATTGATCGGAGATCTCTCTAGCGATAAGTGTCTTGCCTTGAACTTCAACCGTCAACATATTATATTTGTCGGTCTTGTAAATTTGGTGTTTCTTAAACATAGAATTTTTTCCACCTTTTGCAAATTTAATTATTATGGTATCCTTATCATCATAGCCATTATGGAGGCTGTAATCAATACGAAGCGTAATAAGCAGATGGAACGAGCCTAGATGAGATGAGATTGAATGAGCTGAGACGAGGAGAGTGTAGGAATGAGTAAACAGATTTATGAACAGATTGGTGTCGCTATGACATGTAGAAGCTATGAGGAATATGTTGCTATGTTCGATCTGCAGGAAGCGGATCTTACACGCGGCATGATTCTTGATGTAGCGGCTGGAGGTTCCTCTTTTACGGCAGAAGCGAATGACAGGGGATATGTTGCCTTAGCCATTGATCCGCGATACGGATTAGAGGTTGAGGAATGGGTGCCCCATGCTGCTGAGGAAATCATTTCGTCGACTGCCAAATTAGAATCGCTTAAGGAGCGATTTGATTGGAGTTATTATGGGTCTTTAGATAATCATATGTCAGGCCGTCAGGAATCCCTCAAACGATTTTCAAACCATGTATCTGCAAGCATGAAAGCAGGGACTAGCCCATATATAGATGGGCGATTACCGGAGCTTCCCTTCCAAGATAATGAATTTTCTCTTGTGCTATGCAGTCATTTTATGTTCTTATATGCCAATCAATTCGGCTATGAATTTCATATAAATTCAGTTTTAGAACTGATGCGTATTTGTAAGCCAGGTGGAAAGATTCTCATTTACCCACTTATATCACTTAGTTGGGAGCCGTATCCGCAGCTTGAAGAGTTAATGGAGACGATCATAGCAAATGGTGGAGTTCCACAATTAACCGCTTCTAAGCTGCCGTTCATCCCTGGATCTGATCATTTTTTACAGATTTCACTTTAATTGCTTTTTTATTTTGACATCGATATAATGATGCTACTCGTCGTTTCAAAACGGCGGACATATTTAGGAGGTTGTTCAATTGAAAGGAACAGTTAAATGGTTTAACGCGGAGAAAGGCTACGGCTTTATCCAAACAGAAGGCGGAGAAGACGTATTTGTTCATTTCTCAGCAATTGAAGGCGAAGGTTTTAAATCATTGGATGAGGGTCAAGCGGTCGAATTCGACATTACTGAGGGTAACCGCGGAGCTCAAGCGGCTAACGTCAATAAACTATAGGACCATATGTGAATGATGGAATGGAGGGCTTCCCGCTATGGGAGGCCCTCTTTCTGTTATGAATACTCCCAAATGAAGCGGCGAGCAACCCTTGATTTTATTGACCATGTCCTGCTTGCGGTGATAAACTATTGCATGGAAACTTTGTCAGGGGAGCGAGCATAATGAAATTTAAATTGTTCAAAGACCGTAAAGGTAAGGCCGATCAGGCTAAAAATAACAAGTTCGTAAAGCTGGGACGTGATATTTACGTTCAAGCGCGCAGGGGTGGACCTAACCCCGATGCAAACTTCGGTTTGAAGACTGCAATTGCGAATGCAAAAGCGGAGCAAATGCCTAATGACAACATTGAGCGGGCTATTAAAAAAGCAGCTGGCGCTGGAGAAGGCGTTGAGTATGACGATATCATGTACGAAGGCTATGGCCCCGGCGGTGTAGCTATTATGGTTAAATGCTTGACGGATAATCGCAACCGTACAGCTGCTGATGTTCGTTCTGCTTTCAACAAACGCGGCGGAAACATGGGAGAGAGCGGCTGTGTAGGCTATATGTTCGATCACAAGGGACTGCTTGTTGTTGATCGCGAAGCCCATGAGACTGATGAAGACTCCATGCTTATGATTGCATTGGAAGCTGGAGCTGAAGATGTCGTTGTGAACGAAGACAGCTTTGAAATATTGACGCACCCTCATGAGTTTGAACAAGTTAAAAACGCATTAGAGCAAGAAGGATTTACTTTCGTCAATGCAAGCGTGCGTTGGTTGCCGCAAAATATCGTTAAGGTAGAAGGCGAGAATGCGGAAAAGCTGCTTAAAATGATGGATGCTTTTGAAGATAACGATGATGTTCAGGATGTATATTCTAATTTCGAAATTAATGAGTAGTTCCTGAATCTATTCATAAAATAGGGCTGCCTCGAACGTGTATCTGTATCAGACACGTCCTCGAAGCAGCTCTATTTGTTGTTTTTGCCTACTTATCTATCGTTACGGCTTAGCAAATGTCTGGAGAGGAAGCCTGCCGCAGCTACTAATGCGAATATTGCACCCATATTGAAGAAGGCCGCTCTTCCAAAATGCTCATAGATATACCCGCCAAACAAGCCGCTGATGACGCCCGCAACGCCTGTCCAGATGACAGCATAAACGGCTTGTCCAGACGCGCGATATTGTGGGGGAATGAGCTGTGACAGGTAACGAAGTGCAGTAGAGAAGTAGATGCCGAATGAAATGCTATGCATCGCTTGGGTGGCAATAACCCAGATTGGGTCTTGAATGAAGCTTAACAGCCAAAGTCTGATTGCATACATAACGGAAGCAATCATAAGGAGCGGCAGCTCTTTGAATTTATGTCCGTATTTGCCTAGAAGGAACAAGATCGGAATCTCACTCAAAGCGGATACGAGCCACGCAAGCCCAACAAGAGAATCACTTGCCCCCATATGTCGCATGGTCACAGCAAGGAACCCTTCGTACATCCGGTGAGGGATGGAAATGGTAAGTATGATGATAAAGAAAATGAGAACATCCCGCTGGCGAAGAAGCTTAAAGAAGCCGGAAAAATCAATTTTACGCGCGCTGCCTTGATAATCTCTGATGCGAGTAGTTAGGCATAGCGTTATGGCTATCGTGCAAAGCGCAAGCGGAAGCGTCCACTGTGAGCCGATATGCTTAAGTATAAGTCCAAAGGTATATGCCGTTATTGCAAAGCCTAGCGAGCCGAAAATACGAATAAGTGCATAAGGTGTTCCGGTATAGGGGGTAGATAATAACAGCAAGCTGTCACTTAAAGGATTGATTGGTGTTTGAAAAAAATAAAAGCCCATCATGACGAGACATACTAGAGCAAAGCTTTCAGTTGGGATGAGCAATGAGATCATGACGAGTTGACCGAATAACAGCAGCATGAGCAGTTTTTTTATCGTTCTGAATTTATCGCTTGCCAGTCCAAGAATGAGGTTGGCAAAAATTGAAATAAAAGGCCCTGTTGAATAGATGATGCCGATTTGTTGTTCAGAGAAGCCCCTATCAAGAAAATAAAGCGGTATAAAGGAGACAACCATTGCAGCAGTAGAGTAAGCGGAGAAGCTGTAAATCCGCAGTGCACGTGTCTCTTTTCGCGCTGATGCAGAGCGTTCTATTGATTGGGAATCTGAAATATCCATAATTGAAAGGTCACTCCATCTCTCTCAGTAAACACACGTTTAACAGTATAGCATGGATTAGAATCTACTCCAATGCGATTTCAAGCTGGATTATTGTGTGCTGAAATGGTACATTTAGAGGTGGAGGGTTAGTATGGGATTCTATCGTTTTGATTGGAATGAGCGGCTTCGGATCCATCTTCCAGTATTGGAAATGGAATGGGAGCAGTATGAGTCGTCCGAGCAGCTTGCGATCGTGGAAGAATGGGAGCTTATACGCGGGACAATTCCAGACCGCATCATGGAGTTAGAGGTGCTTATTAATATAAAGCAAGCTCAGCTGTTTGAAGAGGATAGCTTTGAGCAATCCTGTATATTAAACTATGATATTGCCGAATATGCGAGTACAATTAATGATTTACACATTTGGTACCGCATGGATCAGCAGTTGGAATTGCGCCAACATTCATGAACATGTTTTGAGGAGGGCGAGTCGTGAGATTAACGACCTTATCAGGCAAGCGTGTGCCTCAAGGCCCGCTAAAGCTCATGCATCGTGTATATAAATATGTCCTTCCCGAGGTCGAGCGAGAGCTGGATCAGCTTCGACGCTTAGCACTGGAAATACCTGATGCTGAGCTAAGAACACAAGCGCTAGATAGTATGGATAACAAAAAATTTCATTGTCAAGGCGGAAGCGTATATGCAACTGCTAATTTAGAGCAGAAGCATGTACTCATTCCACTTATTGTAGCGCTTCAGACCATTAGTGATTATTTGGATAATTTATGCGATCGAAGCACCTCGCTGAATCCCGATGACTTTCGTTTATTGCATCAGTCTATGCTGGATGCCGTCAATCCCGAAGCGGAGCTTCAGGATTATTATGCATTGCGTGCAGAGAAGGACGATGGGGGTTACTTGCATCATCTTGTTCGGATATGTCAGCTTCAAACGGCAAAGCTCTCTTCTTATGAATCGGTAAAGCCTTATGTATTGGAACTGATAGGCTTATATGGTGATTTACAAGTGTACAAGCATGTTCACAAAGATTTGCGTGAGCCGCTGCTGTTAACTTGGTGGGAGCTTCATCGGGAAGCTTATCCTGCTCTGCAATGGAATGAGTTTGCTGCTGCTACCGGCTCAACACTAGGTGTGTTTATGCTATTTCTGGCAGCGAGCGAGGAGAACCTCTCCAGCGTTGATGCAGAGGCGATCAAAAATATTTATTTTCCGCATGTTTGCGGTTTACATATTTTGCTTGATTATTTAATTGATCAAGAAGAGGATCGTGCTGGTGGAGATTTGAACTTTTGCAATTATTACGCTAATGACAGTCTGCTTGTTGAGCGCTTGGACACCATTGTGAACCGGGCGCGGGAAGATGTGAAGCAGTTGCCTGCTTCGCGATTCCATCGTTTGATTATTGAAGGGCTGTTAGCTCTCTATTTGTCAGACCCGAAGGTCCGTCACCAGGCGGAGGTACGAGATGTTTCGAGAAAGCTTATGAAGAACAGCCCGCTGACGCGCCTGTTTTTTCTCATAAACAGTATCTGGATTCGGAAACAACAAGCTTAACTATAAATTAAACAATGTGGAGGAATGACCATGTCTGCAGTCAAATCAATTGCAGTAATGACAAGCGGAGGAGATTCGCAAGGAATGAACGCAGCCGTTCGGGCTGTTGTAAGAAGCGCTTTATTTTATGGATTAGATGTGTATGGTGTACAACGCGGTTTTCAAGGTCTTCTTAACGATGATTTGCGTCAAATGGATCTGCGGAGCGTAGGCGATATTATTCAGCGCGGCGGTACGATTTTGCAAACAGCAAGATGCAAAGAATTTACAACGTTAGAAGGCCAACAACGTGGTGCGGAAGTGCTTCGCTCCAGAGGCATCGATGGTCTTGTTGTTATTGGCGGCGACGGCTCTTATCAAGGTGCGAATAAGCTGAGCAAGCTCGGAATCAAGACAATGACTCTTCCTGGAACAATCGATAATGATATTCCATTTACGGATATTACAATCGGTTTCGATACAGCGGTTAGCATTGTAGTAGATGCTATTAACAAAATTCGTGATACTATGTCTTCGCATGAGCGTTCTTCAATCGTAGAGGTTATGGGACGTCATTGCGGCGATATTGCTCTTCATGCGGGTCTTGCAAGCGGCGCAGAAACGATTCTAGTGCCAGAGGTTCCTTTCGAGCTTACTGAAGTTGCCGAGCGTATGAAAACGAATTTTGCCAAAGGCAAGCGTCACAGTATTATCGTTGTTGCTGAGGGTGCGGGCAAAGGGGAAGATGTTGCGAAGCAAATTACGGCTAACAGCGGCATAGAGCCTCGCGTGACGGTGCTAGGTCATATTCAGCGTGGAGGTACGCCGACAGCAATTGACCGTATTTTGGCAAGCCGTCTTGGTGATTTTGCTGTAAGAAAGCTTATGGAAGGCGATTCCGGTAAAGCATGCGGCGTCATTCAAGGTGAATTGGTAACGACTGATATTGAAATCGTTGTGAATACGAAGAAAGCATTTGATATGAATATGTATGACCTTGCGCTTCGTTTGTCTCAATAATTCAATAATTTTAATATAATAAGCATAAAAAAGGTCAATCGCCGCTACCGTCGATTGACCTTTTTTTATAACTTTTAATCATAGTTCACATTTGGTGTATATTTATTCCCTGCGTTCCATAATAGAAACTCATTGATGCCATTTTCTTTTAATGCCTTAATTTGAGCCTCGACCTCAGCCTTGCCATATTTCACATAATGCCCCTTGCCAAGCCAGCTCGCTGTAAAATCCTGAATCCATGGACGAATAATCGGCTTAAGCTCACCGGTGCCGTCAAGCTTCTTATGGGTATCGATCATTGCACCTTTAATCGTTTCATACGGGCTCTTATCGGGATCCTTCTGTTTAAACCAGCCAGTACTGTAATGACTTGGGTAGATCATAGGTGATATGACATGAGAATCATTTGATATTTTGACGAAATCCTGTCCGATCCCTTCAGCAGTGGGTACAGAAGCTGCGTATCCGAAAATATCGACTGAAACCCTCACACCAAGCGGCTCAAGCTGCTCGCGTGCATATTTAACAAATCCAGTAACGGTATCTACGCGGCTTTGATCCGATTTGTTAAAGGTCAATGAGGCAGCTTTGTTCTCAAAGCCTTCTGGAAATCTTACGTAATCAAATTGAATCTCTTTAAAACCAACCTTTGCAGCTTCTTTTGCTACAGCGACATTGTAATCCCATACTTCTTTTCGGTAAGGATTGACGAAGCTTTCACCACGTCCGTTTTTCCATATGGTGCCATCCTGATGAAGGAATGAAAGCTCTGGCTTTTTGCGTGCAAGCACGGTGTCCTTAAAAACAACTATTCGAGCGATGGGATAAATGCTATGTGTCTTAAGTGTACTCATTAGCTCAGAGATATCGGGTATGAATTTTTTGGTGGCTCCCAGCTCTAGTAATTCAGGTGTCTTCGATGGATAAGTTATGTACCCGTTATCGTCTTTAATATCAATGACCATGCTATTAAGTGAGGTGTCATCTAAAAGCTTTAATAAAGATTCCATTCTCGCACCGCCAGCGCTGTGTGCTGTCACATAAATGCCTTTAATCGCAGGAGTGTCAGGCTGCGGATCTTTTTTTACATCGGACACGGCCGTTTGTCCATTGTCAGCACCCCAGACAAGGTCCGAATCCGTTTTTATTATGGTATGACCGGCGGCCGAATTAATGTAAGCAGCGGTAAGCTGCTTGGCAGCCGAACTGCTTTCACCTTCACCAGTAAGCAAGCCGTAAAGCAGCAGTAAGGCTGAAAAGATAATATCCATATGCTCTCTCCCTGTTTGCTATGTCTTTTCAGATTATAAAACAGTTAGATGCTGTGGTCACCTCTTTTTTTAAAATAAAAAACAAAAAGCCAGTCGATTTGATCTCGACTGGCGCATAAATAATCGGTGTGTCCCGCATTGTCATTGTAACAAAGCATCTCTCTGCTGATTGCAAATACTGTGCTGCACAATCTCCATTGCGTCAGCAGGCTCTAGTAAGGCGAGTCCGTCACGCAATACAATGCTGATGTCCAATTCGCGTTCAGTGAGAAAGGGACTAAGCTCAGGGGCAAGCTTCTCTACAATTCGAGACAATTTGACCGTTTCCATATCCATTGAGCATCACCCTTTCATATCTAATGTTCAGGGGAAATCATATGGCAAGAAACCAAAGCTACGGGATACAAATAGTATATCAGGATCATTTTAAAAAACATAGGGATACTGCGTAAAATCCATATATGCGTAGATGACTTATTCCTTTGGCTTGGAGAAGTCACCGATCACACCGACTGTTTCGACAATATTAATGAAAGCTTTTGGATCAATGGCGGTAATGGTTTTGTTCAGATCTGAGATTTCGTATTTAGTACGAACAGTCATAAGCATATCGCGATCGGTGGATGAAAAAGCGCCGCGTGTTTTTATTATCGTAATGCCGCGCGGGTGACTGAGCAGCTTGGCAAGCAGTTCTTCCGTCTTGGTTGTTACGATAAATGCTGTAAGCTTAATATGCCGCACATGGATGAGATCTACTACTTTGCCGGCAGAAAAGATGGATATCAGAGAATACAGTGCCAAATCCCAATTTTTCGTAAATAAAACCAAAACAGCGATGACAGCACCATTTAATAAGAAAATAATCATGCCTATCGGTAAATCATGTCTTCTCGTTACAATAGAAGCGATGATATCAAAGCCGCCGGATGAACCGCCATATCGCAAGGTCAAACCTGCACCGAAACCAATAATAACTCCCCCAAAGACTGCGCCTAGCATAATGTCATCTACAATTTTCATCACTGGAATAACCTGTAGGAGGACTGTTGATACAACAACAGTAAACAAGCTCCAATAAATGAATCGGCGTCCTAGAATAAACCAACCCCAAATCAATACGGGGAAGTTTAAAATAAAATAAAGCCAGGCGATATTTCCACCTGTAATATAACCAATCATCATAGAAACCCCTGATAATCCGCCGCTTAACAGCTGATGAGGGATAAGAAATAGATTGAATCCAAGAGCTATTAGAAAGGAACCTGCGGTCATAATCGGTACCGTTAACAGATAACGCATGGCATGCGTGCTCAAAATAATCGCTCCTAAACATTCAAGGTAATTTTTTCTGTAATTTAACCCACTTAGTATGGCTATAATAGCTTTGCTGGTATTCATGAATGTTTCTGTGCTATAATGATTTAGATATTCTTAAGTAGGCTGCAGATAAAAGGAGTTTGAGAAAAGTTTGAAAACATTTGCTGAATTTGGCTTGGAACCAAAAGTGTTACAAGCAATTACCGAACTTGGATTCGAGGAATCTACCCCGATTCAAGACAAAGCGATCCCCATTGCTATGGCAGGCAGAGATCTTATTGGCCAAGCACAAACGGGTACAGGAAAGACAGCGGCATTCGGAATTCCGCTCATTAACAAAATTCCGACAAGCGAGGAACGCATTGTCGCATTAATAATGACGCCAACCCGTGAACTCGCTATTCAAGTGGCTGACGAGATCGGGAAGTTAACTCGATACAAAGGTCTTCGCTCATTGCCAATTTACGGTGGACAAGAAATTGGCCGTCAAATTCGCGCATTGAAGAAGAAACCACAAATTATTATCGGTACACCAGGTCGTTTGCTCGACCACATTAACCGCAAGACTATTCGTCTTGAAGATGTACAAACCGTTATTTTGGATGAAGCAGATGAAATGCTTGACATGGGCTTCATGGAGGATATCCAATCCATTTTGAAACAAGTACCGGACGAGCGCCACACTATGCTGTTCTCCGCTACAATGCCGGCTAACATTCAGAAGCTTGCACAGCAATTTCTGAAAAATCCAGAGCATGTTTCGGTTATTCCAAAACAAATTACAGCTCCGCTAATCGAGCAATCTTACATCGAAGTGCACGAGCGTCAAAAGTTCGAAGCGCTAAGCAGATTGCTTGATATGGAATCGCCAGAGCTAGCTATCATCTTCGGTCGTACAAAACGCCGGGTTGATGAGCTTAGTGAAGCCCTTCAAAAACGCGGTTACACAGCTGACGGTTTGCATGGTGACTTGTCACAGAACCAACGTGACAGCGTAATGCGTAAATTCCGTGACGGCAGCATTGATGTTCTAGTAGCAACTGACGTTGCTGCACGTGGACTAGATGTTTCGGGCGTAACGCACGTAATCAACTTTGACCTTCCGCAAGATCCTGAGAGCTATGTTCACCGTATCGGTCGTACTGGCCGCGCAGGTAAAGAAGGTACAGCTTGGTCATTCGTAACTCCACGTGAAACGGATCACCTGCACTTCATCGAGAAAATCACTCGCCAAAAGATGAATCGCAAACCGCTTCCAAGCATTGCTGAGGCTATCGAAGGCAAACAACGCGTAACAGCAGAGCGTTTGCTCGAAGTTGTTCAAAATGATGAGTTCTCGGAATACAAAGCTATCTCCATTCAATTGCTTGAGCAATACGATTCCGTTCACTTGCTTTCCGCAGCAATCAAATTGCTAACTGGCGAGAAGAAAAACGTTGAAATCGAATTGACACCAGAAGATCCGCTTCGCGCTAAAAAACGTAAGCCTGACATTCGTTCAAGCGGACGTCCATTTAACCGCAGCGGCGGCTCATCTTCATACGGCGGCAATCGCAGCAGCACTGGCGGAAGCGGCGGCGGAGGTTATCGCGGACGCGATGACAGACGCAGCAGCGGAAGCAGCAGCTCGAGCAGCAGCAGCAGCTCACGTGGTGGCTACGGAAGCAACAGCACTGGTGGTTACGGAAGCAAAAGAAGCAGCGAAGGACGTCCTGAAAATCGTCGTCCAAAAAGCAGCTCTGACGGCTACGTAAACAACTAATTAATGATAAAAAAACCGAGGAAGTCCGTGATGCCTTGCGGGCATCCGTACTTTTCTCGGTTTTTTATTGTTATGGTGTTTCGTTTTTCACTTCTATTATTACGACACAGATATACTAATAATACTAAGTAGATAAACAGTACAAGCCTGAAGAGGTACATATATCTTACTTTTCTGGAGGCAGAACCGATGGAACCAAGAGGGCTGATGGGTGGGTTTTACCGAATATCTGAGTGGATTATGCGATTATCGGCTATTAATATTTTATGGTTAATCTGTTCAATTCCATTTCTTTTCTTCGCGTGGGGAATACTCCTTTCGACCGATGTCAGTCAAGTATATTCCATGCTGATTGCAATGGCAGTTGTTGCGCCATTTACACTATTTCCTGCTACAGCAGCTATGTTTGCTGTTGCACGTAAATGGGTAATGGGAGAAACCGATGTCGCGTTGTTTAAAACATATTTTCGCGGTTACAAGGAAAACTATAAGCAAAGTATGCTAGGCGGTATTATCTATACATTACTGCTTGTCATTATGGTTGTTGACTTTATCGTTTATCGTGAACAACTGAATCTGCTATCTTATATTTTCATCGCGTTCCTCTTGTTGCTTATCGTATCGCTGTTTAATTTTTTCTCGATGCTGGTTCATTACCATATGAAAACGTTTCAATTGCTGAAAAATGCAGTGCTCATTACGATTGGTAAGCCATTCCGTTCGTTCTCAACCGCGATCATGAGTGGGGCAGTCATTTATTTCAGTACTAAATTTACGTTTCTCATTCCATTTTTCATGGGCAGCATCATCGCTTACCTTTCATTCTGGAACTTTTATCTGATCTATCAGAAGCTTCAGGATCAAGCTGAGAAGGCAAGGTTAGCGGAGGAAGAAGATGCAGAGACGGCTGCTGAGCTTGATCGAATTGACCTAGTGAAGGACGATTCTAACGGCTCCAGCAAATAGCCATCTCTTAACATTTACTTTTGCTTTTGTTAGGTCTATAATAGCAATACCTCCTGCGATGCTCGTTACGGCTTTACGCTGTTTTGAACCAATGGCTGTTTCACGGGAGACCTAAATCGAAACGTGGCTGACATGCCCCCGAAAGGGGATCTCAAAAACGATTCTGCGGTCACCCACCTGCGTAAGCGGGTTCAGAAACATGTGAGTCGGACGGCATAGGCGGGTACCATTTTTAAAATCAAAGAGCGTTTGCTGGTGAAATCCGGTGATAGCTCTTTTTTCATAGGACAAATCATGGTATCATAGAGAGTAATGTACATAGATGCCGGAGGGGGAGATTGTTGTTGTTGAAGCGGACCTTGATCGGGCTACTGCGCAGTCATGAACAGACTGGTGACAAAGCTAAGGATCCAATGCTCAAATCTCATTTCTATAAGTTGTCGAAAGATAAGGCTTGGGAAGAAGTAATCTCGACTCTTAAGAAGATGCAAGGTTATAAGGTGCTGCATGAGGTTCAGTCGGTTGGTGAGATTGTACTTGAGAAACGTACGGCATTTGGAAGAACGATGGACATTACAATTTCCGTCATTGGTGTGAATCCCATGCAATCGGCGGTTGATATTTATTCCGCATCTCGCGGTTCTTTAGGGGATCTAGGGTCTAATTACAGAGTCATTTTGGATTTGTATCGTACACTTGATAAGAAGCTTGCTGCTTTTAAAGTATCATAAAGTAAACATAAACAAAGCGAGGAAGGATTGTCCTTCACTCGCTTTGTTTGCAGTCTACGATGTTTAACCTAACAATTAAATAAGCGCTTTTGCCGCATTGATTGCTGACTCGTAGTTCGGGTGCTCTGTCATTTCAGGCAAATACTCCACATATTGTACCTTGTCGTTAGCATCAAGTACGAAGATTGAACGTTGATTAAGGCCTAACTCTTTGATGTATACACCGTATGAATCACCAAAGCTATGTGCTTTATAGTCAGAGAGCAATACAACTTTGTCGATACCTGCAGCACCGCACCAGCGAGCTTGTGCGAATGGAAGGTCAACGCTTACGGTTAGAATAACAACATTGTCGCCAAGTGATCCGGCAGCTTCGTTGAAACGACGTGTTTGCGCATCGCATACACCTGTGTCGATAGAAGGTACTACACTGATTAATTTAACTTTACCGGAGTAGTCTTTAAGGGATACCGTTTCTACAAGCGACTTGTTCAATGTGAAATCAGGAGCTTGGTCACCAATCTTTAATTCTGGTCCAACTAATGTGATCGGGTTGCCTTTGAATGTGGCAGCACCAGTACGTTCTTGTGTCATGTGTAATTTCCTCCTCATTATGGAATGCTCAATACCAGTTTTATTATAATCGTATTGAAACGACATTGTCCAATTGTTGGAGAGAAAAGGGGTTGATGAATGGATGATTTTTTTACGTTATGAGAGTTTTCGTTCTTACTTAAAGCTTTATCCGGTTACGTCTGCTGTTATTGCTTTGAATATTGCTTATTTTATTATTGTTGCTTGGACTGGGGATGCGAATAATGCATACCATGCAATCGATTTTGGGGCATTTGTAACCCATCCGACTGCTGATCCGTATGGTATGTTGCAGCCATGGCGTTATGTAACGTCCATTTTCATGCATTCTGGGCTTGAGCATCTGCTTTATAATATGTTTGCTCTACTCGTTTTTGCACCGCCATTAGAGAGGCTGTTAGGGTCGTTACGTTATGTTGGATTTTATTTCCTATGCGGAATTGCCGGAAATGGATTGAGTGCTTTTGTGCATAGTATAGATGGCAGCACGCAAGGGCATGTTGGGGTTGGTGCCTCGGGAGCGATTTACGGTATCTATGGTGCTTTTTTATTCATTTCTTTATTCAGGAAAGCGCAGCTAGATGATGGATCACGAAAAACGGTTTATACCATTTTGATATTTGGTGTAATTTATTCCGTGCTTGTGCCGAGAGTTGATCTTTGGGCTCATGCAGGAGGGGCTATAGCTGGTTTTCTATTATATAAATTGTTTGATCGTGCAAAAGCGTGGAAACAGCGACACTAGTAAAGAAACTTACAATATGTGTACACGGGAGAGAATATAACCGGTATGGAACTTCGTCAGCTTCAGTATTTTGTGCAAGTGGCTAGAAAAGAGCATGTGACTCAAGCAGCAGAGGAATTGCATGTTGCGCAATCAGCTGTAAGTCGGCAGATTCACCAGCTTGAGGAAGAACTAAATGTGAAATTGTTTGTTCAAAAGGGTCGGAATCTGCAGCTGACTCCAGTTGGCCAATTGTTCTTAAAGCGCGCTGAAGTCATTCTGGCTGATTTGGATCGTGCAGTTGTCGAAATCCATGAATTTTTAGATCCTGAGAAGGGTGAAATCAGACTTGGATTTCCGCATAGTTTAGGTACTTCATTAATTCCGCAGGTCGTAGCAGCTTTTCGGAAGCTGCATCCTAATGTACGATTCCGGTTTAAACAGGGTATGTATCCTTCCCTTATTCGTGACCTGAGCAAAGGGGATATAGATCTAGCGTTTATCTCTCCTTTTCCTAAGGGGCATGAATTTGTTTGCGGTGAAGTGCTGCTCTCGGAAGAGCTGTATGCGATCTTGCCGCCAGGTCATCCTTTGTCTGATCAAGATTCAATCGAACTGCGTGAGTTGGCTGAAGAGACCTTCGTCTTATTCAGTGAAGGCTACTCGTTGCGGCCAATTGTATGGGATGCCTGTCAGGAGGCAGGATTTACTCCGAAAATCGGTTTTGAGGGACAAGAGACAGATACCATTCGTGGATTAGTTGCGGCGGGTATGGGTGTAAGTCTGCTCCCGGAGATGGCTCTGCACTATACAGGACCGCTGCAACCGACTAAGGTTAGGGTTACCGAACCGCAAGTTACGCGTACAATTGGTCTTATTAGACGTAATAATGAAAAACTGCCGTTGGTAGCGAAGGTTTTTCATGGTTTCTTAATTAACTTTTTTAAGGATCGAACCAAATAGCTTAAAATAAATAGGAGCTGCTTTCACTTGGCCGTATGAAGACCAAGTGGAGCAGCTCCTGTTTTTTTTGTTAGCGACTTAACTTGCTATTCGTTTCTGCTTCCGCCGACAAAGATCATAATGTACCTGATTAGTTCTAGCAAGGAGAGTAGGGCAGCAGCGACATAAGTTAGTGCTGCGGCATTTAGAACCTTTGCTACGCCGCGCTCTTCATTATTCGTAATGAAGCCTTCTGAGACCATAATATCTCGAGCTCGGTTGCTGGCATTAAACTCAACTGGAAGCGTAATGACCTGAAACGCTACTGCCACCGAGAAGAAGATAATACCAAGGCCGATTAAGTTTAAATACGAGAATAGAATACCGGCAATGAATAGAAACGGTGCAACGCCTGATGCAAAGTTGACCAATGGGAAGATGCGATGACGAAGCACGAGCATTGGGTAGTGCTCTGCGTGCTGGATAGCATGACCAACCTCATGACAGGCAACGGATATAGCTGAAATTGAATTTTCGTATTATACCGGCTCTGACAAGCGTACAACACTATGGATAGGGTCATAATGGTCTGTTAAGGTGCCGGCAACAGGTTCGATTGGAATATGCTGCAGTCCGTTGGAGTCAAGCATGCGACGAGCTGCCTCGTAACCGGTAAGTCCGCTGTTCGCCTGTACTTTGGTCCATTTCTTAAACGTGCCTTTGACTCGGAATTGTGCCCAAATCGTTAAGATGAAAGCCAAAACGATGAGAATGTAAATAAATATCATAGTAATTCCTCCATTATATTCTTGTAATGAGATCGTTACATAAGAGAGCTTTTATTGATAAGGAGCATGATTGCTTCAATGCATGCTGCTGTTTGAGGCATCAAGCGTGTGTACAAGTGATTGGCTTGACGCGGTTTCAGCTTATTGATTACAGGTTCTAGTTCTTTGACCTCTCGCTCTAACTGAGTCAAGTGAACCTGTAAATCATTCAACTTGCGTGAAACCTGCTCTTCTGGTGTGATTTTGCTCCAGCTATGAAGAGAAGCTTTGATCTCATCCAACGTATATTTATCTTTTTTCATCTCTTCAATACGTTCAAGACGCTGCAAAGTTTCATCATCGTAAATGCGATAGTTTTTGGCTGAGCGTTCAGCGGGCTTGATTAAACCTATTGAAGTGTAATAATCAATGGTTCTTGCGCTGATCTTTGCAAGCTTGGATAACTCCCCGATACGGTACATAATTAGTCCCTCCATTCTTTCCTCGTTCATTATCTTCTATAGAAGGAGATTTTACGAGCACCATCCTCTGGTTAATTCTTTTGTTTCTATGTACCTATGATAATAGGAAAGTAACCATACAGTCAAACGTGTTACATGACTATGTAACTAGAGACCGTTTTATGTCCCGAAAGATTGAAAATGCGAAGAATAGCTACCGTTACAAGTGGTTTTGAGGGTTGATTTCACTAAATTCTTAACGTTCGTGTCAGATTACATGCCGAATGTTAGATTTTTTTTAGAAAATAGTTAAAAACGTATTGTCAAAATGAGCACTTCTGACTATAATGACATTAAGTCTTTCCTAGCATGTAAGGAAACATAACACTTAGGGAGTGGTCGTAATGATTAAGAAAACGATGTTAGCTTTAGGGATTTTCACTTTGCTCTTCCCAGTAGCGGCGTTCGCTGAAGATCCTTCAGCTGCAACACTAAACATGGGTCTCAACTCACTTTGGGTTATGCTATCTTTTATACTTGTCCTACTCATGCAAGGTGGTTTCATATTACTCGAAGCAGGATCTACTCGAATGAAAAACGCCGGTCATGTTGCAGGTAAAACAATTTTCACTACTGGTTTAGCAGCACTTATTTATTGGGCATTTGGTTACGGCATTGCATTCGGCGGTGATAGTTCCATTAATGCAGTAATTGGTTGGGGTGATTTCTTCTTCAATCCATCCATTAGTGCAGTTGAAGGTGATAGCTTTCCTAGCACAGTATTCTTCTTATTCCAATTAGCATTTGCTGCTGTATCCCTTTCCATCGCTTGGGGCGGTTTCGCAGAAAGAGCTAAGCTTTCCTCATACATCGTATTCACGTTATTCTTTGTAGCTATTATTTACCCAACGGTTGCTCACTGGATTTGGGGCGGCGGCTGGCTTGCTGCAGATGGAGCACAAGACTTTGCAGGTTCCACGGTTGTTCACTTAACAGGCGCGCTTGCAGCATTTGCAGCAACAGTATTACTTAAACCGCGTATCGGTAAATTTAACAAAGATGGTTCAGCAAATGAAATTTTAGGACATAACCAAGTTTTCACAGCTCTTTCCGTATTGCTATTATGGGTAGGTTGGTTCGGATTTAATGCAGGTAGTACAGTTGCAATCGGCGATGGATTCTTCGGATTTGTAGCTTTTAACACGATGCTTGGAGCAGGCGCAGGCGGCGTTGCAGCGCTTCTCATTTCTTGGGCAGTTACAGGTAAAGCGGATATTACAGCAATGCTTAATGGTACGCTTGCAGGTCTTGTAGCAATCACAGCTTCATGCGCATTCGTTGATCCTTGGGCAGCAGTAGTAATCGGCCTTGTAGCCGGTGTTCTCGTATTCTTCAGTGTAAAATTCTTCGAAAAAATCAAAGTTGATGATCCCATCTATGCATTGTCCGTTCACGGCGCTGCTGGTATTTGGGGTACACTAGCAAATGGTATCTTTGCAACGCAATTGCTAGCTGATAAAGTAGGAGTAGGTACAGGCGGTTTGATCGACACAGGCAGCTGGAAACAACTCTGGGTACAATTTGAATCGGTAGTCGTTGTAGGTGCATTCGTACTAGCGGCATCATTCCTAGTGCTAGGTGTAATGAAACTCATCATGGGCTTCCGAGTGACAGAAGAGCAAGAAATTGTAGGTCTTGACCTAAGTGAGCATGGCGCTTATGGTTATCCTGAGCAAATGAAAAAACCTAGCTCAAACATTCAAGGATAACAGGAGCAATCATGATTTGCTGATCGAGGGGAGAGGCGTGGCATGAGTGATCCGATGCGCTTGCAACTGCTGAAGCAGATTGGCTCAGCTGATCATGCTGATATGCTGCGAAGCTTGCGGGATCAAGTACAGGATCAGTTGAAAACTCATCTCCCTACGCGACCGGTCGAACAATTTAACGAAGAATTGAATGAGGTGCACGACGCGATTATAAGGCGTTCGATTATCCTCGCAGAAGCGGAAATGGCACGGGTGGGGAAGGGTTCTCCCCCCGTGCCTTACGCATATTTATTGTTCGGCAGCGGAGGGCGTAAGGAGCAGACATTAACCAGCGATCAAGACAGCGGAGTGATCTACGAGAATCCTGTGACTGATTCAGAGAAAGTAAAACTATATTTCAGAGAGCTGTCCTCACTTATTGTTGTGTCATTACAGAAGGCTGGCTATCCTCCTTGTGAAGGGAATGTACTGAGCAGCAATCCAGAATGGTGTCTTTCCTTATCAGAATGGAGCCAGCGCCTTGATGAATGGTTTGAGGAGCCGGCATGGGAAGCCGTTCGCTATTTGCTCATCATTGCGGATTGCCGTTATGTGTATGGAGAAGCTCGATTGCATGATGCGCTGAAGGACTTATTCTTTACGGATATGCTGAATCATCCTATTATTTTAAAGAGAATGCTTGAAAATACGATGCGTCACAAAATGCTGCTAGGCATCTTCGGTCAATTATTGAAGGAGCAGTATGGCCTTGATGCGGGCAGTCTAGATATCAAATATGGCGCTTATATTCCAATGGTCAATTCGATTAGACTATTATCTATCCAATTTGGCATTCGTGAGACGTCAACTTTGGATAGAATCAATAAACTAATCGAGGCTGGTAAGCTTACTGAAAGTGATGGAGCTATTTATTTACAAGCCTTTAGATTATTTATAAGACTACGTTTAATGACAACGGAGTCGATCGAACAAGGTTATTATGTAGGCAACGGAAAGCTGTCGAGTGAAAAGCTGACGAAGGAAATGACCGATGAACTTAAGAATAGTCTGCGTCTAGGCAAGAAGCTGCAAAAAGCAGTATTCAAGCAAACGATGGGCAGGCTGACGTAAGGCGGTGGTATATGTATGAAGGAACAAAATGGCGTTGGTCGAATGTGGAATCTTTACAAAATGGGAGGATTTACACCCGCCATCGCTTCTATGCTAGGCTCGCCCAATGCGCAGCAAATGGCGTTTATTCGAAATGTCAACAAAGAGCAGCGTAAGCAATCCATGCTGGATACCCCGCTAAATGAACTTGAGATTGTCGTGTTTGATCTGGAGACGACGGGCTTTTATCCGATGAATGGAGACGAAATTATATCTTTTGGGGCTGTTCTAATCCGCGGCGGGGAGCTTGATGAGAGTAAAAGCTTTTACAGTCTCGTTAACCCAAAGCGCAGGATTCCAAGAGCCATCGTTGAATTAACTGGGATAACGAACGACATGGTTCAAGATGCGCCGGATCTAATGCAGGTACTGCATGACTTCATGGAGTTTGTGGGAAGGCGATTGCTTATCGCGCATGCATCTGGTCACGATAAGCAATTTCTTAATGCCGCTCTATGGCGTACTTCGAAGGTTAATTTAAATCATCGTGTACTTGATACGATGATGGTGGCAAAGTGGCTGGAGCCAAAACGGGATAGCTATAATTTGGATGACTTGCTGGAGAGCTGCTGTATTCCAATTACAGAAAGGCATCATGCTCTTCAAGATTCTATTATGACGGCCAAGCTTTGGCAAAATTACTTGGTACGGATATTGGAGCGCAATATCTTTACCCTAGGCGATTTATATGCTTACTTAAGCAAACACTAAGGGCATAGAAATGAACGCGCCTTGTGTGAGGCGGTAGGGCTGTATATGAGGCGTATCAGCGTTTTCTAATGAGATAATCCAATAAGATAGCTGGGAAGCTGGTAAGAAGCCTTCTATGTCACTAGATGACGGGATGGCTGCAGACCGTGGATGGGAGTGGAACAGACCGACAAGTGATTGTCGGTTTTTTTGCATTTCATAATAAACAGCCGTCCATTCTACGGGGTCAAAGGAAAAAGAGTGAGTCGGATTTATATGGTTATTTGCAATAGGTATTACCGTATCTATAACCGGTGTTTGCTTGGCGTCTTTTGTTATATCCATTTGTTCAAAGATTGCACTGCTGGCTACGATGCCGCAAACTTCATTCGGTAATGCTTCCTCGCTAAGTTTAATAAGCTGCTCATATGCCTCTTTCGTTATGATGCCTTTGATTTCATGATCTTCCATTGAAACGTCTCCCTGCTTGTATAAAATACTAATCCTAATTATAACGGACCTTCGCCAAATAAGTTCAACAATCTTAAATCAAAGTATGGAAGCGGCTTTATTGACCAAGAATAATGATATTAGGTGACGTTTTTATGGCTAATGTGTCCTGCGTATTGAGCTTGTATACGACGCATGATACGATAAAGCTTGAGAATTAAGGAAGAAAATGCTCGAGAAGGAAGGTACCCCATGAAACGCATAGTTACACTTTTCACCATTGCATTTTTGTTTGCCGGTTTAGCTGTGTTCCAATATATGAAAAATGATCCGGATGCAGCAACAATCGCGGCTCCTGCCGAAGGTTTTAAACCAAAGGCTGGTTTTGAAGCAACCGTGTTTAAATTGCCAGGGATGAATGAGGGTTCCTATCAAGTGGGCGGGAAGCAAGAGAAGCTGACCTTTGTTAACTTCTGGGCATCCTGGTGCGGACCTTGTGAGCTGGAGGCGCCTGATTTGCAGCGTCTGAGTGAAGCTTACGGAGATAAGATTCAGATGTATGGTGTGAATGCAACGAAATATGATAAGGAACGCTCAGCGCGTGAATTTGTGGCTGAGTATGAATTTACTTTTCCAATATTAATGGATAGAGTAGGCGATGTTACGAAGCAGTACAAAGTCGATACCTTTCCAACGACGTTTCTCATTGACAGCGAAGGTGTTATTAGGGAACGGATTAATGGCGTTATTACTTATGAAGAGTGGGAACGTTTATTAGCAAAATGGATGTAGCAGGTGGATGATATTGAAAATGAACCCAAAAAGGACCGTCCTCGCATGTAAGCCATGTGAGAACGGTCCTTTTTTGTTTGGTTACAGATTTACAAGTCCGATTCGATCAGCAGAATCTACATGTCCGTTATCGATTTTGTCCATGCCCAGAAGTGCGTAACGAATACTATCTACCAACGCTTCCCAGCTTGCTTCAATAACGTTGCTTGAAACGCCAACCGTACTCCATGTACTATCAAGGCTCGTTGATTCGATGAGGACGCGCACCTTGCCTGCTGTGGCGCCATTCTCGTCGATTACACGGACTTTATAATCTGATAGATGGATTTGTTCGATCTTCGGATAGAACTGCACCAGTGACTTGCGCAGCGCGTTATCGAGCGCGTTAACGGGTCCATTGCCTTCGGAAACGGTATACACCTGTTGTCCGCCGACGTTTATTTTTACGATGGCCTCTGATATCATCTGGCCGTTCTTTTTCTCAACATGCATTTTGAAGGATTCAACTCGGAAAGCTTCTTCCGATTCATCGCCAAATGCTTCACGAAGGAGCAACTCTAGCGAGGCGTCAGCGCCTTCGAATTGATAGCCTTGATGCTCCAGCTCTTTGATTTGATCCATTATGGACTTTGTTTTCTCATTGTTCGTTGTAACATCAAGTCCCAATTCCTTCGCCTTGGAAATGATATTACTTTGTCCAGCCAGCTCAGAAACAAGAATACGCTGCTTATTGCCAACAAGCTCTGGCTGTATATGCTCGTATGTCTTAGAATCCTTCATAATAGCCGAGACGTGAATTCCGCCTTTATGCGCGAAAGCGGCGTTACCAACATATGCATTGCCAACCGGCATATGGACATTGGCAATTTCGCTTACGTAGCGCGCGGTACCTGTTAAGCTGCGAAGTTTTTCTTCCGGCAATACATCATAATTCATTTTGAGCTGTAGATTAGGAATGATGGAACAAAGATTAGCGTTACCGCAGCGTTCTCCGTAGCCATTGATCGTTCCTTGCACTTGACGCGCCCCTGCATTAATAGCAGCTAACGCATTAGCAACAGCAAGCTCACAATCATTATGAGTGTGAATACCGATAGGAGTGGTTAGTTCCTGCTTGACGCGAGTTACAATATCATGAATTTCACCTGGCAGCGTGCCGCCATTCGTATCGCAAAGCACGAGCCAATTAGCACCAGCGTCTTGTGCTTTCTTCAAGACAGAAAGAGCGTATTCGGGATTGTTTTTGTAGCCGTCGAAGAAATGCTCAGCGTCGAACAAAGCTTCCATCCCGTTTTGCTTCAGGAATGCAACGGAATCATAAATCATGGATAAGTTTTCTTCTAAAGTCGTTTGAAGTGCGGTATGTACATGGAAGTCCCATGATTTTCCTACGAGCGTAGCCGCAGGAACACCTGATTCAGCAATGCGAACGAGACTCGCGTCCTGCTCAGCTAAGCTGTTTTTGCGCCGAGTGCTTCCGAAAGCAGTAATTTTCGCGTTCAAATTGAATGCTTTTATCCTTTGGAAAAATTCAATATCCTTGCTATTGCTTCCCGGATTGCCGCCTTCAATATAGTGAACGCCCAACGTGTCGAGCTTCTGGGCAATTTTCAATTTGTCATCTGCTGACAGGCTGATCCCTTCGCCTTGTGTACCATCACGCAGCGTCGTGTCAAAGATTGAAATATTATTTGTCATAATGGAGACGCCTCCTTCACTCATAGCCTTTTCAAATCATAATTTAATATTATAACACTTGTTGTAATGAAAGTAGAGTGGTTGCTGTAATTTTTGTCCTGTAATTATATCTGTTCGTTGACTTGACCCTACTGGAATTGTATGCTGATGGTGATTGACCATTAATAAGCTTATTGTTCTGGAATAGGCGGTGCAGCAACAATGATGTCGAATGTCAACGAGCATTATCCGGCCAAAGGCCGAGTCATTATCCATTTGGATATGAATGCCTTCTACTGCTCCGTGCATGAAGCTGAGGAACCTGAGAAGTATAAGGGGAGGCCGACTGCGGTGTCGGGCAGTGTAGAACAGCGTAAGGGCATCCTTGTTACATGCTCTTATCCAGCAAGACAAAAAGGAATTAAGACAGGGATGACGGTTCGGCAAGCGCTTAAGCTTTGCCCAGACCTAATTTTGATAAAGCCTGACTTTAATTTATACCGCAAATACTCTCATGGCTTTATGTCTGTGGCGAAGCAATTCACTCCGCTTGTAGAGGCAGTTTCAATTGATGAGTGCTATATGGACATTACAGGCTCGAAAATGTTTGGATCACCGCTTGAAATAGCAGAAACACTGCAGCGTCGCATTCAAACGGAATGGTCATTGCCATGCTCCATCGGATTAGCGCCGAATAAGCTGCTCGCCAAGATGGCATCCGATATGAAGAAGCCAAATGGGCTTACTGTGCTTCGGATTCGTGATGTGAAGCATGTTCTGTGGGATAAATCTTGCGATACGCTATTCGGTATTGGGAAGAAAACCGCGGATAAGCTGGAGAAGTTGAATATCCGAACGATTGGTCAATTGGCAGCGACAGATGAAAGGATGCTGAACAAGCATTTTGGCGTTGTCGGCTCTTGGATGAAATCTGCTGCTCACGGTATTGATCACGGGGAAGTTAATCCCAATCGGGAGCAAAGCAAATCAATTGGGCATACGACAACACTGCCTAATGACATTTCAGCTCGCGAGGATGTTTACCGAGTACTCCTTAATTTATCCGATCAAACGGCAAGGCGGCTTCGAAGACAAAAGTTGGTTGCCACAACGGTGCAAATAACGATCAGAAAACCGGATATGTCGACGATCACCCGATCTCATACAATGGACGCGGCGACCCAAACAACTGAAGATATCTATAGGGAGGCTTGTAAGCTTTACGACAAGCATTGGAGGAACGGAGAGGGCATTCGACTGCTTGGCGTAACGCTGCAAAATCTAACTCTTCTTGAGGATTCAGCGCTGCAATTGGACTTATTCAGCTACGAGCAGCAGCCGCGCAAGGAAGCTTTGACGAAGGCGATGGATAAGCTCAGGGATAAATTTGGCGAGGATGCAGTATTAACAGCAGGCATGCTGGGTGACGACCCATCTACCTTGATTAGGAATAAACGAATTCGTGGTACATCCTTGCAAAAGGACGATAGTTTGTTATATATTGATGAGTGAAGCTTGACTGTAGAGAAAGAGATTATACGGTACATTTATTATAGGAGGGAATTTCCATGGGTAAGTTTACTTGGGTTGAAAAAGATACGTGCATCGCTTGTGGAGCTTGCGGAGCTACTGCACCTGATATTTATGATTATGACGATGAGGGCATAGCAGAAGTTATTTATAAAGCAGACGGAAATACAGGAAATACTGAAATTCCAGAAGATCTATATGATGACTTGCAGGATGCAGCTGACGGCTGTCCTACTGATTCCATTAAAATTGCTGACGTGCCATTTAACTATTAATTTTTTATAGCAATTATGACAAAGCTCCTATTCACTGATGAGACAGTGGATAGGAGCTTTTTTTTTGTTTGATTAATAAGATTAATGGAGTTGATTACAAAGATAAACTCTTCCTGCCGATATAGTGATTATACCTAATGTTGGGAGGATGAGGCATGGACTCTCCTGAGGATATGTTCTATTTAAAGCAATTTGTAAAGCAGCATCCTGAGAACGGGATGGGGTGGTATTTGCTGGGGAAGCAATATTTACTTGCAGGCAAAGAAGGGAAAGCCAATTATTGCTTTATTCAAGCAGGTGATGTATATGATGCATTTGAGCATGAGAGTCATCCGCTTTCGGAAAATCAGCTTCAATTGCTTAAGGAGTGGGACAGAAAGCAAAAAAAGAAAAAGCTGGCTCGACGAGCCGCATTATTGGGTTTTTTGCTGCTCTTCCTTGCATTGCTAATACCAGCTAACTCCGCCATTCAGAAAGAGGAAGCGGCACAGCCATTACCAGCAGTTGAGGACGTTGTTCCTTCTGTGGGTGTGGTCTATGTTAAAAAGAAAGAGCTTAATCCTATAGGAAACGCTTGGAGCAGTATGCTGACAGCTGGAGATCAGCTGCCGCAAACGACAATTACGGCGCGGCTGGAGGAAGAAACAGGTTGGCGCAAGTGGACGGGAAAAACCAGATTTTTGATGAGTGTGAATAAAGGCAACCCAAGAAATAAGCTGCAAGTTAGCATGCTTGATCGAGAGACATGCTCCTGTGAGCCATCAGACTCATCGGTCATAACGGAATTATACGAAAAATGGAGAAATCAGCAGGAGACGCATTGGACGCTAGCTAGTGCGATTCATCATTATGAACGCAAATATAAAAAATGGCCGGAGAAGCTGGATGATCTCATTCGTCCTTACCCTAATAATGTGTTGGCAGGGGAGAGGGATGGGATGAGGACCATGTTTTATGACATCTTGTCTAAGCTGAAGAAGAAGGGAGCGCCTGAAAGTGTAAAGGCGGGTTCTGATAGCGTGATTATTGATAAGGGAGTCGATTCGAATGAAACCTCCAAAGCACAGACAACATCTCTAATTGTAGGTACGAACGGAATACTGGACAAGCAATGGAATCAGCCCCTGGAGATTGTTGTGGATAAAGCCACACATAGTCTCGCTGTCATTCAAGGTGATATAATCGTTCGCAGCTATAAAGTGGGGCTTGGAGGGGACGAAACGCCAGAGGGAAGCTTCTACATTAGCGAGAAGGTGAAAAACCCTAATGGGAGAGATGATGGAATATTTGGCAGCAGAGGCATGACGCTTTCAAATACGCTGTACGCCATTCATGGTACCGACGAACCAAACAGCATTGGCAAGGATGAATCACTTGGATGTGTTCGTATGAGCAAAGCGGATGTAGAGGAGCTTTATGATATGGTGCCTATGGGTACTGTTGTGAAAATAAAAAACGGGACGCTTCCATCCAAAACACTGCAATCAGCAGAACGCTTCGAGCTGATTCCGCGGCAGAATGAAACCAATCCCGCAAAGATTTATAAATGGTTATCATAAACATTCATTAATTATTAGGAGACAACTAGAAGAACAGCGACTGCGATAACAACGATCCCAACGATGGCACCAACCCAGATCAATGCTTTTTTATTAACTTCTTCCTTTGGTTTTACTTTCATCGTTGCCGGTTTTCTTTTTGCTGAACCCATTGACAATCAACCTCTCTGTTTCATAGTAATAGATAATATGACTTCATTGTAATCGTTTTCTAGACAAGCCGCAATATAATGGATGCTTGCACCTCCTGTGCAAGCTCTTTTCTTTTTGTTTCAAAAAAGTTAAAATGACAGTATAGAACATAGATTTCAGAACGGAGTGGGTAAGTTGCTTTATTCTTCAATTTTAAAGCCTATTTTTTTTCGGATGGATCCTGAAAAAGCGCATCATCTTGTTTTAGATGGTTTGGAGACAGGGAGCAAGGTTCCTGGAATGAATGGTATCATGCATGCAATGTATGGCGTAGCGGAGTCGCCGGAGCTTGCAACTGATCTATTTGGTCTTCATTTCTCTCATCCAATTGGACTCGCGGCAGGATTGGATAAAAACGGCAAGGTAGCGGACGGCTTCCGTAATATTGGCTTCGGATTTGCAGAAGTAGGCACCGTAACGCCGAAGGGGCAGCTAGGAAATGACCAGCCGAGATTGTTTCGTCTCCCTTCTGATGAAGCGCTCATTAATCGAATGGGCTTTAATAATGACGGCACGGGGGCAATGGCGGAACGTTTAGCGAAGCGCAAAGACAGCCGGATTCCGATCGCTGTGAATATCGGCAAGAATAAATTGACGCCTAATGAATTGGCGCATGAAGACTATCAGAAATGTATTCAGGATTTGTATACATACGGTGATTTCTTTGTCGTCAATATTAGCTCTCCTAACACACCTGATTTACGTGATCTGCAGCATGGTGATGAGCTTAAAAAACTGCTAAGCGCTGTGAAAAATGAAATAAATGCTCAAGCATCCAAAAAAGCCGAGAAAGCGAAGCCTGTTCTCGTAAAAATAGCTCCGGATATGACGAATGAGCAGCTAGAGCTTACAGTAGCAGCGATTATGGAAAGCGGCGTTTCAGGTATTATTGCTACAAATACGACCTTATCGCGGGAAGGCCTCTCTCATGAGAATGCTAAGGAAGCGGGGGGAATGAGCGGTAAGCCGCTTCTTCATCGCTCTACTGAGGTCATTCGGGCTATTTATCGCCAGACGGATGGACAGCTGCCCATTATCGGCTCAGGCGGTATCTTTACGGCTCAGGATGCATACGATAAAATCCGCGCGGGAGCATCATTAATTGAGATTTATACAGCGCTTATTTATAAAGGGCCTGGCGTACTTCGAGAGCTGACGAACGGTCTGAAGGAATGCTTACATAGGGATGGTTACCGCAATATTGCAGAAGCAGTAGGGGCAGATCATCGTTAAGAACAGGAGGAGGCCGGATGGACGGTAGAGACTGGAATCTTTTTTTGCAGCCATATGAACAAGCGGTTGAAGAGCTTAAAGTGAAATTTAAGACGATGAGAGTAGAATTGAAAATAAGGGAAGCCTATGCGCCGATTGAATTTGTCACCGGCCGGGTGAAGCGAATATCAAGCATTTTAGAGAAGGCTAAACGACTAAACGTTCCGTCTGATCAGTTAGAAACAGGAATTGAGGATATTGCGGGTATTCGCATAATGTGTCAGTTTGTTGATGATATTCACCGTGTTGCAGGCTTGATTCGAAGCCGCAGGGATCTGACACTTGTATACGAGAAGGATTACATTACAAACTTCAAGGACAGCGGCTATCGCAGCTATCATATGATTGTAGAGTATCCCGTTCAGACTGCGCTGGGTTACAAAATTGTCCTCGCCGAAATACAAATTCGCACGTTAGCTATGAACTTCTGGGCTACGATTGAGCATTCTCTAAATTATAAATTTAAAGAGAGCTTGCCTGAGGATGTGCGTGAACGCTTGAAAAAAGCGGCAGAAGCAGCTTCTCAGCTTGATACAGAAATGACAAGCATCCGCAAAGAAATTCTAGATGCGCAGACGGAATTCGAAGAACAATCCAATGTCGTTTCCAATGCGCTGAAAGGGATTCAGGATCTCTACTATTTTCTTCGGGTTCGTGAAGCAGCTCAATTTCAAATGAAATTCAACGAGCTTTTCGAGAAAGAAGATTATTATGGACTGAATCAATTGTCGCTTGATATTCAAGCTGCTATCGGAAAAGCGAAGAAAAACAATCAGAATTGATTTATAGTCAATCAAGCTAATAAAAAATAGAAGAGGGTGTCCCGGCAGCGTAAGATACACTGCCGGGACACCCTCTTAATTTGTAGCATGAGCAGCTATTAACCGTACTAGCTGCTGGATTTTTTAGGTTTAAACTTTGTGTCTATGATTTCACGTATTTCATCAGGCGACTTGCCTTGCTTGTTTAAAGAAATGACTTCCTCCATCTCTTTCTTGCAAATGCCGCAGCTCGTACTATGATTTGTCCAGGTGACACTCTCTTTGTCTGCGGGATGCTCAGCTACATAACAGCGCAGCAGCGAGTCATGCGGCGTCTCGACTGCTGATCCATCCATACAGCCGCAATAGCAGTTAATGCCGCTCATGAGATCCATGTGATCATGGACCTCCTTGTAAAGCTCGGTTGTGTGAGGCGTATAATCGGAAAGAAAGGTCGGCATCGCATCATAGGAAGCGGTAGCCTCCCATGTTTCAGAGCCATGCATATGCTGAGCTCCTTCTTTATCATCGTTGGAGAGCCCACATGCTGTAAGTAGAGTAATGAATGCAAATGCAAGAAGCATTGCATATACAAAGCCGCGAATACGAGAGCTTGTTCGTTCTTCGGCAGCTTTCTCTGCAGCTAGACGCTCACGCTCCATCACTTGGTTTCAGCTCCCGTGTGTTTGTTGAAAAAGGCTTTAAAATCATCAATGGAATAGCCTTCGGTTCCCTCTTCAGCGAGACCGCCTTCAATGCGATCAATCTCAACACCATTTTCGAAGTAAGCGAGTGTTGGTGTATACTCAACATTGTATTTATTGAAATAAGTAGGGAATTCTCTTAAATTGAATTGCGGCAGATCGATGCCAAGCTCATCAACAAGCGGCATTAATTTCGGTGTTGTATACTGGCAATGCGTGCAGTCAGATGCAAATAAATAAACGAAGAAATCTTCTTTGTCAGCAACCTTCTTGTCCAAATCAGCTGGTAATATGATATTCTGATAGTTAGGATTATCGAGAAGCTTTCTTGTTTCCGGGTTTAATTGAGAGACAGGCTTGTCATACAACGCATTAACCTTACCGCTATTGTTTAGAACAAAAATAAATCCAAAGAGAATAACAACGATTGAGATGTATACGTAAATCATTTTGGTTTTCTTTTTCTTTTTCATAAAATTTGGCTACCTCCGAAACAAGTTTTTAGTTGGCATACCGCAAGTAAGACGGCATGTCCTTACTTTAATATATTATATAACAAAGTAGCATGAGTATGTAAGAGCAGCTAGAGTGATAATAATTGGCAGGAGGAAGCGGTATGATCGGCAATTTACCACGACTTTTCACGGAAAAAATGGAAAAACTGCTTGGAGATGAATATGACAATTTTATGTCATCCTATGATGCTCCGCGCGTTTATGGACTTAGAATCAATCGCTTAAAGCTAACCGTTGAAGCTTGGAAGCAGCTTTCTGAAATGAGCCCTAATGTGCGTCCTATTGCATGGTCTCAGGATGGGCTGTATTACAAAGAGGGCGAGAGACCGGGGAAACATCCACATTACCATGCCGGTCTTTATTATATTCAGGAGCCAAGTGCTATGACGCCCGTTGAACTTATGGATATCCAGCCGGGTCATCGTGTCCTTGACTTATGCGCTGCGCCTGGCGGTAAATCCACTCAAATAGCAGGAAAACTGCAAGGGAGAGGTCTGCTGGTTACAAATGATAACGCCAAAGAGCGAACTAAGGCATTGGCAAAAAATATAGAGCTTGCAGGTGTGCGCAACGCGGTGGTCTTGAATGAGGAGCCGGTAAGGCTTGCTCCTGTTTTCGCACAATTTTTCGATCGTATACTTGTCGATGCGCCATGCTCTGGAGAAGGGATGTTCCGCAAGGATGAATCTATGATCGCAGAATGGGAGAAGCATTCCGTTGAACGCTGTTCCGTTATGCAGCGTGATATATTGCGTCATTCTGCTAGCATGCTTGCGCCTGGCGGTATACTGGTCTATTCAACATGCACCTTCTCACCTGAGGAGAACGAGGAACAAATCGCTGCATTTTTGGCGGATAATCAAGATTTTCATATTCAGGCGATTCCGCATAATTATGGTTGGCAGGCGGGTAGAGCGGACTTAGTTAGAGATAATGGACAGCTTGCGAGTGACCGGCTTCAGAGCATAGAAGGAACAGCTAGGCTCTGGCCTCATCACATTGAAGGAGAAGGACATTATGTAGCTGTGCTGCGACGCGATGGTGAACGTGACCAGCAAGCTGGGGAAGGCCGTTCCGAGACTGAAGTCTTGCGTGTAAGCAGCAGTACTGCGGCGTCAAGCAAGGCTTCGATCGCAATGACAGGCGGAGGCTCGAAACGTGAATCGCGAAATGCTGGGAAGCATGCTGACAAGCAACCAGATCATCGTGACCAGCGGCGTGAAGCGAAGCGTCAAACAAAAAAAGAATGGCAAAACGCAGGCGTGGAGCGTATTTCCAGCAAGAGAGAAGCTGCAGAACGAATGGCTGCTGCTCGCACTGTAGAAGAGGAAGCTAATCCAATCGATTTATGGAGAGAGCAGTCCAAGCAATTTGCAGTTGAAGAAATGGATTGGTTTGGACGTGTAGTGGCCTATGGCTCACGGATCTATATTCAACCTGCAGAACTGCCTCCTCTTGACGGCTTGCGTGTTGTAAGAGCAGGCTGGTATGTTGGTGAGGCAAAAAGGGGACGAATTGAGCCCTCGCATCCGCTGGCAATGGGATTAACTCGGGAGGAAGCTGTTCGCTCCGTCAATTGGTCATCCGATGATCCGCAAACGCTTCGTTTTTTAAAAGGAGAAACAATTTTTGCTGAGGAAGAAGAAATTTTGACCAGAAACGGTGTGCCTCATAAAGGTTATGTTCTTGTATGCGCGGATGGGTTTCCAATCGGATGGGGGAAATACTCGCAAGGCATGATCAAAAATGAATTGCCAGCAGGATGGAGATGGATGTAAAATGGGCAAACGAATAAGGGTGGATAAGCTGCTGGCCCATATGGGACTTGGCACACGCAGCGAGATCAAGAGAGCGGTTAAGCTTGGCAGAGTTACGGTAGAAGGTAAAGTGATTAAAGATAGTGGAATCATCGTAGATTCGGATCAGGGTGGAGTCGCTTTTGACGGCATTCCAGTCCAATATCGAGATGTTGTCTATTTCATGTTGAATAAGCCGCAAGGCGTCATCTCTGCAACAGAGGATAGTCGCGAGCGTACGGTTATCGATTTGTTGGAAGCGGAAGACAGACTAAGGGAGCCCTTCCCTGTGGGGCGGCTAGACAAAGATACAGTTGGATTACTGCTGCTAACGAATGATGGACAGCTTGCTCATGAGCTGCTTTCTCCTAAAAAGCATGTTGCCAAAACGTATGAAGCGATCGTACAAGGTGATGTAGGAGAAGAAGATAAGCAACTGTTTACTGCAGGCGTGACGCTTGAAGACGGCTATATCACGATGCCAGCTGAACTGCAGATATTGAACAGAGAGCAGCGGGAGAATGAGATATTTTCTTCAATCTCGCTCACGATTATGGAAGGTAAATTTCACCAGGTGAAAAGGATGTTTGAAGCAGTCGATAAAAAGGTCGTATACTTGAAAAGGGTAACAATGGGACCGCTAAAACTGGATGAAGCTTTACCGGAAGGCTCATACAGAGAGCTTACGGAAGATGAAATAGAAAGTCTTCGTATGCATAAGCGTGGCTAATCCTTTTTTTTAACTAGTTTCTTACTGCTGCAGTGTAGAATAGAAAATAGATATAGATACAGAAATGGAGACAGGAGTGAGAGTATGAGTTTAAAATATGACTTGATTGCTTTGGATGTCGATGGTACTTTATTGACGGATGATCATGTACTGACGAAGGAAATTCGGGATACTGTACGAGAGGCTGCCGACTACGGCGCACAAATTGTCTTATGTACAGGACGGGGCCCATCAGGCGCGATTCCAATATTAGAGGAGCTTGGACTAGGAGGAACCGTCATTACACATAATGGTGCAGCAACCGTTAATGCAGATGACAAATCGGTGGTTCATCAGTTTGATATGGTTCCAGACCAGCTGTTGACCTTTATAAATTACTGTCGGGAGCACGGTATTCATTTCGATTTGAATACAGCATTTGATATGATGGTGGAGAGTGTAACTCCTGAGGCAGAGGCTATGTATAATCGCTTTCATGCTAAACCTGAAATTTGGGATTTCCAGCAAGGGCTGCCGCAGGGCTTGGTTAAATTTACGGTTTTTGGCAGCAAAGAAAAGATGGATGATGTACAAGCAGAGTGGGAGGGCTGGCCTCCGCTTCTAAAGTCGATTCGCAGCGGTGATTTCTTTATTGATGTAAACCATGCAGAGGCGAACAAAGGAAAGGCTTTGCAGCAGCTGGCTCTCATTCGTGAAATTGATCCGAGCCGTATTCTAGCAATCGGGAATTATTATAATGATATTTCTATGCTTCAATTCGCAGGAATGGGCATTGCCATGGGCAATTCGCCGGATGCTGTGAAACAAGCAGCAAAAGCGGTAGCCCGTTCCAACAGTGAAGACGGCGTTGCACATGCGATTCGCGAGTATGCTTGGGTATAGGGTATAATCATGAAAACCGCCGGAGGTTACTTCTCCGGCGGTTTTTTTATTCTGGCTATACGTATATCTTTAGACCAAAACTGATCTGGAGATAATGACCAGAAGAATGAACAAGACCAAAATTACGCCTACCGACGAAAAACCTCCATGTACACCGGACATGCTAATTCCTCCTTATATGATGGAATTCCGAGCTCGGGAGAATCGATAATTGTGCGTTATCCCATAGTTCAGTATACCGTATAGTATGCAATTAGCCCGGGAGCGGATGGACATTTGTCTTGGTTATTCAAAAATGGGCGGGATTATTGCTAGTTGGCTTGGCGATTATGGGAGACGGGAGATGAACGAAGAGTATCATGCATAAAAAAAGGCACACGCGAGAGAGCGTGTGCCTTTGAATGTTTGGTTTAGCGGCTGCGTCCGCCGCCGCGAGGCTTGCTTGAGGAGCTGCCGCCGAAGCTGCGTCCACCGGATTGTGATTGATTGCGACCGCCAGCTGATGAATTGCCGCGTTGTCCGCCGCGTCCGCCAGATTGGGCTTTGCCGCGAACAGCACCACGGGGATCAACTCTTCCTGCAATATCGGCTTTGCCACGTGCTGCAGTCCAAGGACTGTCAACAGAAGCTGTTCCGCGTCCTGCAACATGCTCGTCACCACGTGGACTGCCGAAACTAGCTCGTCCAGCTGAACGTTCACTACCGCGATTATCAGATCGTTCTCCGCCGCGTCCTGAACTGCTGCGGTTATTAGAACGATCTCCACTGCGGCCTCCGCCGCTTCGATTGCCAGAGCGCTCGCCGCTGCCAGCACTGTTGTTGTCGAAGCGTTCACCTCGACGTGCATTCCAGCCCGTGGTTTCGCCTCTGTTTTCAGTGGATTGTCCAGCCGATTCAGTCGTACGCTCGCTTCTTCTGCCTGTAGCGGGACGAACGGTTTCACGTTGGCCTCTACGGCCTCCTGGCTTGCGATCCTGCTGACTGTTTTGTTCACGAGCCCCACGACGACCGCCGCCTGACTGTGGTTTACCACTGCCGCTGCGAGCGCTGCTGCTTCTGCCCGAAGCGCCGCGAGGTCTTTCAACTCGTTCACCTGGCTGAGAGCGCACGGAAGTTTCCACGCCTTCACTATCGATAGAACGACGTACCAGTCTTGCATTTATGCTTTGCTCAATGAGAAGGAGATGGTTTTTATCATAAGGAGTAGCTAGTGTAATAGCTGCGCCTTCTTGACCAGCGCGACCCGTTCTTCCGATACGGTGGATATAAAGCTCACCATCCTGCGGTACATCGTAGTTGTATACATGAGTAACACCTTCGACATCGAGACCGCGTGCGGCTACATCTGTTGCAATTAGAACTTGAAGACGAGCGTCTCTAAAACGCTTCATGACCTGCTCGCGCTTTGCCTGCGTTAAATCACCGTGAAGCTCATCGGATTGAATGCCAAGCTCCTGCAGCTCTTTGTTCAATTTTTTAGCGCGAACCTTTGTCCGGCAAAAAATAACAGCGAGGTAAGGCTGATGACGCTCCAGCAATTGAACAAGCAATTGCTGCTTGCTTCTATCTGTCGTCTCATACACAATTTGAGTAATGCTATCAAGCGTTACGTTTGTGCTGCGCACGCGAATATCAGCAGGTGTTTTCATATATTCTCCTGCTAATTTACGGATAGCATCAGGCATTGTTGCAGAGAACAGCATCGTTTGACGCGCTCTTGGCGTTTGCGTGATAATGCTTTCAACATCTGGCAAGAAACCCATGTGAAGCATTTGATCAGCCTCATCAAGCACAAGCATTTGCAGCTTGCCGAGGTTAACGGTTTCACGTTTCATATGGTCAATAAGTCGTCCAGGTGTTGCGACGATAATATGGGGCGAGCGTTGAAGCTTGCGAATTTGCGCTTCTACGTCTTGTCCGCCATATGCAGCCAATACGGTAGCGCCAACAGCTGAGACAAGCTTTTTAAGCTCGCTCGTTATTTGAATAGCAAGCTCCCTTGTCGGTGTTAAGATCAAGGCTTGCGTTTGCTCTTTCTCAACATTAATTCTTTGCAGGATAGGCAAAGCAAAAGCAATGGTTTTGCCTGTACCTGTTTGTGCTTGTGCAATGACATCCTGCCCATTAAGAAGCAAAGGTATGGCTTGCTTTTGAACCGGTGTCGGTTCGATAATTCCATCTTGATGAAGCAATTCGCTTAACTTGGGTGTTATACCCAGAGCGCTAAATGCGGTAGACATTAATCCATTTCCTCATTTCGTTTACATCGTTTGATGTTAAGTATAACAGTTGTCCTTATAATGTGCATCTTTACTTTGCATATGCTATGCTAAAAAACAACATTAGAGCAGCAGAGGAATGATAAAAGATGAGTGGTACAGAGCGGTCAGCGATTAAATCAGGGTTAGAGGTAGATATTGTATTGAAGCAGGATCAACGAACAGGCAAGCTTACACGCGGTGTTGTAAAGGATATTTTGACGAATTCACCCAAGCATCCCCATGGGATAAAAGTAAGATTAGCTGATGGTCAAGTTGGTCGCGTTAAAAATATTATTGGGTAGGCTTACGAAGTAAGATTTGTTACACAAATTAAAGTTGATGCTTGCGGAGTAAGTTTTGTGTAACAAATCTTAAGCGGATGCTTACGAAGTAAGATTTGTTATACAAATTAAAGTTGATGCTTGCGGAGTAAGTTTTGTGTAACAAATCTAAGCGGATGCTTACGAAGTAAGATTTGTTACACAAATTAAAGTTGATGCTTGCGGAGTAAGTTTTGTGTAACAAATCTTTTAAGGAGTGATGGTATGGCATTCGGCATAAAAAGATCGGAGATGGTGAAGTGGAAGGAGGCAGTCGCAAGCGGGGAAATTGCTTTTCTCACGCATTATTGGCTAGACCCTCGATTCCCAGATATGCGAACGGTAACGAAGGTTGGTTGTGCCGATATGGATAAATTGTCACGTTGGTGTGTTCGGCATGGGCTTAATCCCCGCTATATTCATGCAAGGTCAGAGTATCCTCATTTTGATCTGCTGGGCCTAATGCAGCGGGAAATCTTGCTGAAAGAGAATCAGATGGAGCAGCTGCAGCGATTTGGACTCCTTTGATCACATACAACCTGTCTGCTCCATATTTCTAGTCTTATCCACCGCATTCCCTCCTCCTATTCCTCAACCACTTATTTAACATATCTAACCTAATCAAAATTTAATCCCAAAAGGAAGAAATGCGTTATTCTATAAAGCGTCTAATACAGAAAATTCATCCAGTGATATTCGATATAGCAGATTATCTTTATAAACGCCATCGATCAATTCATGTTTATACAATACCTTTAGCTTCTTTATTCAGATCATGTTGTGCTCACACAAAGTCATCTTTTGACAGTCAGGAACAATAAACATAAAAAAATCTAGATCCAGCTCTAGTTGTACTGTATGATATTGGAAATAATTATTTTTTCCACCATCATATTCAAGGGAGAGTGCCTACATATGAATACCGAAAAAGCGCAGCTGTTAGAGGAGTTTGGGCACTGGCTATCATTTGTTACCGATTTGAGCAAATACGATGAGAAGATTTGGAATCAGAAAATTGCTCCAGGGAAGTGGTCCTTTCGCGAGGTAGTCTCACATATTTTGCAGTGGGATGACTATTTCTATGAAGAAGCGATTGCTAAACTAGGAACGGGCAAACCGCTTACGGTTAAGCATTTGGATTATGACGAATTTAATGAGAGAGCCAAGACATACGGGAAGCAAACTTCCATAGAGGAATTGACAAGCGGAGCTGTAAGAAGTCGCAAACATATACTAGACGCAATAGCTGGATTAACAGATGAGCAATATGAAGCCATGTATACAGATGGAGACGGGAATCCATTTTCAACAGCGCAATATTTGAAGGATTTTATTTGGCATGACCAGCATCATAAGGGGCAGATTGCGAATCGTCTTCATTTTCGAATCGAGGAAATGAGCTTGAACGGTTGGCCGGCACTGCAAACGCTCGTCTATGATGGGTGGCTGCTTCGGTTTAATGAGGGTTATACGAAACGTTCTAATTCTATTCAGGCAATTTATGGAAACACCTTAGAGCTTGAGGAAAAGCTATTGAAATGTGAACAGTGGTATGAGGGACAAGGGAATCGTACGGTTTTTAAAATAACGCCTTTCATTCAACCGGCAACGCTGGACGAAGAGCTTGCTTCGCGAGGGTATGAGCAAGTCGATCGTACACTTGTTAAAATGATGCATCTGGACCAATTGCAAATACCGTCAGATGCTGACATTTGGTTTGAAGAGGAATTGTCAGAAACATGGTTGGATGTCGTTACGATGTTTAATCGGCTTTCGGATAATCAGAGAGAGGTTACCCGGAAAATGCTGGAGCAAAGGTCGCCGTTTCAGCGCTGCTTTGCCATTTTGCATCAAAATGGAATACCTGTTGCATGCGGCTTAGCCGTCATCGAGGATGGCTGGATCGGCTTATATGATATCGTTACGGATCCAGAGAAACGGAACCTTGGCTTTGGGACACAGCTCATATCGCATATTTTGCATTGGGGGAAGAACAATGGTGCGAAGCAAGGCTATTTACTAGTAGTAAAAGATAATGCCCCAGCTAATCGACTTTACGATAAAATAGGCTATGTCCAGCAATATGAATATTGGTACAGAGTACAAGCGTGAACATACGGTTCTCTTGACACCGAACTCCCTGATCCTTATAATCGAAGTAATGTTTTATACATATGGAGCGTTGAAGAGGAACAGTAATTTCGTGTGTGAGGCAAAGAGAGCCGGTGACTTATGGTGCAAGCCGGACCTGCAGCGAAATGAAGCTCACCTTGGAGCTGTGCGGCATATGTATCGATGCTTGTCATCGATATACAATCGTACCGTTTGGCCTGCGATAAAGGCGACAAGTGAGCGAATAGGCAAAGCATGCCTGACGCTAACTAGGGTGGTACCACGGGAGAACAACCTCTCGTCCCTAGCGATTATCGCTAGGGGCGAGAGGTTTTATGTTTTTAATACAGTATGAGATTATTTTTAGGGGGACAATTACAGATGAGTCAAGAACAGCAAACACAAGGCTATAATCCGCTTGTTGTCGAGCCGAAATGGCAGCAATATTGGGATAAGAACAAAACCTTTCAAACGACAGAGGACGCAGATAAACCTAAATTTTATGCGTTAGATATGTTCCCATATCCATCTGGAGCAGGTCTTCATGTAGGACATCCGGAAGGCTATACAGCTACAGATATCGTATCCCGTTACAAACGAATGAAGGGCTACAATGTGCTTCATCCAATGGGTTGGGATGCTTTCGGTTTGCCGGCGGAGCAGCATGCACTGGATACAGGGCAGCATCCGCGTGACATCACATTCAAGAATATCGATAATTTCCGCAGACAAATCAAATCACTGGGCTTCTCGTATGACTGGGATCGTGAGATCAGCACGACAGATCCGGAATACTACAAATGGACACAATGGATTTTTATTCAATTGTATAATAGAGGACTTGCTTATTCTGCTGAGGTTTCCGTTAACTGGTGTCCAGCACTGGGTACTGTGCTTGCGAATGAGGAAGTTATTAATGGTCTGAGCGAACGTGGAAATCATCCGGTTGTTCGCAAGCCTATGCGTCAGTGGATTCTGAGAATTACGGAATACGCAGAGCGTTTGTTAGAGGATTTGGAAGAGCTGGATTGGTCCGAGAGCATTAAGGATATGCAGCGCAATTGGATCGGTAAATCTAAAGGTGCGGAAGTAACCTTTGATATTGACGGACATGATGCAGCACTGGTTGTTTTTACAACACGTCCAGATACGCTATTTGGTGCGACATACTGCGTATTAGCACCTGAGCATGAGCTTGTTGCAAAAATTGTTACAGCGGAGCAAAAAGCAGCTGTTGTGGCTTATCAGGAAGCAGCAGCACGGAAAAGCGACCTGGAGCGTACAGATCTCGCCAAAGATAAATCAGGTGTGTTCACTGGAGCTTACGCCATTAATCCTGTAAATGGCGCGAAAACACCGATCTGGATAGCAGATTACGTTCTTGCTGGCTACGGAACAGGCGCTATTATGGCGGTACCAGGTCATGATGCTCGTGACTGGGAGTTTGCTAAGCAATTCGACCTTCCTATCGTAGAAGTCGTGCAAGGCGGGGATATTTCGAAGGAAGCCTATGCTGGCGATGGCCCGCATGTCAATTCTGAATTCCTAGATGGTCTGACAAATGAAGAAGCAATTGCAAAAATGATTCAACACTTGGATGATTCAGGCAAAGGTAAAGGAAAGATTACTTATCGCCTGCGCGATTGGTTGTTCAGCCGTCAACGCTACTGGGGTGAGCCGATTCCAATTCTTCATTTGGAGGATGGCACGATGAAGACCGTTCCTGTGGATCAGCTTCCGTTGCTATTACCGGATGTAGATGCGATAACGCCTTCTGGAACTGGCGAATCTCCTCTTGCGAACGTAACGGAATGGGTTAACACCATTGATCCAGAAACAGGCATGAAGGCACGTCGCGAGACGAATACAATGCCGCAATGGGCAGGAAGCTGCTGGTACTATCTGCGCTTCATCGATCCGAAGAATGACAAAGAGCTTTGCTCGCCAGAGAAACAAAAGGAATGGTTGCCGGTTGATTTGTATATCGGTGGCGCAGAGCATGCTGTTCTTCACTTGCTCTATGCTCGCTTCTGGCATAAGGTGCTTTATGATATCGGTGTAGTAGATACCAAAGAGCCGTTCCATAAATTGGTAAACCAAGGTATGATACTTGGCAATAATAACGAGAAGATGTCCAAGTCTCGCGGCAACGTCATCAATCCGGATGACATCGTCAACGAATTTGGTGCAGATACTCTTCGGATGTATGAAATGTTTATGGGTCCACTGGAAGCAACTAAGCCTTGGAACACTAACGGCGTAGAAGGCACATATCGCTTCCTAAGCCGTGTATGGCGTCTGTTCGTTAATGAGGATGGCAGCTTGAATGCGAAAATTAGTGATGGCGATACGAGTGATGCATTCAAACGCACATGGCATCGTTCGATCAAGAAGATTACAGAGGACTATGAAGGCTTGCGCTTCAATACTGTTATTAGTCAGTTGATGATTTTCGTCAATGAGGCATACAAAACAGATGTGTTGCCACAAGCGGCAATGGAGCAATTCGTACAATTGATTTCACCAATTGCGCCTCATATAGCCGAAGAGCTTTGGGAAAAGCTAGGTCGCACAGATTCACTTTCATACGCTGCTTTCCCATCGTTTGAGGAAGCTTGGACTGTGGACCAAGAAGTTGAAATTGTTGTACAGGTTAATGGTAAAATCGCGGACCGTGTTGCCATCGCAGCTGATATGGACGTAGCTGAAATGGAGAGCTTAGCGAAGGAGCTTGAGAAAGTACAAGAGTTAATCGCTGGTAAAACGATCCGTAAAGTAATTGCTGTAAAAGGCAAGCTTGTCAACATCGTTGCGAATTAACTAATTAAATAAATGCAAACCGAAGAGGTGAGCGGACTTTAGCTGAAGAACAGCTATTGTCCGTTCACCTCTTCGCCTATAAATGCGATGGAAATCTTCGATAAGTCTTCATTAAATTTGGAATGGGTTGTTTGAATAAGCTGATTGAAAACACCATTTGTTTGACTTCGGAGGAGTTGTAATGCCTCAGCGGTGATCCCGCCCGGAACAGCAACACGCGCTTGAACCTGTGCCGGCGTAAGCCCGCCTTCCGTAAGCAGCAAACCGGTTCCAAGCAGCATGGCACTGGCAACACGAGTCGCTTCTTCACGCCCGATACCTGTTTCTTCAACTGCAGCTTCAATAAATTGCTCCAGTAAAAAGGAAATAAAAGCAGGACCGCAGCTCGATAGATCAGATACAATTCGCGTGAAGCTTTCATTGATCTGCAGCGGTTCACTTATATGAGAGAGCAAGGCTTCAAGTTGAATTTTATCCTCTTCTTGCATCTTTTTGCCGTAGATGCAAAGTGAGGCTCCGCTCCATACATAATTCGTAATACTGGGAATAACCTTTGCTATTTTACAATTTAATTCGCCTTCTAAATGAGAGATGAGTACAGGACTAGTGATTGAAACGACTATTTGATTAGGACGAATGATAGGCTTCAAATCGTCAACTGCACGCTTGAATTCCAAAGGTTTTATGCAAAGAAAAATAATATCACAATCTTTGGCAGCTTCGGCGTTCGTAAATTCGGCTCGGATGCCGGAATAACGGTCGGCTAAAGCTTGCGCTTTTGCAAAAGTGCGGTTACTAATAGCAATTTGAGTTGGTGAAAGTGCACCAGATGCAATAAAGGCTTCGATGAGCAGGCTTCCCATAGTGCCCGTCCCGATAAATCCGACATTCATGCTGAACCCTCCTATAGGCTTTGCGATTGCAAAACCAATGTCGTAAGCAAAAAACGACTTCTTTTTAGAAATGAAAAAAGGTTTGCGTTATTAAATTGAAGATAAGATACGGATATGCATTTCGTATGCTCTCTTACCATATTCACTACGGCATGTTCTATATGTCACTTATTACCAAGTAAATGATGCGATGAGAAGGAGCGGGATCACTTTATGAAATTGTCGAATAGAATATCTCAAAAACATGCTTTGCTGGCCGTTATATGTATTCTGGCAGCTGTCATTCTGCTAACTGCTTCTCTTTTTGAACCGAAGAGGGCTGCTGGAGATAGCTGGGTACCACTGAATGAATCGGTAGAAGAGGCTTTGGCAGCAATGGATAATGGGGGCTTCAAAACCGCTAATAAGGAAAAAGGAAATGAAATCGCAACAAATAAGGAATCTTCCGTACCATTATTATATGATGCTGAACCACAGTCTCAGACTAGTTCCAATACAGAGGATAATACTTTAATAGAAGAAACAATTGAAGCTGTTGGAGAAGTGAAGTCTAATGAAGCCGCAGCTATGGATGGTAAAATCGATATTAATCGCGCTACAGCAGCAGAGCTGCTTGCGCTCAAAGGAATTGGGCCAGCTAAAGCGCAAGCTATCATAAACGAGCGAGAAGCTAAAGGTAAATTCTCTTCCATTGAAGATTTGCTGCGAGTCAAGGGAATTGGTAAAAAAGTGCTGTCAGGTATTGAAGATAGCATTGTAGCTCGTCCATAATTGTGAGAGAATGGAAAGAAGCGGACTATTTTAATAGATTTCGCAGATCATGCTAGTTTTACTATTATACTTTTCTTAAAGGAGTCGAGAAAATGTCAGAACAACGCAAGCTCTCTCTTGACACACTATCCGTCCACGGAGGTCAACAAATCGATCCGACTACGCTGTCGCGCGCGGTGCCTATCTACCAAACGACATCATACGGATTCAAAGATACAGACCATGCAGCGAACTTATTTTCACTGCAAGAGTTCGGTAATATTTATTCCCGAATTATGAACCCGACATCGGATGTTTTTGAGAAGCGTGTAGCAGAATTAGAAGGAGCACCAGCTGCTCTGGCAGTTGCTTCTGGTCAATCCGCTATTACATATTCGATTCTCAACATTGCAGGAGCTGGAGATGAAATTGTATCGGCTACCAGCTTATATGGAGGCACTTACAATCTTTTCTCCATGACATTTGCGAAGCTTGGCATTAAGGTGCGTTTCGTAGATCCTTCTGATCCTGAAAATTTCCGCGCTGCAATCAATGAAAATACAAAAGCTCTTTATGCGGAAACAATCGGCAATCCAAAGGGCGACGTAATTGATATTGCTGCTGTTGCAGCGATTGCTCATGAGAACGGCATTCCGTTTATCGTAGACAATACGTTCCCAAGCCCGTACCTCTGCCGTCCGATCGAACATGGCGCAGATATCGTTGTACACTCTGCAACGAAGTTCATTGGCGGTCATGGTACCTCCATTGGCGGCGTAATCGTCGACGGTGGTAAATTCGACTGGAAGGCAAGCGGCAAATTCCCAGGCTTGACTGAGCCGGATCCAAGCTACAACGGTGTCGTTTATACGGATGCAGTGGGTCCAGTTGCTTATATTATCAAAGCACGTGTACAATTGTTGCGTGATATGGGTGCAGCATTGTCGCCATTTAACTCCTTCTTGCTCCTGCAAGGTCTGGAAACACTTCATCTTCGTATGGAACGTCACAGCTCTAATGCACAGAAAGTTGCTGAGTTTTTGGAAGGTCATGATGCAGTAGAATGGGTTAATTATCCGGGACTGCCTAGCCATCCTACTTATGAGCTTGCTCAAAAATATTTGCCGAAGGGCAAAGGCGCAATCATGACTTTCGGTATCAAAGGCGGCGTTGAAGCCGGTAAGAAAGTTATTAATTCAGTTGAACTGTTCTCCCATTTGGCGAATGTCGGCGATTCCAAGTCCCTCATTATCCACCCGGCAAGCACAACGCATTTGCAGTTGTCTGCTGAACAGCAAGCGGGTGCTGGCGTATCTCCAGGTATGATTCGTTTGTCTATCGGTACAGAAGGTATTGAAGATATTTTGGCAGATCTTGAGCAAGCTATTGCAGCCAGCCAATCGATCTAATCTTTCACATTGTAAGTTAGCAAGGACAACAGCTAGAACAACAGATGCAAGATGAGAAAGGACGTTATAGAAATGAATATAGAAACAACGGATGCCGTTCGCAAAGACTGGGACACGTATTTCATGGATATCGCATACATGGTTTCAACGCGCTCGCGTTGCCCACGCAGACATGTAGGAGCCGTTCTTGTCCAAGGCAAGAAACTGCTTGGAACTGCATATAATGGTGCTCCAATGGGTGTGCAGGACTGTCTGGAAGCAGGCTGCATGATCTCAGAGGAGATTGAGATGAAGCTGATTGACGGAAAGGAGCAGCCGTTAAAGAAGCAACGCTGTATTCGAACGATACATGCGGAGCAAAATCTACTGCTGTTCACCGACCGCGCCGATCGCGAAGGGTCTACCGTATATGTAACCGACCAGCCCTGCTGGACCTGTGCCAACATGCTGGCTAATAGCGGCGTTCAAGAAATTGTGTACCATCGCAGCTATCCCAAGGATAGCGAGAAGGTTGTGAACCTAATGACGCAAAAGGGCATCATTTTCCGTTGCTTGGATCATTTCGAACCGCCTGCTCAGGCGCATATGGTTGTTACTTCTTAACCTATTCATAATAGAAGAAAGCTGGAGGAGGAACCTCTGACTGCATCGCAAGATGCTGGTCGGAGGTTCCTTTTTTTGTTTTGAGACATGAATGTTTTGATGAATGAATGAAAGATAGGATGAGGCAACGAAAGCAGTTGCCGCTGGGATCGGGGGAAGTTGATGAACAGGCGGCCTTTGATTTGGTTCGCAGTTTGCTGGGTTTTTGGAAGCGCTGCGGCTGCAGGTCTGAGCAGCAGCGGCATATGGTTGGCAGGTGGAGCCGCTGCGCTGCTGGCGCTTGCCGCTGTAATTAGCAGGCAGGCGTCATGGCAATTAGCGGCCGCTTGTCTTCTGGCAGTAGTCCTTGCCGCAGGAGAGCGGATGTGGGCGGATGCCCGCAATGTGACTGCGCTGCCGGCGCTGCTAGCCGCCGCTGAGGCGGATGGACCGCGAGCAGCGTATGCGGCCGAAGCGGTGGGCACGATTGTGTCAGCGGTCGAGATTGACGGCGACCGCGTTATGTTTCGCGTGGAGGCGAATAGCGTTCGCGTGGAGGGGGAGGGCGCGATGCGGGATATCCGGGAGCGATTTATTGTGCATGTCCGGCTCCTGCAGCAGCCGGAGCAGCTTGTCGCCGCGGCTTGGCAGCGCGGCGATGTTGTACGCCTGACCGGCGAGCTAACGCGGCCGGCCAGCGCATCCAATAGCGGCGGCTTCGATTACCGCCGCTATCTAAGCAGCCAGAGAATCCACTGGCTGCTCAAAGTGAAGGGCACCGACGCCGTCTCCCCGGCGCCGAGCCCACAGTGGACCGCGGCCGCTTTGCTCGGCCGCGTCGATCACGCGCGCGCTTGGCTTGGCGCGCGGATGGATGCGCTGTACCCGTCCACTCAGTCCGGGTACATGAAGGGACTCGTCCTCGGCATGAGCGAGGATCTCGATCCCGAGCAGTTCCAGCAATTTTCGCGGCTAGGCTTAACGCATATATTGGCGATATCAGGCTTACACGTTGCAGTCTTTATGTATGTGCTTGGCGGCCTTCTTCGTTTCATGCGGATGACCCGCGAACGAATATTGCTGACCCTTATGCTTGCCGTTCCGATGTACGTCCTTTTATCCGGCGCTTCGCCTTCCGTCATTCGCGCAGGTCTCATGGCGGTACTTGGGCTGTTAGCCGCTCGCATGGGCAAGCTTAAGGATGGGCTGCATTTATTAGCCGCTGCAGCCGTGCTGATGCTGATGGTTGATCCGTTTTATCTTGAAAATGTCAGCTTCCAGCTAAGCTTCATCGTCACGATCGGTTTAATTTTAGGTGTCTCACCGCTCCGCAGCGCAATGCCTCAGTGGCGAAGGGGCAAGGCACTCCTTGATTTAGCGGCTGTTACGATCGTCGCGCAGCTGGTATCTTTTCCTCTTACCATCTATTATTTCAATCAATTCCATGCGCTGTCTTTGATCGCTAATTTCATACTCGTTCCATTCATCAGCTTTGTAGTGCTGCCTATTGGCGCAATGGCATTAATCATTGCAGTTCCTTGGGAGGGGGGAGGCAAGCTGCTCGCCTATGTTTCACATTATTTAAATGATTGGACATTTGCATGTGTAGAATGGCTGGCACAGGCAGATTCGCTTCGAACGATATGGGCAACACCGCCGCTCTGGTGGGTAGCCGCATTGCTTGGTCTTCTAGGAGTGATTTTCTACACGCTGCGCAAATGGTCGGAAGAAAAAAACGCATGGCGTGCAGAGGCTCTTGCAATAGCGGAGGAGACCGTTCCCTTAGGGATTGGCTTTGGAAATGGCTTAGCAGCTACTGAACATAGTAGGCGGAGAAGTTACATCCTGTTCATACTTATTTTGATTGTCGTTTTTATGCTCATTTATGCATACAAGCCTGATCTATTAGATCGAAGGGCTTCGGTTAGTTTTATCGATGTGGGTCAAGGCGACGCCATCCACATTAGAACCCCTCGAGGCAAACATATTTTAATTGATGGGGGAGGGACGATGTCTTATCTGAAGCCAGGCGAGGAGTGGAAAATACGCAGCGATCCCTTTGAAGTCGGACGAAAGGTACTAGTGCCCTTACTAATGAAGCGAGGGGTACGGGAAATCGATCTGCTCGTGATTTCCCATCTGGATAGCGATCATATTCGTGGTCTGCAGGCGGTTATGGAGACCATTCCGATAAGAAGCATCTGGTGGAATGGGACGGTAAAAGAATCAGATGATGTAAAGAATCTATTGACAGAGGCAATACGTCTTCAGATTCCTATGTATGCAGTGAAAGCAGGGATGAAGGTTCGGATGGATGAAGCGACGGAGCTTGAGGTGTTATGGCCGCTTGGGGAAGGGACGGAAGGAGCTGTTTTCATGGAGGAGCAGAACGAAAGCAGCATCGTCATGAATGTTCAGTTGTATGGTTCAAACTTTCTCTTCTCGGGTGATATTAATGCGACAACGGAAGGCTCTATCGTACGAAATGAAAAACGGCGAAGAGACATCCTCCCCACTAGTGCCATTTCGGTTATGAAAATTGCACATCATGGAAGCCGGTTTTCCACAGGCGAGGAGTGGCTGCAATATTGGCATCCGCTTAGCGCGGTAGTATCTGTAGGCGCAAGCAATGGCTATGGACATCCTCATCCAGATGCTTTATCTCGACTAGCGAACGCAAAAACGAAACTATGGCGGACGGACCAAGACGGAGAGGTTCGTTTTTCGGTGACGAGGGAAGGGGTATTCGTTCACAAAACAAAATGAGTGGGAACTTGTTAATAGCATCCCTATTTTCGTACATAGATCATAGTTGTACTTAGTAGAGGAATCTCATGTCACTGTGGGGTTCCTCTTTTAAGTTTTATAGGATGAAAATAGCAATAGGTTGGTCATGGAACTCGGCTCAGCTGTCATATTCTAGAGGGAATGATCTCTATATACGAGGTGCTAGAAATTTGGTATTCTTTAATGTGGAGTGAGTATTAATGCTCAAGTGATTTTTTTATTCGGGAAGAGTCTTTTTTACTTATATGAAAATAACACTGCAACCAACTGAACCTGTGCGCGTACAATCATACAGCTATTGTAATTATTGCTAGAAATCATAGCCTTTAGTAAGGCGTAAAGCTGATATTTAAGCCTATTTTTAATCAATCTTAAGACAAACTTAAGAACTTCTTTAACTCTTCTTAAAACCATCATTATCCAATCTAAATATAATCTATAAATATTTACGTTCATTTATCAAAATATCTGCAACATTTATCGTAACCACTTCGTCAGAATGGTTGCAAGAGAGGGGGATCCTTCGTGGTGGAGCCGGGCCTTATAAGAGCCGCCCAGTCGGGAGATCGCGATGCTTTAATCACTCTATTGCGAGAGATTGAAACGCATGTTTATCGGACAGCCTACTATATATTAAATAACGAACAAGATGCACTTGATGCGGCTCAGGAAGCGCTCATACGCATCTATACGAAAATAGGCTCGTACGAAGAGAAAGCTCAGTTTAAGACGTGGATTCAACGTATTGTAACGAATATTTGCATTGACAAGTTTCGGAGAAATAAACCGACCGTCTCGATAGATGAGCATGACATGGTTTTCCATGAGAAGCAAAACGTGGAGGACGAGGTGATGTCCGCTTATGCTGTTCAAGATATTCGTTCCGCAATCGATAAGCTGCCCGAACATCATCGTGCTGTTGTCGTCCTTCGGTATTTACAAGATTTCTCGTACAACGAAATTGCCGATTCACTTGATTTACCGCTTAACACCGTGAAATCCTATCTATTCAGAGCTAGGCAACAGCTGCAAACGTTACTCCATGATTATCAGAAAGGTGGTGTCCGGGGATGAATTGTCATGAGGTGATGGAATTAATGCAAAGGCAGCTAGACAACGATCTCGATGAAAGCGAGAGTGTTGTCTTGATGAATCATACTAGACAGTGTCCGGACTGTGCAGCAATGTTCGAGCGGTTAAAGCTGTTATCCGCCGAATTAACCAGTTTACCAAAAGTGATGCCGAGCTACAGCTTAGTGGATGCCATTATGCCAGAGCTTGAGCGAATCGATTTATTTGGACAATATGAAGCAGCAGCCGAAACGCCTTCGCCCTCCAGCATAGAGGAAGAAGAGGCTTCTGAGATTTTACCGCGCCGAGTCAAGCGTGATCGTCGCTTTCCTTCCATGAGAGTTATGGGCGGTGTAATCGCAGCAGGAATTGTCGCAGGATTTTTCCTTCTTATCTATCCGCCAGGTTCGGGTAATGAATTTTTCGGCGCGAGCAATAAAGCCCATGAAACAGCAGATATGTCTGCGTTCAACAGCGAGGTTGGAAGAAAGGTAGAGTCCACTTCAAAAGCGATGGCAGAATCATTAGGGATGAATGATGCCGCGGCTAACGGCACATCTCCGATGAACGTGGATGATTATGCATTGAAAAATCCTGAATTACCTGCACTCAATCCAAAAAGCTTAGAGAGGGATACACCTGCAACTGGACCTGTGGATATATCCAATGAAGTGAAAAAAGATGATAGCAGCCAGGAAGATGAACAAATTGATTCGATGGGCTTGAATGGAAATGCAATGAGTGAAGAGGAAGAAAAACCAGTACCAGGAAAAAATAATTCTCTGTCTGTCGTGTCTTCCGTCTATTCGCCAAACAATCAATATTTTGCTCAAGCTATAGGCTATACCATCAAAATTTACAGTTCCTCCGATGAAACATTAGTGTTTGAAACGGATCGAAAAAACGGAAAGACTGCAAACTTGGTCTGGTCGGAAGACAGCGCACAGCTATCTTATGAGGTACAGGCAGGAAAAGGCGCGATTGAGAAGTATGTATTTGATGTGGTGAGCGGCGAGGATAGTAAGGCCGAATATTAATTTGCAGCAATATGCACACATTCATCCGCTTTGACGTATACTTTAGCTATAAGAGTGTCTGCGATGAAGTCTCAACGTCGTATGACCATCCACAGGGCGGTACCATGGACCTGCCTGTGAATGTTTATATAGATGTTCGGCAAAGGGATGAACCTAACGGCTCATCCCTTTGTTGCCGTATAATAGTAGTAATGAGGTGAAGGAATGGATGTAAAAGAAGCTCTAAAGGAAATAAAGGGTGGGAAATTTCAACCTATTTATGTGTTGTACGGTAAAGACCGTTACCGGCTTCAGCATTTCATTAATATGCTAAGCGAAGCAATGTTTACAGCCGATGAGCGCGAGCTTGGAATGGTTAAATTTGATACAGCGGAGACTTCAATGGACGAAGCGGTGTTGGAGGCAGAAACCTTGCCTTTCTTTGTGGAGCGAAAGCTTATTTTAGTGCGTGATGCATCTGTTTTTGCAGCTGGAGGCAAGGAAGGCGGAAAGATTGAGCATCATCCGGAGAAGCTGTTGAAATATATGGAGTATCCGTCAGAGTCATCTATTATCGTTTTCGCTGTTCATGCGGAAAAGCTTGATGAGCGTCGTAAAATTGTCAAAGCGCTTAAGGAAAGAAATGCATTGGTTGCATTTCCGGAGCTTGATACAGCTCAGCTTAAGCAATGGATGATCAAACGCGCTGCTGAGCAGAACCGAACGTTGACCAGTGATGCTGTTGAGCTGCTGATCTCACGTACAGGAGCAAATATGCAGCAGCTGGCTCAAGAGGTGGACAAGCTATGCCTTCACGCAGGTGATGGTGGTACCATTGATGCTGAGACAACGGCTATGCTTACGTCTGCAACTGTTGAGGAGGATGTCTTCGCGCTAGTCGATGCAATTGCCGAGCTTCGAATCGACAAGGCGATTCGACTGTATAGGGAACTGCTTATTCGACGTGAGGAGCCCATTAAGATAGCAGCATTAATCGCAAGGCAGCTTCGTATTATGCTGCAAATTAAGGAGTTGGAGCAGCATCAATATTCACCTCAGCAGATGGCGGGACAGCTTGGGCTGCATCCATATGCCGTGAAACTTGCAGCAGAGAAGAGTCGGAAGTTTGGAGTCGCAAGACTGGGGAGTCTGCTGGCATCACTCGCAGAGCTGGATTACCAAATGAAAACAGGAGCAATTGAGAAGTCTCTTGGATTAGAGTTGTATTTGCTTTCCCTTGGTTTGGAGAAAGGCGCCTAGCGCCTGCTCCTTTGCCAAGGTTTTTTTTATGTATAAATGGGAATAAAAAAAGGCTTCACTGCCCGGTTAGGAGCAGTGAAGCCTTTTTCTATGCTTATTAAGCTTGTGCCGAAAGGGCGTTTAGCTTTTTAGCAAGACGAGATTTTTTGCGGGAAGCCGCATTTTTATGAATCAGGCCTTTAGTTGCTGCTTTATCCAAAGATTTCGTTGCAGCGACAAGAGCTGCTTTAGCAGCTTCTACATCAGTGCCAGAGATAGCTTGGTCAGCAGATTTTACGGCCGAACGAAGTGCGGATTTTTGTGAAGCATTCAAAGCACGACGCTTTTCGTTTGTTTTAACGCGTTTAATCGCGGATTTAATGTTTGGCATGGAATTCACCTCCTAAACTGTTTACAACGGTCCATATTTCTAAAATATCTAGATAACACAACTTAAAATATATTATCATGCTCATCCCCAAAAAGCAATAGCGTGAGGAGGTAGATTCCCTGACCATTCGTTTAGTGCATTTATAAATCCATGAGTATGAAATAGTGCGGTATGCAAACAATAACGTCAGAACATCTGTGAAGGGAGAATAACCAGTGCAGAAGGATCTTGATTTACAGAAATACAATGTTAGAACCGATTTGGCGCTTGAAGCTAAAGAAATGGCTGAGGCACCTAGAGGCGGCCCTATTCCTGGCATACAATCGGAGACAAGTGAGGATGACGGAATTACAATCACTCAGCTCCACGTTCAAAATGAGCAAGGCTCTCAGGCAATAGGGAAAATGCAAGGCCGATACGTCACGATTGAAGTACCGGGTTTGCGAAATGGAGATACGGGATTACAGGACCGTGTTGCCACACAGTTTGCAAAGCATTTTGAAGCTTTTCTAGAACGACTATCCATTAACAAAACGGCACGGGTGCTTATCGTAGGCTTAGGAAACTGGAATGTGACACCCGATGCGCTTGGTCCCATCGTCGTAGAAAATGTGATGGTAACACGCCATTATTTTGAGCTTATGCCCGATCAGGTTGCCCCTGGTTATCGCCCAGTGAGTGCGGTTGCCCCCGGAGTGCTTGGCATAACAGGCATTGAATCCAGTGAAATTGTTCATGGAATCGTGGAGAAAACGAAGCCTGATTTGGTTATCGCGATTGATGCACTCGCATCAAGAGCGGTGGAGCGGGTTAATACGACGATTCAAATTGCTGACACGGGTATTCATCCTGGTTCAGGTATTGGCAACAAACGAAAAGGACTGACAAAAGAAATATTAGGCATTCCAGTCATAGCTATCGGGGTGCCGACGGTTGTGTATGCCTCGACAATTGTCAATAATACGCTAGAGATGATGAGCAGTCATTTTAACAAGCAAAGTGGAAATACGAATCAAATACTTGGATTAATCAGCGGGATGGAAGAAAACGAACGTCTTCAGCTTGTCAAGGAAGTGCTGAGCCCTCTAGGTCATGATTTACTTGTGACACCGAAGGAAATCGATGAGTTTATCGAGGACATTGCCAATATCATTGCCAGCGGGCTTAATGCATCGCTTCATGACGCTGTTGATTCAAGCAATGTTGCTGCTTATACCCATTAATGATTCCAGAAAGAACCGTCTCTTTATAAAAAAGGAGATGGTTTTTTCTGTATTTTTCAGTAAAATATCAACTCTCTCTTTTCTATGAAATCTATTAAATTGGAATCTTTCAGTATGATCGGTTCTATCATTTCTCTTACTCTCATAATTTAATAGTAACTCAGCCACAGGCACAGAGAAGCGGAGGTATAACCGATGAAACGAAGGATTTTACTTTTGGATTTAGGAAGAGAAAGCGAGCGTTTGAGAAAATTGCTAGTTACAGGCAAGACGTTTGCTCTTTTATCCTTTTGCTCCATGGTATTTTTCGTATTGCTAGGTGTTGCGGGAATGGCTCAACAACAAACGACAGCCTCGCCAATTAATTCAATGAAAGGATTCGCAGCTGCGGTATCCAATGGTTTTTTTGGGGATATGCTAGAAATGGAGATGCCTTCCTTTCAAAGCAGTATAGAAACGGACTCTTTTAATACCAAACAAATAAGTGCTTTGCTTATGCGAGCATTAACCGATATTAACCCAAACGATCCTAAAAGCTTGTTGGCTGGCGAGCTGCCTGGCATGAGTCTCAACGATGCTTTCCTCATTCGCCAGGGCATTGGGACAGATATAGCGGTAGGACCGGAGGACAACGCACCTATTCCTTATGATCCATTAGAGGGGCTGCATACGGATTTGGGTACAGAGCAGACGGATGAAGCCACGCCAAATGTACCGCCATCTGATGAGCCTACGGAGCCAGGAAATAATGGAGAAGGAAATGGCGGCAACACAGGCAACCTAGGTACGACTGACAAACCAACAACGAATGGTGCCAAAGTTGCTTTCATTTATCATTCGCATAACAGAGAATCTTGGTACCCCGAGCTTACTGATAAGACCAAGGATCCGAACTCCAAGACAAAAAATATAACGCTTGTTGGCAAACGCTTGGCGCAAAAGCTGGAAGAAAAGGGGATCGGTACGCAGCATTCCAATACGGACTATCCCACTGCGATTAAAGATTATGGTTGGGAGTTATCCTATAAATATTCAAAGAAGACTGTGAAAGAGGCAATAGCGAGCAACAAGGATTTAAAGTTTTTCTTTGATCTGCATCGTGATTCACAAAAACGAAAGTATACGACTGTTGATATTGATGGGAAAAGCTATGCGCAGGTTTATTTTATTATCGGTCACAAAAATCCGAACTGGGAAGAGAATGAAGCGTTCGCAACAAAGATTCATAATGCTCTTGAGAAAAAGTACCCGGGCATCTCACGCGGAATATGGGGCAAAACAGCGGCATCAGGTAATGCGGAATATAATCAATCTCTTGCTGCGGACAGCGTTCTTGTTGAAGTAGGCGGAGTGGACAATACGCTAGCGGAATCATACCGTACAGCAGATGTCCTTGCAGAGGTTATCTCTGATATTTATTGGGCAGATGAGAAGGTGTCAGCATCCAAAGGAAAGACTAGCAAATAAGCAAAGTTATTTTTAGAAAAAGGAGATGGTATCGGAATGAGACGAAACCCATTTAAGTGGATGGTTCTAGGAGGCGTGCTGGCTATTGTCGTCATGTATGGCATTGAGATGTCCTCGTCTGGCATTGAACGGGTTTACGGGCCATTAGACGATCCTGATCCCTATGTAGAGGAGGTAAGTACTAAGCCGGCAGCTAATACGGTCAAGGAACATCTTAAAGAGCAGCAGCAAAAAATTGCAAAGCTGGAAAGAGAGCTGGCTGAACTGAAGCAGATGACAATGACTGGTGATGAAGGATCTACTGATGTCAATGATCGCTTGCCCGGTATTGCGCTTGAAGCTGAGCAGCCTACTGTCAATCGAATCGCTGATTCAACCTCTGGATTGCTCCAAAATATGTCGAGTGAGGGTATCCGATTGGTCGTTTCCCTGTTCGACGGTTTGATCAAGTGATAAAGGACATTGCTGGTCAACCCCTTAACTGATATAATAGGAGGAATGATTAGCATTATTGGAAATTGTGGGGGTTAGGCATGACTGACGTACGTGACCGGCAAAAGAGAATTAGGAATTTTTCCATTATCGCGCATATTGACCATGGAAAGTCTACGCTAGCTGACCGAATCCTTGAGTATACCGGCGCTTTGACATCTCGCGAGATGCAAGAGCAGGTGCTTGATAAAATGGATTTGGAGCGCGAACGTGGCATTACCATCAAGCTGCAAGCGGTTCGTTTAGCTTATCAAGCAGATGATGGCGTGGAGTATATACTGAATCTTATTGATACACCTGGACATGTCGATTTTACATACGAGGTGTCACGCAGCCTAGCGGCATGTGAAGGCGCGCTGCTCGTTGTGGATGCTGCTCAAGGTATCGAAGCACAGACGCTAGCTAACGTATACTTGGCACTGGATAACAATCTTGAAATCGTACCGGTTATTAATAAAATTGATTTGCCGAGTGCTGAGCCTGAACGGGTGAAGCAGGAAATCGAAGATGTTATTGGACTTGATGCAAGTGATGCTGTGCTCGCTTCGGCTAAAGCCGGCATCGGGATAAAAGAAATTTTGGAGCAAGTGGTTTCCAAAATGCCTTCGCCAACAGGTGATCCGGATCAGCCGCTTAAAGCGCTTATTTTCGATTCTCACTATGACCCATACAAAGGCGTTATCGTTTATGTTCGAGTCGTGGACGGCAGTATCTCTGCTGGGAAGAAAATACGCTTCATGGCAACGGGGGCCGAATTCGAGGTTATTGAGGTTGGAGCCTTTATGCCGAGAATGTCAATCGTTAAGGAGCTTGCGGTCGGCGATGTAGGTTTCATCGTTGCAGGTATTAAGAATGTTAAGGATACGCGTGTCGGTGATACGGTTACCGAAGCGAAGAGACCGGCTCCAGAGCGTCTTCCAGGCTATCGTCAAATAAATCCGATGGTTTATTGTGGATTGTACCCAATTGAAACACAGGATTATAATGATTTGCGCGAAGCGCTTGAGAAGCTGGAATTGAATGATGCTTCCCTTAAATATGAGCCGGAATCTTCAACAGCGCTCGGCTTTGGCTTCCGCTGCGGATTTCTAGGCCTGCTCCATATGGAAATCATTCAAGAGCGTATAGAGCGAGAATTTAATATTCCGCTTATTACAACAGCGCCAAGTGTTATTTATAAAGTTACACTAACCGATGGTGAAACGATAGAGATCGACAACCCGTCAAACTATCCAGAGGCTGGTAAGCTTGATTATGTTGAGGAGCCATTTGTTAAAGCGGCAATTATTGTTCCTAATGAATATGTAGGAACGATTATGGAGCTATGTCAAGGCAAACGCGGCGAATTTGTGAATATGGAATATCTAGACACGAATCGCGTAACGATTACGTATCAAGTGCCACTATCAGAAATCGTTTACGATTTCTTTGATCAATTGAAATCAAGCACAAAGGGCTATGCTTCCTTCGACTATGAGGTAAGCGGCTATCGCAGATCTAATTTGGTCAAAATGGACATCATGCTCAACAATGAGCAGGTGGATGCATTGTCCGTCATCGTTCATCGTGAACGTGCTTATCAACGCGGCAAGGTCATTTGTGAGAAGCTGAAAGAGCTTATTCCGCGTCAAATGTTTGAGGTGCCGATTCAAGCATCAATCGGCAACAAGGTCATTTCCCGTGAAACGGTAAAAGCAATGCGTAAAAACGTTCTTGCTAAGTGCTACGGGGGCGATATCAGCCGGAAGCGGAAGCTGCTTGAGAAGCAAAAAGAAGGTAAGAAACGTATGAAGCAAGTAGGTAGTGTAGAGGTACCGCAGGAAGCGTTCATGGCGGTGCTCAAAATCGGCGAAGATTAAACCGTACGAGGATGAGGGAGGGCGCTGCTCTCCCTTTTTTCTATTTAAGGAGGAAGACAAGAATGAATGTTACGCAATCACCGCGCGCTTTATATATACACATTCCGTTTTGCACAAATAAGTGCCATTATTGTGACTTCACCTCCTATGTCTTAAAGGGACAGCCTGTTGATCAATATTTGGATGCCCTTGAGCTGGAAATGCAGCGGACGGTTCAGGAATGGCCGCCTCAGCAAATAGATACCGTGTTTGTTGGCGGAGGAACACCTACCGTTCTGACACCGCCGCAGATGGAACGATTCTTAACGTCTGTTCAAAAATATTTCCCCCTTGCGCCTAATGTAGAATTTACAATGGAAGCTAACCCGGGAACGGTCGATATAGATAAGCTTGCAGCAATGAAAGCAGGCGGTGTAAATCGAATCAGCTTTGGCGTACAATCCTTTGATAATGGTCTGCTCGAGAGAATCGGACGCATTCACAATGTAGATGACGTCTATAGAAGTATAGAGAACGCACGCGCTGTTGGTTTTACTAATTTGTCTATTGATTTGATGTTTGGTTTACCTGGTCAAACGGTAGAGCTTTTGGCTGACAGCGTCAATCGCGCAATGAAACTAGGGTTGCCTCATTACTCGATTTACAGCTTGAAGGTAGAAGAGAATACACTGTTCCATAAGCTGTATGAACGCAATGAGCTGCCGCTGCCTCCAGAAGAAGAGGAATTCAATATGTTTATTCTCTTGATGGATATGTTGAAGGAAAACGGCTATGCCCACTATGAGATTAGCAACTTTGCGAAGCCAGGCTTTGAAAGTCGCCATAATTCTACTTATTGGCGCAATGAGCCTTATTACGGCTTAGGTGCTGGCGCGCATGGTTACGTCAATCGTCAGCGTCACGTTAATTTGAAGGGCATTACACCTTATATCCAAGCTGCTGATGAAAAGCTCCCTCGACTAGAGACGTTCGAGGTATCCAAGGATGAGGCAATGGAGGATTTGATGATGGTTGGACTTCGTCTGCTGGATGGCGTGCCTGCTTCACGATTCTCTGAACAATTCCCAGGAGAAACGCTGGAAGGTAAATTTGGTGATGTGATCAATAAATTGCTTAACGATGGGTTGTTGGAAGCTCAAAAGACTGAAAATGATCTCATCTATCGGCTCACTGACAAGGGTGTTCTCCTCGGTAATGAAGTATTTGGTGCTTTTCTTAAATAAAGCGGCAAATATACTATTGAGAAACTATTCGGTTTGTTGTATATTTATACATACCAAATGACAACAAGCTCGAGTGGAGGCGAAAACGCATATGCAGGCAGTTGAGGTTAAATGTAGGAAAGCAACATCTCAAGACGTGGAGATGTTGTTTCAATTAATCAAAGGATATGCCGAAAAGGGTATTATGCTGCCTCGCACTCGCGAAGCTCTCCAATATATGATAGACTCCTTTGTCGTAGCTGAAATCGGGGATGAGGTAGTCGGATGCGGCTCCTTAACAAGGCTGGGTTCGGAACTAGTTGAGATTAGATCGCTCGGAATGACTGAAGGCTATAAAGGACTAGGAATCGGAAGCAAGCTTGTTGACGCTCTTATTGAGCAAGCTCGCGAGCAGAAGATTCCGAAAATAATGGCATTGACCTATGCGGTATCCTTTTTCGAGAAAAATGGTTTTAAGGTAGTAGACAAAGAAATTTTTCCTGAAAAGGTATGGAAGGATTGCGTCAATTGTCCTAAGCAGCTTGCTTGTGATGAAATTGCCGTATTGAAAATGTTGGACTAAATTAGCTGTTTGCTAAGATAAAAGTATGAAAAAATTGTGGCAACTGTCGAAAACTCCGCCTCAATTATGAAATAGGTATAGTAAAAATGCCAAACCGACTTGACAATCGACAAGCTGGTTTGGTATTTTTGTATTAATGATTAGCACTCGATCCTGTTGAGTGCTAACGAAGGCAAACGTAATGATCGGTATATACAATCCTAGTAGGGGGAATTCGAATGCTAACGGAACGACAACGGATGATATTGCACGCAATAGTGGATGATTATATTCGCTCGGCTGAACCGGTCGGTTCACGAAGTATTTCGAAGCGCGGCGATGTAGGCTTTAGTCCAGCTACCATTCGTAATGAAATGGCTGACTTAGAGGAGCTTGGCTTTCTTGAACAGCCTCATACATCAGCAGGACGTATCCCATCGACGAAGGGTTACCGTTATTATGTTGACCATTTAGTAAAGCTTAACGAAGTGGATAAGAACGACATTGATACGGTTCGCTCGTTCGTTACGGACAAGATGAACCACATGGAACAAGTCATTCAGCAAACGGCTATGATTCTTTCCAACTTAACGAATTACACGTCCATTTTGCTTGGACCTGAAACGTTAAGCACATCACTTAAACATTTTGGCCTCGTGCCGCTTGATCAAACAACGGCAGTCGCTATTATAGTGACCAATACCGGACATGTTGAGAATCGAACGATTTCCATCCCGCCGGATGTCAAAATGGATGATATGGAAAAGGTCGTTAATATTTTGAATGCAAAGCTGGTTGGCGTTCCGTTAGTTCGTCTGCGATCGAAGCTTTACGCTGAGGTTGGGCAAGAGCTTGAACGACATGTTGATCATTATGAGCAGCTGCTTGATGTACTTGATCATGCATTGCAAAATGAGGATGAACAACGCATTTACCTAGGCGGCGCAACAAATATGTTAACGCAGCCTGAATTTAAAGATGTAGACAAAGTAAAAACAATTTTGGATTTACTTGATGAAACACCCGCTATAATGAAAATGTTTACCGGACTGTCATCGGGTATACAAGTACGTATCGGAACAGAAAATAACAACAAAGCAATAAGTGATTGCAGCCTAATAACAGCAACTTATGCTGTTGATGGACAATCGCTTGGAACGATTGGTATTTTGGGTCCGACAAGGATGGAGTACGGTAAAGTCATTAGTCTATTGGATTTAATGTCCAAGGACATGGCAGTTCTCTTGGGACGCTGGTATAAATAGTATGTTGAGGAGGTGATTGCATGAGTACGAAGGAGCAACATAATGATGCGACTGAGGCTGCTGAAGAAGTAGTTTCTGCCCAGCAATCAGAGCAGGCTACGGAAGAATCAGTGGAAGAGGTTATTGAGCAAGATTCGCGTTATACGGAGCTTGAGAAACTTGCTGAAGAAAATAATCAGCGTTACTTGCGTGCACAAGCGGATTTTGATAACTTCCGTCGCCGTACGATGAAAGAAAAAGAAGAACTCGGACAGTATGCGTCAATGAAATTGATTAACCAACTGCTTCCGGTGGTAGATAATTTTGAGAGAGCTGTAGCTGCAGCATCCGTTAACGGTGATTTCGATTCGCTTGCAAAAGGCGTTGATATGATTTTCCGTCAATTGGAATCAACATTGGAATCAGAAGGTTTGAAGGCGATGAACGTCGTTGGCGAGCCGTTTAATCCTGAATTCCACCAAGCGATTATGCAAGTGGAATCCGATGAGCATGATGAAGGCATTATTGTCGAGGAAGTACAAAAGGGCTATATCTTGAAAGATAGAGTTCTGCGTCCCGCAATGGTTAAAGTGAGCAGCTAGTCTTACTGTCATCATTTTATGAACAAGATGAAAAAAGCAAACAAACCGATAAAATATTAGGAGGAACTAAGCGATGAGTAAAGTAATTGGTATTGACCTTGGTACAACAAACTCTTGCGTAGCAGTAATGGAAGGCGGCGAAGCCGTAGTCATTCCAAACCCAGAGGGCAACCGTACAACGCCTTCAGTAGTAGGTTTTAAGAAAGACGGAGAGCGTGTTGTTGGTGAAACGGCAAAACGTCAAGCGATCACAAACCCTGATCGTACGATCAGCTCCATTAAACGTCATATTGGTTCAAGCCACAAAGAAAAAATTGACGATAAAGATTATACACCGGAAGAAATTTCTGCAATCATTTTGCAAAAATTGAAATCCGATGCTGAAGCATACTTAGGTCAAACGGTAACACAAGCGGTTATCACTGTTCCTGCTTACTTCAATGACAGTCAGCGTCAAGCAACTAAAGATGCTGGTAAAATTGCTGGTCTAGAAGTACTTCGTATCGTCAATGAGCCGACTGCTGCTGCACTTGCATACGGCCTAGAAAAAACAGAAGATCAAACGATCCTTGTTTATGACCTTGGTGGCGGTACATTTGACGTTTCCATTCTTGAGCTAGGCGATGGCTTCTTCGAAGTTAAAGCAACAAGCGGCGACAACAAATTGGGCGGCGATGATTTTGACCAAGTCGTAATCGACCACCTTGTTGCTGAGTTCAAGAAAGAGCAAGGCATTGATCTATCCAAAGATAAATCTGCTGTTCAACGTTTGAAGGATGCTGCTGAGAAAGCGAAAAAAGAACTTTCTGGTACATTAACTTCTGCTATTTCACTTCCGTTTATCACTATGGTTGACGGCGTTCCTCAGCATTTGGAGCTTAGCCTTACTCGTGCGAAATTTGAAGAACTTTCTGCTGAACTGGTTGAGCGCACGCTTAAACCGACACGTCAAGCGCTTAGCGACGCAGGAATGACTCCTAATGATATTGATAAAGTTGTTCTAGTTGGTGGATCGACTCGTATTCCAGCCGTTCAAGAAGCAGTTAAAAAATTGATCGGTAAAGATCCGCATAAAGGCGTTAACCCGGATGAGGTTGTAGCTCTTGGAGCAGCGGTTCAAGCAGGCGTATTGACTGGCGAAGTTAAAGACGTTGTATTGCTTGACGTAACTCCATTGTCCCTTGGTATTGAAACAGCAGGCGGCGTATTTACAAAAATGATCGACCGCAATACAACGATTCCTACAAGTAAATCGCAAGTGTACTCCACTTATGCGGACAATCAACCAGGCGTTGAAATTCACGTCCTTCAAGGTGAGCGTTCCATGGCGGCAGGCAACAAAACACTTGGTCGCTTTACTTTGAACGATATTCCTCTTGCACCGCGCGGCGTACCGCAAATCGAGGTTACTTTCGATATCGATGCCAATGGTATCGTTAACGTATCTGCCCTTGATAAAGGAACAGGCAAGAGCCAAAAAATCACAATCACATCTTCAAGCGGCCTAAGCGATGAAGAAGTTGAACAAATGATGAAAGATGCTGAGTTGAACGCTGAGGAAGATCGCAAACGTCGTGATCTTGTTGAAGCGAAAAACAGTGCAGACCAACTGGTTTACTCCGTTGACAAAACGATCAAGGATCTTGGCGATAAAGTAGACGCTTCTGAAATCGAAAAAGCAACTGCTGCGAAAGAAAAAGTGGTTGCAGCTCTTGCAACTGACGATCTAGAGCAAATTAATGCAGCTGCTGAAGAGCTTACAGAAATCGTTCAACAGCTTTCTGTTAAGCTTTATGAGCAAGCGGCTCAAGGAGCAGAAGGCGGCGCTGAGCAAGACGCTGCTAATGCAAAAGGTAAAGACAATGTAGTCGATGCTGATTACGAAGTGGTTGACGATAATAAATAAAGTGTAGCGAGCGAGAGGTCAAAGACAGGCGCTACCTGGCTTTGACCTCCTTTTGCGCGCGAATGCACTTGAAATCATATGATATGATATAGCGGAGGTGAGAACAGGTGGCAAACAAACGTGATTATTATGAAATACTAGGTGTTGGCAAGGAAGCGTCGGCGGACGAGATTAAGAAATCTTACCGTCAGCTAGCTCGCCAATATCATCCCGACGTCAACAAGGCTGACGACGCGGAGAAGAAATTCAAAGAAGTAAAAGAAGCCTATGACGTCCTTAGTGATGACGGCAAGCGCTCTACTTATGACCGGTTCGGACATGTTGATCCTAACCAAGGCATGGGCGGAGGCGGCGGTCAAGACTTTGGCGGCGGGTTTGGCGATATTTTTGATATGTTCTTTGGTGGTGGCGGAGGCGGTCGTCGCGATCCTAACGCACCGCAACGCGGCAATGATTTGCAATACACGATGACCGTTGAGTTTAAGGAAGCTGTATTTGGCAAGGAAACCGAAATTACAATTCCTCGTACAGAAACATGCGACACTTGTCATGGTGACGGCGCTAAACCGGGAACTAAGCCAGAGACCTGTTCGGTATGTAAAGGCAGCGGTCAACAAGAGGTAGTTCAAAATACGCCATTTGGCCGTATGGTTAACCGTCGTGCTTGTACGAACTGCAGCGGTACCGGACGTGTCATTAAGGATAAATGCGGAACCTGTCATGGCGCTGGAAAAGTGAAGCGTCAACGTAAAATTACGGTTCGAATCCCTGCGGGCGTGGATGATGGCGCACAAATTCGGATGTCAGGCGAAGGTGAAGGCGGACTTCGCGGAGGACCTGCGGGCGATCTCTATATTGTTATCCGTGTGAAATCCCATGAGTTCTTTGAACGTGAAGGCGATGATATTTATTGTGAGGTTCCGCTTACTTTTGTACAGGCGGCGCTTGGCGATGAGATTGAAATCCCAACATTGACTGAGAAAATTAAGTTGAAGGTGCCGGCAGGAACTCAAACAGGCACTTATTTTAGAATTAAAGGCAAAGGTGTTCCGAAGCTGCGCGGTTATGGTCAAGGCGACCAGCATGTGAAAGTAACCATTGTTACGCCAACAGGCTTAACGGATGAACAGAAGGATCTGCTTCGTCAGTTCGGCGGCTCTAGAGGCAATGTGACAAATGAAGCAGAACATCATGAATCTATATTTGATAAAATGAAAAAGGCGTTCCGCGGTGAATAACCCGGCACGTCTTTTTTTTTTGTTTGTTTTTAGAAGCCATGTATAGAACTCGGTAGAGCAACACATTCTATTCCAGTACGTAAACCATGCTTTAAAACACAACTGGAGGGGAATAATATGCCTAACAAATCTAATAAAGTTAATTTAGAAAAAACGAATTTCGCTGAATTGCCTGTAGGGGTTAATGAAGATGTAGAGTTTTCTGAAGAGCTTGCAGACGAAGCGGATCAAGTGGCCGCAGAGCGTGCTGCAGCTGCAGATCAACGCAACGAACAGGAATAATCATTTCGATTGAAGGACGTTTGCTTTGCTATTTAGGAGGATCAGTTATGAGTCAGATTGAAATACAAGCTATGTTTGATGGTGAAGGAGCAGCTCAAGAGGCTTGGCATAAGCTGCAGGCACTGCGCGCCTTTGAAGTGAGCGGTCTGCTGGAAAGCGGCTTGCTGACAGCTACTGTAGATGAAGCTGTTGCAGATCGAGCCTTGCATTTGATCCGTCAAATTGGTGGCAATACAAGCACAACGGTAAACTAATAAAAGGAGTCTGCAGGTATTATAGCTTGCAGACTCCTTTTTTTTGTGTAAAGGTGCTAGTCTGGTGTACAATAGATGTTAGGTTTTTTAAAATTTCCGTCAGAAGACGGTGACAGCGGTTTAAGCTAGTCATTGGAGGATCATACATATGAAATGGAATGAATTAACGATTACGACTACCGAAGAAGCTCAAGAGATGATTTCTAATTTTTTGCATGAATTAGGAGCTGGCGGCGTATCCATTGAAGAGTCAGGCACGACGAATAGAAAACGGGATAACCCTTATGGCGAGTGGTATGAAATTGCTTTTAATGATATACCGGAAGGCATCGCTGTTATAAAGGGATATTTTTCAGATGATATGAATGCAGATGAAATGATCGCAGCATTGAAGCCGCGAATTGAACAACTACGGGAATTTGATATTGACCCAGGTCAGGTTGAGTATTCCGCTGCGCTTGTTGATGACGATGATTGGGCGACAGCTTGGAAGCAGTATTTTAAACCAATACGCGTATCGGATACATTAACGATTAAGCCAACTTGGGAAGAATACGAAGCTGCTCCAGAAGAGAAAATCATTGAGCTTGATCCAGGCATGGCCTTCGGAACAGGCACGCACCCGACAACTTCATTGTGCTTACAGACGCTGGAGTCCGTCGTAACAGGCGGGGAAGAAATGATTGATGTTGGTACAGGCTCAGGTATTTTAGCGATTGGTGCTTGTCTCTTAGGTGTGAAGAGCGTGCTTGCACTGGATTTAGATCCGGTAGCCGTATCGAGCGCGACTGAAAATGTAGCGCTTAACGGCCTCTCCGAGCAGGTAGAAGTTAGACTGAGCGACCTTCTAGGCGTCATTAATGAAGAGACTTCAGCTAATGATGGAGACGCGGGAACAGCTGCGCTTAAGGTAACGGTTCCAGTTGATCTTGTAGTGGCAAATATATTGGCAGAAGTTATTTTGATGTTCGTTGATGATGTCTATGCAGCACTGAAACCGAATGGTATTTATATCGCTTCTGGCGTTTACAAAAACAAAGAAACACAAGTCGAAGAAGGTTTAATCCAGTCAGGGTTCGAAATAATCGAAAAACGCCGCGATGAGGAATGGATTGCATTCGTAGCGAGGAAGCCGAAGGTGGGTTAATGGAAAACTTTTTGAGGTTTCCTTTAGAGGATTTGCCATTTATTGTATTAGCTTTAGTTATTTCATTCACTGTTCATGAGTTTGCTCATGCTTACAGCGCTCATAAATTTGGAGATGATACGGCCTATAATTTAGGCCGTGTGACGCTTAATCCTCGAGTACATCTAGATATTCTCGGTATGCTGCTTATTCTAATAGCAGGCTTTGGGTGGGCAAAACCTGTGCCTGTCAATCAGAGTAAATTTAAAAACCCAAGGTTAATGGGCATTATTGTCACTGCTGTTGGTCCCTTAAGCAACCTGTTGCTTGGTATCATCGGCGTGTTCATTTATGTGGGACTGGATATTTCAGGATTGCTGGAAGCAGGATCAATTGGAGTAACGGCTGCCTTACAAAGATTTTTCTCTTATTTTATTATGTATAACTTCCTTTTGTTCTTATTTAATCTCATTCCTTTGCCGCCGCTTGACGGATATCGTATTATTTCGAACCTCATGCCGCTTAAGATCCGGTACAAAATGGATCAGAATGTACAATGGGGAATGATTATATTTTTGTTAATTGTATTTATTCCGCCACTGCGTGAAGTGACGTTAGATCCTTTGTTTTCATTGATTGGTGTCTTGACGAATAATACATTATTGACGGCTTATAAACTCTTCACGTAAGCAAAAACTTGCGTTTTTATGAGCTTTTAAGGACACTTTTCAATGGATTAAAGGATTGCTGGCAATCGTTTTTCATAGATTTTTCGACTTGAAACGTGGTAATATGAAGGATGGAATTTGTTTAAGGGTGGTTGAATAACGACAATGCAACGATACTTTATAGCGGCGGAGCAGTTTGGCGACTCCGACATCCGCTTGTTGGGCGAGGATGCGCATCATGCGCTCCGGGTAATGCGTACGAAGCCAGGTGATAAATTTATTGTCAGTGACGGCGGAGAACGAACAGCGCTTGTAGCTGTTCGAGAAGCGGAAGCTGCTTGTATAACAGCAGATATTGTTGAAATGTTGCCGATGGATAGCGAGTCGAAATGGTCTGTTACCATTGCACAGAGCTTGCCAAAAGGCGATAAGATGGAACTCGTTATTCAGAAAGGAACGGAGATTGGCGCTTACGCGTTTATCCCATTTCAATCCGAACGAATGATTGTACAATATGATGGCAAGAAGGAAGCAAAGCGTATAGACCGCTGGAGCAAAATCGCAAAGGAAGCGGCAGAGCAGGCTCATCGCAATCGTATCCCAATGATACAGTCTCTGCATAGCTGGCGTGAGCTTATGAAAGCAGCAAGTGCATATGATTTGGTTCTGTTTTGCTATGAGCGTGAGGGCCACGCAGCTCACGGCAGGGGCATTCGCACTGCTGTAAGCGAATGGCGTGAACATACAGGTCATGTAACTTCGCCAAAAATCTTGCTTATCGTAGGATCAGAGGGCGGCTTTACCGAGCGTGAAGCGTCTGACGCGGAAGCTGCCGGCGCTGTATTGGTCGGTTTAGGAAAACGAATATTACGAACGGAAACAGCGGGAATTGTAGGATTAACCTGCTTACTATATGAATCAGGTGAAATGGGAGGAGCGTGACCACTATGCCAACGGTCGCATTTTATACACTAGGCTGCAAAGTAAACTTCTATGATACGGAAGCGATTTGGCAGTTGTTCAAAAACGAAGGGTACGAGCAGGTTGATTTCGAATCGACTGCCGATATTTACTTAATTAACACATGTACGGTAACCAATACAGGAGACAAAAAAAGCCGTCAAATTATTAGACGCGCTGTGCGCCGCAATCCGGATGCTGTCATTGCAGTTACAGGTTGTTATGCGCAAACATCCCCTGCTGAGATTATGGCGATCGAAGGTGTCGATCTTGTAATCGGCACGCAGGATCGTGAGAAAATTATGACTTTTGTCAATCAGATTCAAGAGGATCGCAAACCGGTTAACGCCGTGCGCAACATTATGAAAACGCGTGATTTTGAAGAGCTTGATGTCCCTGATTTCTCAGAACGGACTCGCGCTTTCTTGAAAATTCAAGAGGGCTGCAACAACTTCTGTACATTCTGTATTATTCCTTGGTCTCGCGGGCTTTCCCGCAGTCGTGCAGCGGAAAGTGTATTGGAGCAAGCCAAGCAATTGGTCGCTTCCGGCTATAAGGAAGTCGTATTGACCGGTATTCATACTGGCGGCTATGGCGACGACATGGAAAACTATAATCTGACAAGCTTATTGTGGGATTTGGACAAAATAGAAGGACTTGAGCGGATTCGGATTAGCTCCATCGAAGCAAGTCAAATCGATGATGCGATGATCGACGTGCTGAATCGTTCGAGTAAAATGTGTCGTCATCTTCATATCCCATTGCAAGCAGGCGAGGATTCTGTTTTGAAACGGATGCGTCGTAAATATACGACAGCAGAGTTCGCAGCAAAAATTAAGAGATTGCATGAAGCTATGCCTGGTGTTGCCATTACGACGGATGTTATTGTTGGCTTCCCAGGAGAAACGGAAGAAATGTTTGAGAACGGCTTCCGCTTTATGGAGGATCTGAAGTTTGCAGAAATGCATGTGTTCCCTTATTCGAAACGGACAGGAACACCGGCAGCTCGGATGGATGAGCAGGTAGACGAAGAAGTTAAAAACGAGCGGGTCCATAAACTAATTGACTTGTCTGAGAAAATGCAGCTTGCATACGCGGAGAAATTTGTTGGACAAGTGCTGGATGTCATTCCTGAGCGTGATTATAAAGGTGCTCCAGGGACAGGTCTTGTTATGGGGTATACCGACAACTATATTCAAGTCGTTTTTGACGGAACAGAAGCATTGATTGGAAAATTATGCAGAGTCAAAATTACGGAAGCCGGCGTCAACGAATGTCGTGCAAAGCTTGTTCGCGTGCTTGATGAGCAGGTTGTACAGGCTACAAAAGCTATCTAGCATAACGAATGCGGAGGATTCCTTTGCTTATCAATTCCTGTTATGGAAAAGATGGAGGAATCCTTTGTTGCATATACTAATCATTAAATGTGGCAAGGAGGGAGCCTAACATGAAGGAAATTTCAGCTGGAGGCGTCGTCTATCGTCGGATCGAAGGAAAGCTGCAAATTCAGCTTATTCAGGATCGCTATGGAAAAGTTTCGCTGCCGAAAGGGAAGATGGAAGCCGGAGAAACGATTGAGCAAACGGCTTTGCGAGAAATTGTAGAGGAAACGGGTCTTGAAGGCGTTATTATTTCACCGATCGACCAAATTAAATATCAATATGAGCATAACAAGCTCGGTAAAGTAGATAAAGAAGTTCATTACTACTTGGTAGAGGCAATCGGCGGCTCCCTGCAAGCTCAGGTCGAAGAGATTCGCGGTGTGGATTGGTTTGAGCCGCATGAAGCATGGAAGTTGCAAAAGCAATCTGGTTATGAGAATAATCATCGTATTTTGGCAGGAGCACTTCAGCAGCTAGGCGTGAAAATGGACTAAGGTTAAATTGCTGTATCAAGTCTGCGAAATACTTTTAAATAACAGAACGGCAGCGCAATCAATGAACTGAGGACATTGAAAATGGTTTGTGTATGTGCGATTTGTCCGGCAGCAGAAGAGGATATCCATTCGGAAACGACATTTAGTTCCGAGATGAAGGGCATAAAGAGCAGCGCGCCGCCAGCGTTAAGCACGACATGTGAGATGGCAACGTATTGACCAGCCTTTGTACCGCCAATAGAAGCTAGTAAAGCGGTTGCGCAGGTGCCAATGTTAGCGCCTAGAACGACAGCAATAGCTAATTCAATCGGCATTGCGCCAATGGATACAAATCCCATAATGATGCCAATGACAGCTGCACTGCTATGTACAGCTGCTGTAAGAACAGCACCTGCTGCTAGTCCCCACCAAAGGCTGTCATTCGCTTTTGCAAGAAACCATCTGAACATCTCGCTTTCCTGCACAGCGGGGCCGACTCCCTGCATGATCGTCATTCCTGTCAGAAGCAATGCGAAGCCGCATAGCACCACGGCAGTCGAGCGAAGCGGATCTAGCCAGCTGATTGTTCGTAAAGTAGGAATAACGCGCAATTCTCCCACCAACGCAGTGAACAGCCATATGAGGATGGAAAAGAGCAATAGAGGAACAGCCAGCTTATTTAAATTTAGACCGATTAGCTCGGTTGTTATACAAGTTCCTATATTTGTACCCAAAATAATGCCTAATGTTCGCGGGAAAGTAAGTAGACCTGCGTTAACCATCCCAATGGCAATGACGGTTACAGCCGTGCTGCTTTGAAGAAAAGCGGTCGTCACTGTGCCTATAGCTAGTCCATGCATGGGTGTCGCAGTGGATCGCTCCAATATACCGGTCAAATATGGACCGGCAAGACGGTGCAGAGATAGCTCCATCAGCTTCATTCCGCACATAAACACAGCAAAACCAAGCAGCATAGGAATGATAATCGAATGTATCATGAAACGGTCTCCTTCTTCTTTTTTAAGAGGTACGTTAATTCAATATATATATGCTTGTAATTAGACAAGCATGACAAGCTATTCAATGAGGGGAAGAGAAGCATGAGCAATTCAAAAATATTTCTTCAAAAAGCAAGAAAGAAAAGGGTGGAGCAAGGTCATCCTTGGGTTTACGCTACAGAGATCGATCGTTTAGAGGGAGAAGCGGCACCAGGTGATCTGGTAGATGTCGTTAATCATCAAGGTCGATATTTGGCAACGGGTTATTGGAATCCAAAATCTCAAATTACGGTGCGTATTGTGTCTTATCAGCCTATTGAAGAGATGGATAAGGATTTCTTCCTTGACCGCCTTCGTCAATGCAAGGAGCATCGCGGCCGGTTTGTAGCGGATCAGGATTGCAGGCTGGTGTATGGTGAAGCTGACTTCCTGCCAGGCCTTGTCGTCGACCGTTTCAAAGATGTGCTCGTATTGCAATTGCTAACGCTTGGTATGGATAAGAGACGCGATGATTTAATCGGAGCATTGATTGAAGTATTTGGGCCAAAAGGGATATACGAACGCAGTGATGTAGGCGTGCGTTTGCTGGAGGGCTTGGAGGAACGCACTGGTGTTCTTTACGGTGACTGTCCTACCATTATCGAAATCGAGGAGAACGGCCTGAAGCTAGAGGTCGATATCGTTGAAGGTCAGAAAACAGGCTATTTCTTTGATCAACGTGAAAATCGGGCTGCGATTGCACCACTGATGACTGGTTGGGGAGAGCGCAGCGGAATTCGATTGGTAAACACGGATAAAGTGGGAACCGATATCCCTGCTGGAGCGTTTGCAGCGGACGCTACGCATGTTCCTGTCAATTCTAATGGTAAAATCGTTACTTTCCCTTACTGGGATGGCGCTTCCGTTCTGGAATGCTTTGCTCATACCGGCAGTTTCACACTGAATGCCTGCAAGCATGGTGCGAAGAGAGTAACTTGCCTTGACGTATCGGAGCATGCGATTGAAACGGCAAAACGCAATGTAGAGCGAAATGGCTTTACCGATCGCGTTGAGTTTGTAGTTGCTGATGCATTCGAGTTTTTACGTGCTCAAGTGAAAGGGCTGGATGAGCGTAAACAGCGCGGTCAAGGCGGTGTAGATACTTCCAAGAAGATGGAGAGCTCTGCGGGACGCACTTGGGATGTCGTTATTCTTGATCCCCCTGCATTTGCAAAAACGAAAGGCGCAGTACCCGGTGCCATTCGCGGTTATAAGGATATCAATTTACAAGGACTGAAGCTTGTGAACGAGGGCGGATATTTGGTCACGGCAAGCTGTTCTTATCATATGAAGCCTGATTTATTTTTGGAGACTATTCAAGATGCAGCAATGGATGCCGGCAAGATGCTTCGTTTAGTGGAGTGGCGCGCGGCTGGAAAAGATCACCCGCAGCTGCTTGGCGTAAATGAAGGACACTATTTGAAATTTGCGATTTTTGAAGTGAGAAGCAAGTAACGATTATATCGCAGGGACGGGAGAGTTGCAGATGTCGCTTCGCTTTGTCATTGGCCGCTCAGGAACTGGTAAAACGTCTTATTGCTTGAATGAAATTAGAGAACAACTCCGGAAGGAACCAGATGGGCCGCCGCTTATTATGCTCGTTCCGGAGCAAGCTACATTCCAAACGGAATATGCGCTCCTTCAAAACGGAGACTTAAATGGCACTATCCGGGCGCAGGCGCTTAGTTTTCGAAGACTTGCTTTCCGGGTGATGCAGGAGACGGGCGGAACAGCCCTTATTCCTATTGGTGACACAGGTAAGCATATGCTGCTTTACAAAATCGTTCATCGGTTAGGCGGGCAGCTAGAGCTTTTCCAAAGCGGTGCTGAGCAGCCTGGGTTTATTGATAGATTAGCTGAACTTATAACAGAATGGAAAAGATACGGTGTGGATGCTTCGCTGCTGCAGGATAAAGGAATAGCGGCAGCGGAGAATTCCGACCAGTCTTCATTATTAAAGCGCAAGCTGCATGATCTGCAGCTCATTTATAGTGGAATGGAACAGGAACTCGCGGGCTTATATGTGGACGCCGAGGATTATTTGCGTTATTTGCAAGAGGGCTTCGCTCATGCTGACACGATGGCAGGCTCTCAAATTTGGGTAGATGGGTTTTACGGCTTTACGCCAACGGAATATGAGGCGCTTGGTGCATTAATGAAATCATCGGCTCAGATTACGGTATGCCTTACTTTGAATCGTGTTTACGAGACAGGGGAATTGCCGCATGAGTTGGATTTATTTCATCCAACGGCCGAAACCTATAACAAGCTGATGGAGCTGGCGACTGCGCATGATGTGGAGGTTCTATCCCCGTTGATACTGGAGGATCAGCCATCTATCCGCTTTCAACAGAGTCCCATGCTTGCCCATTTGGAGAAGCACTATGGTGAGCGTGTTCCATTGCTGCTAAATGATGGATCTATACAGAATCGTGATCATGACCGCTGCGGGATATCGCTGCATGCCGCCGTTAATCGGCGAGCAGAGGTTGAGGCCGTTGCTCGCGATATTATTCACCGTGCGCAGTCCCAAAATCTTCGTTGGCGCGATGTAGCCGTTATGGTTCGCAATGCGGAAGGATATACAGATTACATTGCTCTCGTATTCGCAGATTACGGTATTCCATTCTTTGTCGATCAGAAGGAGAAAGCGGTTCATCATCCGCTCGTTGAATTTATTCGTTCTGCGATGGAAACGGTATTGTTTGGTTGGCGGTATGATGCGGTGTTTCGCTGTGTGAAAACAGAGATGCTATTCCCGCTTGATGAGAGTCTACCGAGGGAATGGTTTGATATGCTTGAGAATTTCGCACTTGCAGCAGGAATTGATGGCTGGAAGTGGCTGGATAAGCGACCGTGGCATCCACTAGTTCCTGTATCGCTTGATGATGATACGGAAATGGAAACGAAGATTAGCGACAAGGCACAGAGAGAGTTCGATATTGTCATGGCGGCAAGAGATGCTGTGGTGCCTAAGCTTCAAAGCTTCGGTGAAGCATTGAAGCGCGCCGCAAATGTTCAAGCTATGTGTGAGGCTCTGTATCGTTTGCTGGATCAGTCAGATGCAGCGGATCGATTGGAACTGTGGAGTATGCGAGACCATGAGGCTGGCAGAACACAGCGAGCAAGAAATCATCGCCAGCTTTGGGACAGTGTTATGCAGCTTCTCGATCAATTGGTGGAGCTTGCCGGCAAGGAAGAAGTATCGCCAGAATTATTCGCGGGTATGGTTGAAGCAGGGCTCGATAGCTTGAAGCTTGCCTCCTATCCGCCTGCGCTCGATCAAGTGCTTATTGGAAGCATGGATCGTACGCGTTCGGGCAATGTGAAGGTTTGTTATGTTCTTGGTGCAAATGATGGTGTAATGCCTATGCGTGTGAAGGAAGACGGTATTCTTACGGAGCCTGAGCGAGAACAGCTTGCTGAGGATGGATTAGCAATGGCACCTAGCGTGCGCCGACGCTTGCTGGATGAACGTTTTATGATTTATAACGCGTTGACGACGCCAAGCCGCCATTTGTGGCTGAGCTGGGCACAAGCAGATGAAGAGGGGAAAAGCTTGCTTCCATCTGAGATTGTTCGTCATGTACGCCAGCTGTTTCCGGGCATTCCTATACACAGCATTGCTGCGGAGCCATCTCCGAGTATGAGGGTATCGGAACAAAAAATGTTCGTATCGCAGCCGCAGAGAACCTTGTCTTATTTGATAGCCGCAATACGGAAATGGCGTCAAGGCGCAGAGATAGCTCCATTTTGGTGGGATATGTACAACTGGTTTGCAGTTCGGCCGGAATGGCAGCACAAGCTCCAGCTTCTGACTGGCTCCTTAACTTATGTTAATCAGGAATACGTTCTGACCAAAGAGACGGCAAGAGAATTGTATGGTACACGCCTTCAGGTCAGCGTATCTCGTATGGAACGTTTTGTTTCTTGTCCTTTTCAGCATTTTGCGATACACGGCTTAAAGCTTCGTGAGCGCAAGATGTACCGTCTTGATGCTCCGGATGTTGGCCAGTTGTTTCATGCTGCGCTTAGCAAATTGGCGAATGGATACGGGCAGCGCTGGGGGACGGCGTCGGAATCCGAATTAAAGGCTGCAGCAGCCAAAACGGTGGACGAGCTTGCACCGAAACTGCAATCGCAAATTTTGCTTAGCAGCAGCCGGTTTCAATATATTGCACGCAAGCTGAAGGAAATTGTAGGACAAGCAGCTATTATGCTGGGAGAGCATGCCAGAAGAGCACAATTTCACCCTGTAGGCACTGAGGTGGATTTTGGGCCTGACGGCACACTGCCAGCGCTTCGGATTCCTCTTGATAATGGTGGGGAAATGGAGATTATCGGAAGGATTGACCGAGTGGATGCAGCAGAAACAGAAGGCGGCTTGCTTCTGAGGGTGCTTGATTACAAATCAAGTGCAACCCAGCTTCGATTGGAGGAGGTTGCTTATGGACTCTCTCTTCAGATGCTGACGTATTTGGATGTTCTCGTTACGCATGCTTCTGGTTGGCTTGGTCAACCTGCGACACCATCGGGTGTATTGTATTTCCATGTTCATAACCCGCTGCTTGCACTCTCGAACGGGATTAGTCCGTCGGAGGTCAATGGGAAATTGCTGAAACGGTTCAAAATGCGAGGTCTCGTTACTGCTGATGCAGAGACGGTGAGACTGATGGATGATGAGCTGGATTCCGGCTATTCTGAGCTACTTCCTGTAGCGTTGAAGCGTGATGGAAGCTTTTATAGCAGCTCCTCCGTCGTAACGGATGCGCAGTGGGGTGTCCTTCGGCATTATGTGAGAAATAAAATGGGGATGATAGGCAGTGCCATACAAGCAGGGGAAGTGAGCATCGAGCCTTACCGTGCCGGAACGAAAACACCATGCCAATATTGCGATTACAAAGCGGTCTGCCAATTCGATACGTTATTTGAGGGCAATGAATATAGGAAGCTGACCAAGCCTGCAAAAGAAGACATATGGCAACAGCTAGAGGGGGAGTAACGGATGATGCAAACGGCAAAGGATATGCCGAAACCAGAGAATAGCATCTGGACAGATGATCAGTGGGATGCTGTTGTCTCCAGCGGCTCTGACATTCTCGTTGCGGCAGCCGCAGGATCAGGTAAGACAGCGGTTCTTGTTGAGCGTATCATTCGTAAAATCTCAGCGAATACCGATGTGGATCGATTGCTTGTTGCTACCTTCACGAAGGCTGCGGCTGCGGAGATGAAGGATCGAATACGAGTTGCGCTTGAGAAGGAGCTGGAACGCCAGCCAGACTCTGAGCATTTGCGACGTCAGCTCGCACTAATGAATCGTGCTTCGATAACAACTCTTCACTCCTTCTGCCTTGATGTGATTAGACGGTATTATCCGATTATCGGATTGGATCCCGGCTTTCGAATTGCGAATGAGACAGAAAGCGAGCTCATGAGACTTGATGTGCTGAATCAGTTGTTTGAACAAAAATATGAAGGAGCGGGCGATGAAGGCGCATTTCTGCGATTAGCGGACCGATATGGCGGTGAGCGCGGTGATGAGCCCCTTTATCGACTCGTACAGCAATTGTATGATTTTTCTCAAAGTCATCCTTGGCCGGAGAAATGGCTGCGGCAAACTGCTGAAGCCTTTAACGTTGCTGACGCTGAGGAGCTGCAAGCCAGCGAGTGGGTCATTAGCCTGAAAGGGGATATTGGCCTTGCACTTGAGGGAGCGGCATCGCTTCTGCATCAAGCGCTGGAGCTTACACGTCAGCCAGCAGGGCCAGCACCCTACGCGGCAACCTTTGAGGATGATTTATCACTTATCAATGATCTTACCGATATGATTCATAGCATGCCTTGGGAGCAATGGATGGGACCGTTTCAGGAAGTAGCGTTCGGGAAACTGAAAGCAATGAGAGGCGATGAGTATGATAAGTCGCTTCAGGAGCAAGCCAAGGAATTGCGGGATGGCGCTAAAAAGCTTATAACTACGTTAGTTGATGAGCTGTTTGGCCGCAGCGCGGAGCAGTTTTTGGACGAGCTGAAGGAGCTTGCCCCGCTTATGCGCGCGCTGGCAGAGCTCGTTATTGAATTCGGTCAAAATTATGAAGGGGCAAAAAGAGCGAAGGGTTTGCTGGATTTCGGGGATTTAGAGCATTATTGCTTGCGCATATTGAGAGATCCGTTATCTACATCAGACAATCTTATGCCTTCCATTGCAGCGGTGGAATATCAGCAGCAATTCGATGAAATTCTGCTCGATGAATATCAGGATACCAATATGGTTCAGGAAGCAATCGTTTCACTGATTGCTAGACCGGGCAGAGGAAATCGATTCATGGTCGGTGACGTGAAGCAAAGTATATACGGATTCCGTTTAGCTGAGCCGAAGCTCTTTTTGCAAAAATATAAATCTTATGTTTCTCGATATGATAAGAACATTGCTAACGAGAAGGATGCTTCAAAAGGTCTGCGCATTGATCTTGCCCGCAATTTCCGCAGCCGCTCAGAGGTCGTTGACGGGGTCAATGCGGTCTTCCGTGCGATCATGCGTGAGAATGTAGCTGAAATGGACTATGACGAGCGAGCTGAGCTTGTGTGCGGCGCAAGCTATCCCCAGCCGAGAGAATGGGATCAATTTAAAGTGCAATTCGCTGTTCTAAACAAGGCGGATGATGACGAGAGTGATGAAGAAGGAATAGAAAGTTCAGAGCAATCGGATGAGACTGAGGGTACTGATAATGGAGGCGTTGAAGCGGAGTCGATCTCGGAGCTGAAAACAGCGCAGCTTGAAGCTCGTTGGATTGCGCAGCAGCTGCGATTGATGATCGATACGGGCTATCAGGTCTATGACGGCAAAAAAGGCGAGGAACGCCCTCTGCAGTGGCGTGATGTTGTTATTTTGCTGCGCGCGACACAGCAATGGGCTCCTTTCATCATAGAAGAGCTGCAGTTGAACGGCATTCCAGCTTACGCGGAGCTTAGCAGCGGTTATTTTGATGCGACTGAGGTTGAGACGATTCTTTCTTTGCTTCGCGTCATCGATAATCCTTATCAGGATATTCCGCTTGCTGCAGCTTTAAGATCGCCTTTGTTTGGACTTAATGCTGAGGAATTGGCGAGAATTCGAATTTTATCTGCCAAAGCAACTTATTACGATGCGGTGCTTCATGCCGCAGGTGATTTATATTTGGAAGAGGAGTCGCGACGTAAGCTGTCGCTCTTCTTAGATAGTCTCGATCGTTGGCGAGAGGAAGCAAGGCAAGGTTCGCTCGCTAATTTGCTTTGGGAGATTTATCGGGAGACAGGCTATTACGATTTTGTCGGCGGCCTGGCTGGCGGTACGCAGCGGCAAGCTAACTTGCGCGCTCTGCATGACCGGGCAAGGCAATATGAAGCCACATCATTCCGTGGATTATTCCGTTTTCTCAGATTTATCGAGCGTATGCGAGACAGCGGCGGTGACTTAGGAACAGCAAGAGCACTGGGTGAGCAAGAAGATGTAGTCAGAATAATGTCCATTCACAAAAGCAAAGGGCTAGAGTTTCCAGTCGTATTTGTTGCAGGAATGGGTAAATTGTTCAACCAACAGGATATCCGCAGTGCCTTCTTAAAGCATAAGCAGCTTGGTTTTGGACCGCGCTTTGTGGATCCAACTCTTCGGGTAAGCTATCCTACGCTGCCCTATCTGGCAATCCGTCGCGCGATGAGAATGGAAATGCTGGCTGAAGAAATGCGTATTTTGTACGTGGCTCTTACTCGTCCTAAAGAAAAGATGTTTCTCGTTGCAACGGTCTCGGATGCTGAAGCAAAGCTAAAGAAATGGTTGTCTTCCGTTGATGCAAATGGACGGATGCCTGATTTTCGTGTGGCAGCAGCTCGATCGTTTATAGATTGGCTTGGACCGTTGGCAGCTAGGCAGCTTGCCGAGCAGAAGGCGGAAATGGACGAGAATGCACCTCAGTGGAATGCTGGAATCGTGTCAGCCTCCTTATACGGTACAGAAGCAGCTGCTTCGATTGAAGAGGAAAATTTGTTAGGTGCCGACATGGAAGATCGTTTGCAGGCGGTAACCTCCCTATCTCTGATCGAGGATACAGAAGCAGATGAGGGCTTGCGTGCGAGGCTGGAGTGGCAGTATCCGCATCTAGCTGCTGCTAGTCTTGCTGCAAAAACATCTGTAACGGAAATGAAAAGACTGCATGTCGAGGCGCCAGAGGATACTTTCTATATGGAGGATCAGCCAAAGGAGCATAAAGGCAATAACGCAGAACAGACCTCATTTACAGCTGGAGGCTCGACATTTAAGTTGAGACGGCCAGCATTTATGGAAGAGGTCTCGTTGACCGCTGCTGAGAAGGGTTCGGTCAATCACTTGCTTATGCAGCATGTGTCATTATCCGAGCCGACAGATATGCTCCATTTGCAGCAAACGCTTGAGAGCATGATTGAGAAACGGATGCTAACGAGAAAACAGTCTGAGGCCATCAATATTCCGGCTGTAGCGCAATTTTTTGAAAGCGAGCTTGGAAGACGCTTATTGCGATCCTCTTGGGTGCGAAGAGAAGTTCCGTTCAGTTGTATGTTTCCAGCTAGCCGTGTTTATCCGGGAGCGGATGAATCGCTTGCAGGAGAGCCAATTCTTATTCAAGGTGTGATTGACTGTTTATTTGAAGATATAGAGGGCGTTGTGCTTCTTGACTACAAAACAGATCGCATCCATATGAAGCAATGGGAAGAAACAGCAGAGCGTCATCGCTTTCAGCTAGAGCTTTATGCTGAGGCTATTGAATCTGTAATTGGACGAAAAGTTAACGAGTGCCATGTTTTCTTTTTTGATGGCGCGCAATCCGTACAGCTTCGAAGAGCCAGACAGACATAGAAGGAGGTTGGGAAGTTGGAGAAGCAACAAGCGGGCAAACGATCAATCGGGCTGCCCATAACACTTATCTTACTCGTGTTTAGCTTAATCGGTAACGTCTTCTTATACTCGCATTATTTGCAGGATAAGCAGGATAAGAAATATGAGACAGGCAAAAAGATTTTTGCAGCTGTAGCGGAATCGAAGGCATATTTTGAACAACTGATTCCACATTTGGATGCTTTGCTTGCAAGCAGCAGCGGGGAGCAGCGTCTTGAGGAGAAGTTCCTTACAGGCGGAACAGCGCAAAAGGGTCAAGCGTTCGCAGAGCTCTCTCTAATGGCTGAGGAAATTAACGGTCATTCAAATGAGGGAGCCGCAAAGGCTAAAGCTTATGTAGAAGAGGTTGGAGCAGCGCTGCAAACGATAGGGAACTATGATGGTTCTTTAAATGATGGGGATAAATCTTATTTGCTGGAATTAAAAAAATCTCTTGAATCTTTTTCTAATATTATGAGCAGCTTCAACTCCAATATAGGTGATAACCGAGTCGCTCTCATCCGCTTGTCGAGCGGCCTGGATTGGACGCAATTAGTTGAGAGAGTACAACAAGAGATGAGTACGCAATCTGAATCCGTTCAGAAATAGTTTTCATACTTTGTTTCATTCTACATCGTTAGTCCATTCGTGTTTCAGTAGCCAAACGCCTAACTTCGCATAAGATGAATTAACAGGAGGTTGAGTCGATGGAACACGGAACGGAGCATAAATTAGCAGATCTGCAGGGGCTCAAAGATTGGTGTCAAGCGAACATGAGTCGTTATGTATTGGCCCATACTCATGATGGCTGGTGCTGTGATGGTTTTATAGAGTATATGGATGATGAGGGGCTATATCTAGCGGTACCTTGCGGTTCAAATGAATGGGATAATCGGTCGTTTCCTCCCTATCCGCCCCTGGGTTATCCGATTTATCGCTACCCGAACTATCCTCGCGGACGTTTTATTCGTCAGGTAATCCCGATTGCAGCTTTGGTGGGAATCTCTCTGCTTCCGTTTTTTTGAAAAGGTGTAAACGTCGGCATTAAAAGGGGCATACCCCATTTTCCGGCGTTTGTGAATTGGACTTGCCTCCATTTTTTCGTTATGATAGAGGAACGAGTTAGAATAAGGGGGTGAACCTTATGGACACTATTTTTTCTAAAATCATTGACGGAAGCTTGCCCTCAAAAAAAGTTTTTGAGAATGACAGAATTCTTGCTTTCCACGATATTCAACCAGCTGCGCCTGTACATATATTGATCATACCGAAAAAGTATATCCCAACGATGAATGAAGTCACGGATGAAGATGGGCCGCTTATCGCGGAAATGTTCGCTGTAGCTCGGCAAATTGCCAAGGAGCAAGGCATTGCAGAGTCGGGATATCGCCTAGTAAACAATGTAAATGCTGACGGTGGTCAAGTTGTTTATCATCTGCATCTCCATTTATTGGGCGGGACAAAACTTTCTCCGTTATTAGGAGAGATCCAAAGTTGACACTGGGAATTAGTTTGACTTATAATGAAATTTGATAAACCGTGTATTAGCTCTGGACGGTCTGTTTCGGAGGGAGGGAAAACTGGTGTCTGAAACTAAAGTTCGCAAAAACGAAACTATTGATGCTGCGCTTCGCCGCTTTAAACGTTCCATCGCTAAAGATGGTGTTCTAGCTGAGGTGAAAAAACGCAAGCATTATGAAAAGCCAAGTGTAAAGCGCAAGAAGAAGTCTGAGGCTGCGCGCAAGAGAAAGTTTTAGGAGGATCCTTCCATAATGAACCTGAGCGAAAGATTGATCGACGATATGAAGCAAGCCATGAAGAATCAGGACAAGTTTAAACTATCCGTTATTCGTATGATGCGCGCGTCAGTGAAAAACTTGGAAATCGATCTCAAGCGTCCTTTGGACGACAACGAAGTGGTTGACATATTGAGTCGTGAAGTCAAACAACGTAAAGATTCCCTCCAAGAATTTAAAAAAGCCGGCCGTGATGATTTAGTAGCAGGTCTTGAGGTCGAAATTGAAATTATTAGTCAATACCTCCCCGAACAGCTGACTGAAGAAGAGATTCAAGAGATAGTAACGCAGACCATCCATGAACTCGGTGCTTCTTCTAAAGCCGATATGGGAAAAGTTATGAGTGCCCTTTTGCCTAAAACGAAGGGACGCGCTGACGGTAAACTAGTAAATCAGTTCGTTCAGCAACTTCTAAACTAACTAAACATTCGGACTCACAAAACACCCCCTATGTGGGGGTGTTTTTTTGTTCATATTATGAAGTTTGTTATAATAATGTGAACAATTATGAAACATTTTTAATAATTGAACGTAATAGGAACAATACATAAAAAAAGGAGGAGGCTCTTGCACATGAACCGATGGCGAAGAAAAATGTCTGCCACTCCGTTATTACTGCTCATAGCATTAATGCTGGTTACGCTTGCAGGCGTATTCGGCGGACCTGTCGAACCTGCTAAAGCAGCAACGGATATGGGTCCTGCCGTGTATGTCATACCGGTTAAACAATCTGTAGAGTCGGGACTGCAATCATTTTTGGAAAGAGCTTTTAAAGAGGCAGAGGCTGCTGAAGCCGAACATATTATTTTGGTTGTCAATACGTTTGGCGGCAAGGTCGTCAATGCAGAAGAAATTGGCGAGATGCTGGTAGAAAACAAAATACCAACAACTGCTTTTGTGGAAGGAAAAGCCGTTTCTGCAGGCACATACATTGCGCTTAATGCCGATAACATTGTCATGCAGCCAGGGAGTGCGATAGGAGCTGCAGCTGTCGTAAATGGATCTGGTGATTTAATTGAGAATCCAAAGACGATATCTTTCTGGGTCAAGAAAATGATGGAATCGGCTAGTTTAAACGGTCGTGATGATCAGATTGCAGCAGCTATGGTCGATACGAACGTGGTATTGGATTTGAAGGATAAGATTGGCAGAGACAAGCAAAAGGGCGAGATCCTGACACTATCAGCGAGTGAAGCAGAAAAGTTAGGTTATTCCGAGCATACGGCAAACTCTGTTGATGAAGTTGTGAAATGGCTCGGTCTTGACGGACGTACACAAGTAGATGTAGCTCCGTCGCTTGCTGAAAATGTGGCAAGATGGCTTGTTAATCCGGTAGTGATGACCATACTTCTCATTTTGGGCATCGCGGGTGTTGTCATTGAAATGATTGTTCCAGGTTTTGGTGCTCCTGGTATTGTGGGTATCTTATCCTTTGGTCTATATTTCTTTGGGCACTATGTGGCAGGATTTGCTGGAATGGAGTCAGTCGTTCTGTTTGTGGTCGGTTTATCGTTGCTGATAATTGAGGTGTTCGTTCCTAGCTTCGGTATACTGGGTATCCTAGGAGGCGGGTCCTTAATAACAGCTGTAGTTATCGCTGCTTCCGATCCAATGACTGCTTTTATTTCAATCATGGTTGCCCTTGTAGTAGCCATTGTAATCATTGTGTTATTCGCAAGAATGAACAAAACAAAAGGAGTTTGGAACAAGTTTATTCTGCGTGACAAACTGACGACAGAGGAAGGCTATCTATCAGCAGATGTGAAGGTTTCACTGATAGGGCTTGAAGGTGTCACGATTACACCGCTTAGACCAGCTGGAACTATCCAAATCGGAGAAAACCGCATAGATGTTGTTACTTCTGGTGAGTTCGTTGATACAAAACGAACAGTAATCGTTGTTAAAGCAGAAGGAACTTGGGTCGTCGTGAAAGAAGTAGTAAAATAGCTCAGACACTAAAAACATGGAGGTTTGTCTAATGGATCCAATAGTATCTATCTTAATCTTAGCCGTATTGGTCATTATCGTTTTGTCCGTATTTCTTAGCTTTTTTCCGATCATGCTGTGGATTTCCGCATATGCATCGGGTGTTAGAGTAGGGATTATAACGCTTGTCGCGATGCGTTTGCGTCGAGTCGTTCCTAGCCGTATTGTTAATCCGCTCATTAAAGCGACAAAAGCTGGTCTTGGTTTGAACATTAATCAGCTTGAGAGCCATTTCTTGGCTGGCGGTAATGTTGACCGTGTCGTTAATGCACTAATCGCTGCTCAGCGTGCTAACATTCCGCTTATATTTGAACGTGCGGCTGCAATCGACTTGGCTGGCCGTGATGTTCTCCAGGCAGTTCAAATGAGCGTAAATCCTCGTGTTATTGAAACACCTATCGTTGCGGCAGTTGCCAAAGACGGTATCGAAGTAAAAGTAAAAGCACGTGTAACCGTTCGTGCTAACATCGAGCGTCTAGTCGGTGGTGCTGGTGAAGAAACGATTATTGCTCGTGTTGGTGAAGGTATCGTTACGACGGTCGGTTCGGCTGGCTCACACAAGGATGTCCTTGAGAACCCAGATATGATTTCTCGTACGGTGCTTGGCAAAGGCCTTGATGCAGGAACTGCATTTGAAATCCTATCGATTGATATCGCGGACGTTGATGTAGGTAAAAACATCGGTGCGCATTTGCAAACAGAGCAAGCGGAAGCTGATAAGAAAATTGCTCAAGCGAAAGCGGAAGAACGTCGTGCGATGGCCGTTGCTCATGAGCAGGAGATGAAAGCGAAGGTTGTAGAAATGGAAGCACGGGTTGTTGAATCGCAATCACAAGTTCCGCTTGCGATGGCAGAAGCGCTTCGCAATGGCAAGCTAGGTGTAATGGATTATTTGAACTTGAAAAATATTGAAGCAGATACGGATATGCGCAGCTCCATTAGCAAGCCGGATAGTTCGTCTGATCACAAAGACGGTCGCTAATGCAATCAGTCATTTGGCTGAATACGTTAGGCGTATCCGCGCCTTGGAGGTGAATGCAGTATGACGAAAATTATTGATTTTTTGATGAATAATATATTTATTCTGGTTATTGTCTTCGGAGCTTTGGCTTCTTTGTTCGGTAAGGCAGGCTCGAAGAAGAAACCGGGACAAATGCCAAGCTTTGGTGGAGGAAGCAATCCACGTGAGGGAGTGCCGCAGTCAAGCCATACAGAGGATCAGACATTGCCGGAACGATGGGATGGACAGCAGGTCTATCAGTCCGCACCCAAAGAGGAGCATCAACAATCTAGTCCCCAGTTGTCTCAAGCAGTTAGAGAATATGCTTCCCCAGAGCCTCAGGCAGCTGCTCAGGATCGTTCCATGCAAAGAGCATCTGTTAGCAGGCCGAAGGCGGAGAATCCATTAGAGGGCGTCTCAAAGAAGCGGAGCGCCCTTGCAACTGCCCTGCAAGGGGATGATATTCGGAAAGCTGTGTTATGGGCTGAAATATTAGGTCCGCCGCGTGCAAAAAAACCTTATCGAAAATAAAAATAGAACCGCCGAAGCATATGCTTCGGCGGTTTTTTTATTGTTTTTCACTAGCTATGGCTTATCATCATTCAGTTTAATCTCATATTTAAAGAGCTACCCGCATATTTTGGAACAGTACAATAAATCTGCCTTATTTTCGCATTGCTGCGTAAATTTAAAGATAAAGCTTATGAAAAGAGGTTTCTATGAAAACCTGAAGGAGGCACTCACGTCCATGCGTCGTATAAAAAGAAAATTTCGTAAAGTGACAGCCGAGCTATTGGATATGCCGCATGACGTTGTGTATGATTTACCGCGTTTGACGATGATAGGTGATCGTCAGTTATATATTGAAAATCACCGGGGTGTTGTTCATTTCTCTAGCGAGCGTCTAAGACTTGCTCTAAGTAAGGGACAGCTCGAAGTAACGGGCAGCTCGCTGGTTATTCGCACCATATGGACGGAAGAAGTATTTATTGAGGGTCAAATCACTAACATTGAGTTGATACCCTGAAATAGACGTTGTGTAAGGTGCGGCAAGTGAACTGATTAGTGGGAGGGGAACAGAAATGAGCAACAAAGGAGCAAACTGGTTAAAGGGTATGGTGACTGTTCATATTCGCGGCGGACAACCTGAGCAACTTGTCAACCGAGCGCTTGCTGGAGGGCTCCAGCTGTCTTCCATTCGATGGACAAGCGGAGGCTTGCTTCAATTTGAATTGTCGGTAAGCGACTTTTTTCGACTTCGTGCGTATTTAAAAGAGACAGGCTGTCGCGTTCATGTTATCAAGCGTAAAGGCTTGCCTTTTTGGCTGGTAAAGGCAGAGCGCAGAAAGCTGTTTGCTGGTGGGATTGTTTTATTTTTCGCTCTCATATTTATGCTGTCATCCTTAGTTTGGACGATCGATGTTCAAGGCAATGTTAAGCTAACGGAGGATCAAATACGGTTAGCAGCCAAAGAAGAGGGTCTGTTCCCAATGCAGTGGTCCTTCAAGCTTGCCGATACCGATGTGATGTCTAAGCGACTCGTTCGGAAGCTTCCAGGCTCAACCTGGGTTGGCGTAGAGAAGAAGGGGACAAAGGTTATTATTCAGGTGGTTGAATCGACCGTTCCCGAAGGTGTCGCGCTTGAAAATCCTCGTCATTTGGTAGCGTCGGAGGATGCTGTCGTTACGGAGATTATTGCTGATGCGGGCAGGCCAGTTGTTAAGAAGAATACGAAGGTCAAGAAGGGTCAGACCTTAATTTCAGGTACGATTGGCGGAGATGAAAATTCACGCACAATTGTTGCAAAAGGGAAAGTAAGAGGACTCGTATGGTATGTTTTTGATATCGCTTCTCCAATGGAACAGCAGGTAAAGGTATATACAGGGGAGAAGAAAACAAAATGGTTCATGGTATTAGGATCAAGAGCGCTTCAAGTGAGCGGTTATGGAGATAATCCATTTGAAAATTCGGAAACCATTCAACATGAAGAGAAAGCGGCATGGCGGAATTGGTCGCTTCCGATCGGCAGAATGAAAGAAACGGTTATGGAAATGCAGTTGGAGCAACGTACGCTTACAGCTGAGGAAGCGAAGAGCATTGGCATCCTTCAGGCAAAGGCGGATGTTATTCTTAAAGCAGGAAGCGATGCAGTCATTCGTGATGAAATTGTTTTGCATGAAAAGGCGGACAATGGTAAAGTTTATATGAAAGTTCTATTTGTAGTCGAGCAATCTATCGTTAAGGAAATGCCACTAGTCCAGATGCAGGGAGATTGAGGATTGTTGCAAATTGAAACGAAAGTAGTAAAAATAACGCTTGGCAATGCAGCAGAAGGTCTGGCAGTATTCGGACCGCAGGACAATTATTTGCGCTTAATACAGTCGCAAATTGAAGGATCGGTTACATCAAGGGAAGCTGAGATTGTTATTTCTGGTCCCGTAGATGAAGTAGAATCATTAGAACAGCTTTATAATGTGCTGTTGCAGCTCGTACGCGGGGGCTATACGCCTTCGGAGAGGGATGTTGCATATGCTTTTGAGCTGGCGCGTTCCATGCAGGCAGAAGAGCTGCTAGACTTGTTTACGAAACAAATAACAACAACCTTTAGAGGTAAGCCGATTCGTGTGAAAACGATTGGGCAGCGCCATTATGTGAAGACGATCCGTAAGCTTGATATCGTATTTGGAATAGGTCCAGCAGGTACGGGAAAAACGTATCTAGCAGTCGTTCTCGCTGTCGCTGCGTTGAAGGAAGGCAAGGTCAAGCGAATTGTACTAACTAGGCCCGCAGTAGAAGCTGGAGAAAACCTCGGTTTTCTGCCAGGTGATTTGCAGGAGAAGGTAGATCCATATTTACGTCCTTTGTATGATGCCTTGCATGATGTTTTGGGTCCAGAACAAACGGTAAAAGCGATGGAGCGCGGGATGATCGAAATTGCGCCGCTTGCTTATATGCGTGGACGAACCCTTGACGATGCATTCATTATTTTAGATGAAGCACAGAATACGACGCCAGAGCAAATGAAAATGTTTTTGACGCGTCTTGGCTTCGGTTCAAAGATGGTTATAACGGGTGACGTTACGCAAATTGATTTGCCAAGGGGCAAGAACTCTGGGTTGATCGAAGCACAGCGCATTTTAAGGGATATAGAGGAAATTGGAATAATCTTTTTCTCTGAGCAGGATGTCGTTCGTCATTCACTTGTTCAAAAAATTATTGTGGCTTATAACTGGGATGCTGAAAACAAAGCCTAGAGAGGAATGTCTGCTGCATGAACCAAAACCAGACCGGTAAGGAAGGGAACTTGCGACCGTCTAAAATGACGGGTTGGAAGCAGAGTGCAGCCGTTCGCTGGGTGCTGATGTTTATGTTTGTGCTGTTATTCTACTTCAGCTTGTCTCCTCATCTCGTTCCAGAAACCTATGATATTCACGAGGGCACAGTTAGTGAGAAGGATATTAAGGCGCCCTTCTTAATAAAGGATGAGAAGTCAACGCGTCAAGCGGAAGAGGAAGCTGCTAACAAAATTGATGTCATGTATTCCATTGTTCCTCTCCACACCGAATTGTTGATTGATCAAATATTTGCACGCATCGAGCAATTGAATTTAGATGATCAGGTTACGCTTCAGAATAAAATTGATATTTATCGTAACGAAATACCGGGACGGTATTCTGCTTACATAGATAGTATTATTAAAGCATACCAAGGCAAGGGAACCTATTCGGATACATTGCTGGAAGAAATGTCGATTATTGCGAAGGAACAGCAGTATACGATTCCAGAAGAGACCTTTTACAAAATGCCTAATATGACTTCTGATACACTATCTGAGATGCGCGGTGTAGCTCGGGATATTGTGCGTAAACTGACTATTGAGCAGCTTCGTGAGGCGGAAACAGCGCGAACACAGGTTGCTGAGCTCGTTAACGCAAGCACCCTCACTAGTCGTGCGAGCAGAGAAATAGTGCAGGAGCTGGCTAGATTCGCCATTATGCCAAATAAGTTTATGGACAAGGCGGCTACTGAGGAGGCAAAGGTGCTGGCGAAGCAAAATACGCCAGCTGTTGTCATTAAAGAAGGCGATCTTATTGTCAAGCGCGGTCAAACCATAACACCTGATTTGTACAAGCTGCTTGTTGATTCATCACTGCTCCAGGATAAGAAAAATTACTGGCCGCAGCTGGGCTTGCTATTTTTATCGGTCATGTTTATTGTAGTGCTCTATGCTTATTTGCATCAATCGGGCAGTATCAATGGCGTAAAGCCCAAATACAACAACGCATCATTGCTTATGTTATGGTTGATTTTTCTAATCAACATTATAACGATTCAGATTATTTCATTGACGCAGACGGACGCTGCTCCTTATGCCGGTTATTTAGCGCCTGCCGCTTTAGGAACGATGCTAATAACACTGCTGCTAGATATGCATTTGGCTATGATCAGCTCGATTTTATTTGCGATTATGGGCAGTATTATATTAAATACCGGACAGCATCAGCTTTTTGACTTTCAATATGGCTTCGTCATCATCGTCGTTTCTTTCGCAGCAATCTTCTCGATTCATCGCGCTAGCCAAAGATCGACGATTTTGAAGGCTGGCATTATGGTCAGCTTGTTTGGCTCCTTATCGGTTATTACTATTTTGTTGCTGTCAGAGCAGCTCGAGCGCGTTTCATTTATTTATTCCGTTGCATTTGCATTTGGCAGCGGGCTCGTAACCGCAGTGCTGGTCATTGGCTTAATGCCGTTTTTTGAAATTACATTCGGAATTCTATCTGCGCTTAAGCTCGTTGAGCTCTCTAATCCGAATCATCCCCTGCTGCGCAAGCTGCTCACTGAAACGCCAGGTACTTATCATCACAGCGTGATGGTCGGTAATTTGTCAGAAGCGGCTGCTGAGGCAATTGGTGCGGATGGTCTGCTTTGCCGTGTCGGATCGTTTTATCATGATATAGGTAAAACAAAGCGGCCAAATTATTTTATTGAAAATCAAACAAATATTGAAAACCCTCATGATTCGATTGATCCAAAGCTAAGTAAATCGATCATTGTCGCACATGCCAGAGATGGTGTGGACATGCTCAAGGGGCATAATATTCCGAAGCCGATCCGCGATATCGCTGAGCAGCATCACGGAACGACTTCACTGAAGTTTTTTTACTACAAAGCAATCAAGCAGGTTGAGGAACAAGGCTTGAAGCCTACATTCACAGAGGATGATTTCCGTTATCCTGGACCGAAGGCACAGTCGAAGGAGGCTGCTGTTGTCGGTATATCTGACTGTGTGGAGGCGGCTGTTCGCAGTTTGCATAATCCTACAGTAGAGCAGGTTGAAGCGATGATTCACAAAATCATCAAAAGCAGGCTCGATGACAATCAATTCAATGAATGCGATTTGACGATGAAGGAACTTGATAGAATTGCACATTCCCTTAAGGAAAGTGTAATCGGAATATTCCATTCTAGAATTGAATATCCGGATGATGTGAAAACAAAGGAGCGTTAATGATGAGCTTACGTTTAGATTGGAGCAACGAACAAGAGGTTCTGGAAATTCCAGATGCTTGGATTGCTAAGCTGGAACAGCTGCTAGGTTTAGCTGCGGAGGCAGAAGGCATTACGGAAGGTGAAGTTTCACTCACTTTTACGAATGACAAAGACATTCATCAGTTAAATCTAGACTATCGCGGTATTGACCGGCCAACAGATGTGCTTTCATTTGCCATGCAAGAGGACGGTACGGAAGAGCTTGATATCATTTTTGAGGTTGAGAGCGAGGATGAGTCAGATCCTATCTCTGGCATGCTGGGTGATATTATTATTTCCGTTGAAACGGCTAAAGCGCAAAGTGAAGAATATGGACACTCATTGGAACGCGAGATGGGCTTCCTGTTCGTACATGGATTTTTGCATTTAATCGGTTATGATCATGAGGATGATGCTGCTGAAGCCGAAATGACGGCTAAGCAGGAAGCTATTTTGCAGCAAGCTGGTTTGACCCGTTAATGAAAGCTTTTATTCGCAGTTTTGGATTTGCTTGGTCGGGCATCCTGTTTGCTCTACGCACACAAAACCATATGCGTTTTCATGTTTTTGCAGCAATTGCAGTTTGTATTCTAGGGTACGTTGTATCGCTTACTCCGCTGGAATGGTCAATTATCCTTCTTACAATGGCAGTTGTTATGAGCGCTGAGATGCTCAATACAGCCCTTGAGCAAGTCGTTGATCTTGCCAGCCCTGAGTTTCATCCAATCGCCAAAATTGCCAAAGATGCGGCTGCTGGCGCAGTATTAATTGCTGCTATAATTGCAGCAATTATTGGTCTGCTCATAATCGGCCCGCCTCTTTGGCGTTTGTTTTAAATCCAATGTGGTGTAGACTAAGACAATATGGAGGAAAAGATATGCACTATGAAGGTTTATCGGACACATATACGAAACTGCTGAATGATGCGCAGGAAGCGATGAAGAAGGCTTATGTCCCTTATTCAAATTTTCAAGTTGGCGCGGCTTTGCTTGATGATGAAGGACATGTCCATTTTGGCTGCAACGTAGAAAATGCGGCTTATGGCCCAACCAATTGCGCGGAACGCACCGCTCTATTTCGGGCGATTGCTGATGGCAAGAGGCCAGGTCAGTTTCAAGCGATAGCAGTTATTGGCGATACCGAGGGACCAATTACGCCTTGCGGTGTTTGTCGTCAAGTTTTAGTGGAATTATGTGCTCCCGATATGCCAGTCATTATGGGCAACTTAAATGGACAGTGGACCATTTCAACCGTATCAGGCATATTGCCGGGAGCCTTTACACCGGCATCATTAGATAATAGGGAGCGTTAAATAAACATATGAGTCGTACAACAACAAATGATCGAGACAGCAAAAAATTCCGTTCCGGCTTCGTAGCCATTATTGGCAGACCGAATGTCGGCAAATCAACACTCATGAACCATTTGATCGGTCAGAAGATTGCGATTATGTCAGATAAACCGCAAACGACACGGAACAAAATTCATGGCGTATACACAACGGATGAACTGCAAATCGTATTTCTAGATACACCAGGTATTCATAAGCCGCAATCAAAGCTTGGCAATTACATGATGCAAACGGCGGAAAGCGCGCTTCGCGAGGTTGAAGCAGCGTTGTTTCTGATTGATGCTTCTGAGGGGCTTGGCGGTGGAGACCGATTTATTATTGAGCAACTCAAAAAAGTGAAAACACCTGTTTTCCTTGTTATGAACAAAATTGACAAGGTGGAACCGGAACAGCTTCTGCCTATGATTACACAATACAATGAGCTGCATGATTTTGCAGAGATTATTCCGATCTCCGCACTTAAAGGAAATAATGTAGAGACGTTGATGGATCAACTTTCCCGTTATTTGCCGGAAGGTCCGCAATATTATCCAGCAGATCAAATTACGGATCACCCGGAGCAATTTGTGTGCTCGGAGCTTATTCGCGAGAAAATTTTGCATATGACTCGTGAGGAAATTCCACATTCTATCGCCGTTACGATTGAGGATATGCGAGTGAAGGAAAACGGAGTTGTCTATATTGGCGCTGTTATTTTTGTAGAGCGTGATTCCCAGAAGGGGATTATTATTGGGAAAAAAGGCGACCTGCTTAAAGAGGTTGGCAAGCAAGCGCGCAAAGATATTGAAGCATTGCTTGGCTCACGCATCTTCCTAGAACTATGGGTTAAAGTGAAGAAAGACTGGCGCAACCAAGAGCGCGTGCTGAAGGATCTTGGATATAGACATGATTAAGCATAATTGACGGAAATTGTTAAGGATAGTATATACCCGTTTATCGCATCCTATTAGCGTCTGGAGCAGCATTTCAGGGAGCGAAAGGGATGAATACGAATGCGAGATTTTTCGTGGAAGTATTTTACGATGACCGGGGATGTCGAATCTTTCATGCTTTACAAGGAAATGAATCAAGTTGGAGCAGAAGGACAAAGTGATACGCTAGAAGATGCAACCGAGGAGCTTGCTGCGGTTGGATTGGAAGATCTAACGAGCTAACTATCTATCTAACGTATCGGAATAGAGCAAGAAACGGTTCTAATAAACGAATAGTCGTTTTATTGCAAACGGATGCTGCGCCGCCATGGGACGGCCGGCTCCGTTTCTGCTTTTAGGGGAGAGTTATCTGTATGCTACATCGTGTCGAAGGAATTGTAATTCGCAGTATGGACTATGGGGAAGGCAATAAAATTGTGACCCTTCTTACAAAAACAAACGGCAAGGCCGGTGTACTCATTCGAGGCGCTAAAAAAATTAAAAGCAAGCATTCATCACTTGCCCAGCCGTTTACATATGGAGAGTTTGTCTATTTTCGCAGCAGCGGACTCGGTACGCTTAATTATGGTGAGATTATTGAATCTCACCATATTTTGCGTGAGAAATTGGATTTAGCAGCTTATGCTTCCTACGCAGCGGAGCTTACTGACCGCTCACTTCAAGATGATGAATCGACAAGCTTCCATTTCGAGCAGCTCAAAGCATGCTTTACTGCGTTGAATGAAGGTAAGGATGCTCAAATCGTCATCCATTTGTATGAAATGAGGATTCTGGATTTATCGGGTTATGCGCCTGAGCTTGATGAATGTGTTAGCTGTGCAAATAGAGTGGGGCCATTTAGGCTGTCACCTCATGCTGGAGGCATTCTATGCACGAATTGTGCTGGCAGAGATCCAAGCGCTATTTTGCTCGGAGATGGGGCATATAAGCTGCTTAAAATCTTTCGAAGAACGGATATGAGGAGATTAGGGAGCATACAGGTGAAACCAGAAACGAAAGAGGAGCTTAAGCTATGCATGCGCAGACTCATGGATACACATTTGGGATTGCAGCTGAAGTCTCGCAACTTTTTGGATCAGCTGGAAAAGCTCTTGTAAATATTGTAATTCCCTCATCCTTAAGGCGGATATATAGCTCCTTCTTTTGAAGGATTACAGCAATCACATTATTGCTTTATGCTATAGAATGTTATTGAGGAAGTATAGCAAACTGGAGGGATTTAACATTATGTCTGCGCAGCAAAATAGACTGGGGTTCGTTGTAGTCGGGTTATTGCTTGGCATCTTGGTTGCAGCGATTGATAACACAATCGTTTCAACTGCAATGGCTACCATTGTGTCCGACCTTGGCGGCTTGGACAAATATGTCTGGGTAACGTCTGCATATCTTGTCACTGAAATGGCTGGTATGCCGATATTCGGAAAATTGTCTGATATGTATGGAAGAAAGAGATTTTTCATACTAGGCATTTCATTATTTCTAATTGGCTCTATCCTTTGCGGTACTGCTGAATCCATCACGCAGCTTACGATATACCGCGCAATACAAGGGATTGGCGGCGGTGCTATGATGCCGATTGCTTTTGCCATCGTATTTGATATCTTTCCAGCGGAAAAACGCGGGAAAATGGGTGGCCTCTTCGGAGCCGTATTCGGTACTTCCAGCTTGTTTGGTCCGCTTGCCGGAGCATACATAACGGAATACATTAACTGGCGTTGGATTTTTTACATCAATATTCCTTTTGGACTTATTGCTCTGGCTTTTATCGTTATTTTTTACAAAGAATCTTTATCTCATTCCAAGCAGAAAATCGACTGGCTTGGCGCTGCTACTCTTGTAGGGTCGATAGTTTGTCTCATGTTTGCGCTTGAGCTTGGGGGTGCGGAGTACCCATGGGATTCAACGCAAATCATTGGATTATTCTCTTTATTTGCTGTGTTACTGATCGTTTTCCTGTTCGTCGAGACGAAAGCAGAAGAACCGATTATTTCATTCAAAATGTTTAAACAACGTCTGTTTGCATCAAGTACAGGTGCCGGATTATTTTATGGTGCAGCGTTTATTACCGCAGCACTCTATATTCCGATGTTTGTGCAAGGGGTATTTGGCGGAACGGCAATTAATGCGGGGTTAACCTTGCTGCCAATGACGCTTGGTTCCGTTATTGCTGCACAAGTAGGCGGGATATTAGCTAACAAAATGTCATATCGAAGCATAATGACGGTATCTGCGATTATCTTTATTACAGGCATCGTGCTGTTGTCAACGATTACTCCGGATACGACAAGATTTATGCTGTCCGTCTATATGTTCTTTACAGGCTTCGGAATCGGTTTCTCCTTCTCTGTTCTTGGAATGTCTTCGATTCATGGCTTTGATGCAAGGCAGCGGGGCAGCGCTACGTCGACTATGTCCTTTATTCGCTCGCTGGGCATGACGGTAGGTATTACGATTTTTGGTATCATTCAAAGAAATCATTTCACAAGTGGAATGAATGAAGCTTTTGCTGGCAGTGAAGGCGGCGGCCTTATGACTGAAAATGCGCGTGAGCTGCTCTCACCCGAGAAGCGTGCTGAAATCCCGCCAGAAGTAATGGATAAAGTTGTTACAGCGCTATCCGAATCTGTATCTGTTACGTTTCTTTGGTCTATTGTGCCTGCAGGACTTGCGTTAGTTTGCGTTTTGTTTATGGGAAATGCAGGTATGAAGGATATTATCGGCAAAGAGGCGAACAAGAAGAAAACATTGGAAGAAATTCACAGTCACTAATGCAATGGTATAATCTTTTTTTGTCCTGTCTCCAAGTTGACAATGATTATAAACAAGGATACAATAGGATATTATGAATATTGGGCAGTGATGGAGAAAGTAATCATGTGAGTTGACGGTATTAGCGAGCCGGGAGAAGTGGAAGCCTGGACCGACAGCCATGATGAAAGGGCACTCCGGAGTCGTATCGAACTAAGAGGGTTTACTCGTAAGGAGTGAACCAAGTAGGGTGGAACCGCGGGATTATAACTCTCGTCCCTACGTCTGGAAGCAGGCGTAGAGACGGGAGTTTTTTGCATGTCAACGCCTTTGCTGATCGGAAAATTGTCCGAAATCGGATATCAAACAGAGGAAGAAGGAGTGGGTCTGTTATGAATTTTCAAAAAATGATTTTGACACTGCAGCACTTCTGGGCGGAACAAGGATGTATTCTCGTCCAGCCTTATGATGTGGAGAAGGGTGCAGGTACAATGAACCCAATGACATTCCTGCGTTCAATTGGACCAGAGCCTTGGAATGTAGCTTATGTTGAGCCTTCCCGTCGTCCAGCAGACGGTCGTTATGGTGAAAACCCAAACCGCTTGTATCAGCATCATCAGTTCCAAGTTATTTTGAAACCATCTCCTGACAACATTCAAGAGCTTTACCTGGAAAGCCTTAAGCAGTTAGGTATCGATGCGAATGAGCATGATATCCGCTTTGTAGAGGATAACTGGGAGTCTCCGACGCTCGGCGCATGGGGACTAGGCTGGGAAGTATGGCTGGATGGAATGGAAATTACGCAATTTACGTATTTCCAACAGGTTGGCGGTATTGATGCTAATCCTGTTGCTGTCGAAATCACATACGGTATGGAGCGGCTTGCTTCTTACATTCAACAAAAAGAAAATGTGTTCGATCTAGAATGGGTTGAGGGCGTAAGCTATGGCGACGTCTTTAAACAGCCAGAATTCGAACATTCCAAATATACATTCGAGACTTCGGATACAGCGATGCTGTTTCAATTGTTCAATATGTATGAAGAAGAAGCGAATAAAACGATGGAGCATCATCTTGTATTCCCGGCTTACGATTACGTTTTGAAATGCTCACATACTTTTAACTTGCTGGATGCGCGCGGTGCAATTAGCGTAACGGAAAGAACCGGCTATATTACAAGAGTGAGAAACTTGGCTCGTGCTTGCGCATCGACGTATTACGAGGAAAGAGAACGCCTTGGATTCCCGTTATTGAAGAAAGGAGTGGAGCAGCATGACTAGAGATTTATTGCTTGAGATCGGTCTAGAGGAAGTGCCAGCTCGCTTCGTGCGCGGCGCAATGAACCAACTAAAGGATAAAACTGTAAAATGGCTGTCTGATTCACGTATTGGGCATGGCGACGTTCACGTATATGCGACACCTAGACGTATCGCGGTGTTAATTAATGATGTAGAAGAGAAGCAATCCGACATGAATGAGGAAGCAAAAGGTCCTTCACGCAAAATTGCACAGGATGCTGAAGGAAACTGGAGCAAAGCTGCACTAGGTTTTGCACGCAGTCAAGGCGTTGCCCCTGAAGAGCTTTATTTCCAAGAACTTGCTGGCGTAGAGTATGTCTATGCGAATAAAAGCAGCATTGGCGCTGATACTGCTGCCGTACTTCCAGAAGGCTTGCTTACTTTAATTACTTCCATGTCGTTTCCGAAAAACATGCGTTGGGGCAGTTATGAGCTTCGTTTCGTAAGACCTATTCGTTGGCTCGTAGCGTTGTTTGGTCAGGATGTTATTCCTTTCGAGATCACAGATGTGAAAACAGGCAATGTATCTCGTGGACATCGTTTTCTCGGCAATGAAGCAACGATTCTTGAACCGAAGCAATACGTTGAGCGCCTTCGCGAACAGAATGTCATTGTTGATGTAAGCGAGCGGGAGCAGCTTATTGTGAATGGAATAGATGGTCTAGCTAAGGAAAAAGGCTGGGAAATTGCAATTAAAGAAGATCTTCTTGAAGAGGTTCTTTTCTTGGTTGAGTACCCGAGTGTTTTATTTGGCGGCTTTGATCCGGAATTCCTTAATATACCGCAAGAGGTGCTTATTACTTCCATGCGTGAGCATCAGCGTTATTTCCCTGTATTTAACGGTGAAGGCCAGCTACAGCCTTTCTTTGTTACCGTACGTAACGGAGATAAAAAATCCATTGAGCTTGTTGCAAAAGGCAATGAGAAAGTACTTCGTGCTAGACTTTCAGATGCGAAATTCTTCTATGCGGAAGATCATAAGCTGACGATTGATCATGCGTTATCCAAGCTTGAAAATATCGTTTATCACGAAGAGCTTGGGTCCGTTGGTGATAAGGTTAGACGGATTAGAGCAACGGCAGATTTGTTAAGCAAACATTTGGTTCTTGACGAGCAAACGGCGCAAGATATCAGTCGTTCCGCTGATATTTGCAAATTTGATCTCGTCTCGCAAATGGTTTATGAATTCCCTGAGCTGCAAGGCATCATGGGTGAAGATTATGCAAACAAAGCAGGAGAGCGGAAGTCGGTGGCGAAAGCCATTAATGAGCATTATCAACCGCGTTTTGCCGGTGACCTTGCTCCATCCGAAATTACGGGTGCTATCGTTAGCTTGGCGGATAAAATAGATACAATCGTTGGCTGTTTTTCTATCGGAATCATCCCAACGGGTTCACAGGATCCATATGCATTGCGCAGACAAGCAGCAGGAATTGTCCAAATTATTTTGGCGCACGGCTTGAAGCTTTCGCTGAATGATCTGTATGATGCTGCGTTATCCGTTCATGAGAGCCGCGGATTGAAGCGGAATGCTGAAGATATTCGCAATGATTTGTCTGATTTCTTCGCGCTTCGAGTGAAAAATGTGCTTTCTGAGCAAGGCGTTCGTTATGACGTCGTTGATGCAGTAATGGTATCGGGTTTTGCTGATCTGCGTTCTACAATTGAACGGGCTTCCGTCGTTCAAGCGCTTGCAGCAGGTGCTGACCGCGCTGAATTCAAGCTCACTGTGGAGCAGTTCAACCGTGTAAGCAATCTAGGATCCAAAGCTGCTTCGACTTTGGTTGATCCTTCCCTGTTCGCTGAGCAAGTGGAAAGAGATCTTTATGAGCAATGGGTGCAGCTGCATCCAACGTTTACAGCAGCAGTCGAAAGCGGGGATATGGCTAAGGCTGTGGAAACCATTTCGTCATTGAAACCGTATATTCATGCGTATTTTGAGAATGTGATGGTTATGGCGCCAGATGAGGCAGTAAGAGCAAACCGACTTTCTACACTAGCATCTATAGCTGAGGATCTTGCTGTCGTAGCGGATTTCTCGAAACTTGTATGGTAATTTACAAAATGAGTATGTTCGCCCCTCTTCTTACAAATTAAACGTCAGAAGGATGATGAAGCATGCCTAATACCAATCCAGAAGTAATCGTTTATGTCGTTTCAGATGCTGCGGGGGATACGGGAGAACTTGTTGTACGCGCAGCAATAGCACAGTTTCATCCCATTAATGCTGAAATTCGCAGAGCACCCTTTGTAACGGACGAAGCAAGCTTGCAGCGCATTGCGCTGCAAGCTAAGGGAGCAGATGCTATTGTCTTGTATACACTGGTTATCCCGCATTTACGTGACAGTATGAAGAAGCTAGCTGAAACCTCCGGCGTTGTCGCGATTGATCTCTTAGGTTCTTTTATAGAAACGTTGGAAATGCGCACAGGACGGAAATCTCGTGAAGAGCCTGGTCTAAATCACGTTTTGGATGCGGATTACTTCCGAAAGGTTGAAGCCGTTGAATTTGCGGTTAAATATGATGATGCAAGGGATACTTCAGGCGTAACGAAAGCGGATATCGTGCTGGTCGGCGTATCGCGTACTTCAAAAACACCATTATCTATGTACCTTGCGCATCAAAAATTCAAAGTTGCGAATGTACCGTTAGTTCCAGAGCTTAAGCCGCCGGCAGAATTGTTTAAAATTCCAAAGCGGAACATAATTGGACTAACGATCGGCATGCCGTACTTAAATACAATCCGTAAGGAAAGATTAAAAGCATTGGGCTTGCCTAATAATGCATCTTATGCTACGCCGGATCGTATAGAGAAAGAGCTTGTTTATGCCGATACCATTATGAAGCAGCTGGGATGTGTTGTCATTGATGTGTCTCATCGAGCTGTGGAAGAAACAGCTAGCTTAATTATGGAATATGTGCGATTACCTTAAGGGCATAATGCAGGATTTTTTATTGTTTTGCCGTATATAATAGTACAGGATTAGAAATTGAATTCGAGCGGTGATTATTATTCGGTTAAAGCAACCAACCATTGTTGTCGATGCAGATGCATGCCCGGTGAAAACAGAGATAGGCGAGACGGCGAGACGTTTTTCGGTAAAAGTACTGATGGTAGCTTCTCATGACCATAGACTTGAACCGCAAGAGGGTGTTGATATCGTACAGGTGGATCGCAGCAATCAATCCGTTGATTTGTATATCGTAAACCATATTGTACGAGGGGATATTGTCGTTACGCAGGATTTTGGACTTGCATGCATTGCAATAGGCAAAGGAGCAATCGTATTGTCCCCTAGGGGAGAGCAGTACTCGGATGAGAACATCGATTATTTGATGGAACGAAGACATGAGCTTGCCAAGAGACGCCGAAGTGGAGGCAAAACGAGGGGTCCAAAAGCGATGAACAACGAGGATCGTGATCGTTTTCAACAAAAGTTGACAAAAGTTTTGCGAATTGAGCAGGAGAACCATGACGTATAGCGAATATTATTTACGTGTTACTAGGATGAAGGTGATGAACGATGACAAGCGGTAATAAAATACCTGAAGAGGTTATTGATGCCGTTCGCAAGCATCATGACATCGTAGAGACGGTCGGGAAATATGTTCATCTCACGAAGCACGGCAAATATATGAAGGGGCTATGTCCGTTCCACTCGGAGAAGACACCCTCGTTCACAGTTACGCCGGAACTCCAAATTTACCATTGCTATGGCTGCGGTAAAGGCGGCAATGTTATACGGTTTGTTGAGGAAATGGAAGGCTATTCTTTTCCGGAAGCCGTACGAGTACTTGCCGAGGATGCGAGCATTCCCATTACTTGGGCATCGCCTGATGGGAACCGATCAACTCCTGAGAATGCAGACCGAACCAAAATTATCGAAGCGCATGAATTGACGGTTAAGCTTTATCATCATGTGCTTAGCAATACGAAGCAGGGGCAAGCAGCGAAGCAATATTTGCGTGAGCGCGGTATGAGCGATAAGCTGATCGATCATTTTATGCTCGGATATGCTCCTGAAGAGTGGGATTTGCTAGCTCGATTTTTAACGAATCGAGGCTTTGATTTGGAGTTAATGGAAAAAGGCGGATTACTTTCGGCAAAATCGGACGGGAGCGGGTATGTGGATCGGTTTCGTAATCGCATCATGTTTCCGATATGGGATAGAGACGGCAAAGCTACCGCGTTTGCGGGTCGCATTATAGGCGAAGGACAGCCGAAATACTTGAACACATCAGAAACCATGTTATTTACGAAAAGCAGAACACTTTATAACTTGCATTATGCGCGGCCAGCTATCCGCAAGAGCAAGCAAGTTGTATTGTTTGAAGGCTACATGGACGTCATCAAATCATGGAGCGCAGGCGTTAAAAACGGTGTAGCAACGATGGGAACAGCATTGACGGATGAACATTGCGGTATTCTTAGGCGGCAAGCTGAGGAGGTCATCATTTGCTATGATGGGGATGATGCCGGACAAGCTGCGGCTTTCAAATCCATTCCGATGCTAGAAGGAGCGGGGCTGAAAGTAGCAGTAGCTATGCTTCCCAAGGGAAAAGATCCCGATGATTATATTAGCGAATATGGACCTGAAGCCTTTTTACGGGAAACGATGGATCAGCCTGTATCAGTTACAAAATTTAAGCTTATATATTCAAGGAAAAACCATATACTGCTAAAAGAAGAAGGCAGAAAGAATTATCTGCTGGAAGCCGTACAAATTGTTGCTGAGGTTGATTCTTCAACAGAACGCGAAGTCTACTTAAAAGAATTGTCCCGAGAGTTCGAAATCTCGCTTGATTCCTTGAAACAGGACTGCCATCAGTTGCGGGTAGAGCTGCAAAAAAAGAAGCCTCAAGGGGATAATAACGACAATTCGTGGAATAATGGTAGGAATGAAAAGCCCCGTTCGTCTGGACCACCAACGCTTAGACCTGCATATACCTATGCAGAACGCAGGCTGTTGAACGTAATGATGCGCGACAGTGAAGTTGCGCAAGCGGTTCATGAACGACTCGGTGATGCGTTTAATGTAGAGGATCACGCAGCGCTTGCTGCTTATTTATACGCTTATTATGCACAGGGCTATGATCCCGATGCCAGCCGATTTATTGCAACGCTGCATGATGACAGATTAGAACGAACAGCGGCATCGATTCTAATGATGGATAGTGATTTCCCGTTTGATGAAACAACCATGAACGCTGATATTCAAGATATCATCACCTATCCGCTGAAGCTCGAGTTGCAGCGTAAGGAAGATGAGATGGTACATGCCGAACGTACCGGAAATGCAGCACTAGCAACAAAATTAGCAATTGAGATTATAACCCTAGGCCAACAGCTGAAAGCAAGAAACATAGATCGTTTCTAGGGGGGAGGGAGTCGGAACATGGCGAATGATCAGCATACTGAATTAGATACCGAACAAAAACTGGATCATGTGAAGGATCAGTTGATCGAGCAAGGTAAGAAGAGGTCTTCCTTGACTTACAAAGAGATTATGGAGAAATTGTCTCCTTTCGATCAGGACCCAGAGCAAATTGATGAATTTTTCGAACAGCTTGATGATTTTGGAATCGAGGTTCTGAACGAAAACGATGAAGAAAACCCACTTGCTGCAAATGGAGAAGACCGTGAACGTGAGCGGGAGTCGGACGACTTTAACTTCGATGATGATTTGGCATTGCCTCCGGGTATAAAAATTAATGACCCGGTACGGATGTATTTGAAGGAAATCGGCCGCGTTCCTCTTCTCTCTGCGGATGATGAAATTGAACTGGCACAACGTATTGAAAATGGCGATGAAGAAGCAAAACGGAGACTGGCGGAAGCTAACCTTCGTCTAGTGGTCAGTATTGCTAAACGTTATGTCGGTAGAGGGATGTTGTTCCTTGATCTTATTCAAGAGGGTAACATGGGTCTCATCAAAGCCGTTGAGAAATTTGATCATCAAAAAGGGTTTAAATTCAGTACGTATGCAACATGGTGGATTCGTCAAGCGATAACTCGTGCAATTGCCGACCAAGCACGTACGATTCGTATACCGGTTCATATGGTAGAAACGATTAACAAACTTATTCGCGTATCCCGTCAATTACTGCAAGAGCTTGGACGTGAACCGACACCGGAAGAGATTGCGGCTGAAATGGAACTAAGCACGGAGAAGGTTCGCGAGATCATGAAAATCGCACAAGAGCCAGTATCTCTTGAAACCCCAATCGGGGAGGAAGATGATTCTCATCTTGGAGACTTCATCGAAGACCAAGAAGCGCTTGCTCCAGCTGATGCTGCAGCGTATGAACTTCTTAAAGAGCAGCTTGAGGACGTTCTTGACACTCTAACTGAAAGAGAAGAAAATGTATTACGTCTTCGCTTCGGACTAGATGATGGTCGTACGAGAACGCTTGAAGAAGTGGGTAAAGTATTTGGCGTAACGCGTGAGCGTATTCGTCAAATCGAAGCCAAAGCGCTTAGGAAGCTTCGTCACCCAAGTCGCAGTAAACGTTTGAAGGATTTCCTCGAATAATCGCATGATTTGATATAATGACCTTTCTGCTGCTGCAGCGAGGTCTTTTTTCTAAACAGAATTGCTCATACATATGAGAATGAATGTTAAAGTCCAGAGCGAAAGGATTGCGGGATTCATGAATCAGGATCGTCGGCAAATTATCGTGAAAGAAATTGAACACTGGCGACGCAGTAAGCTGCTGCCAGATCAATATTGTGACTTTCTTCTGAATCTATATGCTGACCACGACACCGTAGAAAAACTGAAAGAGCAGCATAATACAGTAGGAAAAGCGATTGCTGCTGTACAGCGAGCAACAGGTCTGCAATGGCTTCTTACATTTGGAACTTTTACCTTAATTTCCTTTGTTGTGCTTTATTTTAACGAATTTCATCCGTTATTGCAAATGGCAGTCGTAGCAAGCGGAACGGCCGTTTTTTTATGGGTAGGAGCAAGGTTTCGGACACGTAATGAGGCAACCGGATTATCTCTTACCAGTGTAGGAATGCTCTTGCTTCTAGGCGGAGGAATCTATATGCTCAATCAACATGGGCTGACCGTTTGGGGCTGGAAAACTGGTTTAATCGGTTTATGTTCGCTCTTCTGGATCGTTTATGGCATTAGTACTAGGATTCATATTTTGCATTTCTCAGGATGGCTTGCAGCAGTTCTTGTTTATGCTTGGTTGCTTTCTCATTTCATGATTGATCCAAAATGGTATGAAATTCAGCTTTACTGGCTGCCATTAGCCTGTCTTTTTGGTTGGGGAAGCTGGTTTATTCACCGTTGGTCAAAGCAGGTGTCTGCTGTGTTGTTCTCAATAAGCGCGCTTGTCTTTTTCATGCCTGAGCTTTATGCGATAATGTTCGCAGATGTAGTAATTTGGTTACAACTTCAGCTCATTGTTAAATTTGCAATTGGCGGAGGTTTATTATTTTTAATGCGAAAAAAATGGATGGTGTGGGTCGTATAATGTTAAAACTATCTAAACGTCTGCAAGTCATTGCAGATTATGTAACTTCTGGGTCACGAGTAGCTGATATCGGTTCTGATCACGCCATGCTGCCCGTTTATTTGCTTCAAATAAACAAATGTCCGACTGCCATCGCCGGCGAGCTGAACCGGGGTCCATACGAAGCCGCACGCAAGCAAGGAGCGGCTGCAGGCGTATCAAAGTCACTGTCAGTTAGACAAGGGGACGGACTCGCTGTATTGGAGCCTGGAGAGGCTGATACGGTAACGATCGCTGGTATGGGCGGCAGCTTGATGAGCGATATTTTAGAAGCGGGTTATTTGGCTGGTAAGCTTGAAGGCGTTAAGGAGCTGGTTCTTCAGCCGAATGTTGGTGAAGAAGCTGTACGTGTATGGTTGTTAAAGCATGACTGGTATCTGAAGGCTGAGAGCATTATTGAAGAGGATGGGAAAATATACGAGGTTATGCATGCAACCCGTACAGCTGATGCAAAAACTTTAAATGATGCCTTGTATAATACTGAGTTCTTGCCATTGCAGCTTGAAGAGGATACGAAAGTAAATGTTATGAAGCAAATGGGTCCGTATCTGCTTCGCAGTCCACAGCCTGTATTATTTAAAAAATGGCGTCATGAAATCAAAAAGCTGGAACGTATTTGTGAGCAGATGGCAGGATCTGATCTGCCAGAATCCGCTCAGAAGCGAGAGCAAATCAAAGCAGAGATTAGTGTGCTTGAGGAGGTTTTGCAATGTTTGCAAACGGTCAAACCGTAGTTCAGCTAATGGAGCAGCTTGCTCCGAAGCATTATGCGGTTGAAAACGATAAGATTGGTCTTCAACTGGGGACTTTGAACAAAACAATTAATAAGGTGCTTGTCGCACTGGATGTAACGGATGCTGTAGTAGACGAAGCAATTGAACAAGGAGCCGAGCTTATCATTGCTCATCATGCGATTATTTATCGACCGCTTGCTAAGCTTGATACGTCAACTCCGCCAGGTCGTTTATACGAGAAGCTGATTAAAAATGATATTGCTGTTTATATTTCACATACTAATCTGGATGTTGCAGACGGCGGCATTAATGATTGGCTGGCTGATCAAATCGGGATATTGCCGGAGGGTCGCCAATGTCTGGAGGAAGTGCATACGGATAAGCTGTATAAGCTCGTCGTATTTGTTCCTGAAAGTCATCAAGAGGCAGTGCTTCAAGCGCTTTGGAGAGCTGGTGCTGGTGAAATAGGGGACTATAGCCATTGCAGCTTCAATATCAAAGGCACAGGTACATTTATTCCTGGCGATGGTACAAATCCGTTTATTGGCACACCGGGAAAGCTGGAGAAAGCAGACGAGGTTCGTATTGAGACGATCGTTCCAAATAGCGTTCATCGTAAGGCTGTGCAGGCGATGCTTAAGGCTCATCCTTATGAAGAGGTTGCTTACGACCTTTATCCCGTTGATCTGAAGGGCAGATCTTTTGGACTTGGACGCTCAGGCAAGCTTGTAGAGCCGACAACACTAGGAGAACTTGCCGAGCATGCAAAGCAAGTTTTTGATGTACCAGTTGTTCGTGTCGTAGGAGCCCTGGATCATAAAATTCGAAAGGCTGCTGTGCTTGGCGGTGCAGGATCCAGATATGTAAGGCATGCCATGTTTGCGGGAGCGGATGTTCTTATAACTGGTGATATAGATTATCATACTGCGCATGATGCGCTGGCTGCGGGCATGACGATTATTGATGCTGGTCACAACATCGAGAAGGTCATGAAGCAACGAGTGGCAGATTGGCTGAATGAGCAATTGAAGGGCAGTAAATATGAAACAACGGCCATTGCTTCTGCTTTAAACACAGAGTCATTTACTTTCGTTTAAAATACCATTAAAATGCTATATCCGTAAAAGGGTTGAGCTTTTGTCGAAAAGCCTGTATACTGATTCATGCACGGAAAGTTTGACAGACAATCGCTGGCGGCCTTGTTGCCGCGAGAGGAAAGTCCGGGCTCCGCAGGGCAGGATGCTGGATAACGTCCAGTCAGCGCGAGCTGAAGGATAGTGCCACAGAAATGGACCGCCGATGGCCGGCTTTTAGCCGGTACAGGTAAGGGTGGAACCGTGGTGTAAGAGACCACGAGGAGCATAGGTGACTATGTTCCTGGTAAACCCCATCTGGAGCAAGACCGAGAGGACGCCGCAGCCATTTGAGCTGCAGCCTTAGCCTGAGGCGCGTCCGGGTTGGTTGCTGGAGCCGTATAGCAATGTACGGCCTAGATAGATGATTGTCGCTTCATCGTGGGAGGGTCGTTCCCGTTTGAACCACCAGAGGTACAGAACCCGGCTTACGGCAAACTTTCCGCACGACTATTTATCTTAGCGTAAACGGCTGGCGCCCTATTTGGCGGCAATAGCTCGTTTCGCGATGATTATAAAAAACTCTAATGAATGAATAAAAAAAAGCACCCTTCGTCGAAGGGTGCTTTATTGTGTTTCCTGTTATATTTGTACAACTACAAATTAATAGTTTATTTCCGATATTTTGTAACAATTCGTTCAAGTCTGCGTTTGACCATTTCTGGATAGGTTTGAAGCGCACCGCCGTAGGATGATGCGGATTGGAGCGCCTTATCTACATCTATCTCACCATATCCAAAATAGATATCTTTGCCTTTGGTTCCTAAATCGTTTGCCGTCTTGCGCATGATCTCCATAACCTCTACATTTGTTAGCTCTGGATTGATGGAACGAATCAGTCCAGCTAATGCAGCCACGTGAGGTGTGGACATAGAGGTTCCTGATAGTGCAGCGTATTGGCTGCCTGGATAGGTGCTTGCTATGCTATCGCCAGGAGCTGCTACGTCAATATAATCCCCATAATTGGAGAAAGAAGCTTTTTCTTTCTTACTGTCAGTAGCAGCAACAGCAAAGACTTCCGGATAAGCCGCTGGATAGCCCGGACGATCCGTGTTATCATTGCCGCTTGCTGCAATCATCACGACATCATGCTCATAAGCGTACTTGATGGCATCATGAAGGAAATCGGCTTTCGCATAATTACCTAAGCTCATATTAATAACCTTGGCGCCATGGTCGACGGCCCAGATGATCCCTTGCGCTACGGAATACGTAGAGCCAGCACCGCTGCTATCTAGAACTTTGACCGGCATAATCTTATTGTACCAAGATACGCCTGCAACACCTTCGCCGTTATTGACTGTAGCTCCAATAATGCCAGAAACGTGAGTACCATGACCAACATCATCATCCGGATCCTTTGTTTCATCGATCATGTTGATACCTTTCGTTATTTTACCTGTTAAATCTGGATGGTTGCTTTGAACGCCGGTATCCAGCACGGCAATAATGACCTGCTCATCCCCTTTGGATAATTTCCAGCCTTTTTCTGTTTCGATGGATGGTAAATTCCATTGATATTCAGAATAGAGAGCATCATTAGGAATGGTGACATCAGAAGTCTCATTCGTCATATATAAATAATGAGGTTCTGTGTACTCTGTATTCCAAGTCTTTTTAAAATATTTCACTAGCTGATCCGTTTCAAGACTTTTTGAACGAAATACGAACGTATCACCCATTTTTTTGAATGATTCTGCTTGGATATCATTTTTGACGCGATTTAGTTCTGTTTCAGATAGCGGCTTTGTAAAATGAACGACGACATCGCGAACATGATAATGACTGGCATTGCCGTTATCTTCACCTGAACGAACCGTTGTATCGATGGTTGAATTAGGTTTCACAGATTCAATTTTGTAATTGCCTTCCGATGGATAAGGAACAAGACGAAGGTTGCGCATCTGATGCTTTTTCACAGAGTTAATAATATCCTGCTTGATGACGCCTACAACGCCAATACTTTTATGGTTGGAATCAGGTACCCCAAGAACCATATAACGACTGCCGTTCTGAGCTGTAAAAGGTGGAGACTGATATTTAGAACCTTTTGCCACCTCAGCTTTAGCCTGCTTTACATAATGCTCAGCTTGCGCTTTATTCGTTTTTGGAAGAGCGCCGCGGTTGACGCTGCGTTCACCAGATACCCAGCTAATGTAGCTCATGTGCATATGCTCTTTCATCATGCTCTTGATATGTTGTTCAGCCTTTGTGCTTGACCCCATGCTTGAAGCCATGAGCTTCTGAAAATCTTTGGAGCATTCTGTGCTGCAGAGCATAGCCGTTGCGTGCATATCGTCCTGAACCGCTGCTAATTTGAGCGTATGTTCGCGCTTAGCGGAGAAGGATGAGACCTTTGGCGCTTTCTTAATGTCATGTGGAGCAAATAAGGGGGTTGCAGGTATAAGTAGTGCGGCCAAGGCTAAGATTGTTAAGCCGCCGATCCATTTTTTTGCCATGCTTCATACCTCCATTAATCGATCTCAGATAAGTTAAGTCTAATCTGTAGGTTTAGATTTCAAGGAGGAAATTATGCGACCGAAAGAGTGAAACGCCAGTACCACTCCGATGTAATTTGTGGTACGATATTAATAATTGTAGTTTTAAAGCGTGTTTGGATTATGAAAGGGGAACTACCTATATGCCATCTGCTAACGTTAAGACGCTAACTGAAGAATCTCGTACAAGACTTAAGGATGCAGTCAATCAAATTGAACCGTTTCTTAATAATTATGCATTAGCCCAGCTGACTGAAGTTGATAATGGAGAAGAAGCGCAAGCCTTTTATAAAGGTCTATTGTCCGATTTGAGACACTTATTGGTTTTTTCAGAAGTTTCAGTGGAAAAGCTGGGAGTTTTGCTTAGACGGCCAAATTTTGATACAGATTATGCGGAACGCGTGCTGTATGAAGTTTACCATCAATGTGTAAGCGCGTTTTTCTATCCGAAAAATGAATGTTACTCAGAAGACGGCCGTTATGCTTATACCGGTCAGGATGCTATCCGCTTTCGATACAAACCGATTCGTGAAGCGCGTGAAATCGTACTTAGTATTTCGAAAAATTTCGAGGAGCTGCGCGACGAGCTAGCTTATTACGAAAATGATTACATGACACAACGTCGCATGCAAGGACAAAAATAAGGCAGAATGAATCACCTCCGATCAGGGAAACTTGATATCGGAGGTGATTTTTTTATGCCGAAAGGCGTGACTTGTAGTGTAGCCAACTGTAGCTTCTGGAAGCAAGGCAATAACTGTGGTGCAAATGAAATTTCTATTGAGATCGATGAGCATGCAGGCGCCTCATTCAATGAAGAATTTGCCGGAGAAGAGATGGGTACCGAGCATCAAGATCAGGCGAAACAGTCCAAAGAAACATGCTGCCTCACTTTTAAACCTAAGGAGTGATTAGGGTGGACAAGTTTAATGAGGAACACGAAAGTCTAGACAAACGCGACGAGCAGGAGCAAGATGATTCATTGATTGAGACTCGCTCCATTGTAGGGGCTGATGCATATGACATGCTCAACCTCAATGAGGAGATGGGCGCTGAGTTCGCTGCCGGCAGCCCATATGTAAATGCGGACCGTGGAGAGGAACGACATCTGGAATCAGCGGAGCGCGTAGAAACCGATACATCCGGTTATGGACTCGGATGGGTATCATTGCTGTTTGCGGTAGCCTCATGGTTTGTGTGGCCTGTACTGATGGGAGCCACGGCAGCTGTGATCGGCTTTATTGCATATCGGCAAGGCGCACGCGGTTTAGGCGGTTGGGCTATGGCGATCGGAATCATTGCACTGGCATTAAATTTAATCATTGTTCCTTTTTACTATGCAGTAACCTAGTTTCAACAAAAAGAAGCTCCAACCCAGCAATGGGTTGGAGCTTCTTTTTTGTTATTTCAAGGCTTGCTGCTCCTCGCGATGCTGCTGTACTTCAACATTAAGCGCAAGCATTTGTTTATCAAGCGAGTTAATCATTTCAGCAGAGCCCTTGAGCTGCTGCTTGATATGTGGCGGAATTTGTTCATTGAATTTATAATAGATCTTGTGCTCAAGGCTAGCCCAAAAATCCATTGCAATCGTACGAATCTGGATTTCGACCAGCACATTTTCTTGTCTGTTGGTTAGAAACACAGGAATTTCGATAATCAAATGAATACTTTGATAGCCATTTGGCTTGGGATTAAGGACATAGTCTTTCACCTCGACAACCCGTACATCGCTTTGCTTACTGATCATTTCTACAATTTGATAAATATCGTTGGAGAATGAGCAGATGATTCGCACGCCGGCAATATCACGAATATGTTCCTTTGCTTCTTCTAGAGAAATATCGAGTCCTTTTCGCCTAAGCTTCTGCATAACGCTCTCTGGTGTTTTGATACGAGTTTTTAAATGCTCAATAGGGTTGTAATCATGAATAAACTGAAATTCCTCATTTAAAATATTTAGCTTCGTCTCTACAGCATCTAATGCAAATTTATAAGTCAGAAAAAAATGAGCCCACTGTTTAAGTTGTTCCGTTTTCATTAGCTATTCACTCCTGAGATAACAAATATGTAAATATTTGTTGATTATAAGCGGTACAGTTTCAGACAAACGAAATTCGTTGTATTATTATAATGGTCGATAATATAATCGAAGTCAAATTAATAGCAATCTACTACGAGAATTAGACGGAGGAATATACCTATGATTATAGATATTCGCAATGTTTCATGGGATCGTGAGAATAAAATGATATTGCAAAATATTAATTGGACAGTACGCGAAGGAGAGCATTGGTGCTTGCTTGGATTGAATGGTTCTGGCAAATCGACGCTTCTAAATATGATTAATGGCTATATATATCCGACTGAAGGCAGCATGACCATTCTCGGTAAAAAATTCGGAGAGTATGATTTACGAGAGCTTCGCAAACGAATTGGCTGGGTCAGTACCTCTCTTCAGCAAAAGCTATATGGGAGAGAAAATGCATTGTCAATCGTTTTAAGCGGTAAATATGCAACGATTGGCTTGTATGATGCAACAGATGATGCAGATTTAGAAAAAGCGGAGTCCTTGATGAAGAAGCTAGGATGCTCTGCTTTAATTAATCGTACCTATGATACTCTCTCACAAGGTGAGAGGCAACGTGTGCTCATTGCTAGAGCTCTTATGGCCGAGCCTGAGCTGCTTATTCTTGATGAGCCATGTACAGGCCTGGATGTCTTTGCAAGAGAACAGCTGCTTAATATGATTGCGTCAGTGGCTGCAGGTGAGGGACCTCCTACTATTATATATGTTACTCACCACGTTGAAGAAATCTTGCCGTGCTTTTCAAAGTCACTGTTAATTAAAGAGGGTAAAATATTTGCAGCTGAGCCTAACTCGGATGTGCTCACTTCTGATAGAATGAGCGATTTTTTTGGTGTTCCCGTAGAAATCGATCGAAGTGAGGGTAGAAGCTGGCTTACAGTGAAGGGGGACTTATGGAATTAGAACTGCTACAGCCTGAGCTGCAATTACCAGAGCAGAGAAAGCTTGAAACAATAAAGCTTTGGCTCAGGCAGAAATATCAGACGAGAAATAACCGTGATACTTATGTATGGCGAGTAGCCACTGGCTGCACTGCTTTATTCGGTACTTTGTCGATGTTGACAGCGGTGTTTGGCATGCCAACCGGCTTCGGAACAGTTATTGATATTATACTTTTTTTAATCATAAATGCAGCGGCGATGAGTTTGGGCGCTTATATATTTGCTTTCATTTTGAATATGCTCTATTTGCCGTTGCCGCGCAGATTTGCTAGTGTCTGCCTATATGTCGGAGTAGAAACCTATATGATCTTGTATTTTGCAGAGTTTGGCATTCTATTATCGATCATAATGTCTATCATATTTACATTGACAGGCGCAGCAGCAGGCGCTCTATTAGGAATGTTCTTGAAGCTTAAGATGAAGCCGCGCAAAAAGATTGTTGTTGGGCTTCTATCAGCTGTTATGATGGGTTCTATTTTTGTTTTCATTGACTGGCCTGGTCCGGCTTCGGTGCCGCAGCGGGATAGTGTACAGAATGATTCGGCGAATGACAGTTCCGTAGCGCTGGGTTTCGCAGATCCTGCTGAGCAAGGGAGCTTTGCTTATCAAACCTTTACTTATGGGAGCGGGAAAGATAAGCACAGAGATATTTTTGGCAAAGCGGTAAATGTCAAGACGACAGCAGTGGATGCATCCTCTTATATTACGAGCTGGTCTTGGCTGAAAACCCGCTTCTGGGGTTTCGATGAGCATGAGCTTCCTTTAAACGGTCGTGTATGGATGCCAGAGGGTGAAGGAACCTATCCGATTGCACTCATTGTACATGGCAATCATCTTATGGAAAGCTTCTCTGATGGCGGTTATGACTATTTAGGAGAGCTTCTGGCAAGTCAAGGTATTATAGCTATATCAGTAGACGAGAATTTTTTGAACTATTCGGTCTGGTCAGGTATTCCTAATCATGACATGAAGATGCGAGCTTGGGTCCTGCTCAAGCATTTGCAGCAGATACAGAAATTGAATGAAGAAGCAGGAAATCCTTTTAGCGGACGAGTAGATATAAGTAAAGTTGCATTAATAGGTCATTCTCGAGGCGGGCAAGCCGTAGCAATGGCTGCTGATGCCGATCGCTGGTTCAAAGAGGATAAGACTTTAGAGAGTTTAGACAACATTCATATTGAGAGCGTAGTGGCTATTGCACCTACTGATAAGGCTGTGGATGATAAGTCTGCACGGTTAACAAATGTTAACTATTTGACACTTCAAGGAGCAAGAGATGCAGATGTTAACAACTTTTATGGTGATCGGCAGTATAGCAGGACGTCATTTAGTAAGCAATCAGATAAGTTCAAAGCAGCGCTTTATATTGCAGATGCTAATCATAGCCAGTTCAACTCGGAATGGGGAAGAATGGATGAACGTTCGCCAGGCGGATTATTTCTGAATCGTGAAGGATTATTACAGCCTGAGGAGCAGCGTCAAATTTCGAAGGTATACATTTCTGCATTTCTACAGTCAACTTTGCTTGGAGATGATCGCTATAAGGAATTGTTTACAGATTATCGCACAGGTTTGAGTTGGTTGCCGGACACGCAATATACGAATCGTTTCGAAGGGGCTGCATTCACTGAAATTGCTCGCTTTGATAATAGTGCCCGCAAAACGGCTATTAAAGATGGCGGAAAGGCGACAGTGGAGGGCATGACCGATTGGGAAATCGCATCAGCGAAGGACCGGGACGGCAAAAACAAAGGAACGAATGGGCTGGTATTGGAGTGGTCCAAGCCGGGTGCGCAATATGAGCTTGAGCTTTCTCCGCAAACGAATGACCGTACTGAGGAAATATCAGAGGGCAGCTTTGTGTTTTCAATGGCGAACCTTGAGCGAGAACTTACCGAAGCTTCGAAGCAAGAGGAGGATTCGGCTGCTAATTCCAGTTCTGGTGAGTTGAAATTGCCCCCATTGCCTGATGTAGCTATTGAGGTGACCACGAATGATGGCGAGAGCAGAATGTTGGAGCTTACTGATATTATGCCAGTTCCTCCTTCTTCTTACACAGCCTTTATGTCTATGTCTTGGTTGGAAGAACGAATAAAAAATAATAAATACAGCGAATCAACGGAGCCTGTTTTTCAAACTTATGTCATTCCGATTGAGCAGTTTGAATCTGAGGACGCAGAGGGCAGTATCGCTATTGATGAGATTAGTCGAATTACGTTTCGTTTTGTAAATGGACCGGGTAAGGTCATGCTTGATGATATTGGTTTTATGCCATAAACAGCAAAAAAACGGGATGCTAGGCAGTTAGCATCCCGTTTTTTTGTTACTGCTATTATTTCATTGGGTCTTCTTTGAACGTAAAGCTTCTTGCTGCATATAGGAACGGAGTCGAGCAAATGGAAACGATAAATTTGATCACATAGGTCGATATGAAGATCGAGAACCATAGCTTGCGATCATAGCCTTCTGCACCTGCAAAAGCAATGGTGCAGAAAATAAATGTATCGACTAGTTGACTTATCGCTGTACTTCCATTGTTGCGAATCCACAATTGATTCGGTGCAGGATATAAGCGTTTCAATGTGGAATAAATCTTAACGTCCAGAAACTGACTTACAAAATAGGCACATAAGCTTGCAAGCGCAATACGCGGCATCAGTCCAAATAAAGTTTCGAGAGCTCCTTGAACCTGCAGAGGAAATTCTGAGTTTAGTGGATTAAATACTAACGCCATCTGCATAATAATGGTCGTAGCTATGAGAGTAAAGAAACCGAACCAAACTGCTTTTTTTGCAGCCTTGTGACCATACTTTTCATTCAAAAGGTCTGAAGCCAAATAAATGGTGCCGTACATCGTATTTCCAAGTGTGATGGCAACGACAAGACCGAAAGCGTGGATATCAATGGTTTTTACCACCTGAATATTAGCGAGAACGGTTGCCATCCCAATCCAGGCGTAGATACCAATTCGACCAAAGAAGCGATATGAAAGCAAAAAAAGTGTAAAATGCACCAGCATGAAGATTGCGCCAAACCATAAATTAAACATACAAAACATTACCTCCTAGTTTTGATAACGCGGGAGTTTTCGAACCGCGGCTTGCGTGGATCATGAAGCTTCCGACTTGTTTTTCTGCCTATGCCATTATAGTCGCTTGTAGAAATCGCTGCAAGAGCTCACAATAAAACGTTTATTTGCGAGGCAGAAGATGGTATAATGATCAGTCCTATTTAATGTTGCTTAATAAAGGAAGCGTGTTTGGCTTACGATGTAGAAAAAGGAGTGTTAAGATGACAAATCCAGATGAACAGTTGATACTTGAGCAGAAGCGTGTAAATGCCATATCGCAATTGATTCGTGAAAGAATTGAGGAACTGCAGAAACAGGTCGGCGGTTTGCGCGGGGATATTGTCGATATACGCCGAAATTTCTGGGATGATGTGACCCTAAACTTTGAGGATGCAGCCGAATCAGCTGAATCACATGCTAGCATGAAGCAGCAGGCTGAGGTTTTGTCAGAGAGAGAAAGAAGTCATCGCCATGCGGAAGAGCAGCTGAAGACCTTAATAAAGCTGGAACAGTCTCCGTATTTTGGACGAATTGATTTCAAAGAGAAGGGCGATTCCAAATCAGATGAAATCTATCTGGGTGTCGGTTCATTGCTTGATGAGACCGGCTTGGACTATTTAATTTATGACTGGCGTGCCCCTGTCTCCAGTCTCTACTATGATTATGGTCCTGGACCTGTTCAATATGAAACGCCAAGTGGAGCCATAGATGGCGAAATGACGCTGAAGCGGCAATACATTATTCGAAATGCTCATATTCAAAGTATGTTTGATACGGGTGTGACTATCGGTGATGAGCTGCTGCAAGAGGTGCTGGGCAAGCAATCCGATGCACAAATGAAGAGCATCGTTGCTACAATCCAGCGAGAGCAAAACCGTATTATTCGTAATGAACGTGCAAGATTATTGATCGTACAAGGTGCTGCGGGAAGCGGGAAAACCTCAGCTGCTTTACAGCGTGTTGCATATTTGCTTTACCGTTATAGAGGCATGTTGAATTCGGATCAAATTGTTTTATTTTCACCGAATCCCATGTTCAACAGCTATGTGGCAACGGTATTGCCTGAACTGGGCGAACAAAACATGCAGCAAACTACCTATCAACAGTATTTGGAGCACCGACTAGGTCAAACCTTTGCTTTAGAAGACCCTTTTTCACAAATGGAATATACATTAGCAGCTATTCATGAGCCGGGTTATGCGGCAAGGATAGATGCAATTACTTATAAATCAAGTATCAGCTTCATGCATTTCATTGATCGATACGCTGAGGAGCTAAGCAGCACGGGGTTATTGTTCAAATCTGTTGTTTTTAAAGGAAGAACCTTGATTTCTGCCAAAGCAATTTCTGAGAAGTTCTATGAAATGGATCGTTCCATATCTATTGCTAATCGGATGCGTTTTACTGCGGAGTGGATGTTGAAGGAGCTTACAAGGCTAAGCCGAGAAGAGCGTGAGCAGGATTGGGTGCTGAGTGAGATTGAGCTGCTGGATCAGGAAACCTACGCTAAAGCTTATGATGAGCTTCAAAGAAAAAATAAATTTGACGGCAAATCATTTGATGATTTTGATGCTGAACAGGATTATTTAGCTGCAATGGTTGTTCAGAAGAGGTTTAAAAGACTTCGCAAGCGAGTGAAGCGTTTAACCTTCCTTGATGTTCCAGCTATGTACAGACAGCTATTCCAAAGCGATGTCGATCAGATTGAGAGCTTGAAAGGCGCGCAACTGGAACTCCCTAGCCGGTGGAGGGAAATTAGCGAAGGAACAGTCTCAGTGCTGGACAGCGGAACGATCTATTACGAGGATGCAACGCCTTACCTTTATTTAAAGGGGAAGCTGGAAGGCTTTGCAACGAATACTTCTGTTAAGCATCTATTCATAGATGAAGCGCAGGATTATTCTCCTTTCCAATACCATTACCTCAAGCGTATTTTTCCTAGTTGTAAAATGACCGTTCTTGGCGATCTTAATCAGTCGATATTCGCTCATGCTGTTGCGGGTGATGGATTCCAGCCCCTGTCGCAGCTTTACAGTGAGGAAGAAACGGAGAAAATCGTCCTGACCAGAAGCTATCGCTCCACCCGGCCAATCGTTGCGTTTACGAGTCGAATGATAGAGGGCGGAGAAGGGATTGAGCCATTTAATCGCGATGGAGCAGAGCCAACGATTACACCAGTTTCTGGAGAAGATGAGCTCGTGAGCGAAATAAAGGAAAGAATTCGACAGCTGGAAGGAACGGGTTATGAGTCGATTGCTGTCATTTGCAAAACAGCAGAGGAGAGCAAAAGATTGTTTGATGCGCTGCATAATCACATTCCAAAGCTGCGGCTTATCGAGAAGGAAACGGTAACCTTTGAGAAGGGCATTGTTGTGATACCGACTTATCTTGCCAAAGGCGTTGAATTTGACGCCGTTATTATTAGCAATGCTTCTGAAGATTGCTATGGTTTGGAAAGTGAACGCAAGCTGTTCTATACGGCTTGTACAAGAGCCATGCATGAGCTGCATCTTATGCATACTGGAAAGCTGACACATTTCATTAGCTAGAATAAATAAGATGTAACTCTTATAGGATTATTCAATAGGAAGCCTTGAAGCGAGCAGCTTTGCTGTTAGCCTTTGAGGCTTCTTTTTCTTTATTTAAATAAAAATTCAAATAACAACTAATTCATGTTAAGTAATATGACATTAAATAAATTTAACTAATGAAATCTATGAAAACATACTGTGTTTTTTTCTGTAAAACATGTATAATGTGGTTTAAGTCATCGGAGTGACTCCGAATTGACTACCTATTGATTATCCACCAGGGGGTGAGACCACGCATGGTTTATACAGCACCTAATGGATTATCGCAGAAGGATTTATTTTTATTTAACGAGGGAAACTCTTTTCACAGCTATCGTTTTATGGGGGCTCATCCTGTAAAAATGGGTGGTTCCATTGGTGTCCGCTTTACGGTTTGGGCACCAAATGCCGCAGAAGTTCGTGTAATCGGTAGCTTCAATAATTGGAGCGGCAATCGGCATGTTATGGAGAGAGCAGGCTCTACAGGTGTATTCACTTTATTTGTACCGTTAATCGGGGAAGGCGAATTATACAAATACGAGATTGTGACTCCAGATGGGAAAGTGATTCGGAAATCTGATCCCTATGCGTTCTGGGCTCAGCGCAGACCGGAAACGGCATCCATTGTTACGCAATTAAGTGGATATGAGTGGAAGGACAAGGAATGGTTTCAGAACAAGCACGGTAAGCCATCCTATACAAATCCGCTGCTCATCTATGAGGTGCATGCCGGTTCATGGAAAATCAAAGGCAAAGAAGACTATTACACGTATGAAGAGCTTGCCGAAGATTTGATTCCTTATGTGAAAGAAATGGGCTATACCCATATTGAATTAATGCCGATCTCTGAGCATCCGCTGGATCAATCATGGGGTTATCAAATTACTGGTTTTTACGGTGTAACAAGCCGTTACGGCTCTCCAAAAGGACTGATGCATTTTATAGACAAATGTCATCAGCAGGAGATAGGTGTTATTTTAGATTGGGTCCCTGGACATTTCTGTAAGGATGATCATGGTCTGAGAGAGTTTGACGGCACGCCGATCTATGAGGGTCTTGATCCGCGGCGAGCAGAAAAACCGCTTTGGGGCACACTCTCCTTTGATTTTAGCAGAAATGAAGTCATTAGTTTTCTCATATCCAACGCGATTTATTGGATGGATTTATTTCACATCGACGGTTTGCGAGTTGATGCCGTTGCAAGCATGATTAATTTACATATGGATAAACCGCCGGAAATGCACACATACAATCGTTATGGCGGTGCTGACAACTTAGATGCTCTTTCTTTCCTCAAGAAGCTCAATGAAACTGTGTTTCATTATTACCCCGATACGCTTATGCTCGCAGAAGATTCATCCGCTTGGCCCGCAGTCACATCTCCTACTGACAATGGCGGCCTCGGATTTAATTTTAAATGGAATATGGGCTGGATGAACGATATGCTGCGTTATATGGCACTTGAACCATCTGAACGTCCTCACCACCACCATCTGATTACTTTCTCACTCCTATATGCTTTTTCAGAAAATTATGTGCTACCGCTTTCTCATGATGAGGTTGTTCATGGCAAACGTTCCTTACTCAATAAAATGTCAGGTACTTATGAAGAAAAATTTGCTCAATTAAGACTTTTTTACGGCTATTGGATGACTCACCCCGGCAAGAAGCTGCTATTCATGGGCAGTGAATGGGGACAGTTTGATGAATGGAAAGACGCAGATATGCTCGACTGGATGGTGCTCGACTATGATTTGCACCGAAGCATGCGTCATTATGTGAAAACTCTTAATCATATTTACATCAAACAGCCTTCTCTATGGGAGAGGGACAGAGATCCAGAAACATTTCAATGGATAGATGTTCATAATGCAGCGCAATCAGTCATATCCTTTATCCGTTGCGGAAAATCTGATTTTTCTCTCGTAATAGCGAATTTCTCGAGAAATGATTATCGCGAGTATCGTGTTGGTGTTCCAGAGCCTGGTCCTTACCGCTCTTTCATAAATAGCAATGACAAGCAATTTGGCGGAACGGAAACACAATCACAGCTATGTTACAGCAGTGAAAATGTCGCTTGGCATGGACACAATCAAAGCATTTCTCTACATTTACCCCCCTTTACATTTCAATACTTCAGCTTAGAGCCGGGGGATACGCACTGAAAAGGAGTTGGTGTCCATGGGTCGAAAAGAAATGATGGCTATGCTGCTCGCCGGAGGCGAAGGGAAAAGGTTAGGTGTTTTGACAAAGGATTTAGCTAAACCAGCTGTTTTTTTTGGCGGTAAATACAGAATAATAGATTTCACGCTCAGTAATTGCACGCATTCGGGTATTGATACAGTAGGGGTACTAACACAATATCAGCCACTAGAACTCAATCGATATTTAGGTATTGGAAGTCCTTGGGGACTTGATCGCCGTGACGGCGGTATGACAATTTTACCTCCTTATGTGAAGCAAAAAGGCGGCGTTTGGTATAAAGGCACAGCTAACGCGATCTATCAAAATATGGGCTTCATAGAACGGTATAATCCAGAGTATGTCCTCATTATTTCAGGTGATCACATTTATAAAATGGATTACGATCTCATGCTGCAGCATCATAAGCGTTCAGGGGCGGATGTTACGATTGCGGGCATTGAGGTGGATTGGAAAGAGGCAAGCCGTTTCGGCGTTATGCATATTGATGACGAGGACCGAATAACGGCATTTGAAGAAAAACCAAAAAATCCAACGAGCAATATTGCTTCAATGGGTGTATATATTTTCACTTGGTCTGAGTTGCAAAAGTATTTGATTTACGATGAGGCAAACCGAGCATCCAGCCATGACTTTGGCAAGGATCTCATTCCAATGATGATGAAAGACGGCAAGCAAATTTATTCTTATCCATTCAAAGGGTATTGGAAGGATGTCGGCACGATCGAAAGTCTCTGGGAGGCTAACATGGATTTGCTGGCAGATGAGCCTTCTCTTGACCTCTCGGATTCCTCCTGGCGCATTTATTCCGTTAGTCCTGTGCAGCCAGCGCAATTCATCGGGGCTACGGCAAAAGTATCCTCTTCTTTAATTACAGAAGGCTGCATGCTAGAGGGAGAAGTGGATCGATCGGTCTTATTCTACGGCGTAAAAGCTGCTAAAAACACGATTATTACAGAGTCTGTCATTATGCCAAATGTAAGAATAGGCGAAGGCGCTAGTATTTATAGAGCTATTATCGGTGAAGGTGCAGTTATTCAAGCGGGTGTAACGATTGGAAGTCCGGATGACGATGCGATTACAGTAATCGCGGTTGATCAATATGTTACGAACGACCATCTGCTGCAGGAGGTAGAGCAATCATGAAGCATAAAGTTATGGGTGTCATCAATTTGATTCATGAGACGGATGAACTTGAACATCTGACACAGGGACGGTGCCTGGCAACAGTTCCTTTTGGCGCTCGTTATCGTTTAATTGATTTTGCTCTTTCCAGCATGGTTAACTCCGGTATTTCCAAGGTTGCAGTGTTCGCACATACGAAGTATCGTTCCTTAATGGATCATCTTGGATCAGGCAAGCATTGGGACTTGGAGCATCGGCAGAGCGGACTATTCGTCCTTCCTCCTGCGACGGATGATATTCAAGAGCTAAGCCGGGGAGACCTCTATCATTTTTATCAGCATCGTGATTATTTTAATCGTTCTTCTCTCGATTATGTAGTCATTACTCGGAGCCATATGGTATGCAACATTGATTTTGAGAAGGTCATTGAAGCACACTTGGAGCGGGAAGCCGATATCACTGTTGTGTGCAAGCAGCAGGAGGATCTGCTAGGCAAAGCACGCAGAGTCAGAATGAATGAGGAAGGCCGGATTACTGCTATTCAAGATCATTATGGTCGAATGGCAAGTGACATTCATTCCATGGAAATGTATGTGATGCATAAGGACCTACTGCTAGAGCTTGTAGAAACCTCTCTTGCACAGGGACAGGATCATCTGGTGCGTCATGCCATTTTTTCTAGATTAGATAAGCTGAATGTTTACGGCTATATGTATGAGGGCTATCTGGGTGTCGTAAATACGTTATCTAGCTATTATCACAATAGTATGAATTTGCTCGATTCGGATGTTTGGAAGGGGCTTTTCTATCAGCCAGGTCCGATCTTCACGAAAGTAAAGGATGAGCCTCCTGCACGTTATTTGGGCAATTCTAAAGTAACGAATTCACTTATTGCAAACGGCTGCCGTGTAGAAGGAACAGTCGTGAATAGTATTTTGTTCCGTGGCGTGCATGTTGCAAAAGGCGCTATCGTAAGCAATAGTATCATCATGCAAAATGGCATTATCGGTGAGAACAGCTTTGTACAGCACAGCATCTTGGATAAAGATGTGCGTGTCGAAGAGGATCGCGATATTCGAGGTGCGAACAGCGCGCCGTTCTTAGCAGGGAAACGAAAAATTATTTAGGGATTACATAGAGAGAGCTTGGTAATACGGAGAGGAGAAGCCTATGAATATCTTATTTGCTACTTCCGAGGCAGTGCCGTTAGCGAAAACGGGGGGGCTTGCCGATGTTGCAGGCGCGCTCCCCAAGGTGCTTAATCAGCGCGGTCTAGATACGAGAGTAGTTATGCCTAAATATGAAGAAATTCCGTCCTCTTACACGGAACAATTCGAAAGAGTTGCAGAGTTCACGGTCGGAGTCGGCTGGCGTCGTCAATATTGTGGTTTGCTAAAAGCAGAAATTAACGGTGTCATCTATTATTTAATTGACAATGAATTTTATTTTAAGCGAAAAGGCTTGTACGGCTATGGAGATGATGCGGAACGATTTGTATTCTTCTGCTTAGCTGTAATGGAAGCTGTTCGCTATATGGATTTTCACCCTGATATTGTCCATTGTCATGACTGGCAAACCGGATTAATACCTTTTTTGCTTAAGACGAGACACTCGCTGGACCCTGTATGGGCCTATACAAAATCTGTTTTTACCATTCATAACTTGAAATATCAAGGACTGTTCGGCATTCAATTGTTAAAGGATCTGATCGGTGTAGGCGATGATATGTTCCTTACGGACAGCCTTGAATTTCATGGAGCGGGAAGCTGTATGAAGGGTGGACTTGTCTATGCGGACAAGTTGACTACCGTAAGCCATACCTATGCAGAGGAAATTCAAACCGAGTATTTTGGAGAGAGACTCCATTCCCTGCTTCAATATCGTTCGGGAGATTTAATTGGTATTGTCAATGGCATTGATGACGAAATCTTTGATCCTATGAATGATCCGGCGATTGTTGTTCCCTATCGAAATTCAATTTCTCGGAAACGAAAAAACAAGCTGGAGCTTCAACAGGAGCTGGGTTTGCCGCAATCGGAATCCGTTCCGCTTATAGGAATTGTATCTCGACTTGTTGAGCAAAAGGGCTTTGATCTGATTATGGCCACCTTCGAGGAGCTTCTTCAGGAGGATGTGCAGTTCGTTATACTTGGTGCTGGTGAAGAGCAGTATGAACGGTTTTTTAAGGATGCAGCTTGGCGCTATCCGGAGAAGGTTGCAGTATGGATTGGTTATGATGATGGACTTGCTCGCCGTATTTATGCAGGCTCGGATATGTTTGCGATGCCGTCGCAGTTCGAGCCATGCGGACTAAGCCAACTTCTAGCTTTGCGCTACCGTTCCGTGCCAATCGTTCGCGAGACTGGAGGACTTAAGGACACGGTACAAGCCTACAACGAATATACTGGCGAAGGAACTGGCTTCAGCTTCTCTAATTACAATGCGCATGAATATATGTATACCGTTCGCAGAGCATTAGCTCACTATCGTAATGAGGAAGCATGGAAGCAAATCGTGGCGAATGGCTCCAAAGAGGATTATAGCTGGAACCGTTCTGCCAAAGCCTATATATCCGTTTATACAGAACTTACAGCGCTTGGAAAGGAGAACGAATCATGGCCCGTCATCTTGTAATCGGAAACGGAAAGATGCTGCTTAATTTAGATCAGCACTGCTACATTCGCGATATATATTATCCCTACGTGGGGCAGTTGAATCATGTGGGCGGACAATATTGCCGTTTAGGTATTTGGGTTGAGGGTGTCTTTAGCTGGTTGGATGAGCCGGAGTGGAAATTTGATTTAGATTATATTGAGGACTCTTTAGTCACCAATATCGTAGCAAGGCATGAACGCTTAGGAATAGAGCTTTATATGAATGACGGCATTCACCAGCGTGAGTGTATTTATATTAAAAGGGTTGTTATTCGCAATACAAAAAATGAGGCGAAAGAGGTTCGTTTGTTCTTCCATCAGGATTTGATGATTGATGGGACAGAGGTTGGGGATACAGCCGTCTATTATCCTGAGAATCATACGCTTTATCACTACAAAAGAAATAACTATTTTATGTTCAATGGCTTCTCGGATGAAGGTGGAATGACACAATATTCCACGGGTATTAAGAGGTTTCAATCTGCTGAGGGCACATGGCGTGACGCGGAGGACGGTGTGTTAATGGGCAACTCCATTGCACAGGGCTCTGTTGACAGTACGATTAGCTTTCGAACGGTTGTACCTCCAAATGGCGATAAAACCATCTATTATTGGATGTCGATTGGTCAAAACCTTGAAGAAGTCAAAGTGTTAAACCAATACGTGCAGGATCATCATCCGGAGAAGCTGCTTAGTCGCATGGTTATTTATTGGAAGCACTGGCTTGGCCGTGCAGAAACTGATCTTGGTGATCTGTCGCCAGCTGTTGTAAAAATGTTTAAGCAAAGCTTGCTGCTTGTAAGAACTCAGGTTGACGAGCGCGGTGCTATATTGGCAGCTAATGATACTGATATTTTGCAATACAATCGTGATCATTACAGCTATATGTGGCCTCGTGACGGTGCGCTCATTGCAGAAGCAATGTCGATGGCTGGTTACCAGAGTGTTATTGCTCCATTTTTCCATTTCTGCGCGCAAGCCTTATCACCGGAAGGGTATTTATATCATAAATACAATCCGGATGGAACTGTGGGGTCAAGCTGGCATCCCTATATTGTACAAGGCAGTAGAAGGTTGCCGATTCAAGAAGATGAGACAGCACTGGTACTGTTCGCGCTATGGAGAGATTACTCCCGCAATCAAGTGATTGAGCTGCCGCAATCGTTGTACAGCAATCTCATTCGCAAGGCAGCTTCCTTCCTAAGCTCCTACATGGAGGATTCTTTATCGCTTCCAAAGCCAAGCTATGATCTATGGGAGGAGCGCTACGGAATTTGGACGTATACGGCTGCCTCTGTTTATGGCGGTTTAATGGCTGCGTCTTTCTTTACGGAGCTGTTCGGCGACTATGAGCGCAGTGATCATTATAAGAGTACCGCTGAAAAAATTAAGCATGGAATTCTTACCGAGCTTTGGGATGAAGATACTGGACGATTCGCTCGAGGACTCATTCAGAAGGATAATCGCTGGGTGAAGGATATGACACTTGAGAGCAGCTTGTTCGGTGTACTGGAATTTGGTGTTCTTCCTGTGGATGACTATCGGGTTATCCAAACGATGGAGGCCATCAAGGAAGGTCTGAAAATTAAAACAGACATTGGTGGCATCGCTAGGTACACGAATGATTACTACTTTCAACAATCTGGAGAGATTGATAAAGTGCCGGGAAATCCTTGGATCATTTGTACTCTCTGGGTAGCCAATTATGAGATTGAGTCGGCTAAGACACTTGAGGGGCTGGAAGGTCCTCGCCGAACGCTGCAATGGGTCGCTGATCATGCGCTGCAAAGCGGTTTATTACCAGAGCAGCTGAATCCTTACGACGGATCACCGCTGTCGGTTGCACCGCTCACCTGGTCGCATGCCACGGTTGTGCATAGTGTAAGTAAATATGCAGAGAAGTATAAACAGCTGCGATTGAAAGCAGAATCAAACGGATAACCATAAATATAACAACAATTGTTTTGAGGGGACTTATGCTCTTTCGCATAAGTTCCCTCTTTGCGTCCAGGATAGTTGCAAATTCACTCTATGCTTTTTTTTTTGGAAATATGAAATGGTATATTAGGAAAAAGAGAGGTATCGTATACTTATAGAGCGATGCTCTTAAAAATTAGTTTTGGTTATTGCAAAGCTGTTGGAGGCATAGAGATGAATACTAAATATGTAATCGGCGTAGATATCGGTACAACGAGTACGAAAGCTGTACTCTTTACAGTCAATGGTGTAATTATTGCAAGACACGGAATTGAATATCCATTGCATTCACCTTCTCCTGCGATAGCGGAGCAAGATCCGGAAGAAATTTTTCATGCTGTTCTGGAGACCATTGGTAGAGTTATTACAGGGAGTCAAGTCTCACCAAGTGATATTTTATGTGTTTCATTCAGCTCGGCTATGCATAGTGTTATTGCGGTAGACAAGGATGGTGTGCCTATTACTTCTTGTCTTACTTGGGCAGACAATCGAAGTATAGCTTGGGCAAATAAGATTAAAAGTGATTGGAATGGCCATGAGATTTACATGCGGACAGGGACACCGATTCACCCCATGTCTCCTCTATCGAAGCTGACTTGGCTGCGATACGAGCATCAGGAATGGTTTATTCAAACGTATAAATTTATTTCTATTAAAGAGTATGTGTTTTTTAAACTATTTGGACGTTATGTTATTGATTATTCAATGGCGTCCGCTACTGGAATGTTGAATTTAGAGAGGCTGCAGTGGGATGAAGAAGCATTAAGCATTGCTGGTGTAACGGCTGATCGGCTATCTGAGCTTGTACCGACCACTTACAAAATGGAAGGATTGAATGCTGGATATGCGCTCCGCATGTCTCTGCTTCCTACTACACCATTTGTTGTTGGAGCAAGTGATGGTGTTTTATCAAATCTTGGTGTCAATGCAATAGAACCAGGAATTGTAGCTGTAACCATAGGCACTAGCGGGGCAATACGAGCTGTAACCGACAAGCCCATTACAGATCCTAAGGGCAGAACCTTCTGCTATGCGTTGACCGAGAATCTCTGGGTTGTCGGGGGTCCAGTCAATAATGGCGGGATGATCTTCAGATGGGTTCGTGATCAGATCGGGATGGTTGAAGTGGGTGTCGCAAAAGAGCTTGGCGTTGATCCCTATGAGCTGCTTACAGAGCTGGCAGCAGGGGTAGGACCAGGATCGGATGGATTAATCTTCCATCCCTACCTCTCGGGTGAACGTGCTCCGTTATGGGATGCTAATGCGAGAGGATCATATTTTGGTCTTGGCTTGCATCATAAGAAGGCGCATCTTATTCGGGCTGCATTAGAGGGTGTTATTTATAATCTATACAGTGTGTTTTTGGTGCTTGAGGAATTGATAGGCAAGCCGAAACAAATTCAAGCGACTGGCGGTTTTGCAAGGTCTGAGCTTTGGCGGCAAATGATGAGTGATATTTTTAAACAAGAGCTGCAGGTTCCCGAAAGTATTGAGAGTTCATGTCTAGGAGCCGTTATACTTGGCTTGTATGGAATAGGGGAGATTGATTCGCTGCAAGTGGTCTCAGATATGGTTGGAGCGTCCCATTCTCATCAGCCAATTAAAGAGAATGCGGAAAGGTATGCGGAGCTCATGAGTATTTATAGTCGAGTCTCAACACTATTGACTGAGGAATACGCGAATATTGCCGCCTATCAACAAAAATGGGTCTAAGTATCAACCATTGGAAAAGCCGAGCTACGCTCGGCTTTTTTTTCTTTATCAGCTGTATTTCTTCAAATAGCTAGTTAAGGTGAGCAGGGGCCATATATAGTTGTTGCTCGGGTAGTGTACATAAACGCTGCCGGGGAGCGCTGCTCCAGTAGGATACGTAAAGGTCCAGTCTCTTCGCTGCAGCGATTGCAGGAGTGCTTCCATTCCATTCTCGAGAGCTGGTGTAGGTTTTTCCTTAACAGCTATTAGCGCGTCAAGTGCCCAGGCTGTCTGAGAAGGTGTACTTGCATACAGAGGCACGTAATGCTTCAACTTATCACTACGACAAGATTCCCCCCAGCCGCCATCCTTGTTTTGAATGGATAATAGCCAATTAATACCCTTCTCAATAGCAGGATGGTCTGCTGCTACACCAACTGTTGTCATCCCTTGAATCGCTGCTCCCGTACCATGAATGTAAGCAATTCCCCAGCGTCCATACCAGCTCCCATCCCCGGTTTGCTGCGAGAGTACCCATTGAACGGAGTCATCAATCCATGTACGGCCGAGTGTCATATGAAGCTCTTTGCCTAGAAAGCCGAGTATCCGACTCGTTAAATCAACAGTTGAGGGGTCTGTGGAAATATCTGCGGAGCCTTCGAATGTAAAAAAGCTTGCTGGCAGCTGTTTTCCTTTTCTTTCAAAAGCAGGCCAACCTCCGTCATCATTGCGCATAGCGAGCATCCAATTCAAGCCTTTTTGCCAATTGGCCGATCGTCCATTTTCACTGGTCATATAGGGCTTGATGGCTCGAAGGACAGCTGCGCTGTCATCTACGTCGGGATACATGGTATTCACATCTGAGAAGCCCCAGCCGCCAGGAGGGGTATGAGGGCTGCGTTTGCTCCAGTCGCCCAAGCGTGTCTGTTGTCTTTCCATTAAATAAGAACCAGCCTGCTGCAAGATAGATGAGCTGGAGTCCATGCCAGCTTCACTCAACGCATAGCTAATCATAGCCGTATCCCATATTTCAGAAGATGCTACCTGAAGATGCGGACGGTCCTTGCAAAGCAAGGAATGGATACCTTGCAGCAGACGATTTATGATCGGTGATTGTGCTGAATAATCAAGTGCAAGCAAGGCAAGTACCATAAGAATGGTAGCAGTAGAGAAGGTCAGCAGCGTTCCATTCGGTTCGATTCGTTGAAACATAAAGCGCTCAGCTTCCTCTAGGGCAGAATGTGAGCTTGCGGGTAGCAAACTTGCTAATGGCAGTGTAGAGAGAAATCCGCTAAGTGCTGAAATCCAGGTTGAATCATTGTTGAAAGCCTTAGTATCATCGAGGAAGAGGTCCGATAAATCTGGCATCGATGAGGTGCGACGACTGAAATTTTTATTAGATAGAATAAGAATGGGCACGAGATGCACACGAGCATGGCCGGAGAGTGAGTATAGATCAAGGCCAATGCCATGATTCGAGAAAAAAGCTTCTAAGGGTAAACGTAATAATCGCGGCCATTTCGCTTGTCCGGTTGCTGCTAATATAACTTGTGTTAACAGCGTCCGAATCTCAGCCAAGCCGCCTTGAGAAATGATAAATTGCTTGGCGCGTATCATACGTGGATCTGAAGCGGAATAGTATCCGGAATATAGCAGCGCAAAGTAAGATTCGGCGGTTGCTTCTAAATTTCCACCGGTTTCATCAGGGTATACCTTCCATGCGCCATTCATTTCCTGCTTGGATGCAATTCGCTCAGCTAGCACCGGTATTAAGGGATCATTGTTCCTCTCAAGAAGGAGCAGCAATATGGTGTAGTAGCTGTCGGTCATCGTGCCGGAGTCAAAGCATATGCGCCAGGAGCCATCATCTGATTGTTGCCTAGAGAGGCTGGCAGTCATTTCATCTATTTGTGCACGGATTCTGTTCATATCCATTAGCCGCATTCATCCTTTGCAAATGATGTTGTATCATACATATGCTGCTAAACATGTGAAATAGGTATAATGGGCAGATAATTATGTTAGGGATTGTGATAATCAAAAAGTGGAAAGTGGAGCATGAATCGGAAAATGACGTAAGAAGGAAAGAACTGTTCTTACGTCATTTCATGATCTTCTTTTAGATGATTCATAGCGTAACCATCCCTGCTAATTGCCAACAGGCGGATAGGGCTTAGGCCGCGGATATTGTCTAATATGCTTGATGCGGGACTCTCCTGTGTATCTCATACCATTTCCAGCTTGAATGCTGGAAGCAGAGCCTGTAGCAATAACTCTAATGTAACCGACAGTAATATAGGGCAAGGTATTTATTCGATTGATGCCAACGACCTCACCGTTTTCGAACTCAGAGTCGGAAAGTACAGGGAAAGGTCGATCAAATATTCGGTAGGATTCGAAGAAAACATCGCCTGAGGTCAAATGGTCCTCTTGTCGCTGAAGTGCTAGTGCGCGCAATCTGGCATTCGTTGCACCACGATCACCCATTTGAACGGCAGCGGATTGGGCTGCGCTGATGATGACTATGGCGCCGATTTTGGCTGTCCTTATTGGATAAGCATCGCAGGAACTAAGATTAATCTCCATCTTCATCACTATCGATTTGAGCTTCTCCAAGCGCATTACGGACATTTTCCGGCTGTGGAAATGGAGCTATTGGACCTACGATTATGGATTCTGGTGGCGTGTCGAACATAGAATATAAGGTGACGTAGTCCGTGTCGCCTACTTGCAGCATAGATGCACTGGATACACCAAGTATTTCAATTTGTCCAACTGTGAGAACATGATTGATTACATTAAATTCTAGCATTAAGCATTTCCTCCCGATGGTGGAGCGCCGTTTTGGAGTTGCTGCATATATGCGAGCAAAGCGGAATCGGCATCTCTCATTGTTTTGTTAAGTACATTTGCTGTCATCGTGTTCTGATCAAGCCCAGCGGAGGTTCCCTCTGAGCTGTTGCATTGCTGTAAATAGTATTGAATCCTTGTCGGAACCTGTTTGCGAATATCGTTGATAATGATTCTACGATGATAAGGATCTAGCGGCAGGCAAAGATCGTTTTCGTATGACATGAGTTTTTGAGGCGCTTCTACATCCAAATATTGATTCATTCCGCTATAGATTTCGTTGTAAGGACCGGCTTGGGGATAGGGGGCTGGTTCGGAAGAAGGAAACACTAAAGGCTTCGATACAGATACCTGCTCAATTGTACCTGGGAAGGTACTGTCTCCCATACCGGGGGTAGTCATCCCGATATTTAATGTACCGTCAAGCTTCTCTACCTTTAGCTGATCAAAATGATAGGCAATACTTTCAATATTATAAGCAGGACGCGCTTCAAGCTGATTAACCTGCTCACATAAGGCCAAAATCTTAGCTTGTAGTTTATCGAGACATTCTTGCTGTGCGTTGATCTTATTTTGCACTTCAATCGACCAGGCCTGCCAAGGTGAAAGCTCATTATTCTGCTGCATGCGACAACCTCCTTTTTTGTCTAATGAAAGAAGCAGTATTGTTATCTTGGATTTGGAAGTGGAACGAAGCTTAGCGGATTGTCTGCGCCAAGCTCTGGAGCGGGTGTTGTGAAACCGCCGCTATTGTAAAGCTGCGAAAGGGAACGAATGGACCCGGCGCTGCCAACTTGAAGAACGGAGCTATTAGATACACTATCTACACGAAGTGAATTGATCGTAATATTTTGATGAATCGTAATACTCATATGACATTTACCCCGCTGGCAACTTCATTATTCGTGCTGTCTTGTACGTCAGGATCCAAGGTGTTTGTAGCGCTCACGGCATTATTTGAATTGGTTAAGCTGCCTGTTAAGAAAGAGCCTGATCCTGCATACGTCTTTGAAGTACTGTTCGGGTTAACTTCAACGGCATCGCCAAACTGGATAATCGACCCCGAGCCAACGCTTATAATTTTGACAAAACCGACGACGGCTGGCATAAGAATCCTCCTTCATTTTGAAGTATTGTTGCTACATCCTATGCGGCATTCGCCTATAGGTTCCTTATTGTGAAGTATCCCTCTAGCAGGCATGCGCATATGATGGTAGAAGTGCTGGAAGGCAGGTGTGTGCTTGTGGCATCCAAATGGGATGATCTTGAACGGTGGATGGAAGGGCAGCAGCTGCCGAAAGGGTTTGAGGTGCTGCGAGAGCCTGAATGGGTTGAGCGGTACGTGAGAAAAATGCTTACAAAAGCACTTCCGGAAGCAGCAGGTGTAATTATCGGATCAAGTTCTGCGACTTTTTCGGAGACACCGCAATTCGTTATTGTGAAAATTAATTTACCGAACGGTTTTGAAAAAGAGAAGCTTCGTTTGTTCGTTCGCGAAGATCGAATTCGGATTGACGGATTTCCGAGCGGCAAGAGTGAGACAATCAAGCTGCCAAAGCTAGTCAAGCCGCGTGTCTGCAAAACCTTACTTAAAGAAAACGTGCTTCATGTCAAACTTCAGAAGAGAAAGACTAATCGCTCTTATCACGAACACGTTATTCGCTGGTGAATCCAGTTCCTATAGATGAAGTGAGCGCATGCGCAAGGACGCTGTGCTCTTTTTGTCACGAAATCGACAGGAGTTCCGGCTGGCTAATGGACGTATTATCCCTTATAATGTCTAGGGAACATGTACATATTAGCAAAAAGGGAGTGTGTTCGGTGTCATTAGTAGATTTGAGCAGCACATCATCTTCGTTATTCATACTCGGAATCGTTTTCATAATGCTTATATTCGGTTTGCTAAGCTTTGGCATATTGCGGATGTTTCAGCAAAAATTTCGGGCGGGCTGGTTTAGCTTCGGTGGAGCGGTTATTAGTTTTGTCGCTTTCATGTACATATTAAATAAGTGGTATCTATAGTCAGTCTATAGCTGATCACAACCGGAGGAATTTTCTTGTTCTGGACAATGATTTGGTTTTTAGTTAATTCGGTGTTCGTTATTTCTTTAATTACTTATATGTTTATGCATCGATCGTACGTGGAAGCCAAAAGGATGGCAAAGGAAGCGGAGCTAGTAAAACGTCTTGACCGTCGCCGGAAGCTGGTAGGCGGTATTAGTATTTTGTTTTTTGTGGCCATGGTTGCTAGCTTTGTTATTAATATGAGATTAAACGGTTAAGAGGCTCTCATTGACGAGAGCTTTTTTTTTCGTCATTATGGAGATAGAAACTTTTAAGTACGGGGGATCGACATATGCATACAATGGAAGACATCATACGACGCATGGCAAGTCAAGGACTGCGGATTACGGATCAAAGAAAAACACTTGCAAAGCTTTTCTCAGAAACACAGGGCTATCTTGCTCCGAAGGAAGTCTATGATTATATGGGCAAATCGTATACGGGTTTAAGTTTTGATACGGTATATCGGAATTTGCGGGTAATGGAAGAGCTGGGAGTGCTGGAGCAGGTTATTTTTGAGGATGGCGGAAAATTCAAGCTGCACTGCCGCGAGAATGATCATCACCACCATATGATTTGCTTGCAATGCGGCAAAACATATCCGATAACTTTTTGTCCAATGGATCAAACGGTTGCTCCTGAGGATTTCCAGGTCGTAAAGCATAAATTTGAAGTATTCGGCTACTGTAAGGGATGCGTGCAGGAAACGCCAAGCGAGCTGTAATGTCCAATAAACGAGTGATGCAGCGCGTGACGCAGGCTCCGATTCTTTTTTATCGCAAGTTCATTTCACCACTGACACCGCCTTCATGCCGGTATTACCCGACCTGTTCGCAGTATGCTTTAGAAGCTATTGAAAAGCACGGTGCTGCTAAGGGATCATGGCTGGCAATGAAGCGAATAGCTCGTTGCCATCCGTTTCATGCAGGAGGATATGATCCCGTACCCCCTGTGAAAGATATTGAAAAAGAAGCGCCTTGACAGAGAGGGTGTAATTTCGGTATATTTGCGATAGATGTTACCATATATCCGAGGAATGGATAAGTACAGTGGAGTACCTTTTGCAGAGAGCCGGGCAATGCGCTGTAAGCCGGTAAGGGATGCCATTTGGAAAATGGTCCGGGAGGATTCGATTTCGAGTTGCGGCATGAATGAGTGTCCAGCAAGGGAGCGACGCTAAGCTAGCGTTAACAGCGATAGCCGCCAAGCAGGCGGCACACGAAGCTTTCACGAGAGAAGCGATTTTAACTATTCTTCCGTGATTGAAATTTGGGTGGTACCGCGTGAGTTCTAACTCTCGTCCCATTATGGACGGGAGTTTTTTGCGTTTTTTTACTCTAAAACCAATGGAGGAGGGTCCTTAATGACTGAGAAAAAATCATTTTATATTACAACCCCGATATATTATCCGAGTGATAAGCTTCATATCGGACATGCATACACGACGGTGGCTGGTGATGCAATGGCCCGCTATAAGCGTCTTCGTGGTTATGATGTGTGGTATTTAACAGGAACGGATGAGCATGGCCAAAAAATCGAACGAAAAGCAAAAGAAAAGGATCAAACCCCGCAGCAATTTGTGGATGATATCGTGGTAGGTATCAAAGATCTTTGGTCGAAGCTTGAGATTTCCAATGATGATTTTATCCGTACGACAGAAGAGCGGCATAAACAAGTTGTTGAGAAAATATTTGCTCAGCTGCTGAAGCAAGATGATATTTACAAGGGTACTTATGAAGGCTGGTACTGTACGCCTTGCGAATCATTCTTCCTAGAGCGTCAGCTAAATGATGGGAAATGCCCGGACTGCGGACGTCCAGTTGAGCTTGTGAAGGAAGAAAGCTATTTCTTCCGTATGAGCAATTATGCTGACCGTTTGCTGAAGTATTATGAGGATCACCCTGATTTTATTCAGCCTGAATCCCGCAAAAATGAAATGATCAACAATTTCATTAAACCGGGTCTGGAGGATTTGGCAGTATCACGTACAACGTTTGACTGGGGTATTAAAGTTCCCGGCGATCCTAAGCATGTGATTTATGTATGGATTGACGCGTTATCCAACTATATTACAGCGCTTGGTTATGGCAATGAGGGTGCTGATGAGAAGTACCGCAACTTCTGGCCAGCAGATGTTCATCTAGTAGGGAAAGAAATTGTTCGTTTCCATACGATTTATTGGCCGATTATGCTTATGGCGTTAGACCTTCCTCTACCGAAAAAGGTGTTTGCGCATGGCTGGCTATTGATGAAGGATGGTAAAATGTCGAAATCCAAAGGTAATGTTGTCGATCCAGTCATGCTGATTGACCGTTATGGCTTGGATGCGCTTCGGTATTATTTGCTCCGCGAGGTGCCATTCGGCGCTGATGGTACGTTTACACCAGAAAATTTCGTTGAACGGATTAACTTTGATTTAGCGAATGATTTGGGTAATCTGCTTAACCGTACGGTTGCGATGATCGATAAATATTTCGATGGCGCTGTCCCAGCTTTTGCGGGTACGGTAACTGCATTTGACGAAACTTTGCAAAAACTTGCAGGCGAAACGGTTGCAACAGTTGAAGAAGCGCTTGAAAATATGGAATTCTCGGTTGCACTTTCTGCTTTGTGGCAGCTTGTGAGCCGTACAAACAAATACATTGACGAGACACAGCCTTGGACACTAGCTAAGGATGAGTCGAAGAACGGCGAGCTGGCATCGGTGATGCATCATTTGGCTGAGTCCCTTCGTATTGTTTCGATTTTGTTGCAGCCTTTCTTAACGCATGCTCCACGTGAAATGTGGAAGCAGCTAGGGCTTGAGCCGGGCGATCTAACGTCATGGGAGAGCACGAAGCAATTTGGCTTACTGCCTGGCGGAACGAAGGTTAGCAAAGGCGCACCTCTATTCCCGAGACTGGATACAGCGGAAGAGTCTGCTTTTATCGCGGCTGCAATGGGCGGCGGAGCTCAAACGGAGCAACCTGCCGAAAACGCGCCTGCTGCACCGGAAGCGGGCACAACCAGTAAGACAGTTGAACCTCCAGCAGAGACCAAAGAAGAAATTGCGATTGATGAATTCGCTAAGGTTGAGCTAAGAGTAGCGCAAGTCATTGCAGCGGAGCCCGTTCCAAAAGCTGATAAGCTGATGAAACTGCAGCTTGACCTTGGTTACGAGCAGCGTCAGGTTGTTTCGGGAATTGCGAAGTTCTATACACCTGAGCAGCTGGTTGGCCGCAAAGTCATTTGTGTAACAAACTTGAAGCCCGTCAAGCTGCGCGGTGAATGGTCACAAGGTATGATTCTTGCAGCATCGCACGGTGATCAGCTGACGCTTGCGAGTGTGCCGGAAGAGATGCCAAACGGAGCAGTTGTAAAATAAATAGCTAAGCTTCCAAGTATAATATGCTTAAAAATAGAAACAAAGAGAAGTAAGCGCTAGTGATAGCTGCGGACTTCTCTTTTTTTTATGAATTGAAAATGAATTCAAAACCTATGGTTGACAGCCCAATTCTAGCATCGTATAATACAAATCGTAATAGTAACGATTACGAACAAGAACAAAAACAGAATGGAGACTACTTAAATGATCGCAATTAAGAAATCAATTCGATTTTCAGCGCTAAGCTTGCTGCTAACAGCACTTCTTATATTTGCAGCAGCATGCGGAAACAATGCTAATAGCACTAATCAACAAGGTTCTTCAGGTCATACAACGGATTCAGATGGAAACCAAAAGATTAGTGTCGTGACTAGTTTTTACCCTTTATATTTTATTGCATCGGAAATTGGGGGAGAACATGTTAATGTAGTCAATCTCGTATCAGCTGGCGTGGAGCCGCATGATTGGACTCCAAAAAGCCGTGATTTGGAAACAGCATCCAATGCGAAATTATTTTTGTATCACGGGGCAGGCTTGGAGAGCTGGGTAGATAGTTTTCTGAAAGGCTTGTCCAAAGACAGTACAGTCATTTCGAAAGAAATGAGCGAAGGGATTACACTTATTGCAAGCTCAGAGGATGAACATGAGCATGAGCATGAAGATGGGGATGATCATGATCATGGCAATTCGGACCCCCATACGTGGAACAGTCCGAAATCAGCACTTATTATATCTGAAAATATTAAAAACAGTTTGATTGAGGTTGATGCAACTAATGCAGCAGACTATGAGAAAAACTATAATGCTCTTAAGCAAAAGCTAGAAGCACTGGATGCTGATTATACCGCTAAGCTATCACAGACGAAGGATAAAAACATTGTTACCTCTCATCAAGCTTTTGGATACTTAGCTCGTGACTATGGACTTAATCAAGTGGCTATTATGGGACTAAGCCCAGAAGCAGAGCCACGCGCTCAGGACTTGCTCGAACTAACGAAGTTTGTCAAAAAAAATGGCGTGAAATACATCTTCTTTGAAGAATTAGTCTCGGATCAGCTGGCTAAAACACTAGCTAGCGAAGCGAAAGTAGATACCATGGTGCTTAATCCATTAGAAGGTTTAACGAAGGATCAACAAAAAGCGGGAGAAACCTACCTGACCTTGATGGAACGGAACTTGCAAAATCTTGTGCAAGCATTACAATAGAACAATAAAGCATACCTGCGGGGCTAACCAAGCTCCGCATTGTTGTGAGGAGAGATAAGTATGGGACAATCCAACCTAATTACGACAACCATTTCTAGCTGCCACCAAGAGGTTATCTCATTGGAGAACGTCTCCTTTTCTTATCAACAGCAGAACGTTATTTCAAATCTAAGTTTTGCGGTGAAGGAACGTGACTTCATCGGTTTAATAGGAACAAATGGAGCTGGAAAAACGACGCTGCTGCGAATGATTGTAGGATTACTGAAACCAACGAGCGGTGAGATCCGATTATTCGGTGAGAATGTAAATAAGTTCAAGCAGTGGGAGCGAATCGGTTACGTACCGCAAAAAAACTCATTTAATCCCTTATTTCCAGCGACCGTTCGTGAGGTTGTGATGTCTGGACTATATGGTAGAAATAAAATATTTAAGAAGATAACGAAAACTGACCATAAAAAATGTGATGATGCGCTTCATGCTATGGGAATTGATGATCTGAGGGATAAACGTATTGGACAGCTGTCAGGCGGTCAGCAGCAGAGAGTGTTTCTTGCAAGAGCACTTATTAATAATCCATCGTTGTTGATACTTGATGAACCGACAGTAGGCATTGATACGGAAACGCAAGAGAGCTTCTTTCATATGATCAAGCACATGCATCAGCATCACAATATTACGTTTTTGATGGTGTCGCATGATTTAGAAATGATTCGCTCTTACTTAGGCGAACAGGCTGCAGCACAAAACGGAAAGCTGAAATTTCATATTAAGCATTCGCATGAAACGCAGGATTGTGTGGAAAGTGATTTGACACACAGTTTGAAAGGGTTAAGAGAGCAAATGGAGAGCAGGAAAGAGGTTGTTTTGATTGGAGATCGTAACGAGTGAGTTTTTTCAAAGGGCACTTATTGGCGGGCTGCTAATTGGCGTAACCGCACCGCTAATGGGTCTATTTCTTGTGCTTCGCAGACTTGCGATGATTGGTGATACGTTATCACATGTGTCCATTGCTGGTGTAGCGCTTGGATTTTTATTAGGGGTTTATCCCATTGCCATGGGTTTAGTCTTTGCGATTATCGCTTCCTTTGCAATTGAAAAGCTCAGGAAAGCATACAAGACTTATGCGGAGCTATCCATAGCCATTATTATGTCAGGCGGTGTCGCGCTGGCATCCATCTTATTTACGATGGGGAAAAATTTCAATATGAATGTGAACAGTTATTTGTTCGGAAGTATTTTAACCCTTAACAGCACGGATTTATATGTGATCGGAGCCGTTACGATCATCGTGCTTGTCGCTATCCGTACGCAAATAAAAGAATTGTTTCTAATTACTTTTGACGAGGATGCGGCTGCTGTAAGCGGTTTGCCTATCAAATTTTATAATGTTATGATTAGCGTGCTCACTGCACTCGTAATTAGCGTATCTATTAAAATAGTTGGAGCTTTGCTTGTATCTGCATTGCTTACAATACCAGCTGCTTGCAGTATGATTTTTGCACGCAGCTTTAGACAAAGTGTGATAACGGTTGTGATTATTGGTGAACTGGCTGTCGTAAGCGGATTGCTTATTGCAGGTGTGTGGAACCTAGCACCAGGCGGTACGATTGTTTTATTGCTTATTGCAATTCTTCTTTTGCTGCTTGCATTCCGCCGAGGAGTGCGATCAGGTAGTTGATAGGAAGCGAGGTGTAGGAATTGTCTGATATTAATATTTGGCTGGCGTTTGGCGCCGGCTTTGCATCTTTTATATCGCCATGCTGCTTGCCGCTTTATCCCTCTTATTTATCTTACATAACAGGCATTTCAGTAACGGATTTGAAAGAGAATTCAAATGGAAAACAAAAACGCATGCGAACGATGTCGCATACGCTGTTTTTTATTTTAGGCTTCTGTACGGTTTACTATGCTCTTGGGTATGGAACAAATGTTTTCGCTGAATTTTTCAGTGAGTATCGTCAGCTTATTAGGCAATTATCCGCGGTACTTATTATTTTGATGGGATTATTCCTCATCGGTATTTTTCAACCGCAGCTGCTCATGAAGGAGCGTCGTATGAATCTCATTCCAAAAAAATCGAGCTACATGGGCTCATTTATTTTTGGGATTGGCTTCTCAGCAGGATGGACACCTTGTATGGGACCGGCACTTACTGCTATTTTAGGTCTTGCCGCTACTGAACCGGGAACTTGGTTTCAATTAACGACAGCCTACGCGCTTGGATTTGCTATACCATTTTTTGTACTCGCCTTTTTCCTAGGCACAGCTAGATGGATATTGAAGTATTCTTCAACGGTCATGAAAATCGGCGGAGCGGTAATGATTCTAATGGGTTTGCTTCTGTTCACAGATCAAATGACGAAGATTACAATATGGCTGAATATGATTACGCCTGAATGGTTGGCTTTTTAATATTAATTCAACCAGAATTGAGATGCGGTTTTAAGTGAAATATTCAATTTTTGCTTCTGGAAAGTGTTCGAAAATGCGCTCCGATATAAACATGCGGAGCGCATTTGCTTGTTCATCAGGGTATACATATTTGCCTTGACCCCATCGGCCCCATTTATATTTTCGTTTTTCGATGTCCATCTCAAGTTTCGTTTTTGGATATCGTTTTTCTATAACGCCTTTTGCGGTTTTCGTAAAACGATGCTGAATAAGCTCAAAGGTTAAATCCTTTCTAACATCCTGAGGGAGAGCAGCGTCTAATGAGGCTAAAAGCTCGCCATAGCCTTCCTCCCAGCCGTCATGCCAAATAATCGGGGCAATAATGAAGCCCATAGGATAACCCGCTCTGGCTACTTTAGCGGCGGCTTCAATACGTTGCTCGAAGCGGGAGGTAGCGGGTTCAAAGTTTTTGATCACATATTTGGAGTTTACACTAAATCGAATTCGAGTATGCCCATTATGCTTGGCGTCAAGCAAGGAGTCCACATGATGAAATTTAGTAACAAAGCGCAGTCGACCATGCTCCTCTTGCCCCATGAATTCGATTAGCTCGCGAAGACTGCCCGATATGGGTTCCAAACCAACCGGATCAGAGGTGCATGCGGCTTCAAATCTTGTAATTTCAGGCTTTCTTTCCTCAATGTAGCCCTTTGCTGCCTCTATAATATCATCGATATTAACGTAAATCCGGATATAAGGCTTGGCTCCTAATGTGGTTTGCAAATAGCAGTAATGGCAATGAGCCATACAGCCGGTTGCAATTGGAATGGCATATTCTGCTGAGGGCTTAGACGTATCAAATTTTAATGTCTTGCGAATGCCGACAACAAGCGTTCGCTTGGCGATCCTGTATTTTTCGAGCTCGGAATCGCCTGGCAAATTTGTAATTCGGTTATGTGAGGTCGTCATCCTGTATGGAATGCCTTCCTTCTTAACCCATTCAAAAATCCGTTGTCCTTTTGGATAATCGAGCGCAGATGGTTCAAAATAAACAAGCTCTGGAACAAAGGAAAGCGTGGAACGATCTGTTTTAGGACGATCAATAGTGGCAGTACTCACCGTCATTCCTCCCATATTGAAAATGAATAATGAATCAAGCTTAGTGTGTGGAGGCGGGCGAGTGCTCAAACTGGTAATTTAATGAGCAAAGTCGATTTCAAATGTAATTGGGAAGGAGAACAGGTTGCAGTGAACATGCCGAAAAGTGTATGATACTTAGAGTAACGCCGAGGAAACAAGGTGAAGAAGTTTGGTTAGGGGGTTCTTCAGTGCCGACACCGAGCATGGAAGACTACTTGGAAAGAATTTATAAGCTCATTGATGAAAAAGGGTATGCACGTGTCTCGGACATAGCAGAAGGACTAGAGGTTCATCCGTCCTCCGTCACAAAAATGATTCAAAAGCTCGATAAGGATAATTATTTAATCTATGAAAAGTATCGCGGACTTGTCCTGACCAATAAAGGCAAGAAGATGGGTAAGAGGCTTGTTGATCGCCATCAGCTATTAGAATCGTTTCTTACGACAATTGGTGTTCAGGATGAGAATATTTATCAGGATGTAGAAGGCATCGAGCATCATCTAAGCTGGGATTCGATAACCTGCATTGAAGCACTAGTCGAATATTTTAACCGTGATTCTCAGCGATTGGACGAGCTTCGTGCCGTTCGCACGGATATGGAAAGCGAATAATACATAGCGATTATTTGAAAACCCTCAAAAAAAGGTCAGCAGGCATTTGCCTGCTGACCTTTTTTTGTATAGCTGTTAATGATATTTAGGCAAATCATCGTCATCCTTACCGCCCTCAATGACTCGGAACGGAACGGTTTTGGACTTCGCGCCTTTAGTCTTTGTTTTGCTCTTAGCGACCTTAGCAGCGGTAGCTCGGCTTTGCTTGACCACCGTACGCCCTTGCGTAGAGCCATAGCCTCTCAGAAAAGCCGGTGGATATTTATACAGCCAGAAAATTACGCCAAGCACGATAACAGGAATGAGCATATAGGCGCTAAAATTAAGAACAACACTGTATACAATACCGATGGCCAGCAATGCTAACAATGTTATTGACCCTACATTCCATTTGCTAGGCACTCTGCTCATTATAAATACCGCCTTTCTAAATAGGTTGAACCTTTATTTCATTTGTTTATCTAACTCAAGCATCCGATTGAACGATGCAATGGATACAGCAAGCTGTTCATCACGCGGCTCTTTGGTTGTCAGAAGTTGCAGCCAAAGCCCTGGATAGCCTAAGTAACGAAGTACAGGAACTTCTCGCAATGCATTTGTCCAGCGCAATACCTCATAAGACAAACCAAGAACAAGTGGAAGCAGCAAAATACGAATGTAAATACGCTCCCAAATGGAATCCCAAGTAAAGAAAGGTAGAGAGTAAACGACAACACCGACTATTACGGTGAAGATAATAAAGCTAGATCCGCAACGATAGTGAAGTCGGCTATACTTTTGTACGTTTTTTACCGTTAATTCAGCACCAGCTTCATAAGCGCTTATCACTTTGTGCTCCGCACCGTGGTACTGAAAAAGACGCTTGATGAGCGGAGTCATGGAGATAAAGTATAAATAGCCAAGCAATAAAATGATTTTGATAAGGCCTTCTAATAAGTTATGACCGACCTTGTTATCGAATACCCCTGAGAATAGCAATTCTTCTATGGCAGCTGGAGCCGCAGTAAAGATGAGCTTTCCGAAAATAAAAGAAATGACGCCTGCAACGGCAACGCCGACGATCATGCTCAGACTCCAACCGCTTGATTTCTTCTCTTCCTTAGCGGGAGCGGGGTTATCTTTTGCTTGATCTTTCTCTTCGACAGCCTCATCCTCTGCATAAGCTTCCATCGAAAAGTTCAAATGCTGCGATCCCTTCGCACTTGATTCTAAAATACCTACCACGCCGCGAACAAGCGGAATTTTCTTTAAACGTTGTACCCAGCGCTGGGAGGTTCGAGGAACCTCGTAAAATACGATTTCATCATTTTTGCGTCGAACAGCTGTTACGTTAACGTGTTTGCCAGCAAACATTACGCCTTCGATAACCGCTTGTCCGCCATATATACTTCTGGAGTCTTGCGGCAAGTGCTTGTCACCTTCCTTGAGTAGGTTATCGCTAGAAATACTGCGATGATTAAAATGATTGCTTTATACATCTATTGTACTTGATCTATCGGTGAATTGCCAACGTCCCCGTCAAGACGGAATCATGAGGCTCATGAAAATATAGGGTTACGAATCGGTAATATTTCGCATACTAAATTGAGATAAGATCAGAATGCAGAATGGAGGAATAAGACCATGGCAGGGCAGAAGCAAGCCGGCAGCAAGGACGAGGGACAAAAACATACAAATCCATGGTTGTATTGCATCAAAATTGGTTTTTTTGCAGGGCTGATATGGGGAACGCTTCGCTGGGTATTCTATGAAATGAAATTTACGACGGTTCTACCCGGATTTGTTGCCGATCCTTTTTTAAAATCATCCTTCCTAAAGACGGGCTGGGGAATAGTAGTCGGCATCGCAAGCTATATTGTGCTCTCTATCCTGGTCGCCTTTATCTATAAGGTACTTCTTGGTCGGTTGCACGGTCCATGGCCAGGAATAATTTATGGCTTAGTTTGGTGGGGCATATTGTTTATTGCAGTAGGACCGATGATGGGCATAATGAAACCAATCTGGCAGGCAGGCTGGAATACCCTTTTTACGGAGCTCTGTATATCCCTTCTATGGGGTGTTTTTATTGGCTATTCAATCGCATTCGAGTTTACAGATGAGGCTTCACGCGAGCCAATGAAGATTTCATCATGAGTTTCACTTCTCAAGCGACGGACATTTGTGGTAAAATGGCTAATGATCTTTGAAGGTATGATGGATTCGGTTGCTTGGGAGGTGCATTAGTGCACAAAATCATGATTTTAAACGGCCCAAACCTAAATATGCTCGGTATTCGTGAGCCGGGTGTATATGGGACAGAAACACTTGCATTCATTGAATCGTTGCTGGAGGATAAAGCGAAGACACTTGGTGTCGAAGTTGAATTTTTTCAAACGAATCATGAAGGTGAAATGATTGATCGGATACATAGTGCATATGGAAAAGTGGACGGTATCGTCATTAACCCCGGAGCTTGGACGCATTACAGTTATGCGCTGCGAGATGCTCTTAGTACGATTGGATTGCCTATTATAGAGGTTCATATGTCCAATATTCACAAAAGAGAGTCGTTTCGTCACGTATCTGTCATTGCAGCGATTGCTGTCGGTCAAATTGCAGGCTTTGGTTCTCAAAGCTATGAGCTGGGATTAACTGCGCTCGTTAGCCATTTGCAAAAATCATAAAAGGAAAGACAAGGTGAAACTGCTATGCCAAACGAAAGAGTAAAGCGACTCCGCCAACTGATGGAGGAAAACCGTTTTGAGGCAATCTTAATCGAAAGTGAGCATAACCGTCGCTACTTAAGCGGCTTTACAGGCTCATCAGGCATGGTTCTGATTACACTGAACGCGGCCTATTTGCTGACTGATTTCCGTTATCGCACACAAGCACCACAACAAGCGGTCGGATTTGAAATAGTCGAGCACGGGTCAAGTCCACTAGAGAATGTTCGTGAGCTTCTTGTTCAGCACAATCTGATGAAGCTTGCATTTGAACAGGATCATGTCGTATTTAGCCAATATACGGCATGGACAAAAACATTGTCCGGTATTACGTTGGAGCCTGCTCCAGCGCTGGTAGAAGGACTTCGTATCATTAAGGATGAAGCTGAACTGCAAATTATGAAGGAAGCTGCTGAGCTAGCAGACAACACTTTCGCTCATATTTTGAAGGTTATTCGTCCGGGCCTTCGTGAGACCGATATAGCGCTAGAGATGGAAATGTTTATGCGCAGCAATGGCGCTACCTCATCATCCTTCGATACAATAGTAGCTTCCGGGGAACGTTCGGCTCTGCCGCATGGCGTTGCCAGTGATCGGATTATTGGTACAAATGAGTTCGTTAAGCTTGACTATGGCGCTTATTACAAGGGCTATTGTTCCGATATTACTCGGACGGTCTTTATTGGTACGCCAACTGACAAGCATCTAGAGATTTACAATATCGTGCTGGAAGCTCAGCTCCATGCTCTGGAGAATATCAAGCCAGGCATGAGCGGTCGTGAAGCGGATGCATTGGCTCGCGATATTATTACGAAATACGGCTATGGTGATTTATTCGGCCATGGGACGGGACATGGGCTAGGCATGGAGATTCATGAAGCGCCGAGATTGTCCAAACAATGCGAAACGATTTTAACCCCCGGCATGACCGTAACGGTAGAACCTGGCATTTACGTACCCGGCTTCGGCGGCGTACGAATTGAAGATGATATCGTTATAACGGAAACCGGTATTAAAATATTAACCTTAGCGCCGAAAGACTTGATCATTCTGGACTAAGGACTATTCATTCAGGAGGGAATCAGCAATGATTTCAGTAAATGATTTTAAGACAGGCTTAACCGTACAAGTAGACAATGACATTTTCTCCGTTCTTGATTTTCAACACGTTAAACCAGGCAAAGGCGCTGCTTTTGTACGCTCCAAATTGAAAAACCTTCGCAACGGCAACGTTGTTGAGAAAACTTTCCGTGCTGGCGAGAGCATTGGCCGCGCAATCATCGAAAACCGTGAAGTACAATATCTGTACAATTCTGGTTCGGAATACACATTCATGGATAACGAAACATTTGACCAGTTCAACCTGGACAAGAAACAGCTTGAGTGGGAATTAAATTTCCTGAAAGAAAATATGAATGTTAACATTTCGAGCTACCAAGGTGAAATTCTTGGTATTCAAATGCAAAACAGCGTTGAACTAAAAGTTGTTGAAACGGAGCCAGGTGTTAAAGGCAACACTGCACAAGGCGCTACAAAAATGGCGAAAGTTGAAACAGGATTAAGTGTTCAAGTGCCATTGTTCATTAACGAAGGCGATATTCTTTTGGTTGATACTCGCGAAGGTAAATACATCTCGCGTGCATAGTTAGCCGTAGTAAATGAACCGTCCGTATCATGCGGACGGTTTTTTTGCAGTTATTTATACCCATGTTGCTAAATGTTGTGATATAATATTGACTTGTATGTATATGGCCACGTTAGGAGTGAATCAGCTTTGTCTTTGATAGTGATGAAGTTTGGCGGCAGCTCCGTTGGAACGCCGGAGCGGATGCAGCGCGTCGCAAAACGCATAATTGAGAGGCAGCAAGAAGGCAATGATATTGTTGTCGTCGTTTCTGCTATGGGAGATACAACAGACGATTTAATCGATCAGTCGAAGCAATTAAATCCAAATCCGCCGGCGCGGGAAATGGATATGCTGCTTACGGTGGGTGAACAAATATCGATCGCATTGCTTTCGATGACCATTCATCAGCTTGGAGGAAAAGCTCTTTCATTTACCGGCTGGCAAGCGGGTATTCGAACAGAAGCGGTTCATGGCAAGGCAAAGATGACCAATATTCATCCTGAACGTGTATTTCATGCGCTTGAGGGCGGCAATGTAGTCATTATTGCTGGATTCCAAGGTATGACGGAAGATGGAGAAATCACAACGCTTGGTCGCGGTGGTTCAGATACAACAGCAGTTGCGATGGCAGCAGCGATGAAGGCAGACGTATGCGAGATTTATACGGATGTTGACGGTATTTATTCTACTGACCCTCGGGTCGTGAAAAATGCAAGAAAGCTGAACGAGATTTCATATGATGAGATGCTGGAGCTGGCTCATTTGGGGGCGGCTGTATTACATCCACGCGCAGTGGAGTATGCCAAGCATAATAATGTGAAGCTGGTTGTACGCTCAAGCTTTACCCATAACGAAGGTACAAGTGTGAAGGAGGAAGCGGTCATGGAGCAAGGCGTGGTCGTTCGCGGTATCGCGTTTGACAAAAATGTGGCTCGAATTAGCATTTTGGGCGTAGAGGATGTTCCTGGTGTGCTTGCAAACGTATTTGGCGCATTGGCAGACAACGGAATCGATGTTGATATCATCGTACAAAGCGGTGTACAGGATGGCAAGGCAGACTTCTCCTTTACCGTCTCTGGCAACGATAAGGATAAAGCGATTGAAGTCATTGAATCCAATCGCAAAGCGGTTCCTTTCCGTGAAACCACATCCGAAGGAGATCTGGTTAAGGTTTCGATCGTAGGTGCTGGCATGGTCAGCAACCCTGGAGTTGCAGCGAAAATGTTCGCAGCGATTTCTTCACTGGGTGTAAGTATCAAAATGGTAAGCACATCTGAAATTAAATGTTCATGCGTCATTACAGCAGAGCCTTTAAATGACGTTGTTCGCGCACTTCATACCGCATATGGTCTTGATACAGCTGAGCAAGCTTTTGTTGGTGGTCCGCAAGATCGTCGTTAATCCTTTTTTTATAATGAGCAAGAGCCCTTCCGAGCTTTCGGAAGGGCTCTTTTTTTATGCAATGCACTGCCTATTCTTAATCTTAATTGCGCATTAGCTGATCCCCACATAGCTTTGGCGCATCTTTGTAGATGTCTACAAAGGAGCATGCTTCAATATCTTGCTTATAGCCAAGCTTAATCAAGCGTTTGCCGCTCATCCCGCACATAATCGTTTCTTTTAGCTGCGCCGCTCGATTTCGATAGAGAGCGAGCATAGCTGTGCCAAAGTCATCCATTTCGATAGGGAAATGGCTTAAAGAATGAAGTCTATCTAAAACAAGCCCCGCGCATAACCCATCTTCAATAGCAAATTCATCATGACTGCCTGCACATAGAATAACGATATCACGCCTAAGCTCAATAGCTGATCGAGCACAAGCTTCCGCATTCAGCATCGACGCAATCAAAATATAATCGGCTCGCATTGACTTGTGAATGGCTCTTGTTCCGTTCGTAGTGGTGAGCACTATACGTTTTCCGCCGACAACCTGCTCCGTATATTCTTCAGGTGAATTACCGAGATCAAAGCCAGCAATTTTTTTGCAAAATCTCTCGCCTCCAAGCAAATCCCCTTCACGCTGCAGGGCTCGCGCTTCCATTACGGTCTCTGCAGGGATGACGCATAAGGCACCGGCAGAAATTGCCGTTACAATCGTGCTGGTTGCTCGCAACACATCCACAATAATAGCCGTCTTGTGATGAAATCTAGCTGAGCTTGCTTCATTAACACTAGATATTACCTGCGCTTGCATAACATTTCTTCCGCCCTTCTCAGCTTTGTCTGCATGCAACACTATATGCTGCATTTGGTGGGCAGGTGCCCGGTATGAAATATAGACAGGCTTGCATATGAATAATCCATACACCTTTTCATGAAGGGAGGTCATATGACTGTGATCAATAAAGTTGTAATGACAATGGCATCACTGCGTCTCACATCTGGAACGATAGAGATTTGCGCGGCGATTCTTATGCTTCGACTAAATCAAATTGACAAGGCATTGATTGTAAATTCATCGCTGGCGCTGGTTGGGCCGCTTATTTTGATCGCGACAACGACAGTTGGACTCGTTGGATTGTCGGATAAGCTGTCACCATCCAAGTTCCTATGGGTGGGTGCAGGTGTAATTTGTTTGATGATTGGTATTTTAAAAAAATAATAGTCTGTCAATCTAGCAATTGTACAAGTTGGAGACATATTTTCGCTCTATGGGCATACAAATAGGAATTACGAAGGACAAACATCTAGGAGTGATGAAGCCATGCTGGCACGAGTCGTACATTTGCTACCAATGGAGCTGAAAACATTGCTCGAACGTCTCCCTACTCAAACACAAGAGCAGCTTGAGGAGATACGAATTCGAGAGGGAAGACCGCTGGAAATCGGATTTCGGGGACAATCCCGATTCCTGATGCTGGACGGCACACTTCGACAATCAGCAGACGGGGCATATAAGCCATCGGCCGAGACATGTCGGAAGCTTCTAGAACGCATTACGAATTATTCATTATATGCGATGGAAGAAGAGCTGCGCAGAGGCTTTATTACCGTATCAGGAGGCCATCGCATCGGACTAGCAGGCAGAACGATTTTGGACAGCGGTGTAGTAAGAGGCATACGTGATATCGGCGCATTTAATATTCGGGTTGCAAGAGAGGTAATTGGAGCTAGTGCACACTTGCTGCCTAAGCTGATTGACCGCGAGAAAAAAACGCTGCACTCGACGCTCATATTAGCTCCGCCGCAGCAAGGAAAGACGACGCTTATACGAGATATTGCTAGATCAGTAAGCTATGGCTTATGGCCAGGCCTCGAAGCTGGGAACTGGCAAGGCAAGAAGGTAGGGGTTGTTGATGAGCGCTCTGAGATTGCGGCTTGCGTACGCGGCATTCCAACCTTTGATGTCGGTCCAAGGACAGATGTGATGGATGCCTGTCCGAAAGCGGAAGGCATGATGATGCTTCTGCGCTCTATGTCGCCCGAGGTGCTTATCGCAGATGAGATCGGCAGGCCAGAGGACGGTGAAGCCATTCGCGAAGCAAGCCATGCAGGAATAAGCGTTGTCGCAACCGCGCATGCATTCGATTTGCAGGAAGCAAGAGGAAGACCAGTACTGCGGAAGTTGCTCGACGAGGGGGCATTTACTTATGTCGTTGAGCTGAAAAGAACAGAACAGGGAATCATGCACCGAGTTGTACCTGCGGAAGCCATTGGACGGACAACCTCAGCGAGCCGCACTGCCTCAGATCGTGTTCCGGCGTGGCCTGCAAGGCTTAGAGCTGATGATCCATGATCAAGCTGCTTGGCGCCGTCCTTATATTATTTGCAGGGACGATGATTGGATTTCAGCAAGCAGCTAGATTTGCCGAACGTCCAAGGCAATTGCGTCAGCTCGCTCATGCGCTGCAGCGGCTGGAGACCGAAATCGGATATGGTCACACTCCATTGCCTGAGGCTCTAGAGAGAACGGCTTCGGCGACCCCGGAACCGCTGGCATCACTATTCCGAAAAGCGGCAAGCGGTATTATGGAGAGCGAGAGCTTAACCTTTCGCGACAGCTGGGAGCAGGCCGTTAAATCGCAGTGGGGAGCAACATCTATGCGTGCCAATGAGCAAGCTGCACTCATCAGATTGGGATCAACGCTTGGAATTAGCGATAAGGAAGATCAAATGAAACATATTCGTTTAGCATTATTGCAGCTGAAAGCAGAGGAGGACGCAGCGAGAGACGATCAAGGGCGTTACGAGAAAATGTGGAAAAGTCTCGGTATTTTGATCGCTGTGCTGATCGTCATTTTGATGGTGTAATGGGGTGCCGCAGGGATGGACATGGATGTGAGCGCCATTTTCCAAATTGCTGGAATCGGGATTGTAATCGCAATGATTCACTCGGTTCTGAAGCAGATGGGAAAAGAAGATATGGCGCATTGGGTAACATTAATTGGTTTCGTTGTCGTGCTGTTTATGGTTGTTCGGCTCCTTAATGAACTGTTTCAGGAGATCAAGACAATATTTTTGTTCCAGTAGGCGTCTTCTGTCGGACGTGCTGTCAAGCGGGTGAGTAAAGTGGAAATGATTCAAATTGTCGGACTTGGTCTGATGGCTTCTGTACTTATTCTAGTGGTTCGGGAGCAAAAGCCGCTGTTCGCATTTTTACTCGCCGCATTTACAGGGATCTTCATCTTCCTGTATCTGATCGGCAAAATAGAGATTGTCATCACGGTGCTTGAGGATTTGGCTCTGCGATCAGGTATTCCGTCCATTTACTTAAAGACGATTTTGAAAATAATCGGGATCGCCTACATTGCGGAATTTGGTGCACAGATTGTAAGAGACGCAGGTCAAGAAAGCATCGCTTCAAAAATTGAGTTTGCAGGAAAGATCTTTATACTCGTCATGGCTGTGCCGATCATTAGCGTGATCGTAGAGACGGTAATTGGCTTGCTGCCGGATGGGAGCTGAGACCATGATCAAGCTCACCTCCGCCAAAGAGCGGGCCCATTTGATGCTCTTCATCTTTACAGCCCTGATACTCTTTTCATTCGTCCCGAATATTAGCTATGCAGGAACTGGCACGCAAGGGGCGCCTGCTCTTGATCAGAACAAAGAGGTTGAACAGCTCTCAAAAGAGCTTACAAAGGACCAAATCAACGGATTAGAGACGGATGCAGTTGAATCCTATTGGAACGAGCTTCGCAGTCAGTACGGCGGATTTTTCCCAGAGCAAAAGATTCCTAGCTTTATGGAAATGGTTATACCAGGCGGCAAAGGACTTAAACTGACAGATATGTTGAAAGGGCTGCTAGGCTATTTCTGGCATGAAGTGCTCTATAACGGGAAGCTGCTCGTTACGATCATTATGCTTACGGTATTCAGCATGGTGCTGGAGACGCTGCAAAATGCTTTTGAACGAAACGCTGTGAGTAAAGTGGCCTACTCCATAACTTATATGGTTTTGATCATTATTGCCGTTAATAGCTTCCATGTGGCAATTGACTATGCCAAGGGTGCAATTGAGAGCATGATTCAATTCATGCTAGCGATGGTTCCGCTTCTGTTGACACTGTTAGCCTCTATGGGGAACGTCGTTACCGTATCGGTGCTTCACCCCTTAATCATTTTCATGATACATGCAGTTGGAACACTCATCTATACAATCGTATTTCCGCTTCTGTTCTTTTCAGCCGTACTGCACATTGCCAGTTCCCTATCGGAAAAATTCAAAGTCACACAGCTGGCAAACTTGCTTCGGACGATTGCTGTCGGTGTGATGGGGGTGTTGATCACCATCTTTCTCGGGGTTATTTCGGTGCAGGGAGCAACAGGTGCAGTAACAGATGGGGTTACACTGCGGACAGCTAAATTTGTAACTGGTAATTTCGTTCCCGTAGTTGGGCGAATGTTCTCAGATGCAGCCGACACTGTCATTTCTGCTTCTATGCTTGCGAAAAATGCGATTGGACTGGCTGGCGTCATCATATTGCTCTTCATCAGCGCCTTTCCTGCCATCAAAATTTTAACGCTTGCACTCATTTACAATATATCGGCTGCCATTATGCAGCCGCTCGGAGAATCGCCGATTGTTACATGCCTACAGACAATTGGAAAGACGATGATTTTTATCTTTGCTGCGCTGGCGGCAGTCAGTCTCATGTTTTTCCTTGCTGTAACGATCATATTAACCGCGGGAAATGCTTCGCTGATGGTGCGATGAGGAAGGGGCTGATGCTGTGGTTGCTTGGTTAAGCGACTGGCTTAGAGACATAATCGCAATCATACTGCTTGCGGTGCTTGTCGAGCTTCTGCTTCCGAACAAAGCGATGCAGCGATATGCGCGTCTCGTAGTGGGGCTATTTATTTTATTAACCATTCTATCTCCGATTTTGAAGCTGGTGCAAAGCGATATTGGCTCCAAGCTGGACGAGGGAATGCAGCAGTGGAGCGATAAGGAGATGGCAAGCAAATCTACTATGACAAGTCTAGCAAAAATAACGCAAGACGGTGAGCAGATGAGCGAAAAACGAAATCTAGAAGCTGCCAAGCTTATGGAAAAAACATTGGAAGCTTCGATTCAAAACGAAGTCGCAGAGCGAACGAAGGCAACAATTGATTCCGTTGACGTATTGTTGAAGTGGGTCAACCACTCTGGCAAGCAGATTCCTTATATTGACGGAGTTATTGTGACGCTCAAAGCAACTGAACAGAAAAATGGACTGATGAAGGATGGAAAAACGGTGGAAGAAGTGATGCCCGTCATCGTTGATATAGAAATTGAACATCAAGGTGAAATTGGAGACCAATCGGAAACGAATTCAACAGCTGCGGACGATGCAGATAAATCAGAGTTTCAACAAGGCGATACGCAATGGTCAGAAGTTGGTGGAGAGATGAATGTCCTTATTAGCGGAATAATTGTACAAGGCTGGGGTGTTGATGCCAAAAAAGTTGTCATAAGGCAGCCTGCGGTACAAAACGATTCACGATAGATTTCAAGTATGGAGAGGAGGTATGGCGCGGTGGCCAAATGGCTGGAAAGCATAGAAGCAGCGGTTGGCGGCGGACCCAGCGGCCCGAAGCGGGTGAGGACGCTGCGAATTTTGCTAATCGTTGGCGGAATTGGCGCAGCGCTAATGATTATGAATTCTTTTCTCACCTTTAAAGAGGTTGAACCGTCGGCGCAGGATCCCAATCCACCACCGCAAACGGAAGCTGCATGGAATAGTTCGAGTTCATCGGGCTCTCCGTTCGAAGCGATAGAGCATCCTTTGGAAACAAGACTGAAGGAGATTCTGGAGAAAATTGTTGGTGTGGGTACAGTCGATGTTCTAATTACAATCGATTCAACGGAAGAGACGATATACAAGAGCAATGAGGATGAGACGCAATCCATAACCGATGAGAATGACCGGAATGGCGGCCGCAGACATATTACCTCGATAACGAAAAATGGGCAAGTAGTCATGTATGAGGTATCGGGGGAACAGAAGCCGATTGTGACCAAAACGATCAATCCGCATATTCGCGGCATTCTTATTGTCGCTAAAGGCGCAGAAAACATAACAGTAAGACGCCTTATTATCAGTGCCGTAGAGAAAGGCTTTAATGTACCGATCAACCGAATCTCAGTAGTACCTAGTAAACAATAAAATAAAATGAAGAGTTGGGGAGGGTGTTCAAATGAACACGAAAAGACAAACGGTGTGGCTCGTATCAATGCTTAGCTTGATGGTGGTATTATCTGCTTATTATCTATTTACGCAGGACACGAATACGTCAGATGTACTGACTGACAGCTCACAAACAGAAAAGGCTGCAGGGAATGCGACAGAAGCAGCAGCAGGCGGCGATGGATTAGTTGTAAACCAAGTGAAACCAGGGGATGCCGATTCATTGCTTAGCGAAGCGGATAAAGAAGCTCTGAATCAGTGGGAGGAGCAAGGAAGTGCCCTAGGCGGATACTTCGGCGATCTGCTTGCTAAGCGGGAATTGAAAAATGCAGATACTGAGAATCGCATTATGGCAGCAATGGCAGAGGTTACAAACAAGCAAGAGGATGCGATTGCAGCAGCTGAGGAGCTTAGCAAGTTTGAAGATAAATCATCGAAAATTACAGGCTTAGAGACGGAATTAATGAAACAGTATGAGGTAGCTGTCATAGACGAGGAGAGCGACCAATTCAAAGTAGTTGTATCCAGTGAGAAACTAGAGAAGAAACAAGCGGCTGATATCATTAAACTGGTTATGGATACAATGGAAGTTGGCGCTGATCAAGTATCTGTTCGTTATATTAACGAATAGCTCTTCACATTAGTAAAGTTCCTGTCTTCTACAGCGTGTCAGCTGTAGGTGACAGGAACTTTTTTTTGACCCATCACATGGAAATACAAAAAATGATTCGTGTTCAGGCTTGTTTATGATATAATGTTAAACGTTATGTGAAGGTTTTGGATAGATTGGCATAGAAACATAATAATGATAAGATGCCGAGTAAACCATTTTAGTAATCGCAAATCTAAGGAGTGAAAATATTCATGTTCAAGTTGAGCGAGATCAAAGAGCTGATCAAATTGGTTGATCAAACTTCCGTTCATGAGCTGGAAATCGAAAACGAAGGGACACGCCTGCTCATCCGCAAGCCTGGCAAAACAGAAGTGGTGAATGTGCAAGCTGCCCCACTTATGCATACATACGCGCCTGCACCTGCTGTGTCTCAGCCTGCTCCGCAAGCAGGACAGATTCAAGCTGTACAAGAAACAGCACCAGCAAGTCCTTCGACTGATCATTTGCATCAGATCGTGTCACCAATGGTAGGTACTTTCTACAGTTCACCGACTCCAGAAGCAGGCGCATATGTGAAAATTGGCGATCGTGTCAATGAGAAAAGCGTTGTTTGTATTTTGGAAGCAATGAAGCTGATGAATGAGCTTGAAGCAGAGGTACGCGGGGAAATCGTTGAGATCTTAGTAACAAACGGTCAACTTGTAGAATATGGACAACCGCTGTTCCTTGTTAAACCAGAATAAGAAGAGAATGAACGTCCGAACATGGAAACAGTCGTTTGAAAGGGGTTCCTACGTGAAATTCCACAAAATATTAATTGCAAATCGTGGTGAAATTGCGGTCAGAATTATCCGCGCTTGTCGCGAGCTAGGAATTAGCAGCGTTGCTGTCTATTCCGAAGCCGACCGCGACTCCTTGCATGTTCGGTTAGCTGATGAAGCTTATTGCATCGGACCGACAGCATCTAAAGACAGCTATCTGAATTTGACTAATATAATGAGCGTAGCCACCATCACGGAATGTGATGCTATTCATCCTGGTTACGGCTTTCTCGCTGAAAATGCGGATTTCGCAGAAATTTGCGAGTCATGCAACATTACGTTTATCGGACCATCTCCGGATGCTATTAATCGGATGGGCGATAAGGCGATTGCCAAGCTAACAATGAAATCTGCGAATGTACCTATCATTCCTGGCTCTGACGGTCTTGTCGAGAGCATGGAGGATGCATTGATCATCGCTCGTGACATTGGTTACCCCGTTATTATTAAAGCTACAGCAGGCGGCGGCGGTAAAGGTATCCGTATTGCAGAGGATGAAACGACTCTGGTTCAACAAATTACCACTGCTCAGCAGGAAGCTCAGAAAGCATTCGGGAATGCTGGCGTATACTTAGAGAAATATTTGACGGGCATGAAGCACGTTGAAATCCAAATTATTGCCGACAAGCATGGCAATGCTGTACATCTATTTGAGCGTGATTGCTCCGTACAACGCAGACGTCAAAAGCTGGTTGAAGAAGCACCATGCTCAGTCTTGTCTCCAGAGCTTCGTGAGAAGATGGGTCAAGCTGCAGTTCGTGCAGCTCTAGCCGTAAACTATTCCGGTGCTGGTACACTAGAGTTCTTGCTTGGACCGGACGAGAAGTTTTACTTTATGGAAATGAATACGCGTATTCAAGTAGAGCATCCTGTTACTGAGATGATCACAAACGTGGATTTAATTAAAGAAATGATATCGGTAGCGGAAGGAAATCCTCTTTCATTCACACAAGATGACCTGAAAATTAATGGATGGTCAATTGAGTGCAGAATCAATGCGGAGGATTCCGAGAGAAATTTCATGCCTTCTCCGGGAACCATTCAATTTTACTTGCCGCCTGGAGGCGCAGGTGTTCGGGTAGACAGCGCAGCGTATCCAGGGTATACCATTTCTCCACATTATGATTCCATGATTGCGAAGCTCATTGTTTGGGGCGCTAACCGTGAAGAAGCGATTGCGCGGATGAAGCGGGCCTTGTCTGAATTTTCTATCGAAGGTATTCGGACAACGATTCCATTCCATATGAAGCTTCTGAACCATCCCAAATTCGTTGATGGAAACTTCGACATTAAGTTCCTTGAAGAGCATGATATTAATGCGCCGGAAGGCACTTAGGATAAAGATGTGAACAACTAGTATAGTTTGTCATATTTCATGCCGAATGTTATAGTATATTAACAAGAAGCAGTTAATAACTCGGCCTATAAACCGAGTACGCGGAACTTTAAGGAGGTGTACAACCATCATGAGTACGATCGCTGCGGAGTTTGAGAAAACGGATATTGGCACGATTCAAATTGCACCTGAAGTTATCGAAGTCATCGCTGGATTAGCTACGATTGAAGTGAATGGCGTTGCGGGAATGAGCGGCGGATTTGCCGGTGGCATTGTTGAGCTTCTTGGTCGTAAAAACTTATCCAAAGGCGTTAAGGTTGAAGTTGGCCAACGTGAAGCTGCTGTAGACGTTTCCATCATTATTGAGTATGGAAATCGGATACCAGAAATCGCTTCGGAAATTCAACGCAATGTAAAACGCTCTATCGAGATGATGACGGGACTCCACGTTGTTGAAGTGAACGTACATATTCACGATGTGCATTTCAAAACGCCTGACAAACCGGAAGAAGAAGAGCAAAACCTTAGAGTTAAATAGATAATGAATAATTAATTTAATCCCGTAAACCCCCTCGTGAATGGGCATGCCGCTCGGCGCTAGGGGGTTTTCATTCGGCTAGACAGGAGGAGACGCTACGTTGATTAAGGTCGTGGACAAGCTGCTTTTGTTTTTATTCAGTATCGTAATTGGATGTCTGTCTATTTTCTTGCTTTGTGTAGGATTTGGCCTGATTTCTTACGATCTGGCGAACGATTTAGTAGATGAATTATATCGTCGTGATTCCATACAAATTACATTTACAATTGTTAGTATCATCCTCTTTATTCTAAGCTTGCGATTCTTGATCGTATCGCTTAAACGTGGCTCAGCATCGGCTCCATCCATCGATCAAAGAACAGATTTCGGTGATATTCGTATTTCTTTGGAAACCATCGAAAACTTGGCGCTTAAAGCAGCCTCACGTCAGAAGGGTGTCAAGGATTTGCGTGTGCGCATTCGTGCAACTGATGCTGGTATTGAAATTGTCATTCGTGCAGTTGTCGATGGTGAAAGCTCGATACCGGTATTGACCGAAGAAATCCAGCGGGCTGTCAAAGATCATGTAGAGGATATTGCCGGTATACCTGTAACGAATGTAGCCGTATATGTTGCGAACATCATTCAATCAGGCACGTTTAAGAGTCGCGTGGAATAGAGGTGAGTTTGTCGATGTGGCGGGAATATTTGGCTATTTATGGAAAGCGTGTTTTTGGCGCGGCGACGGGATTGTTTTTTGGATTTTTATATTTGTTTGTTGGTTTTTGGGACATGCTCTTTGTAGGGCTGCTTGTCTTTATAGGCTATTCGATCGGCAAACAAAAGGAATTAAACAACGGACCTATTTTTCCAATGCAACGGCTTTGGTATTCGTTGTTGGAAAGATTTAGACCCTTTAAATGATCCTGTGGTCTCCTCCGTACTCCGGAATCCGGATAGCCGCTTATTCGGGGCAGGGAGGAGATCATAGGTTTTTTTATCTACAGCATAGATTAAGCAAGAATCAATTTAATTGGCTATAAAGTTGCCGCGGAGGTCACATGAAACGAAGATTAGCACGAGAAATAGCAGTGTCGAGCTTGTATCAAATGGAAATGAACGAGGTTTCCGCAACGGAAGCAGTAGATATGTTAATGGACGAGCTTCGCCAAGAAAATGAAATAGGCGCTGACCCATCCGAAGTTGGCAGTACAGATGAGTTTGCGCAAGAGCTCGTGTTAGGCGTTATGGAGCACAAGCAAGCTATCGATGGTATGCTGCAACAGTTTTTGACGGGCTGGCAGGTAGACCGTTTGTCACGAGTCGATCGTCAAGTATTGCGTTTGGCTTGCTATGAAATGGTTTTCCGCGATGATGTTCCGCCAAAAGCTGCAATCAATGAAGCGATTGATCTAGCAAAGCATTTTGGAACAGAAGAATCAGGGAAATTCGTTAATGGTGTTTTAGGCAAGCTTATGGAGGAAATTGAAGAGTTGAAATCTTAATCGAATCTGTAAATGAGTTCATACATCGATGCAAAAGGAGAATTGCGCAATGTCTGCACAAATTATTGAAGGCAAGAAAATATCTGATTTAATACGTGAGGAAATGATTTCAGAAACCGCAACTTTAAGAGAAAAGGGGATCACTCCTGGTCTAGCGGTTGTTCTTGTGGGTGAAGATCCAGCTTCAAAGGTATATGTTGGATCAAAAGAGAAGGCTTGCTTGCAGCTTGGTTTTTATTCCGAGGTACATCGCTTGCCGGCTGATACGACTGAAGAACAACTTCTGCTTGTTATTGACAAGTTGAATAATCAATCCTCGATAAACGGTATTCTTGTACAATTACCGCTTCCAAAGCATATTAACGAGAAGGCTGTTATTGATGCCATTCATGTTGACAAAGATGTAGACGGCTTCCATCCTGAGAGTGTAGGCAATCTAGTTATTGGAGATGATAGCTTATTGCCATGCACACCAGCCGGTGTGATTGAACTAATTAAACGCAGCGGTGTTGATATTTCTGGCAAACATGCAGTAGTCATCGGAAGAAGCAATATTGTCGGCAAGCCTGTCGCGATGTTGCTTCTTCGTGAGAACGCAACCGTAACCATTTGTCATTCGCGCACGGCTAACATGGAAGAGCTTGCAAAACAAGCGGATATCCTTGTTGTAGCGATTGGAAAAGCAAAAGCAATAGACAGCAAATTTGTGAAGCCAGGCGCAATCGTCATTGATGTAGGAATTAATCGTCTCGCTGATGGCAAGCTTGCCGGGGATGTTGATTTTGATGATTGTCTTGAGACTGCGGGTTTCATTACACCAGTACCTGGTGGAGTTGGTCCTATGACAATAACGATGCTAATGAAAAATACGATAACAGCAGCAAAAAGGGCAAACGGAATCAAGGAGTGACGTTTGGCATGGCGGATCAGCCACGTATTTATTCCATTAAAGAATTAAATCGATATATCAAGATGAAGCTGGAATCCGATTCCATTCTAGGTGATGTTTGGCTTCGCGGTGAAATATCGAATTTCACTCATCATTCTAGCGGACATATGTATTTCACACTTAAGGACAGCGATAGCAGACTGAAGTGTATTATGTTTGCGTCACATAATCAGCGTCTTCCATTCATCCCCAAAGAAGGGATGAAAGTAATGGCAAGAGGTAATGTTTCTGTCTATGAACGTGATGGGAATTATCAATTTTATGCGACAGCTATGCAACCGGATGGTATTGGAAGTCTTTATTTGGCTTTTGAACAGCTGAAAAGCAAATTAGATGCGGAAGGTCTGTTTGCCCAGTCGCGCAAACAGGCGATTCCGCGTTTTCCACGTGCAATTGGTGTTATAACATCACCGACAGGAGCAGCAGTACGTGATATTATCATCACCTTGGGTCGTCGTTATCCATTGATACCCATTTATGTGTACCCTGTTCTCGTCCAAGGAAAGCAAGCTGCTCCAGCAATTGTTAATGCTATTGAATCAATGAATCGTTTTGGCGAGGCAGACGTATTAATTGTAGGACGCGGAGGAGGCTCCCTCGAGGAACTCTGGGCTTTCAACGAAGAAATTGTTGCTAGAAGCATAGCGGAATCCGTAATCCCTATCATAAGCGCGGTTGGACATGAGACTGACTTTACGATATCTGATTTTGTAGCAGATCTGCGCGCGGCTACACCAACCGCAGCAGCTGAGCTGGCAGTTCCACACATTAATGAACTGCAGCAACAATTAAAGCGTCAGCAGCAGAGACTTGTACAAGCGATAAAATATCGTGTCCAAGATGATAAAGAGCAGCTCCAGCGTATACGACGGTCGCCATTTTTCTTATATCCGCGCAAATATCTATTAGAGCAAGCCCAACAGCTCGATCGACTGAAGGAGCAGCTTGAGCAACGAACGAAGCGAACAGCAGAACGTGGATTTTCAAAGCTTGCACGGCTTCAAACGCGATTGGCTGGCCATAATCCTAATGAGCGTATCGCATTTGCTGCTAAGCGCTGGCAAAGTGCAACTAAGGGTCTAGAGCAAGCAATGTCCGCAACCGTTATAGAGAAGAAGGCAAGGCTGCATAGTGCGATTAGACAACTAGACGCATTAAGTCCGCTTAAAGTAATGTCTCGCGGTTATGGGCTCGTATATGACGAGAGTGAGCAACGATTAATTAAGTCGATCGGTGATGTGCAGCTAGGTGATATCATTAAGGTGAAGGTTGCTGATGGTCAGCTAGATTGCCATATCAGGTCATTGAGAGGAGATCAAATCAATGGAAGCAACGAATAATAGCGAGCTTACTTTTGAGCAGGCAATGGAGCGGTTAGATACAATCGTGACGGAGCTTGAGAACGGCGATGTTCCTCTGGAGGCGGCAATTGAATTGTTTCAAGAGGGAATGAAGCTCTCTCAGCTTTGTGGAAACAAGCTGGAGCAGGTTGAACGTAAAATTGAAGTTCTCATCGAGACGGAACAAGGATTCCAGAAAAAACCGTTTGCTGCTGTAAACGATGATAAAGGGGAATAAGCTTGAGCGAGAGGGAAGCAATTACAGCATATTTAGAACAATGTTCAAAGCTTACGGGGGACGCGCTTCGTCAATCTCTTCCAAAAGGATGGGATGTGCCGGAGCGTCTTAAGGAAGCGATGCTTTATTCACTTGAAGCAGGCGGCAAACGGCTTCGTCCAGCACTTGTGCTAGCGTCTGCCGAAGCTGTATTAGGGAAGCAGGAAGCAAAAAATGCAGCGTTGCCTGTAGCTTGCGCAGTTGAGTTTATTCACACCTATTCATTAATTCATGATGATCTGCCTGCTATGGATAATGATGATTTTCGCAGAGGAAAGCCAACCAATCATAAGGTATTCGGAGAAGCTATGGCTATCTTAGCTGGTGATGCACTTCTTACGCACGCTTTTCATTTGATCCCTCAAGCTGCTCGTCAAGGCGCGATTAGTTCTGATGTAGCACTTGCTATTGTTGAAGATTTAGCGAAGCTTGCTGGAGCTCCTGGCATGGTTGGCGGTCAAGTAGCTGATATGCTGGGTGAGCAAGGCATTACTTCGATTAATGAACTTGAATACATTCATCTTCATAAAACAAGTGATTTAATTATTTTTTCTGTAACAGCAGGCGGACGCATTGGTGGGGCTACTGAGAAGCAGCTTGAGCTGTTAGCACAATATGGCCGCAATATAGGATTGGCCTTCCAAATCCAGGATGATATCTTAGATTTGATCGGCGATGAACAGAAGCTAGGCAAGAAGACAAATAGTGATGTCGAGCAGAATAAGGTTACCTATCCTTTTCTCATCGGACTAGAAGAAAGCAAGGCACAGGTTGAAAAACTGACACAAGAAGCGAAGTCAGCTGTGCTTGAAGCTGGTTTTGAAGCTCCTGATCGTTTACTGGAAATCGCAGATTATCTGGTTAAACGAGACCATTAGATCAAGACCAAAGCTTCAAAGCTGTTGGGAATATTACAGCTCTATGCTATAATAGGAAAAATGTAGATGCCCATGGGACAGCAATTAACTAAATATAAGCTGTCCACGAAAGCGAGGAAAGTCACGTGCTGCTTGAACAGATTAACGGACCTCAAGACTTGAAAACTTTGACAATCGCACAGCTAGAGACTTTGGCTGATGAAATTCGACAATTTCTAATTGAGAAGCTTTCCGTTACAGGTGGTCATCTTGCTCCCAACCTTGGGGTTGTAGAGTTGACGCTTGTCATGCATTATTTATTCAATAGTCCTACTGATAAGTTTATTTTTGATGTTGGACATCAGTCCTATGTTCACAAAATTTTAACAGGCCGTATGGATCGGTTTGATACGTTGCGTCAATATAAAGGCTTATGCGGGTTCATTAAACGTGACGAAAGCGAACATGATGTTTGGGAAGCAGGACATAGCAGTACTTCCTTATCTGCCGCTATGGGTATGGCTCTTGCCCGCGATTTGAAAGGCGAGAAAAATCGAGTGGTTGCCGTAATTGGTGATGGAGCCTTAACTGGCGGTATGGCATTAGAGGCACTCAATCATATCGGTCATGAGAAGAAAAATCTGATTGTCGTATTAAATGATAATGAGATGTCCATTGCCCCCAATGTAGGAGCGCTTCATCATTATTTAGGCAAAATCCGTACAGATCGTCATTATCATAAAGCTAAAGATGAGCTACAGCAGCTTTTGAATAAAGTACCTGCTATTGGCGGTAAACTTGCTAAAACAGCAGAACGTTTCAAAGATAGCTTGAAATATTTGCTTGTCAGCGGAATCTTGTTTGAACAGTTTGGCCTTACTTATTTGGGACCGGTAGACGGACATGATGTTGAGCAAGTCATCGATATTATGCGTCAAGCAGATTCCATGCCAGGACCAGTTCTCGTGCATGTATTGACTGTCAAAGGCAAAGGATATTCACCTGCTGAAGCGGATTCTTTCAAATGGCATGGTATTACGCCATATAAGATCGAATCAGGTCAAGTTGTTAAAGCGGTGGGACCACCTGTTTATACAGATGTTTTCAGTGAAATGTTAATACAGCTTGCTGAGAAGGATGAACGAATTGTAGCTGTTACACCTGCAATGCCAGGAGGCTCAGGGTTGCTCAAATTCGCTGAGAAATTCCCAAATCGCATGATCGATGTAGGTATTGCAGAGCAGCATGCCGCTACCATGTCAGGCGCTTTAGCAATGGAAGGTATGAAGCCAGTATTTGCTGTCTACTCTACATTCTTGCAACGTGCTTACGACCAAGTCGTACATGATATTTGCCGTCAAAACCTTAACGTTATATTTGCAATCGACCGTGCCGGCTTTGTCGGACCAGACGGGGAGACCCATCACGGTGTGTATGATATAGCATTCCTTAGACATATACCGAACTTGGTTATCATGATGCCGAAGGATGAGAATGAACTAAGACAGATGCTCAAGACTGCGGTTGATTATGATGACGGCCCGATAGCCGTTCGTTATCCGCGGATAGCTGGCTTAGGTGTTCAAATGGATGCTAATCCACAAGCTCTTCCGATTGGTTCTTGGGAAACGGTTCGCGAAGGCGATTCAAGTGTCATTGTGGCTATCGGTCCAATGCTTCAGGTCGCGGAAGAAGCTGCTGAGCTTCTAAAACGCGAAGGCATGAATGTTCGAATCGTCAATGCACGTTTCATAAAACCGCTTGATGAACAAATGCTATTATCGCTTGCAGCGGAAGGCAAGAATATGATTGTACTCGAGGAAGGTTCAGAGCTAGGCGGTTTAGGGAGCTCCATTCTTGAGTTTTATTCGCTGAAAGGCATTTACGGAGTCGCTGTTCGGATTATCGGTGTTCCTGATATTTTTGTGGAGCATGGTTCGATCAAAGAGCAGAGACGCGAAGTTGGCCTGACAGCGGAGCGTGTTGCAACAGAGATGAAAGCGATGCTGCCACGCCGTATTAAGCGAGTTACTGGACAACAGTAACGTTCGAAGGAGAAAGATGACAACGACAGCTTCAGCGAAAGAAAGAATAGATGTGCTGCTGGTGGAGCGCGGTTTTTATGAGAGCAGAGTAAAAGCGAAAGCAGCTCTGATGGCAGGACTTGTGCTTGTAAATGACGAGCCAGTCGACAAAAGCGGAATGAAAGTGGCCCGTACTGCAGACATTAAAGTAAAAGGTGCCTTACATCCGTATGTAAGTCGCGGCGGTCTTAAGCTGGAAAAAGCGATTCGGAAATTCGATATTGATTTGAAGGATCGTGTGATGCTTGATATTGGAGCATCAACTGGAGGTTTTACGGACTGTGCTCTTCAAAATGGGGCGGCATATGTGTATGCAATTGACGTTGGTTATAATCAGCTCGACTGGTCACTTCGACAGGATGAGCGCGTTCATGTGATGGAGCGTACAAATTTTCGCTACACACAGCCCGCAGATTTAATCGGTCCATCTCCAACCTTTGCTACAATTGATGTTTCATTTATCTCTTTGAAACTTATATTACCTGCCTTAGCTGGATTGCTTTCTGTAGATTCGGGTATTGTTGCGCTTATCAAGCCGCAGTTCGAAGCAGGGCGCGAGAAAGTAGGTAAATCAGGCGTAGTACGTGATTCTAATGTTCATAAGGATGTATTGCGAACCGTTTTGACTACTGCCGCTGAGCTCGGATATGCCTTACAGGATGTTACGTTCTCACCGATCACGGGCGGCGAAGGAAACATTGAATTTTTAGCTTATTGGAAATGGTCAGCAGAGCCGAATAGTGATGTTCCTGATGAACAAGCACTAATTGAGCTAGTGAAACAAGCGAATGAGACTTTTACTGTGAATAAATAAAATGAAGCACCGGGAAGGATGCCAAGCAGGTATATAACTGCACGGGCATCTTTTTTCTTTACAGAGACCTATATGTTTTGATAGACTATAGAAAAGCAAACAAACGTTCGGTTGATAACCCAGACAGGAAAATGCCCCCATCTTAGCGAACGATTAAGTGAAGAAACCATTTGCGAGCGGGGGATGCTGGTGGGTACTTACGGTGATTGGATTATTATGTTTATTGCAGGCGGCGTGCTGGTGATATGGCTATTACGAGCATTTTATCGGTGGCTGCACGAGCCTGCTAGTGTGAACCGTCTGAAGCTGGGCAAAGGCGCAGAGCTTTTACCTGATGACGAGAATATTATTTTACTTGAGCGAGCAGGGTATGAGGTCAAATCGTCAAAGCATTTGGTCCCCATTTATATAGAACTTGACGGTGTGCCGCTTGGAAAGGGAAGCCGGTTATATATTGATTATATTGCGGAAAAAAATAATAGTATTTACATTGTAAAAACAGCTCGTGATCGTATGCCAATGGATTGGACGGCAAGCGGGGTGCGTGATCGGCTGCTTGTCTATTCCTTACTCCTGCCCCAATGCAGAGGTGTATTGTTTGTAGATGCGAAAGAGAAGGTCATACGGAAAATAACATTTGATATTGCAGAATAACATTTTATGGAGGGTTTTTATGAAAGGGATGCGACAGTTTAAAATAAAAGAGATTATTACGAAAAAAGTGATTGAGACACAAGAGGAACTTGTTGAGGCATTACGCGAATCAGGTATGCAAGTTACACAAGCTACAGTATCTCGTGATATGAAGGAATTAATGCTAATTAAGGTACCAGCATCGGAAGGGAAATACAAATATTCCATCCCTCAAGAAACACAGCGGCCTAATCCAATCCATAAACTTAAGAGGGCGCTTCTTGATCATTTTGTTCACATTGACTATACAGACAATTTAGTAGTAATGAAATGCTCCCCGGGAACGGCAAATGCAATTGGAGCCATAATCGATAATATAGAATGGTCTGAGGTAATGGGCACGATTTGCGGTGACGACACGATCTTAATGATATGCCGTTCCAAGACGCAAAGCGGTGAAGTTGTAGAACGATTACTTGAGTTATTGAACTAGGAGGGTATTAAACCATGCTGCGTGAGCTATCGATTCGGAATTTAGCGGTAATTGAAGAAGTGAACGTTACTTTTCATCATGGATTTCATGTGTTGACAGGAGAGACAGGAGCAGGGAAATCAATATTAATTGATGCTCTGAGCTTAGTTGTTGGCGGACGAGGCTCCGCAGATATGGTAAGGTACGGTTGTGATAAAGCAGAAATGGAAGCCATGTTTGATTTGCCGCAGGGGCATCCTGTTTGGCATGTGCTGCACAAGCTTGGTGTACAAGCCTCAGCTGACGAAATGCTTGTTATTAGACGTGAGCTGTCCTCTCATGGCAAGAGCAGCAGCAGAGTAAATGGACAGCTTGTCACAATGACAATGCTTAGAGAGATTGGGGAATGCCTTGTTAATATTCATGGTCAACATGAGCATCAATCACTTCTGCGCACGGAGCAGCATTTAGAGTGGCTTGATTTATTCGCAGGTGATTTATTAATCGAGCGCAAGCAAAATTACCTCGCTGTATTTGGACAGCTTCAGCAGGCAAGAGCAGCTTTACGCGAGCTCGAAAGCTCTGCCAGACATAATGTGCAAATGCTTGATCTGTATCGTTTTCAAATAGAAGAGATTACGAATGCTCAGTTAAAGGTTGACGAGGATGAATTACTTGTAGAACAGAAGCGCAAGCTAATGTATGCAGGAAAAAGAATGGATGCAGTTTCGGAAGCCTATTCGCTGCTTTACGGCGGCAAAGGATTAGATGCTGTGAGTAAAGCTGTGGCTAAGCTTATTGATATCCAAACCTATGATGCTGCAAAGCTTAATCCTTTATTGGAACAGCTTCAATCTGCCTTCTATCAAGCTGAGGATGCTGCTTTCCAATTACGTGATTATCGAGACGGCATTGAATCGGATCCTGAATTGCTTTCGCAAGTGGAAGACAGACTTGATCTCATCAATGGTTTGAAACGAAAATACGGCGAAACCATTCCAGAAATTCTAAGCTATTTGGAGCGTACAACTATAGATCGTGACAAAATCGAAAATCGTGATCAGCTCTTGGATGAGCTGAGCCTCGAAGAGAAGAGACTTTACGATCAAGCGTTAGAACTTGCCCAAGAGCTGTCTCAACTGCGTGAGCATGCAGCTACAAGGCTGTCTGCGTCAATTGAGATGCAATTGGGACAATTGCTAATGCCTGCAGCCAAATTTAGAGTGCAATTGGATACGACGTATTCAGGAACGGATGAGAAGAAACAAATTCGCTTACATAATAACGGTATGGATGAAGCAATCTTTATGCTATCCACCAACCCTGGTGAACCTTTGAAGCCGCTTAGCAAAATAGCCTCTGGTGGTGAGATGTCACGAATTATGCTCGCACTGAAAAGCATTTTCGCTGAAATCGATCAGGTTCCAGTCTTGATTTTTGATGAGGTTGATACTGGAGTAAGTGGACGTGCTGCACAAGCGATCGCAGAGAAGATGTCCCAGCTTGCGCTGAAATGCCAAGTATTCTCCATTACACATTTGCCTCAGGTAGCTTGTATGGCGGATCACCATTATGAAATAAGCAAACAAGTAATCGGAGCGCGTACATCAACATCTGTAGCTGAATTAATCGGTACGGTTCGCATTGAGGAGCTGGCTCGTATGCTTGGCGGTGTGGAAGTTACGGAAAAAACAAGGCATCATGCTCAAGAAATGCTTGATTTGGCTCACAGACAAAAGGGCGCGTAATGGAACCCATTCAGGGAATGATTTTGCTAACATAAAACAAACGGGCGAGGGTAACTTAAAGGTACGCCACTGGCGACATATCCTTTACCGTCATGCGATGGAAATACAGGGAGCGTGAAATCATTGAACTCCAGTCAACGGAAGCGATGGTTTGGCCTAGTTCTCGTTATATTCATTTGCTTGATCGGGACCTCTGCTCCGTTTCAACACTTTGCCTCAATCCCGAATGAACTTCGTTTATTCTCCGGGCAACTGAAACGTTTGCATTATGGAGTGCCCGTTCATGCTGAATTAACGGTCGACCCACAAATGCTTCAAATCAACGGATCTAACAGCAATTCTCTATCGGTCAATTTGAATGAGCCATTGTCGCTGCAGTCGAATCAAAGCGGTCAAACAAAGATGAAAGTGAAATTATTTGGTAAAATTCCTTTCAAGACGGTAAAGGTAAATGTTGTTCCTGATTTACGTGTGATCCCAGGTGGTCAGACGATCGGAGTAAAGGTTAAATCATCAGGAATTTTAGTTGTAGGTCATCATCAGGTAACTGGCAGTGACGGAATGAAGCAATCGCCAGGTGAAGCTGCAGGTCTGCAATTAGGTGATTTAATTGTTAAGATTAACGGTTCGAAGATTAATGAGGTTCAAAAAATTGCAAAGCTAAGTGAGCAATCGGGCAATGAGAAAAAACCGCTTGATGTCACTTATAAGCGAAGTGGTCAATTAGGTCATACAAAGTTAAGTCCAGTATTTGATGCTGAAGATAAAGCTTGGAGATTGGGGCTTTATATTCGTGATTCAGCAGCAGGCGTTGGTACATTGACTTTTTATGCACCTGATCAAGGCGTATATGGCGCACTAGGCCATGTAATAACGGATATGGATACACAAACACCAATTGAAGTCGGTGAAGGACAAATTTTACAATCCAGCGTTACTTCCATTAACAAAAGCCAAAACGGCGAGCCCGGTGAAAAAAGAGCACATTTTGTGAAAGAAAGCAAAATATTAGGCAACGTCGAGCGCAATACCCCGTTTGGCATTTTCGGCAAGATGAACGAGGTTCCTACACACAGCTACAGCGAGAAAACGCTGCCTGTAGCCTTCGCCGAAGATGTTAAAGAGGGACCAGCGCAAATTTTGACTGTTGTAAATGGACAGAAGGTTGAACGCTTCAATATTGAAATTGCACATGTATCAAAGCAATCTGGACCCGCCACAAAAGGCATGGTCATTAAGATTACAGATAAGCAGCTATTAAGTAAAACAGGCGGCATTGTACAAGGCATGTCTGGCAGCCCTATTATTCAAGATGGCAAGTTAGTTGGTGCGGTAACGCATGTATTTGTGAATGATCCGACTTCGGGTTATGGTTGTTTTATCGAATGGATGCTTCAAGATGCAGGTGTATTGCTAAAATCAGCGAATAATCAAAAAGGTGAAGCAGCTTAACGGCTTAATATAAGAAGAAAGAAAAGAAACGTCTGCCCTAGCTCAGTCAATTGAGCGAAGGGAGACGTTTTTATATGTACTGATTGAATATTAAAATTTGCAACAAACGCTTCAAAATACAGTAAATTTTGTCGAATCGATACGAACATTATCGGGATATGTAATAAATTATTAATTATAACGAATTGATGAGAAAAAATAAAGAAAAATAATTTTCGACAGAAGGAATTCAACCTCTCATGTCGAAAACTTTAACACAGACAACTAGTGAGCGAAACCATCAATATCATTTAGAGGAGGACCACAACTTGCATAAGATCGAAGTATTATTAGCAGACGACAACCGGGAATTTACTAACCTGTTATCGGAATACATATCCGAACAAAGTGATATGAGTGTGAGTGGAGTCGCGTATAATGGAGAAGAGGTTTTAAGGCATTTAGAGGAAACAAGAAAAGTTCCAGATGTACTTATCCTTGATATTATTATGCCGCATTTGGATGGCCTTGGTGTTCTTGAACGCTTAAAAGAAATTAACCTGTCGCCTATGCCGAAAATTATTATGTTAACAGCATTTGGACAAGAAAATATTACGCAAAAAGCAGTACAGCTTGGTGCGTCTTATTATATTTTGAAACCATTTGATATGGACATTTTAGCGAATCGGATTCGTCAGCTTGTAGGAAGTCCAACTTATTCATCGTCGGGCAGCTTTACGACAAGTTCATCTTCGCATAAATCCAATGTAGTACCCATTGCAAAGAGCAAAAATCTAGATGCGAATATAACAAGCATCATTCATGAGATTGGTGTGCCGGCGCATATTAAAGGCTATCAATACTTGCGTGAAGCGATTACGATGGTATACAACAATATCGAAATCTTGGGTGCGATCACAAAAACACTTTACCCAGCAATTGCGGAAAAGTTCAAAACAACGCCATCTCGCGTTGAACGCGCTATCCGCCACGCCATCGAGGTTGCATGGACTCGCGGCAACATCGACAGCATCAGTCACTTGTTTGGCTACACAATCAATATCAGCAAGTCTAAGCCTACTAACAGCGAATTCATCGCGATGGTAGCAGACAAGCTGCGTATTGAGCATAAGGTTAGCTGAACGTAGTAGTGATTATGGATTTCAGTTACTCTACCGTAGCTGGAAAATTGATATTACGAACTAGGTGGCATCACCGTTTCTATCATTACAGCGTTACCATTACATTGATTTCTTATCTATCCAATCAACTAATACCGTTAATTATTGGTTTACTCAAAAACCAATAATTGGCGGTATTTTTGTATGAAAGATGATTAATATATATGGATTTGAAACAGCCAGATATATCTGATAGCATGGGTATTATGGGTTCGTATGAAATTTGGATTTCAATATACAGAATAGAAACAAATAAGGGGTGAACATCATGGATTCTATATTGTTTATTGGAACGTGGGCTGTAATTGGATTATGTATTGGTGCTTTAATCGTTATAATCAAAGCTAGATTCAAGAAATAAATTGACATCGAAGCATGAATTTCATAGTGAAAGAGTGTAAGAATGAAGCCATTTAGAAAACGCTGTAAGAAAATAATAGTCAATGGATTTCAATTTCATTGCGTAATTAATGAGTTTTTTAAAAATGAGACGGTTTCTTTTCGAGTATATCCTCACAACATCAAAACATCTTTTTTTGAAGTGCATTTTACTTGGCAAGGTTCTTGGTTCTTTAATCTCAATTTACCGAGGACTTGTTCCATTTTGATTCTATATGCTATCGATAACGGTTGGGATTACAATCAAGAAAAGAGTCAAATGTGTATTCCTCAAGGGGATTTTCTTATTGAGTTAATAGAAATTATTTAATATAATATGGAATTCATTTGACATCCTACCTCTATATGTAATAATCTGTTAGTTAATAACATTATTGCGATGATGAAGAGAGTAAACATAAGGGATACTCAGAGAGCTGATGGTTGGTGCGAATCAGTGTAGAGCTTATGTTGAATTGGGCTTCTGAGCATCCAGACCGAAAAATATTGAGTAGGCTCTGGCGAAAGTCTCGTCGTTACAAGAGACGCGTATTAAAGCATCCCATAGTCGCTTAGATACGTTAAAGTGAGTCCGCCAGAAGCGGGCTAATTAAGGTGGTACCACGGGGTTTCCCGTCCTTGTATAGGACGAGAGGCCTCTTTTTTATTTTATAAATGAGGAGTGTTTGAGATGGCTGAGAACATTGTATTAACCGGTATCAAACCAACAGGAAAAGTGCACATCGGCAACTATATTGGAGCAATAAAGCCAGCACTGCAACTTTCTGAAGACGCTAAATACACCTCTATGTATTTTATTGCAGATTACCACGGATTAACGTTTATTCAGGATCGTAATGAATTTAATCAGTTATCCTATGGTATCGCGGCCACTTGGTTAGCATTAGGCTTAGATCCTGCGAAGGTTATCTTCTACAGACAATCGGATGTGCCAGAGATTTTTGAATTAAACTGGATTCTATCTTGTGTAACCTCCAAAGGGCTCATGAATCGCGCTCATGCTTATAAGGCTATTCGAGATTCAAACGACCAAACTGGCATTGATCTTGATACAGGGGTAAATATGGGACTGTTCACATATCCAATACTCATGGCAGCAGACATCCTACTATTCCAATCTAATCTCGTACCAGTCGGAAAAGATCAAATCCAGCATGTTGAAATAGCACGTGATATTGCTGAAAGCTTTAATAGCGCTTTTGGAGAGACATTTACACTTCCGAATTATTTAGTTGATGATCATACCGCAGTGATCCCTGGTCTCGATGGAAGGAAAATGAGCAAAAGTTACAATAATACGATTCCTATATTCGAATCCCCGGATTCTTTGTTGAAGCTTATCAAAAAGATAAAAACGGATTCGATTCCTCCGACGGAACCGAAGAATCCGGATACTTCAAGTATTTTCACACTGTATTCGGAGTTTGCTAGTGAAAAACAAATTACTGATATGAGGGATAGATTCCATAGTGGGATTAGCTGGGGAGATGCAAAGGATGAATTATATCAGGTGATGAATTCATTCTTAGAGCAGCCACGCAATAAGTACAACGAGCTGATTTCCAATCCACAACAAATTGATGCCATTCTTTCTGAAGGGGCACAAAAGGCAAGAGCTATAGCTATTCCATTGCTAGAAAAGGTAAAGCATAGAATTGGGCGATTTGTATAATGGAGAAGCGAAAATCCAAAAAAGAAAGAGACTTTCTCTAAAGAAAATCTCTTTCTTTTTTTCATAGGATTAGTTCCACAAGCCTGCTTTTTCAAGTTTCTTTTTACCTTTAAAAGCGAAGGTTACGGCAAAGATGTTTACGATCATCATAATTGCGATTGCATAAAGAATGGCTGAATAAGTACCTGTAATTTGAGCTATGAAACCGTATGCCGGCAAAGCAACCATACCCGCGATAGCGAGTCCCATAACTGCAGTGGAATAGATCTGACCATACTCTTTATTGCCGAATAATGCTGTTGTAAGCAGGGGTCCAAGTGTTCCGATAGATGCAACGATGAAACCAAAGATACTGATTGCAACTGTAAACATTGTCGTGTTATCTGCTACGGTTACTAATATTATAATTGGAACTAATCCCAAAAGCATCGCAAAGATTGCTGTGTTTTTAGCACCAATTTTATCTGTAAGTAAGCCAAATGCTAGAGCGCCAATTAGAGTGCCAATCTGCCAGCCGCCCATTGCAGAGCCTGCAAATGCAACATCATAACCTAAGCTCATTGCAAATGGTGCTACAAATTGGCCGAAGCTTCCGATTGAAGTCACACAGAAGAAAAAGATGAGCAAGAAATAAAATGCAGAGGATTTCAGCGCAACAGAAGCTGTAACACCTTTAGCAACTACAGCTTTAGGCGTGGTTGAGGCATCATTTTTTTGTTCATCCATACCTAGAGGTTGTAGTCCTTTTTGCTGTGGTGCCATTCTGATTGTAAGAAGCACGGTTGGAATAACGACAACCATTACTAGCACGCCCAAGAAAATATACGTATATCTCCAGCCTTCGCTGGCAATCAAGTTACCTGCCATTGGTTGAAGGATTGCACCGAATAAGCCGCCTGATGCAACCATAATACCCATTGCCAAACCATTGTGTTTTTTAAACCAATTGTTTATGAGAACCGGTCCAGCCATTTGACAAACAAAGATGGAACCAATGGACATAGGCATACAGAACAAGTACCAACCCCAAACTGAGTTCATAAGACCAAACATAGCGAATGATCCTGCTTGTAAAATAACCCCTGTAATTAAAACGACTCGGATATTATATTTCCCCATCAGTTTACCTGCAATTGGTAGGAAAATCATTGTAACAATGGATGAGATACTAAAGTATAAAGTTAAGCTTCCCATTCCAATTCCTAAATCTTCGGTAACAGGAGTTAAGAACAAACCACCTGCTGTCATAATACCGCCTTTTGCTATACCGACCATAATTGCTATTCCTAGCAATACCCACCATGCGTAGTGGATTTTTTTCTTCTGCTGATTCATGATGTATCCCTCGTCTTCCTGAATATCTTGCTGCCATGTTTATTATTAGAAAACTAGTTGTTTTTAAGAAAAAAGTTATTATTTCTGTGAAAATCATTTGAAAGTCATCTATTTTTTGCATCAGAAGATGAATGCCCTTAGTTTTAAAGGGCATCCACACCGTTAAGTATTCAAATTTATGAATTAGAAATTAGCGTAATTTAATCGAACCGCCATCAACCATAATCGTTTGACCTGTAATGTAATCAGAATCTTCACTAGCTAAAAATACGGCTACACGACCGATATCACTTTCAAGTTCACCAAGTCTTCTCATTGGGATCTTAGCAAGCATACCTTGATAATATTCTGGGTTCTCTTCTGCCCATTGAATCAATCCAGGTGATTTGGCGATAGGAGCGATAATGTTGACATTGATACCAAAAGGACCAAATTCATTCGCCGCTACGCGAGTAACTGCGCGAATGGCTTCTTTTGCTGCTGCATAAGAAACTTGATTCACATCACCGTTAATGCCAGCGCCGGATGCAAAGTTAATAATTTTACCTTTTGTTTCTTTTAAGTACGGCAATGCTGCTTGCATGAAATAGAATGTAGGATAAAAACCAGTGTTAAAGGATAGATCAAAATCTTGTTGTGTTGTTTCGCCAAAAGAATTCATTCTTGATGCATGTGCATTATTTACTAGGATATCAATTTTACCGAATTTATCAGCAACTTGTTTAACAATAGCCGCTAATTTATCATGCTCAGCAAGATTTGCTTGAATGAAAATGGATTCCGGTTGATATTCTTGTAATTCTTTTATGGTTTGTTTACCGGCTTCTTCGTTTAAGTCAATAATGACCACAGTTGCGCCTTCTTTAACGAAAGCAGTTGCCATGCCTTTACCAATTCCACCGGCTGCGCCAGAAATAATAGCTACTTTTCCTTCAAGCTTTTTCATCATTCTATCTCCCTTATTAGAAAATTATTTATAAGTATCCAAAAGCCTAAATTAAGTTTTGGAGAAACTCCCATTTGAACTATCTTTTACCTTGGGTTCTATTTATATTCTCCAAGGAAGATATCCTATAATGCTGATTATTCAGCTTATAATTCGCATATTTTACTTCCTGAATTCACCACCTGAAGGAATATTTACTAGGTAACTTATATATAATTGGTTACTTTCAGTTACTTCGCATCCCCATGGTAACTCTTTTATTTTTTTGTGTCAATAATGTGAAGAAAAATAATCATTATTATGTACAAAGCTTTATTCATGAAAACATGTATGATAACATCAAAGATATATACAATATTCCAGTATGATTAATGTTTGAAAATCATAAATGAGCAACTTTTTCGTGAGGAAGTGTTAGTAATGACAGAAGATAAAAATAATGAAGTCATTCGCAATAAAGTGGAGGAAGGCTATCATATAATCGGAAAAAAATGGATGGCCATTATTGTACATACTTTGATGGGAAAGTCAAAGAGATTTAGCGAAATTCACGCGTCTATACCTGATTTAAGCAAACGAATGCTAAATGAACGAATGAAAGAGCTTGAAGACAGCGGTATTGTCATAAGAAGTGTTATTTCAACACGTCCCGTTAAAATTTATTATTATTTAACTCCAAAAGGGGAAGATTTAGGAGCCGCACTTCAGACGATTGAGTTTTGGTCTGAAACATGGTTATGATTATCAACATGGAAAAACCATCTTTTGAAAGAAATATATATTTTAAGACTAGATACAGATGCAATCCATCAACTCTCATAGAGAATAAAAAGAACTCCAAGCTGCCAGCGTGGAGTTCTTTCTTATGAATCGAGATATGCCTTGATTATAGCGAGCGATTCTGTTTTTATATAAATATAATTTCTTTTAGGCTTATTTGTTAATTGAAATGATAAAATGTAACTTGAGGTGATGCAATGAGGGCCGTCTATGCAGGGAGTTTTGACCCTATAACACTCGGACATGTGTCGGTAATTGAGAGGGCATTCCATTTATTTAGTGAGGTGCATATTATTGTCGCTAATAATCGCTCGAAACAGCATCATTTTACAATAGATCAAAGAACGGAGCTTGTTGCATTATCTATTAATCAGGATGTCAAAATCAAAATCATTCCTTATGAGGGCATCGTAGCTGATTATATTAATGCTAATGACATCAATGTTGTCATTCGTGGCATTCGAAATGCGACTGATCTTGAATACGAGCTGCAGCTGGAACAATATATTCGAAATACGACGATGGCGGATACTATCTATCTATCACCCTATACACATTACATGCAAACAAGCAGCTCGCTCGTTCGCATGTTTCTGATGTCTGATAAAACCGAGCTTGCTGCTAATTACATGGTACCAAAAGCATATTTGAGGATGCTCGAATATGTAGATGTAGAATAAATGAAATGCTATTTACTTTGCGGCTTTGGCGGACGAGGTCTCTTTTGTTTGAACCTTGGAGCTACATAATTACGTTTGCGATCACGGAAGAATGTCCAGCCAGCTATAAAACCAGCGCCAGCGGCAAACATGACGAATCCAAGCAGAAATTTCAGCCACTGAAAGTCAGGTGTGACGAGATCATTTCCGAAATCAGAGAAATAATAAAATACGGAGTCTTTCATTTTGAGAAAACCGAAGCATGCCAGCAAGCCGGGAATGACTAGCAATAGGATAGCAATAAAACGGGCTGTTACTAATTTCATAAATACAGCGTCTCCTTGTTAAACAAAATATACAGTTACTTCTATCATACCTTTTTAGGCTAAGAGTGTCTATTTCGTAAAAGGACGATGTAAATAGGAATAAAAACAGTTACAATAGAGTGATCGACGTATAGATGCATGGCTTGTTAATGTACGCTAAAATAAATGATGATTAGTTGGTTAGTTTGCTTATAGCCTGTTTTTTAGAGAAGGGAATGAGTTTTATGGCTATTGAGGTAGATGTAGCTGTTTTAGGCGGGGGACCAGGCGGTTATACAGCAGCGATTCGAGCTGCTCAGCTTGGTAAGAAAGTAGCAATTATTGAAATGGACAAGCTGGGTGGAACCTGCTTACATAAAGGATGTATACCAAGCAAGTCCTTGCTTCGCAGTGCGGAGGTTTATTCAACGTTGCTTGAGGCTAGTACATACGGCATAAATGTTGCAGAAGGTGCAATCTCACTTGATTATAACAAGGTTCAAGTTCGCAAGGAGCAGACAGTGGAACAGCTCTATCGCGGGCTTCAAAGCCTGATGAAGAAGAACGGTATACAGATTATTCAAGGCAAGGGCAGAGTAATCGGACCTTCCATATTTTCTCCTCGCAGCGGATCGCTTGCAGTTGAGCTCGCGGATGGAGAAATGGAATCTGTTGTATCAACTAATTTAATTATTGCAACAGGCTCTAGACCACGATTACTGGATGGTCTTGCTCCTGACGGTGAATATATTTTAACGAGTGATGAAGCATTAATAATGGAGAAGCTGCCTGCATCTATCCTAATAGTTGGCGGGGGCGTTATTGGTGTGGAATGGGCGTCACTTCTTCAAGACTTTGGCGTTGAGGTCACACTAATTGAAGCGGGATCTCGTCTGCTGCCTGGTGAGGATACAGAAGTTTCAGCTGAGCTGACTAGGTTGTTAACTCGTCGAGGCGTTCGCATATTGACTGGCGTACAGTTGCAGACAGAAACCTATAGAGGTGAAAACGGCGAAGTAACCATTTCTGCGGTGACGCCGGATGGAGATGTCATCCTGACAGCAGAGAAGCTGCTTATATCTGTGGGTCGTCTGCCGAATTCAGAAGGCATAGGCCTTGAAAATACGGATGTTCGTACAAAAAACGGTATGATTGAAGTCAACGGTTTTGGTCAAACGACTGAACCACATATTTATGCTATTGGTGATGTAATTGGTGGTGTTCAGCTTGCACATGCTGCAGCTCACGAAGGTTTGCTTGCTGCAGAACATATAAGCGGCATGAAAACAGCTGCAATCGAGCATCATTTGATCCCGCGTTGTATCTATTCCAGACCGGAAATTGCTTCTTACGGTTTGACGGAGGACGGTGCTCGCAGCAAGGGACATGATATTAAAACAGGGAAAATTCCGTTTCAGGCAATAGGAAAAGCAATTGTGCTGGGGGAAAAGGATGGCTTTGTCAAAGTGATTGCTGACCGGAAGACCAATGATATTGTAGGTGTTCATATCATCGGAGCACATGCAACTGACTTAATATCGGAAGCGGCGTTAGCTGGCATACTTAATGCAACGCCATGGGAAGTGGGTCAAATGATCCATCCGCATCCAACTCTATCAGAGGCTATGGGTGAAGCGATGCTGGCTGTAGATGGCAAAGCAATTTCGTTCTAATTTAGACGGTTTTCTTTTTGCTGCAAATGGAGTTATAATATATATGACCAAGTCTTAGTACCAGGTTATAATAGTAGGTAAAAGGAGGAACACCTTGTGACCCAAACTGCTTCTACTGGGCAAAATGTTCGTCATTTGGAATTAGGGCTTAGCGATGAGCAAGCAATTGATATGTATGCAACGATGGTTACAGCGCGCAAGTTTGATGAGCGGATGCTCTTGCTTCAGCGTGCAGGTAAAATCAACTTCCACGTTTCCGGTGTCGGCCAAGAGGTTGCACAGGTTGCGGCGGCTTACGCTTTAGATCGAGAAAATGATTATTTTCTCCCGTATTATCGTGATTATGGTTTTGTATTATCGGTAGGTATGACGCTCCGTGAATTGCTACTGTCTGTATTTGCTAAGGCAGAGGATCCTAATAGCGGTGGCAGACAAATGCCAGGCCATTTTGGCTCCAAGAAACTGCGTATAGTAACAGGCTCTAGTCCCGTTACGACACAGGTTCCACATGCAGTAGGCATAGCTTTAGCTGCAAAAATGAAGAAGAAGCCGTTTGTCAGCTTCGTAACGTTTGGTGAAGGTTCCAGCAATCAAGGGGACTTTCATGAAGGCTGTAATTTTGCGGGCGTGCATAAGCTGCCTGTTATTTTCATGTGTGAAAACAACCAATACGCTATTTCGGTTCCTATTCATAAGCAATTAGCAGGTAAAGTAGCAGATCGTGCCCTCGGATATGGTTTCCCTGGCATGCAGGTTGATGGAAATGATGCGCTGGAAGTATTCAGAGTTGTTAAGGAAGCTAGGGAGCGTGCTGTTGCGGGCGAAGGTCCTACCTTGATTGAAGCCATGATGTACCGTATATCGCCTCACTCTACGTCGGATAACGATCTTGCTTATCGGACGAAAGAAGAGGTTGATCAAAATCGTGATAAGGATGGCATACCGAAATTCAAGCAATATTTGATGAATTGCGGGATTTGGTCTGAAGAGCATGAGACAGAGCTTCTAGCTGGAATCAAAAAAATGCTCGACGAGGCTACAGAATATGGTGATAAAGCGCCATTCCCAACACCAGAATCTACATTGCTGCATGTATATGCGGATGATGCTGATCAAGGAGGGGACAATTAATGGCTGTTATAGAATATATCGAAGCAATCCGTCTTGCTATGAAAGAAGAGATGGAACGAGATGAAGATGTGTTTGTGCTTGGGGAAGATGTTGGTCTCAAGGGCGGCGTCTTCACGACGACTAAAGGGCTCATTGAGCAGTTCGGCGAACAGCGTGTCATGGATACGCCGCTAGCAGAGTCAGCAATAGCTGGTGTAGCGATTGGAGCTGCGATGTATGGCATGAAGCCTATTGCAGAAATGCAGTATTCTGATTTCATGTTTCCTGCAACGAATCAAATTATTAGCGAAGCTGCTAAGATACGGTATCGTTCCAATAATGACTGGACTTGTCCGCTCGTCATTCGCGCGCCAATCGGCGGCGGTGTTTTTGGAGGTCTCTATCATTCACAATGTCCAGAGTCTGTTTTCTTTGGAACACCAGGCTTGAAAATAGTCGCACCATACCGACCTTATGACGCGAAAGGCTTGCTGAAGGCCGCTGTGCGTGATCCCGATCCGGTCTTATATTTTGAAAACAAAAAATGCTACAAGCTCGTTAAAGGCGAAGTGCCTGATACCGATTATACCGTTCCGATTGGGAAGGCTAATGTCCTTCGCGAGGGTGATGATCTGACGGTTATAGCCTACAGTATGCCGCTTCACTTTGTGGAGCAAGCTGCTGAAGAGCTTGCAGAAGAAGGCATTCAAACCCATATCCTTGATTTGCGTACACTTCAACCACTAGATAAAGAAGGTATTCTTGAAGCGGTTCGCAAAACAGGCAAGGTTCTTATTATCCATGAGGATAACAAAACAGGCGGTGTAGGCGCTGAGGTATCAGCGATTATCGCGGAAGAGCTTATTTACGAGCTTGATGCGCCAATTATGCGATTATGCGGACCGGATGTTCCTGCAATGCCAATCAATCCGCCAGGCGAGAAGTTTTTCTTGCTGAATAAAGAAAAAGTAAAAGAGGCTATGCGGAATTTGGCACTTTATTAAAGAATAACGGCATAATGCCATGTGCGAAGTTAGAAGCTTTGGTGTAATGTGCTAGAGAAGACAAGCAAGAGAAGTTAAGACTTGCGCCAGTTAGGAGATGGGATAGATGAAATCGCTGACGGAAATCGTCGTGCCGCAGCTTGCGGAGTCACTCGTATCGGCCACTATTGATAAATGGTTGAAGCAACCGGGTGATTGGGTGGACATATATGAACCAGTCTGTGAAATTTTGACAGACAAAGTAAATGCAGAATTGCCATCAACCGTTGCCGGCAAACTCGTGAAAATTTTAGTAGGCAAGGGTGAGAACGTACCAGTAGGAACACCTATTTGTATCATTGAGGTTGAGGGTGCTGGAGATGAGGGAAGCTCTCCTGCAGAGTCAGCAGCTCAGAGTACAGGCTCTGGATCGGCTTCGCCGACAGCAGCCATTCAAACGAATGAAGAGGATGCTCCTATGCGCAATCGGTACTCTCCTGCTGTGCAGCAGCTCGCTGCTGAACACGCTATTCGTCTAACCGATGTGCCTGGCACTGGTTTAGGGGGACGCATTACTCGCAAGGATGTGCTTGCGTATGTTGCTTCTGGCGGTGGTCAAGCCCCTAATGCCGCTAGCAGCGTCGATGTGACGGCTGCAAGTCGCGGTGTTGATCCTAACGCGCAGGTCCGTTCATCTGGTTTGCATTTCTCAGAAACACCAAGACTTCCGAAAATTGAAGTTGAAGGAGCATCTGGTGCAGGTCGCGGCGATAGTTTTATTGACGTCACACCTTTACGGAATACCATTGCTCGTAATATGAGACAGAGCGTAACTGAAATTCCTCATGCTTGGACGATGATTGAGGTGGATGTTACGAATTTGGTTCTACTTCGTAATAAGCTCAAAGATGATTTCATGAAGCGTGAAGGTATCAATTTAACATACTTGGCCTTTTTGCTAAAAGCGGTTGTTAATGCGATCAAAGACTTCCCAATCATGAACTCGATGTGGGCTGTTGACAAAATTATCGTAAAGCGGGATATTAATATTTCACTTGCGGTAGGAACAGAGGATTCGGTATTAACACCTGTCATAAAAAATGCCGATCACAAAAATGTAGCAGGATTGGCGAAGGAAATCGAAGAGCTGGCTCGCAAAACGCGAGAAGGCAAGCTGACACTGGCAGATATGCAGGGCGGCACCTTTACGGTAAACAATACCGGTTCATTCGGGTCAATTCTGTCTTATCCAATCATTAACTACCCGCAAGCTGCTATTTTGACATTTGAATCCATCGTGAAGCGCCCAGTAGTTATTAATGATATGCTGGCTGTACGTTCGATGGCGAACATTTGCTTGTCGCTTGATCATCGTATTTTGGATGGCGTCATTTGCGGCAGATTCCTGCAGCGTGTGAAAGATAATTTAGAGAGCTTTAATCTAGAAAGCAAACTGTATTAAAAAAGAGGGGGAACCGACATGGCTGAAGCGGATAACGCAAATAGCTTAAGACGGTTGGATGCCCGCTACATAGGGATGCTGGAATACGCTGAGGCGTGGGAACTGCAAAAAACCTATGTCAAACAAATTGATGGGGGGGAGCGTCAGCAGACGCTGCTCCTTCTTCAGCATCCGCCGACCTATACGATGGGTTCGGATAAGCATCCGGAGCATTTACTTTTACAGGAATCTGAGCTTAAAGAACGCGGAATTACGCTGTTTCAAATTGATCGAGGCGGAGACATTACTTATCATGGTCCAGGACAGCTAGTCGGCTATCCGCTGCTTTATTTGGAAGCGGCCGGTCTTGATTTACATGCTTATCTGCGCAGTCTTGAGCAAGTCATTATTAATTGGCTCGCTGAGTATGGTATAGAAGCGGGTAGAAAACCAGAATATACGGGTGTATGGGTAGGCGATCAGAAGATTGCTGCTATTGGAGTGAAATTTAATAAAGCCCGTCAGCGTAAAGGTTTTATTACAAGTCATGGATTTGCTTTGAATATAAAGGCAGGAATTGCATCAGAAGGATTTAGTGGGATTGTACCATGCGGTATACAGCAATTCGGAGTGACTTCATTTAATGATCTGACGGGTCTTAACCTGACGGTTGAGGAAGCGGCGAATCAGTTGCTCCCTCATTTTGTGAAAGAGTTTAAAGCGGTAATCGAAACATTAATAAAATAATGAACCTAAGCCTGCGACCAAGCTGGATAATAACATTGCGGCAACAAGAAGAATAGCAATTAAACGAATCATTTTTTGTCTACGCATAGAGAAAACTCCTTTCAAATGGGAACAGCTTCTACTGAAGTATGAGCTTGTCTTTTACTCTATTGTATACGAAAATGGCGGACGGAGGAAACGTTAATGATTGCAAAAGATCGATTAGTTGATGAATTTATGGAATTAGTACGTGTAAATAGTGAGACAAAACATGAGCAGGAAATAAGCAAGGTGCTGAAGCAAAAGTTTGAAGCGCTAGGATTGCAGATAAGCGAGGACGATGCAGCGGCGAAAACAGGTCATGGAGCTGGGAACCTTTTCGTCATTTTGGAAGCAACCGAGGATCGTGCATCTGCGCCGACGATTTTCTTTACTTGCCATATGGATACAGTGACACCAGGGGTCGATATAAAGCCCCAGATTGATGCGGATGGTTATATTCGCAGTGATGGCACTACGATTCTTGGCGCTGATGATAAAGCGGGTATTGCTGCTATCTTTGAAGCGATTCGAGTCTTGAAGGAGCAATCCATATCACATGGTCGAATTCAATTCGTCATTACAGTAGGTGAAGAATCAGGTTTGCTAGGTGCACGCTCTCTTGATGCATCAAGACTGGAAGCGAAGTTTGGCTATGCCCTTGATTCAAATGGCTCGATTGGCGATATTGCCGTAGCAGCGCCAACTCAGGCAAAGGTTACGATTAAAATGTATGGTCGTTCAGCACATGCTGGCGTTAATCCGGAGGATGGAATAAGCGCTATTCAAGTCGCTGCTAAAGCCATTGCAAGAATGCCGCTAGGTCGAATTGATAACGAAACAACAGCGAATATTGGTCGATTTGAGGGCGGCGGCGCTACGAATATCGTTTGCGATTATGTGAAGCTGGAAGCAGAGGCGCGCAGTATTGTTCAACATAAGCTTGATACTCAAATTGCTGCAATGCGCAAAGCAGTGGAAAGTGCAGCTGAGGAATTTGGCGCACGAGGAGAGCTGGAGAGCCAAGTTATCTATCCTGCTTACCAGTATGATGATGAGGATCCGGTTGTTCAACTTGCCAAAAAAGCGATTACCGCAATCGGACGTACGCCAAGAACGTTTCATTCCGGAGGCGGCAGTGACGCTAATATTTTCAATGGTTTAGGCGTGCCAACCGTAAATCTGGCTGTTGGCTATGAGCATATTCATACGACAAAGGAACAAATTAAAGTCGAGGATTTGGTCAAAGTAACGGAGCTTGTGGTAGAAATTATTAAACACGCAGCTAATGCTGAATAATTAAACACGAAAGCCCTTCGATCCCAATGCTCAGTATAACCTGAACAAGGACGGAGGGTTTTTGTATGCCAAATTGGCAAAAGCCTTTTAATTTAATTTTTCGTTTTGAACGCGGCGCACACTTATTACGCCTGTGTATTCAGACAACGGACTTTTTGATAAGGAGGATGCCGATAATTTGCGCAGCTGATGACGAATTTCCCATCCTTTTCCAACTAACCGTAAATGATTTAAAGAAACATATTGTTTCATATTAACCGCCCCTGTCGTTTTGATATAATGATAGTTATGCAGGGATAGGACAAGTTATGCGAATAATACCTATGAAAATAAAGGAGTGGATTTATTATGGAAGAACAGGGAGCAACTGCTTTATGGCGTGAAGAAACGATAAAGACAGAAGCAATTTTTGAAGGGAAAATGATCACCTTGCAGGTAGACACGGTATCATTGTCAGACGGCAGGACGGCAACGAGAGAAATTGTAAGACACCCAGGAGCCGCAGCTGTAATGGCATTATTGGATGGCAAGCTGCTCGTGGTAGAGCAGTTCAGAAAGCCTCTTGAGAAGTTTCAAATTGAAATACCTGCTGGCAAGCTTGATCCCGGTGAAGATCCAATGACTGCCGCCGCGCGAGAGCTAGAGGAAGAGACCGGTTATCGCTCTGATGATTTGAAGCTCATGAGTGCTTTTTTCACTTCGCCAGGGTTTGCCGATGAGAAGCTCTATGTCTATTTCACTGATAAAGTCGAACTAGGGGTTCAAAATCCAGATGAGGACGAAGATCTCAAAGTTGAGGCAATCACGATTGAGCAAGCTGAGGCTTACATAAGTGAAGGTCGAATAAGTGATGCGAAGACGATCCTCGCTGTTTATGCATGGAAACTATATATTTTAACAGGCCGAATCTAAGATCCAGTCAACCGTGCTTACATTAACTAATTGAGTACTAATCCCTCGTCATAGCACGATAAGGAGCCTCATAGACTAGAGAGACAACCTCTTGCAATGCTGGGTGTTGACTCTGAAAAGTCTTTGAAGGGCTTGGTGCTTACGATGAAAAACCAATTACCACTTTACGTATTCGTTTCCGTACTGTTTGTAGTAGGCGTTATTTTTGGCGCGTTAATGGTTCATGCTCTGACTCTTGAGCAGCAGCAAAAGCTTGCGGAGGACATGGACCAGTACGTGCGGATGATGAATGCGGGGATCGGAGCAGAGGAGTCGCAGACATTCTGGGAACGGTTCATGTTCCACGGCAAATGGCTGGTTGTGCTGTGGCTGCTAGGTATCACGGTTGTTGGTATCCCGGGTGTGCTGGCGCTCAATTTTTTGAAAGGGGCGTTAGTAGGCTTTTCAGTAGGGACGCTGATTAACCAATATGCATGGAAGGGTGTGCTCTTCTCGCTTGTTTCCATTGCCCCGCAAAATATTATAGTAGTACCGGCGATGATTATAACAAGTGTTGCAGCCTTATCATTCTCGATGTTTGTCGTCAAAAATAGACTACTTCAACAAAAAGGAGAGCTTGTTCCGCAATTAGGTTCATTAACCTCCACAGCTATGCTCATGCTCATTCTTTTTGCTGGTGCAGCGCTATTTGAAGCTTACGTTTCTCCCGCGTTGATCAGCTGGGTTTCGCCCTTTCTCTCGTCCGCTAACGCCACAATCTGACACCAAAATGTTTGACTTTATTAGAGGTTAGCACCTATAATGAAGGGAACGTTTACTGAAATTGGCGCAGACATGTGGTAGGGGGGAAATCATGGAAGCCCGGATTGAGAAGATCAAACAACAGTTGCAGTCGCAGGGCTACAAATTAACCCCGCAGCGCGAAGCAACAGTACGTGTGTTATTGGAGAATGAAGATGATCACTTGAGTGCTGAAGATGTGTTTATGCTGGTTAAGGATAAGGCTCCGGAAATTGGCTTAGCAACCGTGTATCGGACATTAGAATTGCTCAGCGAAATGCATGTTGTCGAAAAGTTAAACTTTGGCGACGGAGTTGCCCGCTACGACCTGCGAACGGACAGCAACAAGCATCATCATCATCATTTAATATGCGTGCAATGCGGAACGATGGATGAAATTAAAGAAGACTGGCTTTTGCCTTTAGAAGAACGGCTTGAGCAGGAATATGGCTTTTTTGTCATTGACCATCGTCTTGATTTCCAAGGTGTATGCCATCGTTGCAAGGCAAAGAATGACCTTGCAAATCCTAATCCAAATGAAAATCAAACCTAAACGGTTTTGCTGACCAGCATGTCTGGACAGCGAAGCCGTTTTTTCCTTTTCTCGGCATATAAAGAATTTCATAAAACATTAAGCAGTACACATGTATGGAAGAAAGAAATCTAACAAACGATACATAATGATGCCCATCTCATATTAAAACAGCAGCGGAGGACGATCATTTCAATCTCTTCGTTCATACAACATAGTAGATGCTAATTGAAGTGAAGTTATTTGGCATTTAAAGGAGGAATGGGTCATGATTGTTGGCGTTCCAAAAGAAATCAAGCAAAGTGAATATCGCGTTGCCTTGACTCCAGCAGGTGTAACTTTATTAACGACAGCAGGTCATCAGGTGTTAGTAGAATCAGGAGCGGGAACAGGCAGTGGATTTGAAGACAGCGACTACGAGCGAGAAGGCGCACAGCTGTTGAATACGGCGTCAGAAGTATGGACGCGCTCAGAGATGATTATGAAGGTGAAAGAGCCGCTCGCTGAAGAATTTGATTATTTTCGCGAAGGGTTGATCCTGTTCACCTATTTGCATCTAGCGGCTGCCCCTGAATTGACGAAAGCGTTAGTCGATAAAGGTGTAACAGCGATAGCCTATGAGACGGTTCAGCTTCCGAATGGGAGTCTGCCGCTTCTTACGCCGATGAGCGAGGTAGCTGGACGAATGTCCGTTCAGGTAGGCGCTCAGTTCCTTGAAGCGTTTAACGGAGGCAGAGGAATGCTATTAGGTGGTGTCCCTGGCGTCGCTCCAGCAGAAGTTGTCATTATTGGCGGCGGAATCGTGGGTACTAATGCAGCCAAAATTGCGCTTGGAATGGGAGCGAGCGTTGTTATTTTGGAGAAAAGCGCTGATCGCATTCGCTATATAGATGATGTATTTGGCGGACGAATCCAGACGCTTATGTCTAGTCCCTACCAGATTGCTGAGGCAGTTGCACGAGCGGATTTACTCATTGGTGCGGTTCTTATCCCAGGAGCGCGAGCTCCTCATTTAGTGACAGAGCAAATGGTGCAGAGTATGAAGAAAGGGGCAGTTATCGTCGATGTAGCCGTAGATCAAGGTGGATCGATCGCCACGGTAGATCGGCCTACAACGCATAAAGACCCCATTTATATCAAGCACGGTGTTGTGCATTATGCAGTTGCTAATATACCAGGCGCGGTACCTCGGACCTCGACATTTGCACTTACGAACGTAACGATGGACTATGCCTTAAAATTGGCAAATGGTGGACTCCACGCTATTGTACAAAGCATTCCTCTCCAAAAAGGCGTCAATACACATGCGGGTAAATTAACCTATGAGCCTGTTGCTCTAGCTATTGATTTACCGTATACCTCAATTGAAAAATGCTTAAATATTGCTCCTTACGATCGATTGCAGCCGTAATGGGGCATATTCGCATCGGCCTTCTCATATGGTGATACGGATGGACGAAGGTATCAGCATTATAAGGAGGCTGATGGGAATGGTTTTTTCGATTCGAAAATGGACGAGCCGCGTCATCTTTGTGCTCTTATTTACGGTATTATTGTTAGCTGTTACAGGAGGGTATCGCTGGATCTCTGATGCCATCTCTCCTATTCATCCATACCGGGAGCCCAAAGGGGCCGCATTGAAAGTATTTGTGCATGATCCGGAATCACCTGATAGCAAAAATGCAGCTGATCGACTTCGTTGGTTTTATTGGTACGGCGAATAGCGGGTTGTGCAACAACTTGCGCAGAATGTCCTTTCAAGCAGGATTTATCATGTTGAATGTTGAATTATTTTGTAGAAAAAGCTAATCAGTCCCCTGCCAAAAGCGAAAGGAAGTCCGATGAAAGCTCATTTAATTCGTTATATTCAGTATCTACAGGTCGAAAGAAGACTGTCCGCAAATACCTTAGCATCCTATGAACGAGATTTAATTGGGTTTATTTCCTATTTAGAAGAAAAAGGATTAACGGAAATTACGAGTGTACAACGGTTCCATATATCCATGTATATGCATCATTTGAAAGAGCAAGGCAGAAAAGCAGCGACCCTATCACGTCATATTGTTTCGGTCCGCGCTTTTTTTCATTATTTGATTGTGGAAGATGTTATTGTGCAAAATCCTGCAGTATTTATGGAAGCGCCAAAGCAGGAGAAGAAGCCGCCTAGCATTTTGAGCGTTGCGGTTACGACTTCACTTCTGGAAGCACCTAGCAGTATGAGTTCAGCAGGCAAGCGAGACAAAGCCATGCTTGAGCTGATATATGCAACTGGCATTCGTGTTTCGGAGCTCGTGTCACTCAATGTGGAGCATATCCATTTGCAATTAGGCTTCGTTACCTGTATCGGGACGGGGTTAAAGGAAAGAATTATTCCATTCGGAAAATTAGCTGCAGAAGCTATTACCGATTATTTGCAAAATGGAAGAGATGCATTGCTAACACATAGAGATGCGGAATCCGCACTTTTTTTGAACCATTTGGGTACACGTTTGACAAGACAAGGTTTTTGGAAGACGATTAAGAAGTATGCAAAGGAAGCTGGCATACAGGAGGATATCACGCCTCATACGCTCAGACATTCCGTTGCAGCTCATTTGCTTGAAAATGGGGCAGATATATATGCAGTTCAGGAAATGCTGGGGCATGCAGATGTATCGACTACAATGAAGTATACGGAAGTATCCAAGACACGTATGAAGGATACATACAGCCGTGCACATCCGAGAGCTTAAAGAGCAGGCAGGAGATCGAATAAGGCATAGAAGGGAGTCATACATATGAAATTTGATCGTATTGCAGTTATTGTATTGGATAGTGTTGGAATCGGCGAGCTGCCTGATGCAAAGAGCTTTGGTGATACAGGAGCGCATACGCTTGGACATATCGTAGATCATGTGCCTAATATTGAGCTTCCAAATTTAAGGAAAATGGGTCTTGATCTTATTGCTCCAATAAGCGATTGGACTTCCTCACAGAAACCAACTGCTTATTATGGCAAGATGGCTGAGGTATCAGTGGGGAAGGACACGATGACAGGGCATTGGGAGCTGATGGGCCTTGAATTAACCGTGCCATTTCAGACATTTCCGGAAGGCTTTCCACCTGAGTTGATCGGTCCCTTCGAGGAACGTACTGGGCGTAAAGTGATTGGCAATAAGCCGGCTAGCGGCACTGAGATTCTTGATGAACTAGGCGCAGAGCAAATGGAAACCGGTTCGTGGATTGTATATACATCTGCAGATAGTGTATTTCAAATTGCTGCCCATGAGGACATTATTCCGCTTGATGAGCTTTACCGCGCTTGTCAGATCGCGAGAGAGCTTACGATGGATGAACGCTTTACGGTTGGGCGTGTCATTGCAAGGCCTTATAATGGTAAGCCAGGCAGCTTTAAGCGTACGCCAAATGTCATGACTATGCTGTTAAACCTCCTGAGCCGACCGTATTGGACGCGCTGAAGTCTGGTGGATTTGATTCTATTGCCATAGGCAAAATTAATGACATTTTTGACGGAGAAGGCATTACGTCATCACGATCAACCAAAAGCAATGGAGATGGGATAGAAGCTACGATAGCACAGCTTAAGCAGCCTTTCAAAGGTCTCGTGTTCACCAATTTGGTTGAATTCGATTCCCTATATGGTCATCGTCGTGATCCCATCGGCTATGCGGCGGCGCTTGAGGAATTTGATCGCGCGCTCCCAGAGCTTGAGCAGCAGATCGGTGAGAGAGACTTGCTTATCATTACAGCCGATCATGGCAATGATCCTGTTCATCCAGGTACTGATCATACACGTGAATATGTGCCTATTCTATTATTCAGTCCGGCGTTCAAACAGCCAGCGGAGCTTGCTGTTCGTTCGACCTTCTCAGATTTAGGTGCAACCATTGCAGAAAATTTCGGAGTAAAAGCTCCATCCAATGGAGAGAGCTTCTTGTCTCTCCTCGTCACATCATAGGGTTAGAATTGCTTACGAAGTCAGTTTCACTTCGTAAAACGAATAGCACACGCTTACGAAGTCAGTTTTACTTCGTAAAACGAATAGCACATGCTTACGAAGTCAGTTTTACTTCGTAAAACTTTGGGAGGGTTTATTTTATGACAACAACAACTGGACTAACGTCCGCACATATCGAAGAAGCAGCTTCTTATATTGAAAAACTTATTTCTCAAAAACCGGAAATTGGGCTCATTATGGGCTCAGGGCTCGGTGTTCTTGGTGATGATATCGAAAATCCAGTAACGATTCAATATCATGATATCCCACACTTTCCGGTGTCAACAGTGGAAGGTCATGCAGGAGAACTACTAGTCGGCACATTGTCAGGCAGAACCGTTATTTTGATGAGAGGACGTTTCCACATGTACGAGGGCTATGGCCCTGAGCTAACGGCGTTTCCCGTTCGTGTAATGAAGGCGCTTGGCGTCAAAACGCTGCTAGTTACGAATGCAGCTGGCGGTATTGATTTGGAGTTTGAATCTGGAAATCTGATGCTTATTTCAGACCATATTAATCTAACGGGTAAAAATCCGCTAATCGGACCAAACGATGATAAGCTGGGCGTACGCTTCCCTGACATGTCGGAGGCATATAGCAAGCGTCTGCGTACAATTGCTCGTGATATCGCTGCAAGCCAAGGTTTCACGCTCCGTGAAGGGGTTTATGCAGGACTGCTTGGACCGACTTATGAAACGCCAGCAGAAATTCGTATGCTTCGCATTCTAGGCGCTGATGCTGTCGGAATGTCGACTGTTGCCGAAGTCATTGCGGCGCGTCATTCGGGTATCGAAGTTGTCGGTATTTCTTGTATTACCAACATGGCTGCGGGAATTTTGGATCAACCGCTGTCACATGCTGAGGTTATAGAAACGACTGAACGCGTAAAATCACAATTTTTAGCGCTGGTTCACGCCTTAATCTCTGCTATTTAAACATTTTTGTAACACAATTGTAATAATTGCGTCGACGCATTGTGACAGTGTTTTTTTTAGGTTCCGTCGTATAATGTCCATGATCAAAGAATGATGGAGTGGACAATACTATGGACAAGCAAATACTGACGCAAATGGAGCAGTTGCGTAAAAAGATGATAGAAACTGCTCTAGTAAAAGAAAGCCTTCAGCATCTTGACGTAATCTCAATCAGCCAATCACTGGATGAGATTATTATTCAGGTGCAAAGAAAGCGTGGTTCTTTGTAGCGCGCGGAAAAAGGGTTAGGTGTAAAGGAGGAGTATATGCGGTCGGTAGATATCATTCAGAAGAAAAGAGATGGCGGCGAGCTGACCCCTTCGGAATTAACTTTTTTAATTGACGGTTATTCTCGCGGTGATATTCCGGATTATCAGCTTTCAGCATGGGCAATGGCTGTATTCTTTCGAGGAATGACTCCAAAGGAAACGGCAGCTCTTACACTGGCAATGGCGAATTCCGGTGACCAGGTCGATCTTGGTCCGATCAGCGGTATAAAAGTGGATAAGCATAGTACAGGCGGAGTTGGCGATAAAACCACATTAATTATAGGACCACTTGTCGCTTCTGTTGGCATTCCTGTCGCGAAAATGTCGGGGCGCGGTCTCGGTCATACAGGCGGAACGATTGATAAGCTGGAGTCTATAGAAGGTTTTCGGACGGAACTGTCTAGAGAACGTTTTATGACACAAGTGAATGATATTGGACTGTCGGTTATTGGTCAGAGCGGGAATTTAGCTCCGGCGGATAAGAAGCTCTATGCGCTGCGCGATGTAACAGCTACCGTAGAGTCTATCCCGCTTATTGCAAGTTCGGTCATGAGCAAGAAGATTGCTGCTGGTGCAGATGCCATCGTGCTGGACGTGAAGACGGGCAGCGGCGCTTTTATGAAGACGCTTGAGGATTCAGAGAAGCTGGCTAAAGCTATGGTTGATATCGGAACCGAAGTAGGCAGGCATACAGCAGCTGTTATCAGCGATATGGATCAGCCTCTAGGCTTCGCAATTGGCAATGCCCTTGAGGTGCAGGAATCCATAGAAACATTAAAAGGCAATGGACCAGACGATCTAACGGAGCTTTGCTTAACACTAGGCGCTCATATGGTTGTTTTGGGCGGCAAGTCTGATAGCTTTGAATCGGCAAAACAGCTTCTTCGTAATCAACTTAATAATGGAGCGGCTTTAGCTAAATTCAGAGCCTTTATTGCAGCGCAGGGTGGAGATGCATCGATAGTAGACGATCCTGCAAGATTGCCTCAAGCGCCAATTCTATTGGAAGTTAAGGCAGAGGAAGCGGGCTATGTTAATGCAATTGAAGCGGAGCAGCTGGGTCTGGCGGCCATGATTCTTGGAGCAGGCAGAGCAACGAAGGACGCAACAATTGATTATGCTGTTGGTGTCACGCTTCGCAAGAAGGTTGGTCAATCTGTTGATGCGGGAGATACGTTAGCGATTCTACATGTGCGTGAGCATGATGAGAAAGTCAATGAGGTAATTGCGCGTGTTCGACAAGCTTATACGATTAGCTTGGATCAGCCAGAGAAAAGAGCATTACTGCTCTCAGTTGTAACGGCACAAGGGATTACTCGCTATATTTAATACTCTTTATCAAAATAAATAGATCCGTTCCGAATCATCGGGACGGATTTTTTGTGTTTGATTCACATCAAAAAAACAATTTGTTGATTTGTTGGAATAATTTACTTCTTTAACGTCAACACTAAAAAGGAATATATAACCGTTATGTGCCGTTATGGAAGATGGCATGACCAACTCAAATGATGGCTTGTGATCCAGTTTAATAGACTGCAATAGAGCCATCATTCATATTTAGGAGGAGTTTCTGTTGAAAAATCGTATTTTCAGGCTCTGTATATTAATTCTTGCATTCGCGATTGCTCTTCCAGCGGCTGTATTTGCAGCAGAAGAGCCAGCGCCAAGCAAGACGCCTGCACCTGCTAATCTAGCTCCAACGGTCAATCTAGCACCTTCAGCTCGCTCTGCAATTCTAATGGATGCAGATAGTGGAACCATTATCTATGAAAAAAATAGTCATGATAAACTTCCACCTGCAAGCATTACGAAGGTCATGACGCTTCTCCTTATTATGGAAGCTCTTGATGATGGCAAAATAAAGCTCTCAGATATGGTGCGAACTAGTGAATATGCCGCTTCAATGGGAGGCTCTCAAATCTTTTTAGAGCCGGGAGAGGAAATGAGTGTTGACGATATGCTGAAAGGAATTGCACTTGCTTCAGGCAATGATGCCTCTGTAGCAATGGCAGAGAAGCTGGCAGGAACGGAGCAGCAATTCGTAGCCATGATGAATGAACGAGCACAGCAGCTAGGAATGAATGATACGCAATTTGCAAATCCGAACGGCTTGCCAGTCGCGAATCATTTTACATCAGCCCATGATATTGCCGTTATGTCGCGGGAGCTGCTAAAGCATTCCGAGGTAACGAAATATACGGGACTCTATCAGGATTATTTGCGTAAATCGTCTGAAAAGCCGTTTTGGCTAGTTAATACGAACAAGCTGGTTCGTTTCTATAGCGGAGCAGACGGTTTGAAAACAGGGTTTACGAGCGAGGCGAAATATTGTCTCTCTGCTACGGCAAAGCGTGATAATATGCGCGTGATCGGTGTCGTTATGGGTGAACCGGATACGAAAACAAGAAATGCCGAAGTATCTCAAATGTTTGATTATACGTTCTCACAATACATGAACCATTCCATCATAAAAGAAGGCGAATCTATGGGTAACCTCCAAATTGAGAAGGGTACAGCGCCAGTGCTGCCACTAGTTGCGAAGCATGCTTATAGCGTACTTCTCAAAAAAGGAAGCGGTACAAAGGATATTCGTTATGAGCTTAAAATTGATGGTCCGCTAAAAGCGCCTATCCAAATTGGTCAGCCAATTGGCAAGCTTGTTGTGTATCAAGGAAACACTGTACTCAAGGAATTTGATGTGGATGCACCGCTTTCCATTGAACGTGCAGGCTGGTGGAAATTGCTTAAGCGGTCTTTCTCAGGCTTATTTGCTTAAAATACCCTCCCCTTGGAGGCACGCATTTTGTCAGTTGATAGCGGTATGCTTCTAGTTTTGTCGGCATGCAGGAATTGGTCTTCATTTTGGAGAATTGCTAGTTCTATCATCAGGAAAAAAACCTAGAGGAGATGAACAGCTTAATGAGTCTGCAAGCAGAACTGGAGCAATATCGCAATGTGTTGATCGTCCGCCTTCGCGGCGAGCTAGATCATCATACGGCTGATGTGGTGCGTTACAAGATGGAGGAAGCGCTCCTTCGCGGTAATAGCGACCATATCATTCTCAGTTTAAAGGAACTGCAATTCATGGACAGTTCCGGTCTCGGCGTAATTCTGGGCAGATATAAGCAAGTGAAGAGCAAAGGCGGGAAAATGGTCGTCTGCGACGTCAATCCAAGTGTACATCGCTTGTTCGAGCTTTCGGGTTTGTTTAAAATTTTGACGATTCACGAAAATGAACGTAGCGCAATTTCCAGTTTGGAGGTGGTGTCATGAATGGATCGAATGAAATGACGCTTTCCTTCAGCGCCCGCTCGGAAAACGAAGCTTTCGCACGAATTGCGGTCGCTGCATTTGTGTCTCAGCTTGATCCGACGCTGGAGGAGCTGAATGATTTGAAGACAGCTGTCTCTGAGGCCGTTACAAATGCGATTATACACGGTTATGAGAGTGATTCATCTTGCAAGGTAACGATTGAGGCAACAATTGAAGGGGATTCTGTCACCATTGCAGTGTCAGATACGGGCCTCGGAATAGAGGATCTGGAACTTGCGCGTCAGCCGCTCTTTACTTCCAAGCCGGAGCTTGAGCGTTCAGGGATGGGCTTTACGATTATGGAAAATTTTATGGACCGTTTCGAGGTTTCAAGCATGATAGACGGCGGAACCCGTGTATCCATGATGAAACGAATCGAATCGAAAAAAGCGCTCTACAATTAGCGCATAGGGGTTGAACCTCATGGATGTCAATCTGAAACAAACGGCCCAGCCTTATTTAGAGGATGCGGAAGTAAAGCGGCTCATAGCGTTAAGTCAATCAGGGGATACGCTTGCAAGGGATACTCTCGTTCATTGTAATATTAGACTTGTTTGGTCTGTCGTACAGCGATTCATTAACCGGGGTTATGAACCGGAAGATCTATTTCAAATCGGCTGTATCGGATTGCTTAAGTCTGTAGACAAATTCGATTTGTCATATGATGTGAAATTTTCAACGTATGCAGTCCCGATGATCATTGGAGAAATTCAACGGTTTTTGCGAGATGATGGTACGCTGAAAGTAAGCAGATCGCTGAAAGAAACAGCCAACAAGGTGCGTAAAATGAAGGATGAGCTCTCGAAAACATTAGGTCGATTGCCTACAATCAGCGAAGTTGCCGAGCGTCTTGGTATCACACCGGAGGATGTCGTCTTCGCACAAGAAGCGAATAAGCCTCCCACTTCGATTCACGAGACTGTGTTCGAGAATGATGGCGATCCCATTACGCTCATGGACCAGATCGCCGATGAATCGCAGGAGAAATGGTTTGATAAACTTGCGCTTGTAGAAGCAATTGAAGGATTAAGTGAACGCGAGCGTCTCATTGTATACTTGCGCTATTATCGTGATAAAACGCAATCTGAAGTAGCGAGCAGGCTGGGGATTTCACAAGTTCAGGTATCGCGGTTGGAGAAAAAAATATTGCAATCCATCAAAGACCAAATTGCCCTTTAGGGCGGTTTGGTTTTTTTCCGTTTTTTACCTTCAAATGCATGAGTATCCTTTGCGTCCTTTTATCATACTAAAAGGGAAACATACACCAAAGCATAAGCAGAAGGGAAGCTGACAGATGGGAACCTCCGATCAATCAATCCTATATCTGCGACTCAAAAAAAGAATCTATATTAAGCCGAACCATCGCGTAACTTTAGGACAGGCGGCCAGGATGCTTGGAGCAAATGATCAACAGGAGCAGCAATTAAAGGGACTTGTTCTTTATGAGCACAAAAAAGCGGATGGCAATCGTGTAGTAATTGATTTGTTGCAGATCGTTAAAGCGATACGCGAGCGTGAGCCCGCTCTAACGGTTGAAGCATATGGTGACCCTCAAGTGCTGGTTATGATCGCGGAGAAGCCGGTTAAACCGCGTATTTCCATACTCATTCTATCGTGGCTGCTGTTATTTTTCGGAGCGGGGCTCGCTATTATGAATTTTCACACAGATGTCAGTATGAAGGAGGTACATATCCGGATTGTTGAGATCATTACCGGAAAACAAACTGAGCATCCCTTGTGGTTTCAAATCCCTTACTCTTTTGGAATTGGAATCGGTATGGTGCTTTTCTTTAACCATCTGTTTCGCAAACGATTCAATGAAGAGCCAAATCCGCTTGAGGTAGAACTCTATATGTATCAAGAAAATGTAAATGCTTATGTTATTGCTGATGAGATGCGCAAAAAATCGGATTACGATCAAACGCGCGACAACCGGAATGGTTAGTGCGCTCGCTAATGTTTTTGTTGCCTTAATCGGAGTAGCAGGGGGACTTGCTGTAGGTAGTGGTCTAGTCGCTCTGCTTATTGTGCTGGACTTGATTCCGAGACTCGCTCAAATGGCGAATGCATATCGCCTGTCTATTTGGTTCGAGACAGCAGTCATATTCGGCTCCTTGTTCTGGACATTTGCTGATTTTTTGGATTGGAATTTGTTCATGCCCTCTCAGGCTTTGCTGAGTGTCGTAGGTTTGCTCGATGGTATCTTTGTCGGCATGCTTGCAGCAGCATTGACTGAAGTCATGAATGTTCTTCCGATTTTAGCGAAAAGAATGAATCTATCTAACTATATGGTTTCACTCGTTATGGCAATGGTTTTTGGGAAAATAATCGGTTCGTTATTTGATTGGATCATTTATCAGTGGTGAAACAATTTAATTGGGGTGAAAACGGATGAAGGATCAACAAACAGGAGAAGGACAGGAAGATGGAAAAGAAGCCGCGCCTCCTTCTATAGGTATGTCGGATGAGCAGCAGCAACAGGATCAGGAGGAATCGGGATCTGCAGCGAAGTTCGTATATCAGAAGCGTAAGTCTAAGAGTAAGAGAAAAAGTGCGAGCGGGAGTAAGGAAGAGGATTCCTCTGAATCTGACAGTAAGGGGCATTCAGAAAAGATTCCAACTGATATCGAAGAAATTTTATTGCGATTAGAGAATGAAATTGGATATAAGAAGAGCTTAGACGTTGTCGTAAGAGAGATGACCTTTGGTGATAAACGGACGGCAATGCTCTGTTTGAATGGATTAGTTGACGGCAAGCTGCTGACCGATCTTCTCACGCGATTAACATACTTGCAGCCTGATCAAATTTCTGGACATGCCCTTCATTCTTTCCTTGATCTTTACGTGCCTGCGGCGCAGGTGGAGACAGAGAAGGATTGGAACAAAATGCTGACGAACGTATTGGCGGGCGGCACCGCGTTATTTATTGAGGGTGAAGAGAATGTTCTGTTAATTGATGCAAAAAATTTCCCAACACGCGGCCTCGAGGAGCCTTCTCTGGAAAAAGTAGTACGAGGAAGCCGTGATGGATTTGTAGAAACATTGATGGTCAACATTTCACTTGTAAGAAGAAGACTGCGTGATCCGCAGCTGAGATACGAAATCATTCAAGTAGGAGACCGTACCCAAACAGATGTATGTATCGCTTATATTGATGATATTGTTGATAAAGAGCTGCTTAAATCAGTAAGGGATAAGATCAGCATGGTGAAGATTGACGGCTTACCGCTTGCGGATAAGCAACTGGAGGAGGCTACGGTTAAGCGAGGCTGGAATCCATTCCCCCAAGTGCGCTATTCCGAGAGGCCGGATACAGTTGCAGCTCATTTGCTAGAAGGCTGCATTGCAGTATTCGTAGATACTTCGCCAAGCGTTATGACAATGCCGACGACGTATACTGATCTCGTTCAGCATGCTGAGGAAAATCGTCAAACACCGTTTATCGGAACGTATTTGCGCTGGGTTCGATTTATCGGTATTTTTGCTTCGCTGTTCATGCTTCCTCTATGGCTGCTCTTCGTCATGCATCCAGAGTTAAAGCCACCTATGCTTGAATTTCTAGGACCGACAAAAACGGGAAAGCTTCCTTTGGTTGTTCAGTTTTTGCTGGCAGAGATTGGGGTAGATTTACTCCGAATGGCATCCGTTCATACGCCTACCTCTCTTGCTACAGCCATGTCACTCGTTGCTGCCATATTGATTGGAGATATTGCCGTTCAAACGGGGGTTTTTGTCAATGAAGTTATTTTGTATATGGCTATAGCTGCTATCGGGATGTTTGCTACGCCAAGCTATGAGCTGGGGTTAGCAAACAGAATTGTAAGGCTGGTTCTCATCGTTGCGGTGTCAGCATTTGGGCCTCCAGGATTTGTCGTGGCAACGACGGCAATCTTGCTTTTGCTTATTTGCGAGCGTTCTTTCAATCGTCCGTATTTTTGGCCGCTTATTCCATTTGACTTCAACGCTGTGGTTGGATTGTTAATTCGCAAACCGGTTCTCCATAACCGGTCTCGACCGACCATTTTGAAGCCGCAGCAGAGCGATAGAATGCCTCAAACGGATTAGATTCACAAAAATGCAAATGAAATGTGGATTTATCCATTTCTCAAGAGGATAGATTGCGTTATACTGTTGCTATTGATGCAAATTCTATCCATTCTATCTGTATATGTGTACAGTTAGAAGAAAGCTGAGGGAAAATTATATGTACCTGCATGGAACTAGTGAAATAAACAAGAATGGCCATTTAGAAATTGGAGGCTGTGATGTAGCTGATTTGGCTAATCAGTTTGGCACTCCGCTATATATTGTGGACGAGGCTCTTGTACGTAAGCGCGCAAGCGAGTATGTTGAGGCTTTCAAAGCATCTGGACTTAAGTTTCAAGTGGCTTATGCAAGTAAAGCATTCAGTGTAATGGCGATGTGTGCGATTGCTGAACAAGAGGGACTATCGTTGGACGTTGTATCTGACGGTGAACTATATACAGCTATGCAAGCTGGATTCCCAGTTGAACGGATCCATTTCCATGGGAACAACAAAACGCCAGATGAAATCAACATGGCGCTTGATGCTGGCATCGGATGTTTTGTTGTTGATAATTTTATGGAATTGCAGCTTTTGAATGCACTTGCTGGTGAGAAAGGCAAGAAAGTAAACATACTTCTTCGTATTACTCCGGGCGTTGAAGCACATACACATGATTATATTTCAACAGGTCAAACGGATTCCAAGTTTGGTTTTGATCTTGGTAATGGTGCTGCAAAGAAAGCCATTCAAGAAGCTATGACTTTGACTAACCTGATTGTTCTGGGTGTTCATTCCCATATTGGCTCACAAATCTTTGAAGTAGAAGGCTTCCGTATGGCTGTTGATAAAGTTGCTGACTTTGCAGTAGCTGTTCGTAACGAGCTTGGTCTTACGTTCAAAGTTATTAACCTTGGCGGCGGTTTTGGTATTCGCTACGTTGAAGGCGATACTCCACTTCCAATTAGCGAGTATGTTGCTGCAATTACGGGCGCAATTATTACAAACTTCACGAAAGCAGAATTTCCGCTTCCAGAGATTTGGGTTGAGCCAGGCCGCAGTATGGTTGGAGATGCCGGTACTACTTTGTATACGGTTGGTACAAGCAAAGATATCCCAGGTGTACGCAAATATATTGCTGTTGACGGTGGTATGACGGACAACCCTCGCCCAGCTCTTTACCAATCACAATATGAGGCAGTACTCGCAAACCGTGCCAATGATCCGATTGAAGAAACGGTATCCATTGCTGGTAAATGCTGCGAGAGCGGAGATATGCTCATTTGGGATTTGGAATTGCCTAAGGCGAAAAATGGCGATTTACTTGCTGTTTTCTGTACAGGTGCTTATAATTATGCAATGGCGAGCAACTATAACCGCATTCGTCGTCCGGCTGTCGTTTTTGTTAAAGATGGTCAAGCCGACCTTGCAGTTAAGCGTGAATCGCTTGAAAATATCGTATGTAATGACGTAATTCCGGCAAGACTTCAAAAATCTCCCCTTGCGAAATAAGGGCGATATTGGTAACGTAGTCTTATTCGGATAAAAGAAAGGTAGATGCAGCAATGGCAAAACAAGCAAAAATCACACTAGCAAACGGCGGAGAAGTCGTAATCGATCTATTTGATCAAGACGCGCCAAACACAGTAGCAAACTTTGAGAAGCTTGCTTCAGAAGGTTTTTATAACGGCCTAACATTCCACCGTGTTATTCCAGGCTTCGTCGCTCAAGGCGGCTGCCCGAATGGTACAGGTACTGGCGGCCCTGGCTACCAAATCGATTGTGAAATCAACCCTAACAAGCATGAGCGCGGCTCTCTAGCTATGGCACATGCTGGTCGCAACACAGGCGGCAGCCAGTTCTACATTGGCTATGCTCCACAACCGCATTTGGATGGCGGACATACTGTTTTTGGTAAAGTAACAAAAGGTATGGAGTTTGTTGATGCTTTCAAAGGCGGAGACAAAATGGAAAAGGTTGAAGTAGAAACGATTTAATGTTAAGATACTAACTATAAATATGTAAGTGCAGCTTTCCTTCGGGGTAGGTGAAATTCCTAACCGGCGGTGATCAAGTGGTGCAAGGGGGATGGGATTCCATTTTCCTTGCATTTCTTGTCAGTCCGTGACCCGGTCTAAATGTTTTTCTTATGGCATGAGCTAATAGAAATCATTTGGAACGGTGGACCTGGTGTAACTCCGGGACCGACAGTACAGTCTGGATGGGAGAAGGAGCAGCTTCGACAGCTAATTTATTCATGCTTATTTGTATGTGTTTATTTTCACATACACAATAGGCTTGTTTATTTAGCGTATTTTACGAACCGAGATCGTTTTTTCAACGATGTCTAAGTGGACGGCAATTAATGCCCACTACGTTTATCGGTTTTGTCGTAGTTCTCAAATTCATTCTCTCATCACCCCTTTCGGTCAGCATGCCGATAGGGGTGTTTTTGTTTTTGGACATATTAAACGATGAATATTACATGCAGCTTGCCTTAGACATGGCGTCAAAAGCATCTGGCCAAACCGATATCAATCCAGTCGTTGGTTGTGTGGTTGTGAAAGATGGACGCATTGTCGGAATGGGAGCTCACTTGAAGCGCGGAACAGGTCATGCTGAGGTACACGCCTTGGCGATGGCTGGTGAAGAAGCAGAAGGTGCTACCGTATATGTAACACTGGAGCCATGCAGTCATTTTGGCAAAACACCGCCGTGTTGCGAAAGAATTATTGATGCGAAAGCAGCGAGAGTAGTCGTGGCAAGCGAGGACCCTAATCCGCAGGTTTCTGGCAGAGGAATAGCTAGACTGCGTGAAGAGGGTATCGATGTAACAGTAGGTGTATTGGAACAAAAATCACAGCAAATGAACGAAAAATTTAATAAATATATTACGACCAAGCTTCCATTCGTCACTTTAAAAACAGCCAGCACGTTGGATGGCAAAATCGCGTCACACACTGGTGACAGCCGCTGGGTTACCGGAGCAGAAGCTCGCGAGCAGGTGCACACCCTTCGTCATCAGCATGATGCCATCATGGTTGGTATTGGAACTGTTTTGGCAGATGATCCATTGTTAAATACACGGGCTAGTGTCCCTGCAATTGATCCAGTCCGTATCATTGTTGATTCTTCACTTCGACTGCCTTTGGATGCGCGGGTTGTAACCGATCGTACTATACGGACGATCGTACTGACATCAAGTCAAGCGGATTCCAATAAACACATTGCTTTGAAAGACGCAGGCATCGAAGTTATTGCTTGCGGTGCAGGTGCAAAGGTTGATCTCCACGAAGCGATGAAGAAGCTTGGAGAGCTTGAGATCGGCTCGATCTTGCTTGAAGGCGGCGGTCAATTAAATGGAGCTATGCTGGAAGCGGGACTCATCGATAAAATCATACTCTACTATGCAACAAAAATAATTGGTGGAGCAGATGCACCAGGCACCTTTACCTTTGCCGGCATCGAGAAAATGGCAGATGCCATTGAACTGGATCGCGTAAAAGTAGAAATGGCAGGTGCTGATATCTGCGTATCTGGTTATCCTATTTATAAGAAATAGAGTTTATGAGGTGGGTTTGCGACCGCAAGCCCTAGCTTATGCTTACGAAGTGACAAACCTTAGCTTATGCTTACGAAGTGGGTTTGCATTCGCAAACCCTTTAGGAGGAAGCCATGTTTACTGGATTGGTTGAAGAAATGGGACAGATGAAAGGGATAACCAAGCAAGGTGAGGCGATGCGGCTCGTTATTGGAGCAACTCATGTAACAGAGGGTGTTATGCTCGGCGATAGCATATCGGTTAACGGTGTTTGCTTAACTGTAACATCATTTGATCGAGCTTCCTTTGCAGCAGATGTTATGCCGGAAACCTATCGGAAATCAAGTCTTCACGAGCTTCGTCCCGGTGATCGCGTGAACTTAGAACGCGCTATGCAAGCGGGTGCTCGCTTCGGTGGGCATATCGTTCAAGGACATATCGATGGGACTGGGCAAATTATTAATCGCGAGACAGATGCTAACGCAGTTGTCTATCGGGTAAAAATAAATGATCCGAGCATGCTGAGATATGTCATTCCCAAAGGTTCCATTACGATTGACGGGATAAGCCTCACAGTAGTTGACACATCAACAAATGATTTTACTGTATCCATCATTCCGCACACACTAAGTCAAACTGCCCTTCAGCACAAGCATGCGGGTGAAAAGGTCAATATCGAATGTGATGTCATAGGCAAATATGTTGATCATCTGCTTCATTTCAAGCAACCCGAAGCTGTTGATTCTAAATCTAAACTAACTACTTCATTTTTAATGGAAAATGGATTTTTATAAATTAAATATTATCTTCAAATGCTGCTTTCACTTGTTCCTGCAGAACATGCGACGTAGTGATAGCATCAAATTCTGAAACTAATGCTAGTCTTGTCTGTTGTTTTGCGTTATTAGTGTCATAATTTGAAGTAAAAGCCTTAAAATCACACTTATCGGATTACTAACACGCCACTTAATTTCAACATATGACACTAAAGTGTTCTATTTCATCTTCAAACTATCTATAAGTGCAAATTATGAAACTAAATGAGCAAAAGGTTAGGTTAAGTGAAGTTAGTGATTGGTGTGTAGTAGACCAAAAGTTATAAATTTGCCTCAATCGTATCACTAGCACCAATACAGCACCAATAGCACGATAAGCATCAAACGTACAATACAGCACCGATAGAACGATAAGCATCATACGTACAATACAGCACCGATAGCACGATAAGCATCAAACGTACAATACAGCACCAATAGCACGATAAGCATCAAACGTACAATACAGCACCAATAGCACGATAAGCATCAAACGTACAATACAGCACCAATAGCACGATAAGCATCAAACGTACAATACAGCACAGATAGAACGATAAGCATCAAACGTACAATACAGCACCAGTAGCATGAAAAGCATCAATCGCACAAACATAGCACCAATATCACCAAAAGTAATAAAACCCAAAGTTAGCGTGTCCCGCAGGGACGAAAGCGAGCTAACGCATAACATTACTCAAAACAATCCCTGTGTGCGCCACGTTAGTCCAATTGCAGGTGTCCAGAGGACGCAGTCCTCGGAGCCCTCCCTTGGAAGGGAGGGTTTGGGTGGGTTCGAAATGTTTTTGAAGCTTGGAAAGCTTGGTTAACCAAAGAAGATTTAAAAAATACCTTTGAAGTCATGGTTAAGATCCTTGAATGGTATGAAAAGAGACCTTAAAAGGAATGGTAGAAAAAACCTTAAAGAGTATGGGTAAATGCCTTTGAAGGATAAGTAGGAATCCCTTAACAGGGAGCTGGGTAGCACAAAGGAGGGAATTCCCATATGCACAATACAGATAAAAACGTATTTGATTCAATTGAAGATGCATTAAATGATTTGAAGCTAGGGAAGCCGATTATCGTTGTGGATGATGAGGATCGCGAGAATGAGGGAGATCTCATTGCGCTTGCCGACAAAACAACGCCAGAAGTGATAAACTTTATGATTTCGGAGGCGCGCGGATTGGTATGTGTTCCCATTACGCAGGAGCGTGCAGAGGAACTGGAGTTGCCGCCGATGGTCGCAAACAATACCGACAATCATGGCACAGCCTTTACGGTCTCAGTCGATTATATAGATACGACGACGGGGATTTCAGCAGCCGAACGTTCGCAAACCGTGAAAGCCTTAATTGATCCATCAACAAAAGCGTCCGATTTCCGCAGACCTGGCCATATCTTCCCGCTAATTGCCAAATCAGGCGGTGTCCTTCGTCGTGCTGGCCATACCGAGGCAGCCATTGATCTCGCAATTATGTGCGGTTCCGAGCCTGCTGGCGCTATTTGCGAAATTATTAACGAAGACGGAACGATGGCGCGTTTGCCAGATTTGATCACTTTTAAAGAGAAGCATAATTTGAAGCTGATCACAATTCAAGATATGATTAAATATCGAAATGATAAGGAAAAGCTTGTAGAACGTGCGGTTGAAGTGAAGCTTCCAACTGATTTTGGTACATTCCGTGCTATTGCTTATACTAATTTGGTCGATGATAAAGAGCATGTCGCGCTTGTTAAAGGAGACATTGATCCTGAGAGCACATTGTTAGTTCGGGTGCATTCAGAATGCTTGACTGGCGACGTCTTCCATTCACATCGTTGCGATTGCGGACCTCAACTAGAAGCTGCACTTAGACAAATCAATGAGGCAGGCAGCGGCGTACTTCTCTACATGCGCCAAGAGGGCAGAGGCATCGGTTTGATTAATAAATTAAAAGCGTATGTGCTGCAAGAAGAGGGCTTCGATACAGTCGATGCAAATTTAAAGCTTGGCTTTCCGGCAGATTTACGCGATTATGGTATAGGTGCACAAATTTTGAAGGATCTTGGCATCCGCAAAATGCGACTATTAACGAATAATCCCCGTAAAATTAAAGGTCTGGAAGGTTACGGCCTAGAGATTGTTGAACGGGTTCCGATACAGATGGATGCGAATGAAGATAATAATAATTATTTGCACACCAAAAAAACAAAATTAGGACACTTATTGCGTTTTGAGGAAACAGACTATAAAATTTAAGAGTTGAGAGGAAGAAAACAAATGACACGTATATATGAGGGACATTTAGTTTCGGAAGGTTTAAAATATGGAGTAGTTGTCGGTCGTTTCAACGAATTTATTTCCAGCAAGCTTCTAGGAGGAGCGCTTGACGCTTTTAAACGTCATGGTGCGCAAGAAGAGGATGTAGAAGTAGCTTGGGTTCCAGGTGCATTTGAAATTCCATTAATCGCGCAAAAAATGGCGGAGAGCGGCAAGTATGATGCTGTTATAACACTAGGCGCAGTTATTAGAGGGTCAACACCGCATTTTGATTTCGTGTGCAATGAAGCAGCTAAAGGTGTAGCAGCTATTGCGCTAAAAACAGGAATTCCAACTATTTTCGGTGTTCTAACTGTTGATTCCATCGAGCAAGCCATTGAGCGTGCTGGAACAAAAGCAGGAAATAAAGGCTACGAAGCAGCGACCAGTGCAATTGAAATGGCCAATTTGACCAAACAATTGCAAGGTTAAGCAAGTAAGCTACAGTTACAGTTAGGCGGGAGGAAATAGGTGTGTCGGTGCTTTACAAGCTGGATTCTTTTGAGGGACCCCTTGATCTATTGCTTCACTTGATCGACAAATCCGAAATTGATATCCATGAAGTATCTATCAGCGAGATAACGATTCAATATATGGAATACTTGCATGCGATGAAGGTGTTGGAGCTTGAGGTAACAAGTGAGTTTTTAGTTATGGCGGCTACCTTACTGGCGATTAAGAGCAAGCAGCTGCTTCCGAAGCCCCCCGTATTTGAAGAAGAGTATGAGGATTGGCCAGATGATGGTTTAGACCCGCGAGATGAGCTTATTCAAAAATTGATGGAGTATCGTAAATTCAAGCAAATTGCAGATCAGCTGCGCGAGAAGGAATTCGAGCGCAGTCTGATCTATTCTCGCGAGCCTGAGGATATGTCTCCATTCATGAAGGAAGAGATCGTAAATCCTGTAGAAGGATTACATCTAGCTGATCTCATTACCGCTTTTCAAAAAGCACTCCGTCGTGCATCTAGACGGAATGTGGTTGCAACCGTTCAGCGTGATGAAATATCGGTGAAGGATCGGATACGTGATATTATAGTAGTGCTGAAACAATTTGATACGGTTAGGTTTTCACGATTAATCGGTGAGAATATGGATCGGCAAGAGATTGTCGTTACATTTCTGGCGATATTAGAGCTTATGAAAATGAAGCATATTCGTTGCTTCCAGCATCATTTGTTTGAAGACATCGTCATTCATTGGAAAGGGGATTCTTCGGAAAGTGGACTATCAGAAATTGAAGACGATTATTGAGGGCCTGCTGTTCATGGCGGGTGATGAAGGTTTAACGAAGCGACAGCTAGCAGACATTTTGGAGCTGGATGCTGACCTTGCCTCAGATTTAGTGTATGATTTGCAGCGTGATTTGGAACGAGAGGGACGAGGCGTACAAATTTCGGAGGTTGCTGCTTCTTACAGACTTACAACACATCCTGAGCATGCGCCTTATTTTGAACGTATGGCTTACACGCCTACTCGTTCGCAGCTTTCTCAAGCTGCGATAGAAACATTGTCCATTGTCGCCTATCGCCAGCCTATTACTAGAATTATTATCGAAGAAATACGAGGTGTGAAGAGCGACAGAGCGATTCAATCCTTGGTTTCTAAGGATTTGATTGAAGAAGTAGGACGAGCTGAAGCAATCGGAAGACCTATTTTGTACGGAACAACGAAATCATTTTTGGATTATTTCGGTTTACCATCTATTAAAGAGCTTCCAGAACCAGGAAATGTTGATATGGAAGATGCGTTGGAGGAACAAACGCAGCTCTTGTTCGAAAGATTAGAAAATCAACAAATGACAATTGATGAAATTAAAGAATGAGATTTGACCGCCGGGTCATACTATATTCAACCCATATTAGGGAAACGGAGGAAGCATTGTAATGCTGAGTCACCCTTTCGGTTGGATAACGGCGGCAGGTCTCTTTTTTTTGGTCATTTTAGCCATTACGGTCATTCTCTCTCCTGTAACAATTCATGCACATTTCCGGCGAAATGGACATAATGATGATGCGGAAATCGACATAAAGGCCATATTTGGTTTGTTAAAATACCATCATAAGATTCCGATTATTAAATTTACCGGTTCATCGTTGTTGGTGAAAGAGGAGGTTTCCACAAAAAATCCAGGCGTAAATACGTGGAAGCAATACAACGAGGAAATAGATGCAGATAAGGTCGCTAACGGAATCGAAAAATTCAAACACATTTTGCAAATAACAAAAAATTTAAAACGCTGGGTCAAACAGACATTGATGAAGGTGGAAATTTTAGAATGGAAATGGATGACCACAATCGGAACAGGAGACGCGATGTGGACGGCTATGGCTACAGGTGTTGTTTGGTCTGTAAAAACATCGGTTTTAGGATTCTTTTCACAGATGGTTAAATTAAAGGGTGAGCCAATGATGAGTGTTCAACCGATTTACCAGCACAATGTATTTACGACTGAATGGTCATGCAAAGCTAAACTAAGCTATGGTCAAGCTATTCTTGCTGCCATTCACCTATATATTCGAATGAAAAAAAGCAAAGGTGAAATAAAAATTTGGAAAAAGCTTTTATTTAAAGCTTAGTGTAAATAATAGTTGCAAATAATACGGATGAAACAGTTGAAAAGGAGTACTCCTTTTCAACTGTTTTTTTGCATAGAATGTATTTTTCTCGTCTATCCGACATACATACTCCTGCCACAAAGTGCGCACAATACAGGAAGCGTGGGTAAGTCCTTATCTATATCGCACTCAGAATATGTTCCATCAGTTTTGCTGTGATGATTATGATTATGTATTGGAGCTTCGCTTCACAAAACATTTCAGGAGGAATAACTATGGCAGAGCATCCTATCCAAGGCTTAATGCAAACAGCAATGGAGAATATCAAGGAAATGGTGGATGTAGACACAATCGTCGGCAGCCCCGTTCAAACGCCAGATGGAAGTATTATTTTGCCTATCTCGAAAGTGGGCTTTGGTTTTGTTGCAGGGGGCAGTGATATCAGACTTGATGATTCTGAGCAAAAAAATGGGTCGCAATCGGATGCTCATAATGCTTCGGTATCGATGCCTTTCGGTGGAGGAAGCGGCGGCGGTGTATCGATTACGCCAATCGCATTTCTAGTTGTTGGAACACATGGAGTGAAAATTTTACCGCTGGATAATCAAACACATTTACTTGAGCGTGTCATTGATTCCGCACCATTTGTGTTCGATAAGCTTCAATCGTTAATAAATCCACCTACCTCAAATAATGAACTCTTGTGACATAACTGCCCGCAAGGGCAGTTTTTCATTTTTTGTTAGACATTTTTCGTCTAGAGCATGGTGTACAGGCATATACTAAATCACGCATGCAGAAGCAACAATACAAACAGGGCGAGAGGGGCAAGTATGAATATGGTTTTCAAAAAGCTGCGGCGGGTCGTTGCGCTTGGCTTGTTTTTGGCATTAATGACGGGGACAAGCTTCCATTCGACAGCGAGTGCTTCTCCTAGTTCGATGCATACAAATGCAAAAGCATCCGCACTTGTGGATGTGGAGTCAGGACGATTATTGTATAGCAATAATGGTGATACATCGATGCGAATAGCCAGTTTGACAAAAATAATGACAGCGATCGTAGCGATTGAACATGGCAAACTAACGGATATGGTGAAGGTGAGTAAGCGGGCAGCGGGTAGAGAAGGCTCTTCGATTTATCTTCAACTGGGTGAAGAAATGAGTTTATCCAATATGCTTTATGGTCTTATGCTGAGATCGGGCAATGATGCAGCTACTGCTATTGCAGAGCATGTCGGGGGCTCTGAGGATGGCTTTGTTCATCTCATGAATGAAAAAGCAGTATTTCTCGGTTTAACGCATTCTCAGTTCAAAAATCCACATGGTTTAGATGAAGAAGGACATTATTCCTCAGCTAATGATCTAGCCAAATTGACCGCTTACGCACTGAAAAATAAAGTTTTTGCAGAGATTGTAAGTACGAAAGAGAAGAAAGTTCCCAACCCACATGATAATTGGGATTACAAGTATATCAACAAAAATAAAATGCTTGGTATGTATGAGGGCGCTGACGGTGTAAAAACAGGCTATACCAAAAAAGCTCTTCGCTGCTTGGTTAGTTCCGCTACTAGAGAAGGGCAGCAGCTTGTAGCCGTTACGATAAATGATAGTGATGATTGGATGGATCATCGTAAAATGCTTGATTGGGGCTTTCATTTTTATCCGCTCCAACAGCTTGTTCAAAGAGGTGAAGAAATTGTAGGGTATCCCTATGCAGTTGGACAAACCTTTAAATATCCATTAGCTAAAGAAGAAGCAGAGCTTATTCAATCTCGTTTGGTCCTGATTGATCAAAATACGACTCGTTTCTCTCTTGGTGAACGGGGAGTAGTGGAATGGTATTTAAATGACGAGCAAATTGGAAAAGTTCCCGTATTCGATTCGACAAGCAACAGATTAAAGCAATCGACGGTGTCGCCAAAGTCCATGCAATCATTAAATGACTTTGAAAAAGCGACTAAAAATAATGAAATAGGTAAAATACATCGATTATTGGACAAGGTACTGGAAGCTTTATTCTAATGCTCAAATAATGGAATAGCGCGGGAGACGCTTATTCATTATAGAATTGCCGTATTGGATATAACCAAAGGCAAGTTTTAAATGGGGGAGGCGGCTTTGATGGTAAATTGGATTTGGTTGTTTTTTATTGTTGCAAGTGTCGTAGTAGCTGCAGTAACCGGTAAGATGGATGCGGTGACGCAAGCTGCCTTCGAGGGGGCAAAATCAGGCGTCACCGTAAGTTTCGGTTTAATCAGTATCATGGTATTTTGGCTCGGAATGATGCGAATAGCGGAAGATGCAGGTCTGCTACAGAAGCTTGCGCGTATGTTGGGACCAGTGGTTAGAATGTTATTTCCGGATGTGCCCCGCAATCACCCTGCTATCGGCTACATAATGAGCAATTTGAGTGCCAACTTATTCGGTCTCGGCAATGCTGCAACGCCAATGGGAATTAAAGCTATGCAAGAGCTGCAAAAGCTTAATCCAGATGAAATCACAGCTACACCGGCAATGTGTACACTGCTTGCTCTTAATACTTCAAGTATTACTGTTATTCCAACAACGCTTATTGCCATAAGAATGAATTACGGTTCTGCTAATCCGGCTGAAATTATCGGAACAACCCTTGCCGCTACCTTTGTTGCAACCTCCGCTGCCATACTCGCTGATCGCTGGTACAGGCGGAAATCACGACCGCCAATAAATCCTTCAAAAACAAATAACTCTAAAAATAGTAAGGCCACTCCAGTAACCGTTTCTGGTGGAGGTGAGACGGTTGTATAATATATTCTCCAATCTTTCTGCATGGATGATTCCAGCAATCATTGTATTTATTCCTCTTTATGCAGCTTTAAGACGTAAAGTACCCGTATATGAAACTTTTGTAGAAGGAGCTAAGGATGGTTTTGGTACAGCTATTAATATCATTCCACATTTGGTGGGCATGATGGTTGCTATTAGTATGTTCCGAGCGTCTGGTGCACTAGAGCTGCTGCTCTCTGCTGTACGTCCCTTATTTGACTGGATAGGCATACCTAGTGAGGTATTGCCGCTAGGTATTTTGCGTCCCTTAACGGGAGCTGGCTCACTTGCATTCACTACTGATCTTATTCAAAATTTCGGCCCGGATTCTATGATCGGCAGAATGGCCTCCACGATTCAAGGAAGTACGGACACAACACTTTATGTATTAACCGTTTATTTTGGAGCAATCGGCATTCGAAGAACACGTTATGCACTAAAAGTTGGTTTATTTTCAGATTTAGTCGGTTTTTTGGCTGCAATATTCATTTGCTTATACATATTCGGTTAGAGAAGCTTGTACTTTGTGCTCCATATCGTTATGATGGAGATTGAGGTGAAAGCATTGGAACGATTACAGAAAATATTAGCCGCTGCGGGTATCGCATCCCGTCGCAAATGTGAAGAAATGATTTTAGCAGGAATGATTGAGGTAAATGGTGAGAAGGTTACTACGCTTGGAGTGAAAGCTGATCCTGCAGTCGATACGATTTCGGTTAATGGAAAGCCCATCAGAAGCGAGAAGAAACTATATCTCATGCTCAATAAATCGAAGGGCGTTATAACAAGCGCTAAAGATCCGCAAGGGCGCAAGGTTGTTTCTGACTTTCTGCCAGGTATTAAAGAGCGTGTATATCCGGTCGGTCGATTGGATTACGATACGGAAGGATTGCTTATATTAACAAATGATGGCGAATTCGCCAATTTGTTGACGCATCCGAGCCATCATGTTCCAAAAACCTATCGCGCAACAGTCAAAGGCGTTCCTCACGGAACGGATTTGGAAAAGCTCGAAAAGGGAATTAAGCTGGAGGATGGCATGACTGCACCAGCATCTGTGGAATATCACGATGTGGACACAGAAGGCAATGAAGCTACCATTACGATTACGATTTTCGAAGGTCGTAACCGTCAAGTGCGTCGTATGTTCGAAGCCATTGGTCATAAAGTAATAAGGCTGAAGCGTATTCGATTTGGTGAGCTTGGACTTGAAAACCTAGGCAGAGGCAAGTATCGTCATCTTACGCCAGTTGAAGTGAAAGAACTGCTAGACATAGCAAACAAGACACATAAAGTTCATAAAAAGTAATCGACGGCGGCAGTAATTGCCGTCGAATTTTCGTTATAATGGATATAATCGTGAGTCTGCATACACAGAGCTGGTGGTGATTTTGAGAATGGGAAAGTCGCGTAAGACGGTGCAGATTATCATATTAATTGCCGTCTTGATTATAGGTGGGTATGCTATTGGATCTACCTTATTTGGCGCGGACGATAATGCACTTCTAAAAACAGGAAGCAAAGCACCTGATTTTAAGCTTTATGATTTAGACGGCAACGAGCAGCAGTTGTCGAATTATAAGGGGAAACCAGTAGTCGTTAACTTTTGGGGTACTTTCTGTCCGCCGTGTGTGAAGGAAATGCCTGAGTTTGAGCTGCAGTATTCGAAATGGAAGGATCAGGGGCTCGTCGTTCTTGCTATTAACTTAAGTGAGGATACGTTAACGGTGAATAATTTCGTTCGAAACTTTAATTTACATTATCCGATCTTACGAGATGTGAATCGGAATACGGAGCGTAAATATGGGTTGAAGTCATACCCAACTACGTTCTTCATCAAGCCGGATGGTACGATGATGGAAATTAAGGTAGGCGGCATGACGGAAGCAGAAATTGATGAACGGATTGAACGGCTGGTTAAGCTGTAGGAGGTTTTACAGTGTTAGTGGTTGAAAACACAAAATGCGAGTGTGGCCATCAAAACTCGGTTGGTACGGTATTATGTGAGAGCTGCGGCAAGCCGCTCGAAAATAATGATAATTCGGATTTGCCATTAGAAATGCGCTATGACGGTGTTGCCCGTCGTTCGCAAAAAAGCAATCCGAACATCATTGATCGAATATGGAACTTTTTCTCCTCTGTCAAAATTGCGATCTATTTGATCGTTATTACTTTTTTGACAGCCATGCTCGGTACGATTTTCCCGCAAGAGAACACGTTTATTAACAGCTTCGATCCGTCGTTTTATTATGAGGATTCTTATGGCTTGCCTGGGAAAATATATTATTTGCTTGGGCTGTCACATACCTATGAATCCTGGTGGTTCATTGGTTTGCTCGTTATGATTGGAACTTCGCTGGTTATTTGCAGTCTTGACCGGATTTTACCTCTTTACAGAGCACTTAACAAACAACAAATTCGCAAGCACTTGCAATTCCTTCATCGTCAGAAAACCGTATTCAAATATACGATCGAAGGTAATCCAGAGCAATGGGTTGAGACGTTTGGCGATCAATTGAAACGGAAGGGCTATCGCGTTCATCGTGACGGTTCTGCACTTCTCGCTGAGAAAAACCGTTTTAGCCGATGGGGACCTTATATTAATCATATTGGTCTCATCTTGTTTTTACTTGCGATATTGGCGCGCAGTATTCCAGGCTGGCAAGTGGATAGTTATATTACGGTTCCAGACGGCGATACGGTTCAAATTGCGGACTCCAATTATTACGTGAAAAATGAGAAGTTTACGGTTGAGTATTACACCGATGAAGAATTGCCTGAGAAGTTGAAGGGCAAGGCACGGGCTAAAATGTTCGAAACAAAAGCAGTGCTCTACGAATGTGTGAGCAATTGTAATGATAGTAAGCAAGAACCAGTGTTAGAAGAAGTGAAGCGTCATGACATTGTTGTGAACTCTCCACTCAAATACAAGGGTTTAAAGCTCTATCAATTTGATTTCGATACAACGCCTCGTTTGAAAGCTGTTCATCCGATTGTAGTGAACAAAGAAACAGGTGAAAAGTATGGTCCTTTCGATTTGCCAATGAAGGATTCCGCTTTGCAGCATAAGGTAGGGCCTTACACGCTTGATTTATATGCGAATTACATGGAATTTGCAATTGGGACTGACGGAAAGCCTACAACACTATCTCGTGATCCGATCGCACCGGCATTTATCTTTACTGTGAAGGGACCAGGACTTGATCCCGCAGGTGAGCCTTATATGTACTTCCCTATGCAGAAGGATAAGGTGAAGTTTTCACAGGATGTCATTAATGCTGCGATTGCAGATAAGATTGAAATCCGAGTTGACGGAATGGAAAATGTTAATTTCTCGGAAGCTTCTACATACTTGAATGTACGAAGAGATACTGCACTGCCCTATGTATGGGTTGGAGCCACGTTCTCCATGATAGGTCTGCTAATGGGCTCGTATTGGCAGCATCGCAGAATATGGCTGCGTGTAGATGAAGGCAAGCTTTCTCTAGGAGCACATACGAATAAAAACTGGTTTGGCATACGATCTGATGTTGCATGGGCTCTCAAAAAAGTAGGTATTACTGTAGATTCGAAGTCGCTCGATAACGGAGGGAACAACGCGTGAGTTTAGTTGATTTTAGCAGCGATGCGTTTATAGCCGCATTTTTTCTTTATTGTTTTGCATTTCTATTCTATGTCATCACGATTGCGGGTAAGAATTGGAGCAACCGTGATCCTGTAAAGCATGAAAAGCGCTGGGGAACAATATCTTTTGTTACATCAAGTTTGGGACTAGCCGCACATCTTACGTTCTTCTTTACTCGCTGGGCAGGAAGCGGACAAATCCCAACTAGTAATATGTATGAATTTATGACCTTTTTAGGTATGGCAATTATGATTGCATTCACAATTGTATATGCTATTTACAGAAAAGCTTTACTGGGAATGTTCACGCTGCCCCTTACTGTTCTTATTGTTGCTTATGCTTCTGTTTTCCCTCAAGAAGTACAGCCTCTAATACCAGCTCTTAGCTCGGTTTGGCTAAAGGTTCATGTAACGACTGCAGCACTTGGAGAAGCATTCTTTGCTGTCGGGTTTGCAGCTGGACTGATGTACTTGTTGAGAGTTGTTGATTTCAAAGGTAAAAGTAAGGAAGCGCGTAAACAACAATTTTGGGTTGAATTTTCACTTTACACGATTATCATTCTTGTTGGCTTTATTATCGCCGTTTTCGCTTTCCGCGGCATGGGATACGAGGCAGAGTTTATTCAAGAAACTTCAAAAATCGATGCTAAAGGTATTGAATCAACTGCAACGGAGTCAGTCGTTTATAACTTGCCTCCAATTGTTAAACCTTATAATAGTGAAATTGTTGAATATGAATCTTTCCTTGGCATGAGCAAACCGCTAATGGAAGCGCCAGGCTGGATGACTGGGGTAAACTCAGGACGCAAGCTGAACACTGTGATTTGGTCTATTATTGCAGGTTCCATTTTGTATGGACTGCTGAGACTTGTGTTCCGTAAACCACTTGGAGCTGTTATTCATCCTATGATGGAGGGCATTGATCCCGAAGATCTGGATGAAATCAGTTATCGTGCTATCGCGATAGGCTATCCAATCTTCACGCTAGGTGCGCTAATCTTTGCTATGATTTGGGCGAATATTGCGTGGGGCCGCTTCTGGGGATGGGATCCGAAGGAAGTATGGGCTCTTATCACTTGGTTGTATTACAGTGCTTATTTACATTTCCGCTTGTCGCGCGGCTGGCAAGGCAACCGCTCGGCTTGGCTTGCAGTAATCGGTTTTGTTGTTGTATTGTTTACCCTAGTAGGGGTTAACCTTGTTATTGCTGGTTTACATTCATATTCAGGGACCTAGGTTTCTTGAATGCAGAGGAGTAATGTCGAATGTCAGATTATTCAAATCGTATACTGGTTGTAGATGATGAAGAAAGAATTCGTCGACTTCTCAAAATGTATTTAGAGAAGGAAGGCTACACGATTGATGAGGCAGAGGATGGCGAAACTGCGCTTAGACTAGCGTCGAGTACAGATTATGCGCTCATCCTGCTTGACGTGATGCTTCCGGGTATAGACGGAGTAGAGGTATGTTCACGTTTACGGCAAGTAAAGGCTACACCCGTAATCATGCTCACTGCGAAGGGCGAAGAGATGAATCGTGTGCAAGGTTTTGAAGTAGGAGCAGATGATTATGTCGTTAAGCCGTTTAGTCCGCGTGAAGTTATCTATCGGGTAAAAGCTATTTTGCGTCGGTCGTCAGCAACCGCATTCCTTACGAAAGAGATTAACTCAAGCAACAATATCGTATTTCCACATCTTGTTATTGAGCATGATGCGCACCGGGTAACAGCTGGCGGACAAGAGGTCAGCCTAACACCGAAAGAATACGAATTGCTTCATTACTTGGCGGTATCGCCAGATAAAGTGTTCTCACGTGAGGAACTGCTCAAAGATGTATGGAACTATGAATTTTTCGGTGATTTACGAACCGTTGATACGCATGTGAAGCGACTTCGTGAGAAGCTTAATAAAGTATCGCCTGACGCTGCGTCGATGATCACAACCGTATGGGGCGTTGGATATAAACTTGAGGTGCCAAAGTAAATGAACGTGTGGCAACGATCTTTAGGTAAGCTGTTGCGCAGCGTAGTAGGCAAGCTTTGGGCAACGATCATGCTGCTTGTTGCGGTTGTATTGCTTATTGTAGGAATGTTTCTGCTTCAATACGTGGACATTATTTCATTTGATGATGCATATAAAGTGAAAATGCTATTTGTTATCACAGCTGTAATAGGATTTTTATTATCGACCTTCTTTGCCTTTTTCTTATCAAAGAAAATACAGCAACCGCTCCTCCAGCTTAAGGAGGCTGCGGATTCCGTATCTCAGGGCGATTACAGCACAAGAGTAAATATTCGTTCTACGGATGAGATTGGCGAATTGGCTAATACGTTTAACCATATGACCGAGCAATTGGACAAGCTGATTCATGATTTGAATCATGAGAAAAACCAGTTGTCCAGCATTTTACGGAGTATGGGCGATTGTGTCATGACATTTAGTGCGGAAGGTAAGGTTATTCTTACGAACCCAAGCGGTCAAATACTCATCAATGAATGGTCTGGACTAGAGCTTGCCTGGCAGGAGGATTTGTTGGATAACGAGAATTCCTGCTCTGAGGTTCCGATGCCGCTTAGAGATTTGTATATGAAGGTGATGGAAGAGGGCCTGGATGTTCAGGAGAAAATAAATGTACTGAATAGTGTTTGGTCAGTTGTTATGGCCCCTCTGCAAACAAATGGTGTTGTTCGTGGTGCGGTTGCCGTTATGCGTAATGTAACGGAGGAGCATAAGCTTGAGAAGCTGAGAAGAGATTTTGTTGCTAATATATCACATGAGATTAGAACGCCTCTTTCGATGCTGCAAGGTTATAGTGAAGCGCTTCTAGATGATATCGTCGTATCACCGGAGGATCGTAAAGATCTTGTTCAAGTTATTCACGATGAATCTCTGCGCATGGGGCGTCTGGTAAATGACTTTCTCGATATCGCTCGAATGGAAGCCGGCCATGTGGACATGAATTTCCAAGAGGTCGATCTGAGTAATGTTGTGAAAAGGGTCCATCGAAAATTTCAGGTTTACGCAAAGGAACGTGAGGTTACACTTCTTGCAGAACTGCCTGACACGCCGCTCGTCGTGAAGGAAGCGGATGAGGATAGATTGGAGCAGGTACTGACGAACTTGCTTGATAATGCCTTGCGTCATACACCATCTGGCAAAACGATTATTGTAGCAGGTAAGCAGGAATCAGTGAATGCAGTGGATTATGTTCATTTAAGTGTTAAAGATGAAGGACAAGGCATACCGAAAGAGGACGTGCCTTATATATTCGAACGATTCTATAAGGCAGACAAGGCAAGGAAACGAGGATCAACAATTGGTACAGGACTGGGTCTTGCTATCGTGAAAAATTTAATTGACCTCCATAATGGAAGAATTGTTGTCGAAAGCTCATCGGGTAAAGGTACTTCATTTACATTGCTATTGCCTGTCGAAGCACATCAATAGTTGTCAAAGCGCTCCTTATGGAGCGTTTTTTTTGTAGAAAACAGCAGATAATTCTTGTTGTTCGTGAAACATCAAGAGCCAGCCGGTAGACCGGCTGGCTCTTGATTCATATAGTTAAGAGTAGGTATTAAAGAGTGATTTCTTGAGCTGTGTTAAGCTCAGGCAAGCTTGTAAGCTGCTCTAGAACGTGCTTAGGTGTTTCTTTGTCTACGCGCAGCACCATGATTGCAGAACCGCCTTCAAGTTGGCGACCTACTTGCATTGTAGCAATGTTGACATCATTAGTACCAAGAAGCGTTCCGACACGGCCGATAATACCTGGTTTATCGTTATGCGAGATAAGAATGAGGTTTCCTTCTGGTGTTACATCAACAGGGAACTTGTCGATTTGTACAATACGTTGACCATAACCCGTCAATAGAGTACCGGAAACGACACGTTCTTCCTTCTTCGTACGAAGAGCAACCGTAACAAGGTTTGTGAAGTCTTTGGAAGCATGTGATTTTTGGATAACAATATTCACATCACGAACCTTCGCAAGATGCAGAGAGTTAACCACATTTACTTGATCGGAACCAAGGTGATGGGCAAGTACTCCGCGAACAATATGACGTGTCAACGGTTGTGTATCCACCTCAGCAAGCTCTCCAGCATAGCCTACAACGATTTCTGTTACAGCACCTTCTGTTGATTGCGCGATGAAGCTTCCAAGCTTCTCGCCAAGCGTAAAGTACGGTTGAAGAATGTTTTGCAGGTTAGCAGGAATCGGAGGCATGTTAACTGCGTTAATGAACGGCTCATTCCGAAGAATATGAAGAACTTGCTCCGATACATCAATCGCTACATTTTCTTGTGCTTCAACTGTTGATGCGCCAAGGTGAGGTGTAACGATAATTTTTGGATGAGTCAGGAATGGATGGTCTTCAGCTGGCGGCTCAACCTCGAATACGTCAAACGCTGCTCCGGCTACTATTCCTTCATTGACTGCATCTACAAGTGCGATTTCATCAATAATTCCACCGCGTGCGCAGTTAACGATACGCATGCCAGGCTTCATAACGCCAAATTGCGCTTTGCCGATCATATGACGAGTTTCTGGAGTAAGAGGAGTGTGAACAGTCATGAAGTCAGCATTGCGTACGATATCATCAACACTTGCAAGCTTCACACCGATTTTCTCTGCTCTTTCTTCTGTCATGAACGGATCATAACCCATAATTTCCATGCCGAAAGCTTTTGCACGTTTGGCAACTTCACTTCCGATACGTCCCATACCAAGTACGCCTAGCGTTTTGTTGCGAAGTTCAACACCTAGGAATGATTTGCGATCCCAAGTCCCGCTTACTGTTTTCATATACGCTTGCGGGATGTGGCGAGCAACAGCCATCATCATAGCAAAAGTATGTTCACATGTTGTAATCGTGTTACCGTCAGGAGCATTAATAACGATAATACCGCGTTGTGTAGCCGCGTTTAGATCAATGTTGTCAACGCCTACGCCAGCACGACCAACAACCTTTAGTTGTTTGCCTGCTTCCATAATTCTTGCAGTAACACGAGTTTGACTGCGAACGAGAAGAGCATCATATTCGCCAATAATAGCTACTAGCTCATCTTCACTAAGACCAGGTTTTTTGTCGACTAAGACATCTGTTGCATCAACAAGCTGTTGGATGCCCAAATCGCTAATTGGATCCGAAACTAACACTTTAAACATGAGAAATTTGCCTCCTAAAGTGGGTCGAAGCATAATGGCTTCGCTTAATATGTACAGAAAAACCCTCGACCCGGAACCGTTGTGCAGCAGCGGGACGAGAGTTTGATCTCCAAACTTAGACCTTTCTATTTTATAGCAAGGCAGTGCACAAAAGCAATGCTCAAACTTGAACATATTCGTAAATTTAGTTATGATTCAAGCATCATAAGCAACATAATGCGACAGTGGAGGTCTTTATTCATGAGAAAATGGCAAGATGTGACACCTCAGTACTTATTAGAATTATTGGAAAATGGACAGTCTGATTCGATTCAATTGATAGATGTGAGAGAGTCTTTTGAATGGGATTATTACCATATAGAGCCAGCAGAATTAATACCAATGAACTCGATTCCGAATCGCCTTGGCGAGCTCGATGAGAATAAAACAACCTTTATTATTTGCGCTCATGGCGTCAGAAGCAGAGCGGTATGTGACTATTTAGAAGAACAAGGCTACAGCGACCTCCGCAATGTTACAGGCGGTATGGCAGCTATAGCCTCATTAAAAGGATTTCAATATGATTGATAATAACGAATGATTAACCTGCTTCAGTGAAGAAGAAAGGAAGCTGAGGAAGCGTTGCACCTTGATAAAGAGAAGATTTGCTTTCTGTAAAGTCGCCAGTCCGAATCGCTTTCGTATTAATGAGCAGATTGACAACTTCCGAGATCGTTTGAAGCTTCATATTTGTTGCTTCTCCTGATAGAACAAATTCATCAACTCGACTAGTCAAATCCTGTGGATAATAGGAGGTAAGACGATTGCGAGTCATAAGCTGATCAGCCATTAATTTATTCTTAACCATTATAGGAAGCTTCTTCCACTGACCAAGTTCTAATCGATCAGGCGCTTTATATTCAGAAGGAATCTCAAGATTAACAGTTGCTGCCCATTTGAGCATGGAAGAATAATAAGCTTGTTGAGCAGTTAATGAAAACTTAGTAGCAGAGAGATAGGCATTCTCTTTCTCAACACTCTTCTTTAATTCGTTAAAGGAAAGAGTCTTCGCGCTCTTTGCTGCTTTATCAGCTGCCTCTTTAAAAAGCTTCAAGCTTCTTATGTAGCTAACTTGCGCTTCTCCTAGCAAAGGAGATGCCTTCATATCATTGGAACTTGCTTCCTTGGCCTTTGTTTCGGCAAGTTTGGACAAATCTTTAAACATCGAGGTTGCTTCATTTGATTTTCCTTGCGATAATTTGTTCATAGCTGCGAACCATTCGTTTTGAAATTCACGATAAGGTAAAAATACGGTATGATAGAATGAGACCAAATCTTGTTGTTGATAAGGATTTACAACAATAGCAGCAGTTCCTTCTGTATCAACCTTATACTTGGCTTCAATCTTTTCCGTGCCAAGCTTAATGCCGTAGAAGAAGGCACCTACTGTGCACACGAGCAGGAATACAAATCCGATACTAAATAACATTGCAGTGGTTGTTAAACGCTTTTCCATCATTATTCTCCTTCTATGTAAAAAAGTATGTAGTGAATTTGTTTCATCAGTATAGGTGAAAAGGTAGAAAAAGAAAATACGTACGTTCCAGACAGGCGGGAAGCTATGAAAAAGTTTGATATTCGAAATATCCGCGTTCGCAAGGTGTCGGTTGATGAGCTGGACGATCGCATGCTCCTTATTAATCTTTACACCACACAAGCACTTACTTTTATTATCGGTTTGATATGGGTATTATTTCAGCATCAAAATGTAATTAAATTATTTATACCGCCAGAAACATTGCAATTTCTTTGGTGGGGGGTAGGGTTAGCAGCAGCTGTTGTTGTAGTTGATTTGTTAATATCCAGATTTATACCAGAAGAAGCGAGCGATGACGGCGGTGTAAATGAGCGTATTTTCCGTACTCGCCCGGTTTGGCATATTGCAGTATTATCATTGGTTGTTGCTATTTGTGAGGAACTTCTATTTCGTGGAGCCTTGCAGCATGCAATAGGTCCTTACTGGACAAGCATTATTTTTGCTACGATTCATGTCCGTTATTTAAAACATTGGATTCCTACAGGCTTGGTCTTTTCGATTAGCTATGCTTTAGGATGGATTTATATTCACACAGGGTCGATTTGGGCACCTATTATCGCTCACTTCTTGATTGACTTGATTATGGGATTAATTATTCGCTTTAGGAGGGAGTCATGAGCAGGAAAGAAAAGTTTGGAAGATCGTCAGCAACAAGACACCATGATAGGACGGCAGAGCCGTCCAGCATAGAAACGATTTCCGATGGAGGATCACTGCCGCCGCGCAGAAAAAAGTATCCTTCAAGTGCTCAAAAAGTAACAAAATGGTATTATAATCTAATTATTTTTTTATTTCTGTTTTTAGTCATAGGCTTATTTTGGTATGGCAAGAAATTTAGTGAGTAACATCAATGGTGGAGGGGTCAATGAATCCATAGCCCTTGTCTTCTAGCTTAGTTAATAGTTCATCAAGAGCATCGGCAGTCCATTGTACCTCATGCATTAAAATGTTAGCCCCTGGATGAAGCTGCTCGAGCACATTGCGGATGACCTCATCCGGCTTGTCTTTGGTAGATTTATCCCAGTCAAGAGACCCATTCGACCACGTCATGAACAACATGCCGTGGTTTTTTGCTATTTTTTTAACGGAATCTCCACCTGAGCCGTATGGAGGTCGGAAAAATAAAGGTTTTTGTCCAATCAGAGAATTGACTTCAGTTTGCACATCAGCAAGCTGCTGCTCAATAACCTCATCTTTTTCATTTTTTAAATTAATATGATCCCACGAGTGGTTCCCGATAGTCTGACCTCTTTCATGAATCAGCTTAAGCAGATCAGGATTTTGTTTGACGCGATAACCATTTACGAAGAAAATCGCCTTTGCCTTATGCTTATCCAGTGAATCAAGCAGGCTGGTCAGTACCAATTCATCTTTGGGTCCATCATCGAAAGTAAGCAGTACTACTTTGTCTGTCGTTTCTTCTTGAATAGGGACAAAGCGATAGACATTGCTCATTTTGTATAGTGGAGAAGCTGGTATTGGCTGTTCGATTGCAGGCTCTGCCGTTGGTGTAGATTGCTCAGAGATGGTTTCATTACTCGTTGCTTCAGGAACGGCTATAGGGGCTTGAGTGGCGGTTACAGGAATGGTATTCTCATTGCTTTGTGTATGCATACTGCAAGCTGTGAGCTGAGCGCCAAGCAGCAATATGGCTGCTCCACATGCTATTCGTCTCATTCAGATATGCCTCCATTGTTGATATTATTCATTATGCGACCTTTATTAAATCGAAATCATTGTATCATATTTGCCCAATAACGGGGCAAGGATGATTTCCTTATTTTATATAGAATGAGGGCTAGTGCTGAAGGTCAAACTAATTCATGAATACGAATAGGAAAGAGGTGTACAACCATGAGATTACGCGGGTTATTACTCGGAGGAATTATTGGTGCAGCTGCGACTGTTTACGTATCTCGAAGAAAGCCGGGACTGGTTGCTTGGGCGGCAAGCGCTGCTTCGGACGTCTGTTCTTCGGTAGCTCGAAAATCGGTTTCCAAAATCATGAGCAAAGGTATGGACATGGGGGCGTCGACGCTAACCCCAAAGCCCTCAGACGATACCGCCGGAAAATCAGAAGCTGCATGGGCTCAAATTGAGTCTATCGTCAATAGCGATCCAGCCTTAAAGCAGGAAGCGGATAAGATCAAAGCGGAATCGTCTTCATTTACACATTAATAGAGAGTTACCAAAAATGGGAATCGCAGGGACGATTGGCAGAGATGCGAAGCGTTTCAGCGATTCTTTTTTTCGTCCAATATTAGTGCATTCAATGAACAGACATGATAAAGTAGTTACATAGCACGATTTGATCGAATTGATCACATCTTACTAAAAATTTCATACGCTGTTACGACAGATGCTGCAGAGGAGGATCCTGTCATGAAAATCGAACGACTGAGTCAGGACAAGATACGAATTTTCCTGACGTTCGACGACCTGCTGGAACGAGGGATCCAGAAGGACGACATGTGGCGCGAAATTCCAAAAGTACACGAACTATTCAGTGAAATGATGGATCAAGCATATAGTGAACTTGGATTCGATGCCAGCGGCCCCTTAGCGGTCGAAGTATTTGCCCTCCCTGCCCAAGGAATGGTTGTGATTGTCACTCGTGGTAAGATGAATGCTCATGATAGCGATCGTTTGCCGGAAGACGAGGACTCGGATGATGAAATATACGAAATGGAAGTAACACTTGAACAAAGCGATGTAGTTATGTATGCCTTCCGTGAGTTTGAGGATGTTATTTCAGTTTGTAAGCAATTGCAAACCTCCTCCTTAACGGAAGATGGACGTTTATATTCCTACAACGGCAAGTATATACTAGCGCTTGAGCCTGCTTTAATTGAAACAACCAGGCATAATGCAGTTATTGCTTTGCTTGCGGAATATGGAGAAGCCACATCCGTTACTTATGCCATGCTTGAAGAGTACGGCAAAGTGATTATGCCCGAATCGGCAGTACGGGAAATATGTAATCATTTTAAATTTTAAGCATCGGCACCGTGAAGGAGCATCCCAGGCTAAGTATGACCTGCGTGATGCTCTTCTTGTTTTTGATTAGGAGAACAAATGAAAAGCAGGACATAGAAAGCACTCTTGTTAATTACATACATATGTGGCTTGGAAAGAGAATAGGTATATCGAATGTGGTCTGGGCGTTGTATAATAAAATAGATCTTAATAGACCGCACCCGATTGCCGCTTATGATTTGCCATTGCTTTAGCTGGCACTTGCAGCAAGGCTGCAGCTGTTTAATTTTGCGGACGGGTGAAAGAAAGTTGGGACTGAATGGTTTTGTTTTCCGTTTTGACGGCATCGGTTGCTCCAGGCATCGCGCTGCTTACTTATTTATATTTACGGGACCGCTATGATGCGGAGCCCATTCACATGGTAGTTAGAATGTTCGTACTTGGCATGCTTGTGGTCGTACCTATTATGGTTATCCAGCGCGGTCTGGAGCTATGGCTGGGAGATCATTCCGTGCTGTTTGCTTATGTAGAGTCTGCTGGTGTAGAAGAATTTCTTAAATGGTTTGTTCTTTATCACATTATCTATAACCATACAGAATTTGATGAACCCTATGATGGCATAGTGTACGCGGCTTCCATTTCACTTGGGTTTGCAACACTTGAAAATGTTTTATACGCCATTTATTCACCGGCTACCTTCGGTACACTGTTAATGCGTGCACTGCTTCCTGTTTCCGGACATGCTTTGTTTGGAATCATGATGGGCTATTACTTAGGGAAAGCAAAGTTTGCGCCGAAGAAACAAAGTTATATCTTTCTTGCTATCTCGTTAGCCCTTCCCGTACTCTTACATGGGACGTATGATTGGATTTTGATTACGCTTAGAACCAATTGGATGTGGTTTATGGTTCCATTTATGATTTTACTTTGGATATGGGGCTTGCGCAAAATGAATCTTGCCGATGCGCGTTCACCATTTCGATTTCTTGTACGCGAGGATGAGATTAAACTGTAATGTATTCGTCCATACTTGGATTAGATAGAAATGACTGCGAAGACAGCATTTCATTAATCATGTTATGGAGGGAACTATGGAAGCGTTAAGAATCAAAGTAACAATTCGCTGTAATGTCTGCGGCGAAAAATTTGTACTACGTGGCATTAGAGACAAGGGGACTGTAGATACAGGCTTTAAGCAGTGTATCTGCAGTAACGCTAATGATCTAGAAATTGAAGAGCACGGCGGCTTCTGATCGAACTTAAGCTAGGCTACTATAATTGAATATAAAAATGTATAAAGCTCCCTACGGCAAACCAAACTAAAACCAGGTTTTGCACAAGAAAGGAGCTTTTGTATTATGTACCGTCGACTCAGCTCAATCCTATTTCCATTTATGACCCTGCTTTTTATCGGTGCGGCTTACTGGGGCTACCAGGAGCAGCAAGAGAAAAACACGATACTGATAAAAGCTGAGAATCAATACCAAAGGGCGTTCCATGATTTAACGTACCATGTTGAACAGCTGCATCAGCAATTAGGCAATACGCTTGCAGTGAACTCAAAGTCTCAGGGCTTTCATCGCAAAGGGCTCGTCAATGTTTGGCGTTTAACGAGTCAAGCTCAGAATGAAATCAGTCAGCTGCCGGTATCCATGATACCGATTAGCGAAGCAGATGATTTCTTGTCGCGCATCGCTAATTTCGCTTACAAAACATCGGTGCGCGATTTGACGAAGCAGCCATTGTCAACGGATGAATTCAAGATGCTCAAGACGCTCTACGCGAATTCAGAGGAAATCTCTAAGCAGCTGACTGGCATGCAGGAAAATGTATTGAATAATCGTCTGCGCTGGATGGATGTTGAGACTGCCTTAGCTGCAAAACAAATGAAAGAAGGAAACGTAATTATTGACGGCTTCAAAACAGTGGACAAAAAAGTAGGGGAATACCCAGAGATTGATTGGGGTCCTTCTGTAAGCAGCATGTATACCAAACGCAATATGAAGATGCTCAGCGGAAAAATGGTAACGGCAGAGGATATCAAGAAGGAAGCGGCTAAATTCACAAATGCTCAAACAAAAGAAATTCATGTTATTGAGAACGCCAAAGGCACGGAGTACGCTTCTTTCTCTGCAACTGTAAAGGAATCAAAGAAAGACCATAAGCTCCAAATGGATTTCACTCAAAAAGGCGGACAGCTGATTTTGTTTATGAATCCGCGTGATATCAGTACTAAGAAGGTAGATATGGCTAAAGCGAAAGCCTCATCAGATTCCTTTTTGGAGAAGCACGGATTCACGGGTATGAGAGCGATCAGCTACGATCCATACGGAAATACAGGAACATTTACTTATGTTAGTGAACAAGATGGCGTTCTGATTTACCCAGACAAATTAACGGTCAAGGTAGCTCTGGATACGGGCGAAACAGTAGGCCTTCAAGCGAATGATTATGTGTATTCGCATCATGATCGTAAGCTCGGCAGTCCAACTATAACGAAAGCTGATGCAAAAAAAGCTTTGAATTCGGATATGAAGGTAAACGGGGAGCAACTAGCTCTCATCAAAAACGATATTGGTGAAGAAGTTTTATGTTACGAATACACAGGGAAAATTAATGGTTCGCTGTATAGAGTCTATATTAACGCTGAGACAGGAATGGAAGAATCCATCGAAGAAATGTCACCATACGACAAAAAGGCAGCATCTGACAAATAACGATATAGCTCCCCTCAAATCAACGTGTTATAATGGCATGTACATGGGAGGGGAGCCAATTTGTTGCCTAAATTGAACCAAATACTTTATTATCAGATCGCTTCCTCAGACGAAGAAGAAGCAGCCATCGAGCATAAATCCAGAATTGCTGATGAACAAGAGGACGGATTGCTTATTGAGATTCCGATCAATGAAAAAACAGGCCGTTACAAAAGACTGTTTTTAGGCGACGAACTCTCTGTTTACTTTGTTTCAGAAGATGGCATTAAAAATTATTTTGATTCGCATGTAACGGGATTTAAGGAAGACCGAGTGAAGCTGGTTAAAATTCGCAAGCCTGATCCAGAACGAATTACCAAAGTACAGCGACGCAGTTTTTTACGTGTTCCAGCGGAGCTGGAGATTGCAGTTAAAATGCCTAATCATGCTCGATTTGTTTGCTTGACCGATGATGTTGGCGGTGGCGGTATTTCTTTCATTTGCGAAGGGAAATGGCCGATTAGCGCAGAGCAAGATCTAGATTGCTGGCTTCTTGTACCATTTCGTAATGGATCAATTGAGCATGCGTCCTTTAAAGCAGTTGTTGTGCGTGTTGTTGAGCTAGAATCAGGTCGGAAACAAGTCATGATTAAATATGTAAGCATCATTGATTCGGAGCGGCAAAAGGTTATTCGCTATTGTTTTGAGAAGCAACTTGAATATCGGAATCGTTGAATAATAAAGCGAAGTTATTGGAAGACTACCCAAAATGAGGAAAGGGTGGTTCCGAATGACTCGCTTTTTTTTTAAGAAAAGAAAACGGGAGCAGCTGCTTCAAATAACAGATAAGGTAAGTCGTATTCTACGTAAAATCGTAGTAGGCTTGCTTATTTTTGTTGTTTGTTCTCAAATATTACTACAAAATGCAAAGGTGCGGCATTGGGTGACAGGTGTTGATCAGTGGGAAGGAACCCGCTTGAACTAACAGCCTGCTTTTGCATCTAAGTTTATAGTGTGGTATAATTTTCACGTTCGCAGGCAAAGCCTGCTTTTTTCTTGAGAGGTTTGTGTCGCATTCTCACATGCATTCGGCCAACCATCTCTACTAAAGGGGGTTGACCGTACGTGATCCATCACGAAGGTGACAGCGATCGCATAAACATTGCAATTGACGGACCAGCAGGTGCGGGCAAAAGCACGGTTGCGCGAAAGGTTGCCGAGCAGCTGGGGTATGTGTACATCGATACGGGAGCTATGTATCGTGCTGTTACATTAAGCGCGCAGCGCGCAGAAGTAATGGTAGAACAACAAGAGAAACTAGCTGAATTAGCAAGATCATTAAAGATTGAGTTAGAACCAAGCGAGCAAGGACAATGTGTTTTTATTAATGGAGAAAACGTAACTTCGTTGATTCGCTCACGCGAGGTAACGCTTCAAGTATCACATTTTGCTGCTAATGAGACTGTACGTGAAGTGCTGGGTACCTTACAACGTGATCTTGCCGCGCGCAAGGGCGTTGTCATGGATGGCCGAGATATCGGCTCACATGTACTGCCAAATGCAGAATTGAAAATTTTTCTAACTGCGACCGTTCAGGAACGAGCACTCCGCCGTTTCCGTGAAATAGGGATTAGCCAGGCTATAACGCTTCAGCAGTTGGAAATTGAAATTGCAGAGCGCGATCGTTTGGACGAGCAACGTGATATTTCTCCGCTAATCTGTGCGTCAGATGCTGTTGTACTCGACAGCACACGCATGACAATTGAAGAAGTAATTGATGCAATTGTGGAATTAAGCCGAACCAAATTGGCGGAGGCGAAGTAAACTATGTCATACCTATTTTTTCGTTTTCTTCTACGTGTTATTTACACGTTTTTATTCCGCTTGGAGGCAAGAGGCACGGAGAACATTCCAGCGACAGGCGCTGTCGTCCTCGCTTCTAATCACATAAGCAATTTTGATCCGCCAACGGTCGGTGTCAAGATAAGGCGGAAAGTGCATTTTATGGCGAAAGAAGAACTGTTTAAAGTCCCGGTCTTTGGTCCGCTAATCCGTTCTTTTGGCGCATTTCCGGTCAAACGCGGCGGCGTGAGCAAGGATGCCATTAAATCGTCTATTACACTTCTTAAAGAAGGCAATGTAATGGGGATTTTCCCAGAGGGTTCAAGGCATAATCAATCAGGTATGGCCAAAAAAGGTGCAGCTATGATTGCTGTTCGAAGCGGTGCAGCTGTTGTTCCAGTTGCTATAATCGGCAAATATCGACCTTTTGGGAAAATGATTGTTTGTTACGGTGAACCACTGGATTTAAGCGAACTAATTGAAGAAGCAGCTCCTGATATGCTTGAAAAAGTAACAGATGCCATTATGACTCGCATTCGCGAGATTGCTGCACAAAATCGTTAATTGTTGTTTTAAATGCTGCTTTCGCTCTAGGCGCTAGCGGATTTAAATAAAGTTGGGGTATGAATTGAGGAGGTTATTTCAAATGTCAGAAGAAACTAATGTGCAAGAATCAGCAGTTGAAGAGGTAAGCCAAGACGCTTTGGATAATTTTGTGTCTTTGAAAAAAGGCGATTCCGTAAAGGGTACAATCGTCAAAATCGAAGATAACCAAGCTTATGTAAGCCTTGGATATAAATATGACGGTGTTATTCCTATTCGTGAGCTTTCTGCAGTGCAGATCGATAACGCTACGGATGCTGTTACAATCGGCCAAGAGGTTGAGCTTAAAGTAGTCAGCATTGACGATGAGAAAGAAAAGCTTGTTCTTTCTAAACGTGCAGTTGACGGCGAAAAAGCTTGGGACGTTCTTGAGCAACGCTTTGAAAGCGGCGAAGTATTTGAAGTTGCTGTCGCTGATGTTGTAAAAGGCGGTCTTGTTGCTGACGTTGGCGTACGCGGATTCATTCCGGCTTCTATGGTTGAGCGTCACTTTGTTGAAGATTTCTCCGATTACAAAGGCCGCACGCTTCGCGTGAAGGTTAAAGAAATCGATCGTGAAAACAACAAAGTTATTCTTTCCCAAAAAGAAGTGCTTGACGCTGAATTCGAGCAAAGCAAAAAAGAAGTTATGGGTTCCCTTCAAGTAGGTCAAGAGCTTGACGGTACGGTTCAACGTTTGACACCATTCGGTGCTTTTGTTGATATCGGTGGCGTTGACGGTCTTGTGCACGTATCTGAGCTTTCATGGCAGCATGTAGCACATCCGAAAGATGTTGTTGCTGAAGGTCAAGCGGTTCGTGTTAAAGTACTTAAAGTAGATCCTGCTGCTGGCAAAATCAGCCTTAGCTTGAAAGCTGCTCAACCAGGTCCTTGGGATTCTGCAGGCGAGCAATTTGCAATTGGTGATATCGTAACAGGTACTGTTCGCCGCATCGTTCCTTTCGGAGCTTTTGTTGAAATCGCTCCTGGTGTTGAAGGTCTTGTTCATATTTCACAAATTGCTCATCGTCATATTGCTACTCCTAACGAAGTTCTTACAGAAGGCCAAGAAGTTCAAGCAAAAGTACTTGACTTCAACCCTGCTGAGAAACGCGTTAGCCTAAGCATTAAAGAAACAGAAGAAGCGCCTGAGCAAGCTGCTCCTAGCGCTAGACCTGAACGTGCTCCACGTTCACCGAAGATTGAAAAAATTGACAACCCTAACGTTAGCTTGAGCAACGAGAGCATGAGCTACTCCCTTGCAGAGCGTTTTGGCGACAAATTGAAAAACCTTAAATAATATCGACTTTATACAAAGGAGCTATTCCTTGCGAGTTTTCGCAGGAATAGCTCCTTTTTTTTTGCGCATAATAGGGGATACGTGAGGTGAGATTTTGTGAATCCTGGTTATTTATCCCTTTGGATCATCATTATTTTTAGCATATTAACCGCAACAGGATGGAAGCCTTATTTTGCACAGGATTTGAATAAACGAACGATGGTTTTCTTTGGAACTCTTATTCTCGTTATTCAGTTTCTTCCGCTTTGGTGGTCTCCTGAAATACAATATTTAAAGGTCCAAATTCATGCTACTGCTGGACTGCTAATACTTGCGGCCTTCTTGACTTTGAGAGGTGATGAAGAGCGAAGCTATAAAGGCTATTTAATATTATGTGCGCTATTAATTGCTGGTATTTGGGGATTACTACGTAAAATGTACAGCTTTGATCCTGTCTTTTATTGGATAGATCCAATCTGGGATGCCCCTTTGCTCGGTGGCGTTCTTTGCGGCGCCTTTGCTTCTCAAGCTAAGCATCAATTTGGGATGATTGTTTGGGGGGCGGTGCTAGGTGAACTGTTGAATGCCGTACTTCAATCCCATCGCTATACAGCTATGATCGGGTCATTAGCCTGGTGGGATAGCTTTTGGATAGCCTTTGCATCAGCTCGATTGTTCAGCATGCTTTTGAAGTGGATGCAATTTGGGCTGAGCAAGCTTCAATTATTATTTTGGCATTTAAAAGGGGGAAGATCGTCCTAATGCAGCAGTATCTTGTACAAAATAAGCTAATCATTGGTGTGATGCTGGGCATTGTATTTGGAATTATTTCTCGACTGCTCATGCTAAGAACGGACTATCGACAGTATCCGACATATCCGCATGGTAGGATTATCCATATTGCACTAGGTGTCATTGCATCAGCACTAGGGGCGGTGGCTGTGCCCGCCCTTTACAACAAAGACTACACGGCTATTACCTTTCTAACATTAGCAGCTCAGCAATTCAGGGATGTTCGAAAAATGGAGAGAGATACGCTTACGAAAATAGACAGCTTAGAGCTTGTGGGCCGAGGCGCGACATACATAGAAGGCATAGCTATGGTTTTTGAAGGGCGAAATTATTTGGTCATCATGTCAGCGCTTCTTACCAGTTTATTCGCCATTATGATCAATGTTTGGTTTGGTGTTGGTGCTGGGATTATCACTCTATTACTCGTTGAAAAGCTGAAATCAGGTAAGTCCATCAAGCATATTGCTTCAGTTCAGCCAGCAAGGGTAAGAGTGGATGGTCCGGATTTATTTGTAGATGATGTTTATATCATGAATGTTGGCTTAAAGGCTAATCAAGAAATTATTGATAAAAGGGGTATGGGGTTTATTCTAAAGCCATATAACCCGAACGGTAAGGTTACGCTTAGTAATTTGGGTCAACGACAAGCCATTCTATATGATTTGGCAACTATTTTAGGCGTTTATCGTGATGATGGTGAGCCTGCATTGATTCCTATGGCAAAGCTTGATATGACAAATGGAAACTTGGCAGTTTTTTTGCTTCCTCAAGAACAGGATGAAGAAAAAGGGAAGGAAGTTATTTTACGTGTGCCTATCTTGGAGTCAGCCGTTCGAATGCCTACGGAAGCTTCGGTAAATAAGAAAGGAGCGGACGAAAATGGCTGAAATTATTGCTGTTGTATCCATGAATGAAAAGGCGGTTGGGGGAGGAGTTCCGATATTTATTGTCGAAAATGAGGAGAAGCTGCAGCAAACTTCTTTTCTGCTGGAAAAGATTTTGGATGCCAATGCTCATGATTTGAAAAATGGAATAATTATACTCGTTAATCACCATTAATATGAAAAGTTAGCCAAGACCGCACTTTTTTGCTATGATGGTTAACGTGAGTATTTTTGAAGGAGTGGAAAACAAACTATGGCAAGACCCGTTATAGCTATCGTCGGGCGTCCGAATGTGGGTAAATCCACCATATTCAATCGCGTCATTGGCGACCGTCTAGCAATTGTTGAGGATAAACCGGGAGTCACCCGTGATCGGTTATATGGCACCGGAGAGTGGAATGGCAAACAATTCAGCATTATTGATACTGGCGGTATTGAAATTGATGGTGAAGATGAAATTTTAAAATCTGTTCGCATGCAGGCTGAGCTTGCGATAGAAGAAGCGGATGTTATCATTTTTATGGTCGATGCCAAAACTGGCTTGACACATGCAGATGATGAAGTAGCGCAAATGCTATTCCGTTCCCGCAAACCTGTTGTACTTGCTGTTAATAAGGTTGATAATGCAGGACGTATGGATGAGGTATACGAGTTTTATGGTCTAGGTTTTGGACAAGTTATGCCTATTTCAGGCTCGCATGGTCTCGGTATTGGAGACTTGCTTGATTCTGTTGTAGAGCTATTGCCCGAAATTACAGATGACGGCTACGATGAAGATGTCATTCGTGTTGCTCTTATCGGACGCCCGAATGTCGGTAAATCATCTTTGGTCAATGCATTGCTTGGCGAAGACCGCGTCATTGTAAGTAATGTCGCAGGAACTACTCGTGATGCCATTGATACGCCGTTCGAGCGTGATGGTCAACGTTATGTATTGATTGATACAGCTGGTATGCGCAAACGCGGCAAAGTGTATGAATCAACAGAGAAATATAGCGTTATGCGTGCGATGAAAGCAATCGAGCGTGCAGATGTTGTTCTGGTCTTGATTAACGGAGAAGAAGGCATTATTGAGCAGGACAAGCATATTGCAGGCTATGCTCATGAAGCAGGCAAAGCATCTATATTTGTTGTAAACAAATGGGATGTTGTCGAGAAAGATGAGAAAACGATGCAATCATTCACGACAACGATTCGCGATCACTTCTTGTTTATGTCCTATGCTCCAATTGTCTACCTATCCGCTTTGACGAAACAGCGCTTACAAAAGCTGCTTCCTGTCGTTAAACATGTTTCTGAGCAGCACGCGATGCGTATTCAAACGCATCTCCTTAATGATGTCATTTCTGATGCGGTTGCCATTAATCCGCCGCCGTCTGACAAAGGGAAGAGATTGCGCATTAACTATGTTACACAGGTTGCTACGAAGCCTCCGACTATTGTTGTATTTGTTAATGATCCGGAGATTATGCATTTCTCTTATGAGCGCTATTTGGAAAATAAAATTCGAGCTGCGTTTGACTTTGAAGGAACGCCAATTCGAATATTCTCACGTCGGAAGTCCGAAGAAGATTAGGGGAGAACGAACTTGTTATACGGGATAGTCGCGGTTGTTTTAAGCTATTTATTAGGGTCTGTTTCTTTCAGCATCGTTATTGCCAAGTGGGTAAAGGGTATCGATATCCGTCAGCATGGCAGCGGCAACGCAGGAGCCACAAATACACTTCGTGTACTCGGCAAAGGACCGGGAATACTCGTGTTTTTGCTGGATATCGCAAAGGGTGTCGCAGCGGTTTCGATTGGACATGTTCTAGGTGAAAATGCTTGGATTCCAGTTTTTTGCGGTCTTGCTGCAATCATTGGACATAACTGGCCTATTTGGTTCCGCTTTAAGGGCGGCAAGGGTATTGCTACGACCGTTGGAGTCATAGCAACCCTTGCTTTTTTCCCTGCACTTTATGCCGGTCTTATAGCGATTGCTGTAATTGCACTAACGAGATATGTTTCACTGGGTTCATTATTATTTGCTGCTTTGACGCCATTATTTATTTCCTTCTTTCATTTCTCGGTACCTTTATTGTCCGCTAGCCTAGTCATATGTATTTTTGCATTCGTGCGTCATCGGACAAATATTGTGAAACTGCTCCAAGGGACGGAAAACAAGCTTGGCGCAAAGAAAGGATAGTGAGCTTTGAATGAACAGTCATAACGATTCAGTATCAAAGCGCGCAGCCGTTCTAGTAGCTGGGAGCTGGGGTACTGCCTTGGCATCTGTCCTTGCGAATAACGGTTATGCGGTTAAGCTTTGGACTCGCAACGAAGAGCAAGTTGCAAGTATTAATGAAAAGCACGAAAACAGTAAGTATTTACCCGATGTAAAGCTACCTGAAAATATTTTTGCAACGACAGATCTGAAGCAAGCGCTAGAGGATGTAGAGCTTGCTTTATTTGTTGCGCCATCGGGTGCCATGCGAGAGGTAGCAAGGCAAGCCGCTTCCTATCTGTCACCAGATACACTAATTGTGCATGCAACGAAGGGCTTTGAAGCGGAAACGTTGAAACGGATGACGACGGTCCTCTCGGAAGAGCTTAACCGCCCTCTGGAGGAGTTAGTTGTTTTATCCGGCCCTAGTCATGCGGAAGAGGTTATTCGCAAGCAGCCTACCACTGTTGTTGTAGCCTCTGGCAAGCTAGAAGCTGCGGAGCAAGCGCAGGATGCGCTGATGAATAACCATTTCCGTGTCTATACGAATCCTGATGTCGTGGGAGTCGAGGTTGCGGGTGCGGTCAAAAATATAATTGCGCTTGGTGCAGGACTAACCGACGGGTTGAATTTCGGTGACAATGCGAAGGCAGCTTTATTGACTCGCGGATTAGCTGAAATTGGCCGCTTGGGTGCTGCAATGGGTGCTAACCCGCTTACATTTGCCGGCCTTGCTGGGGTTGGAGATCTTATTGTGACATGCACAAGTAAGCATAGCCGTAACTGGAGAGCTGGATTCATGCTTGCTGACGGTACACCACTAGATGAAGTGCTTGCACGGATGGGTATGGTAGTTGAAGGTGTTCGGACAACAAGAGCCGCTTATGTGCTTGCTAAACAATATGATGTTGAAATGCCAATCACATTCCAGCTTTATGAAGTGCTCTTCGAGAATAAAGCGCCAAGAGTTGCTGTAGAGCATCTAATGGGGCGTTTGAAAAAGCATGAAAACGAAGAAATAGGCTAATACAAGCGCCTACACCAAACCTACAGCCTCCTCATATGATGCAAGGAGCAAGATTCAATCGCATCCTGGAGGTGTAGGTATGGCGAAAGATTTTTCTAAAGATATTCTTAATGCGATCAATAAAAAAACCGGAAAAGGCATTTCCGAAAATTCGGTTAAAAAAATTGCAAGCGGAGTAACAGCAGAAACGATGCAAGACGAAGCCGAGCTGCGTAAGCTAATCAAGCAGGTTTCGGATATGGCTAAGATTAAGGTTGCTGATTCAACAGTCAATGAAATCGTAAAGGCCGTCAAAGCAAGCGGGATGAACGCGGGCAGCATGGAAGCAATCATGAAAATGATGATGAAAAAATAAAGCTCTGCGGCAAAAGCGAGGGAACGCACTGAATAGTCATATTCAATGCGATACCCTGTCAGCTTTTGTCCTTTTTTTTAACTGCAGCTTCTAGATGGAATGTAAGGGGAATCAGGTTGACAAGCATAGCCCTTCGGCTTATCCGATGCTATAATAGTTGTAAATTCATTTATGATAAAGATTAGGAGAATGGAACTACTATGGATGCTATGACAAAAATGTGGGTGTCGCTATTCGGAATAGGGATGATGGCGATCGCTGCTCTATTAATAACCTTTGCTCGTTTAAAGACGAAAGGTGTCGTTAAATTCACCATTTCATTGATCGCTTTTTTGGTACTAGTCATTGGATTTATTTGCGGCATCATTTCCATTATTTAATTAGAAGTACATAACAAGCGCCAATTACATACACAAAAAGGAGACATCGTCCTGTTATGATCGAATTAAAAGGTAGAACGAAGACAGCAGTAGTTGAAGCGGAAGAAGGATTAACGATTTTGGATCATGCGCTTAAGCATGAAGTTGATTGGGGCTTCTCATGTACAAGAGGAACATGCGCCCGTTGCCGTTGTTTGGTTACGGAAGGCGGAGAACATCTTGAAGAAATTACAGATGCAGAGTGGGATCGTCTGGAGCCAGAGGAGTTTGAGGAAGGTTATCGACTCGGCTGTCAAGCTATCGTGAAAACAGCGGATGCTCAAATAAAAGCTGTTAATAAAACGTATTTTTAAAAAAGGAAGTGCCGGCGATGACAGAATATGAACGCATTCAGAAAGCGCTGGCCGTCATTATACGAGCCACAGAGTCAAGTCCTGTTAAATGGATTGTCGGAGGCAGTGCAGGCCTGCTGCTACGCGGAATTCCATTGGAAGCAGAGCCGCGTGATTTAGATATTTATTGTGATGATGATGACGTTCATACTATTTATGAATTGCTAAATGAGTATGCTATTGATGAGCCAGAGTTAAGCATAACGGGTATGTATCGTTCTATCCTCTGCCATTTTGTTATTGAAGATGTGCAAGTAGAGCTTGTTGGCGGATTTGTCGTATCAGCTCAAGGCAGTCGTTATGAAACAGCTGTCAGAGAGCTGTTACTGCCTTTAGGCAAGCGAGTAACTTGGGATGGAAATGCTCTTGAGACCATTGTTGTGCCGCTTGCGCATGAACTATGGTTTAATTACCTACGGGATCGTATGGATCGCGTTCAAGTCATTTTAAAAGCATTTGCCGAATTGCCTGCATCGCATGAAAATGCGCTTAAAGCCATCGAATTAAACAATACGTTCACAGAGGAAGCAAAGCGCAACCTACACGAATGGTTGTTTAGAGAGAAAGAGGCAGGTGGCTTAAGATGAATGGAGAGGTAACATTTTGGCCATCAGGCCGGTCTATAAAGGTTAAGCCAGGTACAACGCTGCTAGACGCCGCCAGACGCGCTAACGTATCCATACGTACGCGTTGTGGAGGCAAAGCGGCCTGCTTCATGTGTAAGGTCGCTGTTCGTCCTGAAAGCGAGCTGCAGCCAATCGGTGATATGGAAAGACGCAAGCTTTCCGGCTTAGATGGTGAACATTTTAGGCTGGCATGTCAAGCAAGAGTCGCAGGCAAGGTGGATGTAGAGATTCCTTTGGATCCTCTTCGAGCAGCTGTAGCACGTCAGCTCGCCAGACAGGCCGAGGAAAGCGACGATTTATGGTAAGCGATTGCTTACGAGTAGGTTTGCTAAGCAAACCTTTAGATCATGCTTACGAAGCAGGTTTTCTACGAAAACCTTTAGGAGGATAAAATGAGTTTATTTAAAATGGGACGTTCGCTCCGCTTTGCTCGGCCTTTGGCGGTAATGATTGCTTCAGTGATGATGGTATTATCATTGTCAGGCTGCTTATATCCAGAGGATCAGAAGAAGCAAAATCTCGTCGCTCCAAAAGAAGCGGTACGTAATGTACAAGAGGCAATAAAGCAATATCAGGCTGAAACGGGCATGCTCCCTATCAAAAATAGCAGCGTGGACACGCCAATCTATGAGAAATTCAATGTAGACTTTACGAAGCTGCAAAGAACGGGATATTTAAGCGATATTCCTACTGCTGCTTTTGAAAAGGGCGGCAATTATTATTTTATCGTTATTGATGAAGAGTCGAATCCACGAATCAAGCTGATGGATATCGTAACCTTTCAACAAATCAATGATATCCAAACATGGGTAACAGCCTTTATTCAGAGTAAAGGTGAGCTTCCCAAAGGTGAGCTAATGTATCCCGGCTACTATCAAATAGATTTTAAAAGTATGAAGAAAACGTCACCAATGATTCGCAGTGTATTTTCAGGGCAAGCGCTGCAAGCGCTTGTAGACGACAACGGAGTCGTGTACACGGATTATGGCATTGATATTATGCAATTAATTCAGAAGAGCGGTAAAACAGATTTTGACGCGAAGCTGGATCTTCGGCAACTGTTGGTTGACGGTTCGGAATTCGTTCCGGTCAAAGCTCCTGTCTATCATTGGATAAATAATGAGCCCCAAGCTGCCAAGTAACGGACAAGCTCATCATTTACAGTTTTACAAATTATATAGTAACAATCAACCTCTTCGTGACGTTATGTCACGAGGAGGTTTTTTTGTTTGTTTCTGTTCTAGCAATGTCCTATTGTTCATATAATTCAATCTTGGAAGGGAAGTTAACTGAGATGAAAAAAAGATTTCGTAGAAGGAATCGTCATAATCGGAGAGCTTGCACATAAGATGTTACTAGTCCAAAAAAGCATGTACGAGTTGCGTCGCTGGCCTGCCCTATTGACCGGTGGATGGCGGCGAACCGGAAAATCAATTGGGAGGGGATATTCAGTGGAGAAAGTAGACATTTTCAAGGACATAGCCGAACGAACTGGTGGGGATATTTACCTCGGAGTTGTCGGGGCTGTCCGTACGGGCAAATCAACATTTATTAAAAGATTTATGGAGACGGTTGTGCTTCCGAACATTGCTAACGAATCAGACCGTGTAAGAGCTGTGGACGAACTTCCTCAAAGCGCTGCGGGTAAAACGATTATGACAACTGAGCCTAAATTTGTTCCTAATCAAGCAGTGCAGCTCAAGGTTACCGATGGACTTGAGGTAAATGTGAGATTGGTTGATTGCGTCGGATATGCCGTAGAGGGCGCAAAAGGCTATGAGGATGAAAATGGTCCGCGGATGATTACAACTCCTTGGTTTGATGAGCCGATCCCATTTCAAGAAGCAGCAGAGATTGGAACGCGTAAAGTTATTCAAGAGCACTCTACGTTAGGTGTTGTTGTAACAACAGACGGAACTATTGCAGAAATTCCGCGCAGCTCCTATGTTGTTGCCGAAGAGCGTGTCATTAACGAGCTGAAGGAAGTCGGAAAGCCATTCGTGCTTATCATTAACTCTACAAGACCGAAGGGCGAAGAAGCTTTGCAGCTTCGAAATGAGCTGCAAGCCAAATACGATATTCCGGTCATGACGTTAAGCGTAGCCACGATGGGTGAAGAAGAGGTCGTATCCGTTCTGCGTGAGGTGCTCTACGAGTTCCCTGTTCATGAGGTTAACGTTAACCTGCCAAGCTGGGTCATGGTACTCAATGACAATCACTGGCTGAGAAGCAACTACGAGAGCTCCGTTCGCGATACTGTGAAGGATATCCGTCGCTTGCGTGATGTTGATCGTGTTGTAACGCAGTTCATGGAATATGATTTCATTGCTCGCGCAGGATTGAGCGGCATGAACATGGGGCAAGGTGTAGCAGAAATTGATCTGTATGCGCCCGATGAGCTTTATGATCGCATTTTGATGGAGGTAGTCGGTGTCGAGATTCGAGGCAAAGATCATTTGCTTCAGCTGATGCAGGATTTCTCCCATGCCAAACGGGAATATGATCGCTTTGCTGAAGCGCTTGAGATGGTCAAAACAACGGGTTACGGCATTGCGGCACCATCACTCGCAGAAATGGCGCTCGACGAGCCTGAGCTAATTCGACAAGGCTCAAGATTTGGCGTTCGATTGAAGGCAACAGCACCATCTATCCATATGATCCGCGTCGATGTAGAATCGGAGTTCGCTCCGATTATCGGTACGGAGAAGCAAAGTGAAGAATTAGTCAGATACTTAATGCAGGACTTTGAGAATGACCCGATTAAAATTTGGGAGTCTGATATTTTTGGTCGCTCTCTGCATTCCATCGTTAGGGAAGGCATTCAAGGCAAAATTGCAATGATGCCGGATAATGCGCGCTATAAGCTTCAAGAGACGCTTGGGCGTATTATTAACGAAGGATCTGGTGGCTTGATCGCAATCATTCTCTAACAAAATAAAGGCAATAGAGCAATAAATCGCTTCGATTTTTGAAGCGGTTTATTTGTTTTAGCGGAAATATAGGTTTATACTTGAAATTGCTAAACGGCTGTATTACTATAGGTTTGTTCGGTCGAAGGTATATTTAGTAAGTTTTCCGTTAATAAGAGGGATATGATGAGTTTTTATATGCTTACGAAGCAAGTTTTGCTTCGCAAAACTTTAGGTCAATGCTTACGAAGCAAGTTTTGCTTCGCAAAACTTTTAAGGAGGTGAAACAATGAACAAAACTGATTTGATTACCAAAGTAGCTGAATTGACTGATCTGTCGAAGAAAGATGCAACGAAAGCGGTTGATGCCGTTTTTGATGCGATTTCCGATGCGCTGCAAAGCGGAGATAAAGTGCAATTGGTTGGATTTGGTAACTTCGAAGTTCGCGAACGTCAAGCCCGTAAAGGCCGCAACCCGCAAACAGGAGATCCTATCGATATTGCAGCAAGCAAAACGCCTGCTTTTAAACCAGGAAAATCACTTAAGGACCTCGTATCCAATTAAGCATACCTTTGGAAAAGACGCTCGAACGGACTGCCGTTCGAGCGTCTTTTGTATAGAATGATGGAGAAGAGATTGCACAAAACTTCGACTTCCTCTATAATTCACATGGATAGTTTGGAATATCGGATGCGGAGGGATCATGATGGAGCCTACAACTGGCGAGTATATTATCGTAAAAGCAAAGGATCAAGGTGTGCAAGTCATCGGTTTAACACGCGGACAGGATACAAAATTTCATCATACGGAAAAGCTGGACAAGAATGAAATTTTAATTTGTCAATTTACGGATCATACCTCTGCGATAAAAATTCGCGGTAAAGCCGTAGTCATGACGAAGTATGGGACGATGGAAACCGATCAGTAACAGAGAAAATGCAAGGCAGGCGATGCCTGCTTTTTTTTTGCCCGTTAACGATCCGAATAATCACTACGCAACGCTCGTACAATGTTGTATGAGTTGTTTTCGCGATGACGAAACTTTATAAGAGTAATGTCAGGTGTATTTATTATTTGGAGGTGCCGGGTGAAAATTATAAAACCATTGCTTACCGCCTGCATGGCAGCGCTAGCGGTTACATTGTTGCTTACATGGCTGCCAAAGGCTGCACGTGAGCAAACGTTGCATAATAACGATATAGCTGTGTTTAAAGCAACGCCAGTCGTACGTTTGACTAACGATAATCTAGTTGACGTACTGCTCACCGCGGGGCTTAATGAACGATTGAGTAAAGTGGAGTGGAACAATGGGATATTGTCTCTTACGATGAGGGTGGATGCAGACAAGGGTAGACCATCAGTCTGGTTTGACGATGTGGAGAAGCTGCTTCGTGTCTCCTTTCTGCAGCTGGATAATGTTAAACGTGTGCTTATCCGTATTGTTGAGGATCGTTCGAATAATAGGGAGTTATTGGCAGCGGTTGATGTCAGAAAAACAGATACCTGGCTCGAAAGTGAAATGAATTTGCTTTCACATGCGGATGCGATTCATGACGAGCTCTGGCGGAAGCGATTAAGAGTTAGCTTTACGAATGCATGGGAAGACAGAATTGGTCCGATATCGGGATATACTGTAAAGCCTTCCTCCATTTCGTAGTTTTTAGTATGCTGCATGTTGCAATTTGTTGAACAAGAAGCTTGAACCGTATGTTCTTTAGAATAAGTTGTGCTATAATAGTTTAGATTATTGAGCGGCGATTTGCGCTTCTCTGTTCGGAGGCTTACCCTATGAAACCATACCGTATACCAGAATTAGCTCGAAAGTACGTAGAATATGACATGATCCAAAAACATACGGAGCTTCCCGATCTTTCGGATGCCAGACTTCGTTTACTTTATGCTTTTCTTAGTCAACAGAATGATTTAGCTAAGCATAGTGAACTTTATACACTCGTCATATCACTTGTTCAATTAGGCATGGATACGCATGATCTTATCGACACGGATGAGGAGAACCGTCTTGGATCCAAGATGCGCTCTAGACAGCTCAAGGTGCTTGCCGGAGACTATTTAAGTGCTAGATTTTATCAATTGCTCTCAGAAGCCAGTCAAATTAATATGGTCTCACGGATTAGCAATGCCGTAAGCGAGGTTAATAGGCTGAAAGTGAACCTTTATGTTCGTATGAGACAAATGAAAGTGAATGCAGAGGATTACTTACATGCATCCGTTCAACTGCGCAGCACGTTGTTTTACATTTTCACAGACCTGCTGGAAGGTAAATGGTCCCGAGTTTGGCCAGACGTGCTTGCAGAAGTTAGCCGCTGTGAAGTTTTACTTGATGAAATAGTTCGAAGCGAAGGTCCTGCCCGGTTTAATAAAAGCTGGGCTTACTGGCATGTCATGCAGATGGGTTCAGACGAGGAACGCGAGCAGCTTGCTCAGCGTGCCAATGACCCGGTTCTAATTGAAAGCTTGGTAGACAAATATAAGGTGCGGATTCAACTCACAGAGAAGCTGGAATATTCAACTGCTGCTGTGAAGGCTGCTGCTGTGGAGCTGGGATCGGATCATTTGATAAGCGAGTGTTCGCAAATTATCAATGATTTGATGAGCAAGCGAAACGGTTTTACGCCTGCACTCAACGAGACGAGGTGACTAGAACGATGGATTCGAATTCAAAAAGCCATGTGCATAGCGTTTTTGAAACGATAGCACCGAAGTATGACTTGATGAACGACTTGATTAGTTTTCGCAGACATAAAGCATGGCGCAAATTCACGATGAAAAAGATGAATGTAAAGCCTGGACAAACTGCCTTGGACCTGTGCTGCGGCACTTGTGACTGGGCAATTGGACTTGCTGACGCAAGTGTGACAGGCAACATCATTGGACTGGATTTCAGTCAAAACATGCTGGATGTTGGTGCTGCAAAGATCAAAAAGCTGGGCTTGACTGATCAGATATCACTGGTGCAGGGAAATGCAATGAGCCTGCCTTTCGAAGATAATACTTTTGATTACGTTACAATTGGCTTTGGGCTTCGGAATGTGCCGGATTATTTGCAGGTTTTAAAAGAAATGCGACGCGTGGTTAAACCTGGCGGCAAAGTGGTTTGTCTTGAGGTGTCCAAGCCTACCTGGCAACCGTTTAAAGGTATGTACAACTTTTATTTTGGACGGATATTGCCGCTTATAGGCAAGTTTGTAGCCAAAAACTTTAAGGAATACAAGTGGCTGCCGGAATCACTCAAAATGTTCCCAGGTAGAAGGGAGCTTGCTGAGCTGTTCGAAGAGGCTGGGCTGCAGCAGGTTAAGGCGTACCCGCTTACAGGTGGAGTAGCGGCGCTACATATGGGAACAAAGGAGTAGAAGCAGCAATGATTCGCAAAATCGGCATTATTTTTGAAATGATAAAGTTTGAACATACTGTTTTCGCATTGCCATTCGCTTTTATGGGTGCTATTTTAGGCACTGTAGTCATGGAACAACGGCTCCCAACATGGGCAGAGATTGGTTGGATTACGCTTGCTATGTTTGGTGCACGAAGCGCAGCAATGAGCTTGAATCGTCTGATTGATAAAGCAATTGACCTTCGTAACCCTCGAACGGAGAAGCGTGCTCTTCCAGCAGGATTGCTTAAATCCGCTGAGGTTTTGCTATTTATTATTGTTTCATTCGTTTTGTTGTTTGTAGCAACGGCTAACTTGGCGCCAATTGCGCTCAAATTGATGCCAATCGCTGTCGCACTTCTGGTTTTATATTCGTATACAAAAAGATTTACTTGGCTATGTCATATCGTACTCGGTTTTACAATTGGATTATCTCCTCTTGGGGGCTGGGTTGCGGTTACTGGGCAGTTTGATCTTGCAGCGTGGCTGCTTTATATTACAGTAGCATTATGGATTGCTGGCTTTGATATTATCTATGCGACACAAGATTTCGAATATGACCGTAATGCAGGCTTGCATTCCATTCCTGCACGATTTGGGATTAAGGGCGCCCTTTGGATCGCTCGCTCCTTGCATGTCGTGACAGCAATCGGATTTATTTCACTGTTTTGGTTAACGGAGCTTAGCTGGATGTATCTTTTGGGCACGCTAATCTCAATTGCTTTATTGTTCTACCAACACTGGTTAGTGAAGCCTAATGATCTTTCCCGAGTTCAAACCGCCTTTTTCGGAATGAATGGGACACTAAGCGTTGTACTGTTTCTATTTACGATTGCCGATTTACTGGTGTTTAACAAATGGTAATGGAGAGCGTGAGCGCAGGAAAAGCAAACTGGACGCAGCGCTGGGTTGTAGGCATTACCGGTGCAAGCGGCTCTATTTATGGCATCAGACTCATTCAAGAGCTGCTTCGGTTAAGCTACGAGGTTCATCTTGTTATTACTGAGGCTGGCTGGAGAGTACTGAAAGAAGAATTAGGCTGGGAAACCAGCCGCCGTCAAGCTGCGATTGAGCAGCATTTTAGTGAGGCAATTGCGAATGGCACACTTATTTTTCATCCTAACGCAGACATAGGTGCAAGCATCGCGAGCGGCTCTTTTCGAGTACAAGGAATGGCAATTATTCCTTGCTCGATGGGTACGCTCGCTTCTATTGCTCAGGGCAGTTCAAATAATTTGCTGACAAGAGCAGCAGATGTAATGCTTAAGGAAAACAGGAATCTTTTGCTTGTACCTCGGGAAACACCGCTGCATGCGATCCATTTGGAGAATATGCTTAAGCTTTCTCGTTTAGGTGTGAAAATGATTCCAGCTATGCCCGCTTTTTATTATAAGCCACAATCGATGGCGGAAATGATTGATTTTCTAGTTGGTAAAGTATTAGACAACATGGGCATTGATCATCATTTATACAGAAGATGGGGAGATGAACAGAATGGGCATGAATCGCCCGATCACCATCGGAAGAATTGATTACGCAAATGCATGGCCACTCTTTCATGGTTTAGAAGAGCGAATGATTTCGAGCAACTATGAGGTAATTTCACGTGTGCCTTCTGAATTAAATCGAATGCTTCAGGTAGGCGAACTGGATATATCAGCGATTTCGTCCTTCTCTTATGGACAAAATGCAGAAAATTATGTACTCTTGCCAGAGTTGTCAGTGGGTTCAATTGGCAAGGTGAATTCCATCCTTTTATTTTTGAAACGACCGATAGAAGAAAAAAGACCTCAAAGCATTGCAGTCACTACGGCGTCTGCAACGTCTACTCATTTATTGAAAATTATTATGAGTATGTATTTTGAATGCAATCCGGAATATGTTCGTGCTGAGCCTTCTCTTGACAAGATGTTAGAGAATTCGGATGCCGCTCTCATCATTGGAGATCCAGCTATTGAAGCTTCATGGCGTAACCATGGTCTGCATGTCATAGATTTGGGTCAATTATGGAATGAGTGGACAGGGCTCGGTATGACATATGCTGTGGTTGCAGCACGCAAAGAAATTGTCATGCAAGCTCCCGAAGATGTACATGCTGTATATAAGTCACTAATTGCGAGCAAACAATATAATAAAGATCATTTAAATCCGTTAATTGAAAATGCTTGTTCACAGCTTGGTGGGAAATCGACATACTGGCAGGGGTATTTTAAATCGCTTCAATATGATTTTGGGAGCAAGCTGCAAGAGGGATTAAAGTTGTATTTTAACTATTCGAAGCAGTTGAACTTGCTTACGAACGATGTGGAGCTTACTTTTTTTGAAGACCAATCTGCCCAATAGGTGAAAGAATGAAACTACTTGACTTGTATGCAAAGATGAAAGGTGATCTCAATCAAATAGAGCATGAGCTAGAGCGCAGCGTGTCAGATGACCATGTGCTCTTGAGTGAAGCCTCCTTACACTTGCTCAAAGCGGGCGGGAAAAGGATCAGACCCGTTGTTGTTTTGCTTTCGGGTAAGTTTGGCGACTATCAGCTTGATGTGATGAAGCAGATTGCTGTGCCTCTTGAGCTGATACATATGGCATCTCTGGTTCATGATGATGTCATTGATGATGCTGAAACAAGACGTGGACAGCTGACTGTAAAATCGAAGTGGGATAACCGTATTGCCATGTATACAGGAGATTATATTCATGGCAAAGCACTATCGATCGCGGCTGGTCTACCGAATCCGCAAATCCATCAAATTTTATCGAATGCGCTTGTTCAAATGTGTATTGGAGAAATGGAACAAATTCGCGATTTCTTCAATACGGATCAAACCATTCGAAATTATTTGCTTCGAATAAGACGTAAAACAGCGCTTCTCATTGCAATAAGCTGTCAGCTTGGTGCTGTTGCAGCTAGTGCAGATCAGAAGACGGCTAATCAGCTTTACCGTTTTGGTTATAACTTGGGTATGGCTTTTCAAATACGCGATGATTTATTGGATCTTTACGGAACTGAGAAGCAGATCGGTAAGCCGCCTGGCTCCGATATGCGACAAGGCAATATTACATTACCGGTTATTTTAGCATTAAAGGATCTTAACATTCGAGAATCGCTTCTCAAAGAAATTGCTCTTATTCAAGAGTATGGCGGACAAAAGGATGCCAGCCGGGCCATTGATATTATCCGTAAAAGCAAGGGTGGAGACTTAGCAGATCAGCTTGCTAATCGCTACATCAAAAAATCACTGCTTGCATTAGAGGGATTACCTAATATAACAGCGAAGAAGAATCTGATTGATATCGCGCATTTTGTTGGAAAACGCAATTATTAATAGTTGAAATTAGAAAGGAATGGTTATGGATGGAAAGAACGTTTCTGATGATTAAACCAGACGGTATACAACGGGGATTAATAGGTGAGATTGTATCGAGGTTTGAGAGAAAGGGACTACAGCTATCCGCAGCTAAATTTATGATGATCAGCAAAGAGCTTGCTGAAACGCATTATGCTGAGCATAAAGGCAAGGGGTTCTATGAGCCATTGCTTGAGTTTGTTACATCAGGTCCTGTGTTTGCAATGGTGTGGCAGGGAGACAATGTCATCGCTCTGACTCGAGCGCTTATCGGTAAGACGGATGCGGTTGAAGCATTCCCTGGAACGATTCGTTCTGATTTTGCTGTGCATACCAACTTCAATTTAATTCATGGCTCGGATTCGGCAGAGAATGCAGAAAGAGAAATCGGTATTTTCTTCTCGCCAAACGAGCTTATCGATTATGAACATACGATTCAACGCTGGATTTAAAACATAACTTGTCAGCAATGGAGGAAACAATGCCAGAGGATCGTGATTTTGCACAATTTATAGTTCGGATAAAGCAAAAGACCGACATCGATTTGTCTCAGTACAAGGAAGCTCAAATGAAACGCAGACTAACGACGCTGAGATCCAAGCATGGGTTTGATACATTTGAAGCATACTGGAAGGCTATTGAGCAGAGCAAAAGCTTATTGAATGAGTTTTTGGACCGGATGACGATCAATGTATCCGAGTTTTGGAGAAACCCTTCCCGGTGGGAGGTGCTTCAAAATCGGTTTTTGCCTGAGATGATGAGCGCAAGCTCACGTCTTAAGATTTGGAGTGCCGCATGCTCGACGGGTGAGGAGCCTTACACTCTTGCGATGATACTGTCGGAGCTTGGCGCGCTGCAGCGATCCTCGTTGTTAGCGACTGATTTAGACATGAATGTGCTTCAAAAGGCAATGACAGGCAGCTATTTGGAGCGTTCGCTCCGAGATGTTCCCCCAACTAGTCGTCAAAAGTATTTTAAACAGGCTGACGGGGCATTCCTTATTTCAGATTCTTTAAAGCAATTTATATCATTTAAGCAGCAAAATCTATTGCATGATACATTCGATAGTTCATTCGATTTAATCGTTTGCCGCAATGTTATGATTTATTTTACCGAAGAAGCGAAGCACCTGCTTTATCATAAGTTTGCTAAGGCATTAAAACCCGGCGGACTTCTATTCGTTGGCAGTACGGAACAAATCTTCTCTCCTGCGCAGTATGGCTTTGAGACTGCTGATACTTTTTTTTACAGACGAATCGGGATGTAATGTATATGGATTTCTTTCTTCTCCAATACTAGTCATAATGCAAACGACTTGGAGGATGAAGCAGCAGATGGATAAGCGTAAAGTAATTGCGGCCTATAGGTGTGGTTTTATTTCCATTCAAGAATGCGCGCAAATTATTGGTGTGGACAGCGGACAGATGACAAGGCTTGTTAATGACCCATCGTTAATGATCGATAGCACAAAGCTGCTTGAGAAAAAGTCAGTAAGCAGTTAATTAGGTGCAGATAGCCGAAGCCGGCTTGATTGTCTTCTTTTTGAAGGCAGTTAAGCTGGCTTCTTTTTGTGAGCAAGAAGCCTCGGGAAGACATTGCAAATTGTTGTCAAACCTGAAGCGCTGTACTATAATGAGCAAAGATGTTTAGTGCAGTAAAGCATAGCAGGCGCTTATAGACTTGCTTGAAGGAGGAGCTTTGATTGAGTTTAAGGTATTTGACAGCGGGAGAAACACATGGTCCCCAATTAACAGCTATAATTGAAGGCTTGCCAAGCAATTTGACAATTGATTTTGAAGAATTGAATTTCCAGCTGCATCGTCGCCAGAAGGGTCATGGTCGTGGCCGTCGCATGCAGATCGAGAAAGATACAGCGAACATCGTTGGAGGCGTGCGTCATGGTAGAACGACAGGTGCGCCAGTAGCTGTTATTGTCGCTAATAATGACTGGAAGCATTGGACGTCGGTCATGAATATTGAGCCTATTGAAGGCAGCGATGAAGAGAAGCGTCGTGTGAATCGTCCTCGTCCAGGTCATGCCGATCTGAACGGTGGTTTGAAATATGATTTGAAGGATTTGCGTAACGTTCTGGAGCGTTCAAGCGCTCGTGAAACGGCTGCGCGTGTTGCAGTTGGTGCAGTAGCTCGTCAATTTCTTGCTGAGTTCGGCATTAAAGTAGCTGGACAAGTTATTCGCATTGGAGAAATCGAAGCGCCTGCTAATCAATTGCCTGTTGATGATTTGATCCGTCTGACGGAGGAATCCTCTGTTCGAGTTGTGGACAAGGAAACGGAACAGAAGATGATGGATTACATCGATCAAATTAAAGCCGAAGGTGATTCCATCGGCGGTATCGTGGAATGTATCATTGAAGGCGTTCCTATCGGTCTTGGCAGCCATGTGCAGTGGGACCGCAAGCTGGATGGCCGCATTGCGCAAGCCGTTGTTTCAATCAATGCTTTCAAAGGCTGTGAAATCGGCATTGGCTTTGAAGCTGCTAAGCTTCGCGGCTCGCAGGTGCATGATGAAATCATGTATGAAGCAGAGCGTGGCTATCATCGTGCAACCAATCGTCTTGGCGGCTTCGAGGGCGGTATGACCAATGGTGAGCAGATTGTTGTTCGCGGTGTTATGAAGCCTATCCCAACGCTGTATAAGCCTTTGCGCAGCGTGGATATTGATACGAAGGAACCGTTTACTGCTCAAGTAGAACGCTCTGACAGCTGCGCAGTACCGGCTGCAAGTGTAGTTATGGAGCATGTTGTCGCTTGGGAAGTTGCCAAGGCGTTTCTTGAGAAGTTTGGAGGAGACTCCATTGAAGAAATCCGTGCTAACTTGAACAATTATCTTGATCAGTTGGGACGGTACTAAGTATGCGTGAGCTCACAGTCGATCTAGGTGACCGCTCTTATCCCATTTATTTCGGTGAAGGTCTCTTGCAAGAGGCTTCTGCCTATTTCATAAAGAACGGAATTAGTACTAAATCACCGCTTATGATTATTACAGACACTAATTTATCGGAGTCACATTTGCAGGTGCTCGAAGCTGAGCTTGCAAAAGGAGGCTTTCAAACGGTTAGCGTCGTTGTTCCCTCAGGTGAGAAATCGAAGTCACTCAGCATGCTGGAGCATCTCGTGACGAAAGCATTAGAGGCAGGACTTGATCGCAAGTCTACCATCGTTGCTTTAGGCGGAGGAGTAGTTGGTGATCTTGCCGGCTATGTCGCAGCCTCATATATGAGAGGAATCAAATTCGTTCAAGTTCCGACAACGATTTTGGCGCATGACAGCAGTGTTGGCGGCAAAGTAGCAGTCAACCATCCGCTTGCCAAAAATATTATCGGAGCCTTTCATCAGCCGGAGCTCGTATTGTATGATTTGAATACGCTACAAACTTTGCCTATAAGAGAAGTCAAGGCTGGCTTGTCTGAAGTAATCAAACATGGACTTATTTGGGATGAAAGCTTTGTGGATTGGTGCGAGGAGAATGCGGAACGCTTGCTTGCGCTCGATCCTGAAGCATTGGGTTATGCGTTATTCAAAGGCAGCAGCGTAAAGGCAACTGTTGTATCACAGGATGAGCGAGAAAACGGTCTGCGGGCTATATTGAATCTGGGTCATACGATTGGTCATGCCTTAGAAGCGGTAGCAGGCTATAATGAGCTTCTGCACGGTGAAGCTATATCAATCGGCATGATTGGTTCGGCTAAGCTTGGGGTGCGTTATGGAGCGCCTGAAGAGGTGTACACGGTAACGAAGCGTGTATTTGAGAAGACCGGTCTTCCGACTCGTTTACCCGCGCACTTTGACGTTGATGCAATTATGAATGCCATGATGCATGATAAGAAATTTAGTGAAGGAACAATGGTATTCGTTGTTCCCACTGCAATAGGCAAGGTTGAAATCAAATCTGATGTTCCTGTGCAATGGATACGTGAGATTGTAGAGGAATTGAAGCTGGAGGGTTAATGAAGATGAGTGTTAGAGGAGTTCGCGGTGCGATTACCGTTGATGTGAACGAGGAACAGACTATTTTGAACGCTACAATCGAAATGTTAAATAAGATTGTTGTCGATAATGCAATCATTCCAGATGATATTTGCAGCGTGTTTATTACCGTTACTGGAGATCTTGATGAGAGCTTTCCAGCACGTGCAATCCGCCAAATGGCAGGTTGGGAACTTGTACCGCTAATGTGCGCACTAGAGGTGCCTGTTAAGGGAAGTCTTGAACGTTGCATCAGACTTATGGTTCATATCAATACAGACAAAACGCAAGCTGAAATTCGTCATGTCTATTTGAATGGCGCACAAACACTGCGTCCTGATCTGTCCAAATCTTAACTTTATTGCAACTCAGCTTCTAAAATAATCAGAGCTTATATTGACGTATGTCCGTTCGGTGTTGTATATTGAATAGCGTAAGTGAGAGTAGAAGAGCAGGTTATTGAGCTGAGTTGAGATGAGTCGAGACTAGTTGAGCAAAGCAGAGCAGAGTAATTGACTATTGCGGTTTTGATAGAAGGAGCTGAACGATCTTTTTGCGTACATGCGCATGGGATGGTAAAAGTGCTGCTTCACCGTATAGGCGATTATGTCTTTTTCCGCTTACACACTTTCGTCATCATCTAAACCAACGCTCCTGCTCAGGCAGGAGCTTTTTTTGTACCTATATAGATAAAAAATACATAAGGAGGTTATTCGGAATGACAAATGAACTGCAGCAAGTTAAACATTTGGCTGGTCAGTATAACTTAATTCCAATTGTTCGTTATATGATGGCCGACACGGAAACGCCAATTCGACTTTTTCAACATTTTGCAAAGGAAAATCATGCTTTTCTGTTAGAAAGTGTAGAGGGCGGCGTCAAATGGGCACGTTATTCATTTATCGGTACGGATCCCTTCATGATGCTTTACGGAAAGAATGGCGAAATGATACTTGAGCGCAAGGGACAAAAGCATTCCCTGCATGATAAGCCGCTTGAGCTTTTGAAAGCTCATTTACGCTCCTTCCGCAGTCCGTCTATACCTAATCTGCCGCCGTTTACAGGCGGAGCAATCGGATTTTTTGGATATGATCTATTGCAATATTATGAGAATCTACCGGCACATCGTGTGGATGATCTGAACATGAATGATATGCAGTTTATGTTTTGTGATCAGGTTATCGTGTTTGATCATTTTAAGCAGCAGCTTCAAATAGTAGGAAACGTGCATATTCCTGATGCCGCAACAGACTCAGAAATCACAAAATCGTACGAAGCAGCAGTTGCTAAGTTGGATGCAACGATTGAGCGGCTTCAGCAGCCCGTGACAATTCCTGTTACAACAGGCCCTTCGGTGCAGGTTGATCTTGAATTAAAAGATATTGAATCCAACGTAACGAAGGAACAATTCATCTCGAATATTGAGCAGGCGAAGGAATACATTCGCGCCGGCGATATTTTCCAAGTGGTATTGTCCCAACGCTTTAGTATTGAAACGGACATCGATCCGCTGCATGTATATCGTGTTCTTCGGACAATGAATCCATCACCTTATATGTACTATTTGAAAATGGGTGAAGAGGTTATTGTTGGAACCTCACCAGAAGCGCTTGTGAAGGTTGATGGCGATCACGTCGAAACAAGACCAATCGCAGGTACAAGGCCGCGCGGCAAAACACCGGAAGAGGATAAAGCGCTGGAGCTTGAGCTGCTGGCCGATGAGAAGGAACGCGCTGAGCATCTTATGCTTGTTGATCTTGGACGCAATGATATTGGCCGTGTCTCCGAATTTGGTTCGGTGAAATGTGATTCATTCATGGAAATTGAGCGTTATTCGCATGTGATGCACATCGTATCCAACGTTTCAGGAAAGCTCCATAAGGACAAGGATTTCTTTGATGCTTTCATTTCATGCCTCCCAGCAGGAACTGTATCAGGAGCGCCAAAGCTAAGAGCGATGGAAATTATAGCGGAGCTGGAAAACGAAGCGCGCGGAGCCTATGCAGGAGCAATCGGTTATCTAGGATTCGGCGGCACAATGGATACATGTATTACGATTCGTACGATTATTTTCAAAAACGGCAGAGCGTATGTACAGGCCGGAGCAGGTATTGTATGGGATTCCGTTCCTGAAAGCGAGTATATGGAGACGGTGAACAAGGCAAAAGGAAGCTTGATGGCAATACGAACCGCGGAAGCGATCTTCGCAAAGCCTCAAAACCAAGCTTATGCCTATAATTCCATAAATTCGGACTATTACGCTAAGGCTGGAGAGGAGCTCGGAAAATGACATATGCAGGAGTAGCAGGAGCAGCAATCACCATGCAGCAGGCGCTTAGCCTTCTTATTGGCGGGTCGGATCTGTCGAGAGAGCAAGCAAACACGATCATGAACATTATTATGAACGGTGAAGCTACAGGCGTACAAATCGCAGGCGTTGTTACTGCAATGCGTATGAAAGGCGAGACGAAGGATGAGATTACGGGCTTTGCGGAAGCGATGCGCTCTCACTCCAGCCATGTTCATACCGAGCAGGAGGGCTTGCTGGATACTTGCGGTACCGGAGGCTCTGGTATCCATAAATTCAATATTTCAACAGCTTCCTCTATTATTGCATCAGCTGGAGGCATTCGAGTTGCCAAGCATGGCAATCGGGCTATGTCTGGCAAGACTGGAAGTGCAGATGTGCTTGAGGCACTTGGCGTACAGATCACCATTTCACCTGAGCAAGCCGCTATGTGCTTGAACGAGATCGGCATTTGCTTCATGTTTGCACAGCTCTATCATCCTTCTTTGCGGCATGCATCAGTACCGCGTAAAGAGCTTGGCATTCGAACTATATTCAACATGCTTGGACCGCTTACAAACCCAGCAGGCGCTGATAGACAGCTTCTTGGCTTGTATGATAAATCCAAAACGGCGACAGTCGCAGAGGTGCTCGGGGAGCTTGGTTTGAAGCGTGCAATGGTCGTCAGCAGTCATGATGGTCTTGATGAGATTAGCATATCTGCTCCAACTCAAATATCGGAGCTGCTAGACGGAAAAGTTCGTACGTATGATTTGACGCCAGAGGAGCTAGGACTCACTCGTTGGCCGATTGAAGATGTAATGGGCGGCGAACCGGAAGTGAATGCAGCGCTTATTCGAGCCATTTTCGCTGGAGAGCAGCGTGGTGCTTATCGAGATATTGTATTGGCAAATGCAGGAGCATGTATTTATGTTGGCGGAGCAGCAGAATCGATTCGCGAGGGCGCGGCGATAGCGGCTGAAATAATTGATTCAGGCAAAGCACAGCGGAAATTAGAGAGACTTATTCAAACGACGGGAGAGTTTGCACATGTTTCTGGATAAAATTGTAGCAACGAAGCAAATTGAGGTTGAAGCGTTATCCCTCCATTTTAACCTTGAAGAGGTCGAGAAGGAAATCGCTAAAATGGACCCGTGTCGTGGATTTGAGCGGGCATTAACGGTATCAGGTCGTAATCGAAATATGGGTCTTATTGCTGAGGTGAAGAAGGCTTCTCCCTCTAAGGGATTGATTCGCCAAGATTTTAATCCTGCTTCGCTTGCTGCTGCTTATGAAGCTGCAGGGGCTGATTGTATTTCTGTACTGACAGATCGCGATTATTTCCAAGGGTCGAATGCTTACCTGCAAACCGTGCGGGATACAGTGAAATTACCGCTTCTGCGTAAGGATTTTATGATTGATCCACGTCAAATCTATGAAGCACGCTTAATAGGTGCAGATGCGATATTATTAATTGCAGCGATTCTTACACCAGCACAGCTAGGCGAATATCATGATTTGGCGAAATCGATTGGTCTTGATGTACTCGTTGAGGTTCATAATCAAGAGGAACTCGAAGGCGTTCTTCAGCTGGATAAAGCAAAGCTGATTGGCATTAATAATCGCGACTTGAAATCCTTCGTTACCAATCTTAAGACTACAGAGGACTTGATTGGCATGATGCCTAAGGATGTTACGGTCATTAGTGAAAGCGGAATTGCTGGAAAGCCTGATATGGACTATTTAGAGTCAATTGGCGCGCATGGTGTTCTGATCGGCGAGCACTTTATGCGGCATGATGATGTGGAAGCCTCCGTTAATGAGCTTATGGGCGCGGTGAATGTTCGATGAATAAAGCGCCGCGTATCAAAATATGCGGATTGAAGGATGTTCAAACAATTGAAGCAATGGAAGGTTTGCCGATTCATGAGATTGGCTTCGTATTCGCGCCAAGCAAGCGGCAGGTCGATGCATTGACAGCAAAGGAACTAATCGCCGCTGTGCATCGCTTGAAAGTTTCTGATGGCGTACGACCTCAGACGGTAGGCGTATTTGTTAACGAATCCTTCGATAATATCCGTACAATTTTAGAAGATGCACCGCTTGATGTCGTGCAAATGCATGGCAATGAAGAAGCTGGCTTTTGCAAAAAGGTACGTGAGGAGCTTCGTGTTGCAGTATGGAAGGTTTTCTCGGTGAAAGATTATGTCGAGGGAAATGATAGTAAGACCGCAATGGAACAGCTTTATCCTTATAAGAATGCTGTTGATGCGGTACTGATTGATGCGCCAGGTGGCGGAACCGGCCATACCTTCAACTGGGAAGCGATCCATGCCTATAAACAAGCAGCCGAAGCGTTAAATATCATTCTTTATGTGGCAGGCGGGCTGCATGAGGGTAATATACAGGAGCTGCTAAGCCAGTATTCACCTGGCGGCATAGATGTTTCAAGCGGCGTAGAGACCGATGGACGCAAGGATATAGATAAAATAAGATTATTTGTAGGAAAGGTGATGGAGATATGACACAAGTACCCGATCAAAATGGACGCTTTGGTAAATTTGGCGGCAGATATGTACCTGAAACATTGATGAATGCATTGCTCGAGCTAGAGGAAGCATACGCACATTATTCGAAAGACGCGGCTTTTCAAGATGAGGTTCGTTATTTATTGCATAAATATTCGGGTAGACCAACATCCCTTTACTACGCAGAGCGTCTTAGCGAACAGCTGGGCGGAGCGAAAATTTACTTAAAGCGTGAAGACCTCAATCACACCGGCGCACATAAAATTAACAACACAATTGGGCAAGGCGTACTTGCTAAGCGGATGGGTAAAACGAAAATTATTGCAGAAACAGGAGCGGGGCAGCATGGTGTTGCTTCTGCGACAATTGCTGCTTTACTAGGATTGGAATGCAAGGTGTTCATGGGCGAAGAGGATATGAAGCGCCAGCAGCTTAATGTATTCCGTATGCAATTGCTTGGCTCAGAAGTTGTGCCTGTCCTATCAGGTACGAGAACACTTAAGGATGCATGTAATGAAACACTACGTTACTGGGTGAGCAACGTAGAAGATACGTATTACATTTTGGGTTCAGTAACAGGTCCACATCCTTATCCAATGATTGTTCGGGATTTCCAACGCATTATCGGTGATGAGTCGCGTGAGCAAATCTTGAAAGAAGAAGGCAGATTGCCTGATTATGTTGTAGCAGCTGTAGGCGGCGGCAGTAACGCTATGGGGATTTTCTATCCGTTCGTTAATGATGACAGCGTAAAATTGCTAGGTGTTGAAGCAGCTGGCCGCGGTGTGGATACGATTGAGCATGCAGCAACGATGACAAAGGGACGTCATGGTATTTTTCAAGGCTCACTGAGCTATGTGCTGCAGGATGAGCATGGTCAAGTTCAACCGGCACATTCTATCTCAGCTGGACTAGATTATCCAGGTATCGGTCCAGAGCATTCTTACCTAAAAGATTCGGGTCGTGCGGATTATGTGCCGATTACGGATGCAGAAGCATTGGATGCTCTACAGTTGCTGTCGCGAACAGAAGGAATCATTCCTGCTCTAGAATCCGCGCATGCCATCGCACAAACGGTGAAGCTTGCACCAACACTAGGAAAAGATAAAGTGATCGTCGTCAGCTTATCCGGACGCGGTGATAAGGACGTAGAAGCAATCATGGGTTATTTGGGGGTAGAAAAGCATGAATCTCATTGATAAAACCTTTGCAAGCTTAAAAGCGGAAGGGCGTACAGCGCTAATTCCTTTCGTGACAATGGGTGATCCAGATCTTAAAACTTCAATTGCCATCATCCAAACACTTGAGAAGGCTGGCGCTGATATGATTGAGCTTGGCGTTCCCTATTCCGATCCTCTCGCAGATGGTCCTGTCATCCAGCGTGCATCGGAACGTGCGCTGCGCCACAATCAAATTACGATTAGAGATTGTATTCAGGTCGCTGAGGACGCACGTGATTCAGGAGTTAAACTTCCTTTTATTTTATTTACTTATTTTAATCCGGTATTTCAGTTTGGTTTGGAAGCATTCTTCGATCTGCTCCACAGCAAAGGCATAAGTGGACTTATTATTCCTGATTTGCCAATGGAAGAGGATGAAGAAGTTAGAGCACTTGCAGATGCGGCTAATGTTCATCTCATTCCGCTTGTTGCCCCAACCTCCAAAGAGCGTGTTGAGCGTATCTCACGTAAAGCAAAGGGCTTCGTTTATTGCGTTTCCTCACTTGGGGTTACGGGTGTGAGAGCAGATTTCCATACAGGCATTGACGAGTTTCTTGCAACAGTGCGCGATGCAACTGATCTGCCTATCTGTGTAGGATTTGGTATATCGAATCATGAGCAGGTTGCTCGATTTGCGAAGCAATGTGATGGTGTCATTGTAGGAAGCGCTATTGTTCGTACCATAGAGGATGCCATTCCGCTGCTGAATGACGAGAGAAATCGCGAAGCGGGGTTGAAGAAGATTGGTGATTTTGTTGCTCAGCTGAAAGGCTAGATGTTAAATGGAAGAAAGGAGGTGCAGAGATGCACCTCCTTTCTTTATTTAGCGATTCAGCATGTCTTTTTTTAAAATGGGATCACATAAAAGCTTCATTCTTGTTAGGAGCTCCCTGTCACTGGAAAAACACTTTAAAACGTCATACAGATATGAGACAATGAATGGTATGGAAGAAAGAACACCACTCAAATAAAAAGAGGTGAACGGCTCATGCAGCCTAAAAGTAATATCATCCACCTTCCCGTCTATCAGCCTGGAAAGCCGGTTGAAGATGTAAAGCGGGAGCTCGGATTAAATGAAATCATTAAGCTTGCTTCTAATGAAAATCCTTATGGATGTTCAGAGAAAGCGAAAGCTGCTGCTATTCAAGAAATGGGAAATACAAATATTTATCCTGACGGAGCAAGCGTTGAGCTGACGGCTGCATTGGCAGCGGAGCTTGGTGTTGAGACCAACCAAATTATTTTTGGAACAGGATCAAGTGATATTATTTTGATGATTGCCAGGGCATTTCTAGCACCTGGTGACGAAACGATTATGGGAGATGAGACTTTCTCACAGTACAAGCATAATGCTGAGATTGAGAATGCTCATATCATTGAGGTTCCATTGAACGAAGGCAAGCATGATTTGTCAGCGATGCTGTCTAAGGTAAGCAGCCGTACAAAAATCATTTGGATCTGCAACCCGAATAATCCAACGGGCACAATTGTGACCAAGATTGAATTGTCAGCCTTCCTAAAACAAGTGCCGCCTCATGTGCTTGTCGTATTGGATGAAGCTTATGGCGAATTTATTGATGATCCAGAATTTCCGGATGGCGTCCAATTGCTGAAAGAACATAGCAACTTGACGGTACTTCGTACTTTCTCCAAAATATATGGTCTTGCTTCGCTAAGAATTGGGTATGGTGTTGGACCTGCTGAAACTATTGGGTTTATTAATCAGGTTCGCGAGCCATTTAATACATCCCGAGCTGCTCAAGCTGCAGCGAAAGAAGCGTTGGCAGATAAAGCTTTTATTAACTTCTGCAAAGATCAAAATAAGCAAGGAATTGCGTATCTTAGCGAACAATTTGATCGCTTGGGCTTAAGCTATTTCCCTGCTTACGGAAACTTTATTATGTTTGATGCCAAGCGTCCATCTCATGAAGTATTTGACGCCTTGCTTCGCCGCGGCATTATTTCAAGAGCGCGTTGGACAAAATATCCAAATTATGTTCGAATTTCAATTGGTACAAGCGAGCAAAATGAAAAATTTATTGCTGCTTTAGAGCAAGTTTTGCTGGAAGCGGCGGTGCAAGGATAAAGTTATGACAACAGTAGCGATTTTTGGAGTTGGATTGATTGGAGGATCTATTGCTCTTTGTTTGAAGGGCAAGCCGAATATTAAGGTAATCGGGCATTCCAATCGTCCTTCTCAAGTTGAGAAATACATGCAACGCGGTGTCGTTGATTTTGCAACGACGTCTATGAAAGAAGCGGCAGAGCAAGCGGATTTTATATTTGTTTGCGTTCCTGTTGGCAACTTAGAGGAATATATTATTCAGTTAAGTACTTTTGAACTTAAGCCAGGATGTATTATTACGGATGCAGGCAGTACGAAGGCTTCGATCATGGCTTGCGCAAGCGGACTTGATTTTGGTGATGCCGTATTCATCGGCGGTCATCCTATGGCTGGTTCAGAACGCTCTGGTGTCGAAGCGGCTAGCTCGCATTTATATGAGAATGCGTTTTATGTACTCACGACAGAAGAGAAAACGCCCCCGGAAGCGGTAGCGCGTTTAGTGGAGCTCCTAAGTCACACGAAAGCTAATATTGTACAAGTTGACGCGAAGGAGCATGATGAGATTGTAGGCGCGATCAGTCATCTTCCTCATATGATCGCTGTGTCTCTTGTGAACCAAGTGAGAGGCTACAATGAAGGAAATGATCTTTATGAGTCACTCGCTGCCGGAGGCTTCCGAGACATTACGAGAATCGCTTCAAGTGACCCCATTGTTTGGCGTGATATCTTGATTAATAATCGAAGTGTATTGCTTAAGCTGCTTCGTGATTGGAGCAAGGAGACGGAGAAATTCGCCACCATGCTGGAGAACGAAGATGGAGATTCCGTCGTGAAGGCTTTCCAAGAAGCAGGACAATTCCGCAGCAAGATGCCTGAAAGACGCAAAGGCATGATTCATTCTGCATATGATTGTTATGTAGATGTACCGGATCACCCAGGCATTATTGGTAAAATTACAAGTCAGCTTGGGGAAAGTCTTATTAACTTAAGCAACATTCACATTATTGAGAGCAGGGAAGATGTTCCGGGAATTCTTAGACTGTCGTTCCGCAGTCAAGAATATTTGGATCAAGCAGTCGTAGTTCTCTCCGCTAATGGATATGACGTACACCTTTAAGGTGTACGTTTTTTTCAAATCATGTTATAAAGCGTTTACAAAATAGTTATTGACATATTGGAAGCGTATACATATAATAAAGGTACAGTATGGTTTCTCTCCACTCCTATCCAAAACTATAGCCCTCAACATGAGCGCTGCCACCCTTCGGGGTGGTTTTTTTTTGTAGATAAGGATCTCGTCTTATTTCATAAGTTTACTAAAATTTTGTTCACTTCATCTTTGGTGAATGTGGAAATTATCAAATATATATTCTGAATTGAAAGATCTATGTTCTAGATTCGTTCTGTAATTGTTGGATAATGCTAAGCGAGTTATCTGCTTCATCGATTATTTTACTTGATATCTAAAGTATTCATTTAAATTTACTAGGATATTTGCAACCATTCTGCCTGTTGGAGAATTAAAGTCTAGTAGTTCAGCAGTAGAACAAATATCCACATTTAATTTTGAAAATGATTTATGAATAAGAATAAAAACTTTTTTATCACAAAAGTGTTTATTCTTAGCCATTTGTGTTCATTCTGAAATATCCTCTTTGTCTTCACGCTCGTTACTTTGTCTTATGTATCCAATTGCCTCGATTTCTTTTTCATAATTTTCTTTATAATCCAGAGTATTTTTTACAGCCAAATCTAATACTCTCCTCTTCTATCTATCTGAATTCATTTACAACAATAGGCTTCATTGTTTTATTTGAAGGCATTAGAATACAAATATTATCTTTAAAAAATGCTCGAAATAGTTTTGCAGGAACACTATTAGAAATTATGTAAGTTTATCAGAAATTCGATTATCATTCGCTTAATATCAGGCTTTATGACATTCATTATCAATATAAGTGAATGAAGTCAAGAAATGCTAATCGTAAATTGTGTAAAAATGTATACGGTTTCAAAAGTTCGAAATATACAGATTTATTCAAATCTACTATTGTTCAAACTAGGATGTGCCAAAGGTTGCGTGCATCATAAACGATAAAAATGAGGGGGAATACAGTATGAAGATGTTATTTTCAAAGAAGGTAATTGCTGTATTAATGGTAGTATTGCTAGTTAGTAGTCTTGTTGCTGCTTGCAGCAACGGAGGGACGAAAAACAATTCAAGTAACCAAGGCGGTACAACTACTGACAATAGTAGCACTAAGGATGCTTCCAAAGAGCCAGCAGCAGGACCGACTAATTTATCAGTATGGACTCCGCTTAACGGAAATGCTCAAGCCGTTGTCCAAAGCTTAAGCGATGTAGCGATGGTTAAAGAATGGGAAAAGAAATCAAATGTGAAATTTAAGTTTGAGCATCCGACAGGTACGGCAGCTGATATACAGCAGCAATTTGGAGTAATGATAGCTTCAGGCGCTTATCCAGACCTTATTATTTCGGAGATGTCCATCTTTCAGGGCGGTCCAGCTAAGCTGTATCAAGATGGCGTTATTATGAGACTTAACGATCTAATAGATGAGCATGCACCTAACTTGAAAAAAGTATTGGATGAAAATCCATTGATCGCAAAGCAAATTAAAGCAGATAATGGCGATATCTATGTATTTCCTAACTTTAAAGTTGGAGAATATGGTAAGTATAGAACATTTTCTGGTCAAGTCATTCGTGAAGATTGGTTAAAAGAGCTTAATTTGGAAGTACCTGAAACGATTGACGAGTGGGAGCATGTGCTTCGTTCGATAAAAGAAGCAAAGGGAATATTTCCTTATACAGCTGAAAAAGGACTAGGCGTCACAGACTTTTTGGGTGCTTATGGTGTAGGAAAAGAGTTCTATATGGAAGGCAATCAAGTTCAATATGGACCGATTCAGCCTGGCTATAAAGATTATTTAGCTCGTATGCAGCAATGGTATAAAGAAGGATTGATTGATCCGGACTATGCTACTAACGATGGTAAAGCGAAAGATGCTAAAATGACTTCCGGTAAAGCAGCAGCAGCTTATGCCTATATTGGTGGAAACATTGGGTCATGGCTGCCGGCAATGCAAGAGTCTAATCCTGAAGCTATGCTGAAGGCTGTACAATATCCAGTTCTTAATAAGGGTGATGAGCCTAAGTTTACAGATACAAGATGGGATTATACAAATGTAGGTGCACTATTCTCAAGCAAAATTAAAAACCCTGTAGAAGCGATAAAAGCACTTGATTATTTGATTAGCGAAGAAGGCGCGATGCTGAAAAACTTCGGTATCGAAGGCGAGACCTACACACTTGAGAATGGTCAGCCAGTATACACTGATCTTATTCTCAATAACTCTGACAAATTGGCAGTAGGTTCAGCAATGGCTAAATACTTTATTGCCAACTATCCATTCCCTGGAACTGACGATGACCGTTACAACGATCAGTATTATACACTTGATGCACAGAAGGATGCCGTTAAAGTATTCGCACAATACTCAAACAATGCTGCATCTGTCCTATTGCCTCCAATCGCAATGACACCTGAGGAAGCATCTGAATTCGGTAAAATTATGGCTGACGTTAACACTTACCGCGATGAAGTTGTTACAAAAGTAATCATGGGATCATCCACGATTGAAAGCTATGATCAAGCAGCAGAGCAGTTTAAGAAAATGGGAATCGAACGTGCAGTAGAAATTCAACAAGCAGCTTTTGATCGTTTCCAAAACCGTTAATGGTTAAGGGCGGAGGGGAATCCCTCCGCCAGTTTCTTAAGATAAAACGTTTCTTCTTATTTATAGATACCGCAGGAGGTGAGAGTAGGTCCCATGTTAAAAAAACTAAAAAGAGACTTAGTGCAGAATAAAGCCATTTATTTGATGGTATTACCAGTTATATTATATTATTTTATTTTTAAATATTTGCCAATGTATGGTTCGATCATTGCATTTAAAGATTTTAGTATTCCCAAAGGAATTATGGGAAGTGAATGGGTAGGTTTTAAAAACTTTCAAACCTTTTTTGATAGTATTTATTTTTGGCGTGTACTACGTAACACTTTATTGCTTAGTATATATTCGCTAGTATTCGGTTTTCCTGCTCCAATCATTTTGGCGATATTTTTGAATGAAGTTCGAATGAAGTTTTTCAAGAATATCGTTCAAACGGTAACGTATTTGCCGCATTTTATTTCATTGGTCGTTATTTGTGGAATTCTTCTTGATTTCACTAATCGTGATGGCGTTATTAGTGCAATCATTGAGTTTTTCGGTGGCCAACGAACTACATTATTATCGGATGCTGCAAATTTCCGAACGATCTATGTAGCCTCAGGGATATGGCAGGAGCTAGGCTGGTCGTCAATTATTTTCTTAGCGGCGATAAGTGGAATTAATCCTGAATTGTATGAGGCAGCTAAAGTGGATGGATCAGGTAAATTTAGGCAAATGTGGAGTATTACGTTACCAAGCCTAATTCCGATTATAATGATTTTGCTCATTCTGCGCATCGGTGGCTTAATGGATATCGGCTTCGAAAAAGTTATCCTATTGTATAACGCGAATACGTATGAAACTGCAGATATTATCTCTTCCTTTGTATATCGTAAAGGTATTGCAGAAGGACAGGATTATAGCTTTACATCCGCGGTTGGCTTGTTCCAAGCGGTTATTAACCTAGTATTACTTATTAGTGCCAACTGGTTCTCTCGTCGTGTATCTGGGAGCAAGCTTTGGTAGAGGAGGATTTATACGATGAAAGAAACATCTACTGCGGACCGGATTTTCACAATTTTCAATACCATTCTAATGCTATTGCTTGTTGTTGCTACTTTATATCCGATTTATCATGTGGTTATGGCATCCGTCAGTGACTCCAATCGATTGATTGCTCATCAGGGGCCGCTTTTGGCTCCGCTGGGCTTTAACTGGGATGCTTATATACGGGTTTTGAAAAATCCTAATATTTTTAGTGGGTATTTGAATACGTTTATCATACTGATCGCGGGAACCTTTATTAACCTGCTCTTTACAGCATTGGGTGCTTACGGCTTATCCAGAAGGTTTATGCTGCGCAAACCAATTATGCTCGCAATTATTTTTACGATGTATTTTAGCGGCGGTCTAATTCCTACTTATCTATTAATTAATAACTGGCTGCATATGGGGAATAGTCTGCTCGCGCTTATTGTTCCTGCAGCAGTGAGTACTTGGAATCTGATTATTATGCGTACATCCTTTGAGGCGCTGCCAGAAAGTTTAATTGAATCTGCAAAAATTGATGGATCGGGTGAGTTTGGTATTCTATTCCGTATAGTAGTGCCGTTATCTATGCCGGTTATTGCGGTAATGATATTGTATTATGGTGTGGCGCACTGGAATTCATGGTTTAATGCAATGTTGTTCATTCGCGATCGTGAGCTTTTTCCTTTGCAACTTATATTGCGCGAGATTCTTGTCTTGAATGACACGAATTCGATGCAATTAGGAGGTGCCACGTCCGATCAGGAGGGTGTCCGAGAAAGCATAAAGTATGCTACAATAATCGTGGCAACGCTTCCAATTCTTCTAGTCTATCCATTCCTGCAACGTTTTTTTGCAAAGGGAGTTATGATTGGCGCGGTAAAAGAATAACTGCTTGCTAATATAACGAGCTAGGCTCAGGTGATGGAGGATTACTATGAAACGAAAGGTTTTTAAGTTTTGGTTATATTCATACTTATTTGTATTATGTATTCCAATACTAATTACCTTGATCGTTTTGTTGCAATCACAAAGCATGTTGATCAAGGAAGTGCGTAAATCGAATGATGTACTGCTTAATCAGGTACAGCAATTTATTGATAATCAAGTGACCGATATTAGGCGTCTGGGTACTCAGCTTTCATTTGAGCCGACTATCATTAGCCATTTGAATCGAGATACCTTTAATACGGCAGAAGCTAGATTAGCTAATATAAATATTATATCTACATTAAGATCGTTTACATTTGCTAATGGTAATATTACAGATACCTATATTTATCTAAATGCGAACGATCATGCTATTACAACCGGGACTTATTTGTCGGCAGATGATTTATTTGATCGGTTGCACAAAAACTCTGGAGTGAGCTATGAGCGATGGCTAGAGAGGATTAGGCAAGCGGATCATGGTACTTTTCTAGCATTGAATGAAGCTGAGGAGCAGTACCAAAATTCCTTAGTCTATATGCAGTCCTTGCCGCTACAGGAGTATAATAAGTCTCCCGGTACGTTAGCAGTCATACTTAATGAGGAACGATTTTTTACAGCTATTTCTCAAATTGGCCTAGCTAACAATAGCATTGTATATGTTTTGGATCGCGACGGCAATATTGTAATGAAAACAGGAACGAAGTCAAAATTAGCTGCGTTGCCTCTGGATCGAATGGTTGGATCAAGAGGTTTCTTACTTGAGTCGATTCAAGGTGATAATGTGGCTATTTCCTATGTGAAATCTGATGATACCGAGTGGACTTATATTTCGGTCATGCCTAAGCAGGTATATTTGGCCAAAGTATCAATGCTAAAGACTTTAATCTATGTATCCATATTGCTATGTCTAGGGCTTGGCGGCTTTATCGCCTTTTGGATGACTAGAAAAAACTATGCGCCCATTCAGAATATGATGAATTTTGTTTCAACCAAAGTGAAAATAAATCTGAAGTCCATGCCGAATGAGTTTGCGATATTGCAATCGTTTATGACAGAAAGTGCGGCTATTCAGGATGAGGCCAATAAACAGTTAGAGGAGCAGCGAATCGTGCTGCGCAATCAATTTCTTACTCGTCTGCTCAAGGGTAGAGTGGATACTGCCTCTGCACTTTTCCATGCGATTGAAGCACATAATTTGCGGTTTAAGACAGATCATTTTGCGGTGCTACTTGTACAAATCGAAGATTTTTCACCATTGTTTCAGGCGAATCATGGTTTGGACCGGGAGAAGAAATATCAATTTGTGTATTTGATTATTACGAATATATTGGAGGAGCTGCTAGCTAGCTCTCATGATGTTTATTTTACTGAAATTGATGGCATGATTGCTTGTTTAATTAATACTGACATTAGTAAGAAGGATGTTAAAAAGCAACTGCTTCAAATGGTTGCCGAGGCTAAAAGCTTTATAGAGGAAAGATTTTTTGTGCGTTTCACAGCTGGCGTAAGTTCTATTCATCCGCTGTGGTCCTCAATAGCTAAATGCTATGAAGAGGCTTCGGAATCGCTTGAATACAAGCTGGTACTAGGCTCAAATCAAATTATAGCGTTCGAATCAATTAAGCATCCGAAAAATGAATATTACTATCCACTAGATTTGGAACGACAAATTATTAATTATATCGGTACTGGTGAGTATGAAGAAGCTGCCGAAACATTGCAAAAGGTGCTCATTGCTAATTTTGCTGAGGGAACATTATCACTTCAGATGGGTAAGTTGCTTATGTTTGAATTGCTCGGCACGATGCTTAAAGCAGTTGAGCAATATCAGCTTGGCACGCGAGAAATCGCAGACGTCAAATCTGAGCTTGTCACACATATTTCGCATTGTGAGACAATGGCCGAGATGGAGGAAGCGATTCTTACTTTCTTGAAAACAATATGTGATTATTTGCAACAAAAGAAAAAAAGTCATAATACCGATTTGAAAAGTCGTATTGTTGAACATGTTTTGAACAATATTAGTGATCTAAATATTAGCTTAACTAGCATTGGACTCGTGTTCGATATTAATCCGACTTATTTATCGCGTTTTTTCAAGGAGCAGACGGGCGAGAACTTTATCGATTTTATTAATCAACGCAGGGTTGAGCGAGCGAAGCAGTTTTTACTAGACAGTGAAGAGGCCATTCATATGATAGCAGAGCAATGTGGATTTGCTAATAGTCAGTCGCTATTGCGGGTATTTAAGAAGTATGAGGGTGTTACCCCAGGCCAATTTAGAAAGAGCAGAATAGATGATGAGCTAGCAAATTAGATCTTGATTTTAGCTTATTAAAGGGATCTGGAAAAAGCGAGAGGATGAATCGAAATGTCAAATACATTAAAAACAACAACGAAATGGCAAGAAGCTATTGAGGATGCGGTCCTTAAAACAAAGAATAACTTGAATAAATATGGGAGTAAATTTCCTCATATTACGAATGAAAAGAATTATAACTGGTCGGATAATAACGATTGGATTGAGGGTTTTTATACGGGCATGGCCTGGCTGTGTTATGAATTCAGTAAGGATGAATTTTTTCGCCATCAAGCAAAATCGCAAATCGAGAGCTTTGACGGGCGTTTGCATGAGAAGCATTGCATAGACCACCACGATATCGGCTTTCTATACGGCTTGTCCGCTTTTGCAGGATGGGTTGTCGAGAGGGACGAGAAGCACAAAGAACTTACGCTTCGGGCTGCAAATCACCTTGTAGGAAGGTGGCGGGAGAATGCGGGACTCATTCAGGCTTGGGGACCAGAGGGCGATCCCAATAACGGCGGTCGTATTATCATTGATTGTCTGATGAACTTACCGCTGCTTTTCTGGGCGTCGGAGGTAACGGGAAATCAGCTTTATGCAGAAATCGCCATAAAGCATGCAGAGCTTTCAAGGCGATTTCTGGTCAGAGGAGATGACTCCTCCTACCATACGTTTTATTTTGACCCAAGTAACGGAGATGCAATAAGAGGCGGAACGGCGCAAGGATATCGCGACGGCTCAACTTGGACTCGTGGACAGGCTTGGGGCATATATGGATTTGCCCTTTCGTATAAATACACGGGCAACAACGATTTTTTGGAAACGGCGAAACGGCTGGCCAATTATTTTATAGATAGAATTCCGGAAGACGGAATCGTATATTGGGATTTTGATGTTCCCGTTACGGAAACAACGAGCCGTGACAGCTCTGCCTCTGCGATAGCTGTATGTGGCATGATGGAACTGCTTGACCACCTTGAAGCAAGTGATGAGTTTCGCGCGAAGCTGTCTAGCGCAATTCAAACAACGATGAATGCGCTTGTGGAATGGTGTTCAACGAAAGGGGAAGAAGTGGATGGTTTGATTGATCATGGGTCGTATTCTGTTAGTGGAAATTATGGTTTAGACGGCTATATGATCTGGGGAGATTATTTTTATCTGGAAGCGCTTCTGCGTTTGGAAAAAGGGATCCCAGGATATTGGTACGAAAGAAATTAATGGTCATTAATTACAATCTCAAATGCTTGGGGTTTCAACAGAGATTATACCAACGTTATTACAGCCAGTGAATAAGAAAATGCCGATGTTGTGAAAACAATCGGCATTTTCTTTTGAAAAATGAATAATTTAGTTTGATGGTCAATGATATGTTGAATCAGAGGAAACTAGAGCACGAGCATATGTGGAGAATAAATCAACACCCTTCGGGGTGTTTTTTTTGCTTTGTTAAGCGGATACTTTATCGATTAGCAACTTTTAACATCGTTAGCTTAGACTCTCATTTTGTCGTATTTAACTTTTTTTGAATTAATGCCTGATTTATAATCAGTAAGGCCCTACATAAGGCGTCTTGGTTACATTTACATTAATGTGGGAATCAAATCCATTCCCTAGTGATACGGTTTAGTCTTTTTGTTGTTTTGGGATAGTGAAAAGAAAAATTCGTAATGAGAGACTATTATTATATTATAAATGAGCTTCCACAGGGAGCTCTTTTTTCTATTCCCCAATAAATTAACACTGTGAATTCTATTAAATACATTGCATAGGAATGTCTCCCTTCACAATAGATTTGTCCCGTTATGTTTCAGATACAGCTCTATTATGATTAACCTAATCTCTTACATAGCGATGGCTAATGTATTGGATAACGGAATGGCACCATGTTTTCTCAAGACAGAAAAAGCATTGCAACCAGGGTAGTAAGACATAGCCACCACATGACTAAGCAATTAGATGGAGGTGAATTGCTGAGATATCCACCTGAATCATTAAGTCATTTTTAATATTTATGTATGCGCTTAATAAAGAACAAATATGGGTGTTTGAACATTGAAAACTTAAACAGAGTAGAAAAGTGAAATTAATATCGATGGAAAGAAATACAGAGATTTAAACGGCAAAGGTACTCTCGATACTTATGAGAACCAAGAGAAATCAAGAGTCCGGTATATTAATTGGAATGCAAGCTATGCGATAAATACGGACGGCGTTCTACTAAGAATTGATATTTTCGATCTTTCAACAATGGCTAATTAAATTTGTAATTGAGAAGCAGGGGAGCGCGAAGCCGTTCCTCCTGTCTCTATTAAGGGAGGAACCTTCATCGTGAGACAAAAATCGTATTTGCTCAGCTTAATTTTATTCATGTGCTTCGTATATGTGCCTCCTCTGGTTACGTATGCGGATGCCGCGCCTTCCTTTACTTTAAACGTGACTAACAGCCAGGTAGCGTTAGGCAATGAGCTACAGATTACCGTTACCGGTAATGATTTACGTGATGTGTATGGATATGAATTTAGTCTCGAATTTGATCAAACCATGCTGGAATATAAGGGAGTTCAAGGCGGCATATCCAGTGGATTCTCAATCAAACCCATGATTGAAGGTAATCAATTGCGATTTGCAAGTACTAAGTTACACAAAGTAGCGGGTGAGAGCGGCTCCTTAAATCTAGCGACTATTACGTTCAAAACGATTCGACAAGGAAGCACTACACTTGAGTTGAAATCTGTTCAAACGGTGGATAGCCAGTTGACCGGTCATATATATCTTCCAGATGCGAAGGTGAGAGCGTCGATTGCTAGCGGCAATTCAGGAGATTCAGGTTCTGGAGGTACGGGAACTGTTGTAAATCCTCCAATTGATCAGTCAACACCTGGAATACTAAACCCGGATGTGAAGATGAATTCTGCAACGAAAACGGCAACTGCAATTGTAACCCAGACAGCCTGGGATAAGGCACTCGAGCAGATAGCAGCCAATGAAAAAGGAGTAAAAAATATAGAGATTGTCATTAAAGAAGTACTTGGTGCAACAGCATATGAATTGGAATTACCGACGTCCGCTTTCGCAGCTAATGGAGGTTTGGTCCAAATAAAGGTAACTTCGCCGCTGGGGACTATTTTAATAACCAATAAAATGTTTAAAGTAGGTGAAATAACTTCTAATAGCATACGGTTGAGGATCGGAAAATTCGATACCAGTGAACTAAACCAAGCTGTAGGGAAGCAAATTGGAGATCGACCTGTTAGAGACATAAGCCTATATAGCGGTGACAAAAAAATATCTTGGAATAACCCGGATGCCCCCGTAACGGTAGTCGTGCCCTATACACCGAACACAGAGGAATTAAAGAACTCTGAGCACATCGTTGTATGGTATTTAAACGAAGAGGGGAAAGTGGTTCCCGTTCCTAACGGCAGGTATGATGCCACTACGGGCGCAGTCATTTTCTCGACTACACATTTAAGCAAGTACGCAGTAGCATTTGTTCAAAAAACATTTGGCGATATTGCTGCTTTGGATTGGGCAAAAAACCAGATTGAGGTCCTGGCCTCCAAAGGGATTATCAACGGTATCTCCGACAAGGCGTTTGCCCCTCGTCAGTCCGTCACACGCGCCGACTTTTTAGTCTTGTTAGTACGAACTTTAGAGGTTGACGTTAGTAAGGGAGCTGGAAGCGAATTTGCGGATGTGAAAGAAAGTGATTATTACCATGATGCTGTGAAAATCGCTAGAGGCCTCGGCATTACAGAAGGTGTAGGTAACAATATGTTCCTGCCTCACGAACCAATTACAAGGGAGGATATGATCGTATTAACAGAACGCACGCTGCGAGTGGTTAAACATATGACAACCGACTCGAATGAGGAACAATTAAGCCAATTTAAGGATCATGCCAAAATAGCAGATTATGCTGTTCGAAGCGTTGCTGTAATGGTCAAAATGGGGCTTGTTCAAGGGGCTCACGACATGATCGATCCAAAAGGAACAACGAATCGGGCTCAAGCAGCTGTTCTGATGTATAACATATATACAAATTTGTATAAGTAGGGATAAGATCACTTCTTTTAATCTTTCGACTCTAGTTCTATAACGAAAAAGATTAGATTGTATCGGAAGAGCATATTTTTTTCGGACTTTCACTTACTATATTTGCGTTTATCAGCAGCTGGTAAGGTACCAAGAGTTATACAAATGCTTAAAAATTATTCCATTTTACAATTTTGCTAGTAATAAAGGAGGTGATAATAATAAAATGATAAATCCACCTTAAGTAAACGAAGGTTATCAAGATTTTTGGTATGCGTCATTAATAGGTTACTATTTTTACTATTCGTTTTGAGGGTACTTAACAATGGACTTGTAAAGAAAATCTCAACAATGAAAGCCTAAAATGTAATGACAAACCGTATAAAATATAATTAAAGTGAGGGGAAAAATATGAATTCGATCTCGAAAAAATCTAAACCAGTTGCGTTGCTTGTACTTGGCTCGATGTTGTTATCTTCGCTTGGTTTACCAAACGCAAATGCGGCTGATGGCGTAACACAGCCTGTAATTTCTAATCATGTGAAGAATATACTCACGATTGATGGCAAGAAATACAAAGATTTAAACGGTAACGGTGAACTGGACATTTATGAAAACTGGGAGAAATCTACAGCGGAGCGCGTGACCGACCTCATTTCGCGCATGAGCGTGGCTGAGAAAGCAGGCCTCATGAATATCACCTCTAATCCTAGTGCTACCACCGTCAACGATTTCGTCCAGAATCGTAACCTACGTTACTTCATCCTACGCGACAACCCTACTGCCTTTGATATAGCTACACGGAACAACACATATCAGGAGATCGCGGAGGCCACACCGCTGGGTATCCCGATCGTATTTACCTCCAACCCGCGGAACAACATTGCAGAATCTCTCCAGTTCGGCTTCCAAGAGGCCTCTGGACAGTTCTCCTCTTGGCCAGGACCCTTGGGTATGGCGGCAACACAAGACCAAGCCCTTATCCGCGACTTCGCAGAGATCGCCCGCGAAGAGTGGCGCGCGTCCGGTATCCGGAAGATCTATGGCACCCAGGTTGAGGTCGCGACTGAGCCGCGTTGGCGCCGTATCAGCGAAACTTTCGGCGAGAGCACAGAGCTAAACTCGATGATAGCCACTGAGGTTGTTAAAGGCTTCCAAGGGGAAAAAATCAACAGTGAGTCTGTTGTCCATACCATCAAGCATTTCCCTGGTGACGGGCCTGTAGTAAGAGGTTTGGACCCGCACTTACCGCACGGTAAGTATACGCTATACCCGACGCCTGGAAGCTTACTCAAGTACCAACTTCCGCCTTTCCAGGCAGCAATTGACGCAGGGGCGAGCTCGATCATGTCCTTCTACAACGTTCCTAGCAACGAGAGTGCCGATCAACTCCCGAAAGCGCTTTGGTACTCTGAAACCGAGCAGTTCGAACAGGTGGCAGGTGCCTACAACAAGGGCATCATCAACGACCTATTGCGGAACACGATGGGCTTCAAAGGTTACGTGAACAGTGATAGCGGCGTGCTGGCCGGCATGGCTTATGGTGTGGAGAGCCTGTCGATCGAGGAAAAGTTCGCTAAGGCGGTCCGCGCCGGGACGAGCATATTCTCTGACAGCAACAACCCGAGCGGACTCATCTCAGCGGTTAACACGGGTGTGCTCAATGAAGAGGAGCTCACGCCTCATTTGACGCTTCTTCTTACGGAGATATTCGATCTTGGACTGTTCGAGAATCCATACGTTGACCCGGCTGCGGCTCAGGCGATCGCAGACTCATCTGTAAACCAGGCACGGGCCGACGAGGCTCACCGCCAGTCGGTTACGCTCCTGCGCAACGATAAAGGACTTCTGCCTCTGACGGATGCAAAACTCGCCACTACGAAGCTGTACGTCGAGGTTTTCAACGGTACAAACAGTGCCGCTCAGACTGTTTTAATGAAGGAACTCATCACTAAAGAGGATCCGTCGGTGAAAATTGTCAATACGCTCGAGGAGGCAAACGCAGCCCTCGTGGTGTTACGTCCGAAACCATACGAATACCCTGACCTCTCCACAGTGGAGATCCGGTTAGGCACAAACACTGGTATCGACGTTGCTCGTGTCAAACAGATCGAGGCGGCTGTTCCAACTGCTCTCGTAATCAACATGACCAATCCTTGGGTTATCAACGAGGTTGAGCCCGGTGCTGCAGCTGTCGTAGCAACCTACAGCGTCAAGGGAGAAGCTCTGCTCGACGTACTGCGCGGGCGCTTTAACCCTACAGGTAAGCTGCCGATCACCGTCCCAGCTAGCCAAGAGGCAGTAGAGAAAAACGCACCGGACGTACCAGGCTACGCCGAAACGTTCGACTATACTTATACGAATGCAGTTGGTGACGACTACACATTTGGTTTTGGATTATCTTATGCAGCAAACACTTCTGACATTAGTGCTACGCTAACCGGAGAATCATCTGTAACGGCTGACAAAGCCTTTAACTTGAACTTTGGTCTGAATAAAGTAGCTCAAAATGTGTATGCGCAAGAGCTTACTCTTAATTTAGATCCGGCTAAATTGGACTTTGTCGATGTAACTTCTTTGAAAACAGGCCTGGAAGTCATCAGTAAAGAGGTGAAGGCGCCAGGGAAAGTAAGAATTATATTCGCGAGCCTGGGGGCAGGGAATGTGATTAATTCGGATGGCGATCTATTAAGCTTCCAGTTTAAAGCAAAATCGAATGCACAGATAGCTACTACTGATGTTAAGCTAACTAATGTTATTTTGGCTGATGGAAAAGGTGTTGAAACACCGCTTGCTGACGCTTCCAAAAGTATAAACATTGGTTACATTAAAGGCGACCTGAATGGCGATGGTAAAGTGTCCATTGGTGACCTAGGCATAGTTGCCGTAGCATTCGGTAAGACAGACAAAAGTTCCGACTGGGCTGACTATAAGGCAGCGGATGTAAATACGGATGGAAAAATTGATATTTCCGATCTCTCCACTGTTGCACAATTAATCGAATAAATGTGAAGCAAAGGGATCCCGGTACGTTTTTTATTTAAAACTAAGCTCCTCCTACATTCGTAGGAGGGCACTGAAAAACTGTTGATTTAATAAAATCCAATGATTTTAGGGATGCATATATGTCTCCCTGAACGCAAAACGAGCCCTAGAAGCGATCCTAGAGGCTCGTTTTTCTTTGAATGTTCTATTGTTCTCAATAAACGGGACTTTTTCAGTGGCTGTTTCCATTCGTAAGGGGGGCTATTCAATTGAATAAGTTTGTGAATACATCTCGATACTTTAGTGAAATATGCAAGAAAAACACCGACTGGACACCTTCATAATTTTAGCAGTTCTATCAAAAATAGAAAGAAAGATAATCGGAATCCCCCCCTTCTCAATAGGTTTATCCCATTATGTCTTTGGCGCATGTTAATTATAATTACTCTTATAACCAGCTATTCAAACGCCGAAGGGGTTGAAGCATTCATGATTAATAAAATAAACAAAATAAGTATGTTGACTGTAGGCATGATTCTTGCTCTGACTTTGAGCGCATGTTCTTCAGGTGGAGGAAATACGACGAATTCACCTAAGGGGACAAACGAGACATCGCCAAAGTCCTCCAGTGCAGCAACTAACGAGGGAACAAGTGATGCACCGAATGTTAAGCTTAACTATTGGACAGAGGATCGGCATGATTTGAACTATATTCAAGAGGTTGTTCAAAGGTTTAACGAAACGAATAAAAATAACATTGAAGTAGAATTGAAAGGGCTTTCTGAAAACTATAATCAGTCTGTGGACATTGCATTCGCCAGTAAACAAGCACCTGACATTATTAGAACAACACCAAACAACTTTATACCTTTTGTCAAAAAAGGGTATCTGGAACCTTTGAATGATTACATGAATGCGGAAATGGACGCTAAATTTGCTGGGGCGCTGATCGACAAGTCAAATATGATGGATGGACAAATCTATTCTCTTCCAAACTACGGGTATTCAAGCAGACTCATTTACAATGTAGATTTATTTGAGAAAGCTGGCATTGCTAGCCCTCCTAAGACTTTGAGTGAAATGGTAGAGGTTGCTAAGAAACTTACTGAGGCTGGCAAAGAAACCGGGGCTTACGGCTTTGCAATTAACTTTAAAGGTGCAGATAACTCTTTTGAGAAAGCTCCGCGTTCGATCGCTGAACTCAGCGGTATTGGTGGCTATGGATACGATTTTAAAACAGGCAAATATGATTTTTCTGGATTTGCAGACATAATGACAGCATTCAAACAAATTAAGGACGATGGCAGCATGCTGCCGGGTGTTGAGGCAATGGATATTGATCCGCTTCGTGCTCAGTTTGCCGAAGGAAAGATTGGCATGTACCTCTCTATTTCCGCTGAGACGAATGTATATTTAGAACAGTTCCCTGCGAAGATCAACTGGGCCGCAGCGCTGCCGCCAACGATTAGCGGTGAGATTAAAGGAGTAGCGGGTTATTGGAAGACAGGTCCTTGGCTTTCGATTAGCAGTCAGACAAAAAACAAAAAAGAAGCTTGGCAGTTCTTAGCGTATATGTATAGCGACGAAGTGCTGCAAACCTATTATGAGGATGGTTATGGCTTATCCCTTCTTCCTGACATTATTGCGAAGTCCAAAAAACCAGAAGTTCCTGGAATCGAAGGATTCCTTCCGACACAATATGATGGCATTTGGCCAATTTCTCCGAAAGTTACGGTGGAAGGAACAGACTTTCCAAACCTATTCATTAAATACACGATCAGCGGCGGCGACTTAGATAAGATGATCGAAGATGTAAATACGCGATATAATACGGCGCTTGATAAAGCTAGAGCAAGCGGAGACGTGACGACGGAAGCGATGCCGGACTTTGATGCGAAAAGCATGCAAGGTATGTTAACTAAATAATACTTCTATTATATGAATCCTGCAAAGAAGGATAGGAGCATCTCGTTTGCCCTATCCTTGTTATTTAAGGAGATGAAATTGAACATGACGAGCCTACGCAAATTAGGAGAATCCTACTCATTTATTATTCCCAGCCTTATATTCACCGTAGTGCTAGGTATTTATCCGATTCTGTGGGCTATTAGATATATGTTTTATAGCTATCCAGGATATGGGGAAGAAGTATTTATCGGTTTTGGTAACTTTGCTGCTTTAATGAGGGATGAAAACTATTGGAACTCTGTTGTAAATACGGCTATCTATGCTACGGGTAAAATTATAATCACGATTCCGTTATCATTAATTTTAGCGGTAATATTAAATAAAGGACTTAAAGGTAAAATTTTTTTAAGAGCGATTTATTTTATGCCAACAGTGCTGAGTACTGCGGTAATCTCCATCGTCTTTTTTAACATCTTCAACTCTTATAACGGGGTAATAAACCAGTTTCTAATGAAATATCACATTGTTTCCAAAGGGATCGACTGGTTGGGTCCAGATATGGCCATGATCACATCTATTATCGTTGCGATATGGGGTGCTATTGGAAACTACATGCTGCTATTTCTAGCTGGTTTGCAAAACATTTCAGACGACGTATATGAGAGTGCTTCATTAGATGGGGCGAACGCTAGACAAAAGTTTTTCTTTATTACGATTCCTATGCTAGGGCCAGTGCTGCAAATGATTATTATGCTGGCAATCACCATATCATTAAAGGGTTACGAAAGTATTATGGTCTTAACGGAGGGAGGTCCGATTGGACGAACAGAAGTGATGTATCTTTATGTATATCGGATGTTCTTTCCGATTTCGTCCAGTTCCACAATGATTCAACAGATCGGCTACGGCAGTGCTGTAGGCTTTATGTCTGCCGTAATTGTTGGATTAATTACACTCGGTTATTTCTGGATATCGAAACGTTTAAACCGTATTTTCTAGCTTAGGAGGTTAGCCGTAATGAATACTGCATCAGCAACTAATATCGCTCCAAAAACTAAAGTTGGCAGGAGTGTGAAACGTTTATTTTCCGGACTAATCGTTTGGGCATTTCTAACGATAATTGCGATATTCACCGTATTTCCAGTACTGGTTACGATATTTGGCTCCTTCAAAACGAATGCAGAGCTAACAGCGGGTGCGACTATTCTTCCAAGCGTTTGGCATTTTTCTAATTACTTGGATGCTTGGAAGCAAGCAGACTTTGCTAAATTCACTTGGAATAGTATTTTTATTAGTACGTTCACAACAATTGGCACATTGTTTCTTGCTTCTATGGCAGCCTATGCTGTGGATCGTAGAAATTTTTTCGGTAAAAGCTTCTATGTTGCACTTCAAGCCGCGACTATGTTCATATCAATTGGCGCCGTTGTGATCCGCCCTCAATTTGAACTTATGGTAAAATTAAATCTGAATTCCTCGTTATGGGGGATCATATTTATACTAATTAGTGCCCATGCGACGACCTTCTTTATTCTCATTGGGTTCTTCAAAGGAATTCCTCGGGATTTGGATGAGGCCGCTTACATTGATGGATGTAATTTCTTTTCAGTGTACTGGCGAATTATTCTTCCTTTATTGAAGCCGGGCTTAGGCGTAGCTGCATTGTTCGCTTTCCGTAACGCTTGGAATGAGTACATTCTCCCGCTTGTTTTTACGATGACGAACCCTAAATTACAAACGTTGACGGTTGGTTTAGCGGATTTGCGATATGGTACTACGGCAGCAACCCAAACCCATCTCATTATGGCGGGTGCGTGCCTATCAATTTTGCCGATTCTAGTCGTCTATGTTCTGGCTAATAAGTCTTTTATGCAGGTAACAGGCGGTTCTGTCAAAGGTTAGCCGCTTGGATATGATGAGTTCAACCAATAGAGTTAGTTTCAGAGCTAAAACACAAACCTTATTTCGGTGATACATTCGACGATTGATGCGATTGACCTCTCAAGTAGGCAAAGTGTTGGTGAGATCCATGCCTTTTGCATTCAAATTATGTTTATGTTAAGCCAAAACATTCAGAGCTTTAGCAGTGCTAAATCGGATTTTGATGGAAAGCTATACCCTTCGATAAGAGCTCTTTTATTGACAACAAATGTACATTTCAGTAAATTGTTTAAAAGTTCGACGGGTATGACACCGAAGGAGTTTAAGAAAATGAACCTTTAACTCTAAATCTTAGGCGTTTACGATCAGCGCAAAAACGATTATGAATTGCACAACCGTCAGTAGGCAGATGTGTGTTTATTTCTTGGTAGGTTAAAGAGTGATTGTGAAAAAATCAGATTCAAAGACGGAGGTGATGTACTTTACAACTAAATACCCAAATGCCAGGGGAGGATTCGATATTTTAGTATATGAAAAGCCGAAGGTGGTATCATCTGGTAGTAAATAGTCGGATTGAGAATAAAGGTACTACGGTTGTTCTCCTGGGAATAGCGGATTAGTATTGACATTTACTTACATGTAATCTACAATGAAATGTAAGTAAGTACTTGCATTGAGGGGGTGAATTCTTGAGTGTAAATCCCACTACTAGCGAAAAAATATTGCTGGCAACTATCAACCTCATGGCAGAAATGGGATATGACGGCACAACGACCAAAGAAATCGCGCTAGCTGCAGGAGTGAACGAAGTCACTTTATTTCGGCATTTTGGAACGAAAGAAAAACTTCTTGAGGCAGCCTTCAGCCAATTCCACTATGGCAATGAGATGACTAAGCTTTTTAACGAGGGTCTTACAGGAAATTTGTATGAGGATCTGTTCATAGTGAGTCGAACGTATCATAACATAATGAACCGAAACAGAAAACTAATTTCAATTGCGCTTAAAGGAAGCAGTACTCTACCTGACTCTGTTCTACAAGAGGCTTCTCGCAACCCAAAGCACTTGAAAAGTTTGCTTGCTGATTATCTAATTACAATGTCATTAGAAGGCAAAGTGGTCTCCTCAAATCCTGAAATCCAAGCATTATCATTTATGTGGATGAATTATGGGGCTTTCATCAGTAGACTAAATGCCAAAGAAGCAGTATCGGAAGATACGCTTGATGAATTTATTGAAGAAAGCGTACGTCTATTTGCCAAGGCACTTAGTCCTTAATTATTGGTTTCGCTAAGAGCAGCTCCGAAGGGGGCTTTTTTTAGAATAAGAATGAAAGTAAGTGCTTGCATTCAGTAAGTGAGATAATAAAATCTATTAAAGGAAAGGTGAGATGTTCAATGGTTAAACGATCTTTTCCCTACGAAAAAAAGCGTCAACAAGTGCTTGGTCTAGAGATGAGCTATATAGACGAAGGTAGTGGCGATCCGATTGTCTTCTTACATGGCAACCCTACTTCCTCCTATCTCTGGCGTGAAATTCTTCCTTTTGCTCAAGATTTCGGTCGTTGCATTGCTCCTGACCTCATAGGTATGGGCGATTCCGAGAAAATTTCCGATAGTGGCTCCGACTCTTACACCTTTGTAGAAAATCGTCGTTATCTCGATGCCCTTTTGGATCAACTTGGTGTTCGCAAACGCGTTACTTTTGTGGTGCATGATTGGGGGTCGGCCCTTGGATTTGATTGGGCGTATCGTCATCCGGAAGCCGTTAAAGGAATCGCCTATATGGAGGGAATCATAAAACCACGTAGTTGGAGTGAACTCCCGGATCGGGGACGGAAAATTTTCAAGGCATTACGATCCGAGGAAGGTGAACAGATGGTTTTAGAAAACAACTCTTTCATTGAGACTAATCTTCCAATCGGCATTTTACGAAAGTTGACGGAGGAAGAAATGACTGAGTATCGTCGGCCATTCTCACTGCCTGGAGAAAGCCGCCGCCCGACATTAACCTGGCCGCGACAACTTCCGTTTGATGGAGATCCGGCTGATGTAACGGACATTGTTACCACGTACGGGAAGTGGTTGGCACAGAGCTTGGTTCCGAAACTCTTCGTCAACTGTGATCCAGGTACTATGCCGACATCTCATATTGAGTTCTGCCGTACCTGGCCAATGCAAACGGAGATTACCGTCCGTGGACTTCATTATCCCCAAGAAGATTCACCTCATGAAATTGGCGAGGCACTTACTGCCTGGTTAGCGAATTTAACATAGTAGATAAGAGCCTTCAATTGCTCATTAGTTTTCTCATGCTAATGAATGGTATTATTGGGTCAGCGACTTGGTGTCGGATGACAAGAATATGAGCTGATTTATTACCGCGTAAATCGCGGTTTTTTTGTTTTATTGGTAGGTATTTTTGTCAAAATGGATTGTCATGAGTATATACCGATAGCTAATTAGGTCCTAGAATGTTTTGGATAGATACAAGAAAAAAACAACCCTAATAATTGGACTGAATTAGTAAGGAGGCATAAGCAAACACTCCTTGGTTTCAGGAGTTTTTATTGTACAACTCGAATCAAGTATGAAAAAATCGCCGGTGATATGATCAAACAAAGCATTTCAGCTCCCCCCCGCAGCTTACCGAAAAACTCCTCGACCTATTCCGTTGGCTATTCGTCAGGAGGTATTCTCGCCTTATCGTTATTTGATTAAGGAGCGGGATAAGATGAGTAAGGTACATTCGCAACCGGCGGAGATCAAAGTTGAGGTCATTCCGGCGCACAAGTTTATCGGGATCTGGGACATTTCCGTAACAAATTATGGGGACTTCTGGGATAACGGGCACTCTTGTGATGAGATTAGCGGTACGTTGGAGAGTATGTCTAACCATGCACTCCCTGGACAACTTGGTCAAACTGCAGGATGGTTTTACCAGAACGGCCAGAAAGGGTACTTGTATGGAATCACCGTTTCACTGGAGTATAAAGGACTGGTTCCGGCAGGTATGGCGTGCAGAGAAATTCCGGAATCTGAATATTTGGTCTTTTTCCACCCACCGTTCGACTACATGAAAGATAATGGCGCTGTTATGGGGACAATTGAAGAGGTAGTATGGAACTTCGATCCCCAAGGTATGGGATACGAAACAATCTTCCCCACAATAGACGCTTCTGACAATGTAGTACAGATGACCAATCGCATATTTGAAAGACAAATTTTTGAATACCAGTACGAAGCACGATTTGCTTTCTTAACTCTTTTCTTACGAATGATCGTTCATTTTACTGTCCCTCTTTCACAAAAGTCTCGACACGTGCCTTGATCGCATCGCGAACGTTTCGGAATTGCTTCATTATGTCCTCTTCCGTTCCAGTTGCTTTGGCAGGATCGTCAAAGCCCCAATGCCATTTCACCACATTTGGATTGGATATAACAGGACAATGCTCATCGGCATGACCGCAAAGAGTAATGACATAAGTTGCACGATTTAATATCTCTGGATCGATAACATTAGAAGAGTTTTGGCATATATCTACTCCAGCTTCTTTCATCACTTGAACTGCTCTTGGGTTCAGACCATGTGCTTCGAGTCCTGCGCTTTTCACTTCGTAATGTTCACTGCCAAGGGCATTAAGAAAACCATCTGCTATTTGACTCCGACAAGAGTTACCTGTACATAAGAAATATACTAGTTTCTTTTCCATTATTCATTTCTCCTTATAAATTCATTTAGTGGATGACGCTAAGCCATAAGTAAAGACCAACTAGCGTAATAAACAGAACGGGAAGGGTTAGTACGAGTCCAACTTTAAAATAATAGCCCCATGTAATTTTTACACCTTTTTTGGAAAGGACATGCAGCCAAAGTAAGGTTGCTAGAGATCCAATTGGCGTGATTTTAGGGCCTAAATCAGAACCAATCACATTGGCATAAATCAATGCCTCTCGTAATACACCATTCGTATTCGTTCCCTGAATAGCCAAGGCATCGATCATGACCGTAGGCATGTTGTTCATAATGGAAGAGAGGATGGCTGCGATGAATCCCGTACCAATCGTTGCCATAAATAAGCCTTGATCAGCTGCCCACTGAAATACTTTCCCTAGTTCATCCGTAAGACCAACATTACGAAGCCCATAAACGACAACATACATGCCTATAGAGAAAACGACAATTGACCATGGTGCGCCCTTTATGACAGCGCTAGTATGGATAGCAGGGCTTTTACGAGCCGCGATAATAAAGACAATTGCTGCTATGCCTGCGACGGTGGATACAGGAATGTTTATGAATTCACTTGCGAGATAAGCCACTAATAAAACAGTTAATACAACCCATGATAACCTAAACAAACGCATATCTTTTATCGCCGCACGTGGTTCCTTGAGTTGACTTAGATCATAATGCTTCGGAATGCTTTTTCTAAAAAGTAAGAATAGCACAAGCAAACTAGCCCCTACTGCGAAGAAATTCGGAATAATCATCCGACTCGCATACTCGGCAAATCCGATGCCAAAGAAATCAGATGATACAATATTTACTAAATTGCTTACAACAAGAGGTAAAGAAGCTGTATCTGATATAAATCCACTTGCCATAATAAATGGTAGGATCATACGATCATCAAATTTCAATGCTCTGACCATGGCGAGAACTATCGGCGTGAGAATAAGTGCAGCACCATCATTTGCAAAAAATGCAGCTACAGCAGCACCAAGCAATACGACTAAGGAGAACATGAGGTATCCGTTGCCTTTTGCGAAGCGTGCCATATGGAGTGCTGACCATTCGAAGAATCCTATCTCATCCAGGATAAGCGAGATGAGGATAACCGCGACAAAAGCTAATGTCGCGTTCCAGACAATGCCGGTTACGTCCCAAACATCATTAAAATCGACAACACCAAAGAGTAGGGCGAGTATAGCTCCACCAACAGCCGTATAGCCGATATTTAAACCTTTAGGTTGCCAAATGACGAAGATCAAGGTGATAAGGAAAATAAGGGATGCAATTACTAACATGGTTCCTCCTAAAATCTTTTTTCATAAGTACTCTTCGGGTAGAAGGTCCTTAATTACAGCAATCGGGGCTCAGTTTCTTGAGTTCTTCTTTCATGGATGGGAGTGTATTTAAGATGCCGTGAAGATAAGGTTTATCATCGGTGTTTAAAGAATAATAAATCCACTGTGCGCGTCTTGTCTCGCTAACCAAACCGCCATCTTTTAGTTTTCTCAAATGTTGGCTTATATTAGGTTGTGTCGTTTCAAGAATCGTTACAATATCACATACACACATTTCTTTCTCTTTGAGCAGTGCAAGAATGGTAAGACGAGTCTTGTCAGAGACTAGCTTTAGTGTCTCGGCAAGATTATCTATCGGTTGTATCATGTGATCACTCCTTTAAAGCATGGATTTGTGTTCAAATAGGTTCATACCTTTTAATGTTTATTATAATCTACTGATTATATAAGTAAAGGATTATATAAGTGGTCACGAATATAAATGGGATAAGAAATTTAAAGTTGCAAATTGCAAGTAATCAGTGTACAAATAAAACAGGGGGAATGAATAATGAACAACCCACGAGAACTACTACAAATCCTAGCAAGGCAATTTGGTCTTTTGAACAAAAACTGTTGCCAGATCAGTGGTCTGGAAATATCACTCATTCAAAGTCATATCTTATATGAAATTGGTCGCCAGAACCTGCCTTCCATGCAAAAGGTAGCAGAAACGCTTGGTGTGGATATTACGACCTTTAGTAGGCAGATCCAATCATTAATAAAGATTAACTTAGTGAAGAAAACTGCTTCTCCTGAAGATGGCAGAGTGTATCTGTTGTCACTGACGACGGAAGGGAAGTTTGTAGTGGGCTCAATTGATAAAACGATGAACGATTATTTAGATGACGTCTTTTCATTCATGAATGAGTTTGAGAAGGATACCGTCATCCGATCGCTACAATTACTAAATACAAGCATGCAAAAATCAAAAATGTGCTGCACACCTATGGGGTAATGAGATTACTCCATATCTTTTAAACTAATACTTGCAAAATACAAATAATATTGTTCATTAAGGAGATCTTATGAGTGAAATATACGATGTAATAAGCTGCCACCATAACTGGTTTATTAATACTGTAAAACTAAGTTTAGATCATTATGAAATAATAAAAAGAATTAAATCGGAGGGAAAATCGCTATGAAAAACATTGAACTTAAACAGACCGAATCTTGTTGTGCATCACCTTTCATTAAAAAAGATGTTACAAATATTGCAATACAACAACCAAAAAAGAAATTGAATAAATTACCTGTAGCAATCATTGGGGCTGGCCCGATAGGTTTAGCCGCAGCAGCGAATTTAGCGGAGCGCGGAGAGAATTTCATCCTTTTAGAATCGGGTCCACAAGTAGGGCACAATATATCTAATTGGGGACATGTCCGCTTGTTTTCACCGTGGCAATACAATGTAGATAAAGCAGCTGCAAGATTGTTGTCCAAACATGGATGGAGCGCTCCTTCACCTGATGAACTGCCTACTGGGTTAGAATTGTTAGAGAAATACTTGCTGCCATTAGCTGATCTTCCGGAGATAAGATCTCAACTAATCCTGAAATCCAAAGTGCAGGGCATAAGCAGAAAAGATACAGATAAAATGAAATCAGAACTTAGAGAGATTCATCCGTTTGTGATATACGCAGAGGTAGATGGTATTATGCAAAGTTATGAAGCAAAAGCAGTAATAGATGCTTCTGGAACGTGGGGACACTCGAATCCCTTATATGCAAATGGTTTATGGACCAATGAAGAACAGTCACTAAATAAGAATATATTTTATGGTATCCCAAATATTCAAGGGATCGACAAGGAAAGATTTATAGGGAAAAGCATAGCTGTAGTTGGTGGTGGTCATTCTGCTATAAATACATTATTAGATCTTGCACAGCTAAAAGAGACTGATCCAAATATGAAGATTGTGTGGATTTTGAGGAAGAACAGAGTAGAGGACGCATATGGTGGAGAAGCAAATGATCAACTTGAAGCTAGGGGCGAGTTAGGAAGCCGCATTCACCAATTGGTTAATTCTAAACAATTAGAAGTGGTTACTCCATTTAAAATTCAAAAGCTAAGCTGTTCAGATGGGAGATTGACTATTAGCGGTAAAAATAAAGAGAAAAGTATGGATTTACATGGAATTGATGAAATTATTGTAAATACAGGTAGTCGGCCAGATTTTTCTTTCTTGCGAGAACTACGATTAAGCATTGATCAAGCCACAGAAAGTATAGAGACACTTGCACCCCTTATCGACCCGAATGTCCATAGTTGTGGTACGGTTCGACCTCACGGAGAAAGGGAGCTGCGACATTCAGAAAAAGACTTCTACATTGTTGGAATGAAGAGTTACGGTCGGGCTCCAACATTCTTGATGGCTACCGGTTATGAACAAGTAAGATCAGTTGTAGCTTATCTTTCGGGTGATTATGAAGCTGCTTTGAAAGTTGAGCTTGATTTACCTGAAACAGGAGTATGTAGTATTAATAATTCGCCATCGAAGAAAGATGAAAACTCATTTTCAACTATACCAACTGTAAGTTCTTCATGTTGTAAATAATATAACCATGAAAAAAATGAAAAAAACTTGCAGGCACAGGAGAGCCTAATTTTGATTATCCATAAAGGAGAGAGTTTCTATGACGATAAGGGAAATAACGAATGACCAAATTGAGTTTTTAAATAGAAATGGGAGGAAAATGATCTCCATTGTCAATGAAACAGGTAGTATTCAAATTGTTGGGTTGGAGAATATTGAGAGGCTCCGAAATTTTCTAAATGAACGGAATGAGACGAAATACAATTTGAGAGATCCATTTCTTCATAAGAAAATATGATATTTGTTGTAATCAGGTTTAAGCCATGATAATAAAATACTTTGATAAATTAAAGGATTTAGTTCTAAATTCAATAAAAAAAGCACGACTCTAGAGTTGTGCTTTTTTTATTGGATTTTAAAGTTTATTAACTAAACAGATCTGCAATTCCAGGGCTATGCTCATTCGGCATATCAGGAAGCTCAGGAACTGGAAAACCCTGAGGAGGAGGTGTTACAGAAAGTGTACCACTATTCCTGCTTGGGCTTTCGCCATGGAAAATGTTAGAAATCAATGTTTCGTCTAAACGGAAATTAAATTGCATGTTGTGATAGCCCATGTCTACGAACTTTCTGCACTCGGGATATTTGTTGATGTCGTAGTTAGGTACCGGGAACACTTTACCCCAATCAACGCCTAGTGTTTCAAGTGCTTTGGCAAAAGCGTTCTGATGCGCATTGTCACGGACAATAAGAAATCCTAACGTTTCTCTGAATGTTTGATTTGAGCTCATCTCATAAATTCGTGTTTTCTGCAGAACACCAGTAGACTCGAGTACGACATTGTTCAACATGTCTGCAACAAGATTGCCATGACTATAAACCCAAGATCCATTCCATGGATTTCCTCCCGCATCTACAGGTAAAGAACTTTTAGCTCCCATAATAAAGTGGTGGGGGTTTGCGTGTTTAATCGCCTCGTCAATCGGAGCTTTATCAACACCAGCATCTCCTGGAGTATTTAGACCGGATTCGTTAAGTAGTTGATTGATCGTGTTTTGTACAAGCTCGACATGAGCGATTTCTTCTAAAAATACTCCTCTCAATAGATCGCGAAATTGTTTATCTTTTCCCCTGAAATTAGAGCTTTGGAAAAAGTATTGCATCATGGTTCGCATTTCACCAAATTGACCGCCTAGCGTTTCTTGAAGAACTTTTGCAGCTGCTGGATCTGGTTTATCTGGCTTAATTACGTTGATTAATTCTTCCTTGTAATAGTACATAAATACTCACCTCTTAATAGATTCTAAACGACCTGAACACGTTGATTATAATCTCACAGTTAAAGTCTCATTATGCAGATTATGAAAAGGAGTGTGGATGTCATATCAATTTCAATGAAGGGAATTGATAAATAAAAGGGTCATTTTGAAGGTGATACGAAGAGCCTTAACACAAGTAGTGTGTGAATTGAGGGTTGAAGTGTGGATTTTAAATATCCTTATAGAAAGTTGAATGATTCCGTGGATTCCTGATTGCTTATATTGGCAATGCATATTCCTCGAGATCATTTACAAAAATACGTAAAACATAAGAAATGACTTTATGCCAAAGGCCGTACGCAGTCATCTAAATGGCTCATTCGGTCTTTGGCGTTGTTACTAATCAGGGCACATCGCGCATACAAAACGAGTTGCATCTTCTGCTTTCATGACAAGTCCTACCCATACTTGATGTCTATTTAAGATGGGATGATTATTGGTGCTACCGTTAACAGGGATGCTTCTAGATAGTGTAAACATGGTATCACTCCTATTGTTTTTTAGAAACAAGATTTTAATGTTGCCAACCACATACATTGCAAACGGACGGCCTTAGTCATATTGAATATAGCGGGTAAGGCCGCTTAATCGATCATTAATCAGGGTGGAAGTTTATTAATTAGTACGAGATATCCGTTAGCGCCGTGAATCTCAACACCATCGGCGCCTGTACGAATGGCTGCAGCTCCTGTTTTTCTGAAATCGTCAACGGTCGCTTTCACTTCGGCTTTACTCAATGCGCGCGATTCAGGAATATCAAGGATACAAACGAGAGCTTACTCGAAATCATCTCCGAATCCGCTGAACCAGCCTGATAAAGTGGCAGGGGCATTCGGGAATAACCAATTCCTTGTTTGCTTGTGCATGAGCACAGTTCCTCAAATTGGTACAGAACATGGTTTCTAATTTTGAATTCAAAAAGTCTGCTATTATTTATGTCTATTCGGCTGTTTACATTTAGATTTCCGAGGAAGAGTGCTTGGGGTTTATTCATCAAACAGTTATTCATCATTTAATGACAATAGTTTTGTTTTGGTGTGGTTTAGTTATTTTAACTAGTATGTATATTACTATCCCTTTGAGTGAGATAGCTTAAATATGATGTTTGTGATTGATGGACTTGGAGGAATGGGGAATGTCTTTTATTAAAGGAATAGTTGGCGGGTATTCAGAAAAAATACAATCAACTCTGCATGAGCAAGCTCCGGAACGGTTCTATGGCTTCCCCGTTGATATAGGGAAGAGCGTAATCACAACGGTGCCGAGGTTCATCGAAAGTTACTTGGCTCTAAATAAAGATGAACGATTAGAAGCAGTAGATTGGCTAACGTTTCCTTCGCAGTCACTTCTCGAAATAACAAAGGGGGAAGTTTATGCTTCCTCATGGAGCGTCAATATGCACCTTATCCAAAATGGTTTGGTACTGCATTTAAACGTTTGAAATGTTCAGATCAAATAATGACTCATCTTTGGACTGTTCAAACGGCTGTTACATGGAGAGAACGCGAGCTTGCTTTGAATATTGCTTACAAACACCTATCAATTATGCACAACGGACTAGGGCTCACTGAAAAGATTCCTAATGACGTTTCAACCTTTTTTGATCGTCCCTTTAAAGTAATGAACGGTGAAAAAAATGCTAGCCTCATTGCAAATCAAATTATGGATACAGATATTCAACAGTTATCCAAAAAACGTTTGATTGGTAGCATAGACCAGATTACAGACAACACAGATTTCAGAAAAATGAATAAGTGGTCTGAGGGAGAAGGGGAATGTGCAAGAAAAGCTTTGATAAATCTATTTAAACCCAGTTAGTGGTATTCGCATTATGGGAATAATTAAGTTTAAGATATAATTTAATTTTGAGTCTATTAAAAAGTGGTGACGTTATGATTTCAATTGGACTTGCAGGGTGGGGGGATCACGACCTATTCTACAGCATGGGAATTAGACCTCAACAAAAGCTAAAGGAATATAACAACTTTTTTTCAGTAGTTGAAGTAGACAGCTCCTATTACGCTATACATAAGTCTGAACTATATGAACGTTGGATAAAGGATACAGCAGCTGACTTTTTCTTTCTAATCAAGGCATATCAAGGTTTGACAGGACATACACGCCAGCATTATTCTGATGAAGAATTGGATACGATGTTTCAATCTTTTAGAGAATCGATTGCTCCAGTTATTGAAGCGGGAAAATTAAAAGCAGTTCTGTTTCAATATCCGCCATGGTTTGAATGTAATCGAAGTAATGTAGACATGTTGCGTTCCACTAAAAAACGAATGAAAGATATTCCCTTAGCACTTGAATTTCGACATCAAAGCTGGTTCAGCCCTGATATGCGTGAAAAGACCTTGCAGTTTATGCGAAATGAAGGTTGGATTCATAGTATTTGTGATGAGCCTCAGGTCTTCCCTGGATCTGTTCCTACCGTCTTAGAGGTATCAGATCAAGACTTAACTATTGTAAGGTTCCACGGTAGGAATGTTCAGGGATGGACCTCAAGTGGACAATCGAATTGGAGAGAAGTGAGGTATCTCTATCGTTATAGTAGCGAAGAATTGCTTGAATGGAAGCAAAACCTTGAGAATCTTAGCAAAGAATCCAAGGAGATATGTGTGATTTTTAATAATAATTCTGGCGGTGATGCTGCATCGAATGCTTTTGAGTTGATGGAGATACTAGGTCAGAAAATAAAGGCTCTTCCACCACAACAAATCGACATGTTTGAATGATTTTCAAGTCGATATTCAACAGTGCTATGTCTGCTGAAAGAAGTGTTGAAGGATGAAAATGATATATAACCCCTCAATATGAGGTAATATAAAAACAGACATCTTTCGCACAAAAAAGCTTGTACAAAAGATGCCTGTTTCATTTTAAACTTCCAATGACAGTGGTTAAGCAACATTCTTTACTGCCGTATTTGATTCACTTATTCCGATTTGAAGAGTTACTCCGTCACCGTTTGATAAATGAGAACAGGAGGCTCCGCATGCTCTGCAATACGAATATTTTCATAAATCATTTGAAGAACCTCGTCTACATTCTCACGATTTGAATGAATGGTTACGAGCGAGTCGCCTTCTTGGACAGGATCGCCAACCTTTTTGTTGAGCATCAGACCAACAGCTAGATCGATAGTTGATTCCTTTGTCGCACGACCTGCGCCGAGCAGCATTGCAGCGGTTCCGATTGCATCAGCTACAATTTCAGCTACAACTCCTGTTTCGCGGGCAGGCACTTCAATTAAGTAGGCTGCATTCGGCAATTTATCTGGATGATCGACAACTGAAGCATCTCCGCCTTGATTGGCAATAAAGTCTTTAAACTTCTGCAACGCTTTGCCATTACGGATTACTTCTTTTAACATTTCCTCAGCTTCCTCAAGCGAGCTTGCTTTGTTCGCCAAGAAAACCATTTGCCGGCCAAGAGCGAGGCACAGCTCTTCCAAATCCTTTGGACCTTTTCCTTGCAGCGTATCGATAGCTTCTTTTACTTCTAACGCATTTCCAATAGCATAGCCTAGCGGCTGACTCATATCAGAAATGACAGCCATTGTTTTCCGACCAACATTATTTCCTATGCTTACCATTGCATGTGCCAATTCCTTAGCATCTTCAACGGTTTTCATAAATGCACCGGCACCTGTTTTCACATCCAAAACAATCGCGTCAGAGCCAGCAGCAATTTTTTTACTCATAATGGAGCTTGCAATGAGTGGAATGGAGTTTACGGTTCCCGTTACATCACGAAGAGCATAAAGCTTCTTGTCAGCAGGTGTAAGGTTTCCGGATTGACCGATTACAGCAATTTTGCTCTCATTCACTAACTTAACGAATTCATCTTTATTAATCTCTACATGGAATCCTTCGATGGCTTCCAATTTATCGATTGTACCGCCGGTATGACCGAGTCCACGGCCAGACATTTTAGCTACTGGAATATCCAATGCTGCAACAAGAGGGGCTAAGACTAACGTTGTGGTATCACCAACACCACCTGTGGAATGCTTGTCCACCTTCACACCCTCAATCGCTGATAAGTCAATAACATCCCCGGAGTTTACGATTGCCATCGTCAGGTCAGCACGTTCTCTATCATTCATATCCTGGAAAAAGATAGCCATCGCTAAAGCACTGACTTGGTAATCTGGAATCTCATCGTTGGTGTAGCCTTGGATAATAAAAGTGATTTCCTCTGTCGTTAATTGTCCGCCGTCACGTTTTTTTTCAATTAAATCAACCATTCTCATAAGATGCTCTCCTCTTTATGCGTAAGTTATTTTAGTATGAGATCAAAGGGAGGTTACAGTATCAAGAGCGACTTCCATCATTTCGTTAAAGGTCGTCTGGCGCTCTTCCGCTGTCGTTTCTTCACCGGTCAGGAGGTGATCACTCACCGTCAAGATGGTCAAAGCGTTAACTCCATATTTAGCTGCAAGCGTGTAAAGCGCAGTTGTTTCCATCTCCACACCCAATACACCATGATCCATCAATTTTTGTACGATTGATTTGTCGTCGCGATAGAAAGTATCCGAACTGAATATATTACCCACATGAAGCTTTAAGCCTTTAGCAACAGCACGATCATAAGCTGCTTTCAACAGGTTGAAGCTAGCGATGGGGGAGAAGTCATAACCGCCAAAGACGTGGCGGTTTACACTAGAATCTGTACAAGATGCTTGTGCTAAGATAACATCCCGAACATGTACATCCTCCTGCATGGCACCGCAAGTACCGACACGAACAAGGTTTTTGACCCCATAGTCTTTAATTAATTCATTTACATAAATACTAATGGAGGGAATACCCATACCCGAACCCTGTACAGATACGCGTTGACCGCGATACGTTCCTGTATAACCAAGCATACCGCGAACCGTGTTGTAACAAATGACATCCTCTAAATAAGTTTCGGCAATAAATTTGGCACGAAGGGGATCTCCCGGCAGTAGAATGGTTTCTGCAATCTCGCCTTGTTTAGCTCCAATATGAATACTCATTTGAACTCTCCCTTGAAAAATTATTTTAAATCGGATAAAAAGCTGCTGCCGTGCTTAGGCATTTGAACCCCGAAATTTTCTGCAACTGTTGCGCCTATGTCTGCAAATGTATCACGAAGAGCAAGGGCATGACCAGATTTTGTGAAACGTGGAGAATAGGCTAATAACGGTACATATTCACGAGTATGATCGGTTCCACGATAAGTGGGATCATTACCATGATCAGCAGTAATGATGAGCAGATCATGATCGGTCATTTTTGCAAACACTTCTGGAAGACGGGAATCATAATCCTCCAATGCATCCCCATATCCTTGCGGATCTCGGCGGTGACCATATAAAGCATCAAAATCGACTAGATTAATAAAGCTGAGTCCGGTGAATTCTTCGTCGAATGTTGTAATAAACTTGTCCATACCATCGGAATTGGATAGGGTACGCACAGTCTTAGTCACGCCTTCTCCATCATATATATCGGCTATCTTACCAATAGCGATGACATCATAACCCTCGTCTTGCAATTCATTCATAACGGTACGACCAAATGGCTTTAATGCATAGTCATGACGGTTAGCAGTCCTCTTGAAGCTTCCCGGCTCGCCTAGAAATGGTCTAGCGATAATACGACCCAGCATATAGGGATCTTCTAGTGTGATTTCCCGGCAAAATTCACATATTTCATACAGTTCTTTCAGAGGTACAATGTCTTCATGAGCAGCGATCTGAAGAACAGAATCAGCAGAGGTGTAAACGATGAGCGCACCAGTTTTCATATGCTCCTCACCGAGCTCGTCCAAAATTTCTGTTCCGCTGGCAGCTTTATTGCCTATTACTTTACGACCGGTTTTTTCTTCAATTTGACGGATTAAGGCATCAGGAAAACCATCGGCAAAAACACGAAAAGGTGTATCAATATAGAGGCCCATTATTTCCCAATGTCCAGTCATCGTATCTTTCCCGACTGATTTTTCCTGCATTTTTGTGTAGTAAGCCATGGGTTGATCAGCAATAGGCACACCTTGTATTTCCTTAATGTTGGACAAGCCTAGTTTAGCCATATTCGGCATATGCAGTCCTCCACGGGCTTCTGCAATATGACCTAATGTGTCGACATCATAGTCATCAAATTGAGCGGCATCAGGTGCTTCGCCGATTCCAACAGAGTCTAAAACAATGAGATGAATTCTTTGGAATTGCGGAGATGATTTCATTTCTAAAGAACTCCTTTCTTATTTCAAAAATATTCCGGCAACGATGGCAGATAGAACGCTGACCATAGTTGCTCCATATAACAATCTTAACCCAAAACGAGCCACAACATTTCCTTGTTTTTCATGAAGCCCCTTAACGGCACCGGCAATAATGCCGATGGACGAGAAGTTAGCAAAGGATACAAGGAATACGGAAATGATTCCAACTGTTCTTGAAGATAATTGAGTAAGCTTACCAAGCTCAAGCATCGCCACGAATTCATTGGAAACCATCTTAATTGCCATAATGCTTCCGGCATCCACTGCTTCCTTCCAAGGAACGCCCATGAGAAATGCGATTGGAGCGAACACATAACCAAGTAATTGTTGGAATGAAATGCCAAAGATACCGTCAAAAACACCGTTAACGAGCGCGATAAGGGCGACGAAACCGATTAGCATAGCAGCCACAATGATTGCTACTTTGAATCCATCCATTATATATTCGCCAAGCATTTCGAAAAACGATTGTTTTTCTTCTTCTTGTACAGTTAGTATATCTTCTTCCTTATCAACAGTATAAGGATTAAGAATAGAAACGATAATGAAACCGCCAAACAAATTTAGCACCAGGGCAGTTACAACATACTTAGGTTCGATCATGACCATGTATGCGCCGACAATGGACATAGATACCGTTGACATAGCTGATGCGCATAAAGTGTATAGACGTTTTTCAGGCAGCAGTCCAATTTGTTTCTTTACTGAAATGAACACCTCGGATTGTCCTAGAATAGCAGAAGCGACTGCGTTATAGGATTCCAGTTTTCCCATCCCATTAACCTTGCTTAATACTAAACCAACATACTTGATACAAAACGGCAAAATTTTGGTGTACTGCAATATGCCGATTAGTACAGAAATAAATACGATTGGCAGCAAGACGTTTAGGAAGAAGGGACCTTGTCCTTCATTAGCTAAACCGCCAAAAACAAAGTTTACACCTTCTCCGGCATAAGTAAGCAGTTTTTCGAAAACATTGGAGAATCCTTTTATTAGAAATTCCCCAGCAAAAGTGTTCAATAAAGCAAAAGCCAATAGGAACTGTAGTACAACCATTATGATCAGCGGCCGATAACGAATTTTTCGTCGATCACTGCTCCCAATATAAGTTAGACCAAAAACAACGAGAATGCCTAGGATAGCTATTAGAAATTTCATCATGTGTACTCCTCACCAGTTGTCTTTTCTTCACTATCAATTCTTAATAGAACGCTTACAAATCTAGCGAAATAAGATAGACTTGCTGTTTTCTTTTCTGTTTTAGACTTAATTGTTTCTTGTAGGAGTTCTGCTCCTTAAAGGAGCAGAACTGATATTTGATATAGTTAATAGGAAGAGGTTGATTCTTCATTTTCCATTATTTTGACACCTGAGCTTGCACCAATTCTAGATGCACCGGCATCAATCATACTCTTCATATCGTTCAGGTTACGAATTCCTCCAGAAGCCTTTACACCCATTGTTTCACCAACTGTTTCGCGCATAAGGGCGATATCCTCTACAGTCGCTCCTCCAGTTGAGAAGCCCGTTGATGTTTTGACAAAATCAGCACCGGCTTTAGCAGCCAACTGACAAGCAATAATCTTCTCTTCCTTCGTTAAAAGACAAGTTTCAATAATGACTTTAACTAATGCACCACCAGTTGAGGCATCAACAACTGCTTTGATATCTTTTTCGACAGTAGATAAATCTCCATCTTTCAGCGCCCCGATATTGATGACCATATCGACTTCAGTTGCGCCATTTGCAATGGCTTGTTTAGCTTCAAAAGCTTTGGTTTCTGAAGTATTGGCACCTAATGGAAAACCAATTACTGTACAAACTTTAACATCGCTTTCGCTCAACTGCTTTGAAGCATAGGAGACCCAAGTGGGTTGGATACAAACCGAAGCAAAACCATATTTCTTTGCTTCTTCCGTAAGCTTTGTAATTTCGGCTTTCGTTGCATCTGCTTTCAATAACGTATGGTCAATCATTTTTGACAAATTTATCATAAGCAATTCACCGTCCTTTTATACGACTTCTCGAATACAAGGTTATAATAGCACGCGCTTGAACATATGTAAACACACTCATGAAATTATGTTCATCAAAAAAGGATTGGACAGTGAAAAGCAAAGAGGCTATACAAAGGGATTCTTACTCTCACCCTTGTATAGCCTCTACGTGATGCCATTTTGATTATTGTAACAGTGCTTTTGCAGTAAATTGATCGGTAACTAAAATATTAGCATATTTGCCTTTCAAAGCAGCTTCAATGGCTTCAATTTTTCGCTCTCCGCCAGCTACAAGTATTGCTTTTTCCTTTTTTCGCAATTCTGGAAGATCGATACCTACTGTGCGGTTATTAATTTCCTCGTTACAGATATGGCCCTCTGCGTCAAAGAAGCGAGAGCAAATATCACCAACGCCTGTGTGCTGAAGACTATCCTGCTCTTCTTTACTGAAGTATCCAAGCCGAAACAACAGGGCGTTTTCTTTGAGTGTTCCGACAGTAAAAACAGCTACATTCGCTTGTTTGCCTAATTCAATTATACTTCCAATGTGTCGGTCGTCTTCAACCATTTCTTTGACTTGAACGTTATCAAAGATTACCGGCAACGGCAGGTAACGAGCAGCGGTATGAAAAGCCTCTGCAAATAAGTTCACAATTTCTGCTGCATACGTATTCACACGGGAATGGCTGATGCCGCCCTTTAATTGAACAACTTGTACGCCTTTTATAGATTTGGGCTTTAATTGAAGAGCAACAGAATGCATGGTTGTGCCCCAAGTAACACCGATGATATCTCCATCCTTCACCGTTTCGTGAATATATTCGGCTGCTTTTTTTCCGATTGTTTTTTTTATTTCTTCCTGATCATTAAGAGGGGAGTAACTGAGCAATACAGCATCCAATTGATATTTCAGCTTCAATTCATTTGCTAATAAATCTAAGTCATGCGGATCGATGATTTCAATTCTTACATATCCTTTTTCTTTTGCATGCTGGAGCAGCCTGGAAACGGTGGGTCTAGACACACCTAATTTAGCAGCAATCTCAAGCTGGCTATAATCGAATTGATAATAAAGCTTTGCAGCTTCAATACTTAAATTTTGCTTTTGAGTATCCATATATATCAACCTACTTTTTTTATTGAGATCGCATTCAATTCCATTATAGCTTTTTTACAGGAAAACTGTAATCCTTCGCTGTAATTTTTAGGATATGAATCTCGATAATAATCGTAATAGCCTTTATATGTGGCAGGATAAGAAAAAATAATCATCTTTATTCACATATATTTTCAAATATTTAATTTACATATAATAGAAATGTGTGGAATGATCAAGATCATAACTTATGAACTCATTTATTATGAAAATTCGCCTGAATATTGAACAAGGCATGTAAGAATATTCACCCTACATAAGGGACAAATTATGGAATGATTCTTATATTGAATGAGTGGAGGCAAGCCATGACAACTGCTAACGATAAGACTCTTTCTATACTGGCTTTGGGTGGGGTTCATGAAATCGGTAAAAATATGTACGTCATTCGCTATGAGGACGATATTGTCGTTATCGATTGTGGTTCCAAGTTTCCCGATGAAAGTCTGTTAGGTATTGATCTCATAGTACCTGATATCACTTATCTCATAGAGAATAAGGACAAGGTTCGCGCATTAATTATTACACATGGACATGAAGATCATATTGGAGGAATTCCTTATATTTTAAAGCAATTTAATATGCCGATTTACGGATCACCGTTTACTTTAGGGTTAATTAAAGGGAAATTACAAGAAAATAACCTTTCCAGAGATACGGTGCTTCATGAGGTCAATTCAGAATCGGTTGTTACATTAGGCAAAATTAAAATAACTTTTTTCCGTACCAATCACAGTATTCCTGATTGCTTTGGAGTTGTCTTCGATACACCGGAAGGAACTGTCGTACATACAGGAGATTTTAAATTTGATTTAACTCCAGTCAATAAAGAGTACCCAGACATTCATAAAATGGCGAGCATAGGCTCAAAAGGAGTACTGGCTTTGCTCTCAGAAAGTACGAATGCGGAGCGACCAGGCTTTACCCCTTCTGAGAGACTTGTTGGTGAACATATTGCAGAAGCTTTCAAAAAAGCAAAGCATAAGATTTTTGTGTCAACCTTCGCATCCAATGTGCACAGGCTGCAGCATGTCGTTGACGCTGCTATAGAAACGAATCGCAAGCTGCTGCTTCTGGGTCGCAGTATGGTCAATGTTACAGCTGTTGCTGTTGCTCTCGGTCAATTGAAAATACCGGATGGCATGATTGTGGAAGCGACTGAAGCAAGCAAAATGGAAAGAAGCGAAGTGGCAGTGTTGTGCACAGGGAGTCAAGGGGAGCCAATGGCCGCACTCTCACGCCTATCAACCTCAAGCTATCGCCAAGTAGAAGTCTTGCCCGATGATACAGTGGTTTTCGCTGCTTCGCCCATACCAGGAAATGAAAGAAATGTATCAAACATCGTGGACAATTTATATCTACTGGGTGCGAATGTTATATATGGCTCCGGCAATGCTACCGGTATGCATGTTTCAGGTCATGCGAGCCAAGAAGAGCTGAAACTAATGCTTACCCTGATGAAACCCAAATTTTTCATTCCGATACACGGTGAGTACCGCATGCTCTTTCAGCATCGTTTGCTTGCTGAAGCAGTCGGGGTGAAGAGTGAAAATATTTTTATCATTAATAATGGCGAGGTTGTTGATATCCAAAATCAAGAAGCTATTCAAAGTAGAAAGGTTTCAGCTGGAAACACACTTGTTGATGGGCTAGGAATCGGAGACGTTGGGAATACCGTGCTCCGAGATCGGAAGCATCTTGCCGAGGATGGCATTCTTGTCATCGTTGTTACGTTAAATAAATCAGAAGGCAATATTATATCGGGACCAGATTTGATAAGCCGCGGCTTTGTCTATGTGAAAGAAGCTGACAATTTGAAGGAGAGAATGAATGACCTAGTTCTGCAAACGATTAGGGAACTGCAAAAAAACGGAGAGTCCATGAAATGGACAATTGTGAAACATAAAATTAAGGAAGCTATAGGCAAATATGTATATGCGGAAATCAAGAGAAGACCAATGATCCTACCCATCATTATTGAAGTGTAGATATTTGAGATATTCACCATGGAGGCTTGCGCTTTCAGGAATAGAACGAGCAGCACAATCCCTTAGGGGTGGCTGCTCGTTTTTAATTTTATATAGATTATAAATCAATAGGAGGGAGTTGATTTAAAGGCTTATTAATATACTTTTTGAAGTTTGTTGTTTGAATGATTTTCGCATTCTTATAAGATGAAAGTAGTTTTTTATCGGATACTTTCCATGTATGCGAATTTCGATTAGCTCTGCGAAATGCGACGAAATTATAGGGAGAAGTCGTAAAAAGTTTATACCCATTCCTTAAACACCCTTTAAGAAATCGGACATCGGATCCTTGGCGCACTTTTGTCGGAAAACGAACCCTATGAAAAACACGTTTTCGAAACATAATGGTTGCGCCCGCAATTCGGACACAACGTTTGTTGTTCCCTACTAAAGGTTCTCTGAGCAATAACGTTTTTCGATGCGGAAAATAAAAAAAACAAGAGCGCTTGCCGATCAAATCTGCATCTGAATAGGTAAAGAGCCGCATAGTCTCGGGGATGTAGTGGGACGAGTAATAATCATCGTCATCAAACTTAGCAATGTAATTATATTTAGCTTTAGATACGCCAAAATTCAGACAAGCTCCCAGATTTTTGGATTCATCCATGCGATATATTTTTATTTTCCGATTTTGTCTAGCTTTTTTGTTATATCTCTTCATGGATATGTCATTCTTATTGATGATGATAATAAGCTCCTTGGCTGCCCACTTCTGACGATTAAAGTTATTAAATATTTGATTGATCAATGCTGGACGAATAGTCGAAGTGATGATGGTTACGCCATTCTTCTTGTTTTCAACAATGATCCTCAATCCCCCTCAGGTTACATAAGGAATATATTTTCGAGTGCGAGCTACTAGCTTGCAAAATGACATATATCTTTTTGTGCTCTTTTTTTGTGTGTGCGAGCTAATATCTCTTCTTCTAACACAGACATAATTTTTTTTGGAAACGGAGAACACTTTATAGCCTCTAATCCTGCATCTTCTTATCCATTCAGAATCGGTGCCCACGAACCTGTTTTCTGGAAATCTCACTTTTTTCCATAACGTTTTTTTGAAAAGAAGCGTACCGCCTTTAACAGACCTCGTTCTCTTGTTTTCAGATCCAGCTCTAAACACCATAAGCGAATTCTTCTCTTCGAAATACAAGAAGGCTGTAGCTTTGCCGATGATAGATCCTTTATTTTTCTTCAGAGCTAGGACTGACTCTTTTAAATAATTACGGCCATAGTAGTCATCATCATCAAATTTAGTGATAATTCCTTCTTTTGCTTTAGAAATGGCATAGTTCAAACACTTTCCGAGCTTATACCTCTGTGGGAGTTGATATACCCTTATTTTATTTTTAGGATACTTACTCGCTCTTTTCTTCCACTGCTTTATATCCATATCGTCTTTATTCAAAATGATAATCATCTGTTTATTCTTATGAGACTGACGGTTAAAGTTGCTGAATACCTGATTCATATGTGAGGATCTCATCGTACATGCGATTATGGTTAACAAAGGTCATAACCCCCAAGTTTAATATTAATATTTCAGCTTGTTCCAAACAGAATTCTTAATTCGTTTATATTTTTTTTCATTGATTATTTTTTTATATAATTTCAGGAATCTTTCTGTCATGATGCGGTCAGAAAACTTTGTTCTAACATAATGACGGCATTTGCTTGCAGTGGGGAATTTTCTACGCGTTTTAACTTTATTGCTCATCTCGCTCGTGTTATTGCATAAAAATTGAGGCATTCCTTTTAAAACCTCTGGTACAGCACCTTTTTTGAAACCAAGAACTGGAGTGCCGCTAGCCATTGCTTCTATAAGAACGAGACCGAATGGCTCATCCCAAGTGGAAGTAAATAGTACGCAGTTAGCATTGGCTAGAAGATTTAGTTTTTTCTTCCCGCCAACAGAGCCTATATATCGGATTTGTTTATTTAATTGAGGCTTAATTTTCGTATTAAAATAGTGTCTATCAGGAACGGGGCCAGCAATAATTAGCTTTTTACCCGTTTGCTTTGCAACTTTAATCGCTAAGTGAACACCTTTTTGTGGTATTACCCTGCCAAGGAATAGTAGATAATCACTTTTCTTTTTCTTGAAAATATAATCATTCACCCTAATGCCGTTATGCAAGTAATAACCTCTGTTTTTACCGTATTTCCTCAAAATCGTTTTGCTTACATATACCGGAATCTGAACGCCGGTAACTCCTTTTGAATGAGAACTTCTAATTGTTGGAATCGGCGGATTTGCTTTGGCAACGATCCCGTAATGGTCATGAATGATATCAATATTGGAAGGAAGATTTTTTTTAATGAATGCTAATTGTTTTTTAGGATTGTTACTCGGGTATACAAAAGTTTTTGTAGCGCGGGAACGAGATCCTCTTTTGGCAAATAAAAAAACCTCATGACCTCGTCGCATTAATTCCTCGGTTAGGTAATAAACATCGCGCTGAGTACCGCCATAGTCTTTTGGAGGGACGGGTATCGTATTAGTCGATATTTGTGCAATCTTCAAGGTTACAACTCCTTTGGGTTCACATCTATGGGCATTTCTTGTTAGGATATGAACCTCTTTTTCTTAACGTCACGGCGGTTTCATTAGATAGGCGCAGGTATTGATTCTCTTAAATTTTGTCCGTAAGAGGGTTAGCCCTCACAAATAATAATAGCTCTTCATAGATTAATAGAAATTGTCTTTATTAGGAGTGATATATGTTGAAAGGACTTATTCTCTGTGCGGGGAAAGGAACTCGTTTGTACCCTATTACTATCAATCATCCCAAAACTTTAATTCCCATTGCGAACATTCCAATCTTGCAGTCTTGTATTGAAAAATTGCTCCAAGAGGGAATTGTTGATATTGGGATTGTCATTCATCCGTCGCAGGAAGCAAAGATAAGTGAAAAGTTCGGTAATGGTGAATTCTTCGGCGTTGTCATTACTTATATTTATCAACATGAAGCGAGGGGTCTTTCAGATGCTGTGAGAAAGGGTCAAGATTTTGTAGGAGAAGACAGCTTTATACTATTGCTGGGTGACAATCTAATTACGGAGTCCTTGACAGAGCTGAAAAAAGATATAGAAGAGAGGAACAGTCATTGTTCTATCATGCTGGCTGAGGTTGTAAATCCTCGCGATTACGGCATTGCGAAAGTATTGGAAGGTCGAATTGTGAAATTGGTAGAGAAGCCGAATCATCCTGAATCCAATCTTGCTGTATTAGGTGCTTATGCGTTCAAAGGATCGATTTTTAAAGCGATTAAGCTCATTAAGCCGTCTGCTAGGGGAGAACTTGAGATTACTGATGCTATTCAGTGGCTTATTGAAAATAGCTTTCCGGTAACTTACCACGTAACGGAGAAAGCAAACATGGATGTCGGTACATTGAGCAGATGGTTGGAAGCTAATCGCAACGGGTTGGATTTACTGGAAGATGAAGAGAGAATACATGAGAGTACCAGATTAGAGAATTGTACTATTATTCAACCGGTATCTATTGACAGCGGATGTGTTCTGAAAAATTGTGTGATCGGTCCCTATGTATCGATTAGTGCAGATGTAAAGATTGAAGGTTGCAGTATTCAGAACAGCATCGTTTTAAATGGCGTTCACTTGAAAAATATTTCATATGCTTTAAAGGATACGGTTATTGGATTTAATTCCGTATTGGCGGGCTTAAATTCAAGCGGAGAAGGTAGAAGGTCATGAATATATTAGTAATAGGGACAGGTTATGTAGGAACTACAACGGCTATCGTTTTTGCAGAGCTGGGGTGGAATGTGACAGGACTCGATACAGATCCCGAGAAAATAAAACAGCTTCAGCAGGGACTGCTTTATTTTTACGAGCCTGGTTTAGAGGATATGCTGCGAAAACATGTACAATCCAAAAAAATGAGCTTCACTACGGATAAAAATAAAGCTATTGGTGAGAATGATGTCATTTTTATTTGTGTTGGAACACCTCCGGGCCAGGATGGGAGCGCTGATCTGCGATATGTGAGAGAGGTTGCTCAAACGATTGGGCAAACAATGAGCAAGTATAAATTAGTAGTGACGAAGAGTACTGTTCCAGTTGGGACACAAGAGAAAGTCACAGATTGGATCAATGCTGCACAATCTAGTGCTATTCCGTTCGATGTGGCATCGAATCCTGAGTTTTTGAGAGAAGGAAAAGCACTGTCAGACGCACTCCATCCAGACCGTGTCATCATTGGTTCAAACAGTACGAAGGCAACGGAGATTCTTCGAGAATTGTATCAATCACTTACCTGTCCTTTTGTGATTACGACCCCAAAAACAGCAGAATTCATTAAGTATGCGTCGAACGCATTTTTGGCTACAAAAATTTCTTATATGAATGAATTGGCCAGACTATGTGATGTATTGGGCGTAAATGTGAAGGAAGTAGCATATGGCATGGGACTTGATCCAAGAATTGGCAGCAGCTTTCTTCAAGCTGGAATAGGTTACGGAGGCTCATGTTTTCCGAAAGACGTTGCAGCTTTAATTCTGACAGCAAAACAAAATAGTATTGAACTAAATATATTGGAGAAAGTCGTCGAAGTGAATGAGACGCAATATTTATGGCTTCTGAATAAGGCTAGGGAGCGACTGAAAACCTTTAATAATAAAAAAATCGCTATATTAGGTCTGGCGTTCAAACCGGATACGGATGATATACGGGAAGCTGCAGCCATTCGGATAATCGATAGCATGCTCTTAGAACAAGCGAATGTTTATGTTTACGACCCAGTAGCATCGCTTCCTACGCAACCCAAGTATGAATCAGTTACGGTCTGCCAAGGAGCGGAGGAAGCGATACTAGATGCGGATGCTCTATTTCTGTGCACGGAATGGGATATTTTCCGACAAATAGATTGGAAAGAACTAAAAAGTTCTATGAAGGAAGCAAATTTATTCGACGGTAGAAATGTACTAAATGCTAGTGAGATGAGAAGTTTTGGATATTTTTACAAAGGAATCGGCTACGAATAATGCTATACTAATAGAAAGAAATAGTCTTATAAAAGTGTTATACAATGAGCAACCCACCTGAAAAGGTGGTTTTTTTATTTTGTTTACATATGTATTTGTAAGTTTATAGTATTTTATCCTTATGTCGAATGAAGCAGGAATTTGGCCTTGCAAGACGAATTATATGAATACCGTGTTAATTGAAATTTTTTATGATAAAGACCGCAACTTTTCGTTCTCGTGTCGGTACAATGTACAGGACCGTCCGGGAATAATCCGCAGGTGGAGGAGGTTCGCCTGTCATGACTGATTCCCAACTAATACGTGAGGTTAAGGATGGCAATGTCGAGCTCTACTCCGAGCTTATGCGGCGCTATCAACGAAAAATATTAGCTTTTATTTATCACATGCTAAAGAGTGCCAAACTAGAGCTTATGGCAGAGGATTTATGCTCAGAGACATTTTATAAAGCTTATCGCAGCCTTCATTCATTTCGCGAAGTTGACGCTTCTTTCTCGACCTGGCTATATACCATTGCGCGAAATACTGTGCTTAGTGAGCTTCGAAAGCAAAAAACGACGCATTTTTCACTAGAAGAAACGGGAATAGAGCCTGTTGCTGCATCGGATGGGGTGCCGGAACAGCATTTATTGCGTAAAGAACGGATGGCAATGGTTCGCGAAGCTATTAATAACTTGCCAGAGAAACAACGCTCGGCACTTATTCTTCGAGAATATGACCAACTAGACTATCAAGAGATTGCTAATATATTAGGACAAACGGTCAGTTCTGTAAAATCACTGCTATTCCGAGCAAGAGCAAGCGTAAAAACGCAGCTAGAGCCTTATTTCGGTCAATCGCCGCTGATGGAAGAATTCGAAGGGATGAACACGAGATGAATTGCAACGATGCGCAAGACAGATTTGGCGAGTATTGGGATTTATCAGAGCAGGATGAGGTCAGGAAAGCAATAGACCGACATTTGTTAGAATGTAATGATTGTGCGGAACAGTTCAATATGTGGGAGGAGAGCGAAGAATTGATTCGTTTTCTGTCCCAAGAGGAAGCCAACATAGGTCCTACAGAGCATGTAAACCGCATGGTAATGGAGCGTATTTACGCAGAACAATCATGGTTGATGCCTGTTACGCACAAAAGTTATCATTTTTCTAAATCCTTTCGCCGAAATATTGCGCTTATCGTTGCAGCTTGCATGGCCATGTTTGCCTGTGCTTTCTTTGTATTCGTCTTTGATCATGGGGATAATGTTACTAAAGCAGAGATTGCTGAGCTTACCGGCTTGATGGATACAGCAAATGTAGCTGGCGATGGACTGGTTATTACCGCAGGCTTTTATGCTGAAGTCCCAGTTGCGAGTATTAGTGATCCATTCGTTTTGAATGTCGTTCCTTCATTTCCTCAGTATTATGTTGCATTATCACTGCTTGGCATTATTATGACCTTACTTATATTAAACTGGCTTGCTCGTACGAGGCATTAGAAGTTAAAATAACGAATCATAAAGCTCCTGCGGGAGCTTTTCCTATTTAAGAAGAGGAAGGAAGCGGGTTGTTTTGTTAATTGGATTTGTACGACATGGAAAGACCGATTGGAATATGCAGGGCAAAATCCAGGGTCAGACGGATATCCCGCTAAATGCTGAAGGTGTAGAGCAAGCATTGGCACTTGCTGAACGTTTAAACAAGGAACAGCCTATTTGGGATGCTGTTGTATCCAGTGATCTTAAGCGTGCCTATTCTACAGCTCAAATTATTGCCGAGAAGCTTCATATACCTCTTCTTGATGGCGATGAACGGCTGCGTGAACGCTATTTTGGCGAGGTGGAAGGAACGAAGGAAGAGGAGCGATACGAGCGTTGGGGCAAGGACTGGCGCAATGTGGCGGCAGGTGTAGAGAGTGATACGGAAGTGAGAGCGCGGGGCATGAGAGCCTTGCTCTCATGGAAACAGGAGTATCCGAAACGCAATTTGCTCGTCGTCTCCCATGGCAGCTTCCTCGCTCAATTGCTTGCAGAGCTCTGTGAGGACCTAGAGGATCAATATTTAAGCAATTTATCCTACTCTATTCTAGAGCTGAAAGAGGATAAATGGCATCCACAGCTTTATAACTGCACGATACATTTAACCAAATAACGTCGTTTTACTAGAGACCTTTCCCATTTGCACAGCGGAAGGTCTCTTTTTTTATTTAAACTCCTTTTCATTTGATGTTATAAAACGATAGATTTTTTCCCATAATGAGAATAACTTACGCTAAACCATCGCATAATCGCTTACTTATGAGCACCAAGCTTCCAAAGGCTGGGCTCGACAGAAAGGAGAGAGTTATGAATTTATCGGATATGTTAAGTTATGCAGATATTCAGCAGCTTAGCAGAATTGCAGACGTTTACCGATGTGAGTGCAATGGGCACTCCAAGAACGATTTAATTCAATCCATTCTCTCTACTGTAAGCCGAAAAGATGTCTTTGAAGCGCAAATTAGCAGCATGAAGCTTGAGGATCTTCGTTTTTTAAACTCTTTGTTGTTTGAAGCTAGGAACTCATACAGCCTAGAAGATTTAATTGCCCGCGTCCAGCAAAGTCGATTCGGAGAAGAAACAATAGCAGCAGAGCCTGAACCGCCGAAAAAAAATAAAAGAAGCAAAAAAAAGACCGAATTGCTGGATAAGCCGCTTAGCCCTAGAGAAATGATTGCAAAATTCAAGCATCAGGGTTGGTTGTTTAATGGATACAGTGGCCCCAGCAGATACTTGTTCCAAGTTCCTAATGATTTAAAGTCACGTTTCCGAGATTCGCTTGCGAGAAGATTTGCAGCTGAGCTTCAGTATACTGATGAACCGCCTATATATCGGGATGAGCAAATGTTGGTACATGATGATATAGCTGGCATGCTTCATTACATGTATCACAATGAGGTTCAACTGACCGCAGATGGATCTATGTACAAAAGATTTACGCTGCAAATACTAAGCAGCTTTGGCGTATCGGAGGAGCTTCCAGCAAAAGGAGCATGGCGCTTCGGATATGGAAGACATTTCAATCAGTATCCTAATCGTTTCTCGTTTATATACGATTATTGCTACTTCTCCAAGTATTTAAGTGAAAATCTAAATCAGCTCATGGTTACATCAGCCGGGGTAGAGCGCATAGCCGCAAGGCCGGCGGGAGAAGCAGAGCAGCTGTATCGTTACTGGCTGAAGCTGTACAAAGGGCCCATAACCAATATTTTATCGCTGGTGCATTGGATTAATTCGCTGGCTGTGGAATGGGTGACAGTGGATTCGTTAAGAAACGTTCTTGTGCCTTTTATTAAGCCATTCTATTACGACGATGGCAATACGATATTAGAGCAGCGGATCATGTCGATGATGGTTCATTTGGGCTTGCTGCGTTTAGGTGAGCATCCTGTCTATGGAGCAGTTGTAAAAATGACTAAAGCGGGCAGGGTCATTGTAACAGGTTCAAATCTTGAAGATCATAAACCAATCTCCATGATGTAACAGTGTCGTTCACCCTTGGTCATCACCAAAATATAAGATAAAATATAAGTAGGCAGCTTATCGTTTTTTATATTTTGAGACAATAGAGGGAGCGGATGAAATTGTTACTACCATATAAGGGCATAATGCCTGTTATCCATCAAGATACATATATAGCTGAAGGTGCGAAATTAATAGGAGACGTAACTCTATCAGAGCATAGCACGGTTTGGTTCAATGCAGTGCTCCGTGGAGATCTTGCACCCATAAAAATTGGACGTAGCTGTAACATTCAAGATGGTGTAGTTGGACATGTCAATACGGATCAACCATTGATTTTGGAAGATGAGGTGTCTATTGGGCATGCGGCCATTATCCACGGTTGTACGATAGGCAAAGGCACATTAATTGGAATGGGGGCAATCGTACTTAACGGCGCAGACATTGGTGAATATGCTTTAATAGGAGCCGGTTCGATTGTTACAGAGAATAAAAAAATACCACCCTATACTCTATCTATGGGGTCACCCGCTAAAGTCGTAAGAGAATTAACAGAGAAGGATCTTCAGCGAATGAAAAGGACGATGGAAAGCTACGTGACCAAAGGATTAGAATATAGGATCTCTTAACGCCGGTTTGGAGGTGTATCCTATGGACAATATGAAAGTGACTTACGAAGCAATGCTAGGTTTGGCAGCTGAGTTCGTGTTAGATGAAGCGGTTCTCAAATTCCAAACCCAGCAAATCTACAGCGCAATCGACAAAGCATTAGCCGCAGGTGATGAGGATACGTTTTATCGTCTAGCAAAGCAGTTGAATGCATTAAGAAGTTAATATCTTTGTTGATGCAAAATGAATGTCAAAGCTTTCTTGTGTGAGCAGGCTGTTGAAGCTTCGCTTTCGCATGGAGAGCTTTTTTGTGCATGTAACAATTGGCAAGCGGATGATTTGGCGTTAACATAGAGGATAAGCAGCTGGTCTACATGATAAGGAGTGAGAGATGGAAGATGAAATTTAGCGAGATAAAAGAGGAGCAATGGGAGGAATTAAGTCCGTATTTGGATACGTGCATGCTTCCTATTACCGGAATGACAGGAACTGAGAAGCCATATGAAGCTACAGAAAGCTTAGAAAATTTACGAGACATAATGGATTTGATTGAAATTCCATTCAAAGGAAGAGTCGTTACATATCCTGCTTGGCATTATATTTCCAACAGGGAAGGTTTTATGGAGATGCTCAATGACTGGTGTGCTTCATTGAAGAAAACGGGCTTCCGTTATGTAATAATTGTGACAACGAGCAAGGCGTTAAAGCTAGACTGTCCAGATGCTGATTTACTGTTCACAAATGATGAGAATGGCAAAATTCCGAGTAAAACCGAGGTATCGGATGCCATTCGTGCATTATGGAGTGGACAAGCATCATAAACATATTGCATTTCTCGTATAATATATTCAAAAATTGGGGAAAACAAATGCCAGACAAGGTTAAATGTGACAAAATAATAACAAATTTATGAACGAGAATTTGATAAGGCGCAAATTACCAGCCATATTCTTGACGCTCCTTAGCACCTAGGCTATTATAAGTTATGTCCTAGTTCGTCATGTGTTTTTGCCGTGTGGCAAGACGCGAGATATGGTTGGCAAAGGGGGTTAGAACAGAAGATGAGTAACCATGAACAACACGAGACCGCGCATCAACCGGTTCAGCGCAAAGAAATGTCCCGGCGTCAATTTTTGTCATATACGCTCGGCGGCACAACTGCATTTATGATGGGTGGCGCGGTATTGCCAATGGTTCGTTTTGCAGCGCATCCGCTCTTAGTTAAAAAGGGCGAAGGCACTTACGTAAAAGTTGTTGAAGAGAGCAAAATTACGAACGAGCCTCAAGATTTCAAATTTAAGGTTCATCAAATCGATGGTTGGTACGTAAGTGATCCTGAGCTTTCAGCTTGGATCTCTAAAGACGCAAACGGCAAAATTTTTGCACTTTCACCGGTTTGTAAGCATTTGGGCTGTACAATCGGATGGAACACTAAAGGTAAAAATGAATATGACTGTCCTTGTCATGACGCGCGTTACACGAAAGAGGGGAAAAACATAACAGTTGCCCCTAAGCCATTGGATGAATACGAAGTGAAGCTAGAAAATGGATTCGTTTACTTGGGTCCGGTAATGCCGAATACAAGCACGAGTTAAGGAGGGCGTACTGCAGATGTTTAAAAGTGTATACAACTGGATCGACGAACGTCTTGACATTACGCCGCTATGGAGAGATGTGGCTGACCATGAGGTGCCAGAGCACGTTAACCCGGCTCATCATTTCTCTGCATTCGTGTACTGTTTCGGCGGCTTGACGTTTTTCATTACGGTCATCCAAATTTTATCCGGTATGTTCTTAACGATGTACTATGTTCCGGATATTATTAATGCTTATGCAAGCGTTGACTACTTGCAGCACCAAGTCGCATTCGGACAAATCGTTCGAGGCATGCACCATTTTGGGGCAAGCTTGGTAATCGTAATGATGTTCCTACATACCCTACGAGTATTTTTTACCGGTTCTTACAAAGCACCGCGGGAAATGAACTGGGTTGTCGGAATGCTTATTTTCTTTATCATGTTGGGTCTAGGTTTCACAGGTTATCTGCTGCCTTGGGACAACAAAGCTTACTACGCGACAAAAGTTGGTGTCCAAATTGCTGAATCCGTACCGGTAATCGGACCATATCTCGCTTCATTCCTATATGGCGGCGATATCGTAGGCGCTCAAACACTTACTCGCTTCTTTGCGATCCATGTATTCTTCTTACCTGGCGCTTTGATCGCGATGTTGGCGGCGCACTTTATCATGATTCGGAAACAAGGTATTTCGGGACCACTTTAAGCGAAGGGAGGCTTACTTATGGCGCATGGTCATAATTCGAATGAGAAGGTTGTCTATGTAGGCGACTCGCGTGTAAAGAAAAGCAACCATCCGAACATTCCTCCGGACTATACGTCTTTCCCAGGGAAATCGGAAGCCTTTATTCCAAACTTCCTGCTTAAGGAATGGATGGTCGGCTGTGTTGTATTGGTCGGTTTTCTAGTTTGGGTTATTGCTGAGCCAGCACCACTAGGCTATCCAGCAGATCCAACGAACTCGGCTTTTATACCGATGCCGGACTGGTACTTCTTGTTCTTGTATCAATTTTTGAAATATCCATATGTATCGCAAGATTATATTTTGCTCGGTACGGTTGGTATTCCAGCTATTATGTTCGGCGCATTGATGCTTGCTCCATTTTTGGATACAGGCAAAGAGCGTCGCTTCTACCGTCGTCCAATCGCTTCTTCATTGATGGGACTAACACTAATCGCATGTGTATACTTGACAGTTGTTTCTTGGGATCACTACCAGCATCAGTTGGAGATCAATGGACAAGTGCCAGAGCATATCGAACGTGAAGAGAAGGCGCGCGAAGCTGCGGAAGCAGGTAAAGAGCGTCCTAACTACACAAAACCTAAAGAGGAAACCGCTCTAGTGGATGCAAATGATCCTGCAATGGCGATTGCTCAACAACAATGTATTGGCTGTCATGCTGCAGAATTGAAAGGCCAAGGAAATGCTCCTAGCCTTCACGGTGTTGGTGACAGATTGACAAAAGAACAGCTTGTAGAGGTTGTTACGAATGGTCGTAATAACGGAGCAATGCCTTCTTTTAAAGACTCGTTGTCTTCCGAAGAAATTGATCAGCTGACAACTTGGCTGTCCAAACAAAAAGCAGTGACCGAGTAATCAATCATTGTCTGAAGAGAAACCTGATCGTATTATGCGGTCAGGTTTTTTTTGAATCTTCGTAGAAGAGATTTATTATTTAAGATATGGAAGGAAAGGTGGTTCATGATGCTAGCTACTTTTTTTAGCCGCGCTTTTTTATTGAATCGTTCATTTTTGTGGATCCTTTTCCTTGTAAATTTTCTAGGTACGATTTATGGATACATATGGTATGAGAGTCAAATAATCGACACGATGGATACCCAGCCATTATGGCAAATTGTTTTTGTACCTGATTCCCCGACCGCCAGCTTGTTTTTCACGATAGCCCTGCTATATTTATTATTTCCCATACATAAACCTAGTCTGTTTACAAACATAGTCCGTACTATTATTGAAGGATTAGCTGTTGTATGCTCGGTTAAATACGGCATTTGGGCAGTTGCGATGATTCTTGCAGGCGCTTGGCAGGGCTCTGAGCTCGAATGGCAGCATTTTATGCTTATGGCTTCTCATTTAGGGATGGCTTTCGAGGCGCTGCTTTATTTCCGTTTCATGAAAGCAGGGAGAGTGGCTTTGGTAGTTGCAACTGGCTGGCTGCTCCTAAATGATACCGTGGATTATACGTACGATATTTTCCCTTATTTAGCTAGAGAGCTTTATGATGATTTGCCAGCTGTTCGAGCTTTTACCTACAGCTTGTCGATATTCAGCTTTGTGGTTGCGTATCTGGTATGGCGTTTTAGAAAGAAGGCATAACCTTGGACAACTTCTCATAGAGTGATCTATGGGGGGATGTCCATGAGATTGCGTTTTATTGTTCCGCTCGTCATTTGCATTCTTATGTCGATTGGCACGGCGGGCGCTGTTTGGGGGAGTACCGCTATTCCTAGCGAAAATTCATTTTTAGTATCGTCGCATTTTCAGGAGCAGCTTACTCACTTGGATGAAGTGTCGAATTCCTTGTACGAGGCTGCAATTACAAATAATCGCCAAGTTGGCTATCTGCTAGTCCAACAGCTGGAGCGTATCGTAGACGGCGAACTAAAGTACTCTTCCGGCAAGCGTGATGGCTGGTTAGCTATAAAAGAGGACCTAAAAGGCATTGAACTAACGCTTGTGAATGGACGAGCTGGCTCAGCTTGGGTGATGGAGGCTGCTCGAATAAAGCTAGCGACAGATGCGCTTGTACGTCCTGAGCATGCCTTATGGCTGCAATATGAAAGCATTATGTTAGAGGATTTAGCGCTTACTGAGAAAGCCTGGAAACGTCAAACCGAAGATGCGCCGGTTGCTGCACGCGCGATGATGTTCAAATTACAAGAACATGCGGAGCGCATTGAACCCGTAATTCAACTCTTGTACGGCAGCGCTCATAGCGCTGAGTTGAATGGACGAATTCTGTATACGAATCGCCTCCTGGAATCTAATACGCTCAGTTTAAAGAATAAATCGATCGTTAATCATTCCTTGAAAGCCATTGAGGATTCGATCATTCGCTTGTACGATGCAAGCCAGCGAGTTGAGGCTATGCCAGTTGCAGCGCCAGCAGCTACGGCTAATCCATTAAGCTGGGCGTTATTCCTAGGTGCGATTATTTCATTGATTTTAACTTACTCAGGCTGGCGAAAGTATAAGACTAATCCTTTCGGAGTAAAGCCGCTTTCCTAATAAGAAGCTACTCTTCTTTAAAGCCTTCGCCTAACACATCTTGCACTTCATTAATAACGATAAAAGCACGCGGGTCGATTTTGCGTACAATGGTTTTGAGACGACGAATTTCTTGTCTCTGAACGACGCAATATACGACCTCTTTTTGTTGTCCGGAGAATGCCCCCTTTGCTGGAATCAGCGTAACTCCACGTTCAAGCTCAATTGTAATTTGTTTGGAGATTGCCGCCCCATGATCAGTAATAATAGAAAAGGCTTTGGCTGCATAAGCCCCGTCTTGAATAAAATCAATGATTTTCGAAGCAACAAATACGGTTACTAGTGTATAGAGAACCTTTTCAATGGAAATGTACAGCAATGAAATGCCAATGATGACTACATCTAAGGTTAATATGGTCTGTCCCATGCTAATTCCTTTGAAACGTGTCACAATGCGGGCGATAATATCGACGCCGCCTGTTGTGCCGCCGAAGCGAAAGACTATGCCAAGACCTGTCCCTAAGGACACACCAGCATATAATGCTGCAAGCATGTAATCATGCGAGCTTTGAAAAGGTACGAGCCAGCCATGGCTAATGAATTGCTCCATAAGAGCTAGAAATGCTGACAAGGATAAGATGCCAATCAATGTATAAAGAATTTGTCCGGACCCAAGCACTCTCCAACCAAGAAAAAACAATGGAATATTCAGCACGAGGGTTGAGATGCTCAACGGCCAGCCTGCGGCATAGTTAAGCAAGACGGCAATACCGGTAACGCCGCCCTCCATGAGCTGATTGGGAAGCACAAAATAATGCAGTCCGAAGGCATATATTGCGGTGCCGATCAGTATGGGGACAATGCTGCGTAATGCTTTGAGCGAGCGGTTCATAGGAGCACCTCTTTTATTTTATGAGGAGTGTGAGCAGCAAGGCGTTTTTTTTGACTTCAAACGGTATTATTTCATGTATAGTATGGCTAATTTCACTCATTCGAAAAACATTGATTTTAATTAGCCGTTTACGTTAACATAGGAATGTATAGCTTTCGACAGAAAGGAACAATAACATGACGCAAAAATCATTAGCGGATATTCAACGAGAAGTTGATGAATACATCTCACAATTCAAAGAAGGCTACTTTAGTCCGCTTGCCCTTATGGCGAGAATGTCAGAAGAAGTAGGCGAGCTTGCGCGTGAAGTCAATCACTTCTATGGCGAGAAGCCAAAGAAAGCGGATGAAGAGGAAAATTCTGTTGAAATGGAGCTCGGAGATATTTTGTTCATACTATCTTGCTTTGCGAATTCCCTCAATATTGATTTAACAGAAGCACATAATAAAGTTATGCATAAATTTAATACACGAGATGCAAATCGTTGGACGAAGAAAATGACCGAACAGTAAACAAGCACCCTACATATGCTGTACCATCAACCTGTGTACAAGGAGGATGGGCAGATGGATGGGAAGAGCTGTATGAAAAAGGCTTACGAATTCATCTTAAACAGCGATTTTGAGCAAGCGATTTATTGGTTCGAGCAAGCCATTGCAGCTGAGCCGGACAATGCATCCTATCATCATATTTGTTCAGTGTCTTGCGCACGAAGCGGCAAATGGACAAAAGCGAAGCTGCATGCTGAGGAAGCCTATCGGCTAGATCCTGAGCACGGTGAATATCGGTATCATTTACAGACGGTTGAAGCAAGATTGCTGCTAGCGGAAGCTGATCTTTTGTTATTATTAGACCCGCCTATGCTAACGGATGCCGCACTGCTTCTTAGTCAAGCAACGGTTCTTGATCCGTTAAGCTTTCAAGCTTTCTATACACTAGGCGTAGTATATGCATCACTTGATCGATTAGATGAGGCTGCAGCAAACGCGCGGGAAGCTATACGGCTTGACCCGGGCCATGCAGCGGCACGAAGACTCTTCGCGGATGTCAATCGGAAGCGCCGTATGCTGCGTAAACGTATAAATGCACGTAAAAGAAAAGGGAACAGGTGATAAGCATGACGACACAAAAAATTAGAGTTGCGGTTATCGGAGCAAGTGGTAGAATGGGCCGTGAGGTTGTGAAAATGGTGCTGGAGGACGATACGCTTCAATTGGTAGCTGCCGTCGCTCCTTCAGCTGGTCCTATTGATGCGGGACAGCTTGCAGGGAAACCAGATACAGGCATCCTTGTCAGCGCAACGCTGGAGGAGGCGCTAAGCGCGTCTAAAGCGGATGTGTTGGTTGACTTTACGGTACCGCAAGCTGCATATAGCAACACAAAGACTTCAATCGAATTTGGAGTTCGTCCAATAATTGGTACAACTGGGTTTACACCGGAGCAAATCGAGGAGCTGGACGAGCTTTGTCAGGAGAAAGGAATAGGCGGCCTGATTGCGCCTAACTTCTCCATCGGGGCGATTCTCATGATGAAGTTTGCGGCAGAGGCTTCGAAATATTTGCCGCATGTTGAAATTATTGAATATCATGGCGACCAGAAGCTGGATGCTCCTTCAGGAACATCGATCAAAACAGCGGAGCTTATCTCTCAAGTTCGCCAAGAGCTTAGACAAGGCAATCCAAAAGAAGAAGAAGTTATTGAAGGCGCTCGCGGCGGCTACTATAATGGATTTCGTATACATAGCGTGAGATTGCCAGGTGTTTTTGCACAGCAAGAGGTCGTTTTTGGCGGCTATGGACAAACGTTGAAAATTCGTCATGATTCTTATGATCGCGCTGGTTATATGCCAGGGGTTAATGTAGCAGTCAAGAAGGTAATGACATACAGCGGTTTGATTTACGGCTTTGAACATATTATGGATTAATTTGATTCGACAGCGAAAGAGGGGAACAAGATGTTAAATATAGCTTTTATCGCACATGATCGAAAAAAAGAAGAGATCGTTAATTTTGTTATTGCTTATGAGAAAGTTTTTGTTCCGCATAAGCTTTATTCGACGGGCACTACAGGTACACGTATTATGGAGCAAACGGAATTGTCTATTCATCGTTTCATGTCTGGTCCGCTAGGCGGGGATCAACAGATCGGTGCTTTAGTGGCACAAAATGAAATGGACCTTATCATATTTTTGCGTGATCCATTGATGGCGCAGCCTCATGAGCCGGACATCATCGCTTTGCTTCGCTTGTGCGATGTGCAAGGTATTCCTGTTGCAACGAATGTTGCTACAGCTGAGCTGCTTGTTAAAGCATTGGAGCGCGGCGATTTTGCATGGCGCGAGCTTGTACATAAATACAAGCCGGGTATCGCAGAATGATCGAGGCACTCGATATTCTTGTTTTTGGCGCACATGCAGATGATGCTGAAATCGGAATGGGCGGTACAATTGCCAAGCATGTACAAGCAGGTCTTCGTGTTGGTGTCTGTGACCTTACCGAAGCAGAAATGTCTTCTAACGGCACGGTTGAACTGCGGAAGCAGGAGGCTGCTCAAGCTTCGAAAGTGCTCGGATTAACCGCTCGCTCTAATCTTGGACTTCCTGATCGCGGATTAACGCCTTCAAAGGATCAGTTGGAACTTATTGTTGCGGAAATTCGAAAGTTTAGACCTCGAGTGGTTTTCGCTCCGTATTGGGTGGATCGTCATCCCGATCATGTGGCGAGCAGTCGACTTATTGAGGAAGCGGTTTTTAATGCGAAATTAAGAAGATATATGCCGGAGCTGCCCCCTGTGCAGGTAGAACAGCTCATCTATTATTATATAAATGATGTGGATCAAGTATCGCTGATCGTGGATATCAGCGACTATCAGCAGACAAAACGTGATGCATTGATGGCTTATAGCTCTCAATTTACCGCCACTGCTGGAGACGCTGATCGCGTTGCTACACCGCTTACTAGCGGTTATGTAGAGCGGGTGGAAGCGCGTGATGCGCTGCTTGGACAAGCAAGCGGGTTTGCGTATGCTGAAGGCTTTGCGATCAAGCGACCGCATGCCGTACAATTATTTTAAAGAACCGTACAGCTGCCCACTCTTGTTGAATACATTAGAATAACGTGACGAACACAGGAGGTGCGACCAGAGTGGCGAGAAAATTAAAGATCGGGATAACTTGTTATCCTACCTTGGGTGGATCGGGTGTCGTTGCTACCGAGCTAGGTAAACTGCTTGCTGAACGCGGGCATGAAATTCATTTTATAACACATAGCATTCCTTTCCGATTAGGACAATTTCATAAAAATATTTTTTATCATGAAGTCGAAGTAAATGATTATTATGTATTCCGCTACCCCCCTTATGATTTAGCATTAGCAAGCAAAATGGCGCAGGTAGCGAAGATGCAACAGCTTGACTTGCTTCATGTTCACTATGCGGTTCCACATGCTGTGTGTGCGTATATTGCGAAACAGATGAATGGGGACGGACTTAAGACTGTCACAACACTGCATGGTACAGATATAACAGTACTGGCACAGGACGAATCTTTGAAGGATCTAATTCGATTGGCTATTCATCAGAGCGATGCTGTGACAGCCGTTTCGAATGATCTGATTAATGAGACAAGACAACTGCTCGATATTACGACTCCTATTGATTTAACTTATAACTTTGTAGATAAACGGGTTTACTATCCGCGGGATATCTCTACATTGCGTGCGGATTACGCAGAGCCGCACGAGAAGATATTGATGCATATATCCAACTTCCGTCCCGTTAAGCGAGTTGGCGACGTGGTTGAAATATTTGCAAAGGTGTCAGAGAAGGTTTCATCCAAGCTTCTTTTAGTTGGAGAAGGACCAGAGCTTTCCAAAATTCAGTGCAGGATTCGTCAGCTTGGTCTGGAGGATCGCGTTCTGTTCTTAGGGAAGCAAGATGATGTAGCACAGGTCATTTCATTGGCTGATTTATTGCTTCTCCCATCTGAGAAGGAAAGCTTCGGATTGGTGGCGCTTGAAGCGATGGCTTGCGGCGTACCTACGGTTGGATCGAATGCAGGGGGAATTCCTGAGCTTATCACACATGGGGAAACCGGCTATTTAGCGTCGATTGGCGATGTAGAGAAAATGTCTGAATATGCCGAGAAGCTTCTTACGAATAGTAAGCTGCATGCTCAGTTTAAAGAGGCTTGCTTATTTAGAGCTAGAAATGAATTCTGTAATGATGTAATCACAACAGAGTATGAACAAATCTATTATCGGGTGCTTGGTATTGAAGCAGATTTGCCAGTAGCCGTTTGCAGTGATAATTAAGCAAGAAATAGGCTGCGGGAGAAGGTGCCTGAAATGAAGCTCACTTTATCGGAACCCATTATCAAGGCACTGCCTATCATTAGAAGGCTTCGAGAGCATCATTTCGAAGCCTTCTTTGTGGGGGGCGCTGTACGAGACCTAGTCCTTCATTTACCTATTAAGGATGTCGATATGGCTACCTCAGCTCGTCCCGAGCAGGTGCTGGATTTGTTTCAGCATTGCATACCTACTGGGCTGCAGCATGGGACAATTACGGTTGTTCAGGATCGCATTGCCTATGAAGTGACCACCTTTAGGGAAGAATCGGTTTATGAGAATCATCGCAAACCAGACAGCGTGCTTTATATTACGGAGCTGGAAGGCGATTTGCTGCGAAGAGATTTTACGATGAATGCAATGGCGCTAGCTGAGGATGGCGAGCTGCTTGACCCCTTTGGCGGTCTTCTCGATTTAGAGAAATGCACCCTTCGTTGTGTTGGAGATGCTGATTCACGCTTTCAGGAGGATGCACTGCGCATGCTGAGAGCTGTCCGTTTTATTGCGTTATACAAGCTAAGGCCAGCGCTTGCAACGTGGAAAGCATTGATTCGTCATCGTGAATTATTGAAATTTATCGCGATGGAACGCGTACAGAATGAGCTGGATAAAATGCTGGCGGGAGATTCTCCGCAAAGAGCGCTGCACTTTATTGGTGCAAGCGGACTATTATTTTATTTGAAGGAGCCGTTCCCTAAGGAAGTTGAGCCGTATCTAATGGGCATCCAGCGGACATCTGCTGTGGTGCAGCGTTTTACCAAATTGGACGAGCTGCATAGTTTGGATCTTCGGTGGGCTGCAATAGGTATAGGTCTCAATCTATCGAATGATGCTGTCAAACAAATATTGGCGGCACTCCGTTTCTCGAAAAATCGTATGAAAACCATTACTCAAGTTTCAGCCATACATCATGTAATTAGCCCCCTTCTAGAACAGGTTGATAAACAAGATAATCAATCCCTCCATAGGAATTGGATCTCGTTAATTATTCAATATGGAGAAGAATCAGCAAAGGAATGGCTGATGGTTATGCATGCCATTGGAAACCACCCTCAGAACGCTCAGAACGAGTCTCTAGCGCAATTGGAGGATTGGTTGAGCAATGTGAAGGTATCGACATTAAAGAGGCTTCAAATAAGCGGCAGCGATTTGACGAGTCATTTGAAGCGGCAAGGAGGCTCCTGGGTCAGCCAATGCTTGAATCATTTATTGCAAATGGCAGCATGCGGTGAGCTCGATAATGAACGAACAGCATTGCTGAAGCAAGCATCAATTTGGGATAGTGAGGTACAAACAAATGGAAAATGAACCATTGCTGCGATTGCTTGAAGCCAGCCCGGGTCAATATGTTTCCGGTGAGAGCATGAGCAATGAGCTGGGCGTGAGCAGAACCGCGATTTGGAAAAAAATTCGCAAGCTTGAAGAAGCGGGTTATCGCTTTGAAGCTTCAAGGCGGCTCGGCTATCGCTTGCTCAGTGTACCGGACAAGCTCTCAATAGATGAGCTGAAGCAGCATTTAAAATCCCGTACATTCGGAGAGAGCATTCATTTATTTGACTCCGTCGAATCGACACAAAATTTAGCGAGGGCAGCTGCAGAAAAAGGAGCTGCTGAGGGAACGTTATTTATTGCGGAGCAGCAAGTTAGCGGAAGAGGACGTATGGGGCGTCTTTGGGTGTCGCCGCGAGGCAAAGGGATTTGGATGAGCATGGTACTGCGTCCGACGGTACCGATTCATTTTGCTCCGCAGCTAACGTTATTGACCGCTGTAGCGCTTTGCAGAAGCTTGAAAAAGTTGACTGCTTTGCCAATCGGAATCAAGTGGCCTAATGATTTATTAATTGATGGCAAGAAAATTAGCGGCATACTTCTGGAATCGGCAGCTGAGGAAGAACGATTGCGTTATGTCATTGCTGGAATTGGCATTAGTGTAAATTTGGAGACCGAAGATTACGCGGTAGAGTTATTGGAAAAAGCTACCTCACTTGCAATTGCAAGCGGGCAAAAATGGGATCGTGTCGCGGTTATAGCCGAGTTTCTCAAAGAGTGGGAACAGCTGTATAACCTTTATCAGGAGCAGGGATTCAGTTCCATTATTATCCTCTGGGAGGCATTGTCGGTTTCACTCGGCAAAAAAGTTCGACTCATTACGCCACAAGGCGATATAGTCGGTGTGCCGATTGGACTTGATGAAAGCGGAGCAATTCGAATTAAACAAGAGGACGGCACAGAGAAATCAGTATTTTCAGCAGAAATGGGCGAACCGCTCTAGTCATTCAGATTTCATTTACGGAATTCAAAAAATTTGTTAAACTAGTTCTATCAGGCGGTATTCACGTGAAGCTGCACTGATGGTGAGAAAAGCTTATACAAATATTTGGGAATGCACACTCTGCTCTGAGCCGAAGGGACCGAGACAGAAGGAAGCACAACAAGCAATCGTTTCCTTTTCAGTTTAGGCACCTTTTTAGCAACGGCTAAAAGGTTTTTTTGTGTTTATCCTAACATTAAACGGGGGATGAAGCTGATGAGGAAACGTCTGACAATTACGAATATGAAAAAGATGAAGCAAGAACGCAATGCGATTTCCGTATTGACAGCTTATGACTACCCTTCGGCAAAGCTTGCTGAAGAAGCTGGAATTGATGTCATACTTGTTGGAGATTCGCTAGGAAATGTCGTGCTTGGTTACGATACGACTATTCCAGTTACAATCGAAGATATTGTTTATCATACACGAGCGGTAGCTAGAGGAGCTCAGCAAACCTTCATCGTCGCTGATATGCCATTCATGACTTATGGCATTGGGCGCGAGTCTACGCTGCGTAATGCAGCTCGGATCATGCAGGAGGGCGGGGCACAGGCGGTTAAGCTAGAGGGCGGTGCAGATATGGCCCCCGACGTTGCAGCGCTTGTTAAGGCAGGCATACCAGTAATGGGGCATATTGGCCTTACTCCACAATCGGTTCACCAGCTTGGCGGTTATAAGGTACAAGGTAAGCTGGACGAGGAAGCGGAACGGCTTATCCAAGATGCGAAAGCAATAGAGGAAGCAGGCGCCTTCAGTATCGTTATAGAGCTGGTGACAGAGTCACTGGCAACCCTAATCAGTGAGCAGTTGTCCATTCCAGTCATCGGTATTGGTGCTGGACGCGGATGTGATGGTCAAGTTTTGGTTTATCATGATATTTTGCAATACTCCTCTCCTTATTTTGAGAAGAAGTTTGTCAAAACCTATGCAGACATCGGTACGACCATTCGTGATGCTATTCATGCCTACGTTGCCGATGTGAAGACAGGCGCTTTCCCGGAAGAGAAGCATGTTTTCTCAGCTAATCCTGGGGTCATTGGAAGCCTTTATGGTGGAAAGCCTGCAGGAGAAAAGGAACAGGATGCGAAAGCGGATAAAGCAGCTAAGAAAGGGGTCAACCTTTCATGATTATTTGTCGGACTAAGCATGAGCTTAAACAGCAACTAGCCCAGCTTCGTGAAAATGGAAAAATGGTTGGCTTCGTTCCAACCATGGGGTTTTTACATGAGGGACACGCTAGCTTGATGCGGCAAGCAAGAACGGAAAATGAAATAACCGTACTTAGTATCTTTGTGAATCCGCTACAATTCGGTCCAAATGAGGATTTAGATAACTATCCAAGAGACGAGAAGCGTGACTTGGAAATAGCAGAACATAATGGCATTGATCTTGTATTCATGCCATCGGTACAGGAAATGTATCCTACAAAACCTTTGACAACGGTTATTGTGAATCAAATAACAACGAGGCTTTGCGGTGCTTCGCGTCCTGGTCATTTCGATGGCGTTGGTGTTGTAGTGGGTAAGCTGTTTCACTTGGTACAACCCAATCGAGCATACTTTGGAATGAAGGACGCACAGCAGGTTGCTGTTATTAAACAGATGGTAAATGATCTTGATTTTCCGATAGAAATTATGGCTTGTCCAATCGTCAGAGAACCGGACGGACTTGCTCTTAGCTCACGCAATGTCTATTTGACAGCAGAACAGCGCAGTCAAGCTGTCATTTTGTCTAAGACAGTGAAGCGGGCAGAAGAGTGGATGAAGGAACCGAACATGACTGTTGGTCATTTAATCAGCAATGTGAAGAAGCAGTTGACGGAAGGAAGCAATGGCGTTGTTGATTACGCTGAATTGCTATTTTATCCAAGTCTTCAGGAGCCTGAAGTTGATGCTACATTTGCTTCACTAAACGAACCTTTGATTTTAGCTTTAGCAGTGAAATTTGGTACGACAAGACTTATAGATAATGGTTTATTGAATTCAACGGAGGTGAATGAACATGTTCAGAACGATGATGAAATCCAAGCTGCACAGAGCAACCGTAACGGAAGCGAACTTGAACTATGTAGGTAGTATCACCATTGATGAAAATTTGATGGACGAAGCTAATATCTGGGAAAATGAAAAGGTTCAAATCGTAAATAATAATAACGGCGCACGCTTTGAGACCTATGTCATTAAAGGCGAGCGGGGTTCAGGTGTTATTTGTCTAAATGGCGCAGCAGCAAGACAAGTTCAACCGGGTGATCAGGTTATTATTATTTCTTACGCAACTATGTCAGAAGAAGAAGCAAGAAATCATAAACCAGTTATAACTATTCTAAATGAAAACAATCGTCCACTTCAGATGCTAAATGAAGAAATTCATTCAACAATTCTGTAAAGGATGAACCATAGCTTATCCCTGCATTATGTAACGGCTGGTATCCCGTATGAAAAGCAGCGTTAAAACAAAAAATGATCATAACACTCCTTAATTCTTTGGCGAAGGCGGGATGCGGTATGTTTCAGCATATGTTTTCTTCGATGAACGACATGCTTGATCAGATTATTGAACAGTACGACAATGCAGGTGATCTAGAAAGAAAACAGTACGAGCTTCAAATGAATGAGCTTAAGAAAGTGAGTGACACCTTTATTGAGCAATGGCTTCAGTTCGAGGAGAAGTTTGCTGATTTCAAGGATCAGCAAATTATTGTTGCTCCGAATACGGCGAATCCATTGGATAACAAAGTTGCTCCATCTGCTTCATCAACCGCTAATCCGGTTACTGCAGCAACATGCAATATCTCAGATTTGGAAATTCCAGATGAACTGGCATCAATCATTTCCAAGGGACAAGGCTATTATAAGTTATTTATGTTTTCACAAGCTGCAGATCAATTTCAAATCGTGATTGATCAAGCTCCGGAATGTAATTTAGCCAGGTTGTTTCTGGGTATGACTCACATGCATCTTCAAAATTGGAACGAGGCTCAGCGACATTTTCAATTGCTTATTGCCTTGACGGACTTTCCTAAATGGCTCGCAATGGGCTATAATGCGCTAGGGTGCATTCAAGCGGTGCATACGAATTTAGCGCAAGCGGAACTGCTGTTTATTAAGGCGCATGAAGTATGTCCAAGCTTTAAAGATCCCGTTAACAATTTGAAATCATGTCAAGAAACGCCAAAGCAATTATCATTATATTTCGGAAGCACGGAGCTGTGCTGTTTGTGAGAGGATCGGGGAATGAATGAAATTTGCAGTATTGGATTTAGAAACGACGGGACATGGTACGGAGGATGAGATCATACAGGTTGGACTAGTAGTTGTTTCGGATGAGCTTGAAATCATCGACACGTACAGCTCCTTTGTTCGACCTAACATCCCAATACCGACGTTCATTACGCAATTAACAGGAATTGACGAATCGGTAGTTGCGGATGCTCCAACGCTTAACGAGGTACTGATTGATGTTCTTACCCGGTTAGACGGCGCTGTCTTAGTCGCGCATAACGTTGGATTCGATTCCGGCTTTCTTAATCAGGCTCTTCGAAGCTGCGGATATCGCAACTTTGGAGGTCGCAAGTTAGATACGATTGAATTATTAAGAGTATTATACCCAACTATAAATACGTATCAGCTTGGCGCTGTTTCAGAGCTATTTGGTATTACGCATGATCAGCATCATCGAGCGGACAGCGATGCAATGGCTACCGCTTTAATATTAATCGATTCACTCAAAAAACTACGGAAGTTGCCGCTGCTCACTTTGCAGCGGCTATCCTCGCTTGTTGACGATGACAGCGATTTTAGCTGGTTAATTAAGCAAACACAGCAAGAGATGGAAATACGTACTGTATTTGAATCCAATGAGTATGATTATTTCAATCAATTTGCTTTGAAGGTTAGAGAATGGTCCGATGAGCAGCTGCCTCGTCAAGAGAGCGGTGACAGCGAACCTTTAAGAGATGTATCATTTGAAAATTATTTGGCCGATGTGAAGCAAAGATTCCAGCAAAAGTTTGATCAATATGAAGAACGAGAAGCGCAGGTAACCATGTTCCAAGAGGTATACAGCGCGCTGGATAATAATCAGCATCTTCTTATTGAAGCGGGCACTGGAACGGGCAAATCACTTGGCTATCTTATACCCGCCCTCTATTACGGTGTACGTAATGGAAAAAAAGTCGTTGTTAGCACACATACAATAAACTTACAGGAACAGCTGCGACAACGAGATCTCCCATTGCTGGAGGAAGTATTGCCATTTCCATTCCGCGCTTCGATCTTCAAAGGACGCGGCAATTATTTGTGTTTGCGTAAATTTGAAGGAAAAGTGAATACAAAGGATTTGGTGTCTCCAATTGAAGATACGGTTACTGCTGCACAAATGGTCGTATGGCTTGGCGAGACAGAGACTGGCGATCAAGAAGAACTGAATTTTGGCAATAAAGGGGCAGATTTTTGGTCTACTGTAGCTAGTGACACTGACTCTTGTTTAAATCGTGCTTGTCCATGGTTCAAACGGTGTTTTTATCATAGAGCGAAGCATGAGGCGAATATTGCTGATGTTACCATTACGAACCATTCCATGCTCTTTACCGATATTCAAGCGGATCATCGATTGCTGCCGGCTTATACTCACCTCATAATAGATGAAGCACATCATGTTGAAGAGGTTGCGGGTAAGCATCTAGGCATGCAAATCAATTATTTCTCATTAACACATGTCGTACAGCGTCTATTTAAAGATAATCGTTCAGGTTTGCTTCCTGCGCTTCGTCAAAAGCTATTGTTCGAGGATGATGCACACCAAGCATCTTGGCTAGAAACAATTGACACGGTTATTCCAATCTTTCATGAAGTTAAGGAGCATTGGGATAAGCTGTTTGAAATGTTCTACAGCTTCACCACGACCTCATCAGATGCTCCAACGGATAATGGTCAAACGGTCTGTCGATTGAAGAAAAATGAGCTTCCAGGTACATGGGAAGATGCCGTTACAGTGGAAGGTAATGTACATACAGAGCTTAATCGAGTAGTCAGAACGGTAGAAAAAATGATTACCGATATCAAGGAACGCGTGGATGACTCTGGTGCTGTGCAAGCTATTATTACCGATCTAAATGGAGCAATTCGTGATCTTTCGCGCGTGAAGGATGAAATGAGAACCTTTATTAAACTTGATCTGAATGACTCTGTTTTCTGGATTGAAGCCAGCAGCGTATACCGTTATCGTTCTGTTCAACTCTATGGTGTACCTGTAGATGTAAGCACACAGCTGCAGAAATACTTCTTTGATGTAAAAGAAAGTATTGTTCTCACTTCGGCTACTCTTTCTGTTCAAAAGTCATTCCAATACGCTGAAGAGCAGCTTGGTCTAACTGGCTATGAGGCACAGGGTAGATTGAAAGCCGTTCAATTGCCTTCACCTTTTAATTATCGGGATCAAGCTCTTGTTGTCATTCCGCGTAATTTCCCTGTGTTAAAAGGCGCTGGAGTAGATGCTGACTATTTAGAAATGCTCGTTAAGTCGCTTGGTGATGCCGCTAAGGAGACAAACGGCAGAATGCTCGTATTGTTTACTTCCTATCGGATGCTTAAACAGGTGTATGAGCCGCTCAAAGAAATGCTCAGTGTCTCAGGCATACAAGTTCTTGGCCAAGGGATCGACAGCGGTAATCGCACAAAGCTGACTAGACGCTTTAGGCAGACGCCAGAATCTGTTTTACTGGGAACAAGCAGCTTCTGGGAGGGAGTAGATATTCCAGGGGAAGCGCTCATTTGTCTAGCCATTGTACGCTTGCCCTTCCAACCGCCCAATCATCCATTAGCTGAGGCAAAGGCAGAAATGCTTCAGCGACAAAAGCAGAATCCATTTATGAAGCTATCTATTCCACAAGCCGTTATCCGCTTCAAGCAAGGCTTTGGAAGGCTGGTTCGAACCACACAGGACAAAGGAATCGTCATCATTTATGACACTAGAGTCATCGATACTTTTTATGGCAAGCATTTTCTGTACTCTCTGCCTGGTCCTAAGATTGAAACCATGCATACCGACCAAATGATTGTAAGAATGCGAGAATGGTTGTCTGAAACAAATGTAAAGCAAGTTGATGCTCTCATTGATGAGGGTTCATCGAGTGCACCAAGTTCTGAGGAGAAAGAGGAGAAGCGATGAAGCAAACGAAAATTTCGGAAGCTGTCGTTAGGCGGCTCCCTATCTATCTGCAGGTATTGAACGAGATGCATGCACGTGAAGTTCAAACGGTATCTTCACAAGAGTTAGGTGTTAAACTTGATTTGAATCCTGCTCAAATTCGCAAGGACTTAGCTTATTTTGGCGAGTTTGGGCGTAAGGGAATTGGTTATGATGTTATCTACTTGATTGAGAAAATCCGTCAGATTTTGAAGGTGGATCAGACGATCAAGGTTGCGCTGGTTGGTGCAGGTAATCTAGGGCATGCTCTCTGCAACTATAATAAATACTCCAAGGATAATATGCAGATTACGGCAGTATTTGATGTGCACCCGAGTAAAATCGGATCAAGCATTAATAACTTAAACGTTCTGCCAATGAGCGAGCTCGCAAGTACAGTGGCTGAGCAAAAAATTAGAATTGGTATCATTACAGTGCCGGCATTCGAGGCGCAAAATGTGGCTAATCAGTTTGTTGAAGCGGGAATAGAAGGTATTTTGAACTTTGCGCCTGCCATTCTGAGAGTGCCGGATGAGATTAGAATTCACAATGCTGATTTCACCAAAGAGCTGCTAAGTTTGGCCTATTATTTAGTGAGAGAAGGAGAAACGCAGGATGAGTCAGATTTGGATTGAAAATGGTTTGTTTATTACGATGGATGAAGCAAATCCATCTTTCAGAGGACATATGGTCGTAACAGATGACCGAATTACTTATCTTGGCGTTGACGCACCAGCGCAGCTATCAGAAGGCGTTCAAAAAATGGATGGCAGCAAGCTGGCATTCATGCCAGGGCTTATTAATACACACGGCCATGCAGCGATGAGCTTGCTTCGCGGTTATTCTGACGACCAAAACCTTCAAGTTTGGCTAGAGCAAAAAATGTGGCCAATGGAAGGCAAATATGTCGATCAGGATACGCGTGCTGGAAGTGCTCTTGCGATCGTGGAAATGCTTCGTTCGGGTACGACTGCTTTTGTAGATATGTATGATCGTATGGATCAAGTGGCGCAAATGGTAGAGCAAGGCGGCATTAGAGGTGTTTTGACTCGCGGTGTAATCGGTCTATGTCCAGCGGATATTCAAGAGGCAAAGCTTACGGAAGCCATTGCTTTTGCTCGTGACTGGAACGGAAAAGCGGATGGACGTATTACGACGATGATTTCACCACATGCGCCTTATACTTGTCCTCCTGAATACATTGAACGCTTTGTTCAGGCTGCACATGATTATAATCTTCCGCTTCACACACATATGTCAGAAACGATTGCCGAAGTGGAGCAGAATGTTCGCGACTATGGTGTTCGTCCTGTTGAGCACTTGGATCGTCTTGGCTTCTTCTCGCGTCCATCATTAGTTGCTCACGCTGTTCATTTGACAGATGGTGAAATTGAACTTCTTGCTGCAAAAGGCGTTAACGTCTCTCATAACCCAGTGAGCAATCTAAAGCTTGCGAGCGGTGTTGCGCGCGTTCCAGATATGCTTCGCGCTGGCATTAATGTTGCACTTGGTACAGATAGCGCAGCTAGCAATAATAATTTGGATCTATTCCAAGAAATCAATTATGCGGCTCTCCTGCACAAAGGAATTTCTGGTGACCCTACTGTTATCCCTGCTATGGAAGCTTTGAAAATGGGAACCGTATATGGAGCCAAAGCCATTTGGCAGCAAGATGAGCTTGGCAGCCTAAAAGAAGGCAAAAAAGCAGATTTTATTGCGATTAACATTGATCAACCGCATTTCTACCCACAAACGGATATCGTATCTCATCTCGTATATTCTGGTTCTGGCCGGGATGTTCAGCATGTATGGGTTGATGGGCGCCAAGTAGTGAAGAATGGGGCATGTACCCTGCTTGATGAAGAGAAAATTCGTTACGAGGCGCAAGCAAGCTTCGATCGCTTGCTCAAAGCTTAATGCGTAACTCTACGAAGAGACGTCGGCCAATCATGACGTTGCAGAGATGGATTTTTGTCATTACTGCTTGCATCTTGGTATTGATTACTTCGTTCAGCTTTTACTATCGTGAGATTCAAAAAACGACTTGGGCTTCAACAAATGATGCGGAAGCTAAGGCAGTTGAAGCAGCAAATTTAAAAAGTGTAGAGACGATCTACACACATATCTGGGATAAGAAAAGCTGGATCGTAGAAGGCAATGATCAAGAAGACAATAAAGTTTTTGTATGGATAACGGAAGATAAAGAGCCCGAAACGATTCTGGCATCTGACGGAAAATCCAAACAAGAAATAAAGGAAGCATTCAACTCCTCCAAAGGAGATGCATCCATCAAAAGAATTCAGCCAGGCCTGCTGGACGGTCAGCGGGTATGGGAAGTTTTTTATAGTATCGGTAATAATCCGGAGCTTTATTATTATGATTTTTATACTTTTGACAGTGGCAGCTTGGTTAATAGCTATCGACTGCCAGCCAAAACGGAGCCGTAAGGCTCCGTTTCCTATTTTTACACAAGAAATCTCGCAGATATGTGTGATATACTACGGTATAGCAAATGTGATATACTAATTTACACAAATAACATATATATCTGTGGGAGGCATCTGACTAATGAAGAAATTACGTGTAATTCCTATTATAGTAGTTGCTAGCATTAGTGCTATTGTGCTGTTTGGCGGATGGACAATATATAATCAAGTGGCTATTGCTGCTCCTTTGAAGCAGGCTTTTAATCAAATAGATGGTGTCGTCTCCTCGACAAAGCCCGTGATAAACGGCAATGAGGTCGCGATTGAAGTTGTATTGGCTCCTGATGCAAATGTGAGGGAGATTTATGAAGCGATTAAGGCGAGCGACAAAAGTGTATTTGCAGATCGAAAATTAAAGCTCGATATTAAGTCAGAAACAAGCAAGCAGTTGGATGACTTATGGTATGCATCTTTATTTAAAGTTGCAGAGGCAATGGAAACCAAAGCTTATTCCGATATACCTTCAGCAATGAATGATGTTGCCAAACTACACAAAGAAGTAAGCATCTCAACCGAGATGGATGATACGAATGTATATATAACGATTAAAAATAAAGAAGCAGTTAAATATGTAGTATTGCCGCGGACACCAGGAAAATTGGAGGCATGGTAATATGCGCAAATACTTGCCGGAAATTGCGATTGGAACCATTCCTGTTCTTTTGGCTTTTTTAATTTATATTGGAAAAAATGTGACACCAGTTATTCTCATCGCTGCATTAGTCGGTACACTTCTCTATGCAGCACGAAGCAGAGGGAAGCTAACCGCTCTGCCAAGGCAGCAAAGGCGTTCTAATGGCAAATCGGTATCCTTTACCTTTGAACAAATCGGAGGGCAGGACCGAGCAAAACAGGAGCTTGTAGAGGCATTGGATTTTCTAGTGCACCAAGAGCGAATTGCTAAGCTGGGCATTCGTCCGCTTAAAGGAATTTTGCTGTCAGGTCCTCCAGGCACAGGCAAGACATTACTGGCTAAGGCTGCTGCCCAATATACAGATTCTATTTATTTAGCAGCTTCAGGCAGTGAATTTGTTGAAATGTATGTTGGTGTAGGTGCAGGCCGTGTTCGTGAGTTGTTTAAAGAAGCACGTACGAAAGCGACAAAGGCTGGAAAAAGCAGTGCTGTTATTTTCATAGATGAGATTGATGTGATTGGTGGAAAGCGTGATGGCGGTCAACAACGAGAATATGATCAAACGCTTAATCAGCTATTAACAGAAATGGATGGCATTCACGGAAATGAATCACCGCGTATTTTATTGATAGCCGCGACAAATCGCAAAGAAATGCTGGATGGCGCACTTCTGCGTCCAGGACGTTTTGATCGTCAAATAGAGGTTGATTTGCCTGATAAGAAAGGCAGATTGCATATTTTGAACATACACGCAACCAATAAGCCAATTGCGAAGGATGTCAATTTGGATCGTATTGCAACGGAATCTTTCGGCTTCTCAGGTGCGCAGTTGGAGAGTGTAATGAATGAAGCAGCTATTTATGCGCTTCGTGATGAGAGTGATGCGGTTACCGAGCGGCATATGACGATGGCTATTGATAAGGTTATGATGGGTGAAAAGACGGATCGGGAATCCACGAAGGAAGAACGAGAGCGGGTGGCGCTTCATGAGCTTGGACATGCCATTATGGCCGAGCTTGTGCGTCCTGGAAGCGTATCGATGGTTGCCTTGTCTCCGCGCGGTAAAGCGCTCGGTTATGTTCGTCATAATCCGCAAGCGGATCAATATTTATATACAAAGTCTTTTTTGGATGAGCAAATTATGATCGCATTGGGCGGAGCTGCTGCAGAGGAAATGTTTTATGGCGGCAGAAGCACGGGCTCCCGAGGAGATTTTGAACAATCCATAAATATTGTCAAAACGCTGGTAGAATCTGGGTTAACTGAGCTCGGAATTATTGACTCCTCCATGATGACAAAGGAAGCGTGGGCGCAAATAAACCGAACAATTCTCGATGAGCTCATGGTTCAAACTAAAGCGATGTTAGAGCAAAAGCGTATGGTTTTCACGGAATCTCTGGAGACTTTATTGGTTGAAGAGACGCTAAGCGGCGATCAGTTTAGAAAATTATTAACGAAGTATACAGCAGCGTAAATATTACAATTAGAAGGCGGACCTTGGGTCTGTCTTCTATTTTTTTTGAAATTAGTTATAATAGAAATGAAAGGCTTCTCTAGTTATTATTTCTCAATAGGTTATAAGGGGTTAACACCACACCAAAGGAGACATCAGCATTGAATATAAAAACAGTTGGAGTAGTTGGAGCAGGAACAATGGGGCAGGGTATCGCCGAGATGCTGGCTTCAAAAGGTTTAGAGGTTATTATGATCGAGTGTTCCCAGGAGCGGCTTGATTACGCTATTGATATGATTGAAACCAGTCTGGACAAGCAGATCGAGAAATGGGCGCTTACGAAAGCGGAGAAGAAGCTTGTTCTGACGAGAATTGAGCCTACTCTTAGCTATGAGAAGCTTGCAGATTGTGAGCTTGTTATTGAATCCATTACGGAGGATTTGGAGAGTAAAAAGACTGTTTTCGAAATGATTGATCGTATTTGCGGACCAGAAGTTATTTTGGCAAGCAACACATCCACACTAAGTTTGACTGAGCTGGCAAGTGTTACGCAGCGTCCCGAACGAGTGATTGGGATGCATTTCATATATCCAGTATTCAAGATTGATCTTGTTGAAATTGTCCGCGGCCTGAAAACATCAGAGGATACCTTTATAAGCACGAAAAATTTCGTTGAAGATACGATACAAAAGAAAGGGGTAATGGTTTTTGAATCCCCTGGCTTCGTAACTTCACGCCTCATTTGCTTGTTTATTAATGAAGCGCTGCATGTTCTTGAAGAAGGCGTTGCATCTGCAGAAGATATCGATAACGCAATGCGAATCGGTTATTCATTCCAGCATGGTCCATTTGAAATGTGCGACCGCTTCGGCCTAGATTCCGTACTTGCTGCGTTAGAGCGCATGTTCCGTGAATATGGAGAGCTGAAGTACCGTCCATCTATCGTCCTCAAAAAAATGGTGCGAGCGGGACATCTTGGTGTGAAAACGGGCATCGGCTTCTTTAAATACGATAAGGATGGAGATCGAGTCTAATGAAAGTACTTGTCATTAATGCGGGAAGTTCTTCTTTAAAATACCAACTCTATAATATGTTGAATGAGTCGGTGCTTGCAAGCGGTTACGTGGAAAGAATAGGAATGGATGCATCCATTATTACTCACAAGCCTGTAAATAATACTGAAGTTCGAGAAGTAAGTGACATTTTAGATCATGTGACAGCCGTTAAACGTGTTTGTGACATGTTGATTCATCCAGAATTTGGAGCATTGGGAAAAATGGAAGAGATCGATGCCGTCGGGCATCGAGTGGTACATGGCGGCGAGGTGTTCAGCAGCTCGGTTCTTGTAACAAAAGATGTAAAAGATGAAATTCGGAGACTATTTGACCTAGCTCCCTTGCATAATCCCGCTCATATGATGGGGATTACAGCCGTCGAAGCGAATTTGCCGCATGTGCCGCAAGTTGTTGTGTTTGACACTGCTTTTCACCAAACAATGCCTAATACATCTTATTTGTATCCGATTCCAACGGTCTTATATCGCCGTCATAAAGTACGCAGATACGGTTTTCATGGAACATCTCATTCTTATGTAAGTCAGCAAGCTGCAGAATTTTTGAGAAAACCGCTCGAATCGCTTAAAATGATCACTTGTCATATCGGAAACGGAGCGAGTCTGGCAGCTATTAAAGATGCCAAATCACTGGATACGAGTATGGGAATGACACCGCTTGAGGGTCTCATGATGGGGACGAGAAGCGGTGATTTGGATCCAGCTATCGTACCTTATGTTATGAACAAAGAAGAATTGACTTTGAATGAAGTTAATTCTATGCTTAACAAACATAGCGGCATGTTGGCTGTATCAGGACTCAGCAGTGATATGCGCGAGGTAACAGAAGCGATGAGTGATGGAGACAAGAACGCTAAGCTAGCATTTGACATGTATACGTATCGCATGAGAAAGTACATTGGTGCTTATGCTGCGGCAATGAACGGATTGGATACACTTGTGTTCACAGCTGGCGTAGGCGAGAATTCGGTCATTTTCCGCAAGGCGGTATGCGAAGGCATCTCATTCCTTGGCATCGAGCTGGATGAGACTCGAAATGCGGAGCGGAGCAAGGAAGCGCGGGTCATATCTACGGATGCTTCCCGCATTAAAGTGCTTGTCGTTCCAACGAATGAAGAGCTTCTAATCGCAAGAGATACGTATAGGCTAGCAAAGCATGCTGAAGTGCAATAACGATTAATATAGGAGGCAGCAGGCATTGAACAACGAGATTTGGAAGGCGTATTCGCACGGGATGGCAGCTGCGCTGCAGGAAGGCGGTGTGCATGTGTCGGCTATGCTGCTGCGCACATACCGCCAGCTTGATTTGTCGGATACGGAAGCGATGCTGCTGCTGCAGATCATGGTATATATGGAAGCGGATTTGAATGATTTTCCGACACCAGAGGAGCTTGCTGATCGGATGGGACTTTCCGTTCGAGTCGTAGGACAAACACTCGGTCGATTAATGAAGGATGATTTCCTGACAATTGATGAGTATGTGGACAGCGGAACGGGCATGCAGTCAGAACGTTATAATTGGAGCGGCTGGCTGCTGAAGGCAGCACAATTAACAGCCGAGCAAAAGCGCGAGCTGAAGAAGGCTGAAAGACAGCCGCAGAAGCCTCATGCTGCTTCTACATCAGACCTGTTTAGTGTGTTCGAGCAGGAGCTTGGACGGTTGTTATCGCCTATGGAATGTGAGACAATCTCTGGCTGGCTTGATGAAGACCGCTATACGGATGAGATCATACGGTTTGCACTCAAAGAAGCGGTGTTCGCAGGCAAGCTAAGTCTGAGGTACATTGACCGAATATTGATTGAATGGAGCCGCAATCGTGTAACGAATGCAGATGAAGCCCGAGCTCATTCGCAAAAGTTCCGAGGAGGAAGAAGCTAAGCCGATAGGCTTAGCTTTTTTGTTGTCTTCTGTAAATTAACTTTTAAAAACGCGAACAATTTATAGAGCCATATGTTAAAAATATTTCAACGATTCTGTGATTGGGAAAGATATGCTTATTCTCTTCATATACCTAAGTGATGCGTATAGGAGAGGATGAAACGGTATGGGATACTTTGTTACGGTTGAGCCGGGTGTTAATGTATTTATTGAGGATATAAATCCAGAGGGAAATAAAACCATTCTATTTATTCATGGATGGCCATTAAGTCATAAGCAGTTTGAATATCAGTTTGATGTGCTCCCAGCTATGGGATTTCGATGCATTGGCATGGATTGGAGGGGCTTCGGGAATTCTGATAAACCATTCGACGGCTACAATTATGACAGATTGGCAGATGATGTTCGTGCGGTAGTTGATGCGCTGAAATTAGAGAACTTCGCGATAGCGGCTCACTCAACTGGGGGAGCGATTGCCATTCGATATATGGCTAGATATGATGAATACGGCGTTTCTAAGCTCATTCTCATAGATGCTGCATCTCCAATTGGGATGACTAAAGAAACGGCTGCAGGTCTCCTTGCTGAAAATGCGAATGATCGGCCTAAAATGCTGCAAGGGATTACGGATCTTTTTTTCTTCCAGTATATTACCGAACGATTCTCAGATTGGTTTTTTCAAATGTGTATAGAGGCAGCAGGATGGTCGACAGCTGCCATAATAAAAATGCTTAGAGATGAGAATGTATATAATGATTTGCCGAAGATTTTCGTTCCTACTTTAATAGTACATGGCATCCACGATAAGATCGTTCCTTTTGCAAGAGGTCAGGAAACAAATAAGCTAATCAAAAATTCACAGCTTGTACCTTTTCAATTTAGCGGCCATGGTGCATTCTGGGAAGAACGTGACCGATTCAATCAATTATTGGTACAATTTATAGGATAATTTTTTCCGCAGTGGATAAAGTCATTCGAATACAGGCAAGGTAGAGATAGGATGCTTGTTGACATGAAAAAGCATGTATACAATTATAAAAAAGAACACTTTAAAGGGATTAAGTGTGAAGTGTGAAGAGCTTTTGGAGGATGAATACGATGCGATCAGCATTTTTGTTGCAACATAGCTATAATTGGAAGCATCAGGGCGAGATTATCGAAGAAACCAAAATAATTGGAATTTTCTCATCACGTCAAAAGGCAGAGCAGATAATTGAAAAACTTAAGCGGCTGCCCGGATTCAAAGAACATCCAATCGATTGCTTTTATTTAGATGAATATACGCTTGATCAAGAACATTGGAAGGAAGGATTTATATAGGGAATAAGAGTGAAAAAGAGCAATCCCAAACGGACTACCGTTTTGGATTGCTCTTTTTTTGTTAAGTAATGAGTAGGAATTAATGCTTGCCGCTTTTTAGAAGCTCAAGCTTGTATACGTATTCGAAAATAAATTCGAATGCTTCAAGATGGCGTTTCGCTTCAAATGCGTTAGCGCCCCAAGCGTAAATACCGTGCTTGCGAAGCAAAATACCTGGGATGTTTGGAATGATGCGATCTGTAATCTCAGGCACGATAGAAGGGATATGAGCAAAGTTTGAGACGATAGGAATTTCGATTTGTGCTTCTTCGTCCCAAATGTTAAAGCCCTTGATCAACTCAACGCCCTCAACGGGCACTGATCTGCGATCCCAGAAGTATTCAGAAATGACACTGTTATAGACAGAATGAATATGGAAGATGGCTCCAGCGCCAGTTAGCTTGTATATTTCACAGTGAATCAGCGTTTCAGCAGACGGTTTAAGACGAGTTGTCTCACATGGTTTGCCTTCTTGATCGACGAACAAATAATCCTCTGGTGTATGAACGGTTTTGTCCTTGCCGCTGGCTGTAACCGCAAAATGGAATTCATCAGCCTTATAGTCACCAACTCTTACAGATAAGTTGCCGCTTGTGCCAGGGAACCAGCCGCGTGATGCAAATAATTCTTTTACGTCACGCAGTTCCGCTAACGCGCGTTGTTTGTCCTCTAGTGCGATTTGTTGAAAACTCATTTTGAAGTCGTCCTTTCGGCATTCATATAGTTAATGATATCATGGAAGGTTTCATATTCATGATGCGGGAGCCCAAGCTCCTTGCATTTTACCGTTAAGTGAGAACGGGAGAATACGACATCCGCAAGCTTGGCGCCTTCAAAATCAGTGACGCTGTCACCAATAATGATGCGTTCGTATTCATCAGCAGGGAAACAACGCATGATCGTTGTCTTACACATGCCGCAATCATTCGTACAATGCTCATCGCATGGATTCGGCCATAAAATTTCAACGCGTTCACCGCTAAAATCACTGCTGTTGCAATAGATTTGTTCAGCAGGAATATCAAATGCTTTCAAGATAGGATGAACAAAAAAATCAATGCCGCCGCTCGTTACTAACAGCTGAATTTCCTCTTCTTTGCAATAAGCAAGAAAGTCGGAAAATCCATCACGGATACGAGCATTTGAAATTCCGAATTCAACAATTTCCTTATGAAGAGATGCAGGGAGGAGACGGAATAATTGTGTAACTCCATCCTTAATTGTGATTTCTTGCGAAATCGTTCTTTCTGCAATTTTCTCCCAGCCATCTGGATTAAAATGTTTGATAATCGCAATAATATTGTCATTCACCGTAATCGTTCCGTCAAAATCACAAAACACGATGCGTTTCTTAGCTGTATGGTTGTCTGTCATTATTCTTTGATCCCCCATGCGTTAATCGCAGCTTGCAGCGGTTCATTACCCGCTTGTGCGGCTGCATCTCGCAGTGAAACACCGCTCAACGTAGCTGCAATAGCCTGGCGGAATGCTTGTCCGCCTGCTGCAGTACCCATGGGATGACCATGTATGCCCCCGCCTGCGTTTACAACAACGTCTGTGCCGAAGTCCTTCAAAATTAGCGGAACTAGACCTGGATGAATACCGGCTGAAGGGACTGGGAAGCTAGTCCGCAAACCATGCAGCGGAGCAAGTAAAGCATCTTTAACTGCTAAATTTTCTTCTTTTGGCATAACAACAGAACCGTATGGCGATGGGAAAAGCACAAGATCAGCTCCAGCAAGACGCATGAGCTTGCCCAAAAGAAGGGATGCTGAGATGCCATAATGAGGCGATGGATACATCGCTCCAGCCATAGCTGGATGTGCTGCTATCGGAACATTTATGGATTTGTCGCTGCTTAGTTCATGTAAAACATCATAGCCATAAGCAAGCACATTGAACAACAATGCATTAGCGCCGGCATTAATTGCTTTTCGAGCATTAGCAGCAAGCTGAGATGTTGGCCCCGTTAAATTAACAGCGTAAAGCAGCTTTTGACCTGTTTCTGCTTCAGCGCGGCGTGCTGCATCCATACATGCCTCCACACGCTTCTCCAGCGGTGTAAGCGGATTTTCAAACAAAATTTCGTCATCCTTGATTAGATCTACACCGCCCAAAGCTTGCTTGTAGAACTGATCCTGCAGATTAGCAAGATCGTAACCAACTACGGATTTGAAAATACTCATGAGCAATGGACGATCATGTACACCTAAGAGATCGCGAACGCCGTTTAGCCCGAATTTTGGACCAGGGAATGCGGAAGCGAATGTCTCTGATACATCAAGATCAAGTAGCTTGATCTTGCCATCCATGGAGAGCTTGCCGAATACGGTAACGAGCAAAGCCGGCAGATCACGGCTGAAGTTAATATCCGGGTAAGCAATTTGAATATCGGCATAACGTTCGCCTGGAGCAGCATTTTCCGGCTCATGAACTTGGATTGATAATACTTTACCTAGATGCTTCTCCATATCAGCCTTCTGGGCTTCAGGAAGCTCTGTCCAGCTGCCTACCGTTAAACCAACGGCGATTGAGAGTGCCTTTTTGTTGAAATCAGCATTATCATCATAGGAACGGTAAGTTGCAATACACATGCCGATCATTCGTTTATGCTCCTTTCAATAGCAGCACCCAGCTCACCAGCACGCTCGGCTGACCGATTGACCGCTTTAATGATTGTTTCAGAGAAACCATTTTGTTGCATCATTTCAATTGCTGCTTGAGTTGTTCCGTTTGGCGAGGTGACCTTTCGTCTAAGCTCCGCAGGCTCTTCACCTGTTGCTCGTACCATTTCTGCAGCGCCAAGAACAGTTTGAACGACAAGCTCTTTTGCTTCATCAGATGCTAATCCAAGCCCCTTGGCTGCTTCGATCATAGATTCCATGAAATAATATACGTAAGCAGGACCGCTGCCGGAAACTCCAGTTATCGCCTGCTGAAGAGACTCATCGACGACTGCGTTAATACCTACGGATTTGAAAATCGCTTCTGTAAGCAGCTTTTGCTGTGAGGTTACATTCTCGGAATAGCTTATGCCGGTTACCCCAAGACCAATGGTTGATGAAGTATTTGGCATTGATCGTACGATTGGAAACGAGCCACCCAGCAGCTGTTCAATCGCGTTGATTGACAAGCCGGCGATGAATGAAATAATGAGTTGATTGGAATGGATAAAAGGCTTGATGGCAGCAATAGCTTCAGCTGCATCTTTGGGTTTCATAGCTAGGAAGATGATGTCGGAATGACGTAAATATTCTTCTTTGCTAGTGCCTTGAATTACGGTTTGAACGCCATAAGCTTTATGCAGCTCGTTAAGACGTTCCTCGTTTTGACGATTTAGCATAGATATGCGGCTGGCATCGACCAGTTTCTCATTAATTAATCCTTTTGCAACTGCCTCGGCCATTGAGCCAGCACCGTAGAAGCAAAGTTGAAGGGATTGGATACCGTTTTGCGTTACTAGGGACATTGTTGTATTCCTCCATTTTATAGGATTGATTGTCGTAGAAATGAGGGGTAAGCTTAACCCCTTATTTGTCCATTCCCGTAGATACGATATTTCATAGATGTTAGTGCTGGGAGACCCATTGGTCCGCGAGCATGAAGCTTTTGCGTGCTGATGCCGATCTCAGCGCCAAATCCGAATTCAAAGCCGTCAGTGAAGCGAGTGGAAGCATTATGATAAACCGCAGCAGCATCAACGTCTTGAATAAAACGATCAGCATTTTGCTTATCTTCGGTTACAATACATTCAGAATGCTTCGTGCTGAAGCGGCGAATGTGATCGAGTGCTTCTTCAAGATTTGAAACGATGCGAATATTCATAATGTAATCATTGTACTCTGTGCTATAATCCTCATCGGTAGCAGGCTTTGCGGTTGGAAGTAAAGCGAGAGTGCGTTCACAACCCCGTAGCTCTACGTTTGCTTTGATAAATCGATCAGCTAGCTTATCAAAATATTTCTCTGCAAATGCTTCATGAAGAAGAAGAGTTTCCATGGAATTACATACAGAGGGACGTTGAACCTTTGCGTTAAAAGCAATGTCTGCCGCCATATCGTAATCTGCACTTGCATCAACAAAGGTATGGCAAATGCCTGCGCCTGTTTCAATAACTGGGACAGTCGCATTCTCAACGACATTGCGAATAAGTGAAGCCCCTCCGCGCGGGATGACTACATCAAGCAAGCCGTTCAGCTTCAGCATCTCATTAACAGATGCGCGATCAGAATCTTCAATTAGCTGAATAGCTTCAGCTGGCATATCGGTTTGTTGAAGTGCAGTCTTTAAAATCTCAACGATTTTGCGATTGGATTCAAGCGCTGCAGAACCGCCGCGAAGGACGACACTGTTGCCTGTCTTCAAGCAAAGTCCTGCTGCATCTACTGTAACATTAGGACGGGCTTCATATATCATTCCTATAACGCCAAGTGGTACTCTTACCTTTTCTACCTTAAGGCCGTTAGGACGGTTGAATTGTTCGAGCAGTTCTCCAACTGGATCTGGCAGATCAACGATTTGGCGCAAGCCCTCAGCAATTGCAGCAACACGGTCGCTGTTTAGAGCGAGTCGATCCAGCAGAGAAGGGCTAGTTCCTTGCTCGCGTCCTCGTTCAATATCCAAGTTATTTGCAGCTATGATGGCAGCCTGTTGATCCAGCAAGGCATTTGCCATATGTATAAGAGCTGTATTTTTTTGATCTGAAGTCAACGTATTCATAATCGTCGATGCCTGTTTTGCTAAAGTTGCTTTTTGTCTCACTTCACTAATAATAGTCATGTCGTAATCCTCCTTATTATTTTAATGAAATCCATTCGTCACGATGAATGACCTCAATATGAGAAACGTCAACACGGCGCATGACTTCCTGAGTCGTTAATCCTGCCACTGCTTGCACTTGCCATGCTGCATAATTAACGACTCCTCTGCCTAGTATTACACCGAGCTTGTTAATGACCTCTACGACATCGCCAGGATTGAAATCGCCTTGCGTGTCCGTAACCCCAGCAGGTAGGAGGCTCTTGCCGCCTTCCAACAAGGCAGTCACTGCGCCGTCATCGACCGTAATACGACCTTGCGGCATGGAGTGGAAGCCTAACCACTGCTTCTTCATCGGTAAGCTGTCACGCTCCGTATCAAAGTAGGTGCCCTTGCCATTGCCTGCAACAGCAAGGTTAAGATCACCTTCTTGCTGCACTTTTCCGATAAAAGCATGAACGCCGCCTCGCATGGCAATTCGTGCAGCCTCAATTTTAGAGCGCATTCCGCCTGTACCGACAGAAGAACCAGCGCCTCCGGCAAGCTTCATAATTTCTTCCGAAATCAAGTTTACACGATCGATTTTAACAGCATGCGGATTTTTACGAGGGTCTTCGGTGTACAAACCATCCATGTCCGTAATGATAATCAGCTTAGCTGCTTTGGTCATTGCTGCAACAAGTGCGGAAAGATTATCGTTGTCGCCGAATTTTGGCACGAGCTCGTCAGTAGCTACCGTATCATTTTCATTAATAATCGGGATGATTCGAAGCCTGAGCAGTTCTTCAATGGTCATTAAAGCATTTTGAATGCGGCGTCGGTTCGAAAAATCAGCTCGCGTGAGTAAGATTTGAGCAGCAACAATGCCATATTTATTGAAAGCTTCTTCATAGGCTTGCATAAGCAGCGCTTGACCAACAGCAGCGGCTGCTTGCTTCTCGTGTACGAGCTTTGGTTTTGCTGTATACCCAATTTGACGAAAACCAGCGGCAACTGCTCCAGATGTGACGAGCATAACACCATCACCTTTTTGATGCAGGGAAGCAAGCTCAGCTGCGAAATACTGAATACGCTCGCGGTTTAATCCACCTTCTTCAGACGTAAGAGAGCTGCTGCCAATTTTTATGACTACACGTTCAGACATCATTAATCCCATCCTATGCTTGTTTCGTGACAACAAAAAGACTCCCGTCCATAAAGGACGAAAGTCTCTGCTTCCGCGGTACCACCTTTGTTGATGATCAACGCAAAGAAGATCATCCAGCTTAAGCCTATAACAGAAGGCGCTGTCCGGTTCATAGCCGGCCGCTCGGAGGTAGGTTCAGCAAGCGGCCTTCGGTAAATTCTTACAGCCCATGGAATTTACTCTCTGATCGCGACCCTGCATGCTTACTAGTCCCGTCATCACGTTTCATGTTCAATTCTTCTAAGCATATCATGATCCTAAACCTCTGTAAAGCAAGGCAAACGGCTGGATTTCAACTAAAATAAATTAAGCTTTCCAATCCGTTCAACAGCCTCTTGAAGACGTGCTTCATCTGTTAGTAAACCAAGTCGCACATAGCCCTCGCCGTGTGTGCCGAAGCCTACTCCTGGTGCTACAACCACATGAGCTTCCTGCAACAATAAATCAGCGAATGATTCAGAAGTATGACCGGAAGGTACGGGCAGCCAGCAGAAGAAAGAGCCTCCAGGCTTAGCAGCTTTCCAGCCGATACGATCTAATGCGGAAAATAAAGCATTTCGTCTGCTTTCATACATGGCTTTTAAATCTGCAACACATTGCTGAGGACCCGTCAGTGCGAGTGCAGCAGCTTCCTGTATGCCGCCAAATAAGCTGCAGTAATAATGATCCTGGATCAGGTTAATAAGTCTGACGATTTCAGCATTGCCAATGGCAAAGCCCACTCGCCAACCAGCCATATTATAGGTTTTGGATAATGTATAGAATTCAACACCGACTTCTTTCGCGCCAGGTGTCTGCAAGAAACTGATAGGTTGATTTCCATCAAAGCCTATAGCTCCATAAGCAAAATCACTTGCTACAACAATTCCGTGTTCCCTTGCAAATTCAACGGTTTGAGCATAAAACTCAGCATTTGCTACCGCTCCGGTTGGGTTATTAGGGTAGTTCATAAACATGAGCTTTGCCCTTTGCAGCAATTCAGGACTAATAGCTTCATAATTAGGTAAATAGCTGTTTTCTTCGGTCAAAGGCATAAAAGACATTTCTGCTCCTGCCAGTGCTACGCCGGACCAGTAGTCAGGATAGCCGGGATCAGGTACTAGGCAAACATCCCCTGGGTTAAGTAAGCATTGACTTATTTCAACTAATCCTGTTTTTCCGCCAAATAGTATCGCAACTTCAGTGGTCGGATCAAGATCAACATCATAATCTTCCTTGTAGCGCTTTGCTACAGCTTCCTTAAGAAAAGGGTAGCCGTGAAAGGGCGGATACTTGTGGTACAAGGGATTAGCAGCAGCTTCCTGCAGCTGAGCAACAATATGGGGAGGGGTCGGCTGGTCCGGATTGCCTTGTCCCAAATTGATTACATCATGTCCTTTGGCTGTTTGCGCATTAGCTTTGGCAACCAGCTTGGCAAAAAATTGCGTCGGCAGGATATTCATCCGATCCGCAGGTTGAATAGGGTGTTGACTGATTTGCGTATTCATACTTCACACTCCACATGACAAAATCGCTATCTATACAGTAGCATTAATGTAGCATGAATGTGAGTGGATGAGAAGAGTGCCTGTTAAGAAGCAGGTATACCAACAAGCTTTATAAAGGGTTGAATATCCGCTTTGAAGAGAAACAGAAAAGGTCTGCGCTTATCATCAAACATGAGCAGCATCGGTGGTTTATCCTTGCAGCTGAACAGGAAGACATCGTCAGAAGTTACTGAGATATCCTTTGATTTAACTGTTACTGTTTTCTGCAGCGGAACGCGGTAAACATAGCTGCAGCTCTCGTCATTGGAAACTTGGGGGGCTAGTCCAGTTATAGAGCCTAACCAAGTGATCGCTTGGGCTTGTATGGCTGCATCATTAGGAATGGTTTTAATTATTTTCCCGGCTGCGACATCAAAAACCTGAACAGGCTTCAATGTCGTTTCGGATGCAGGCTCTGTTCCAGCAGGATGAGCGGCTGCAGCTTGTGAAAATACAAATAAGGTAAAGAAAGCAATAAACATCGCGGTTAATCTTTTGGGAAGCATAACGGACATTCTCCTTTTTCATCGTAAAGTGGGAAAGGCTTCTCCATTACAGTTCCCATCTTGACACTGAACCATGAGACGGTATCATTAGGAAAAAAAGCTAATTGGGGAGGAACGCAGTATGATGATCAATAAATTACGACTTGCATTGCTGCAAATGAATATAGAAGCTGGAAATCCAGAAGTGAATTTCGCGAAGTTAAGCTCCATGCTGGATGAAGCGGTTAGCGGTGTTGTAAAGCCCGATGTGATCATGTTTCCTGAAATGTGGAATACAGGTTATGCCTTATCAGAAATTCAAACATTAGCAGATCCCAATGGGGAGCGTACAATAGCCTTTCTTTCTGCATTCAGTAAAAAGCATGGGGTTCATATTATAGGCGGATCGATTGCTGAGTTGAAAGAAAGTGATGTGCGTAATACGATCTATGCATTCGATCGTGATGGAAATAGGGTGGCCGACTATTCGAAAATACATTTATTTCGATTGATGGAAGAGGAAAAATACTTAGTAGCAGGGGACAAGCTTGGTAAGCTGGAAATTGAAGGCGCTCAGGCGGGAATGATGATTTGCTATGACATTCGATTCCCTGAGCTAGCTCGAAAGCTGGCGCTGGAAGGTGCCAAACTGCTGTTTGTTCCAGCAGAATGGCCGCATCCGCGCCTTCATCATTGGCGCACACTTCTTACTGCGCGTGCCATTGAAAATCAAATGTTTGTCATCGCATGCAATCGGATGGGAACGAGCGGCGATTCACATTTCTTCGGTCATTCCCTCGTTCTTGATCCTTGGGGAGAAATTATTGCAGAGGCTGGTGAAGAAGAAACGATTCTGTTCGCAGATATCGACTTATCACTCGTAGATGCGGTTCGTGCCAAAATCCCAGTATTTGAAGATCGCAGACCAACACTATATGAAAATTAGTTAACGAAAGTTATTCATCGTTTGGTTCAAGGTTTGGATAAAAGCAACAGCCGCTTTGGAGAGGTATCTGCCCTTGCGGCTTGCGATTACTAGCGTCCTTGTCGGCTTCGTAGAAAGCTGCAAATAGGCTGGAGCGAATTCAGATCCTTTGGCGCGAGTCAGCATTTTCGGTACGAAGGCGATTCCCATACCAGCGGCCACTAAGGATTGAACCGTTTCTATATTACTGCTTTCGAATACAATTTGCGGTGAAAAACCTTTCTGTTCACATAAGTCTACGGTAATCTGACGAAAACCTTGTCCGCGTTTAAGCACAATAAAGGGCTCATCCCGCAGCTCAGGAATTTCAATCGATCCTTCTCGAGCAGCAAGCGGATGCTGCGGGGGAACGGCTAGGCAGATTTCTTCTTCCATAAAAGGCTCCCAAGACAGCGAGTTGTCTATAAGGGGAAGGGAAAGCAAGCTTAAATCTGTACCGCCGCTCGCAGTGAGCTGCTCAAGCTTTGCTGTCGTATCCTCAACGAGCACGATTTCGATTTGTGGGAACAAGTCACCAAATACAGGAAGCACGAGCGGCAATATATGTGATCCGGTAATAGGTAGAGTTCCGACTACTAGCCGGCCGCGGCGCATTTGAGCCATATCGTCCATTTCTTGTTTTAATTGCTCAACAGCATCTAAAATGGATTGTGATTTATCAATAAACACCTGTCCGGCTTGCGTAAGTTCAACGGAATTGGTTGTACGTCGGAAAAGCAGAACACCAAGCTCTTGCTCTAGCTTAGACAACTGCTGACTAAGCGAAGGCTGCGCGATATGGAGCTTCTCGGCTGCACGAGAGAAGTTTTTCTCCAAAGCGATCTGAATAACGTAATTGAGCTGTCTTAGTTCCATGTCAATGAGCTCCCTATTAAATGAAATGAACAAGCATGATTCGTTATAGTTATTATCTATAAACTTTATAGATATTATATCTTGGATCAATGAAGAAAGAAATGATATAGTAGTTTTAGTTAAGAAAAGCAGAAGATTTAATGAAACGATGGGGTGAATATAATGACGAAAAAAACAATGTTTGAAAAGATCTGGGACAATCACGTCATTCATCAAGAAGATGGAAAACCGAGCGTTATTTATATTGATTTGCAGCTCGTGCACGAAGTAACATCACCGCAAGCATTCGAAGGCCTGCGCCTATCTGGCCGTAAAGTTCGTCGTCCGGACCTAACGTTCGCAACGATGGATCATAACGTACCAACGAAGGATCGTTTCAACATTACTGATCCTATCTCCAAGCAACAAATTGATACACTGACTCAAAACTGTAAAGATTTCGGCGTAACCTTGTATGATCTTGATAGTCTTGATCAAGGTGTTGTTCACGTAATGGGTCCTGAGCTTGGACTTACACATCCAGGTAAAACGATCGTTTGCGGTGACAGCCATACTTCAACTCACGGTGCATTTGGCGCTTTGGCGTTCGGTATCGGAACAAGTGAAGTTGAGCACGTTATGGCAACACAATGTTTGCAGCAATCGAAAGCAAAAACGCTTGAGGTTCGCTTCACAGGCAAACGTAAACCAGGCGTAACAGCAAAAGATTTGATTCTTGGTGTTATCGCTCAATACGGTACTGACTTTGCAACTGGTTATGTTATCGAATTCACTGGCGAGGCTATTACAAGCCTAACGATGGAAGAGCGTATGACGGTTTGTAACATGTCAATCGAAGCCGGTGCTAGAGCAGGACTGATCGCTCCAGATGAAACAACTTTTAATTATCTTCGCGGTCGTCAATATGCACCGGCTAACTTTGATGCAGCAGTTGAGGCTTGGAAACAGCTTACAACTGACGAAGGCGCTGAGTACGATACAGTTGTACACTTTGATGTAGATGCTCTTATCCCGCAAGTAACTTGGGGAACTAGCCCTGGTATGGGTACGAACATTACAGCGAAGGTTCCATTCCCTGCTGATCTTCCTACTGAAAATGAGCGTAAAGCAGCTGAAGCTGCACTTGAATATATGGATCTTAAACCAGGCACTCCGATGAATGAAATCGAAATCGATTATGTATTTATCGGATCTTGTACAAACGGACGTATCGAAGATTTGCGCGCTGCGGCTGAAATTGCAAGAGGCTACAAAGTAAGCGATCGTGTAACGGCTATCGTCGTTCCAGGTTCAGGCCGTGTCAAAATTCAAGCTGAGAAAGAGGGCTTGGACAAAATCTTCACTGAAGCAGGTTTTGAATGGCGTGATGCAGGCTGCTCCATGTGTCTGGCAATGAACCCAGACGTATTGAAACCAGGCGAGCGCTGCGCATCCACATCTAACCGTAACTTTGAAGGCCGTCAAGGCCGCGGCGGACGTACGCATCTTGTATCACCGGCAATGGCAGTAGCTGCAGCAGTGAAAGGTCACTTTACTGATGTTCGCGACTGGGAAATTAAATCCGAAGTGCTCAACTAATTGAACGTGAGAGAGGGGTATATCCGATATGGAACCGTTTAAACAACTTACAGGCATCGTTGCCCCGGTCGACCGGGTCAATGTCGACACTGATGCAATTATACCTAAACAATTTTTGAAGCGCATTGAGCGCAGCGGCTTTGGCCAATTTCTATTCTTTGAATGGCGTTTTCACGAAGATGGCGGAGTAAATGCGGAATTCGAACCAAACAAGCCTCGTTATGAGGGTGCTTCGGTACTCGTATCCCGTGCCAACTTCGGCTGCGGATCTTCACGTGAGCACGCGCCTTGGGCGATTCTTGATTACGGCTTTAAAGTTATCATTGCACCGTCCTATGCGGACATTTTCTACAATAACTGCTTCAAAAACGGTATTCTTCCGATTAAACTTAGCGAAGAGCAAGTAGAGGAAATCTTCCAACGCACTGCTAAATTCGATGGCTACAAATTGAATGTTGATTTGGAAAACAAACAATTGTCAGATGAGCATGGACTTACGATTGCTTTTGAACTTGATGAGCACCGTCGCCAGTTCTTGCTGCAAGGTCTAGATGACATTGGTTTGACTCTTCAGCATGAAGACAAAATTACGGCTTATGAGCAAAAACGCGCCGCTGAGCTTGTCTAATCGAAGGAAATAAAAAAGAACAATTCGACCTCAAACGGCGAATTGTTCTTTTTTTACTTTTAACGCAACTTTTTCTGACAAGCTGCGTCTATATTGTCGTCTGTAAAAGTCGAATGAACGCATTCGATGCGGGCAATATCAGTCATCGAGGTGGGAAATGAAGAAATTAGTATCCATTATGTTGTTTATGTCGGTTTTTTTCACGATGTTCGCCGCTGCAGGACAAGCTGCAGAGGTCGTCCCTAAGTTGTTTTTGAATGGCCAGTTGTTAAAGACTGATGTCACTCCGCAAATCATTAATAATTCAACGGTAGTACCGGTGCGGACGGTATCAGAAGGATTGGGCTATCAAATAAACTGGGACAACATAACAAAAACAGCGACGGTCATCAATGGTAATAATGTCATTAAGCTCAAGTTGAATGACAAAACGGCAATTGTGAATGGTCAGTTAGTTCAGATGGATACGTCAGCAACGATTGTAAAAGGTAAGACGCTCGTTCCGCTTCGCTTTATAGGTGAGCAATTCGGCCTTTTGGTTGAGTGGAAAAATGCTGAAAAAGAAGTACATATGTACGAGAAGCCTACTGTACCTGAGGTTCCGGTTGATCCAGAAGCTCCAACTTCTACGGCTGAAATCACAGACGTGTCGTTTGATGGAGCCAACAGCGTGACAATTAGCTATAATGGCACAGTTAAAGCAAACAAACCGCTTTATCTGGACAATCCAAAACGGATTGTATTTGATCTTCCAGGAGCAGTCTATTCTTCTAATCTTACGCCATTATTTGTAAATGGACAGGTAGAGGTTTCTGTAACGGACAGCACTTATTTGCAAGGCTATCGTTTTTCACAGTTCTCTAAGTCACCTGACATCGCACGCTTGGTCTTTCTTGTCCCTGACAAGACAGACTATGCAATGACAGAGAATGCAGGTCAGATTCGCTTTGATTTTGTATCAAGTGAAGCTGTTAAACCCGTTGATCCGAATCCAACTACGCCTCCAGTAGGCTCCACTAAGAAACTCATTGTCATTGACGCGGGACATGGTGGTTCAGATCCTGGCGCGGAAAGTATTTTAAAACGTTGGGAAAAGGAATTCACGCTTAGCGTTGCTTTAAAAATGCAGGCGCTTCTTGAAAAGGATGGAAAGGTAAGGGTTGTGATGACGAGAACGGGCGATACTTATCCGTCACTCGCAGAGCGGCCGCAATTAGCGAATTCATTGAAAGCTGATCTCTTTATATCCATACATGCCAATAAAGCAACAACGCCAACAGCTACTGGTTCAGAAACGTATTACTACCATGACAATAGCTTGGCGTTAGCTAAAATTATTAATACGCATTTAGTAGCGGCTACGAAAATCAGAGATCGCGGAGTGAAAAAAGAGGCGTTCAAGGTCATTAAAGATACGACCATGCCAGCAGTTCTGGTTGAAGCTGGTTTCCTCTCCAATACGTCTGACGCAAAAATGCTTTATGATGATGCGTCACAAAATAGAATTGCATCAGAATTAGTAGCAGGAATGTATGAATTCTTAAAAGTTAAATAGAAAGCAGGTGTTCAGTGTAATGAAAAAATTCAAAGCACAGGGGCTGCTTGCTGTTCTCGTTTTATCAGTAGCGATTACGGGCTGTGGCGTGCAAGGCAAGTCTGGCAATCAAACGGGAAGCAACATAACAGAGCCTACAGCAACCGTTTCTCCTTCACCCGAACCGACTGCTGTTCCAAATGAACGCGAGACTATTATTTATTTAACCGATTCTGAGGGGCTTGAAACAGTAGAGTACCCAGTCAAGCTGACTTATGAAACCAATGCAGATTTGGTGAAAGCAGCTGTTTCTGCATTACAGCAAGACGGTGGGGAAAACACGAGTTCAATTTGGAAACCGATTGAAGTGAAATCTGTCGAGCTTAAAGATGATAAAGTTACACTGGATATTCATTTGCCAGATGAAGCTCGTCTTGGTGCTCCTGGAGAAATGCTTGTCCTTGAAACGCTCAAAAAAACATTATTTCAGTTTGATTTTGTAAATAGCATTGATTTATTAGCAGATGGTCAAGCCATTGATACCTTAATGGGGCATGTAGAGCTAGAGCACCCGATGGTTAGAGAATAATAAGAGAAATTTGAGAATGGCTTCAGAGGCAGTTATTTTTGCTGCTTCTGAGGTCATTAAAAAATTTAAGGGGAAATCAACGATGACATTTAACTTTGCAAGCAAAAAAATTATAGTTGGCGCACTGACTTTTTCGCTAGTAGCGGGAAGCAGCTTTGTCATGCCGTCACAAGTGGGTGCGGCTGCAGCGTTAACGACACCTTTTACAGACATTACTGCTGGACATTGGGCTGAGAAGCATATTGCTAAGCTAGCTCTTCAACAGATCATTCAAGGGTATACAGCAGCAGGCAATACTTTTATATTTAGTCCCAATAAAAGCGTTTCCCAAGAAGAAGCTGTTATTATGGCACTGCGTTTCGCTGGTTTAGCTAATAAAGTAGACAGCACTAGTGAAATTGGTTTTGATCCATCCTTTAAAGTGAGTAATTATTTCAAACCTTATATTTTAATGGCTTTTCAAGAGGGTCTGCTTGATCAAGCAGATGAGTATGCGAATGCAAAGAAAGATTCAAAAACAGCATGGGGAACTAAGCCTGCCTCTCGGGAATGGGTAACGAAGCTCATGGTTCGAGCGATTGGTCAGGACAGTGAAGCGGTTCGTTTGCAAAATACAGCCTCAACTTTCTCAGATTCCGCTCAGATTACTGCTAAATACTTGGGCTACGTTAATCTAGCATCCAAGTTAGAGCTTGTAAAAGGAGTAACAACAGTAAAGTTTGACCCTAAAGCTAATGTAACAAGAGCAAGCATTGCAACGATGTTCAGTCGAGCTCAAAAGCTTTATCCCGTTGCTTATGAAGGACAAACGAACGGTATCGTAACAAAAATAACGGATAATTCAATGACAATCTTTAGCGACAAAAAAGAAACAACCTACTCACTTGGCGCAGATACCTTGTATTACCGCTTTGATTCTGAAACGCCAATTACGAAGCAGCAGTTGCTTGAATATGGTGATGTGACGGTTATTGCAAAGGACGGTAAAGCCTTGTATGTTGAGGTGCAGGGAGACGAAGTTCATGCGAAAACGTTAACAGGCACACTGGATCGCGTCATTGCTGCTGAGAAAAAATTATATATTTGGATGGATAATAAACCAGTTGAAATCTATTATACCGATGCTGTTTCTGTTGTGGACAATGAAGGCAAAGCCATTTCATTGAGCTCGATCAAAAGAGACAGTCAAATTACAATTATCCAAGATACGTTCAGAGATACGCCAATCACTTTGAAAATTGTTGCTGCTTCCCAAGCGAATCCAACTGCAGCGTCGGGTATATTCTATGGTACTGACGGTGAGCTGATTACGATTAAAGAAGGCACTACACTCGTTTCAAAATTTATGGCTAGCAATGTCATTGTTGAAATTAACGGCATGGTTAATGCAACGACGGTTGATCTGATTAAAGAAGCGGATCAAGTGGAGCTGACCTTGAATTCAGATGATAAGGTGACAAAAATCAAGGTTACGAACCGTAACGTGAAGATACTAGCAGGCGCACAAATTGCCAGCTATGTATATGATAAAAAATTGTTAACAATCGTGGATGCTAACGGCGTGAATGCACAAGCCTTGTATTTTACTGATCGCACTAAAATTGAATACAATGGAGCTGCGATGACGCTTGCATCTTCATACAATCTGTTAACTCAGAACCGTAAAATCGTTATTTCCTATACTGGAAACACGATCGTTTCCCTACAATTTTTAACGAAATATGTGGGTACTTTAGTTTCATTAAATTCCACAGGAAATTTGATAACCGTTAAGATTGATGGCGGTGCAGAAGTTTCATTGCCTTATACGAGTGCTTATGTTGAGATTGCAGGTCAAGCTAACTCTACGTACAGCGACTTAAAGGTTGGTGAAATGTTGACACTGGAATTGAATAATGGCCAAGATCGCGTATCAACGATTAAAACAAATCGCAGCATTCAATACGAAGTGGTTTCTGTCGATACGATGAATAAAAAATTACGAGTGAAAAATGCAACGACTGCGGCTTTTGATTTGTATGTCTTAAATGCCGAATTAATCAATGATGCAGGTGCCAAGCTCAACATAGAACAAATTTCACCAGGATCTATCGTCAATGTCAGTTATTTAGGTACAACAGCGCAAACGATAAGAAGTATAAGCGCTACCTATGGCAGAGTGCAGTCCATCTCACAAAACAGTATCTCCATAACAGATTTATCTGGACAAGCAGCTGTTATTAATGAAGATAAAGGTTTCCTAATCATTAAGGGTGAAACGCAAGGAACCTCGACTAGCCTACTAGCTGTAGGAGATTACGTTGAGATTGTTAAAACAAATGATTCCAAAACGCAAGTTACCGCAGCTTTGGGAGAAAATCGGGTTTTCTCCTATTATGATTCTAAAGTTAACCAAGTTTGGACAGAGAAAGTAACAGATTCAGATAATCGGAATTATTTTAATGTAACCAGCACAACAAAATATACTCAAAATGGAAATACGATTGCCGTAACTGCTTTTAAATCAGGTGATGCTATTACGATTTACAGCTTCCGTAACAATGCTGTCGCGATCGTAAAGCCATAAAATTAGAACCAATTTGAAGCAAAATGGCTCTAGATATTTATATTTTGTGAAAAAACTGCCCATTTGGGCAGTTTTTTTATAGAATATGCTTGATTTCGGTTGCTAACCGTGACAAATTTCGCTACACTTTGAACGATAGTGTTTGATTAGGGGAGAGGACGATGATTGCGAAACAGAAAATGCGTCATGTACTGGATATAATTGCGGACATGTTTCCAGATGCGCACTGCGAGCTGAATCACAGCAACCCGTTTGAGCTTACGATAGCTGTGCTGCTGTCGGCGCAATGTACAGATGAAACGGTAAATAAGGTTACAGCTTCTTTATTTCAAAAGTATAAGCGCCCTGAGGATTACTTGGACGTTCCGCTTGAGGAGCTGGAGCAGGATATTCGCCGCATCGGTTTGTTTCGCAGTAAAGCTTCCAATATACAAAAGCTTTGCCGCATCGTCATTGATAAATATGATGGGGACGTTCCGGCAAGTCATGAAGGTCTGACGGAGTTGCCGGGTGTTGGACGAAAGACAGCCAATGTCGTTATGTCTAATGCGTTTGGTGTACCGGCGATTGCGGTAGATACGCATGTCGATCGTGTATCGAAGCGATTAGGATTCGCGAAGCCAGATGATACTGTACTTGAGGTAGAAAAGAAACTGATGAAGCTCGTTCCTCGCGAGGAATGGACCTTAACCCATCACAGACTAATCTTCTTCGGTCGCTATCACTGCAAAGCACAAAGCCCGCAGTGTCCGATTTGTCCGCTGCTAGATTTGTGCAAAGAAGGAAAACAACGTATGAAGCCAGGATTTAAAACAAAAAATAAGACCATGAAACCTAAAATAGCCAGTGAAGGATGATGACAATGAACTGTATTTCCGTTTACACGAACAATTTTGAGCTTTTCTCCGATATTTATGAGCAGGTGCTTCAATCTCCGCCGCAGGAGCATGAGGACATGGTCGTTGAAGGAATCACAGTCAGCGGCTCTGGCGATGTGCCGGATCAATATATCGAGCGTATGCGTATTAAACCAGAAGTTGTAGTCATGAGAGATAAGCAGCGTAACATTATGATTCTTCAGCACGGCAATGTATTTGAAATCTGCATGCCGTCCGATGAAGAGGAAGCCGTTTAAGGAGCATCGAGATGACAGAAGTGACTGTGCAACGCATAGCGGAAGCTATATTTCAAGCAGAGAGCGTTATGGCATCTGCTGGTGATACATTACATGCAAAGCAAGCACAAGAACTTGACAGTAAGCTGACCGAAGGTCGGCTTACTGTTGCTTTTTGTGGACATTTTTCGGCGGGTAAATCCACGCTAATCAATCGGTTATGCGGTGCGAAGCTGCTTCCATCAAGTCCGATACCTACAAGCGCCAATGTCGTTTCGATAAGAGGCGGAAATCGGGCTTATGCAGCTGTCGAGACGATTCGTAATGGGGTTCAAGCTAAGGCAGAGGTACCTATTGATGAATTGGATCGTTATTGCGTAGATGGGGAACAATTCACATCTGTATCTATCATTTATCCGAGTGAGGTTCTAGGCAACCATACGGTTGTGCTGGATACGCCGGGAATTGATTCAACCGATGATGCGCATAGAATGGCTACAGAATCAGCATTGCATCTTGCTGATGTGGTCTTTTATGTGATGGATTATAATCACGTGCAATCCGAAATTAATTTTGCGTTTGCAAAGCAGCTTAAGGATTGGGGAAAGCCCTTATATTTTATTGTTAATCAAATTGATAAGCATCGTGAGCGCGAGCTTTCTTTTGCAAGCTATCGTAAAAGTGTGGAGGATGCGTTTCATGCTTGGCACTTGGAGCCAGCAGGAATCGTCTATTTGTCTTCACGGGAGCCAGAACACCCGCATCAGGAGTGGGAGCAGCTGCTCCAGCTGCTAGATCAACTCAAAGATCTTCGTGAGCCGCTCTGTGCGTACAGCGTAGATGCTTCCCTGCGTCACTTGACTGGTGCTCATGTCAAATGGCGTGAGCAGCAAGAGGAGGCTGAGCGTGAACTTCTGTTAGAGAGAGCTGGCGGAGAAGAAGGCGCTGCTGGGGTTAGCAGTGAGATGGAGAGCTTACATGCGCTTATCACTAAAATATCAGGGAAAAAAGAAGTCTATCGTGCAAATCTTCGCAAAGAGCTGCAAATGCTTCTCGATAATGCGAATATAACGCCTGCGGGTCTGCGTGATTTGGCGCAAACCTTCTTAGAGAGCCGTAAGCCCGGATTTAAGACGGGGCTGCTATTTGCAGCGGCAAAGACAGCCGCAGAGCAGGAAAGACGGCTGGGGGCATTCCGTGAGGAATTGAACAGCTTAATTAGCGCGTCGATCGAATGGCATGTTAAGCAATTGCTGCGCGCCGAAGCAGAGCGCATTGGTTTTGACAGCGAGCGGCTTGAGAGCGAGCTTGCAGGCGAGCTGTCGTGGCTCCCAGAGTCGGAATGGCTCGTGGAGCGCGTGAAGTCTGGTGCAGTCATCGGCAATGAATATACGATGACCTATAGTCGCGACCTAGCCGCGGATGTAAAAGGTGTGTATCGCCAGCGAGCGCTTCAGCTAATCGATGAGCTGGCGGAGCATGCAGCGGCGACAGGCGAAGCAGAAGCCGCTGAAGCAAGAGAGAAGCTTGCGGCGCTTAGCACGCAGGCTGATGCTCTTGGTGCGCTTGCAGCGTTGGATGAAGCGGCTGCTAAGCATGAGGCGCGGCTAGCGGCTGCGTTGCCGCAGGCGCCGGCAAGGCCGGCATTGCCGGCACCTAGCGAAGCAGGGGTGCGTGGTAAGTCTGCAGTGGAAGCTGGGAAAGCAGCTGGAGCAGTGGCAGCAGCAGTTGCGCGCGAAACGGTGAAGACTGGGGCAAGCAGCAGTGCGGGTGCAAATGCAAATGCAGGTGCAAACGCTGGAGATAGTGCGGGAGGATCAGGCGTAAGCGCTGGTTCCCGTGGAGCGGCAACAGAATCGAAGGCAGACGGTTCATCAAGACGCACAGCTGCGAGAAGCGCTTCCCTTGGCGGTGGTGCCGCACTGGCACAGCAGCATCGTGCAGCGTCGCGCTTAGCTAGCGCAGCAGAGCTGCTAGAGCCGCACGCGGCACTGGCGCAAGCGGCGCATGCGATGCGCGACAAAGCAAATCGGCTGCAGGACAGCCGATTTACGATCGCGTTGTTCGGCGCCTTCAGCGCCGGCAAATCATCGCTTGCGAACGCGCTGATCGGCGAACCGGTGCTTCCGGTCTCGCCAAATCCGACGACCGCAGCGATCAACCGCCTCGTGCCGCCAACGGCCGAGCACGAGCATGGAACAGCGCGCATCGTCATGAAGTCAAGCGCGGCAATCGAAGACGACGTGCGCTATTCCTTAGCGCTGCTCGGCGAAGATGCCTCGTCCGACAAGCTTCCGGACGCGGCTGCCCTAATGCGGGCGATTGACCGCTTATCTCCGGATTCCATTGTAGCTGGCGGCCGCGCACACTACAGCTTCCTGCGCGCAGCCCGCGCAGGCTGGGCAGAGCATGAAGCGCTGCTTGGCCAGCAGCTTTCAGTCGATCAAAGGGAGTATGAGCGTTACGTAGCAGAGGAATCCAAATCCTGCTTCGTCAATGAAATCGAGCTCCATTACGATTGTGCTTTGACGGCTCAAGGTATCGTTCTTGTTGATACACCAGGCGCTGATTCCGTGAATGCCAGACATACAGGTGTTGCCTTTAATTATATTAAAAATGCGGACGCCGTTCTGTTCGTTACGTATTACAACCATGCCTTCTCTCAAGCTGATCGCCAGTTTTTGATGCAGCTTGGACGTGTGAAGGATCAGTTTGAGCTTGATAAAATGTTCTTCCTCGTTAACGCATCTGATCTAGCTGCCGATGAAGAAGAACTGAACGGTGTATTGAAGCATGTGGAATCTAACTTGCTTCAGCACGCGATCCGCAATCCACGCTTGTTCCCGGTATCCAGCTTGCTTGCGCTTGAGGGTAAGCTTGAAGATAATGCCGATATGCTGGAACAATCAGGAATTGAAGTCTTCCAGCAATCATTCCTTTCATTCATAGCAAATGATCTTGGTCATTTAGCCATTGACGCAGCAGAGCAAGATATGCAGCGGGCAGCTGCAACTATTGCTGGCTGGGTGAAGAGTGCGGAAGGAGATGCTTCTGCTAGAGAAGCAGAGTTGACGGCTCTTCAGCACGCCGTTAGAGAAGCAGAAATGGAGATTGAGGCTCTACAGACTGGTGCGATGCCGGAGCAGCTTAAGCAGGAGCTCAGTGAACTTCTGTATTATGTTGTGCAGCGGATTCAATATCGGTTTGGCGAGTTTTATAACTTAGCCTTCAATCCAGCTTCGCTTCAAGACGATGGACGTGACTTGCGCAAAGCGATTTGGACCTCCTGGCTCGAGCTTCAAAGGCTTGTCCAGTTAGAATTGTCCCAAGAAATGCTGGCTACCTCGCTTCGGATGGAAAGAGGCGTTCATTCCTTGTTGAAGAAGCAATATGACAGCACGGTAACGAAGCTTGAGGCTTCTATAACATCGTATAGCGCTGTTCCATATGCAACGAGTGCTTTGCCGACTCCGGAAGAACCAAAAGCATGGGAAGCGAATAATGTTGAATCTAAGCTGCTATGGAGCCGTTTTAAATCTCCGCGTCAGTTCTTTGAAGGAGATGGAAAGACTGTGCTTCGCAAGGAGCTTGAGACGCTTCTAGCCCCATCGTTGAATAGCTGGATGGGTGAGCAGACTGTTCTATGGACGGATCTGTATGATCAAATTTGGCAATCAGCGGCGAAACAAGCTGGAAATCATCTGCAAGGGGATATGTTAGCCTATGCAGATGGTAAACAAAGCTCATTGATGGGCAACGCAAATATTGAGGAATTGAAGCTGCTTTATAATCGGTTCATTAATCTCTAATTGTACGTGAATACCGTTTGTTTGATCTCATTTATAGCTGAATGCTTTTGCAGGTGACTTGTCGCCTTGCAAAAGCATTTTTTATTTTTGTGTGTTTCTATGCAAAAAGGGAGCAATTGGCACATATTTGTCATGATTTGGGACCAATTGAGAGGATTTTGCGGTTCCCCTTTGGATATCGGCACTTTAAGCGGTTTCACTAACATATATGCATATTTCTACCGTTTGCTCCCCCTTCCCGATGCTGATAATATTCACTCATACTTATAAAATAGATATGGGGAGATGGATTTAGTTGGACGTGTTAAGGCAATTGAAAGCCTTTTATTGGGCAGAGAGAGGATTTATGTTCTCGTCCATATTTTGTCTGTTGTGCACTACTGCGCTCGGACTCATTTATCCAAATCTACTTCGGTACTTAATTGATGATGTCATTATGCCGGAAAAGTATGATTTGGTGCCAAAGCTTGCTCTTACTGTGCTCGGAGTAGTCGTTTTCAAAGCTTGCATGCAGTTTTTACATGGATTTTTTGGAGGACGTCTTGGCAATAAAGTTGCCTATCGGATGCGTAATGCGCTTTACGATAAGCTTCAGACCTTGTCCTTCCAGTATTATGACAAAGCGAAGACAGGCGATTTGATGTCGCGGTTGACGGCAGATCTAGAAGCTATTCGCAACTTTGTAGGCTTTGGATTTGCGCAAATTCTAAATATGGTGCTTATGATTGTTTTTGGCGGAATTATGATGTTCTCGATTCATTGGCAGCTGACGTTAATGACACTTGTGACGATTCCTGTACTTGGTTATACGGCGATGCGCTTTGAACGCCATATTCATCCGGCATTTCGCGAAATGCGTCAAGCGATGAGTAATTTAACGACAGCGGTACAAGAAAATATTACAGGCGTTCGTACGGTTAAGTCGTTTGCGCGTGAGTCGCATGAAGTATCGAAGTTTTCCATACGCAGCGAAGCTTATCAAGTGAATCAAGTGGGCGCAGCTAAGATATGGGCAAAGTATTTTCCGGTCATGGAGCTTGTCGCGAACTTAAGCGCTGTCATTCTGCTTGTCACAGGCGGGATATTGGTTATTAATGGCTCACTTAAACTAGGTGAATTCGTAGCATTTTTCAGCTTAATCTGGTTTATTATCGGTCCAATGTGGAACTTAGGGTTCCAAATCAATAACTACACGCAGTTCAAAGCATCTGGTGAACGCGTAATTGGATTGCTGGATGAGCATGTGCATGTGAAAAACATTGCAAATGCTGTTGAGGTAAACAGTGAGATGGTGAAGGGTCATGTTCGCTTTGAAAATGTTACCTTCAATTATCCGGACAAATCGGCAGCTTTGACTGATATCAATATTAATGCGCCAGCGGGCTCAGTCATTGGTTTTCTGGGTGCAACGGGTTCAGGGAAATCTACGATCATTCAATTGCTGATGAGAGCCTATAATGTGAAAAAAGGAAAGATAACGCTAGACGGCATGGATATCGCCAATCTTGATGTCGCAAGTCTTCGGCGCTTGATCGCTCCTGTATTTCAAGAAACGTTCTTGTTCTCTGCCTCCATCCGTGACAATATTGCTTACGGTATTCGGGATGTGACAACCGAGAAGATCGAGCATGCGGCAAAACTAGCGAAGGCCCACGATTTTATTATGGAGCTCCCGCTTGGCTATGATACGATCGTCGGCGAGAGAGGCATGGGTCTCTCAGGCGGTCAGAAGCAGCGGATTGCTATTGCAAGAGCATTGATTAAAAATCCGCGTATTCTCATCCTTGATGATGCGACAAGCGCGGTTGATATGGAAACAGAGCATGAAATTCAAGCAGGCTTTAAGGAGCTCATGGCTGGACGCACGACATTTATTATTGCACATCGTATTTCTTCATTAAGACATGCAGATGAAATTGTCGTTCTAGATGAGGGACGCATCGTTCAGCGTGGAACACATGGAGAGCTCATCAAGCAGCAAGGACCTTATCGCGACACGTATAACATTCAATATGGTGACTATCCGCTTGATGCTGCCGATCCGGTGATGCAAGCGCAAACTCGGAAAGGGAGTACGTCATAATGAGCACAAGCACGAAAGCCAAAGCCAGCAACAAAAATGAACGCTTTATTTACCAGGATGACGAGCTGATCGAAAAGCCGTTTAACTGGGGGCAATTGCGCCGGCTGTTTATGTACATGAAGCCTTATTCAAAGGAACTTCGGCCTATTATCTTCATGATGATTTTGGGTACCTTAACGAGGCTTGGTGTTCCTGCACTTGTCATTCTAGCGATTGATGAGGCAATTGCCCCGAAAGATGGAGCTACTAGCATACCAAAGCTGATTTTGATTGGCTCGCTAATGCTCCTTCTGTATGTTATCCAGTGGGGATCAAATACGTACCGAATCAAACATACAAGTATTATTGGACAAAAGGTTATTTATGATTTGAGAAATCATTTGTTCCAGCATATTCAGAAGCTAAGCTTTCGTTTCTATGACAAAAGACCAGCTGGCTCCGTTCTTGTTCGGGTTACGAATGACGTAAACGCGTTGCAGGATCTGTTCACCAATGGTGTTGTCAATCTATTGATGGACTGTGTCCAGCTTGTCGGTATCGTAATTATTTTGCTGACATGGAACTTTAAGCTCGGTCTAGCAGTTATGGTTACGGTTCCTCTTATGTTCCTGGTATCGACTACCTTGCGCAAACGGATTCGCTTCGCATGGCAGGACGTGAGAATCAAGCAGTCTCGGATCAACTCACATTTGAATGAAAGTATTCAAGGGATGAAGGTAACACAATCATTCGTGCAGGAAAAAGATAACATGGGCTTCTTCGATCATATGAATAGCGGCAACTTGCACTCTTGGAACAGGGCGTCAGCGCTTAACCAAACATTAGGTCCGGTTATTGAGATCACAGCAGCTGTTGGTACTTGTATTCTATTCTGGTATGGATCACATTTGATTCAAGTAGGAGCTATCTCAGTGGGCTTGCTCGTTGGTTATGCCAACTACATAGGCAACTTCTGGGATCCGATCAACCGTTTGGGTCAAATGTATTCACAACTTCTTATTGCAATGGCCTCATCTGAGCGTATTTTCGAATTTATCGATGAGGAGCCAACGGTCGGTGAAGCTGCAAAAGCTAAGGCATTGCCGAAAATAAAAGGTGATGTGAAATTTGAAAACATCGTATTTGAGTATGAGAAGGGCAGACCCGCTCTTAAAAATGTGACGATTGATGTAAAAGCTGGTCAATCCATCGCTCTTGTCGGTCATACTGGCTCTGGTAAAAGTACAATTATTAATCTTCTTTGCAGGTTTTATGATCCAGTTGGAGGACGCGTTCTTATTGATGGCATTGATATTCGAGACATAACGATAGAAAGCTTGCGTTCGCAGGTGGGTATCGTGCTGCAGGATACGTTTATTTTCGGAGGCACGATTCGCGATAATATTCGATATGGCAGATTGAATGCGACGGATTCGGAGATCGTCAAGGCTGCACAGGCTGTAAATGCGCATGATTTTATTATGGGCTTGCCAGACGGCTATGACACGCAGGTTGAGGAACGCGGCAATGTGTTGTCCATGGGACAACGTCAGCTGCTCTCATTCGCCCGCGCTTTGCTCGCTGATCCACAAATTCTTATTTTGGATGAAGCAACAGCGAGTATTGATACAGAAACGGAGCTTAAGATTCAAGAGGCGCTCAAAATATTGCTAGCAGGCCGCACTTCGTTCATGATTGCCCACCGCTTATCGACGATCCGTCACGCGGATGAAATCATTGTGCTTGATCATGGTCAAATCGTTGAGCAAGGGAATCATCAATCATTAATTGCACATCGCGGTGTATACAATGGCTTAATTGAAGCGCAGTACCGTTTTCTTTAAGGAATAGAATAAGGGTTGATTTTTGCCTTGGGAACCTCCACAATGGAAGAAAAAACGAACCGAAGAGCTTGTCCAAAACAGCTGTGGCTGTGGATAACGATTCGATTTGCTTCCAGGAGGTTCTTTTTCTTTATGTATGGATCACCATTAACAACAAATGCTCGTAAATTACTTTTGCTTGGCTCTGGCGAACTTGGAAAAGAGGTTGTGTTGGAGGCTCAGCGATTAGGTGTTGAGACAATAGCTGTCGATCGTTATGAAAATGCACCGGCGATGGCGGTCGCACATCGCAGTTATACGATAGATATGCTTGATGGTGCAGAGCTTCGCCGTATTATTGAGCTGGAAAAACCAGACTACATCGTTCCTGAAATAGAAGCCATTGCAACGGAAACACTGCTCCAGCTAGAGAAGGAAGGACATCATGTGATACCAACGGCTCGAGCTGCATGGCTCACGATGGATCGTGAAGGCATTCGCCGCTTAGCAGCTGAGACTTTAGGTTTGCCAACGGCTCCTTACCGCTTTGCTGATACTTTGGAGGAGCTGAAGGCTGCAGCAGCGGTGCTAGGCTTTCCTTGCGTGATTAAACCGATTATGAGCTCATCTGGCAAAGGACAAAGTGTATGCCGCTCTGAATCCGAGCTGGAAGCATGCTGGAATTATGCAATGGAGGGCGGCCGCGCAAAGAAGCAACGTATTATCGTAGAGGGCTTTATTACATTTGAGTCTGAAATTACGCTGCTTACTGTACGGTCTGTTTCAGGGACAAGCTACTGTGCGCCTATCGGACATGTACAGAAGGACGGAGACTATATAGAATCCTGGCAGCCCCATGAGATGTCTGAGGAGCAAATTGCTCAAGCGGAAGCCATTGCGCTCAAAATAACGAATGAGCTTGGCGGTTTTGGCATTTACGGGGTTGAGCTGTTTCTAACGAGAGATGGCGTCTTGTTCAGTGAAGTATCTCCGCGTCCACATGATACAGGGATGGTAACACTCGTTACGCAAGATCTATCTGAGTTTGCGCTTCATGTTCGTGCGATTCTTGGATTCCCTATACCGACGATTCGCTTGCTTACACCAGGGGCTTCTCATACTTTGAAAGCAGATCGTGATGCAACGGATTTCCGTATCGGCGGAATTGAGGAAGCAATGTCGGTTCCTAATACGCAGCTGCGCATCTTTGGTAAACCAGAGACGAAGAAAGGGCGTCGTATGGCAGTTGCACTCAGCTCTGCAGCAGATGTTGAGCAAGCACGTGATACAGCTCGCATTGCAGCAGAAGCGCTCTATGTTGACTATAAATCGTAAGTTAAATGCCGTGATGCGATAAATGAGTATTATTTTTTGTTAGAAAGTAGGTTAGATACCATGGGTAAGAAACAAAAGAAACCAGCGTCTGCACCGTTTAAGGCTGCTCCAAAAAAGGATGAGGACAATGGTCTTACATTAAAGGATTTATTGGGAAGCGATATTGTTGGAAAGCTAAAGGAACAATCGGATAAGCTGAAGCAAGCCGAAGCAGATGTGAAGGAAAAACAGCGCTTGGAAGCCGAAGAAAAGAAAAAAGCGGAACAGAAGCGTCTTGAAAATGATTTCTCTTATTTGCTGGATAACAGTGATCCGAATTGGTCCAAGCATAAATAACTGGATTTTTCATAAATGAGCTTATAGCATATGTAATGGATCTAAGCACCTTCGGGTGCTTTTTTTATCCTCAAAAGGGTATAAATAGAGGCATCGTCAAGTGAGGGTGTTGAAAATAAATACAAAGAATTAAAATGGAATTTGTTTATTTTTGAGAAGAAGAGGATAATGAAGAGGAAATGGAAATGCAGTTGAACGCAACATGCCGAGAAAATACGAGCTGTGGCGAAAGAGGGTGCGATCCAAGGCATCCTCTTTCTTTTGTTAATTTTATGACAGTATACATAAATCCCTCTAAACTGCAAAACATCCTAACAACAACTTTTTAGAATATGAATGTCAGCAAGAAGCGGAATCGGGGATTCATGTGTTAATTTTACAGAGATAAACGGTTATAATGTGGAATAAAAAAGATTTTTTGTCATTTTGTTCTTTTTACTTGCACTTATTTTAATTTTTACTTACGCTGAGCGTTAGGCTGTGACGATTGGAGTGGATTTTCTCAGGAAGGCATGAAATAACTGCGGTTTTCTCTTGCTCAACTTGCGTTTATCGTTCAAAATGGAACAGTTGTTTGCTAAGATACCTTTACGAAACAGGACTACTTGAATTAAAATAGCTTGAAGATACGGAAACGTGATTACAGATTGGGGGACGCTCATGACGGAGCAAACAGATCTCTTCGCAAATACAGCGGCCGAAAACCGGAACTATGAAGCCGATGATATACAGGTGCTTGAAGGCTTGACTGCAGTTCGTAAAAGACCGGGCATGTACATAGGCAGTACAAGCAGCTCAGGACTGCATCATCTCGTTTGGGAAATTGTTGATAATGCAGTAGATGAGCATTTAGCAAAATTTTGCTCGGCGATTGAAATTACATTGCATAAGAATGGTGCTGTAACGGTTCATGATAATGGACGGGGCATTCCAACAGGGATGCATAAGACAGGCATACCGACACCTCAGGTTGTATTTACCATTTTGCATGCGGGCGGTAAGTTCGGCGGAAGCGGATATAAGAAATCAGGAGGCTTGCACGGCGTAGGTGCGTCAGTGACCAATGCGCTTTCTGAATGGCTTGAGGTTGATATTTACCGTGATGGCAAAATTCATAGACAGCGCTTTGAATACTGGGTAGACGACGCAGGCAAAGAGCATGTTGGTGAGCCTGTTCGCGGCCTTGAAATTATTGGGACTACGAATCGGACAGGTACGAAAGTTACATTTAAACCCGATGGCCGTGTGTTTCAAAATGGAACGAATCTCAGCTATGACACGCTCGCAGAGCGCCTGCAGGAAATAGCTTTTTTGAACTCTGGACTTCGTGTAACGATTAAAGATGAGCGGAACGGGAAGCATGATGAATTTCATTATGAAGGCGGAGCTCGTCAGTTCGTTCAATTTCTGAACGAAGAGAAGACAGTTCTTCATGAAGTTATTCATTTTGCAGGTGAGCGGGATGATATCGAGGTTGAGATTGCCCTCCAATACAATGACGGTTATACAGAGACGATTGCGTCATTCGTAAACTCGATCCCTACTCGCGGCGGCGGTACACATGAGACTGGCTTCAAAACGGCATATACACGAGTCATGAATGATTACGCTCGCAAAGCTGCATTGCTTAAGGAGAAAGACAAGAACCTGGAAGGCAATGATTTGCGTGAAGGTATGATGGTCGTTATTAACATTAAAATGTCCGAGGTGGAGTTCGTCGGCCAGACGAAGGACCAACTGGGTAGTTCTTCTGCGCGCAGTGCTGTTGATGCCATTGTTTCTGATAAAATGCAGGTCTTTCTTGAGGAAAACCCGCAGGTCGCACAAATGCTTCTCAAAAAGTCGCTGCAAGCATCAAAAGCCCGTGAAGCAGCGCGCAAAGCCCGTGAGGAAATTCGCAGTGGCAAGAAGAAGAGCGAAAGCTCTAATCTTAACGGCAAGCTAACCCCAGCGCAGTCGAAGGACTACACACGTACGGAGTTATTTATCGTGGAAGGCGATTCTGCAGGCGGTTCTGCTAAGCAGGGTCGTGATTCGAAATATCAAGCATTGCTGCCGCTAAAGGGCAAGCCGATGAATCCTGAGAAGGCCAAGTTGATTGATATTTTGAAAAATGATGAGTATAAAGCGATTATTTCCGCAATTGGAGCGGGCGTAGGCTCGGAATTCGCTGCTGAAGAATGCAACTATAATAAAATTATAATTATGACGGATGCGGATACTGACGGAGCACATATTCAAGTGCTGCTGCTTACTTTCTTTTATCGTTATATGAAGCCGCTGATTGATTCAGGTCGCGTATTTATTGCACAACCGCCATTGTACAAAATCACTCGTAAATCAGGTAAGCTGGAGACTATTCGCTATGCATGGACGGATGAACAGCTCCAAAATTATTTGAAGGAATACGGTAAAAATTACGAGCTGCAGCGTTATAAAGGACTGGGTGAGATGAATCCAGATCAGCTATGGGAAACGACAATGGATCCTGAGAAGCGCACACTGCTTCAGGTGCAAATCGAGGATGCGGCAAAAGCTGAGCGAAGAGTTTCAACGCTTATGGGTGATAAGGTCGATCCGCGTAAACGTTGGATTGTAGAGAATGTCGACTTTATGGAATATGAGGAATAGGGGGGCTGACAGATGAGTATGCTGGAACAGTTTTTGCCGGCGTTTCTTGAAGAGGTTGTTGGAGACCGATTCGGACGCTATTCAAAGTATATCATTCAGGACCGTGCGATTCCGGACGTTCGCGACGGCTTGAAGCCGGTGCAGCGTCGTATTCTGTATGCGATGTATGATTCAGGAAATACACCGGACAAGCAGTATCGCAAGTCCGCTAAAACGGTCGGGGATGTAATGGGTAATTACCATCCGCACGGAGATTCTTCCATTTATGAAGGTATGGTGCGCATGGCTCAGCCTTGGAAAATGGGACATCCGCTAGTTGATGGACATGGCAACTGGGGCTCACAGGATGACGACCCTGCTGCAGCGATGCGTTATACAGAAGCTCGTTTATCGCCAATCGCTATGGAATTACTTCGGGATATTGAGAAACGGACTGTTCAATTCAAAGATAATTTTGATAATACGACGAAAGAGCCGGTGGTGTTGCCGTCGAGATATCCCAATTTGCTCGTAAACGGGACCAGCGGCATCTCTGCTGGCTTTGCTACGGAAATACCGCCTCATAACCTTAGAGAAGTTATTGACGCCTGTATCGCCCTTATGGGGCGTCCTGAGTTGACACTTGAAGAGCTTATGACATTCGTAAAGGGACCGGATTTCCCAACAGGCGGCATTATAATGGGCGAAGAGGGTATTAGGGACGCTTATGCCACGGGTAGAGGCAGAATTTATTTGCGCGGCAAAACAGCAATAGAGGATATGCGCGGCGGAAAACAACAGCTCGTTATTACGGAAATTCCGTACCAGGTTGTTAAGTCTAGACTTGTAACCGCGATGGAAAATATCCGTCTAGAGAAAAAAGTAGAAGGCATTGCTGAGGTTCGTGATGAGAGCGGACGCAACGGTCTGCGAATCGTCATTGAATTCAAGAAGGATGCTGACGCACAAGGAATCTTGGCTTATCTATTCAAGAAAACCGATTTGCAGGTAGCCTACAACTTCAATATGGTCGCGATCGTGAACAAAGCGCCTATGCAGCTAGGTTTGAAGCAAATATTATCCGCATATATCGATCATCAAAAGGAAGTTGTCACATTCCGTACGAAATATGAGCTGGAAAAGGCTGAAGACCGCGCACATGTGGTGGAAGGGCTTGTAAAGGCGCTTAATATTTTAGATGAAGTGATTGCGACTATTAAAGCATCCAAAAATCGCGCTAATGCGCAAGATAATCTAATTGCAGCTTACGGCTTTACGGAACGTCAAGCGGATGCCATTTTAACCTTGCAATTATACCGCTTAACGAACTTGGAAATTAATACGCTTGAGAAAGAGCTGAAGGAAGCTCAGAAGAAGATTGCTTACTTGAAATCGATCTTGGATAGCGATAAGAAGCTAATCGGCGTTATTAAAGACGAGTTGCTGGAAATTCGGACGAAATACGGCATAGACCGCCGTTCTGATCTGCGTGTGGAAATTGAGGAGCTCAAGGTTAATCTAGAGGTTATGGTTACATCTGAGGATGTTCTTGTCACACTGAGCCAAGACGGTTATGTGAAGCGGACAAGCATGATGTCATTTACAAGATCAGGCGGTGAGCTGGAAAGTGCCGGCGTCAAGGGTGGCGACTTTATCAGAGAGCTTCTAGAGGTTAATACGATAGACAATCTGCTTCTGTTTACAAAGAAAGGTCAATATTACCTATTGCCTGTCCATCAAATTCCAGAGTTCAAGTGGAAGGATACAGGAACAGCTATCGTTAACGTCGTGCCCATACCAAAGGACGATTCCATAGTCAGTATTATACCGATTAAGGATATAGCGGCTTCTACAGCATCACTTGTGTTCGTAACGAAGCGGGGTCAAGTAAAGCGTACGGAGATGAAGGAGTACGCTACAACAAGGTCTACAGCTGTTGCTGCGTGCAAGGTAAGCGAGGGTGATGAAATCATTCGAGTCGTTCTCAGTGAAAGCGATAAGCAAATTTTACTCGTTACAAAGCAAGGGATGAGTATTCGCTTTGTAGAAACGGAAGTCAATCCGATGGGTAGAGTAGCTACTGGGGTAAGAGGGATACAGCTTAAAGATGGGGACGAGCTTATCGCAGCAGAATGGGTAGCAGAGGATGAAGGCGAATTGCTCGTCATCTCAGATATCGGTTATGCAAAACGATCTCTTCTGTTGGATTATCCCATACAGGGAAGAGGCGGAAAAGGCGTTCAAACCTTCGAATTCAAGGAGGGCAAGCGTGTTCGTCCAAACGGTTCAGCGCTTGTTGCTGCTTATTATTGCAAAGAAGCTCAGGAAATTGTCGCTGTCACTTCTTCAGGTGCAAAACTCGCAGCGCAATCCGAGAAAGCTCCTATCGAAGAGCGGAAAGCCATTGGAAAACTATTATTCCCGATTGAGAAGAATGATATCATTACAAGAACGCTTACAGCGCTAAGTACCACAACTAATCAAAAGGTCGATTAGGCGGGTCAAACCGCTCAATCACTTCTAAAATCGTTTCAAACATGACCCACATAGGCACCAGCTCATCCGGGCTGTCTAGCCATTGTGGGTTTTTTATGATGCCGTAGCTTTTTATTTTTTTGATGATGGCTGCTTTTCTTTCGTCCACCTGGATCCCGCTCCTTTACTCCCATGCAAAAATAGACAGTGTTCTGGGCATTTGCCACATTGTATGTCTAATGCTGTCAAAATGTTCAGTTTCGTATCGTTTAATAGCGCAAATTATTAATTGTATTAATCTTTAATTCAACAATAAATACTGATATAATAAGAGAGAAATAGGTGAAATTTGACAGGGGGCTGCTGTGAGGACATGATATCTGATGAATTTACTCGCTTGTGGGCAAGGCTTTCACGAGAATGGAAAAATAACTTGGAACAATCACTAGCTCCTCTTACAGAAGGACAACTGACCGTACTTGAACTGCTCTTGCAGCATCAGCCAATGAAACCGTCAGATCTGCTGCAATACTTATCGACTACGCCTGCTGCGATTACGACGCTGTTGGATAGAATGGAACGAAATGAACTGGTTGTACGTACAAGGGATGATAATGATCGAAGAATTGTGTGGGTAAATCTTTCGGAGAAGGGCGTAGCTGAGACGGAACGCGGAACAGCAATTCGTAAGGAAATTATCGAATTATCGCTAGACCGCATCTCCGCCCATAATCAGCAGCTACTCGTATACTTATTAGGAAAAGTAGCAAATTTATAATGCAAATGGAGACTACAAGCAATATTATGAAAATTATTTCATAGAATTGAGCCGATTGCGCAGCAACACGTCATTTTTCTGAAGCGTATCGTAGTCGGCTTTTGTTAATAATGTATCGGTTGAAGCTGTTATCGTTTCTTCAATCGGCAATATGCGGTATCGATAAGCTTTATCTGGCTTATAACGATGCACCCAAGTTGGTATGGGTTGTATTTCGGTTAAATCAATTGTTCCGTCTGTCATGTTTTTCCGAACGTTAACCTTATATATAACCCCGTAATCCTTCGTCTCGCCTCGCTGATTGGATATAAAATTTCCCATAGAATAAATAATAAGTCCTTTTTTGGCATGACCATTCTCATCTGTTGTTTCGATGACTTCATAAGGCTGTATAACATGAGGATGCGATCCTGCTATAATATCTGCACCAGCTGCAACAAGAGATCTTGCTAGACGTTTTTGTTCATCATTCGGTGTTACTTGATATTCGGTGCCAAAGTGGAGAGATATCGTTACGAAATCGGCTCCTGCTTCTTTAAGGCGTCTAATATCTGCCTTTATTTTGTCTTCATCGATGAGCGAGACGAGATAGGATTTCCCCTCCGGTATGGGAATACCGTTTGTTCCATATGTATAAGCGGCTAAGCCCATCACAATGCCATTTTTCTCTGACAGAGTCAAGCTCTCTGCTTCTTCCTGTGAGGAAGCTGTTCCCGTTACTTGAAAATCAAGCGACTTTAAGTTTTTTAATGTGTTCAGAATCCCTTTTTCACTTTTGTCGAGAGAATGATTATTGGCATTCGTTATCATGTTAAAGCCCGCATTCTTTAGAGCTTCACCTAATTCTACTGGGGCATTAAACATCGGGTAGCCCGTATAACCAAACTCAACACCGGCAATTGGGGTTTCTAGATTAGCAATGACCCAATCGCCTTCCTCTAAAATCGGCTTGACCTCAGCAAAAAAGGGGTCAAAGTTATAGCGATTCGTCTTCTTGTCAAATGCGCCCGGAAGCTGAGGCGTATGCATCATAACATCACCAGCAGCCATCCATACTGCATCAGAGAATTGTGGTTTGGGCGGTGGAGTGGGCTCTGTAGCGGTAGGAACTGGTGACTGGGTTGGCGTGATTGTCTCTTGCTCTTCTGGGGCAGGTGTGATGACAGCTGAAGTCGTTTCAGACGAGGAAGGAGCCCTCACGTGAGTGGAGGGCATAAGGAAAATAATTACCAAACCGATGATGCTTAATAATAATAACGCGGTATTGGTCTTTCGATGCCGTTTACGGCGCATTTATGTTCTTCCTTCCTTCATGGCAATGGCTAGTTGCTTAATCTTCTAGAGGCAGATTCCAATTGCTCCTCTGTCCACCAATTCCATGCGTCTGATCCGCTAGGAATGGAATGGAAGCTCATTCGTTCCTTTGAAACGGGATGAGGAGTAGATACGGAAGTTGACCATAAAGCAATGCTGTCTATGCCGGAAGTTGGTTTTGCTCCGTATTTGAGATCTCCTACTAGCGGACATCCGATATGAGCCATTTGAGCTCTAATTTGATGAGGTCTTCCAGTATGAAGCTTTATAGATATAAGAGTAAAACGACCAGATACAGCAGCGATCTCATATTCTAATATCGCTTCTTTTGCATCTGAATTTGGTTTGTTATATACAGTAACCTGATTTTGCTTGCTATCTTTGCGAATATAATGCGTCAAACGGGCCTCTTGCTTAGCAGGCGTCCCTTGAACAACACATACATAGGTCTTTCCGAACTCACGATTCCGAACCGATTCAGAAAGTCTGGAGGCACCCTTTGAGGTTTTTGCAAAAACCATAACGCCGCCAACCATACGGTCTAAACGATGAACAAGTCCGAGAAAAACATTCCCCGGCTTGTTATACCTTTCTTTGATATCCTGCTTCAATAAGGTAAGCATATCAGGGTCGCCCGTTTCATCCTCTTGTGAGAGAATGCCAGGCGGCTTTACAACCGCCAGAACATGATTGTCCTCAAATAAAATAGGAATAGACATTACTTGGACTCCCAACGGCCCAAAATTCCGCATGGTAAATTTAGACCTGATTTTGTAATAGGCAAGCCAATTTCACCGCAGTTGATTTCTCCACCGTACTTTTCATTCATGGTCATATGCAAAAGATTGTGAAGTACAGAAGGTGAAAGACCAGTTGTATAGGAGTTGATCAGAAGGAACAAAGGATTATCAGACAATATAGATGTACAGGATTGAAGAAACGGAAATAGGTTTTCTTCAAGCTTCCATGTTTCACCATTAGGTCCGCGTCCATAAGAAGGAGGGTCCATAATGATTGCATCATATTGCTTACCGCGGCGTTGCTCGCGTTGAACGAATTTGAACACATCATCCGTAATGTATCGAATCGGCGCAGATTCAAGACCGGATAGCTGTGCGTTGTCTTTAGCCCATTGAACCATGCCTTTCGCTGCGTCTACGTGACAGACCTCTGCACCTGCTGCTGCAGCTGCAACGGTAGCGCCTCCGGAATATGCAAATAGATTGAGCACGCGGATCGGACGTCCAGCTGATCGGATCTTGTCCATCATCCAGCTCCAGTTAACGGCTTGCTCAGGGAATAGACCGGTATGCTTGAAATTTGTAGGTTTAATATGGAAATTAAGCTCGCCGTATGAAATCGTCCAGCGCTCTGGTAGAGTAGAGTTCATCGACCATTGACCGCCGCCTGCTGAGCTGCGGTGGTAGTGACCGTCTGCTTTTTTCCATAGTCCTGTTTCATTTTTAATTGGCCAAATAATTTGTGGATCTGGACGGCGAAGTGTATAATTTCCCCAGCGCTCTAACTTATCTCCATCTCCCGTATCTATAACCTCATAGTCAACCCATTTATCTGCAATGTACATGTTTTTCGTAACCCTTCCTTGACTTTGTTTTTGTAATATAATGATGTCATCGATAATTATATCGAAGCTGACACGATGAAGCAATGAATCCGGCAAAAAGGCATGGAATCCCTTTGCGCAAGACCTTTTAATCGGATTCAAGAAGCGGATGACTTTAACACTATATTAGAATAGAGGAGTATTAATTATGATGAGTTTTGAATGTGAATGTGGAAATAAGACCAAGCTGTTTGCTACAGGAGATCGGGATGAGCAGGGACGGGAATTCATAGAAGTAGAAGACGATGATCGGCTTACGTTTAAGGTAGGGGACAAAAGCGTACTGTTCCGCTGCACCTTTTGCGGCTATACATATCGATTGGAGCAATTTGATAATTTGTAAGTGGTTAGTTGTTAGTTGTTATTGGTGGTATCTAGTGTTGGAAGTTAAACATGATGTCGATCTATTTTACTTGTAAGTGCTATTATTTTTGAAGTAACAGGAATTCCTACCGCTAAAACGGACTGATATCTATGCTTAAGGTAAGATTCAACAAGATTAGCTCCTGCTAATCTTATTGAATGTGCTCGATTCGCATAGGAGAGTAAGTTATGTGGAGGTTTTCCTGTTATTTTTTTATATTAATTGATAAATCAATGACGATGAGTGTGTCTGTGTCTAAGTTTAAATATTGACTAAATGGTTCCATACTTATTTCCGTATTTTTGTTGTGTCTAGCAGGATAAAAAAATGATTGAATTCATATTTTATTGAGAATTCATATTGAAAACCTAAACATTTCGGAGTATGATAAGCGTATATCTAGTTGTATGTACAAGTGCACCGTCATACCAGTGATAACTAGCGCTATTGTCCGTACAAGTTGGAATTGTGAAATAATAGTGATTTTACTTTGTGAAACTTTGATCGAATGCTTGCATTACTGATTGTATTCGCAAAACGAAGTGGATGCTTATGAGGATGTTTTGCATTCGCCAAACCAAGCTGATGCTTACGAAGCTATTTTGCATCCGCAAAACTTAAGGAGGAACAATAATGCTACAAGTTAGACCTTATCAATTTTGGTTTGTTACCGGAAGTCAGCATTTATACGGTCCAGAAACACTAGAAGAAGTTGCGCAGCATTCACGAATCATTACGGGTGGACTGAATGACGATTCTGTGATTCCTTTTGAAATCGTATTTAAACCTGTAGTAACAACTCCTGAAGATATTTTCAAGCTTTGCTTAGAAGCGAAAGCAGATGAGGAATGTGCGGGTATTATTACTTGGATGCATACATTCTCTCCAGCAAAAATGTGGATTCACGGGTTGTCCGAGCTGCGTAAGCCATTGCTTCACCTTCATACACAATTCAATCGTGATATTCCATGGGGTGAGATTGACATGGACTTCATGAATACGAACCAATCGGCGCATGGAGATCGTGAGTTTGGACATATTTTCTCAAGATTAGGTCTTGAGCGCAAAGTGGTTACAGGTCACTGGGAAAATGCAGAAACGCGCTCCCGTATTGCTAGCTGGATGGGATCAGCTGTTGCTTTTAACGAAGGCCGTCATTTGAAGGTTGCTCGTTTTGGAGATAACATGCGTCAAGTATCCGTTACAGAAGGCGACAAGGTAGAAGCGCAAATCAAGTTTGGTTGGTCCATTAATGGTTATGGAATCGGCGATTTGGTTGCCCGCATGAATGATGTATCGGAGCAAGAAGTGAAGCAGTTGCTAGAAGAATATGGCGAGCTTTATGACATTTCATCTGAAACCCGCGGCAATGCAGCATCGTGGGCTTCAATTGGTGAACAAGCTCGCATTGAATTAGGTTTGAAAGCATTCTTGCAAGAGGGTGGATTCTCTGCTTTTACAACTACATTTGAAGACTTGCATGGTATGAAACAGCTCCCTGGCCTTGCCGTTCAACGTTTAATGGAGCAAGGTTATGGCTTTGGTGGGGAGGGCGATTGGAAAACATCTGCGTTTACACGCCTTATGAAAATTATTGCGAACAACAAAGGTACTTCCTTTATGGAGGATTATACGTATCATCTTGAAGAGGGCAACGAGCTTGTACTCGGCGCGCATATGCTAGAAGTGTGTCCGACGATAGCAGATTCCCGTCCAAAAATTGAAGTACATCCACTAGGCATTGGCGGTAAAGCAGATCCAGCACGGATCGTATTTGACGGTCGCTCTGGTACAGCTGTAAATGCTTCACTTATTGATCTTGGCAATCGTTTCCGCCTTATTGTTAGTGAAGTAGATGCGGTAAAACCAACGCATGCTATGCCTAATCTTCCAGTAGCTCGCGTCTTGTGGAAACCACAACCATCATTGCGTGATGCTGCTGAAGGCTGGATTTATGCCGGCGGCGCTCACCACACTGTATTCTCATATGTTGTTACAACTGAACAGCTAGTTGACTGGGCTGATCTTGTTGGCATTGAAACGGTCGTAATTGACAAAAACACAACGATTCGCGGTCTTCGCAACGAGCTTCGTTGGAATGATCTTAGCTATCGTATTCGTTAATTTTCATAATAATAAAGAGGCTGTCTCAAAATGGGTTCATTACCTTTTGAGGCAGCCTCTTTTTTTTATATGCAGCTCTTATTATTTTATATGAATGATCAAGCAGCTTAACATACTTTGTTCAAGTGAACGGCCATGTTTGATTAGGGTTGGGGTATTAGGGTACAAATTTTGTTGGCAACGAAGAAAAAATATTCTAATCTTTCTTTGAATTGTCTTTATAACAGGGGCAACCCGCGGCATTGAATTTTCTGCCGTCAAGGAACTTGTGGGTCGTGGTGCAAATCTTGGAATCGTCGCACGAAATCAGGAGAAAGCGAATGCTGTTGCCGACATTCTGGCCAAGTGTCCACGATTGGACATTCTAATCAACAATGCTGGAGCCTTGTTCGAAACCCGGCAAATGACTGTAGAAGGCATCGTGATAACTTGGCAGTCAATCATCTTGCTCCATTACTTCTGCCAACGCTGCTCCTCGATCGGCTGAAGGAAAGCGAACAAGCACGAATGATCACAACCGTATCCGACAATCATTTGATGGTCAAAGAGGGTATAGATTTTGATGAACTCAGTGCAATGCATCTCTATAGCTTTCCCAAAAGGTTAATGGGAGACGGAATTCAGGTATAGTTCCTTAGTTCGCTTAGTTGTTCATTTTTCAGGAAGTGGATGTGATTAATCTTAATTGCCCTCAGGTGCTGAACATTGTGGAAGGCTGGTTAACTTTGCTAGTGACTCTTCCGTGGTTGAGTAAATGACTTAGTATGGTATCCCATCAAACTACTTATTTATCTACTCCACACATGTGGAGTGCTTAATATTGATGGTTTTGAAAGAATAGATGAGAATGAGATGTGAGAGTTTTGCCCTAATGCATTGGTTTTTATGATTGTGTACACCTAGTCTGTTATTAAACTAAATGGGAGAACGCGAAAAAGGTCTTCATCATTTAAGGTTGAAGCTAGTTGACTATTGCATGTATTTGTAATAAAATAAAAGAAAACATGTGTTTTCTTATGGAGTGGTTATATGGTACAAGTTCAGAAGCCTCAAATAAGAGAGGCATTACTAAATGCAGCTAAACACGAATTTATGGAGCATGGATTTCAGCTATCCTCTACTCGGAGAATTGCTACAAATGCGGGTACTACAATTGGAAATATGTATAAATATTTTCAAAGTAAAGACGAATTGTTCGATCAATTGGTCTCTAATGCCAAAGTACAATTATATTTTTTTATTACAGAGCATGAAATAGAAAGTGATCAGTTTCCCAAAGATACGCACAAATTGCTCCAATTGTTCGTAAATATGATGAGCGACTACCGAGAAGAAATTCTCTTACTTATCGATGCTTCAAATGGAACAAAATATCAAAATACTTACGAGGAATTGATCGAAATGATCTCCCTTAACTTACAGGAGCATCTACCAGATTTTGATATTCCGACTATGCTGGATGCTAGAACCCTTGTAAGAACACTTACTGTAGGTCTCTTATCTGGAATGCTTGACGTACTACGTAATCATTCAGATAAGAAAGCTATTAAGAGCGGATTGACGCAATATTTTTTATTTGTTTTTAGAAGCTTCTTGTAAGCTTTTATTTTTATATCAAAAGAGAACTATTGTTTCTTTTTGGAGGGTTTTCTAATGACACAAAAGAATATTAAAGGGTATGTAGAAGAGGGATTTGAACGAGTAAAAGATGCTTTTGAACATAACTTTGATAAGAAGGAAATTGGGGCAGCCTGTGCTATTTATTATAACGGTAGAAAAGTAGTTGATTTATGGGGAGGTTCAGCCCAAGTTCATATAAATACACCTTGGGAAAAAGATACAATGGTGCCTGTGTTCTCGAGCACAAAAGGTTTTTCTTCCCTTGCCGTTGCCGTTGCCCATTCCAATGGATGGATTGACTATGATGCAAAAGTATCGAGTTATTGGTCTGAGTTTGGAAGAAATGGAAAAGAAGATATTACAATAAGACAACTGTTATCTCATCAAGCAGGGTTGTGTGCACTTGATCATTTACATATACACAAAATTGAAAATTTAGACACCTCCAACATTGCTTCGCAGCTTGCAGAGTTAAAGCCCGAGTGGAAGCCAGGAAGTACGCAGGGATACCATACTTGGACTATGGGTTGGTTTATGGGTGAAATAATTAGAAGAGTGGATCCTAAAGGAAGAACTCTGAGCAAATTTTTCCATGAAGAAGTGGCGAAGCCTTTACATGCAGAGTTTTATATTGGCCTCCCTGATTATATTCGACAAAGTCGACTTGCTACTGTACAGGGAATGAATAGTCCTCTTCAGATCCTGTTTCACTTACATGAGATACCCAGACCTTTGCTTATGGGTTTCTTAAATCCCAAATCGCTTACCTCAAGAAGTATGGTGGATACCAATAAGCTAGTTGCTCACAAAAATTTTAATAGAAGAGATATGCTTTCCATTGAGTTTCCTTCAGGTAATGGAGTCGGGGATGCAAGAAGTATGGCTAAGATATACAGCGAGTTCGCAACTGGGGGTAAAGTGTTAAAATTGTCTGAGACCACGATGAATGAAATTATGAAACCTGCAATACCACCTTCAAATGGCTGGTATGATCATGTTAATAGATGTGAGGTAGGCTATTCACTAGGGTTTTGGAAACCTATCCCAGGACGAGCGTTCGGCAGTAGTCCCCATGCGTTCGGCCACCCAGGTGCAGGAGGTTCATTTTGTTTTGCAGATCCAGATCGTGCTGTTGGCTATGCTTATGTCATGAACAAAATTGGTGGGTATATGGATGGTAATCCGAGAGAAAATGAAGTTAGAAGGGCCTTTTATCAGTGCTTAACTAAGTAATCTTATAAAGATACTACAAACACTTAAGTGATATGTTAATCGCTTGAATTTTTTTGATTAATCTTTTCCCAGAGTGACAAAGCACTAATACGATTTTCGATCAGCCAAGTCGGCTTGTTAAGCTTGAGTAGCTTGCTAAAAGTCCTTAGCCCACGATTATATCGTTATAGCAAAGATAAATGTATTCTATTTCGCTTGTTACGGTGATGCGTATCGCGCATGCTGGTACAGCAGAGAGTTGAGCTGAATGTAGAAGCAGTAATGTTAAAAATGACAGTAGGTTCCTAGGTCAATGGACTCGACGCATGTGGAGTGCACAGAAAGACTTGAAAGGAAAGACACAGCAGAGTAGACTGTATCTTAGTTCAGTGGAAGAGGGTTGGAAAGGTTATAGTGAATTTTAATTTTTTCGCCCTCGAACATTTCATTTTTTGAATTAATCTTTTTAGAATGTGTATTAAGAGCTATACATCGTCAATATCGTTGGTCGAGAAACGATCGATTTCTTTTTTGAAAGAAAGTTGACCCATTATAATTAAAGAGGATATATACAAGTGAAAAATATTTTTAATCAAATAGATACATCAGAAGTTTTAAAGCGAATGGACAACTTGAGTCCAAATTCACAACCGCAATGGGGAAAAATGGATGTTGCTCAAATGCTAGCGCATTGTTCATCTTTCCAAGACATTGCAATGGGAAATTCTTTCCCACCAAGGAGTTGGTTAGGAATAATAGTAGGGAGGTTTGCAAAACAAATCATGTACAATCACAAGACAATTCCCCATAATATGTCTACTATTCCAACCATTTTGATTGCAGATAAGAGAGACTTTGACACAGAAAAAGAAAAGCTTAAACAAAAAATTATTACATTCCAAAATAATGGACCAGAGAAGTGCACAACTCATCCGCATCCTTTTTTTGGGAAACTTACTTCTGAGCAATGGGGTATAGGGATATACAAGCACCTTGACCATCATTTTAAACAGTTTGAAGTTTAAACATTGATAAACAAAATGAAGCGAGGTGCATCATTAGTTGAAGAAAGTATCTCTAAGCCTAATTACAGGTGGTTTTTCTTTTGGTCAGGAATAAACAATTAAGGGAAGAGTCGAAGTCCGCGACCGATTTTCATTGCCTTGCCTATCATGTCTATCATGAAAACGTTTGACGCTTCCAGTATACTTCCCTTCCTGCTTCGCTATGTCAATCCCTTCTTATTGCTTTGCGCGATTACACCGTTATCAAATTCATCCACGTTGCTTAATACTGTAACCGTGAATTTCCCTATAGCAGTCTTTGTGTCTACTGTGTTACCGCCCGTAACAACAATAATCAACCCCGCGATATAGGAACCGAAAATTTCCTGAACTGATTTAAATCTATCGAGTTATAATATAAAGAAATTTCACCTAGAAGAGCAACAAGCGATTCTAGCTACTTGATTGTAATCAATTTCTTCAGTTAAATGTGTTTCTACATATTCTATTGCGCTATTCATGCGGTCCAGCCAATCCATACAGAATCTCCTTTCAAGGTTTACTATAAGGGATGTTGGAGGAGGGTACCTTGCAATTCGTGCACACAAATATCATGTTCGATATTGCTTTTACAAAATCCTCTTGATATTAACACAGTCCACTAAAGTGAGCCAAAGAACTGGAGCATTTATGTTGACAAAGTCAGTAATATATTTGGTAGACATTTTGGCCAAGCAGCTTATCATACATTGAATGGGAGAATAAAGCGAAGGGAGACTTTGATGGTGAATGATCAGACGCGCTTTTATAAACCTTTCATCGGTCCACATGATCCATGTCCGCCTATAAGAGTTAAAAGCTATAATGTGGGACCTCAACTATTTATTTCATTTCAACCTCCTAATTTACCGCAGTTCAATCCATTTGAAGCTTTACGATACGGTACGCTTTGGCCAGCATTATTCTCACCGTATCCTCCTCAAAATGCCAGACCAGAAGAAGGTGAATCATAATGCAAAAAGAGCTGGATGATGCTTATTACAAGCTGCTGCATGAGTTACAAGCAGTCGATTTCGTATTGGTAGAATTGAATTTGTATTTGGACACGGATCCTTCGGATGCCAATGCCATTCAACAGTACAATCATTTTGCTGAGCTTCGTCAACGAATTGCACACCATTATGAATCGCAATATGGACCTCTTATGAACTTTGGACACAGCTATTCAAAAGCGCCTTGGCAATGGTATGAAGCGCCTTGGCCATGGCAGGTGTAGGAACTAACAAATCAGTCATGAAGAATTGGCGAATGTCATTGAATAGGAGGTTCAGTTCATGTGGGTTTATGAGAAAAAACTCCAATATCCCGTTCGAGTCAGCAAATGCGATCCTTTAATGGCAAAATTTCTTATGGAGCAATATGGCGGGGCGGATGGAGAACTGGCTGCGGCTTTGCGATACTTAAATCAAAGATATACAATTCCGGATAAAGTAGTCGGGTTGCTAACCGATATTGGCACGGAGGAATTTGCACACCTCGAAATGATTGCAACGATGGTCTATAAACTCACAAAAGACGCAACGCCAGATCAGCTGAAAGCAGCGGGGTTAGGCGCACATTATGTGGCGCACGACAGTGCTTTATTCTATGAGAACGCTGGAGGAGTACCCTGGACGGCAGCCTACATTCAAGCAAAAGGCGATCCAATCGCAGATCTCTACGAGGATATTGCAGCGGAAGAGAAGGCGAGAGCAACGTATCAGTGGCTTATTGACCTGACGGATGATGTGGATTTGCAGGATAGTTTGAAGTACCTGCGGGAGAGGGAGATCGTTCATTCGTTGAGGTTCCGGGAAGCGGTGGAGATACTTAAGGAAAAGCGGGATGAGAAGATTTTTTATTAGAGGTGAGTTCGCTATCATCAAGGAGTTCTTAATGGTGATGACCCCACATCAAGGACACTAAAAAAAACTGGCGTCGGTATTCTACCGGCATCAGTTTTTTTGTAGTTTGAACGTTGTAAAAGAAAATATCACTTTTAACAATAAGAAAGCAGGCCAACCGTTTCAAATAATCGAAAATACTGGTATGACCAATTACTTTTATAACAAATCGAATGGTTTGCTTACCACTAAGGTCTAACAAAATGGTAAAACCATCACGTTTATCTATGACGTAACAGGCAATCTTTCCTTTTTGAAAGACCTATTTTGTTATAAAACAAACTGGCATTATGATAGTCAAAATAGATTGGATATAGTTGCATCATTGAATGATCTTCATACTAATCCGGATACAACTTATTATTAAGCTAAGTATCAATACAAGAAGAAAGGCTCCATTAAATAAATTACACAGAAAAATGTCGTTGCAATCCATTTTGGCTATGATGGAAATAGACTTAACTCCTTAATTGGTAAAAAGATAGTATTACAGGGCTTCGTTTCTCTGTGCAAGATTTTATGATCCACCATCAGACAGACGGTTTATAAATGAGGATACGTATGAAGGGGAAATTACGAATCCGCTGAGTTTGAATTTGTATACGTATGCGCATAACAATCCATTGATTTATATTGATCCAAGTGGACATAAGGTTGAGGTATATGTAGGAGCACATAAAGTAATGAAAACGACTTTTAATCATACAAGTATAATCATATTTATAGATGCAGAAAGTGAGTATTGGGATTCTCCGCTGTTTAAAAGTAATTTTGATGAGGAAAGTGGCATGCAATATATGACCATCGGAGCAGGTTCTGTAGATGGCAAACTAGTAGCTGATTCAAATAGAAAGCAGGATTTAAGGCTTGACATTAAAACAGAAATGGTATTTTTGGAGGAAACGGATGATAATAAAATAACAAAATTCTTAGAACTTCTGTCCATGTTCAAAGAAAACACTGCGAATGATCCAATTGATTATGATCTGCTTCCTAGAAAGAAAGGGGATGGTTACAATTCAAATTCCTTTGTTTCGGGTTTCTTGCAAGCAGCAGGGTATGATCTACAAGATTATCGGCCGAATAAGAACCTTCCAGGTTACAACAAACCAGTTCTGAAGTGGTATTATTTATTTGAATCAATACATTTTTATACAGAGTTCCCCGAATCTAGAACGGGATAATCTTAATAGCAGTCTTAGAAGGGAGGGTGGGTCGAATTAAGACTTTACTCTCAATACCCAAATAAAAGTATAATTCAAACGAATAAGACCGATCTCAATAGAGGCGGTCTTTATTCGTCTTCAATATCTTTTAATTCAATAATCTTGCGAATGTCCTCAATTTTTAAAGCCTCTGCAATCCGCTCAATATGTCCAAAGTTAATATTTTGTCGTTTATAATTCGTTAATTCACTAAGCGCCGCATGACGAATGTCAAGACACTCGGGTCAATGCCTGCAAAGGTGAATAGCTTTTTAGGTTGATCAAATCGGTCGACTTCTCCAATTTCAGATAATTGTTGCCGCAATTTTATGCCCAATACCGGGAAACGACTGATAGATACACTCTCTGCTCGGTTACAGTACTTATTCTAAGTTCATAAAAGAACATCTACTTGTATCTGCAGAATTGGAAGACAATAAAAAGTCATTAATTTGAAATCGACACTTCATCAAGGCCATGGCTTTGTTGGGAATGATTTTCAAATTACTTTGACATTGTCAGACGAAACTGAAAAAATTGGGATTAGTCTAATGAAAGCTCTTGATAAATCTAAATAATACAACCAAATGGGTCGCGTTTCTACATCAGTCAGGAGCACGATCTTTTTTTCTGTTTGCAAGATAATCTAGCAATAGGGCAGTGTATCAAATATGATACAATTAATGTCTTCATTCGTTTTCTCAAAGTAAAATTAAGGTAGGATGATCATCATATGAAAATATTGCTCGTGGAAGATGATAAAACGATCGCATCCGGTCTTGAATATTCATTGCAGCAGGATCAATTCACTACCGTAATTTGTTATGATGCTGCATCAGCAAAAAAGGTATTAGCAGACGAGCTTGAACAATTCGCTTTATGCTTGTTTGATTTATCGCTGCCTGATGGTAGTGGTTATGACTTATGCAAAATAGTGAAGGACCGCAGTGATATACCGGTTATTTTCTTAACCGCAATTGATGATGAGGTCAATGTTGTAATGGGGCTAGATATGGGCGCGGATGATTACATCACGAAGCCCTTTCGTATTCGTGAACTTCTCTCGCGGATCAAATCGGTGCTGCGCAGATATCAGAAGCAGTCACAAACGAAAGCTATAATTGAAATCGAAAATGTCCGAATTAATACGCTCGAAGGTAAGGTTTACAAGTTAAACGATGAAATTCCAGTGACTGCTTTAGAGTATCGCTTATTGCTTATTTTCGCTAACCATATCGGACAGGTTCTCTCAAGAAATCAGCTGCTTGAGAGGATTTGGGATGTTGCGGGCGATTTTGTGAATGATAATACATTAACGGTTTACATCAAAAGGCTACGGGAAAAGCTAGAGGATAATCCGCAAAATCCGAAGATTATTAAAACAGTACGCGGCTTAGGTTATAAGGTTGGTGATTAGCATGCTGCGTAATAGAGAGATCAAAATCCAATGCATAATGATGTGCTTAATCAGTCTAGCGGCAATAGCTACCGCTGCTTTTATTTCACTTGCTGCTGCGGTACTCATTTTCATTACTTCTGTACTCCTAATTGGATGCAGCTTATTACATACGAACTGGAGATATCGTGAGATCGAAAGGCTTTCAGGATACTTACGGCAAATTAGCGGAGGAGATTATGAGCTGGATGTTCGTGATAATCAAGAAGGTGAGCTTAGTATTTTAAAAAACGATATTTATAAGGTGACTCTCAGATTGTCCGAACATAGCTCTATCCTTCAACAAGATAAACTCAAGCTTACCGATGCTATTTCGGATATTTCTCATCAGCTCAAAACCCCGCTTACCTCCATGATGATGATGGCAGATTTATTAAGCGACGCTGATCTGCCGGTAGTTAAAAGATCAGAATTCACACGGAATATTCGGATTCAGCTTGAACGGATTGAATGGCTTGTATCTTCTTTATTAAAGCTTTCAAAAATTGATGCAGGTACAGTACCCTTCAAAAAAGATCAGATAGCGGTAGGAAAGCTTATCCATAAAGCATTAGAGTCTGTTCAAATCCCGATAGAAGTTAAGCAGCTAACGGTGTCGATAACGGGTGAAGAATCCGTTTCTTTTGTAGGTGATTTAAATTGGACAGCTGAAGCCTTGATCAATATTTTTAAAAATGGTGTAGAGCACACGCAGGAAGGCGGAATGATTGCCATTTCTTTTTTAGAAAATGCGCTGTATACGGAAATGATCATTGCTGATAATGGCAAGGGAATTCCGAAAGCAGATCTTCCTTATATATTTAAACGTTTCTATAAAGGGAAAAATGCCAGTGAAGGTAGTATCGGAATTGGTCTTGCGATGGCTCACAGTATTATAACTAGCCAAAACGGACATATAGAGGTTCAAAGCTTTCCAGTGAGCGGAACACAGTTCCGAATTAAGTTTTATAAACAAATTGTATAAGGTTAAGTGACTAAACTGTCATTTATGAGTCACTTGATAGTCATTTTAGACAGATATACTAAAACCAACAGCTAATTAATGGAGGTTTTAAAGTGGAAATATTAAAAATAGATCATCTGTCTAAAATATACGGCAAAGGCGAAACGGCAGTAAAGGCGCTTGATGATGTTTCATTTTCAGTGAAAAAAGGTGAGTTTGTCGCCATTATTGGTCCGTCAGGCTCGGGGAAATCAACGCTCCTTCATATGTTAGGCGGGGTGGACAGACCAACGAGCGGTAAGGTGCTCATTGAAAATACGGATATTTATAAATTGAATGAAACACAGCTGGCGATCTTTAGACGTAGACAAATCGGTCTTATCTATCAATTTTATAACCTTATTCCTGTTCTAACCGTCGAAGAAAATATTACGCTGCCGATGCTGCTTGATGAACATAAGGTAGATAAAAAGCAATTTGATGATATCGTGAAGAGGTTAAATCTACAAAGCCGCTTAGGCCATCTGCCCAACCAGCTTTCCGGCGGTCAACAGCAAAGGGTATCAATCGGTAGAGCGCTTATTAGCAATCCAGCTATTATGCTGGCGGATGAGCCAACGGGTAATTTAGACAGTAAAAATAGCGGTGAAATTATCGATTTACTAAAAATGTTCAATAAAACCTTCAATCAGACGCTAATTGTCATTACTCATGACGAGCGAATTGCTCTGCAAGCAGATCGAGTAATTGTGATTGAAGATGGGAGGATCGCCAAGGATGAGGTGGTTCGTCCATGAACATTGTAAATAAACTAACGATCAGACATTTGAAGCAAAATAAGAGACGTACGCTCGTTACCATGATTGGCGTCATCATTTCAGTCGCAATGGTAGCAGCTGTAGCAACGCTTGGCGTATCTTTTTTGGACTTAATGAAAAAGCAGGCGATTGCCGACGATGGAGAATGGCATGTTCTTTATAAAGCTGTAAATAAAGATCAGCTAAAAGCGATCCAAAACGATGATAAAACAAAGAGTGTTGTTATCACAAGAGATCTCGGATACGCTCCATTAGTAGGGGCACAAAATGCAAACAAGCCTTATTTATTTATCAAGGAGTATAATGATCAAGGTTTTGAACAGTTTCCGATTGAACTCCGTGAGGGACGTTTTCCGCAAGCCGAGGATGAGGTCGTTTTGTCAGAGGAAATTGCCTCAAATGCTAAAGTAGAATATAAGATAGGTGATCGATTAACACTTGAAGTCGGTCAACGGATTTACAAAAATAGTTTGGGTGAAGAGCAACTACTTGATCAGAATACTGGATTACGTAAGGACAATGAATCAACAGATGAAACATTAGAAAATAAAATAACTGCAAGTTATTCAGTTGTAGGCTTCATAAAGCGTCCCACATGGGAGTCAACATGGGCGCCCGGCTATACGGTCTTAACCTATGTGGATGAAAGCCTGATTGGAGCAAACGAAACCGTAAATGCATCTGTAATACTAAAAAATGTGAAAAAGTCCTTGTACACGCATGCGGAAAGTTTGGCGAAGGATAATAATATAGATATAGAGTCCATTAGTTATAACAATAACTTACTACGTTACTACGGTGTAACGAACAATGATGGATTTCAAGCAACTCTATTTTCATTATGCGCCATTATTATGGGAGTTATTATCGTTGGATCAGTCTCATTAATATATAATGCTTTTGCTATCTCGGTCTCAGAGCGGTCTCGCCATTTAGGCATGCTATCGAGTGTCGGGGCTACGAAAAGACAGAAGAGAAACTCTGTTTTTTTTGAGGGAGCTATTATTGGTGCGATTAGTATCCCGATTGGAATCGTTTGTGGTCTTATCGGGATTGGTATAACGTTCTGGTTCATTAACTCCACTATCAAAGGAGCGATGGGAGTAACTGAAAAGCTATCCTTAGTCGTTACCCCCTATTCCATTCTGATTGCCTGTGCGGTTTCCATTGTGACGATTCTCATATCCACTTATATCCCGGCAATGCGTGCATCTAAGATCTCTGCTATTGATGCCATTAGGCAGTCCATAGATATTAAGCTTACGGGTAAGGCAGTGAAGACATCAAAGTTCATTCGTAAGCTATTCGGCATCGAAGCAGAAATTGGCTTGAAAAATTTAAAAAGAAATAAACGAAGGTACCAAGCAACTGTATTCTCACTCGTCATTAGCATCGTTCTCTTCTTAGCCGTTTCTTATTTCACTGATAATTTAAAGAAATCGCTTGAGCTGTCACAGAGTGGTGTGAATTTTGATATTCAAGTATCAACAGGGAGTGGGGAAATAAGTGATCGAGTATTAAACGCGATAACTTCTCTGGATGATATAACGGAATATAGTGTCTTGAAACAAATATCAGTGAACTCATGGATTCCTGAGGCAGAAATCGCTAAAGAGTTGCAAGAACAGGTAAAAGTAGACCCCACTCCCTTAAAGAATGGGAAATATCCCTACAATATTTCATTCCATGCATTAGATCAACAAAACCTTCAAGCTTATGCCGAGCAGGTAGGAGCAGATTACAAACAGCTTATTGATGCTGATCCGAAAAATTTGGCAGCCATTGTAATTGATACAATCCCTTATGAGGATGAAGTGGCCGGGAAGTTTGTTGAAACTAAGGTGGTTCATAAAAAGCTTGGTGATCGCTTAGATTTGTTCGTTGTAGAAGGGGAAGTAGGATTAGAGACGAATCTTAAAAAAGTGAAAATCGCTCAATTAACTAACCAGTTTCCAATGGGGGTTAGTTCACGGGGATTAGGAGATATAAATATCATTGTATCTGAGCAAGTCATGGATCAACTGATTAAGGATATGAATAATGCTCATAGCTATTCAACACTTTACCTGAAAAGTGCAGATCCAATGGCGACGCAGCATGAAATAGAGGAGATGAAAGAGAACGAAACGTATGTTTATAATGTGTTTCAAGGTAGACAGCAGGAAGAACAGATGATTTTATTAATGTCTGTATTCACTTATGGTTTTATCCTGCTCATTACGGCGATATCGGTTGCGAATATATTTAATACGATCTCGACGAGTATATCACTGCGAAAACGGGAATTTGCCATGCTGAAATCTGTAGGTATGACACCAAAAGGTTTTAATAAAATGATGAATTACGAAAGTATTTTTTATGGTATAAAGTCATTACTCTACGGACTCCCCATCAGTGTAGTCGTGATGTATCTCATTCACAAGTCATTGATGAACAGCTTTAGCTATCAGTTCGTACTTCCATGGATAAGTATTATTTATGTCATTGTTGCTGTCTTTGTTATTGTGACTTCAGCTATGCTATACTCCAGCTCCAAAGTGAAAAAAGAGAATATTATAGATGCTTTAAAGCAGGAGAGCATCTAGCATGGCGGTTGATATAGGAGTGACTAAGCAACAAGAAGTGAGACGGAAGGCAGACGTATTGAAGCAATACGAAGCTTACGGTTATCAAGTCGCTTATTATTTGCTCGAAGATGAAGCTCTAGCTATGCAAGCCGCTACTAAGGCTTTAATTGACCTTTTAAAAGATGATGAGTTTTTTGACGAACTTCATGTTCATCAGAAGCAAAAGGTAAAGCGTGTCTTTATGAAGCATTCGTTATTAACGAAAGGCTCGCTTTAAATAAGTATGAAGAAGAGTCTATCCGACGTCAGCATAATGCTGCGGGATAGACTCTTCTGTGTTTATCTAATAAGGATTCAAAATCCGATAGCTTCTTCATTTTCTAAGAATGAACATCATCATGATAAAGTGACAGTTTGTCATCCTGCTGGGCATAATATATTCACTTAGGAGAGAGACATTCATATGATGAAAGATGGTTTTGACGGATGGAGAAACCGAGTTGATGGGAAGGAGTATTCGTGATGTTTCTGAAAGAGGACAACTATTGAATGGACTAAAACAAAATTGATTAAGTGCAAGTGAACCATTGTGCGATGAATCATTCAACTAACGGGGAAGTTAGTTCAATAGTACATAACGATGAGCAAGCACTGCGGTGGAAGACATCCGGAGTATAATGGTTGATTGTTTTCAGGAATGTTATTGCTGTAGAGGTAAGCATCTTTGAACGGCTTTTAAAGATTTGAATTGATATGTTGTATCGGCAGCGTGTGACGCGATTTTAGTTATCGAGTTGCCGCTTCATAGTCAAAAGGCATTAATACCGATATATTCAAAATCGAAAAGCCTTGCTGTGTCTAGGAAAATCATCACTGATAACGTCAATGTACCAAAGAATTTGCACACCTCGAAATGATAGCAACGATGGTCTATAAACTCACAAAAGACGCAACGCCAGATCAGCTGAAAGCAGCAGGGTTAGGCGCACATTATGTGGCGCACGACAGTGCTTTATTCTATGAGAAAGCTGGGGGAGTACCCTGGACGGCAGCCTATATTCAAGCAAAAGGCGATCCAATCGCAGATCTCTATGAGGATATTGCAGCGGAAGAGAAGGCGAGAGCAACGTATCAGTGGCTTATTGACCTGACGGATGATGTGGATTTGCAGGATAGCTTGAAGTACCTGCGGGAGCGGGAGATCGTTCATTCGTTGAGGTTCCGGGAAGCGGTGGAGATACTTAAGGAAAAGCGGGATGAGAAGATTTATTATTAGATATAAACTTCTCAGTAGGGAAGCTGTAACTGACCTTTTTTCTTACTCTAGCTAATGCCGAACGTGACATTCGGACCAAGCGGTTATTTAACCTTTAGTCTTTTAGCGGAAGCAACGGCTTTTTCAACCCGGTACATACCAATCGAAAGTGTTGCTTATATGTTGGTAATAGCTAGCCGCATTACTCCGCAAGAGAAAGACGACAGGGATTGTGAGGAACGGCATCCACTATACCTAAAGATGGGAACCGAAATGGGCTGACGCGCATATACTTTCTATATACTATATGTCCGGAGGAGATAAACTTGTATCAAGTACCTTCTTGCTGGGGAAATTCATACAATATGCGGGTCAATTTTGTACCTATCTGGAACACAGAGTTTCCGAAAGCAGTGCAAATGATTAAGGAAGCGGTACAAGGGGAGCGTAACGATGAATTGTTCTACGATGAATTGATTAATTTGGCTCCCTCACAAGAGCAGGTGACTATTATTGAAAGCATCCGAAACGATGAGCGCGGCCACAATAAAATGTTCAGAGAGATGTACCGAGCTATTACTGGACAGGATATTTCAGGCATCAGTAGTGAGCAATATGAGAGGGTGCAATCCTATGTAGAAGGTCTACAGCGCGCATTGATGGGTGAGTTGGGTGCGGTGGAACGATACCGCAACATCTGGTTTGGTTTGCCTGCTAGCATCTATAAGGACACAGTGTACGGTATCATTTTGGATGAGCTTAAGCATGCTGCTAAATACAATTATCTGATTACATTGAATCTTAGGTAACTATCGACCGAATGTCAATACTATTCAACATCAATTGGATGCTGAATTTTATCCTTATATTCCCATCCGCATATAGATGGCCGTTGCTGCCTTTAACGACATAGAATACGTCCTCTAACTTTTTGCCGCGTACCTTCAGTTGGGACTGCAGCCATGATTCGGTAATATTGTTGGAGTTTAAATTGCCATGCAGAAGGTGTCCGTCTATTACAAGCTCAATTGGGAACTGTGCGGCATTACCTGCAGTCAACTGCAGGTCTTTTAATGTCACGGCTTGCAGTTCCTTTTTCTTTTGAATAGATAGTTTTCCGTTAATCTCTAGGAGGGCGTACTCCACTTCTTCTATATTAAAAACTTCTTTCTGGCGAAGCGGTTGGTTTAAAGAATCTAATGTCATATTATTTTTTTTTAAGTTATCTTCGAGAATGAACCCTCCTTCTATGAAAATGATGGGTGTTCCCTCTGTCCACATCTTAAAGTTTCTGAATTTCAAAAAAGGCTTGTATAATACATAAGAAGTAATTGTAAAAACGGACAGGGCTTGCAAAGTTGGCTGCCATAGCTCCTAATATGAACGGAACGTGCTAACTCGGCTCAAGGCTGTTGCGGCAGCTGCTCCTTGTTTTATTAAAGTAACGGGCACAGGATAGTTTAATCATTTTCGCGAATAACTTCAAATTAGTGGGTTCATAAATATGTTCGTATCTCGGATCAAATTTGAAGGAGGAACAAATAAGCCGTATGGCTTCTTCTTTATAAATAACTTGTTGGACTCAAACAAAGGAATCAATACATTTTTATTGTAAAACGATAAATTAAGTGATAAAATCAAAAATGAGGTGAAATAGATGAAAAAAGAGACGCTCTTTTTAAAAGTTGTTCTGGTTGTTATGGCAATTCCTGCATTAGTGATGTGTTTTTATGGACTCCCAGCGATGGCGCATAGTATGATGCCGGATTTCCCGGATATTAAAGTTTATCTTTCCGCTTTGGCTGCGTATGTGGCGTCTATTGCGTATTCATTTACGCTACTTCAGGCATTTAAGCTTCTCAGGTACATCGATACAAATACCGCTTTTTCGCAAACCTCTGTTTCAGCGCTTAAGAAAATAAAGCGAGCGGCGGTTGTCGTATCACTTATGTTTGCATGTAATCTCCCGCTTTTCTACTTTGTAGCTGACGGCGCAGACGCACCAGGCGTCATGGTCATCGGGCTATTTATAACCTGTGCGCCAGTTGTAATCGCAGTATTTGCCGCAGTTCTTGAGAAACTGCTCAAAAACGCGATCAAGCTCAAAGAAGAACAGGAGTTGACCGTATGATAGTGGTTAACATTGACGTCATGCTTGCAAAGCGGAAAATGAGCGTTACTGAGCTATCGGAGAAAGTCGGCATTACAATGGCGAACCTGTCGATACTTAAAAACGGAAAAGCGAAAGCCATTCGAATCTCAACACTCGAAGCGATCTGCAAAGCACTCGATTGCCAGCCTGGAGATATTCTCGAGTATCGGCAGGATTGAATAAAATAAAAAAAACCGCCGTACGTCGCAGATGTAAGTAATGATGAAGAGTTCGAAAGCTATATCAATCCTAACGACTACATAGCCTTCCCCTTTGAGGCTAACGGCAATATGACACTATACCATAAGAATAACTCATCAATAATAATGCTTGCTCATGACCATTGTTTTGAGCATATTACACCCCTTGATGGTTATCCAGAATATACAATATACAGAATTAATGATTGTCCAAACATGTTGCTTGGGTTGAAGAAGTTGCTAAGCAAGAACTAAGTAGATTGATAACACAATGAATGATTAAGCTAACGGGGAACGTTAGTTGAACAAACATGGAGCAGTTTGCTACGGCAGTTGCTCCTTTTCTGCATTACGCTAACGGGCAGTTATGCGCAACAAAATAAGAGAGTATCCCGTCATTATGTCGATTTGTCCGCTATGTGGATGATTGCAACATCTTCGTAGCGAGAAGACGAGCCGGAGAACGTGTGATGGAGTCGGTAACGCGCTTTGTAGAAGGAAAGCTGAAACTGAAAGTGAATCGGGAGAAAAGCGCGGTAGACCGTCCATGGAACCGGAAGCTCCTAGGGTTTAGTTTCTTAAGGGACAAGAAAGCAACGGTGCGCCTCGCCCCGCAGACCATCTCGCGTTTCAAAGAGCGAGTGCGGGAGTTGCCGGACCGAACGCGCTCCGAATCCATGGTAACCCGAATCGGGCAATTGAACCGCTATCTCATGGGATGGCTTGGCTATTTTCGACTCGCCTCAGCGAAGGTTCACTGTGAGAAATTCGACCAGTGGATTAAGCGCAGGCTGCGCATGTGTCTATGGAAACAGTGGAAACGGGTGCGACCTCGAGTCTATGAGCTTCGAGCACTTGGCGTACGAGAATGGGTGTGCTTTGTGATGGCCAATTCCAGAAGAGGCGCATGGGAAATGTCCCGAAACACAAACAATGCCCTTCCGACTTCCTATTGGGAAGCGAAAAGGCTCAAGAGTATGCTTTCACGTTATTTGGAGATTTGTTAACCTTTTGGAACCGCCGTATGCGGACCCGCATGTACGGTGGTGTGAGAGGACGGAGGCTAACCGCCTCCTCCTACTCGATTCGTCATTCCTTCTCAGCCAATTTCAGCTCCTTAATGACAGCGCCGTCCGAGGTTAATCGATATAAACCAAATACAACAGGATTAACCTGAACCAAACCTAACTTCACTAAATCTTTAAGCGACTGATTAACACGGGATAATTCTCCCCACTCTTTAGGAAGCCTATCGGAGATTTGCAAGGGTGACAGCCATTCCGGTGTTAACGCTAGCAATACCGTTCGTAGATTTGGGGACAAATTCATAGGTTTTCCCTCCTGCTTTGTTAAATCTAATATTCATTCTGTACGTTCTTACTTGCATCTAGATTCGTTAATTTCGAACTTAGTCATTTTAGGCGGCGGGTTAATGCCCAGAATAGAAGCGCCAAAGCACTGACAATTGATGAACTACGCCAACAAAACCGGAACGCGATTAGGCACGACCTACCGCGTCGATGGCGGCGGCAACAGAGTCTATACGATCTTCCGCGTGCAAACGTCGGAAGGCACCGTCGCTTGGTCTATCTTTAATACCGCGGCGTTGAATAAGCTTCTGGACAGCAACGTACAGGTACGCCTGGACAGCAAGGCGGCGAAAAGCGCTTGCGTAGGAAGCTTTAAGCAGTCGGGAAGCTCGATCATCAGGCCGAACGGATCTTTCCAGGGTCTCGATATGCTCGACAAAACGGAAATCTATACGTCAGGCGGCGCGGATGGCCAGGAATTCCCCGATTAGCAAATGCTTGAGCATGATTTTCTCCCTTGGAAACATCCAGTCCAATGACGGGATTCATTTGACCACTCCTTGTTTAATATTCGCCGGCAACCCCTAACCTTCTTGTCGTCCACATTATTGCATATGATTCGGGGTAACGCCCCAACTAGCCTAATCATGGTGTAACAAGTAGGGGGGATGAACAGAATAGCTCTCGGGATCCGAGTCCCACGGGCAGGAACGTTCGATCCCCGGCTACCAAAATCATACGACCACGAAAAAATGAGGTCGACCAGTAAGTTCTGGTGACCTCATAATACGAACGGGCAGGATAGTTTAAGATTAATGAATCGTATCACAATTAGGGCTAAATGTTCCGCGTGGCTCGGTTCGGAAGATTCGAGTTTAATTGTCAGTAATATGATCACATGACAGGCATATGGACAGGACTTGCTGTTAGGCTGGTTATTCGACGTCGAAATCGTGGAAAAACCACTGTTCATTGAAAGGTAATTACATTCTAAAAGAGGCCTCCAAGGCACCGGTGTCTTCGAAGCCTCTGAAGTACTTGATCTTCCCTTCTTCAACTTCACAAAGCACCGCCCAGTAGCTTTCGAATAGCTTATTAGTAGGACGGATACGATGCTTAAATCTGCCCCAAGCAAAAGCAGATCTATCATCACCTAATATCTTAACGATCTCGAATTCCTGGGTATCAAGATCTTTCTCGAATTTGGATAAAAGCTTTCTTACGCCGTTAATGCCGCAATAAGTTCCATAAAAGTGGTGTCGGTCAGACTCCGTATCGTACCCAGCAATAAATGTTGCTTCACTGTGGACATATTGTAACGCGCTGTCCTTGTCCTTCAGATTTTCGATATAAAGTTTCAGTACCTGCGCTGGTTTCATATCGTTTATCTCTCCTTTAGTCTAAGCGTGACTATCGCTATTCAATTGACAAGTTTGAGCTGACTCGTTATGACGCCAAGGTGAATCGCTTCATGAAGCAAAGCAAAATTAAACAATTCTCCGGATGTATGAAATATAAATGGCCCCATCTCAAAAGGTGATTGAAGATTAAGATTAAGCATTTCAGGTGTCAATTCGGACAGTTGGGCAAGTTGGGCCGACAACCGCACAATCAGTTCTTCCTGCGATGGCGAAGCTTCTGTCCAATCCGATGGTTTCGTACCCGAGCCAAACATTTTTCCGTAGTGCTCCGGAATTTCAGTTGGTGAACCGAAGCATAACGTAGCGTATTTATCCATCCAATATACGATATGCCCTACATTCCATCGAACCGTGTTATTAAGGCCTTTGGGCTGAATGTCCATTTGCGTTTCGGTTACCTTCTGAACCTGACCGATGATGATTTGACGAAGTACTCGTCCCGTGTTGATGATTGATTGTGCCATAGTTGACTCCTCCTCAAGATTGGATCGTTCCTTTCACATTTCTAGCTTACATTTCCGGCTTCTGTGCAACCATCACGAAATTCCGATGCAATTGATCGGTTTCAGTAATCAATAACTCGTAATTTGATGAAGTCAGGTTGTAGCCGATATAATGGCAGTGGAAGATCGGATATCGGAAGGAGATAAATAATGGAACTTCGACAGCTTGAATACTTTGCTGCGATTTGTAAGGAGATGCATTTCTCCAGAGCTGCTGAGAACCTTAATACCACACAATCGAATCTGAGTCAACAGATTAAGTTTCTGGAGAACGAGATCGGCTACCCTCTATTCAATCGCATAAGTAAGCGAATTACGCTAACTGATGCAGGCAAGATCTTACTCGAACAGAGCCACCATATATTTGAACATGTTGACTATGCAAAGAAGGCGATTGCGGATCTTAAATCGATCGAAGGCGGCAAGCTGGATATCGGCATTTTGCCTGGAGATGGCGAATTACTGTTTGACGCTTTACTTATCGATCTCCATAAAACGTATCCTCAGTTATCAATAAGCGTTACGGAGTCTATGGATGTCTACGAACAAGTTCTTAATGGCACAAGAGATCTTGGAGTTACCACGGTACCGCAGAAGGCAGATGAACGTATTGCCGTTGTCCCTTTGTTTCATGAGGAGTTTTCTTTGGCTATTCGATCCGATCATCCCCTTGCAAAGTCAAAGGCGGTTCCATTCGAGCAACTTCAGCATCTAAAGATGGTCATGTTCGGCCCAGATCATCAAATGACCAAGGTCATTCATGCCTGTTGTCAAGAACAGGGAATTGTGGTGAACAATCCGATTGTAAGCTCATCCTTATCAACGCTTCTAACACTGGTCCATCAAGGAATAGGAGCGACTATTCTCCCAAAGATGCTGCTAGATTATATCAACGATGAGAATATTACTGCCGTGACTCTGCTCAAGCCAACGCCTACTCAGGATATCTGTATCCTATATCGTAAGGATAAATTTATGGGTAAAGCAGCGAAATTATTTATTAAAGAATTGCAGGCTTTTATTCAGCGTGTCAAAGATCAAACCATTCACTCGTTGGGATAACCCCATTCAGGCCATCGTGCCGTCGGCCTTTACAAGTATTTTGGCTACAAGATTGAAGTAATAGTTATTCATTACGCAAACGGGAGACGGATAACTCGAATATGACTTAACGGCAGCCGTCCTAGAAAGCGGCTGCCGTTTTCATTAAACTAAAGGGCAGGATACTTCGAACGTGGCAAGAATTATAACCATGAACGTTTATTGAGAAAGTAGGTTGTTAATACGTGGTATTTGCACATCTCATTGTGGAGTTGCACTGTCTTTACGGGATAGGTGACCAAGATGAAATTAATCCTGTTCCACCTTTTTGTAAAAACGGAGTTCGTAAACCAGGGTACCATTGTTTATCGGAAAATTGTGAGTTTTCAGGGCATGCACCAGCGCCACTTGAAATAGCCTATTCAGATGAAAAGGGTGAAGTAGCCCCTGATGCGTGGATAGGATTTGGAGGCGATATGGACCCTAATCCTTATAACGATAAGATGGTATCGGAACTAAAAGAATCATGGGAAAATATTTGTAAAAAGAAAGTAAATGAAGCATATGAAGATTATATGAAGCAGCACAAACTACTTGAAGATAAAGAATGAAATTCACAAATAGAGAATGGCAAAAACGCTAATAAAGGGGTAACTCATGGATAAAATGGTTCATGAATTGATGAGCATTGAATTAGAAAATCCATTCCCGTATAGAGATTCCGATAAAATTCAGGAGGATTTCCGTTATGTTTTTATGCATTAATTGTTAAATACGTAACTAGCAAGCTTGTTACATATCCACAAGTGGGTAGATAATCACACGTCGTGGTTCTTATTTTATTGTTAAATGTATGCCATTATATTTCTAGGGGTGATTGGATGTTTACTGAATTCAATTTGACGGATGAGCGCCCAGCCTATACCCAGGTAAAGGATTACATGAAACGTTTAATTACTGTAGGTGTATTGCAAGCGAATCAGAAACTCCCGTCCACGCGTGAACTCAGTTCTTTGTTGAATGTCAGTAGAAATACGGTTGTTAGTGCTTACGATGATTTGAAAGACGAAGGATTCGTATATGTAGATAAAGGAAAAGGGAGCTTTGTTGCTCAAATATGGGGCGAGGCAGTAACTGCACAATCATGGCAATTTAATTGGAAGCAGAACATTAGTGATCAAGCGAAGATTGCTGAAGAACTGGATCTTATTAAGCATGGGATTCGCTCGATTAAAGGGGAAATCAATTTTACAAGTATCGCACCGGATGAAAAATTGTTTGATCTGGATAATGTCAAACGAGCTTTTTTAGATCGGATGTCCATTGAGGGTGAAATCATCTTAAACTATGGATATGCGCAAGGCTATAAACCGTTAATGGAATATTTGCTTCGATACTTGGAGAATAAAGGGGTTAATCTGGAGGGTAAGGAAATCCTGATTACGAACGGTTTTACAGAAGGATTAGAACTCATTTTATCGGCTTTAATCAAGAAAAATGGGCGTATCATTTGCGAGAATCCTACTCATCATGCAGCAATTAAAATTTTTAAAATGCATGGATTTGATATTACGGGTATTGAGATGGAACAAGATGGGATCAATCTTGTGGAACTGGAGAGAGAATTGTCAGAACGACCATTTGATTTAGCTTATCTTGTGCCTTCTTATCATAATCCAACTGGTATAGTGATGTCTCCCCATAAACGAACGGAAGTTATCAAGCTGCTCCATAAATATCAAGTCCCGCTTATAGAAGACGGTTTCAACGAGGAACTAAGATATTCAGGATCCCACATTGCCCCTTTAATTGCATGCAACGGTAATGGAAACAGTGTCATATATATAGGCAGTTTTTCTAAAATTCTTTTCCCAGGCCTACGGGTTGGATGGGTTTTAGCTGATAAAGAGTTCATTTATTATCTTGAAAGCGTAAAGAGAGCGCGAAGCATTCACACATCCACCCTAGATCAATCCTTGCTCTATCAATATCTTCATAATGGCAACTTCGAGAAATATTTAAAAAAAGCTAAATCTGAATATAAGCGAAAGTGTGAATTAGTCATTCGGTGCTGTAGAGCGTTTATTCCGTTAAAGCGGCTTTCAGGAGACGGGGGACTTCACGTGTTTATTGAATTCGATGATAAATTTGATACCAATGTCCTGTTAGAATGCTGTCGTCATAAAGGGGTTATATTTACATCGGGCAACATTTTTTTTACGAATAATAAAGGCCATCATACGATGCGTCTTGGTTTCTCACGTGTTGCAGATGAGGACATCATAAAAGGGATTCAAATTATAGGTGATACAGCTAAACAAATGATGTGGGGGGTTCAGTTATGAGAGTTGGTGTAATTATGGGAGGGATATCATCAGAAAGAGAAGTATCCCTTATGACTGGAAAAGAAATGATTGCTAATTTGGATAGCGAAAAATATGAGTTGTATCCGATTGAAATCAATAGTAAGGACGAAATCGTTGAAAAAGTGAAAAATATGGATGTGGCACTGCTTGCGCTTCATGGAAAGTATGGTGAAGATGGAACGATTCAAGGAGCACTTGAAACACTTGGCGTTCCTTATACCGGGTGTGGCGTTTTATCGAGCAGCCTGAGCATGGATAAGAATATATCCAAAAAACTATTTCGTAATGAAGGCATCCACACCCCTGATTGGGTTCATTTAAGCAGTGATGATGAATTATTTATTGAAGACGTAGAACGACTGGGATATCCGGTTATTGTGAAGCCAAATTCAGGCGGTTCGAGTATAGGAATCGAAATTGTTAAAAACAAAGAAACGTTAATATCTGAGGTACAAGAAGCCTTTCGATGGGATAATGAAGTGTTGATCGAGCAATATATTAGAGGTGAAGAGATAACCTGCTCCATTATAAACGGAAAACTTCTTCCCATCATCGCTATTCGGTCTCAATCCGAATTTTTTGATTACTCTTCCAAGTATGACGACGGCGGGGCTGATGAACAAGTGATCCAATTGCCACCCGATATATTTGAGAGAGTCCGTGCTTCTGCACTAGGTTGTTATAAAGCATTGAAATGCAGCGTTTATGCCCGAATCGACATGATTCTTAAAGATGGAATTCCTTATGTAATGGAAGTGAACACACTGCCAGGCTTGACGAAAAATAGCCTCCTGCCCAAAAGTGCCAAAGCCGCGGGAATTGCATTCAGTCAACTGTTGGATTTAATAATTGAATACTCACTTAGGGAAAGAAAGAGATAAAACAAAGGATGACGTTGCTTTGGTTCCTTTAAGCGAGATCACTGTCGTGATATATCAAAACGGTTAGAAAATAATTTGAAATCCGCTCTTATAGCGGTTTTTTTTTATTTTTACATACTTAACATCAAATCCTTCTTTGAAGTTACGCGAATCCAAAATGGAAAAGCGTATTCCTAAGTTTTTGATCGAGGAGGATGTCATTCATTTGAAAATCTCTTGCCAGTCTCTGAGAGAGAGGGCTCTTCTAGAGTTTCTCTACAGTACCGGCTGCCGGATTGGAGAGGTGGAGAAGTTAAACATCGAAGACCTAAATTGGGAGAACTGCTCCGCAATTGTAAATGGTAAGGGATCAAAACAAAGAGAAGTTTACTTTACAACCGAGTGTAAAGTTTGGTTGAAGAAGTATCTCGCGAGTCGCGAGGATTCCTGCAAGGCCATATTGTAGACTTAAAACAAAGTCTGATAATTTGGAATAAAGATTGATAATATTTCCATTACACTTCAGCAATCAATTAAATTTTGTTGTAGACTAGAAAAATTAAAGAGACTGACGGTGCTTCATTAAACTAACGGGCAGGATAGTTAAATCACTTCACGAATACCTTTGATCGAATTACTAAGAAAAGATATAGAAACCGAGTTACTTATAAGATTGTTTGAATTTTATGAGAGGATGGAACTAAAGGGGGATACTTTAGTTAAAGAAGTTTTGTCTTGCACTATTTTAGAGAGGCTTGGGGACGAAAAGGAAATACTAGAAATTGCTTATAGATATATGGGTAAGGAAACAAGAAAAGCGTCGGATAATATTGAAAGAGAATGGGGGAGATTATGAGAATTTCTATGTATTTCTCCGAAGCCACCGACAACCTCTAACACCGTTTTTAAACATCGAGCTATTCGGCAAGATTCATTATGCTAACGGGCAGGAAAATTAACATCCACAAATTTATTGAATTGTTATAATTAGGATTCTAAACAGTATGGATATCGTCAGGAGGATGTCTATTGCGGAAATATGCTTTAACACAAAATAATCCGTCTCATGAGATTCCTAAAGTAATGATTCATGAAACTGAGGATAGCGGGGTATACGTGTATCTTTATAAGTCGAAACACGATACTTCTTCACATAATGATTTCTGGTTTGATGATGTGCAAGATGCAGAAGACTTTAGCAATCAATATTTTGGAATCAAAAATTCGGACTGGTTGTCCATCGATGATCCAAGCAAAGGATGCCAACATGATCTAATTAGACCTATACGCCGAAAAGAAAAGCCTAATGATCATCAATATGAAATACTTGAAAATGGTGTTTGGAAAGATATAGAGTTATAAGTTTATATAGGACAATTCAGACGATATACTTGTGCTTTTCAAAGAAACCCACTTTGTCGTTAAGCTAACGGGACACTATAGTTGAACAACCAAGGGGTAGTTTGCTACGGGCAGCTGCACCTTTTCTTTATTAAGGTAACGAGCAGGATAACGTGGAAACTATCTTGAATTAAAGATCAGCATATATAAAAGTGTTTAACATCCATTTTCGGAGGTGATTATTACGGCAATTTGGGATTATCAATTTATTCTTTTTCCAATTGGAAATGTACCAACCTTGACGGAAGATGGAATGGAGTTTGTTGGGCAGAACAATTTTGACTTTGTCCAAGCAGTTGAATTGCTAGAAAACTCAGCTTATATAAAGAATGACCCAACATTGAAATCTTGAAATTCATTAAATGATGCGTGTTATTTTCTCTATAATGATGGAATGTACATAGTTGAAATTGAACTAAATACAGGCACTGAAGCAGAAAAAGCTGAAGAGATATCTGTCAGAATTAATATTTATAAAGAAGAGGGTAGTGTAACTGAAGCATTACGTATATGTAGGATATTATGCGATTCCTTGATTTTAAATTGCTGGAGCATGAAACTTCGTAGAATAGTTGATTTGAATGATGTTCTTGATGTGAAATCTACAATAAATCATTTCAATGGGCTGCGAAATAAAGATTAATTCCCCAAACTTGATTCAACTAACGGGGAACATTAGTTCAATAGTACACAACGATGAGAAGGCAATGCGGTGGAAGACAATTGAAGTATAACGGTTGATTGTTATCAAAAATGTTATTTCTGTAGAGATAAGCATCTTTGAACGGCTTTTAAAGATGTGAATTGATAAGTTGTATCGGCAGCGCGAGAAGAGATTTTTGGTTAACAAGTTGACGATTTGTAATAAAAAGGCATTAATTCCGAATTATCAAAAATCGAAAATCCTTGCTGTGTCTAGGAGAATCATCACTGTTAATTACAATGTACCAACGAATATGCACACCTCGAAATGATTGCAACGATGGTCTATAAACTCACAAAAGACGCAACGCCATATCAGCTAAAAGCAGCGGGGCTAGGCGCACATTATGTGGCGCACGACAGTGCTTTATACTATGAGAACGCTGGGCGAGTACCCTGGACGGCAGCTTATATTCAAGAAAAAGACGATCCAATCGCAGATCTCTATGAGGATATTGCAGCGGAAGAGAAAACGAGAGCAACGTATCAGTGGCTTATTGATCTTACGGATGATGTGGATTTGCAGGATAGCTTGAAGTACCTGCGGGAGCGGGAGATTGTGCATTCGCTTCGGTTTCGGGAAGCGGTGGAGATACTTAAGGAAAAGCGGGATGAGAAGATTTATTATTAAATGTAAACTCTCTACAGTGAAGTTTTTTACTGTAGGGAGTTTTTTTATTAGAGCAATACAATATTGGATTCATGGTGAGGATTCTAGTTTATGATGAAGTGATAAATAAATACTCTTCTAATAAAGTATAATTATTTGGAACATATCGTAATAAAAGTTCTATTTATCGTAATTTGGTAATGAGCACATTTTATCAAGAGTCGATTGAATGCCTCTTGAAACTTATATCAGAATTCAATGAATATGATTTTGCAGCGGCAGCGTGTAACGGGATTTGGTTATCTAGGTATCCCATATAGATAGCTAAACTAAAGAGCAGGAAAGTTTAGTTATAAATGTACTCTACCAAAGTCTGTGTGGCAGAATGTTGTAATCTATAGGGAAGGAAGAATATGTATGAATGCTGAAAAATATATGGAATTTTCAAAATGAGAAATTCAGATATGAGAGAGGAGCCTAAATATGAAACTTGAAACTAATCGGTTATTATTAAAAACTCTTGATCTTAATCTTATCGAGTTGGCAGCCCGGCGTGATAAGCAGGCAATCGAAGCCTTAGGATACAAAACCAACGGCGAATGGCCAGGCCACGATTTTTTTGAAGCTATACCCTACTTTCGGGAAATATTAATTAAAAACAATGGTACTAAAGGATTCGACTCTTGGATCATTGTTGTAAAGGAGTCCCAAGAAATAGTTGGTGGTATTGGCTTTTTTGGTAATCCCGATCCGAACGGTATAATCGAAATCGGTTTTGCTACTAACGAAAGCCACCTTCGTAAAGGTTATTGTTTTGAAGCTGCACAAAAATTATTAGACTGGGCCTTAACTCAGGATGCAGTCAAATGTATCACCGCAAGATGTGATACTGACAATATCAGTTCTAAAAATGTATTAGTGAAGTTAGGATTTCAAATTGAACACAGCGATGTAGAATTACACTATTGGAAATTTAATAATAATAAGTAATTTCGACTACTTAGCAAATTTCTGATGGAGAAAATGCATGAATGATTTTGGGGATATTAGGGATTTTCTCGGATTTTTTGATAATAAAGTTACAGATATCATTTTAAATATGAGTAATATGCCAATGACTGCAATTAAACTTCCTGACCTATAAAAAGTGGAAAAGGTTGATATATAATGTCTATCGCTGAAAAACCGCCAATAGATCAAAAAACTCCGCCCACTATTGGACGGAGTTCTAAGTCTATCTATTTTATTATCTATCCATTACAAAACTCTACGTGCACTGACATAATGATTTGACCACCAGCCAGAGCTTAAGCTGTTAATGGAAATCCCATCGACAGAGGGCGTATTATGAATAAACTTCCCAGCGCCCATATAAATCCCAACATGATTAATAGCACGGTTATTGCTGCCAATCGTATCAAAGAAGACCAGATCGCCTTTGCGAAGATTGCTCTTACTTACAGCAGACCCTTGATTTTTCTGAACTTTCGTTCCCCACTTTAGATCTATCCCAACCTTATTGAAGATGAATTGCGTAAAGGACGAGCAGTCAAAAATAAGACGGCTAGGATTTCTCGTACCGAAATCGTAGCTCACCCTTCCTTTGTAGCTCTGGGCTAGACTGATGACTTTATCGGCCTTCGAGACTGAATCTGTTTGACTACTGCCGCTACTTCCACTTTTATAATTCGTATATTTTGAATTAGCCGATATGTACCCGGTTTTATTATCTTTAGTGCTTACTTTCAACCAATAGCTGTTGACCTTAGAGATTACGTTAATACTCTCGCCTTTGGAGATAATACGAATCTTCTTTCCGCTGGTGCTCGGCTGGGATCTAATATATACCCCGATCTTGACTTTAGTTTCATAGGTCACGGCTGCTTCAACTTTAGATGCAAAAGGTGCCGGTGCTATCCCTAATGCACTAAACCCGATTATCGCACTCATCCCTACAATAACAAACTTCTTTTTCAGTACTTCTAGCTGCATTTATTTGTTGCCTCCCATTCGTTTGGTTAGTAACAAATATAGCAGGAATTAAGTTACCTAAATAATTCCTATGAGAACAAAAACCTAGCATGAATAGGAGAATGAATCCTTTTATTAAAAAATAATGAGAGTTGCTTAATCTTTCCGAACGATAAGCAGTACTAGCAAAAAAAAGTATGTAATAGTCAATTATTTATTGATATCATCCCTTCACATCCCTAATTTTAAAGAAAAGACTTCGCTATAAGCAGAAAATGCAGCTCCAACAAAAGCTGACCCATTCACTTCGATTAACATGGCTTCCTAGTGAGCCCTTTGCCCTCTGCCCTCGGGCCGTATCTAATCATAAATGCTTTCATCTTTTTGTTCACTAACAGTCTGAAGATAAAACGAACGGCTAGGAACAGCGCGAGATTTCTTATGAATGCTCGCTTAATCATAGGATTTCACCCCACTCATTTACTCCGAAATGGACGTTTTGAGCCGTGCTTGACTTTAATCTGTTTAGGCGTACGGAAGCAGGAATTATCAAGGGAATTCGGAGTTTGAGATCTGTAAAGCATGATCTTATCGGGTATTTTAGAGCTTCATGAGAAAGTGAATAACGAGAGGCGCCTTCTCTTTACTATTGAAAAAAAGTAGTAATGATAGTATAACGAAAGAGTTGGATTGTCCCAGAGGGCAAACCGGAGAGGGCATTCCCAAAAGCGCAAAAAACCTTCTGCACCACTATGAATGTGGAACTGAAGGTTCTTTTTTAATCTCATATTTCTTGAAAAGTGGGAGCTAATATTTCAAAAAAAGATTTTTATGAAAGCCCAGTCTTGTGTTTTTACAAATGTTTCATGTCTAATAATATGAACTTGATCCTTAATGGGCTATTATAAGCGGCTGGTGAGTAGATCGAATTAGTTCGATTGCTTAATCGAAAGGTTTGTCTCCCGAATTCCTTTAAAATAATCTGTGGGCGAAAGCCCGACATATTTCTTGAATACTTTACTGAAGTAATAAATGTCTCCGAAGCCAACGAGAAACGATATTTCACCAATGCTTAGATGCGTGGCATGCAGCAACTCCTGAGCATGGTTAATCCTAACCTTGTTAATATAATAAGTGATCGAGTAGCCAGTTAGCTTGTTAAAGGTTCGGTTTAGATAGTCGAAGTTGTATCCGAAGTTAGCCTCGATATCTTGGCTAGTTATTTTACTTTGATAATGATGATGAATATAGTCCAGTATCTCATTGGCTTTAAGAAGTGCTTTTGTCGTTCGTTTCCTATTCTGCTGCAGCACCGCCAGCATATTTTCACGGGATAAGCTTATGAAGAACTCGGAAAGCTTGAGTGCCGTTAAGCTTCGATTATAATTTTTGCGCCGATACAACTGTTGCATTTCATTCAGGCTGTAGTAAAGTTGTGACAAAACCGTATTATCAGTTATAGTGAAATATTTAGGAAAGCAGCAGGGGCTGCTTTCTTCTGTATCTTCGTCCTCGAGGATAAACCCTTTGGCAAAAGACTCCGGATCTTCAATCCAAATGTTTGTAATATCAGAATGCTTAAAATGTATATAGTAGTAGTCACATGCATGCTTCTTGATGCCTTCGTGAATCAGATTGGGTTCAAGTACTAGCACATCACCTTTCCTCAATACAAACTGCATACCATTCTCCTCAATATGAAGCTCACCACTTTTAATTAAATAGAGAACATATTCATTAACGCTACGTTTAAAGTGAATCCAAGGACTCTTATAGGAAATAAACCCCATCCAAGTAATCCGCGGAACCAAATCAATATTGATGGCGAGCAAAAGGATACCCCCATTCGCAAGTGAAATCAAAAAAAGTCGCTATTGTACAAAAAATGTCTAGATCCACCATTTCCAAACATTCTATCACAGACTATTCTATTTAAGAAGCTTCTATCAATATTAATCGTTAGGGTGATGGTGGATATGAGAAAATTAAAAATCGGTATTATCGGATTAGGCGGAATCGCCAACTTTCATAGCGAGGGAATCTTATTGAGCGATGACGCGGAAATCTGGTCGATTTGCGACAGCAGTGATGAGACGCTAGCAGCGAGAAGTCTGGAGTGGAATATCCCGGAATCACGATCTTATTTGAGCTATAGTGACATGCTCAAAGATCCAGAATTAGATGCAATAACCATCGGTACGCCAAACTATAATCACTTTGCAATTGCTCAAGCCGCGATTGAGCATGGCATACCCTTCGCTCTTGAGAAGCCAGTAACCCAAAATGCTAGAGAAGCGTTAATTCTAATGAAGGCTCTGGAAAGAAAACCTATTCCTCATTTAATCTGTTTCTCTTACCGATATAAAGCGGCTGCGCGATACGCAAAAAGTCTGATTAAAGAAGGCAAGCTTGGCACCATTAATCATGTATATAGCCAATATTTTCAGGAATGGGGCATTAACAAGGAGATTCCACTTGTGTGGAGATTCCAGAAGGAGTTTACCGGATCCGGGGCGATGGGGGATTTGGGTTGTCATATGCTAGACTTGACCCGATTCTTGGTCGGTGATACAGAGCGCGTTATCGCTGATGCCGGTACTATCATTAAAAAGCGGAATCGTCTGGATGGCTTGGGAACGGGAGAAGTAGACGTAGATGATTATTGCCATATTCTTTCCCGGATGGAGGGTGGAGTATCCTCCACAATGAGCATCTCGAGATTTGCTTATGGGCGTGGCAATTATCAACAAGTTGAAATTTATGGAACGAATGGCGCTCTAGTTTATAATCTTGAGGCGGAAGATGTGCTTAGCGTCAAACTGACTGATGATATTGATTTTCATGAGGTTGAAATCCCTGATTCGTTCAAGCTGGGTCAAATGCAATCCTTTTTTGATCTCATAAATGGTCGTGATGATGGGAACAACGCTGCAATGAAGGATGGATATGTGAATCAACTGACAGTTGACGCGATAGTCCAGTCCTTTAACGAACAAAAATGGATAGCCATTAAATAGGAGGGCATTAAGATGAAAACGATTAAAGTAACTGTGTGGAATGAGTACCGGCATGAAAAAATTAATCAGCATGTGGCGGATATTTATCCTGATGGCATTCATAGCACGATTGCAAATTTTTTAAAAAAACTAAATGGGTTGGAAGTTGCGACAGCGACGCTGGATGAACCGGAGCATGGGTTAACGGATGAACGATTAGACAATACTGACGTGCTTATCTGGTGGGGGCACATGGCGCATGATGAAGTTCAAGATGAAATTGCAGACAAAGTGAGAGATCGCGTGCTCCAGGGTATGGGACTTATCGTATTGCATTCAGGGCATGGCTCTAAAGTGTTTGAACGTTTACTGGGTACCAAGACCGGTGCGCTCAAATGGCGGGATGACGGTGAAAAAGAACGTGTTTGGGTCATTGAGCATGGACATCCCATAGCGGACGGTCTAGGCGAATATATTGAAATTTCAAAGGAAGAAATGTACGGGGAACGGTTCGAGATTCCATCCCCGGATGAGTTAGTCTTCATCTCCTGGTTCGAAGGAGGAGAAGTGTTCCGCAGCGGATGCTGCTACCGCAGGGGCAAAGGGAAATTATTCTACTTCAGACCGGGACATGAAACGTTCCCCGTCTACCACCAGCCGGAAGTGCAACTGGTAATTAAGAACGCAGTGCACTGGGCAGCTCCCACTCAAGGAGCGAAAGTACACTATGGCCGAGTATCCCCCATTGAAAATATCCAAAATATATAAAGCCTATAAAAGATACTGACCAGGTCAGTATCTTTTTTCGGTATTAGGTAGATTGACAGAATGTTTTTTATCGAAATATACTTTGAGTAACCGGTTACGTAAGCGTTGAAAATAAGGTGACTTCCAATAGGAAATGAAGGAGGTATCTATGATACCAACAATAAGAGATGTAGCGAAACAAGCAAATGTGTCTGTTGCGACTGTTTCCCGAATATTAAATGGCTTAAACGGGTATTCCGAAAAAACGAAGCAAAAGGTATTAGATACTATTGATGAATTGGGCTATCATCCGAACGCCATCGCACGTTCATTAAGTATTAGACGTACTCAAACAATCGGAGTCATGTTTCCGGCTGTCTCCAATGAATTCTCATCAGCGATACTGCAGGGGATTGAAGAATACGCTCAAAGCTGCAATTATAGCGTGCTCGTATGTAATACGGCTGCGGATGGGAATCAAACATTAAGATACTTACAGGTATTAAGGGAAAAACAGGTAGATGGTCTACTATTTGCCAGCGAAGCGCTAAAAGAGGAATATATTACAGCGCTTGATTCTATGAATATTCCGGTTGTATTGGTGGCTTCCGAGTCGAGTGATCCAAGATTTCCGTTCATAAAAGTAGATGATAAGAAGGCTGCTTATGATGCAGCTTGTCATTTGATTGGGAAGGGCCATAAGGAAATTGCCATGATCAGCGGGACTAAAGGCGATCCCATTGCAGGGGCTCCTCGACTTGCGGGCTACAAACAAGCTTTGTTGGATAACGGGCTGTCATTTCGGGAAGAACGAGTCGCATACGGCGATTTCCTCTTTGACAGTGGTATTTCGGCAATGGAAACTCTTTTAAGAAAAGCTAGAGGGATAACAGCTGTATTCGCCGCAAGTGACGAAATGGCCATCGGCGCATTGAACTGCGCTATTAGCCATGGAATCCATGTACCGGAGGAGCTATCGATTATCGGCTACGACAATATCAGGCTCTCGAGAATGATTCAACCGTCTTTGACTACTGTCAACCAGCCATTGTCGGAGCTAGGGCTCGGGGCCGTTAGCAAATTAATCGAAATGATTGAAACGGACAGCTTGGTCTCAAGCAGCATTGTTTCTCATCATATAGTTGAGCGTCAAACCGTAAAGGACATGAACAAACTTAATTGTTAGCTTTAAAATGCTTGGCGAGACTAATGCTAGTAAATCTGTCATGCATTTTTCTCTATTTTTATTCTACCACGGGAGCGTATCTACCTAATGAAATTAAAATCAAAAACGAAAAAACTTGGCTTTCGTTTCATCATTCTTTTCTCTGCGGTCACCGTGCCTCTGTTGCTCATTCTTTTCGGGGCAGGCCATTATGCCCAGGACGTAGTGCTAACCCAGGTTGCAAATTCCTATCAGAATTTAGTCAATTCAAATCTTCATATGATCGATAGAAGCATGGATGATATTACCACCAATATGGTATATATCGTTGATCATGATGAAAACTTTCAGAAATTCGGACAGCCTGGTCTATCGGATTCCGAATATTATTTTGCTCAAATGGAACTGCTTCAGAGAAATACGGCGTATCGTTCTTATTACCATACGGTTGATATGTTCTATATCTATTCCAAAGGCAATGATTTTTTGGCGACAACCAATGTGATTCCAACGACGGATCATGACGAGGTAAGTGAATGGATCATGGATTCCCTACGTAACCCTGAGACGCGAAATTCTTTAATGTATCAATGGACGGTCATCCGTATTGGAAACCAATATTTTCTGCATCGCGTTGTTAGTGATGATCTTAACAATAATACATTTATTGGCGCCTTGATTAACATCAACACGTTGAAGATTCATTTAGGCACACTCGACCTGAGGGACGGTGGGGATGTTGTCTTCGTTGATGAGAATGGTATTATTTTATCCGATCCCTCTCCACAGCTTAGTAAGGGATTTCAATTGCCAGCTGATAAATTGTCGTCTAAAGCTTCCTTCTCATTCTCAGATGAGAAAAAAAAACTCTTTGTAATTACGAGCGTTTCCTTAAAAAGTGGAATAAGCATGGCAGTCATTCTTCCATACTCCGATCTGTTGCGGGGATTAAAATATTTTCAAACAGCCATAAACTTGTTGCCTTTGTTTGTTCTCGCTATCCTTCTTGTGTATTTGTTTATTTTTCGAAGGATTATTTATAGTCCCATACTTCAGCTTTTAGGGGCTATTCGACGGATAAAAGATGGGGACATGGAGATGAAATTGCCGCATTCACCCATAACTGAATTTGATATTATCAATCACACGTTGAATAACATGGTCGATGAAATCAAAGACCTAAAAATTGATGTCTACGAAGAGCAGTTAAACGCGAAAAATGCGGAGCTGAAATATCTGCAAACACAGATTAATCCTCATTTCTTCCTGAACACCCTGAATATCATTTTTCAACTAGCGGACATGAAGCGATATGAACTAGTGAAAAAAACGGTCCGACATATGGTGCAGTATTTCCGTTTTATGCTTAGCGCTAACAAAGATTCGATTACAATAGCCCAAGAGCTAGGACATATTAGGAATTATTTAGAAATTCAGAAGATGCGTTATCAGGAATCATTCGAGTTTGAGATCAGGATTCCGGAAGAACTGTTGGATGCGCGGATCCCGCCTCTCATTGTGCAACCTTTTGTAGAGAATGCGATGATTCATGGTATGAGCGTCAAAACCGATCCTTTTGTGTTGCAAATCCAAGTGAATCTGTTGGAAGATACCACTGATAGAATGTGTATCGAAGTGATGGATAGCGGGAAGGGAATCGCACAATGGCAGTTGGAAGAGCTATCTTCCGAGAGATATACTCCGGTCTCAGAAAGCAACCATATTGGAATATGGAATGTCAAAAAACGGGTGAGCATGCGTTATGGGGATGCCGCGCAGATCGAATTCTGCCATAACGAGCCTAAAGGATTTAAAGTACGGTTAAGCCTGCCTATAGATAATATGAAGGAGTGAGATTCACATGGCTCAGATGTTGGTTGTGGATGATGAAAGATTTGCTGTGGAAGGTATTTGCCAATCCAATGATTGGAAAACTCTTGGTATTGATGTTGTGTTTAAGGCGAATCATGCTGATGAAGCGAGAAGGATCATGGAGGAGCAACGGATTGACATTCTGATCTGTGATATCGAAATGCCAGATGAGGACGGACTCTCTTTAGTCCGTTGGGTTAAGGATTACTCCTCATATACAGAATCTTTAATCCTGACCTGCCATTCGGAGTTTACATATGCCAAGCAAGCCATTAACCTAGGGAGCTTTGATTATTTACTTAAGCCCGCCGATGGACAAGAGCTACTCCAAGTAGTCTCACGTATGATGCAAGCTATTAAAGAAAAGAAGGATAACTCACAGTATAACGAAATGTATCATAAATACCAGGAATTGTGGAATAAACAGCAGCCGCTTTTGGCAGAGCGGTTCTGGCAGGATCTTTTGTCACGTCGTATTTTATCAATCGGAGATTTTTTGGGGCGGGCGCTTTTAGATGCACAGATCGAATTGACGACTGACAATAAGGTGCTACCTATTCTGATTAGTATTGAGGAATGGAAGAAGCCCCTGAGCGCACGTGATCTAGAAATTATGGAATATGCTATAAAAAAGGCAGCGGGAGAACTATTTCTTTCTGATTTTTCGGGGGATGTCATTGTAGATAGAAATGGTGTAATGTTCGTTGTGGTCTATGCTCCGGAAGATCACTTAGGCACCGACTGGTGGCAGCAGGCAGGTTCTCGATTTATCACGGTATGCCGAGAGTTATTCTACTGCCAGGTTAGTTGTTATGTCGGCAGTTTTGCGTATCTTAAGGATTTGTCCCTTCTTTGCGAGGGTTTGAAAAATATGGAGCGTAACAATGTGAGTCAAACACAATCCGTAATTATGTATGTCAGACAAACGATTACTTCTGAGCTACAGACGGTGCCAGACAGCATTAATGTTTCTGAATGGTCTAATTATATGTTGAACAGTGAGCGTGAAAAGGTAATAGAGCTTATTCATCGAAGCATTGAAAAATTGGAAGCAAATAAGGTTATTCATCAGAATCAACTCGAGACCTACTATCATGAAACGTTGCAGGTTGTCTATCATTTTCTTCATGTGAAAGAGATTAGTGCCAATCAAGTTCCTGATTTTTCAATGTGGGCATCTGCCCAAATTCGCAGCTTATCTCAATATAGGCATTGGGCTGTGAATTTGATATCAACCGCTATGGATACTGTTTTTGCGGCCAAAGAGACTGACAGTGTGGTGCGAAAATCCATTCAATATATGAAAGAAAATGTAGAGGAGGATGTGTCAAGAGAAGATGTCGCTGCCCATGTCAATCTTAATCCTGCTTACTTATCCCGATTATTCAAGAAAGAAACCGGTCAAAATCTGATTGATTATTTGATTGAAGCGAAGATGGGTCGGGCGAAGCAACTGCTTGACTCGACTTCAATGACGGTAAGCTCAATAGCTCAACAGGTCGGGTACAGTAATTTTTCCCATTTCACAAAAATGTTTAAGAAGCAATATGGTATTAACCCACAAGAATATCGTAATGTCATAAAACGACTAGTGTGAGGTTACAAAAACGGTAGTGAGGCTAAATCTGCGAAAGTATACTAAGGTCATATAAACTAAACAAGCAGGTGGAGCATATGAACGAAGTCAATTTAGCCGTAACGAAGGAGGCAACAACACGCAAGAGATTGAATCATGTGCTTGAGAAGCTATGGAAGCATCGAGCGCTAATCATTCTTGCTTTACCGGGAATAGTGATACTTTTTATAAATAACTATCTCCCCATGTTTGGAGTTTTTCTGGCCTTTAAGGATTTGAATTACACCAAAGGCATATGGGGCAGCGATTGGATAGGCTTGAAAAACTTTGAGTTTTTGTTCGCCTCCAATGATGCTTGGATCATTATTAAGCACACGCTTCTATATAACCTCGCTTTCCTTGCCATTAACACAACATTGGCGATATTATTGGCTATTTTGTTAAACGAAGTGAAGAACAAGGTTTTATCTAAATTTTTTCAAAGCACAGTAATTCTTCCTAACTTCGTCTCCATGGTTATTGTAGGATATTTGGTGTTTGGCTTCTTAAATCCGGAGCTTGGTTTCGTAAACAAATCCATACTCGAACCATTAGCGAAAGACCCAGTAGCTTGGTATGCCTCCCCAGAATACTGGCCTTATATTCTGACAATCGTTAATACATGGAAAACAGTCGGATATGCAGCAATCGTATATCTGGCAGCAATAATCGGGATTGATCAAGAATATTACGAAGCAGCGTTGATTGATGGTGCTGGCAAGTGGAAGCAAATGACGAAGATTACAATACCTCTAATCATGCCTGTCATTATCATTCTGACCCTTCTTGCGATTGGTCGAATCTTTAATGCGGATTTCGGATTGTTCTATCAAGCCACAATGGCCTCTTCGATGCTTAAAGAAACGACAGAAGTCATAGACACTTATGTTTACAACGCTTTGCTCGTAACAGGCGATACGGGACTAGCCTCGTCTGCGGGTCTTCTTCAATCCGTTGTAGGATTTGTGCTTGTCATCTCGGTCAACTTCATTGTGAAGAAATTCAGCAAAGAGAATGCGTTATTTTAGGAGGTCAGAGGATGGCGGTGAAAAAACGTACGAATCCCATTATAGTTATTTTTTTAAGTCTCATTAGTCTGGCATGTATTCTTCCCTTCTGGCTCGTCCTGACCGTGTCCATATCTGATGAGAATGAGGTTATTAGGCACGGTTATAGTTTTTTACCGAAGAAATTGGATTTTGTTGCTTATCAATATCTGTTACAAGATTCCGCTAATATATTGCGTGCCTACGGGGTTACCATACTCGTCACGATTGTTGGTGTCGTAGTAAGTTTATTAATTACTTCTTCAATGGCGTATGCGCTCTCGCGAAGTGATCTTCCTTATCGGAATGGATTGAACTTTTATGTGTTTTTTACAATGCTCTTCTCGGGCGGACTGCTGCCGTGGTATTTGGTATATACAAGGTTTCTTCATGTGCAAGACACGCTGCTTGCGCTGATCATTCCTGGATTGATAGGTGGATTCAATATTTTCATCATCCGGACTTTCTTTACGAACAGCATTCCTCCTTCGTTAATTGATTCCGCACAAATCGATGGTGCAAGCGAGTATAGGACCTATTTCAGTATCATTATTCCGCTATCACTACCTGTAATGGCGACGATTGGATTATTCACTGTTGTAGCTTATTGGAATGATTGGTTCACAAGCCTTGTTTTTATCAATAATGAGAAGCTGTATTCACTGCAATATTTACTTAACAAAACGCTTATGAACGCGGCTTTCCTTCAATCCATTGCGAATAAAGCTTACAGTTCCACTGCCAATGTGACACAGCCTCTTGAATCTATTCGGATGGCTATGGCAATGGTGGCGATTGGCCCGCTGGTGCTTGTATTCCCATTCTTGCAGAAGTATTTCATAAAGGGCTTAACAGTAGGCGCAGTGAAGGGCTAAATCCGGCTTGCTTCGGTTTAGTATAGAGAAAAAAAGTGTTCTAAAAAAAGGGAGGTACTTTTAATGAAATGGTTTAAAAAGAGTTCTGTTGTTCTGATGTCTCTTGTATTTTCAGTCATGCTAGCAACAACAGGTTGTTCTAGTAATAGCTCAGACGGTCAAGTTTCCAACTCACCTGACGCTTCACCAGCAGCAGGAGACACAAATAGTTTGGCGCCGTACGAAGTGGTAATGGTTTATCCGGATGCACCGCAAAATGATTTGGAAACCGTCCAAAACGAAATGAACGTCTACTTAAAAAAGACCTACCCGGAAATGAACATGACAGTTAAGTTAAATCCTATCGATTGGGGCGCTTGGAATGACAAAACCAATCTAATGATGGCTTCGAGTGAAAAGTTCGACTTACTGTTTACTGCCGATTGGATGGGCTATAACCAGCAGGTAACCAAGGGAGGTCTACTTCCTCTTGATGATTTGCTTGCCAAATACGGTCCTGATATCGAAGTGGTAGAGAAAGATTATCACGAACCGGCCAAGCGTGGAGGTAAGTTGTATGGTATCCACACCCATCAGGAGCTGGGCGGAGCTCAAGGTATCTATCTGGATAAAGCACTTGTTGACAAGTACAAATTTGATCTCAGTGTTCTGAAATCGGGCAAACTTGAAGCTCTGGAACCTATGCTGAAGACGATTAAAGATAATGAGCCGGGTATTACACCGCTAGTTGCGCCAAGCTTTCCGCTTGAGGCATATTACTCTTCGGGAACCACCGACTCGATTGCTAGTGTAGCTGTTTTGAATGTGTTAGATATCGAAGCTAATGATTTCACAGTTATAAATACCTTCGAGACTCCCCGTTATTTGGAATTGGCTAAGTTGACCAACAAATGGTTTAAAGCAGGCTATATTAATAAAGATGCGCTAACACCAGGGCTTGATGCTTGGAAAAAAATACAAGCAGGCAAAGGGTTTGCACTTGTAGGTGATGTTGATATCCTTGCGAATATGGAAATCGGTTCTGTCTCCAAATCGCCGAATGGTTCATTGAAGAGCGGAAGAGAGATTCTTCAAATACCTCTGCAGATCGATAGACTGCAGACCGGGAAGATGACGGCTACGATGCAGGCAATCTCCAAAACATCTAAAGACCCTGAGCGTGCCATGATGCTGCTTAATTTATTCTTCAAGGATAAAAACCTGCTGACTTTATTTAATTTCGGTGTTGAAGGCAAGCATTATGTGCTGAAAGATGATCAGATTGGATTGCCGGAAGGCAAGACAAACAATGACGTCGGATTTTATCACGATATAATGTGGCAAATTGGGAATCAAATGCTGAACTATACTCGTATAGGAGAAGATCCAAAGAAATATGAGAATTACGAAAAATTTAATGAAATGGTGTCGAGCAACCCATCTCGTATATTCGGGTTCATCTTTGATCCAGAGCCTGTCAAGAACGAGATGATTGCCATAGATACTGCACAAAAAGCTTTTGCGGATGGACTTAAATCCGGCCAACTAGACCCAGAAGAAAATCTTGAGAAGATGCTTGGGAAGCTAAAAGCGGCGGGCAGTGATAAAGTTATCGCCGAAGCGCAAAAGCAACTTGATGCATGGCGCCAGGAAAACGGTAAATAAGCATTTGAAGCAAAGGGTATAACTCTAGTAGTTATACCCTTTGCTTTAAAAAAGATTCATCCTACATAATCAAATATACATTTACAAATAACCAAGAAGGAGCAATTTTAATGAAAATGAAGTGGTGGCAAACTGCTGTGATTTATCAGGTATATCCTCGTAGTTTTCAAGACAGCAATGGAGATGGAATCGGTGATTTGAAAGGCATTATTCAACGTTTAGACTATCTAGAAAAGTTGGGGATTACGGCTATTTGGCTCAGCCCAGTCTATCAATCGCCTAATGATGATAATGGTTATGATATTAGCGATTATGAAGAGATTATGACTGAGTTTGGAACGATGGCTGACATGGATGAATTAATTCGTCAGGCGGATAGACGAAACATCAAGATTATTATGGATTTGGTCGTCAATCACACATCCGATGAGCATAAATGGTTTGTTGAATCCCGTAAAAGCAAGGACAATCCTTATCGAGATTATTACATATGGAGAGATCCAGTAAACGGCGGAACTCCCAATTCACTGAAATCGACTTTTAGTGGTCCTGCTTGGAAATATGACGAAGAGAGTGGTCAATATTTCTTGCATCTCTTCAGCAAAAGACAGCCAGATTTAAATTGGGAGAACGAGAAGGTAAGGCATGAAGTATGGGACATGATGAATTTTTGGTTGAATAAAGGCGTTGGGGGATTCCGAATGGACGTTATTGATTTGGTAGGAAAAATTCCGGATCAACAGATAACGGGCAATGGTCCGAAATTGCATGATTATTTGCAGGAAATGAATAGGGAGACATTTGGAAAACATGATGTTCTGACGGTAGGAGAGACCTGGGGAGCAACGCCAGAAATTGCCAAGCTCTATTCGGATCCGAAACGGAATGAGCTTTCAATGGTTTTTCAATTCGAACATATTGGTTTGGATCAAGAAGAAGGAAAAGAAAAGTGGGATCTTAAAGAGCTAGATGTCAATGTGTTGAAGCAGGTTCTTAGCAAGTGGCAAACTGCTCTAGGCAATGAAGGCTGGAATAGCTTGTTCTGGAATAATCATGACCTTCCAAGAATTGTGTCCCGCTGGGGAGATGATACAACCTACCGCGTGGAAAGCGCGAAAATGTTTGCAATCTTGCTGCATCTGATGAGAGGAACGCCTTACATCTACCAAGGTGAAGAAATTGGAATGACCAATTACCCGGTTAGTGATGTTAGTGAAATTAATGATATTGAAAGTGTGAATATGTATCATGAACGATTGGCCAATGGTTACAAGAGAGAAGATATTCTGATTTCTATCAATGCAAAGGGAAGGGATAACGCCCGGACGCCAATGCAATGGGATAATTCAGAGAATGCGGGTTTTACAACTGGAGCTCCTTGGTTACACGTAAATCCTAATTATAGAGAAATTAATGTACAAGCTAATCTTGAGGATCAGGATTCTATCTTTTTCTGCTATCAGAAATTAATTCATTTAAGAAAGACTAATCCAATTGTAGTTTGGGGCGACTTTGAGTTAGTGATGGGCGTGCCGGATCAAGTCTTTATGTATGTAAGGCGTTATGAAGACGAAGCCTGGGTAGTTGTGGCAAACCTCGGGGCGGAAATGACTACCTTGGAGTTGCCTGATTTCGGTCAAAGTGACGATGTAATCATCAGTAACTATGAAAGAACATCTATTAACTTTAATCAGCTTATTTTAAACCCGTATGAAGCTTTTGCTTTGAAGGCTTGATCATTGATGAATAAAAAAAGGGAAGCGGGCGCATGACCCACTTCTCTTTTTTTGAATGAGTTACAATCTGTTATATATTATATCAAAACATAATTTTTCTATGATATGATTCATGTTGATGCCATTTAATATCGAAAAATAGCCCGGGAAAAGGTGTCTTCAATGACTTTAAAAAGAAGAATTTTTATCATCTTTCTATTTAGTTCGCTTATTCCATTTATTAGCATCAGCGTGATTTCTTACTTTACAATTAATTCAATCCTGTCCAATAAAATTGAAACAGGTATTAGAAGCAATCTCAAGCAAGTCTCATTATCATTAGAGAATTCAATCAACAGTCTCAATCATATCTCCCAGCAATTCGCTTATGAAGGAACTATAGTAAGAGAACTCGATGATCTTATGCGAACACAAGAGCCTTTTCAACGAATGAAATTGCAACACCAGTTCAAAAGCAAGATGAACCTGATAACATTCACAAATCCGGATATCGGGTTGACGATGTATTATTTTGATAATGATAAGACTTACTATTTCGAAAATTTACCAGTGAAAAACAGCTTCTCTCCCGAGAAACTGCCTCTTTTTGCCCAATATTACGGAATTACTTATTATGGGCCTCATGAAAGCTTTAATCGCCTTGATAACAAATATGTGATATCGGCATTAAGAAAGGTGGATTTCCCTGGACGCAGTGATGTGTATGTATATGTCGAGATGGGACTCCAATTGGTAGAGAATATGTTAGATAATGATCAGTCTCAAAATAATCTTTCCCATTTGATCTTGGATAACAGCGGAAGAATTATTTATAGCGAAGCGCCTCAATTATTCAGGGTTGGAAAAACCTATTCTGAATTTTCAAAAGAAGATACATCAGGCTATAACAAAGGTTATTACTGGTACAAGCAAGCGAATAGCCAAGGGTGGAATGTTGTCTCAGTCATGCCTGAGGCAGACTTCAACAAAGAAAAAAATCGATGGATTGTGCAGATTATTCTGTTCACCTTAGTTTTTCTTGCAGTAACGCTTTTATTGGCATGGCTATTGTGGAAGATGGTATACAAGCCTCTCAACCAATTTCAATTAGAAATCAAAACGATTATGCAAACACAATCCAAAGACAGCCTCAAACGGACTAAGATTCCTGAATTCGATTCATTGTTGCGTAAGTTTGAACAAATGAAGAGACAGATATGGGAATTATTCAATGAGATAGGACAAAAAGAGAAGCAACGGGTAGATCTTGAAGTGGAAAAACTGCTTTATCAGATTAACCCTCACTTCCTGATGAATACGCTCGATACCGTACACTGGCTTGCTGTAATGAACGGACAGAATGAAATCGATAAACTTGTACAATCTTTGAATAAGTTACTTTATTATAATTTGGGTAAATTAGGTCGACCTTCAACTATTGAAGAAGAAATTAATGCAATAAAACATTATTTAGTATTACAGCAAATTCGATATGATTTTAAATTTGACGTTCGAATTCAAGTGGAGGAGGATTTGCTGAAAAAACAGGTTCCGCGATTCATCCTGCAGCCGCTCGTGGAAAACTCGCTTTATCATGGTCTAAGCGACGATGGCTACATTCAGGTAAATGTAAAATTAAATCAAGGAATTGAAATTGCGATACATGATAACGGTTCGGGGATGTCGGAGGAAACGATTCATAAATTGCTGAATAATAAGACGGCTGAAAATCAGAAGATTGGACTCGGAATCGGATTGAATTATGTCAAACGAACAATAGAGTCTCGATACGAGGATAAAGCTAAGCTGGAAATAAAAAGCGAAATCGGGAAAGGTACAAGCATTTATTTAACCCTGCCAATTGAAGAGGTGAAGATAGGATGATCAAAGTACTCGTTGTAGATGATGATAAATTGGTCCGGAAGGGACTCATTTCTGTGATGCCGTGGCAGGAATTCGGTATGCAGGTAGTTGGAGAAGCGAATAACGGGGAGAAAGCGCTGGAGCTGCTAGAAGTTCAGGCAGTTGATTTAGTGCTGACAGACCTTGCTATGCCCGTGATGTCTGGAATTGAATTGATGAGAAACGTTCGCAAACGGTTTCCTGAGATCCATATCGTCGTTCTGACTTTACACCAAGATTTCGAATATATACAGGAAGCTCTTCGACTAGGAGCAATTGATTATATTGCAAAGGTGGAGCTTGAGAAAGAACAATTGGACGAAGTTCTTGCAAGAATCGCAAGTCGGGTTTCTGAACAGACGAAGAGCAGTACAGTTCAACGTATTCAGAATGACTCAATGCCCTTGATGCTCAATAAGGGATATGTTGTTGTTTGTCTAGACAGTAATTTTAATAGTGATTGGGCGCTAGATTTGAAATACCCCATAATAGAAGCAGATAGAAATAGTTGGCTGTTATTTTCAGAAGAAGAGGATGACAGTGTTCTTATCCAACAATTATCAAGAAAAGTAGAAACATTTGAAAGCGGTGTATTAGTGGCATTAGCAGATGTTAACGGCATGACAAAAAATGAAATTCAGCGATGGATAAGGGAATTTACAGAAAGAGAATTGTTTTATAATTTTCATCCAGACAACAAAATTATTAAGGTTTGCATTCATAAAGCATATCAACATCAGCTTGAAGTAACGGATGAAGACTTAGATTTACTAAAAGAGTTATGGTTGTCGGTGGAGTGGCTTTACAATGATTTCTTGTTTCAGAAACTCGTCAGAAAAATAAAGCTGCTCAAATTGCCTAAAGTTAAGCTTGTCGGAATATTATACGCCTTTGTAAATGAGTGGAACCGTTTGTTTGCTCAAACTAAATTTGGGAAAATAACACTTAATGAACCTGTAAACTCATGGTTTCAAATTGAATTGTGGTTGGTTGGCATTCGTGAATTGATTAAGGTTGCGTCAGAAAAAAATAATTACTCGCAAGAAATAATCAATTTAATTTTAAAAGCTGAACGCATTATTCGTGCGGAAATGGATCAACCGTTGACAGCAGCCGAAGTGGCTAACAGGGTGAATATGAGTCGAAGCTATTTCAGCCAGTGTTTTAAGGAGATTATCGGAAATACTTTTAATGAGCATATTCGTATAATTCGAATGGAAAAAGCGAAGCAATATTTGCTTAGCACAAACAAGACGATTCTATGGATTGCAGAAAATATCGGGTATATGGATGAAAAGTATTTTAGTCGTACTTTCCGAAATCAAGTCGGAATACTGCCGAGTGAATATCGGATTAGTAAACGCACAGAAATATAAATAACGTCTATTCAAAAGAGAGGCACATCATGTTGAAAAAAAACTGCATGATATTCATCGTAATATTTCTAATATTGTTAACTGCGTGTAACAAATCAAATGTAGTTGATCCTAATTTCATTCCAGAAAGTGATGAGTATCTTCCATTGGGGAAATACAAGCAACCAGTCACGTTAAGTATCGGTATGGGAGTAGATCCAAATTATAAGACCTATACTGGGGAAACCCCTGCTAACAACCTTTGGGTTACTGCCATTAAAAAAACGTTAAATGTGAATGTTAAAATTGCTTGGTTTGTTGTTAATCAGAATATTGAGCAAAAAGTTGATTTAGCAATCTCAAGTAATACGTTGCCGGATGCAATGGTCGTATCTCAATTTCAACTTAATCAGATGGTAAAAGCAGATGAGCTTGAGGATTTGACTGAAGCTTATCGAAGCTATGCTTCACCAGTTATGAAAACTATTATTGACAGTACAAACGGGGTTGCAGAAGAACACGTTACATTCAATGGTAAAATGCTGGCTCTTCCATCTGCTTTTGCGGAAGATATCAGTATGATGTGGGTGCGCAAGGACTGGCTGGACCAGCTTGGCCTTCAGCCGCCTTCTACAATGGATGAATTGGAACAAGTTGCAAAAGCTTTTGTAGAACAGGATCCTGATGGCAATGGTCAAGCAGATACAGTAGGAATTGCAACAGGTACTTCGCTGTATGATGACTTTCATGCCGGACCTGGAAGTTTTAATCTAAATCCGATTTTTTCTGCTTATCAAGCGTACCCTGGCTTTTGGTTGAATGGTGCTAATGGAAAGCCGGTATACGGCTCCGTTCAACCTGAGATGAAAGCGGCGCTTGCTAAACTTCGTGATTTGTATGCGAAAGGTTTAATTGATCAGGAAATGGGCATTCGGGAATCTGCTGCCGAAGTTGTGATTGATGGTAAAGCGGGAATGTTTTTTGCGCCTTTCTCTGCTGGATATTGGCCCATTCCTGAAGCATTGAAGAACAATCCGAGAGCGAATTGGCAAGCATATGCCTTGCCGCTCGATACAAATGGCAAGTTTAATGCCAAGGTGTTTAAGCCGACGAAATCTTTTGTTGTTGTTCGAAAAGGCTACGAGCACCCTGAAGCGGTAATTAAACTTGCGAATCTTATTTTAAGAGATGAGTATAAATACGGAATAGACTTTCAGCCATTGCGTAACACAGTAGCTCTGCGTGATGAAATTTCGTTTTCTGTAAAAGCACTAAATGATGTGTTAACAGGAAGCCGAAAGCCTGAAGATTTTGAAGACCATAGTGAGTATCCTTTACTCCATAACGATTTGAACACCATTAGAAATACGAAATTAACCCCCTATGAAAATATGGACATTCAATATTGGAATATACGGGACAACAATTTCAAACGGGCATATTCTCTATTGGTTGGCGGGAGAAATTTACTTGATCCAAATCTCAACAAGGTAAAGAGTGCTTACTATTTGCATACGGATACGATGGAGACCCAGTGGAGACATCTGATGGACTCGGAAGTGGATGTGCTTACTCAAATTATTATGGGAGTCACTCCGCTTACAGCATTTGACCAATGGGTTGAGGATTGGAAAAGACATGGCGGCGATCAAATTACAGCTGAAGTTGCAGATGCGATAAATCAATAACAACATATAGTAGTGCCTTAATTAGAAACCGCTTCCTTAGGAAGCGGCTTTTTTATTATATTGAAATAATCGAGAAACTGTCTTGAAAGGGTGGTTTTTCGCGAATCTGGTTCACCGTTAGAACAATGTTTGGTAGATAGGGGGAGATGTGTCATCTGAAATGAGGCGATTTGGATTGTGATTCAAAATCTAAGATCATATATCACACCTAACTCGCGACGATAGCCCATCTCAATAAGAGACTGATTCCTTATATTTTTATTAGTGAAAGCGTTTGCTTTTATATCTCTCATTTGCAATATGACCAAAATGAAAGGAGGTGCAGAAAAATGAAACGTTTAATCATGCTTGTAAAATAAAAATGAATGGAGAGACACACAAAATTCTGGTGATACACATCAAATGGACGGTTCCATTCATGCGGTAGAATGTAAAGTCATGTTTATTAGGAAGAACACAAGTTGGAGGGTGTATTATATATGTCAAGCAAGGCGCATCCGTTAAAGCTGATTGTATATTTTCTTTTGGTTGCTGTGTTGTTATCATCGCTCGGTCTGGTGCATGTACAGGAAGTTGCACATGCTGCCAGCACAGGTAATGTCATCTCGGATATTTATACCGATAAGGCGATGTACAGTCCGGGAGAAGTTGTTACGATTTATGTTGATCTTAAGAATAATACGACTTCAAGTTTAACGAATACAGCGATCACCTTGACCTACAAGCAGTTAACTACAACAATTGGTACGCCTTCGACACAGACTTTCACTCTTAATCCAAACGCAATGATAACCTTAACCTTTAAATGGACACCGCCAATGACTGATTTTAATGGTTATATGGTAGAAGCGGTAGCAAAAAATTCATCAGATACACAATTAGACAGTCTCAATACAGCTGTGGATGTATCTTCGACTTGGACCAAATTCCCGCGCTATGGATACCTTTCAAATTTCTCAGGCCAGACCGATTCTGTATCAAGCGATACCATTAACCAATTAAACAAATACCATATTAATGCACTCCAGTATTATGATTGGCAATGGAAGCAGCATATGCCTCTTGCAGGAACTGTGCAAAACCCAACTGCAACATGGAATGACATAGCCAACAGGGCGACATACCGTCAAACTATTTTAGATTACATTTCAGCTGGACATTCCAGAAATATAGCAGCTATGAATTACAACCTGATGTACGGCGCCTTTAACGGATATGGCGAGGATGGAAGCGGCGTTAACCCGCAGTGGGGATTGTTTACTAAAGTCAATCATACCAATCAGTGGAATGTAGGTTTACCTGGCGGATGGGCTGCCACTAATATTTATATGTTCAATCCCGCAAATGCAAGCTGGCAGAACTATCTGAATGCGAAAGAGAGTGAAGTATTTGCTGCCTATCCCTTCGATGGATGGCATGTGGATCAGCTAGGGGACTGGGGTACAATGTATGATTATAACAGTGTTGAAGTTACGGTTAAGAATACGTTTGCGAGCTTCCTCAACAGCGCGAAGACTGCACTTAACAAAACAATCGTATTCAACAACGTAGCAAACTATGGACAGATTGAAACAGCGGGAGCCAATGTTGACGGAATGTACACCGAAATGTGGGATGGCAGCGGACAGAACACTTACTATGACGTCAAAAGGGTCATTGATGCAGGGGCTGCCAACACGAATAACACAAAGCCCGTAACCATAGCAGGCTACATGAACTATAATTATTCGAATACAAAGTCTGAACAAGCTCCTGGTAACTTTAACTTGCCCGGTGTATTACTGGCTAACTCTGCAATCTTTGCGAGCGGTGGCTCCCATATTGAGCTTGGCGATGATACCAGAATGCTCAGTAATGAATACTTCCCCAACCGCAACCTGGTGATGACCGACACATTAAAGAAAAGGCTGCGCAATTATTATGACTTCATGGTTGCCTATGAGAATCTGCTGCGCGGCGGACTTGCGAATATTTGGAACAGGATTGAATTGACTGGTATTGCGACAAGCGAAACTGCAGAGGCCAATAAAGTCTGGACATTCGCGAAGACAGGAAATGGATATGATGTTGTCCACTTAATCAATCTGCTTGGAGAAAGCTCAAACAACTGGAGAGATACGAATGCTAATTATCCTGCTCCAACTGCAAAAACAAATGTAGCTGTAAAATACTATTATCAAGGAACGGTCAATTCGGTTGCATGGGCTTCCCCTGACTATGAGAATGGCAGCAGCAACATTCTCAGCTATACAACAGGTGCGGATGCCAATGGAAATTATGTATCGTTTACAGTGCCGAGCCTGTCGTATTGGGATATGATTTACATCGGAAAAGCATCTTCGCCGACGTCGATCGAATTAATCAACCAAGGATTTGAAAAAGGAAACATTAACGGATGGACGGAATGGCATCCAACAGGTCAAGCACTTTCCTATGGTGTAGACTATAGTGATAACCACAGTGGATACAAAAAGCTGTATTTCTGGAATAGCAGTACGTATCAGCAGAGTGTTCATCAGGTGAAGACGGGTCTTGCCAATGGTTCGTATACGTTAAAGGCATGGGCAAAAGCTTCAGCTTACGGCGATGCTCCTACTGCCATAAGGATGGAAGCAATAAACTTTGGTGGTACCGATTCATTTACCAATATGACAGTAGACGGAGTGTGGAGAGAGTATAGCGCTACTGTAAATGTAGCCAACGGGCAGCTTGATATTGGCTTTTATGTGGATTCACCAGGTTCAACATCCTTACAGATAGACGATGTTCAGCTCTACAAGAATTAAGTTCATGCTGTATACCATCTAATGAAAAGGAAGTTAATACCAATCGGATGACGAGACTTTCGATAGAGTCTGCTTTTAATAGCGACTTTATGGTGAGTCTTTTTTCTATTTAAAAGTTAATAAAGACTGAGAAGACTCTGAAACCATAGACAATTTTCGACAGTTAGAGGAAGATATCGACGAGATTGCGGTCATTCATCTACCTTAATTATCCACCGCTTTCTATCTCGGATTTTTGTTTTTTCCCTTATGATGAATAGCGTACGAGAATTTCTTGATTGAGACAGGAGATGGCTGAATGAATTTTAAGCTTATGAAAGCAAAACCATATGCAATTATTCTAATATGCTTGGTGACGATTTCTGCTGCCGGATGCAGCGAGAGAGAAAAAAAGACTATTGAGATTAATGCTGAGAAGGTGGGAGGACAGAATACTATGAAGCTGATTACGACTGACAAAGCTGCATATCGCCCAGGAGATTCCGTGAATTTTAAACTTGAGTTGAAAGCCTCTGAGCCTGATTCCAAACTGCTTGTTCAATACCGTCATCTCGGAGAGAAAATCGGAGAGAAGGAAATTAAAGTGGAAGGTAATCAAGTTATTTGGGAGTGGACACCGCCAGCAGATGACTATAAAGGCTACATGGCGGAAGTCTTCGTATCGAAGAAGGATAAAGTAATTGATCATCTAAATATTGCAGTGGATGTGTCCTCGGATTGGAGTAAATTCCCACGATATGGATATTTGGGTAATTTCCCTCAGATGAGTCAATCTTCGATGGAGAAAGTAATTGAACGTCTTAACCGATTCCATATCAACGGTATCCAATTCTATGACTGGCAATATAAGCATCATGATCCCATCAAAATGGTTGACGGTAAGCCGGCAGAAGCATGGCCTGATATTGCGAATCGCCCGGTCGCATTTAAAACGGTGAAGGGATATATTGATTTGGCTCACAGTAAAAATATGAAAGCAATGAATTATAACCTCATATTCGGAGCATATGAGGATGCGGAGAATGATGGCGTCATGAAAGAGTGGGGTTTGTTTAAAGATCGCAAACAATCTGAGCAGGATAAACACCCGCTTACAGGTTGGGCAAGCGATATTATGATGTACGATCCTGCTAACGAGGAATGGCAAAATTATCTCATAGAGAAAGAGAAAGGCGTGTTTAAGCAACTACCCTTCGATGGATGGCATGTTGACCAGTTAGGGGATCGGGGGACCTTGTTCAATGCTTCGGGGGACGTTGTAAAGCTTTCGCAAGGGTACGTTTCGTTTCTAAAAGCAGCAAAGATTGGATTGAACGTCGATTATGTCATGAATGCCGTTGACCAGTATGGACAGGGATTGCTGGCAGCCTTAGCACCCTTGAATTTTCTCTACACCGAAGTTTGGTCCCATCCCAAATATGATAATTTGAAAGATGTTATTGATCAAAACAGCCAATTAAGCAGAAATAAATTGAACACCGTTCTTGCTGCATATATGAACTACGATTATTCCAAATCTAACCGGGGGATTTTCAATGAACCTGGTGTCCTGCTTACTGATGCAGTGATTTTTGCCTCAGGGGGATCTCACTTGGAGATTGGAGAAAATATGCTTTCCAGTGAGTATTTTCCTAACAATAATTTATCTGTTTCACCAAATCTAGAAGAAAAATTGATTCATTACTATGATTTCCAAACCGCATACCAGAATATTTTAAGGGATGGTCTGGAGGAATCGCCATTAAAAGTAATGAGCTTAGGCGGGCCTGAAATATCTTCTAAAGCCGAACAGGGGCAAATATGGTCTTTTGCAAAGCAAAAAGACGGGAGTGATATTGTTCATTTCATCAATTTCACTAATGCGAACACTATGGAATGGAAGGATAATGAGGCGAATCAGGCCGAACCAGATGAGCTTCAGGATGTGAGCATTGCCCTTCAGGAGGAAAGAAAGGTGAGCAATATCATGTTTGCGTCTCCTGATTATTATAACGGCTCTCCCGTACAATTGACATTTGAACAAAAAGACGGAAAAGTGTTATTCAAGCTGCCGAAACTGAAGTATTGGGATTTGATTAAAGTCAGCTATGAGGAGCAACATTAATCCCATAAGGGAACCAAATGAAGCTGGTAAAGTGAATGTCTAGTAGACAAATGTTTTGGAAACAGGGAGAAAAATGTCGTTAAGGATGAAATCATTTATCTACCATAACACACGACGGCTTCCTATCTCATCAAACACTTAAGTGCACTTATACTAAATAAGCAACAACTAACTATTAAACAGAAATTAGATGGAGGGTCCTATGAAAAAGAGAGTGTCATTGTTCATTTCGTTCACATTAATTATTTCACTCCTGCTTTCTGCTTGCTCGAAAGAACCTGAATCAACCGATCCGGTTGGATCAGATAAAAATGAAGCCGTTGGTGGAAATAAGCAAAATGCTGAATCTGGTATTGACGAAGACGGCAACGGGGTTGCCGACTGGCAAGAAAAACAGATTGAATTGGAAATTGCCTTCAGACATTATGGTGAAAACGACGAGACAAACCCTTTGTTCTTAAACGCTCAAAAATTCTCGGAAAAGTATCCAAATATCAGTGTCGTACGAGATCGTCAATTTGCAGTTGAGCAATCGGATACGGATGAGCTTGAGATCCTTACAGCTAGAGCGATGGAAGGGACTTTGCCTGATATTTTCTATTCGCCTCTTTCTGCTGAAGCCTACGACAGGGAATTAACGCTAGATTTAACATCATATCTTGAAACTGACTCCGAATCGAAATGGATTTCTGAGAATGCGAAAAATTTTATGAAAACGTATGACGATAAAGAAATCTATGGTATTCCTTGGATGTCTGTCGCACAGTTCCCTGCATTGAACTTAAAGCTGCTCAGAGAAAACAATATCACTATTCCACCATATAACTGGACATATGAAGATTATGAGCATTTGCGCGCGGAAGTCGCAAAACTAACGCCCAATAATCCGGTTTTTCCAGGAATGATTGATTTCATCGAGATCGGAACGCATTACTTTGACAGTATCCCAAACGGTTGGAAAGGATTCAATATCGATACGCGAAGATTTGACTACGCCAATAGCCCGAAATTTGGGGAATGGTTGGATTTGGTTTCTAAGGAAGGAAAGCAGGGCCTGCACTTTTATGATCTTTCGGAGGAAGAGAGAGCGAAGAAGACAGGCAATTTAGGTTGGCCTTGGGGTGACGGCCTTCAAGCAATCGATAATGTATGGATGTATTCGCTAAGTGGTGACGTTAACGAATTAGTGAAAACTCGAAAAATGGAAATCGACATATATCCAATGCCGAAGGCTCCGGAAGGCGGAACGACCAATATCCGAGGCTTCTATGATACCTTAAGCTTGTCCAGTGAACTAGCGAAAGATCCTTTGAAAGCAGAAGCAGCCTATCAATTGTTGAAATGGCTGACATACGGAGAGGAAGGCTTGAAATCTCGGTGGGCATTGATTGATGAATATATAGGGCATCCCGAGGATGCTCCTCTCAGAGCTGAAGATAGATTAATGGATTTCATTCAAGGCTGGCCAATTACAACGAATCCTGAAGTACTCAAAAATCATCCTCTTGTTAAGGGATTTCCAGAAGATAGTGACTTGGCAATCTTTAACTTTCAGGCATTCCAAAATGTTGATTTCCAGCAAATGTTATCAAATCCTGTACCATTCCCAAGAAATATTCCAGCTGTAGTTAAGGCTTACGAAACATTGGATCCGTGGAAAATAAGAAATCAAATTCGTGATGAGGGTAAAAAATACAGCGATATTTCATCTGAATGGGACGGAGTTCTGAACAAGACCCTGGATGATTATTTACGTGAATATAATAAATAATTAAATATGCGTAGTGAACAATCAATAGTTTCTAATTAGAAATTAATTAGGAACTATTGATTTCTTTAGTCAAATTGATTCTGTTAGGTTGTGATCAAATGAAGAAAAATAAGAAAATCTTGTATTTCATTACCGGAATTTTCATGATCGCGATTGCAGTGGTTTTTTTTATCGGCAGCATTAATTTGAAGGATGAGGATACTGTCGCATTATCTAAAGCCGATTATGAACGCAATATAGCAACTGTAGAAGCCTATGCGAACAGCTATAGCGATGCTAGTAATTATTACAGTGTCCTTAAAAAGTGGGAAGAAACGAATGTGAAAGCTCCTATTCTTAATGATAATCTTCCAATTACAAGGATGGATGGCGGGAAAGTATATGACAAGACACAAAGCAAAGGTTATGGAAGTGATGTTACTTATCTAGCACCGAAAGATGTCTTAACCTTTGATGTAGATGTAGATCAAGACGGGCTTTATGAAATATGGCTAGATTATTACGTTTTAGAACAAACGGCTTTAAAACCGGAGCTCGACATCGATATAAATGGAGAGAATCAGTATAACGAGATGAATGAATTAAGACTCCCTATCGATTGGCAGGCAACAGTGGACGGATCTAAGCTTGATCGATTTGGTGATGAATTGACACCGAAATCGCAAATTCTCTCAACTTGGAAAACAGAAGGTTTGGTTGATCCCAATTTCTTTTTCACCGAACCTTTGAAGTTTAAATTGAATAAAGGGAGAAATTCGATCAGCATCACACTGAACGAAGGATATTTATTGATTGGAAAGATAGAGATTAAGAATACAGAATCCATTATTGTGACTTATAAAAACTACCGTGCAGATCAGAAGGTGTCGGGAGCAGCATTAAATAAACCCGTTACGATTGAAGCAGAGAACATTTCTGTTAAAAACAGACAAAGTATTCGCACTAAATATGTTAGAGATCCGCAAGTTACACCATATGAATATAAACGCAGAGTAATGAATGTACTAGATGGCTATTCGTTCGGAGACAGCGGTGATCGCGTATCGTATTTATTCACTGTCGAGGAGAGTGGATACTATCATCTTTCGTTCAAATACTCCCAAAATACAAACAATGGGATGCCGACACATCGGAAAATTGAAATCGACGGTGATGTTCCTTTTGAGGAGTTAAAGCAATATAATTTCGACTACTCCAGCGGCTGGAAAAACGAAACGCTACAGGATGAAAAAGGGTCGCCCTATGAAATATATTTGGAAAAAGGCGAGCATACGCTAACGCTGTCCATAGACAATTCAGAAATACGAGACGTTTATCATGAGCTGTTGATGGCTTTGGATGCTATTGATTCTACAGCTCAGGACGTAAAACGATTAACCGGAGGTCTTGTTGACAAAAAAAGAAAGTGGAAAATAGAAAAATATATCCCTGAGATCACCACCTATTTGCAAGGAATTGCTAGTAAGATTCATGAGCAAAAGCTTGCCTTAATTGCTCAAACGGGCAACAAAGATTTGCCTGTTATTGCTGAACTTGACATTGCCGAAGAGCTGATAGACGGCTTTATCAAAGATCCTGAAGAATTGCCTCATTATCTGAACAAGTTTAATGAGGGACAATCTTCTGCATACGGAAGAATAAAAACAATACTCCCTATGTTGATTTATAATCCAATGCATTTAGATAAAATATATTTTCATAACGGCAGCACTCTGCCAGCACCTAAAGCCGGAGTCCTTACCAATGCAGTGGAAAGCACAAAAGCTTTCTTCTATTCCTTTTATAATCCAAGATTTATCCAGTCTGCCAAAGCTGAAAAGGAAGCTGTTAACATTTGGGTGAATCAATCCAGATTATATGTAGAAATTATGCAGCGGATGATCGATGAGGAATTCACACCTGAAACAGGCATTAAAATCAATTTGTCGCTATTACCGGATGAAAATAAAATTGTGTTATCGAATGCAGCAGGCAGCACGCCTGACGCGGCATTGGGCATAAGCCATGGGAAACCTTTTGAATTGGCTTTGCGGGGTATCATAGAAGATTTAAGAACCTATGACGGATTTTATGAATTAGCGGAGGAATTCGATCCCAGCGCATTTGTACCATTCATTTATGACCAGGGCGTATATGCTTTCCCGGAGACACAAGACGTCAAGTTATTATTTTACCGTAAAGATATTTTAAAGTTTCTAGGAGAAGAGCCGCCTCAAACTTGGGATGAAGTCATTAGTCTCGTTCCGATGCTTCAAAAGTATGATATGAATTTCTATACACCGCTTGGTTCGGATAATGCCTACAAAGGCTTTGACGTTACCACACCATTTATTTATCAGTTCGGCGGCCAATTATATGACACGACTGGCAGTAAAACGGTCGTCAATAAAGAAGGCGCCTATCAAGCATTTGAATTTATGACAAACCTTTTTACCGTATACAATATACCGATTACTACATCTGAGTTTTTCCAAAACTTCAGGAACGGTAAAACGCCGATTGGAATAGGCGATGCGAATACCTATATTCAGTTGAAGAATGCTGCGCCTGAATTAGCCGGACAGTGGGGCGTACTCCCGATTCCAGGGATTAAGAACGAACAGGGTGTAATCGAGCGCTGGGATCCAACCTATGGAAGCTCGAGCATCATCTTCAAAGACAGTGAGAAGAAGGAATCGGCATGGAAATTCATCAAGTGGTGGGCGAGCGCTGATACTCAAAGTGCGTTTTCATACGATATCCAAGCTACCTTAGGAGAAAAATTCTTATACATGACGGCAAACCTGGAAGGGTTTGAGAAGAGCGCCTGGCCTTCCGACACCAAAGACGTTGTTTTGGAGCAATGGAAATGGATTCAAGCAACCGGCAAAGTGCCTGGAGATTATGTGCTGGAGCGTGAAATCAGCAATGCTTGGAATAAAGTGGTGTTCGATAAGCAGAATCCGAGAGTTGCGATCGACAATGCGGTGAAAATAATCAACAGAGAATTGGAACGGAAATTGAAAGAGTTTGGTTATATCAAGAACGGTGAACTAGCCGAATCCTATATTGTTCCAACAATAAATAATGTCGAAGAATGGGTGAAAATAAATGGAAAATAGTATTAGGAGAAACCTATCATTCAAACATAGCCTCAAGAGGCTGTCAGATTCTCCTTATCTGTTTATTTTACCTTATGCACTACTATTTACACTATTGATCATTTTGCCAGTAGCGATAGCAATGGCAATGTCTTTTACTTATTTTAATACCGTACAGGCTCCTCAATTTGTCGGCTTTCAAAATTATATCGATTTGTTTACAGGCGACACTGTATTTCTGCAAAATGCCGTAACCAACACATTGCTATATGCCGTCATTGTAGGACCAATAGGGTATATGTTAGCTTTTATGCTTGCGTGGATGCTCTCGCAGGTGCCTCATAAAATTAGAACTATTTATACCGTTATCATTTATTCTCCATCCGTGACGGGACCGATTATGATGACGGTTGTATGGAGGGTGTTGTTCAGCGGAGACCAAACAGGTTACTTAAACTATTGGCTTCTAAATATGAGCATTATTCAAGAGCCTCTGCAATTTTTAAAGTCACCAGAACTGCTCATGCCGATCATGGTCTTAATTGGTGTCTGGGGAAGTATGGGTGTTGGCTTTCTAGCAATGTTAGCAGGATTGCTCAATATTGATAAAACACTCTATGAAGCAGCATACATTGACGGTATTCAAAATCGCTGGCAGGAAATCTTCTATATCACCATTCCTTCTATGAGACCGCAGATGTTGTTCGGAGCGGTTATGGCTATTATCGGTACATTTAATGCATCAGGAATTGCAGCAACACTTAGTGGAGGAACGCCTCCTCCGCAATATGCGGGCTGGTTAATCGTAGACCATGCTAATGATTTCGGCTTTGTCCGGTATGAGATGGGCTATGCTTCTGCAGTCACCGTTGTTCTTCTGTATATCGTTATTTTGTTTAATAAGATCAGTTACAAATTGTTCGGAGATAACAATTAGCCTATATCCTTTTCGTTAGCGTGGTGAGAAATTTGGTTAAAATTAACCCTAATAAACTTCATAAGGATCAATTGAATTTCCATCTGTTTTTATTAATATTGTCTGTTTTTGTAGCGCTTCCTATCCTATTTATCGTCAATCATGCGTTCAAACCATTCACGGAGTTGTTCGCGTATCCACCTCGGTTTCTGGTTAACAAACCAACATTAGAGAATTTTCGATTACTTTTCACTTTTTCTGAAGAATCGGGAATCCCTTTATCCAGATACGTGTTTAACAGCTTGTTCATTACGACAATCGTTATTTTACTTACAATTCTCGTAAGCTCATCAGCGGCATTCGCTCTATCGAAACTGCATTTTAAAGGGAAGCATACCTTTAATAAAGTAAACACGTTGGCTTTGATGTTCGTTCCTGTGGCGGTTGCGATACCCAGATTTCTGATTATCGACAACTTGGGAATATACAATACTTATCTCGCACACATCATTCCGATGTTAGCGATGCCGATCGGAATCTTCTTGGTTAAACAATTCATGGATCAAATTCCGGAAGATCTTATTGAGGCTTCGAAAATCGATGGCGCCGGGAGCTGGAGAGTATATTGGAATGTTATGCTCCCTCTAGTACAACCTGCGCTAGTAACTGTTGCCATATTAACCTTTCAGGCAGTTTGGGGCAACGTCGAAAGCTCATCTATTTTTATGGATAATGAATCGCTAAGAACGCTTCCGTTCTACATGAATACATTAATCGCTCAGTCGGGAAACATTGTAGCAGGCGCCGGATTGGGAGCTGTAGCTGGTCTAGTAATGTTTGTCCCTAACTTAATATTGTTTATTATTTTACAAAATAAAGTTATGGATTCCATGGCTCATACGGGGATTAAGTAATATGAAAAAAAACTTGATACTGGGTCCGTTGAGATTTGTTGTAGCGATTGTTTTTCTTTATTTTTTTACGTTTTATGCCTATGCTTCTGCTGATACTCCCTATTACACATATACCAGCGATAGTGAAGGTTACTTGATTAAGACTCAAGCTGCTTATACCCCTAATAATCAAATAAGCATAATTAACGGTGAGAAGTTAGAGATGCCTGAGCACGTCTTTGTCGATGACCAGGATTATGTGTACATTACAGACAGTCTGAAGAAAAAAGTTTATATCTTGGATAGGAACTATCGGTACTACAAAGAATTGGCAAGCGATAAATTTTCAGCAATAAAAAGCACCTTTGTAACAGAAGAATCGATTTATGTGGTAGATGCCGAAAAAAATAAAATTTTCATTTTTAATAAAGAAACACTCGCTTTTATAAAGGAAATAGGAAGTCCGGATTCACCGATATTCGCTGAAGGATATGAGTTTAAGCCGACTCATATCGCGGTTGACGTGAGAGGCAATCTTTATATTAGAAGCACCGGTTCCTTGAATGGCTTGATTATGTTAAGCAGAGATGGAGAATTTATTACCTTTTTCGGGGCCAATCCGCTAAAGGTACCTTTTCTGGATCGGCTAAGGTCATTTTTTCTGACGGAAGCACAAGAGGCGAAGTTGGAGAAGGTATTTCCTGATGTGCCTAGCAATATTGCGATTGATAAGAAAGGATTTATTTATACGGTAACTTCATCTGTCGAAACGAATCCGATAAAGAAGTTTAACGTATCGGGAACGAACTATTTTCCGGATGGTATGGTTGGATCTTTCGCAATGGAAAGCGTGTGGGTAGGAAAGCACAATAACGTTTTATCTGTAAGCTCGGATGGCTGGATTTATGAATATGATACAAATGGAAATTTGTTATTCCTGTTTGGAGGGAAAGACTTTAGCTCTAGTCGGTTAGGACTTCTAAACCGACCAGTCAGCATGGCTTCCAACTCTTCCGATGAACTGATTGTCGTTGATCAGGGAATGAAGCTGATTCAAACTTATCGCTCAACGGAGTTCTCAGACGCCATTCATAATGCGATGGATGCCTATCAAGATGGCGATTATACAAAGAGTAAAGAGCTTTGGGAGTATACGCTCCAGCATAACTCGCTATTTGATAACGCTCATATTGGTTTAGGCAATGCCTATATCCGTGAAGGCGATGCATCAGGAGCTAATAAAGAATTCCGGGATGCGCAATATAATACGGGCATATCAGAATCCTTCTGGGAGATTCGCCAGTCCTGGTTGCAAAAAAACTTGAATCTTATCTTTTCTATTTTTCTTGCGATTTTGTTTATTGGCTATGCTCATAAATTATTAAATAAAAGATTTGGGTATGGTGCAACAATATTAGGGCCGCTAAAGGCTGTTAGAAGGATCAAATTAATTGACGATTTGCTATACATATTTACATTTTTAAAGCAACCGTTAGAGGGATTCTACCAAATCCAATCCGAAAACAGAGTCTCAAGAAAATCATCAACTGTAATATACATTCTAGTAATCATTTTGTTCATTATGCATTATGAATTCGCTAACTTATTGTTTGTACCTAAACATGGTTACTTCCTGAATGAATTATTGGTTATGATCGGGCTTGCTGCTCTGTGGATACTGTCTAATTATTTAATTTGTTCGATTACGGATGGCGAGGGGAAGTTCAGGGATGTCTATAATGCTACGGCATACTCCTTGAGTCCAGTGCTTGTCATTATGCCGCCGCTTATTTTAATTAGCAACGGATTAACGCTAGAACAGTCAGTATTCTATCATCTTCCGATTCAGGCCATGACAATTTGGATTGCATTTTTAATGTTTTTTAAGATAAAAGATATTCATAATTATGAAGTAGGCGAAACTGCCGGTGTTATATTTAGAAGTTTATTTACGATGCTGATAATTGGATTGTTCATATTCGTCTTTTATTCATTAGGAAATCAACTCGTTGGCTTCGCGCATGATGTCGTTACGGAGGCGATCAACAGGTGGTAAAAAAAATATTGAAATATGGAATTATATTGCTAATACTAGCAGCACTTGGTGTGAACTATTTTCTGAATCATTACCAGAAGGTAGATTATGGGGTTGTGGTCTCTAAGAGCCATTACGAAGATATTACTGTCAATGATAAGCTGAATGTCTGCATGGACAAAGCACCTGAAGCGAAATTGCCAGTTACCTTCAGAAAGGTAGCCGAGAACAATCAGTTGGAGCTTTATCTCGAAGATGAGAGCGTTGCGATTGCCGTCAAAGATAAATGTAACGGGTATATCTGGTTTTCCTATGATGTCAACTTGGATATGAAAGAGGCAGGATATAGCGCTGAAGTTGTCGGGTATATGAAGTCAGGCATCTCTTTGATTACGTATGATAAATTCACTCCAGGCCGGAGAACGGTACTTAGTGATAAAGTCGAAAAGACGTATGAAATAAGAAATGATGGATTTACCGCAACAATTGACTTCACAAAGGCTCAAATTAAATTTGATGTTGTTGTTACGCTGCAGCAAGGAGACTTAATTGTTAATGTTCCTCGTGAAAGCATAAAGGAGTACAGCCCCAAACTGTGGAAGCCTGGTAATGATGATATTTCATTAAGTGAGATTATTGTGTATCCGTTTTTTGGAAGTACAACTCATAAGGAAAACGGATATATCGTAATTCCAGACGGATCGGGAGCAATCGTTAAATTAGATGAAACGCCTAAATTTGCAACCGGATATTCAGCCCCAGTCTATGGCCATGATTCCGGTTATGAAAATACGGCTGTTCAAAATTCCAAAAAAATAGCCGTCAAGCCTCTAGAAAGAGTAACACTGCCCATATACGGAATCATTCACGAGACAGATCATTCTGGTATGTTGGTTATAGCGGAGGATGGGGCTAGTTACGCCTCATACAATTATGTGTCGAGAGATTTGCAGACGAAATATTATCAATCGTACTTTACTTATAATTATCGTACTGCATATGCCCAGTTCCAAAGCAGGACAAATAAAGATCAGCATGTATTGGGCTTTCAGGAGCGCCCTAATCAATTTGATTTAGTTCAACGATATGTTTTCTTAAACGAAGACAAAGCAAATTATGTCGGGGTTGCTAAGGAATATCGTAATTTTCTGGAGAAGAAAGACGGGCTAGTCAAGAAGAGGACGGATACCTTTGATGAAGTCCCTATGAAGATTGATTTTATTAATAACGAAGTCACAATGGGCACGCTGGGTGTAGAAAATGTAACAGCGACAAAGTATAAACAAGCTGAGACGCTTGTGAAGTCGCTGTTGGATAAAGGATATGATGATTTAAACGTTACTTTTAAATCTTTTATTGAGGATGATCTTGCCTACCGATTTAAAGTGTTGAAGAATCTGGGCGGTAGTGATGATTTTAAGGAGACGACTGATTTTTTTAACGCCAATCATATTAAGTTTAACTATTATGTGGATTACGCCAAATCCTATTATGATAAAACGAAATATACGGCGAGTAAACTAAACAGACAAGATTTAAATGTATTAAATGAAAGGAAATCATTATATAACTACTTGAACAATCCCAAATATTATCATGTTCTAGCGGAGAAAGATCTGAATGTATATAAGAAATTTGGGATTCAATCGCTGGCATTGGATGGTTTTGGGGCTAATCAATTTACCCATTACGACAAAGGGGTAATCGGTTATGCGAACGAGGGAATGGCCTATACGGAAAATTTATTGAAGGATTTGAATGGCAACGGGATTAAAACCGGTGTTTATTCTCCAGATGCTTATCTGTATAAATATATCAGCGATTATTACGAAGCGCCGATCACTTCATCTGAGCTCATATTCATTGATGCTACGATTCCATTGGTACCGCTAGTTTTAAGTGGATATGTAGATATGTATTCGCCGTATATGAATTTTTCATCCAATGACAGGGATACAATGCTCAGATTAATAGAGTTCGGTATTTATCCGTCATTCGTATTAACGGGCGAATCGACATATAAGATTAAACGTACCACATCCAATGATATTTACACTTCTGAATTAAAATATTTGGAGGATCGTATTGATTTTTATTACAAAAATTTAAGTCAGGCATTAAATGAAGTATTAGGCAGTGAAATGATTAATCATTCGATTATTAGTGACGGGGTAATTATGGTCGAGTATGACAATGGTAAGAAAATCCTTCTTAATTACAATGATACGGATTACAGCCATGAAGGTGTGAACATTAAATCAAAAGGGTTTGTGATACTATGACAACTGTTACTGCTAAAGGTAATACGGGAGAGGTTAAAGCTAAGCCTGCAAAGCCCCATTTGAGCATGAAGAGCAAGCAAGGCTTAACAGGATTACTCTTTATCAGCCCTTGGATTATCGGGTTTTTGGCTTTTGTTGCTTATCCGTTGTACAAAACCATCTTCATGAGCTTCTATACGGTTTCCTTTGGACTCAAAACAGGTTGGCGATATAAATGGGTCGGAATGGAAAACTACAATAGGATTATGTTTGAAGAAATCGACTTTGTCGTAGAAGCGCAGAACTTCTTTGTTGGAACTCTGTTATATGTCCCGGTCATCATCGCCTTGTCGATCATCATTGCCATGCTGCTTAATCAAAAAATAAGAGGAAAGTCATTCTTTCGATTGCTGTTTTTCTTGCCTATCATTATTTTAAATGGTGAGCTTATGGAAAATATGAGCACATACGGGGGAATGTCAATTATCGCAAATCGATTTGTTTTGGATACGCTCTATACGGTTATACCGTCAAAAAGTGTAGTTTTGCTAATTGGTGATCTCTTTGAACTGATTATTCAACTATTGTGGTACAGTGCCATTCCGATATTGGTTTTCCTGGCGGCGCTTCAAAAAATCGGCAAAGACATGTATGAGGCTGCTTCAATCGATGGGGCTTCCCCATGGACCTCTTTCTGGAAGATCACCTTACCTACCATATATCCACTGGTAAGCATATGTGTAGTATATGTTGTCGTTTTTCTAGCGAATTTCGAAACTAATCCGATCAATACAATTATTATGGAGTCCAAGTTTGATGGCTCTAGGCGTGAAGGATATGCTTCCGCACTTTCCATACTCTATTCCATTGTTCAAATCGTATTAATTTCGATTCTGTACTATGCGACTCGCAGCAGGACTTCAAAAGAGAGGTGAGATAGTTGCTAGATATGTATTTCCGTGTTAAACATCAGATCGGAAGATACTCCCCGTCAGTTAAAAAGTTTTTTTTCGGAATGCAAGTCAGCGATGGGCTGTTATATAAAGTAGCCAATTATGCCATTTTATCAGTCTTCGGATTTGTGTTCCTATATCCGTTACTCTACATGTTGTCGGCAAGCTTAATGTCCAACTTAGATTTAGCTGATAACACTATCGAATGGCTGCCATCCAGTCTCTATACCTTCAACTATGAGATGACATGGAAGGCTTTGAAGCTGCCGAATGCGTTTGTTACAACGACCTTACTGGCAGGCGCTACAACGCTAAGCGTTATTATTTCTTCCGCGCTTATAGGCTATGGCTTGGCACGCTTCGATTTCAAAGGTAAAAATATCGTATTTGTATTGTTGTTATTTACTTACATCGTTCCAAAAACATTATTCTTTATCCCGAGATTCGAAATTTTTATGGAATTAAAATTAAAAGGAAATATCGGGGCTCTTATCGTCCCTGCATTAACCGGTCAAGGGGAACAAGCAGCTCTCTTTATTCTTATATTCTTTCAGTTTTTTAGAATGATCCCAAAGGCGCTGGAGGAAGCGGCATTTCTAGATGGAGCAGGGGCTATAAGGACATTTTTGAAAATAGCACTACCGATGGTCGGTCCAGCTTTTATTATCGTAGGCGTATATGGATTCTCGATTAATTGGAACGAAACGTTTTTAACCTCCTTTTACTTAGAAGGGAAAATACAGACGGTTCCTATGCTGCTAGGAGATTTGCAGAATTCGTTCGGGAAAGTGGTCAATGCGAGCGGCGGGGGTGATTTAAGCAAAAATCCGAATCTTAATTTTACAGAAGCTAAAATCTTTGCTGGAACCCTTCTGTCCATTATTCCTCTCGCTCTTATGTATTTATATGTACAGAGATGGTTTGTGGAAAGTATAGATAAATCAGGTATTACAGGTGAATAAAATAATACAATCGATTAAGAATGCGATTCTGATGACCTCACCTCAGAAAGTCATTCTCGGGGGAGGTGTCATGCAGCAATCCCAGTTGTTCCCACTGATTAGGAAAGCTGTGAAGCACAACTTGAATGGATATGTAAGTACAAGCGAAATTAATAATCATATGGAACAGTACATCGTGCCGCCGGGTTTTGGACATCAAACTGGGTTATACGGAGCATTAGCCCTTGGACTTCATGCTTATGAGCAGGCACAGGTGAACAGCTCTATTTAGTAGTGAACGTAATGAGCGTAATACGTAATACGTAATAGACAGTGGGTATTGCCGGGGGATTGCATAATGATTCCTCGGTTTTTTTCTATGTAATCGAGTGATTGAACTTATCCAGAGAAGAGAGAGAAAATGCCGAAGAACCCGAAAACGATAGGAAAATTACTCTTGGATTGATATAAATTAGTTCGGACCACTCACAAGTATTAATATCCATTCAAATCATAAAATTATGGAGGATTGTTCAAACGTCGTCATGTAAAAGCAGTCGCCGCTGTACCGAAGGGGATCTGGCTGCCGAGTTGGAGAGGCGCAGAAAATAAATATTGATGTTGCTTTAAATAAAGTTTTACTAAAAATATCTCTCAAACTCATATTTTACGTTAAATAAAATGACCTCGTTTTGAAAAAAAGAATTGATCAAAACGGGGTCATTCTCTATAAAGTACTATACATTTTTTATATAAAAGATTGATCATTTTCGACCTGTGTTGTTCTGCAATCGTGCCCGTTAATGGAACATCTACTTAACATTTACCAAGAAAATATTTTATCTCGCTTAAATTGGCAATGATAAAAACTTAGAGCGTTGTTCTTCATGCTTATCGAGCACAATCTGTTCCGGCTTGATGCCCTGTTCTCGTAGTACTTCAATGTTCTGCACGAGGAATTCGTCGCTGCCGACAACATAGAAGAGTCCATCCTTGTCTCCAGTAAGATTTTTCACTACTTCATAGTAGTCTTTACGGTTATCCACGAACTGTGATGTGAACTTCTTGTCGGGTGCGGATTCAAAAATATCAGTGAATAAGAAATCCTTTGATGAATCGATGTTTAGGGAATGAATTTGATTGACGTTTTCAGAACGTTCGAAATAATCAAGTACAAGTGGTCTGAAGGTTGCCAGTCCGACACCTGATGACAGCAGGTAGACATTTTTATCATCTCTTTTAAGCGGTACATTCGAATGGATTTTAAATATTGCAACTTCATTTCCGACTTCAAGATTTCTTAAAATCGCTTTAAACTCAGAGCACTGTTCTCTGATGCGTGTAGTGATACCGATTGAATTTTCGCGCGGTAAAGTGGAGATTGACATATGGCGGATTAGGCTGCGGTTTGGTTTATCTCCAGTATTAAAACCTTCCAGTGCGAAGTGGGTGTGGGAACCTTCTTCCCATGTAAAGCCTTCCGGACAGTCGAGCAGGTACGTTCTAACCTCTGGCGTTTCTTCAATAATTTTATTTATTTTAGTCCAATATATTTGCATTATACATTCTCCTTATTCTGTTATAGCTATCGTTACTATTAAGTATACAACAAGTGATAACGATTCTCAATTAAATAGATGAATTATTTCACTTAATTTATGCGATTTAAAATTAACTTTATTTTAAACGGTATATCTTTTTTACAAAAGGTACAACTTTATTTCAAATCTACAAATGAAGATCTTAACTAGGAGAATTGCTCTGCGATTGTAAACGGAAAGGGATCCAATCAGAGAGAGATATACTTCACCGCTGAATGCAAGGTTTGATTGAAGAAGTACCTCGCAAGTAGTGAGGACTCCTGTAAAGCATTGTTTGTGACAGTTACACATGCTACCCGGATTGATATATACACTTATCGGGTACCTATTCGATATTTACGGATGATGTGGATTTGCAGGATAGCTTGAAGTACCTGCGGGAGCGGGAGATCGTGCATTCGTTAAGATTCCGGGAAGCGGTGGAAATACTTAAGGAAAAGCGGGATGAGAAGATTTTTTATTAGAAATTAACTCTCTACAGTGAAGTTTTTTACTGTAGGGAGTTTTTTATTGGAGTTATGCGGTTATGTAAACGTGGTGAGGATTCATTACATTGCCTTATAGGAAATAAAATCAGGTTGAGGAATGGTGTCCCCAACCCGATGTAACTTTCTGAAACTTATTCCAAATCAACTGCTTTACTAAAAACGGATATACGATTGGATCGACCCTCCCCAACATAATTAAATATCGAGTTTTCGGGTACCGATCCACTTCACCATTTCAGGATCCCGGTGTGAAAAGAATAGGCTCTGTTTCGTATCCAACGCAGCAATCGACTCCATATCCTCATTGTCTAATTCAAAATCAAAGATATTGAAGTTTTCGATAATTCTTTCTCTACGAACCGACTTTGGTATTACAACGACTTCTTTATGTGTTAGCCAACGCAAAACAACCTGGGCAACGGATTTATTATACTTTTCAGCTATAGTTATCAATACCTTATTCTGAAACAAGTTATTTTTCCCTTCAGCAAATGGCGCCCAAGATTCGATCTGAACATTGTTCTCTTTCATGAATGTTGCACTTTCAATTTGCTGGTTGAAAGGGTGTGTTTCCACTTGGTTTACGGCAGGAACTACTTCATTATGAATAATCAAATCGATTAGACGATCCTCTTGAAAATTACTTACGCCAATTGCACGGATCTTGCCTTCACGATACAACTCCTCCAGAGCGCGCCAAGAGCCATACACATCGCCAAAAGGCTGATGAATTAAATATAAATCCAGATAGTCAAGTTGCAATCGTTTTAGTGATCTTTCAAATGCTTTCTTTGTACGCTCATAACCAGTATCCTGAACCCAAAGCTTTGTAGTGATAAATAATTCATCTCTTGCCACGCCACTTCGTTTAATCGCTCTGCCAACTGCTTCTTCGTTTAGATAAGAGGCAGCAGTATCAATTAGACGATATCCTGACAATATAGCGTCATATACGCTTTGTTCACATTCATTTGCATCTGCAATTTGAAAAACACCAAAACCGAGTATAGGCATCTCGACACCATTGTTCAAAATTACTTTTTGCATGATAAAATCCTCCAGTATTTTTAAAGTATAAGTATAGGGACCCAAATTCAGCAACTCGCATATCTAATGATGCATTGTACATACATTCATTACATCCTTATTATGCACCGGATGAAAAAGATAACGTTATCCCATTCGTGTCAAATGTTTGCCTAATCCTCTCACTTCCTCTTATATAACAAAAGAATATGGGCTATAATCAAACTATAAAAATGACGTAGTGGAGGGGCAAATGTCTGAAATAATTATGAAACAACAGAATGAACTTGCCAAAATCATTGGTCGATATACAGAAAAAGACGGTGTTCACCCCACCGCTATTTCATCCTTATTTTTCATCCGTGTCTCAAATGCTGACGTACCAAGGCATGGCGTTTACAAGCCTTCCTTATGTATGGTGGTCCAAGGTGCGAAGGAGGTATGGCTAGCGGAGGAGCGCTTTACATACAGTCCGGCTGATTATCTTGTTGCATCCGTTCACTTGCCGGTTACAGCCCAAGTCACTGATGCGTCTCCCAACACTCCATATTTGGGTTTCAAACTTGAATTTACACCCAGCCAAATTCTAGAGGTTCTACATGAATCTGAAAATCAAGTGAAAGCGAAAGTAAATCCTAAGCGGGCTATGTTTGTCAGCCAGATGGAATCGTCTTTGTTGGATTCGGTCCTCAGGTTAGTTCGTTTGTTAGATAATCCCAAAGATATACCGGTGCTTGCTCCATTATTTACGAAGGAGATTCTTTATAGGGTACTGAAAGGTGAGAATGGAAGTATTTTAGAGCAAATTGTAATGGAGGGGAGCTCAATCCATCACATCAGAGAGGTTATTGAGCACATCATGAATCATTATGTTCATACTTTTCGGATTGAGGAACTTGCCGACATAGCGAATATGAGCGTCTCCTCGTTTCATAGGCATTTTAAAGAAGTAACGGCTATGAGCCCTATTCAGTTCCAAAAACAGCTGAGACTTCAGGAAGCTCGTCGCCTGCTTTTAACCGAGTCGGCAGATGCTACTGATGTGGCATTTCGAGTTGGCTACGAAAGCCCCTCACAATTTAGCCGCGAATATTCCCGATTGTTTGGTTTCCCACCAAGACAAGATATAAAGCGTCTGAGAGCATAAAAAGGAATAAAAAAGTGAAGTCGAGAACAAGCATTGTCATTCAGTTAAATGACAAAATAATGCCGGTGGACAAGGGTGACTTTTAAGTAAATCCACTATAAGAATACTTGGAATCAAATAATTATGCAGAGATTGCAGGAACGGGAACCAAGTGTTATTTTCTCTTTAATGATGGGAAGTATAAAGTTGAAATTGAAATAGGCTACGAAATAAGGATTAATCCCCCAACCTTTGTTCAACTAATGGTCAGTATAGTTGAAAAAGGAGCTTAAATTTAAATCTCGAATATCTAATGTAATCGGATAGCTAAAAATTTGATGGCAGACAGGAGTTAGATACAATGATAAAGGGTTTCGGAGGAATATTTTGGAGGACTAAGAATCTTAAAGTTGTAAAAAAATGGTACAGTGAAGTGTTGAAGATTGAAACAGATGATTGGAATGGTACTGTGATTAAACCCCAATTAGGAAACGAGACTATCTTTTCTTTCTTTTCCGAGAATGACAGTTATTTTCCAACAGAACAACAAGTGATGTTGAATTTCCAAGTCCATAATCTAAATGAGACTATTAAGCATCTTGAACAAATTGGTGTACCTCTTGCAAAGAAAAAAGAGGTTAGTGAATTTGGAAAGTTTATTTGGATTGAAGATCCTGAAGGTCGACTGATCGAGCTTTGGGAGAAATAACGAGTTCTAATTCATTTGCGCTTGAGTTAACATGATATGATAGTTGAATAATTCACATAGATGAGCAGGCGCAGAGGTGGCCTGCTCATTTTATTAAGTTAACGGCCAGGTTAGTTTAATCATATCGCGAATACTTTAATTTTCTGAACTTAGTAATTTAGATTAAATAGGAGCACTAAATATGAAATACACATGTCCTTGCTGTGGTTATCAAACTCTGGACTATGAACCACCAGGCACTTATGACATCTGTGATATTTGTTTTTGGGAAGATGATGGTATTCAATATAACGACCCCGATTATGAGGGGGGAGCAAATACTCAGTCATTAAGGCAATATCAAAACTCCTTCTTATTGGGACGTGTTAATCGCAAGCCAGCTGCTAATGAAAAACGTGATGAGAAGTGGAAACCTCTTCCTGAGAAGTAACTTCTTTTATTTGTGATGTAATTACTAATAGAGTTGAATAAATGACAAAAGCAGATTGTAATCACGGAATGCTTTTTTATTTATGGTTTGATTGGCAATCTGGAAGGTTACGCTTTAATCTTATTTCAGACATACATACAAAACTACCTTTTAAATGTGAAATTGAAATTGTTGAAAACATTGATTCGATAATAAATGAGTTTTTAAAATACCCGCATCATAATGGTATTCCTTTTGATGAAGTGAAAGATGAAGATGAGGTAATTGTGGAAAATACAGAAGTAAATTCACTTAATGTCTTTTTGAGTGAATTGAGAAATTAGAGGAACAAATGGTTAAGCTAACGGGCAGATTAAAGCAATAAATATATCTCCTTATTTTACCAAGTGGATGGTACAATATATCTTAAATCTTTGTATTACGATAATTTAGGAGTGTGAAAATGTGAGTATTATTTTAAGTAAAGTTGGAGCTGTTTTTATCCCTGTGAGTGACATTAGAGAAGCGAGAGAATGGTATTGCTCCATTCTTGGTCTGGAACCTACGTTTGATATTATCGCTGGCCATCTTTGTTGTATACCTTTGGATAATAATGGATTAAATCTTGTCTTAGACAGCAATATTTACAATGGGGATTCATACTTTAGAAATCCTGTCTTCCATTTTAACACTGATGATATACATAAGGCTTACCAATTCATTAAAGACCGTAAAATTGAACTCGTCACCGATATAGAGAATGGCCACTGGTTTAATCTTAAAGATCCAGATGGTAACATGTTGATGATTTGCAAGTGTTAGTGTCAGTAGTGTCGTTGCACTAACGGGTAACGATAGTTGAATAATTCACATGGATGAGCAGGCGCTGAGGTGGCCAGCTCATTTTATTAAGTGAACGGGCAGTTTAGCGTAACAAACTCGATAAATGCACGTCTAAATATTGGAAGCAATAGTTAGGGATAAGGATAACCTGACAAGGCTGCCGCCCGTGATCGGCGGCCTTGTTCCGCTAACGCGCTGGAGAGTCTACCTATCAAATGATCTTTAAGGCTGGTGATGTGATGTCAAAGAATAGTCGCCTTACGAGTTCACAGGCCATGGCAATTCAGTATATCAAACAGTATGCCAGTTGCCGAAGGGTAGCTGCACAAGCATCTATCCAAGAAATACTCCAGCTGTCGAATATCCCTTTGAGTATATTTGAGGATGCTGTCTCGAAACTGAGATCACATGCGAGAGTAGCGTTACATTTCCATCCTGACCGTCCACTTGCAAACATGAAGAGTGTAGCACAAGCATTACATGAGCAAGGCATCTATAAGAGTCAGTTTGAAACGCAGATTTCTAATGGAAGCGTGTCTGCATTCCCAGGTGGTGATCGAGACATTTGGGAGAAGAGGCTGTTTGGAGGAGTTTATCAGTTGGAGGGCGTCACCAATAGTGAGAGACCAAAATACGGAGCATTGGATTTAATGTTACATTCTGATGGTCCGTCACCGAGGTTTGGGTCGTGTTATTTCCTGCTTTATCCACAGGTATCCTATCATTGTTCATATACTTACGGTGGTTCCCAGGATGATCCAGCAGAAAGAGGCACCTATGAAGAGTTCGATGACATTTTTGCCGCCGTTCTTAAAGACGCATTCTTTCGAGATTATGCCCTTGGAGAAAAAGATCTGTCACCTCGAAAAGTGATCGATCGACTATTGTTCTGCTTAGAGTTGCCTATCACTAATCGCGTAAAACAAATGCCAAGCCGAAATCTTAATCACTTTATTGAGGCCCAAGTCCATGGTGATATTTCCCTTGAAGCTGATGTGGAGATACTGGTGGCTGACCCTTCTTTTCAAGGAACAGACATAGGGAGAACTTTAGAGAAGCTATGCTCGAAATATTCAATAGAACTTCATTGGCATAAGGGATTTTCTATTGAGGTTGATGAAGTACCATCAGATTTTAGGGGGCCAACTATGTCCTCACTGGCTAAACGAATAGCCAGGGAAAATCTTATTGATGCCAGGATCGTTGGAGCTGCTGTTAATGATTTGAAACACATTCCCGATTCATGGAGCGATAGAGGAAATTATGAAGAGGTACTCCAGGAATTAAAATTCATGTGGCATGTGTTGGTAAGGTTCGGCAATTCTGCTGAATCACAAAGGATTTTGATTTAGAATCGGCGCCATATTGCGCTGACGGTGAACTTTAGTGTAATGAACTTGGAGCAGAACTGGCTTGGTGGTTATGCACATTTATTATCGTTGAAGTAACGGGCGGTATAGCTCCAATACTTGGTAATAGGGAAATAGGGTAAAGTAGGTTCCAAATTTTATTATAATTTTAGAACGGAGTGACAATTTGATTGTAACTTATGAGGAGGCCACCCAGAAAGGAGTTGGGTTACTAAATGAGGATGCCGTTATTACTCTTCCTAAAGCAAATTTGTATGGAGTTTTGGATGGAGTATCTTCATTGGTACCCTATTTAAATTCCAAAAAGGAAACTGGTGGTTTTATTGCGGCGAATTTGATAAGAGACTACTTTGAATCTATTTCTTATCTTGGAAGTCTAAAGGACCACATGGTTGAAGTAAATGATCTTCTTAGGGAACAAATGGTGCTCGCCAATATTGATATGGAGAAAAAAGAAGAACTTTGGGGAGCCGCAGTGTCAATCGTACGTGTTCAGGATGATGGTGTGGAGTTCATACAGACGGGCGATTGCATGATTCTAGCCGTGTATGAAAATGAGGAGGTTCGTCCATTAACATGGAGACAAGTTTCTCACTTAGAAGCACCGGCATTGGCTAAATGGCAGGAAGGAATAACGAAAGGCTTGAAAAGCCAGAAAGAGCTTCATGAAACCGTTATTGATACAATAAGAAAGAACCGATATCAGTCTAATACTGATGGAGGTTACGGAGTCCTAAACGGGGAAAAGAATGCAGTTCGTTTCTTCGAATACGGGAAAATTAATCTGACATGTCTAAAACATATCATTTTGTTGACAGATGGGATGTTTTTGCCTATTAATATCGTGCCCGAACAGAGCTCGTATTGGAGCTTAGTTGCGCATAGACTATTAAATAAGGGTATCAAACTTTATACTCAAGAGTTAATAGAACTTGAAGAAAGCGACTCCGAGTGTATTGACCATATCCGCTTTAAGAAATCGGATGACAAGACCGCAATTGTGATTAATTTTCAAAGTGCTAAGTAAATTTATTAAACTAACGGGTAACGATAGTGAAAAAACAATGAGTAGTCTGCCGCGGCAGCTGCTCATTGTTTTTTCTGTTACTCTACAGTAAGTTTTCCGTTTACCCAATCCTACGGATTTGCCGGCCAACTTCAAAGAGACAACAAAGAAGCATATGGCATTCTTACCAGACTTGTTTTCTGTTGACTGAGCTGAGAAAGACCCTACAGGATTGTGCACTAAATGTCGGGAAGGGAATTACCTTCTCTGCTATGCTTTTAGTAACGAGGGGAGGCGATATCATGGATATGTTGGCGCAACTGAACAAAGCTTTAAGTTATATTGAGGAGAATCTTACTGATCGTGTGGACTATCAGGAGGCAGCGAAAATTGCATGCTGTTCAGAATATCATTTTACAAGGATGTTCTCATTCCTTGCAGGCATTACTCTGTCGGAATACATCCGCCGAAGACGTTTAACTTTGGCAGCACTAGAGTTAAGCCATAGTGGCATCAAGATCATCGATGCTGCGATGAAATACGGATATACCTCGCCGGATTCCTTTACTAGGGCATTCCAAAGCATGCATGGGATTACGCCCTCGGAAGCCCGGAACCATGGACAGTCCCTCAAAGCCTTCCCGCGGATGACGTTTCAACTGACTATCAAAGGAGGAAGTGAAATGAACTATCGAATTGAAGACAAAGAGGCTTTTCGCATCGTGGGGATCAAAAAAAGAGTGCCAATCGTATTTCAAGGGGTGAATCCGGAGATTGCGTCGATGTTTGAAGGACTCACCCCAGAAATGATTGATAAGATTAAGGACTTTTCGAATGTTCAACCTTCAGGACTAATCAGTGCTTCCACGAATTTCAGTGAAGGGCGGATTGAGGAAAAAGGAGAGCTCGATCATTACATCGGGGCGGCTACAACGAAAGATGGAGATGGCTTCGCCCAGCTGGAGGTGCGAGCTTCTAAATGGGCTGTATTCACAGCCGTCGGCCCTTTTCCGACTGCGCTTCAAGAGATCTGGGGACGCATTTATTCCGAATGGTTTCCGTCCGCAGAATATGAGCTAAGCGAAGGGCCGGAAATGCTCTGGAATGAGCACAAAGATGTAGCATCGCCGCAATTTAAAAGCGAAATATGGATACCCATTATAAAGAAATAAGCAGCGTTTATTGAAGTAACGGAGAACTATTGTTGAATGATAGACATTGATGAGCAGGTGCTACGTTAACCTGCTCATTTCATTAAACTAACGGGCAGGATAATTTAATGGATGCGAGAAATATTTAAATGTTGAGGTGTTCGCAAGGAGCATGACCGGATAATAAAATAGTTCTTGTTTCAAGGAGGTAAATTAAAGGAGAGTAATGGTGCGTCTGCGTGGAATGTTTCATGCGCCCAAGTGTGATAATATTTAGGAGGGATTATAGATAAATAATGAGAGAATGCAGGTGAGAGATTGAACTTTGTTTTCATTAAACGATTATTAATAGTAGTAGCAGGTCTTTTTATCTGGTTTATCATTCACACTACTTTCGTGATAATAGATGGGTTGAATGATGAATTGAAACCTGTTGACGCAGCTGTGGTATTAGGAAATAAAGTAGAAGTTAATGGACAGCCTTCTGAGCGGTTAAAAGCAAGATTAGATAAGTCCGTAGAACTTTATAATGAGGGCTATTTTACATTTATCATTGTAAGTGGTGGTATTGGTAAGGAAGGTTTCGATGAGGCAAAGGTTATGAAATCTTACTTAATAGATAAAGAGATACCGGAAGAAAAAATTATAGAGGATAATAATGGGTACAACTCATATATGACCGCCCAGAGTACCAGCAAGATTATGGATGAATTAGAATTAGACTCCGTTATGGTTATTACTCAATATTTTCATATATCTAGGACAAAATTAGCTTTTAGAAAAATGGATATTAATGAAGTATATTCAGCTCATGCCAAAATCTTTGAGATTAGAGATATTTACTCATTAATACGAGAATTCCCAGCATATTATAAATATCTCTTTAAATAATGATATAAGTAAAATGATAACCTATTATATCCACATATATAATGTCGTGTAGGAAGAATAAATGATACATAGATATGGGGGAATAGTTATGGAGACGAAGGAAGAAAATTTCTCAAATGATAGAACCATGGAATCAATCAAAAGTTTGACTGAGAATGATGCGAAGACTTTCTTGAACCTTATATATGCTGCTTTGAAAGATAACATGATCCCGAGCGAACAATTGATTTCAAATGTATTAACCATTTATGAGAAACAAATACCGAGAGTTGTTAAAGCAAGACAGAATAATAATTAATTATCAAGCAGCTATATGTTGCTGAACAGAAAAGAATCTGAATATATATAACGGTTTATTGATGTGGTAGATAATATTATTACGCTAACGAACACTAAAGCTTAACAATCACCAGAACGAGTCTGCCGGCATGTAACGGCAGACTCGTGCTTTTATCTTCAAAGGTATCTTGTTGGAGGGACAAATACGTAACGGAAAGGAAATTCATGTAGAGTAGAATGAATATTAAGGAAAACTATGATCACTATAATATTTCGATTGGATGCTCAGATAAAGATGAGATAAAACGATGGGAAATGTTGAATTTGAATGGCGATGTATTAAGAATTTGCTAGTCATGATTAAGCTATCGGATACTATAGTTTTCTTGCTTTGACTACAAAAGTTACAGGAAGCATCTTTGCTTTTTTTGCAAAATCGCTGTTATCGTCCCGCGATTGCATAATTTCATCATCAGATTGCTCAATCATTTGCTCAATTACAAATCCCGCTTTTGCCAACGCATTCACATAGGTTGATAGTTTACGGTCCGATAATGTTAGCGCACCTTCATCAAGAGATACCGAATACCAAGATTCATCGAAATAACATTTTTTAAAAGCAAGCATATTATTTTCTGCAACAACACATTTGTGTATAGGGTGAGACCAACTGAAAATAAATACACCGTCTTTTTTAAGGTAAGAAGCGATCCGGCAAAAAGTACCCTCAAGGTCGGTGGTCCAGCCTATGGCATAAATCGAATAAACAAAGTCAAAATAATCCACGGGTATGCCGCATTCTTCTTCCATGGGAGAACAGATCAATTTTGCTGAAAGACCGCATGCCTTCAAATGTTGCGTTGCCTTTTCGATTTGTTTTTCTGATATATCTACAGCCCATAATTCAGATGCTTTGCGTTCCCCCAGATATTGCAAGGATTGACCATTACCACAGCCTATCTCCAGCATCTTTTTCCCTGAGACATCACCAAAAAGCTGGCATGTTTCTTCTGAGACAAATGCTCCGTAAAAAGGAAGTACGATTGCTCCTAAGAATTCATTTCCTTTTGTATCCCAATAGAAGCTGTTTGTTTTATAAACAGAATTCTTATCCATGTCGACTGAGATGGCGCTGCCAACCTCGCCAGCGCCTATAATGTTTGTTTTATAAACAGAATTCTTGTCCATGCCGACGCCCTCCCCAAATATAAATAATATGAGCCTAAACGTATATTCCGACTAGCGCGTTATCCCAATAATACATATCGAACACGAACTCTCTGCGCTATTAGCCCCAAAATAATATACCATTTTTTATGAACAAATCAATCCAAAATCATCCCAAAATCATCCCAAAATCATCCACCAGCGTTCATTTGGTCTCGCAGAAATGACCGACCCATCCTGTGGGAATGGCACGAGCTTGCAGTTCGAGGAGAATTTGAAGCAAATGTATATCCGCATCGTTTTCGCCACACCTATGCTGTAAACTGCTGGAGAAAGGAGCGCCTTTGGATTTTATCCAAGGCATGCTGGGTCATGAGAAATCATCAACCACTCAAATATTTGCTCAATATGGAGAGCGGAGACGTGAGCTATATCGCCGATTATTTTAGCACTTAGTGCCTTGTTGACCCATTAATTAACGGTACTTTATTCAGAATATTAGCCGTAGTTACTCAACTAAAGGGCAGTATGATGGAATAAACAGGAAGGGATTCTAAGATAAAGAGAGAAAAGTAGTGTAAGGAAGTTTAGATAGCCGAACCTAGTGTGGAAGGTAGTAACATGGTTACTTCAGAAATCGACGTTGTCAACGAACGTTTACCACTATTGGGAGATAAGAGTTTAATAATCAAAAAACAATACTCTACTAAATGAAACTAATAAAATTCTGGGAGATGACGAGAGATGAATAGCAGAGAAAGGTTTTCGAACCGAGTCGATTCATATTTGAAGTACCGCCCGAGCTATCCGAAAGAGGCTGTTGATTATTTGTACGACATCGTCGGTTTGCGTTCGAACGGTAAAATAGCTGATATCGGTTCCGGTACAGGGATTTTTTCAAAGCTACTTCTTGAACAGGGAAGCTATGTGATCGCGGTCGAGCCGAATCAGGCAATGCGGGTTGCCGCCGAGCAAATGTTAGAAAACAATCCGAACTTTCAGACTTTATTAGGATCTGCAGAATCTACTGGATTACCTGATCAGTCGGTTGAGTTTATTGTCTGTGCACAAGCGTTTCACTGGTTTGATCGCTTAGCAGCGCAAACCGAGTTCCGTAGAATTTTACAGCCGGGCGGGAGAGTAATACTAATCTGGAATTCCCGTCTTACAAACGGTAATTCATTTCGTGAAGAGTACGATCAACTGCTTCATACATACGGAACCGACTACGAAAAAGTCAATCATAAAAATATTTCTGAGTCGATGTTGCTCTCTTTTTTCAAGGAAGGTACGATGCATGAAGTGCGATTCAGAATGAGTCAGGAGTTCGATTTCGAGGGATTGAGAGGCCGGTTGCTATCATCTTCCTACAGCCCTGTACTTGGGCATCCGAATTACAATCCGATGATGGAGGAACTGCGAAATCTATTTGATAGGAATAAACAGAATGGTATTGTTCTATTCGATTATGAAACTGAGATATTTTGGGGAGAAGTATAGATCAAGCTTCGTTTTATAGAGAATCATTGTGCTAAAGGAACACGATAGTTCAATAATGAAAGGGCTACCGAGAGGTAGCTTTTTATTTAACTAACGAGCAGTTTTTCTCAATAAAAAACGTTCGAAAATGTAAATAAAGGATGATGTTACGATTGTGTTATTTTAGCACGATATAGCGTTGGATCACCTTTAGAGTTCCGCCACTATTCAATTAAAGGGCAGATTAGTGTAATGATTCTCCTCATTCAGGGTAAAATAGTCAAAAAAATGAGGTGGAATGATGAAAAGAAAAATGTTCATGATTTTGGTTATCTGCCTTCTGGTTAGTACTTCCACTGCTTTTGCTGATTCATCTCCATCTAGTGCACCCCAAAGTAGTTCTGATATGCGAGTTTTTAGTTTAACTGCAAATGAAGTCCAAGCAGGACATGTAAAATGGGGTCCTAGATTTAGCTGGATACTCACAAAAAATGAGATTGATTCGCTTATTATAATATTACGAAAAGTAAGAAAGGAAGACATACAACCATATTACGGTCCCATGCCAAAAGGAGGACCACTTCAAGTAAGTTTATCGACGAGTTCAAATGAACATTTTACCTTCACGAACGGTGCTGGTGAAGGGTACGTTTTTTGCACTGAGGGTAAGGTTTTTTTACCGGAATTTAGTGAATTTATAAAACCATTTATAGTTCGAAGAGCAAATGAAGCTATTATGCATTGAATTCAATGAACAGACCAAATGCTGCCCAGCGGCTTTTGGTCTGTTTTGCATGAATAATATTCTTATTGTAAGCAGCGGTATTCCGTTGGTGTTATGCCTTCGATTTTTTTGAATATACGAGTGAAGTATCCTGAATCATTAAAACCGACCGCTCCAGCAATATTAGCGATTGTTTCTTGAGCGTTTTTCAATAGACGTTTCGCTTCTCTTATTCGAATTAAGTTTTGATAGTCCGTCAAGGTCATTCCTGTTTCTTTTTTGAATTGTCTTGATAAATGAACAGGATGAACAAAACAATGCTGAGACATTTTTTCCAAATCCAGAGGTTTGCCCATATAAATGTTTAAGAACTCCATTGCCTTCTTTATGACAGGGGAATAGCCAGTAATAGCGTTATTTTTCACTAGTTCGCCATATTCATTACTCATTTGAGCCATTAATATATTGTGAGTTTCAATTTTATCGGTACGCTCGATTTGTTTAGAAAATTTTTCGGATATTTTGTTCAGAAAAAAAGGCTGCACTTTTCCTTTTTCTGCGGCAATGCGTAAAAGTGTATTGAAAATGATTAAGCCATTTTTCATGGCTCTGACCGGTTGGTTCGGGAACCTTTCGGAGAGATCGTACATGTTATTCATTTTTATTATCAAATCATTTATAAGCTTCGTATCTCCAAGTTCTACAGCATGCATGACTTCTTTCTCAAAACGATATTTATGTTCGATTAGTTCTACATCTTGTTCATCAGGTTGATAATAGTTAGTATCAGTGATTGATTTTTGGTGCTGCTCTTCTCGTTTTTGTCTTGCGGGAACAACTTTCATCGGAACATGGTAAATCGTCTCTGCCTTATCGAGAATGTTGATAATACTTTGCACTTTGGAGATCCCAAGAAGGGTTAGACCTTTAAAAAATTGTTCTAACGCAAATCGACTGTTTTGTTGAATGTTTAGTTTACTCGTATCCGGGATTTGCAATAAGAAGGGGCCGTTAACCAAAATAAGAGTGCCATTATTACTGGATTGAAAACGTCGAGCCAAGTAGGAGAGTCCCCAGTCGTTCGTATAGAGGCAGCATTGATCAAGTTCTACTGCCTCCTTGCTAAGATGTTGAAGAGTTTCATTCTGTTCTTCAAAAAGAAAATCCAACAGTTGGTCATGTTCATGAGCGAACAGGGTAGAGCCGTATTCGTCTAACACTAAAGTATTAATACCTGTCAAATGATAAACGGTCGTACTGATCGGAGTGATTTGGAGAAAATCATATCCCATGTTGAAACGTGTCTCCTTAATGCTAATTTAGTCCTTAAGGTGTTAATGCAGTGCTTATATTTGTAAGCGCTTTTAGTATAAGCTTTATCTTACAGAAACACAATTAAGGACACAAAGGAGTAGAGAGATGTTATATCCCATTGTTAGTGATTCCCGTGCGATTATTGATTTAAACGGTATTTGGAAGTTCAAGCTGGATACAGAAAAAGGATTTGAAGAGAAATGGTTTCAATCTACGCTTAGCGATACGATGAATATGGCGGTTCCATCATCCTTTAATGATTTAGGCGTAACCGCTGATATTCGCAATCACGTTGGCTGGGTATGGTATGAGAAAGAATTTACGGTGCCGAGCTTCTTCCGATCCCAGCGAATCGTGCTTCGGTTCGGTTCAGCTACGCATACTGCTAAGGTTTATGTGAACGGGGAGCTCTTGACAGAGCATAAAGGCGGTTTTACCCCTTTTGAAGCAGAGCTTAGCTCTAATCTGGTAGGAGGTTCAAACCGTGTAACGGTTGCCGTAAATAGTATCGTAGACGAAACAACGCTCCCAATTGGGATCTACACGGAGAAAGATATTCCTGGCGTAGGCAAGGTTGCACGGAATCAGCCTAACTTCGATTTCTTTAATTACGCAGGAATTCATAGACCCGTTAAAATCTATTCAACTCCCCAAACGTATGTCAAAGACATTACGATCATTCCTTCAATAAATGAGAAGTCAGGGATTGTGAATTATTCTTTGGATGTAGTGGGTGAGGCTGGCGTTAGAGTAAGTGTATTAGATGCAAACGGTGTAAGTGTTGGGGAAGCCAGTGAAGTGCAAGGTGAAATCAGAATCTCCGATGTAAAGCTGTGGGAGCCGCTTAACGCATACTTATATAACCTTAAAGTAGAACTATTAAATGGCGATCAAATCGTTGATGTATATTTACAGCCCTTCGGAGTAAGGACGGTTGAGGTAGTCGACGGAAAATTTCTGATAAATAACAAGCCATTTTATTTCAAAGGGTTCGGCAAACATGAAGATTCTCCTATTAATGGAAGAGGTTTTAACGAATCGGTCAATGTAATGGATTTCCATTTAATGAAATGGATCGGAGCCAATTCTTTCCGTACGGCACATTATCCATATTCGGAAGAGCTAATGAGATTAGCTGATCAAGAAGGCCTAGTCGTTATCGATGAGACTCCTGCTGTAGGACTGCACTTGAATTTCATGGCCGCTCTTTTTGGAGGAGGTCCAAAAAGGAATACATGGGCTGAACTTAAAACACAAGAGCATCATCAAGAAGTGATTAAAGAGCTGATTGCTAGGGATAAGAACCATGCGTGTGTGGTCATGTGGTCGATTGCGAATGAACCGGCTTCTGAGGAAGACGGGGCATACGAGTATTTTAAACCGTTAGTAGAACTGACAAAAGCCATTGACCCGCAACATAGACCTGTAACCATCGCAACTCATTTAATGTCAACACCCGATACATGCAAAGTAGCAGAGCTTATCGATGTACTTGCATTAAATCGTTATTATGGATGGTATGTGGATGGCGGGGATTTGGAGAGTGCTAAAATGAATCTCCGTAAAGAACTGAATGGCTGGCGTGAGCGCTGTCCAAACAAACCAATTGTGATGACCGAGTACGGCGCCGATACTGTTTCGGGTTTACATGATATCGATGCCGTCATGTTCACAGAAGAATACCAAGTGGAGTACTTGCGCGCGAATCACGAAGTTTTTGATGAATTCGATAACTTCGTTGGCGAGCAAGTGTGGAATTTCGCTGATTTTAATACAAGCCAAGGATTTATCCGTGTGCAGGGTAACAAGAAGGGGATTTTCACAAGGGACAGAAAACCAAAATACGCAGCTCTCGCACTGCGCGAAAGATGGTCTGCCATTCCAGATTTCGGATATAAGCGATAATTGCAATTGCCCTTGCACCATGTAATAAACGAAAATGTCAACTCGGGAATGGGGATAGATGAAGGCCGCTGGCTAACGTCTTTCCCGTCCTGAGATTTTGTACCTACACGGGGGATAAGTCATGGAACAAATTGCGAAGCTGCTGGAAAAGACGGAAGTTCAGGCCGTTCAAGGCATCAGAAAGTTTGGGATCAGAGATAAAATCGGCTATATGTTCGGAGACGTTGGGAATGATTTGTTTTTTATATTAATTAGCGGTTATTTAATGTTGTTCTATACGGATATTTATGGAATATCGGCTGCGACTGCAGGCATGATTTTACTCGTGGCGAGAGTATTAGACGCATTATTTGATGTTGCATGGGGGGCTTATGTCGATTCTAGGCCAGTCGGAGCGAAAGGTAAGTTTAGGCCTTATCTGTTATATAGCGCAATTCCTGTAACCGCTTTCGGTGTTTTGACATTTACTTATTTTCCAGTCGCAGCAGGCTGGCAGGTTTTTCTGGCAACGGCAACCTACATTATGTGGGGCTTAGCTTACTCTACAATAAACATACCCTACGGTTCTTTAGCATCCGTAATCACATCAGATCCTGTGGAAAGAACATCACTTTCTACATTCAGGACGATGGGTGCTATTCTAGCTAATGTTTTTATTATGACGGTGGCACCGATCATTATATTCGGCAGTGGAAAAACACCTACGGCAAACGGATTTGTATCGATAGCCATCGTTTGCGCAGTATTGGCTATTATTTGTTACTTAAGCTCTTATCGGATGACGGTAGAAAGAATAAGAACAGTTAAGCCTCTCTCTGAGAAAATAAATCTATTCAAAACAGTGAAAGGCTTATTTAAAAACAAAGCACTTATTGGTATCATGCTCGCATCCTTCGGAATGATGGTCTCATTTATGGTTGTTTCCGCATTAACACCGTATTTATTCAAAGACTATTTCCAAACACCGGGACTAATATCTTTGGCTGGTATAATTGGATTGGGTTCAGCGCTCCTTGCTATGCCATTTGTCTCTCCTTTGGTTAGGAAATACGGGAAGAAAGAGACTGCTATCATCGGCTTAATTATTGCGGTTTTGTTTAATTTCATTATGTTTGTTCTTCCTATAACAAGTCCTTATGTGTACATTGGTTTTTACTTTGTTTCAAGCTTTGGTATAGCCTTCTTAAATATTTTGGTTTGGGCTATGGTATCGGATAGCATCGATTATCAGCAATTCATAACAGGCAAACGCGAAGAGGGGACCGTTTATTCCGTCTACTCGTTAGTTCGTAAAATTGGACAAGGGGTTGCAGGAGGACTCGGAGGTTTTGCGCTTGTTGCTGTCGGATATAATTCTGGATTACAGATTCAAACGGAGGAGGCTGCAAGAGGAATAAAGAGTTTGATCACGCTGATTCCTGCACTTGGTTCATTGATCTCGTTAGTTGCTATTGTGTGGATTTATAATTTATCGAAGCAGCGTTTGCTCTGGTTAAATGAGCAGTTGAAAAATAATAATCGGTTATAGAGAATATGCGATTGCGTTTTTGATTGTCCCGGGGCATAGCCTCGGGCTTATTTATTTAGTTTGGAAAAGGATCGAGGTTTTTTAAAACTGTTTTCGTATATAGACCATTGAGTGAAGGGGGATTTCATCTATTAAATTAACTAAACTGAAGGGGGCGGAAGTACGGAGCATCGAAGCACGATTTCGACCAGGCAGCTTTCAATGAATGAAACAGGTGCTTCGATACTTACCTCCACTTATCGCAAAAGGGAAGGGCTATACGAGAAAGGAATAATCGGTTTCATCCATCTCCAATCACCTATGGGAGGTGGAGTTGCGGATCACGAGCTCCGGTTCCAAGTATACGGTTTTATGTGATTCCGGGTTTTCAATAAGCTCGAGAATGGTTGTTGAAATGACGGATGTTATCGTATCTATGGCTACGCCGACAACGGTCATCGGAGGTTCAAGATCCTTCATCTGAGGCAGGTTGTCATAACTGATTACAGAAATATCTTGCGGAACATGAAGTCCATGCTCTCCTATTGCTCGAATGATACCGCGTGTCAAATCGATGCCGCCGCTGATGACGGCTGTGGGACATGCCTTTTGCTCCAGCATCGTACGTGCGGCCATATATCCGTCGTGAAATTCTAAGCCGTTCATCTGAAGCACCGCGTCGTTCCTGACAGGTAAGCCCAGACGGGTCATTTCGTCGCGAAAAGCTTCGATCTTAACGGCCTGCAGCGGATCTTGCGAGTTAGGTTCGCCAATATAGGCGATATCTTTATGACCGAGTTTAACCAAATGACGTACGGCAAGTCGAACGGCTTGGCCACGGTTGACGTCAACGGCAGAGTACGGTGTGTAGCCTGCAGCGCCATAGGTGAGAATGGGGATCTGCAGATTACTTAAGTTATTAAAGCTGGAAATGTTATCCTTGTCACCGAAGACGAGTATGGCGTCTATTTGGTATCTGCGGAAGATTTCGATCGCTGATTCCAAATGGCTTATCGATAACAAAGTGATGTAACCCTTTTTCTCGAGCTGTTCATTAATTTTTGTGATCAGTGAGGAAAGGGCAGCACGTTCAATGGATGGCCATACAACGCCTATCGCTCCGCTTTTTCTAGAGACGAGACTTCGGGCTGCGATATTGGGTTGGTAACCCATTTCCTTTGCGATTGTAAGAATATGTTGTTTTGTTTTGTTCTGTACGAGCGGGCTGTCTCTCAATGCCTTGGAGACAGTGGAGAAACTGACGCCTGCTCGGTCTGCGATATCTTTGATGGTTACCATGTATTCCCTCCGAATGGAGCTAGTCCGAGTTCTCATTTATTTCGTTCACTTTATCATAGAATACATTTTTTGCAAATGAAAGCGGCATATTTTTCGTATAGACAGCAATGGGATATTCGGATATCATAAAAATAACAACGTTGTTAATTTGGATTCAAAGGTGGTTTATATATGTTTGAATTACAAAATACCGTATCAGTCGTTATCGGGGGAAATGGCGTGTTAGGCAGTGCCATGTCAGCTGCGCTTGCAGAAGCAGGATCAAAAGTAGCGGTCATCGGCAGGGACATGGAGAAAGCTCGGATCGTTTGCGAGCAGATAGAACGAAATGGCGGAACGGCGATTGCATTGCAGGCGGATGCGACAAAGAAAGAGGAGCTGCAGTCGGTTTTGGATAAAGTGCTTGAATGGGGCGGTCGTGTGGATACGCTTGTTAATGCCTCGGGGACGAATAGCGCGACACCGTTTTTTGATCTCGAAATGGAGGAATGGGACCGAATTATGGATGTTAACCTCAAAAGCGTAGTGTTGGCCAGCCAAGTTTTTGGTAAAAGGATGATCGAGCAGGGGGATGGCGGCTCCATTATCAATATTTCTTCCGTATCCTCTTCGCCGCCCCTGTCCCGGGTATTTACTTACTCGGTATCAAAAGCGGGAGTAAATAGTGTAACCCAATATTTAGCCAGAGAATTTGCTCCTAGCAAGGTAAGGGTTAATGCCATCATTCCCGGCTTTTTCCCTGCAGAACAGAACAAAAAAATTTTATCGCCGGACAGAATTGAATCAATAATGAAGCACACGCCAATGAATCGATTCGGAGATCCAGAGGAACTTAAGGGAACCATTGTTTACTTGGCCTCAGCAAAAGGCTCATCATTTGTCACCGGAGCTATGATCCGGGTTGACGGAGGGTTTGGAGCGATGACAATATGAGTGATTTACTTCGAAGTTTAGTTGAAAATACGCCAATTCCGAAGCTGGTGAAAATTCGTCAGTCGTTTGATGACACCATACTTGAGGATCCCATTGGAGAATTGATTGAGCAGCTTCGTAGTGCCGATTCAATGACTGGGATTACTGCAGGGCAGAAGGTTGCCGTGGCTGTCGGAAGCCGAGGAATCTCACGAATCGCTGAGCTGACAAAGACAGTTATCGAAGAGCTAAAGAGAATAGGCGCTGAACCTTTTATTGTGCCCTGTATGGGAAGTCATGGAGGAGCGACAGCAGAAGGACAAACGGAGGTGCTTGCCCATCTTGGCATAGACGAGGAGCGAATGGGTTGTCCTGTCCGTTCATCGATGGAGGTCGTAGAGCTTGATCGATTGCCGAACGGCTTACCGATTTACTGTGACAAAATCGCTGCTACGGAGTCGGATGCCATCATCGTCATTAACCGCATAAAACCACATACAGCTTTTCGAGGAGCGATTGAAAGCGGCATGTTTAAAATGATCTCGATCGGACTAGGGAAGCAAAAAGGAGCGGAGGCTTGCCATCAGCTGGGCTTTAAGTATATGGCTGAGAATGTACCGGCAATGGCAAGGGTTATGATCGAGAAGCTTCCGATTCGGTTTGGGGTCGCTGTCGTGGAAAATGCGTATGACCAAATCTGCCGGATTGAGGTTCTCGGAACGGATACGATGGAAGAAAGAGAGAAAGAGCTGTTAATAGAAGCGAAGAGCAGACTCCCGCAAATCCTTTTCACTGACTTGGATGTTCTTGTAATTGATTACATTGGTAAAAACATCAGCGGAGACGGAGCGGATCCAAATATCACAGGCAGGTATCCAACGCCTTATGCGCACGGGGGACCTGAGGTGAACAAGATGGTCGTTCTCGACCTGACGCCAGAGTCCCAGGGGAATGCAAACGGGGTGGGCACAGCCGATTTCACGACAAGCAGACTAGTTAGCAAGACGGATTGGCCAGCTACTTATGCCAATGGACTAACCTCTACGGTTTGTGCGCCTACGAAACAAGCAACAACGCTTGAGAATGACCGCGATGCCATTAAGGCAGCGATCAAAACCTGCAACATTTTGGATTACTCACAGTGCAAGCTGGTTCGTATTAGGGATACTTTGCATCTTGGAACGATTGAAATTTCCGAATCACTGCTCGAGGAAGCAAAAAGAAGTTCGCGTATCGAGATTTTGGAAGGACCTTACGAGTGGAAGTTCGACGCGGAAGGATTTTTGCCAAAATGAGTGCACATGCGAAAATAGTCATAGCCATTGATATCGGAACGACGAGTACAAAGACGTTGGCCGTCGACCGGACAGGACAGATCCTTGGAAGCCACTCGATTGATTATCCGCTGCACACTCCGAGGCAAGGGTATGCGGAACAGGATCCCGATGTCATCTGCGAGGCTGTAATTGATAGTGTTGGTCATGTTATGAAGAAAGGCGGCTTTCAGGCTGGGGAAATACACTGTGTTTCCTTTAGCTCAGCCAACCACAGCTTGATACTGCTTGATGCGAACGGGCTTCCGCTCACTCCCAGCATCACCTGGGCAGATCTGCGCAGCGCGGCTCAGGCCGAACGATTGATGAATGACGGAACGGGATTATCGGTCTATTCACGGACGGGTACGCCGATCCACCCAATGTCGCCGCTCGTCAAGATGATCTGGATGAGAGAGGAACAGCCGGATCTATTTCATTCCGCGCATTTTTTCGTCGGAATAAAGGAATATATTTTGAATAAATTATTTGGAATTATGATGATGGACCATTCGATAGCTAGCGCTACAGGTTTATTTAATCTCGAAATGTTGACATGGGATAAGGATGCCTTAATTCTAGCAGGTATTCGTGAGAATCAACTGCCTCGGCTAGTTCCTTCTACGGAGCGAATCGACGGGCTCAATAGGGAAGCGGCAGAACGAATGGGTCTTGGAACGGACACGCCATTTATTGTCGGGGCACAGGACGGAGTATTAGCCAATCTTGGGATTGGCGCGGTGGAGGAAGGAGTACTGGCAGTAACGATTGGCACAAGCGGAGCTGTGCGGACAACCGTTAAACGGCCTACCTTCAATGCAGAAGGGAAATTGTTCTGCTACGCTTTGACGAAAGATCATTGGATTGTAGGCGGACCTTCCAATAACGGTGCTATCGTAGCCAGGTGGATATCGGATCGCCTATTCCCGGGGAAACCTATAGATGAGGTGCTTCCTTTAGCTGATGCTGTGCCTCCGGGATCAAACGGGCTGCTCTTTCTACCTCTCTTATCGGGAGAACGGGCTCCTTTCTGGGATGCCCAGGCCAAAGGTGTCATGTTCGGATTGACGCTTGCGCATACGGAATTGCATATGCTTCGCGCAGCAATGGAAGGCGTTCTATTTCAGATTACGGCAATCGTTTCTTTAATGAAGGAAGCTGGTGAAAAGCCTAAAGAGGTTAGAGCATCCGGTGGTTTTGCCCGTTCTACCTTATGGTGTCAAATGATGGCCGATATGCTGGGCGTGCCCGTAAGGATACCCGAATCAGTAGAAAGCTCAGGACTTGGAGCCGCTCAGCTCGGATTGTACGCTATGGACGGCTGCCGCGGCCCGCTGCTGAGGTGGAAGGAGCAAGAGGGCAGCCTCTATGAACCAGATTTGACCAATCATATGCTTTATCAAAGAATACTTCCGCTATATTTAAGTTTATATGATCGATTGAAAGAGCCAATGAGGGAAATATCGAAACTGCAGTAAACGTCGGTTGGATGAATTTAACGGAAGGCGGTGTCAATTACTATGCATGATAAATACAGCAAGCTGCAGGCGATTCTAATGGAAATGGAATCGGTTGTGGTGGCGTTCTCCGGAGGCGTTGACAGTACCTTTCTTCTGGATGCTGCAATAAAAACACTAGGAAGCGAGAGGGTCTTGGCAGTCACGGCCGATTCAGAAACCTATCCGACGGAAGAACTTGAAGAAGCGATCCGGCTGGCAAAAAGCATTGGCGCGACTCATCAGGTGATCGAAACGTCTGAATTAAGTATTCCAGGCTACAAAGAGAATAATGCAAACCGTTGTTATTTTTGCAAAAAGAGTCTTTTCGAGCATATAGAGCCATTCGTCAAGGACGGAGCTTACCGTCATATTGTCTACGGACTCATCGCAGATGACATGAATGAGCATAGGCCTGGGGTTCAAGCAGCGAAAGAACGAGGCGTACGAGGGCCGTTGCAGGAAGCGGGTCTTTATAAAGAAGAAATACGTGATTTATCCCGTGAGCACGGGCTACCCACTTGGGATAAGCCGTCATTCGCTTGTCTTTCCTCCCGGATTGCATATGGCGAGACGATTACGATCGAGAAGCTTGGACGTGTTGGAGAAGCTGAACGCTTTATTCGGTCACTTGGTTTTGGGCAAGTACGAGTCAGGAGTCACGGCGATATCGCCCGGATCGAAGTAGAACCAAGAGCAATGGAGCAGCTCATTAGCCACGCCTCCATTATTTCAGATCGATTGAAAGAGCTAGGATTTATCTACGTTGCTATGGATCTTTCCGGTTACCGCAGCGGCAGTATGAATAAAGTGCTTGAACTTGGAGGATCGGCGATATGAACGAGTTTGAAGATTTGGGCTTCTGCAAGCTGGATGTGGGACGCAACGAACGAACGGGACATCCGGAAGTCGTTTTTGGACAAGGAAAGACCGTGGATCAGGTAGAAACTATTTTCTCACGGCTCGTGGAGATTCATGATAGAGCGCTTGTCACACGAGCATCAGCTGAGATGGCGGAGCGAGTAATTGCAAGGTATCCTGAGGCGCGTTATGATAGCGGATCTCGTCTTATCTCGCTAGGTCAATCCGCGCGCAAACTCCCAGGGAAAGTGGCGGTGCTGACCGGAGGGACTTCGGATATACCGGTGGCAGAGGAAGCTGCAGGGACAGCGGAGTGGATGGGCTGTGAGGTCGATCGCATTTTCGACGTCGGAGTCGCAGGAATCGATCGGCTTCTGAGTCAAAAGGATCGAATCCGAGAAGCGTCTGTTGTGATTGGTGTAGCCGGTATGGAAGGCGCCTTAGTCAGCGTTGTCGGTGGACTCGTTCGCAGGCCGGTTATTGCAGTACCTACGTCTGTCGGTTATGGCGCTAATCTTCAAGGGATTACAACGCTTTTAGCCATGATGACATCCTGTGCAGCCGGCGTGACGGTAGTCAATATTGATAACGGCTTCGGGGCAGGGTTTCAAGCAGCAATGATCTTACAATTGGTAGCGGAGGGTACTTAAAATGAAAACGATCTATTTGGATTGTATTTCTGGCATCGCAGGAGATATGACACTTTCGGCACTTGTAGATCTAGGCGCAGATGCGGATTATATTGTAAGCCATTTATCGAAACTACCGATCGATCCCTTCACGATGGAATTCGTAAAGGTGGACCGGAGAGGCATAACTGCGAAATGGCTGAAGCTAAGCTTCGACACCGTCGAGCATAACGGTGGACACGACCATCACCATCACGAGCATTCGCATGATCACGCACATGACCATCATCATGAGCATTCGCACGCACACACACATGACCATCATCACGAGCATTCGCACGCACACACACATGACCATCATCACGAGCATTCGCATGCTCACGCACATGACCATCATCACGAGCATTCGCATGAACATAGAAAAGCATCTGACATCATGAGAATGATCGAGATTTCAAGTCTGCCGGATCGGGTGAAAGAGAGAAGTCTGTCCATCTTTCGCTTAATCGCTGAAGCGGAAGGCAAGATACATGGCATGGATCCAGCTGATGTCCACTTTCATGAAGTGGGAGCGATGGACTCCATTTTAGATGTCATTGGCGTTTGCCTTGCACTGGAGAACCTTGATGCCAGCAAAATTATAGTCTCTCCCGTACCAACAGGAACGGGCAAGCTGCGTATGGCCCACGGCTTATATCCGATACCTGCTCCTGCGACAGCAGAGTTGCTGCGCGGCGTACCATTATCTGAGTTCACAGCTAAAGGAGAATTGACAACGCCAACAGGTGCTGGGATCGTCAAAGCGCTTGCCTCAGGCTTTGGTCCATTACCCGCGGGAACGATTGATCGAATCGGATATGGTGCAGGTACTAAAAATTTTGATCATCCGAACGTGGTCAGAGCTGTTTTATATCAGCTGGAGCAAGAGAAAAGTTTCAACGAGACGGTTGTCGTACTCGAAGCGCAGGTGGATGATTCAACGGGAGAGACACTTGGTTTTGCCATGGAAAGGCTGTTCGAAGCGGGAGCTCTCGATGTATATCATACTCCGGTCTATATGAAAAAAAACCGTCCAGGCGTCCTTGTCACCGTTCTATGCCATCAGGCAAACAGCGCGCGTTGCGAGGAGACGATGCTTGCAGAAACATCTACTTTCGGAGTACGCCGCAGCGAATGGCAGCGTAGGGCGCTTGCTCGTCAGTGGATTCAGGTGGAAACCCCTTTCGGGTCCGTGAGAGTGAAGCAGGCTCTAGACGGAGAAAAAATAATACGCCAATCGCCAGAATATGAGGATGCGGCTCAAGCTGCAAGAACGTTCGGTATTCCTCTCGAAACCGTCTACAGTGAAGTCTATAAACAGTTAAACGAATAGGAGAAGGGATACTAGTGGAGTTGATAGGTTTGTTAGCATTGTCTATAATACTAGGTCTGCGCCATGGTATAGATTTGGACCATGTGGCAGCTTTAGCTGATATAACGGGAGGAAGCTTGGGGTCGAAGAAAGAGAGGATGAAGCTGTCTCTCTGGTATGCGGGCGGGCATGAAGCAGTCGTTTTCGTTCTCGGCTGTAGTATTCTTTTATTTGCCTGGACCGTGCCGATTTGGGCCGATTACTGGATGGGCAAGGCGGTAGGCATTACTTTGATCTTTATGGCAATCCTTATTTTGATTGGAAGAAGAAATGGGAACGGTGCCTATTGGAGCCGTGGTATCACTATATTTCAGAAGCTTAAGCGAAAAAACGGCGAGCCGTTTACTTTTACGCGCCGGAATGTATTTGCAGTCGGAGTCATCCATGGCATCGGTGCGGAAACGCCGACGCAGCTTCTTTTGTTCACCACGGTAGCCGGAGCAGCCGCAACGAACCACGGTATGCTTGCGGTAGCCGCATTTAGCATAGGGTTGCTTCTCTCTCACGCACTCATAGCGATTGTCAGCATATGGTTTCATGATCTTGCCAAAAAAGTTCGTCCGCTGCTTCCAATTACGATGTACGCCGCTTGTTTATTCAGTTTTGTTCTCGGGGTAAGTTATTTGATAGAGTAAGCGCGGTCTTTTTTAACAACGTTGTTATTGATAAGATCTCTGTCGTCCTTCTCTATATAAGCAATAGAAAAAATGAACCTCATTTGAATAAAGGGAGAGAAAGTACGTGAATAAACAACAGATTGGTGTAATTGGTCTTGCTGTCATGGGGAAAAATCTAGCATTAAACTTGGAGAGTCGTGGATTTGAAGTTGCTGTCTACAATCGATCATTTGAAAAAACAAAAGAGTTACTTGCAGAAGCTCACGGTCGAAAGCTACACGGCTATGAAGCTTTAGAGGACTTTGTCGCTTCGCTCGCACTGCCAAGGAAAATCCTGTTGATGGTTAAAGCCGGGAATGCAACGGACGATACGATTAAACAGCTCCTTACATTCCTGAGTAAAGGAGATATTATTATTGACGGCGGTAATTCGTACTTTGTAGATACACAGCGGAGAACGAATGAGCTGGAGGCGCTGGGCATTCATTTTATCGGTTCAGGTGTATCCGGCGGCGAGCAGGGCGCGTTGGAGGGACCCGCGATAATGCCGGGCGGAACCAAGGAGGCCTATGCTCATGTTGAGCCGTATTTGACTGCTATTTCTGCCAAAGTCGAGGGAGTGCCTTGCTGTACGCATATCGGTCCGGACGGAGCGGGCCATTATGTCAAAATGGTACACAATGGTATCGAATATGGAGACATGCAGCTGATTTGTGAATCTTATCATCTCCTTAAAGAAGTCATCGGCGCGGAACCGGAGGAGCTTCATCATATTTTCAAGAAATGGAATGAAGGGGAACTGAACAGCTACCTGATTGAGATTACGCAGGATATCTTCACCAAGATCGATCCGGATACGGGTAAAAGAGTGGTTGATATTATTAAGGATTCTGCCGGACAGAAGGGCACAGGAAAATGGACCTCGCAAAATGCCTTGGATCTGGGTGTTCCATTGCCAGTCATCACGGAGTCTGTTTTCATGCGTTACTTATCGTCTTTGGGAGAAGAGAGAAAGAGAGCCTCAGCTATGTTTGACAAGACTGTTGTAACAAAATATAGCGGAAATCGGGATGATTTCATAGAGCTAGTGCGGAAAGCGCTGTATGCAAGCAAAATATGCTCCTATGCGCAAGGCTTTGCTCAAATGAAAATGGCTTCCGATACTTATCAATGGGAATTAAATTGCGGGAGCATTGCCATGATATTCCGCGGAGGTTGTATTATCCGTGCGCAATTCCTTGAAAACATTAAGAATGCCTTTGATAACAATGCGAATCTTCCTAATCTGCTCGTAGACAGCTATTTTAAAAATATTGTGAATGATTATCAGCAAGCATGGCGGGAAGTGGTTGCAGCAGCAGCGCTGAATGGCATCCCTGTACCTGCATTCGCTTCGGCTTTATCCTACTTTGACGCGTACCGCACAGAGTATCTTCCGGCAAATCTGCTTCAAGCTCAGCGTGATTATTTCGGAGCCCATACATTTGAGCGTATTGATAAAGACGGCAGTTTTCACTATCAATGGAATAGCTAAGAAAAGGGGAAATGATAATGAGTACACAAATGGATATGAGTTTGTTTGATCTTCGACAGACGGTTGAGCGCTTGGCTCTCAGCACGCCCGTCACCGATATGCATACGCATTTATATGCACCTGAATTCGGTAGTTTGCTTTTGTGGGGTATTGATGAGTTGCTGACCTATCATTATTTGATTTCAGAGTCTTTCAGGTGGTCGGAGGAAGAGTACAACCACTTCTGGTCTATGTCTAAGCGTGAGCAAGCGGACTGGATATGGAAATTACTATTCCTTGATCATTCTCCAGTAAGCGAGGCGGCAACCGGCTTCATTACGATTCTCAAACGGCTGGGACTGGACGTATCCTCCCGTAACTTGGACGATTACCGTCAAGCACTCGAGAAACGCACCGTACATGAACAGGTCGATACGGTTATGCAAATCGCTGGGATTGAGAAAATCGTTATGACTAACGACCCGTTCGACCACGTAGAACGTCCTGTCTGGCAATCAGGCAAAGGTAAAACGGATCCCCGTTTTTATGCGGCGCTTCGAGTGGATGCACTGCTCAATGATTGGCCTCATGCCGTGAGCGAGCTTCAAAGTCTAGGTTTTGATGTGCAGGCGGAATGGACAGAACGGACCAAAGGGGAGACCCGGCGTTTTCTATCGGAATGGATCATTCGCATGGATGCGCTCTACCTTGCCGTGTCCATGCCGGGCGATTTCACATATCCTGCCGATGATCATCGAAGCAAAATGATAGATGAGGTTATGATTCCGGTATGCCAAGAGCAAAACATTCCGTTTGCACTGATGATTGGCGTTCGGAGAAAAGTAAATCCATCACTGGGATTGGCAGGCGATATGAGTATGCAGTCCGACGTGTCGGCAGTTGAAGCATTATGCCGTCGATACCCGGAGCAGAAGTTTCTTATTACGATGCTGGCAAGAGAAAACCAGCATGAACTGACGGTGCTTGCCCGCAAGTTCCGTAATCTGATGATTTTCGGCTGCTGGTGGTTTCTTCACATCGAGTCGATGGTCGAAGAAATGACGCGATTCCGCTTAGAGCTTCTTGGTACATCGATGATTCCGCAGCACTCTGACTGTCGCGTCTTTGAGCAGTTGATCTATAAATGGGAACATTCCAGAAGAATTATCGGGAACGTACTGGCGGACAAATACGAGAAGCTGCATCACAGCGGCTGGAATGTTACAGAAGAAGAAATACAGAGAGATTTGGATGATATGTTGAACCAGAATTTTTGGCGCTTTCTTGGCAAGTAGCATTAACAGGCAAGAACAATGAATTCATAACAAAACGGGCGCGGCCGAAGGCTGCGCCTTCCATTTTTCGCAAATTACACTCCTTCAAAGGTTTTTGAAAGCGCTTAAAAGGATTTGTGTAGTGCAAAACTAAATTCTTGCGAATACAATTGAAGATGAACGAATTCCAAAGGGTTTGAAAAAATATGTTGCAGCAGCGATTGTAATACTTTATTTTTTCAAAAAAGTAGGTGGTATAATTCCGTGTTTATTTATATTTTACAAATATTAATTTTTATTTCTATAGTTGTTTGTGTTTTTTTGTTTTTTTACTATAGGAATCCTAAAATGATAATTGAATGTAGAATTATAAACAAAAAGCTTGAAAGAACCTTTGGAATGGGGGGAAATATAGATAGTTATTCTGCTATTATAAACTACGGAAATTCTGTAATCGAACTTCATGTATTGAAGGTGTCACTCTATAATTCATTAGTTATAGGTGAAAAAGGATTAGCAACATTTAGAGGGAATTTTTTGATGAAATTTAAGAAACATGAAAGTAATTAGAACTTCTTTAGGAAAAACAGGAAGAGAAGATTTTTTAATAACCGTCCTCTCAGCAGAGAAGCTTGGCTGCAGGGAGGTTTTTTTGATCGAACTCTATGATAACGAAGCACTCAAGACCGTTATACTTGGGGGAGGGGCGGTTGTAAAAGACGAATGAGGTCACAGACTGCATGAAATGGCATTGTATAACATACTGACCGCCACTTATTTGACGGGAGGCATCTCATTTTTTTATGATAGGCTATATTGAAAGCAGAGGGTGAGAGGAGCAATTGGTGAGTATCTATGGAGAAAATTAGAATCTTAATTATTGAAGATGAAGTGGCAATCGCCGATTTGCTCGCTTATGGATTAAGCAATGAGGGCTTTCAGACGCTGACGGCTTATACGGGAGAAGACGGTTTAAGAGAGGTCGAGCGATTCAAGCCGGATTTGCTTCTGCTGGATTGGATGCTGCCTGATCAAAGTGGCTTAGACATATGCAAAAAAGTAACAGCTACTCACAATATACCGATTCTCATGCTTACAGCTAAATCCGACATTAAAGATAAAATATTAGGTCTGGAGTTTGGGGCGGATGATTATATTACGAAGCCATTTGATCTTCGGGAGGTCATTGCTAGAATACGGACAATCCTTAGAAGGTTTATGCAAGCCAATCGTCAAGCAGGCGAGATCGCAAATGACATCATTCGTTTCAAAGACATAGAAGTGGTGAAGAACGAGAGGCAAGTAAAGAAAAACAATCAGATTATTGATTTAACGCCAAAAGAATTTGATCTTTTGATGACGCTGTACACCTACAGAGGTAAAATTTTCACCCGTGAGGAGTTGCTGGAATTTGTGTGGGGGTATGACTATTTTGGCGATACGAGAACCGTTGATACGCATATTCAGCGCCTGCGAAAAAAATTAGATGTGAATGATTTGATTACGACCGTGTTCAGCATCGGCTATAAATTTGAGAAACAGGCAGTCTCGTAGCATGATAAGAACCATTAGAGCCAAATTTATCATTGGTTTTTTCCTTATTTTTTGTATTTCTTTTCTGCTGCTTAATCAGCTGGTCTCGCAGAGTATTGAAACTAGCAACAAGAAGATCATCACGGAGGATTTGATCGGACTTAAGAAAAACAGCAGCGTTTACGTACGCCAAGCTTTCTTGATAAACCATTTTTCGAATGATCAGCTCTATTTTGGGCAAATGGCTGAAGAAATGGTACTGGACCTCAGCCACTCCACAAGCAGCGGTGTAAGCGCGTATTCCGTCAACGGCGAGATGCTGTATGCTTCCGATAAGCGTCCCTTTTCGGGAACAGATGACGATTTGAAGCAGGCACTGCTCGGAAAAACGGCGTATACCATTTCGTATGAAGCGGGTAAAGGATCTGTACTCTATTCCTATCCGGTCGTCATTGATGGAACGAATGTAGGTATCTTGCGATTTGCAAAAGATTTCTCTTTGCTTTATGAACAAAGCGATCATACGCTTGCTATCATCTTTTATATCGCGATGGCGATCTTTGCTGTAGCCTTCCTATTTTCTTATCTCCTCTCCAGACATATCACCATTCCATTAATTCAGTTGACGAAGGCTTCTACAGAGGTGATGAACGGAAATTTGGATATAAGGATCCCCTTTCAAAGAAGGGATGAGATCGGCAAGCTTGCAGACAATTTCAAGAGCATGATTGAGAAAATTAAAGCCCAAATTACGAGAATCGAGAAGGATAGAGATCGTCTTGAGGAAGTAAATATAGAGCGAAAGCAATTTTTCGACAACGTCACGCATGAGCTGAAAACGCCGCTTACGACCATTCTTGGCTATGCGGAGATGATACGCGAGCTAGGTGAGAGAGACAAAACGCTATTCATTAAAGGGATGGATCATATCGTAGATGAAAGCAAGCGTCTGCATGGTATGGTTTTGGATTTGCTTGAGATGTCGAGGCGAGTCTTAAATAAAGATTCTTTTGAGCTTGTTGATGCAGGACAAATCGTAGGGGATGTTTGCGAAACGATGCAGGTAAAGGCAAAACGCTACAGTAAAATCATTCACTGCACAGCAGAGGATGGACTATTTGTCTATGGAGACGGAGATAAGCTTAGGCAGCTGTTTATCAACCTCATCGATAATGCCATTAAGTATAGTTTTGCCCATTCCGAAATCATTGTAAATGCGAAGCGAGAAGGTCAGCTTGTTCAGTTTATTTTCAACAACAAGGGCGAGACGATCACCCCATCGTATTTATCTCATATTTTCGAGCCATTCAATCGGGCTGATACGAAACAGCAAGAGGCAGGCAGCATCGGTCTAGGTTTGGCTATTAGCAAAGAAATCGTTGATGAGCATGGCGGAAGCATCCGATTGGACAGCGAGCATCAGCAAACGACTGTATATATCGCTATGCCTTCTATGCAGGAAAGGAGGGAGCTTCGATGAGCAAACGTCTTGCTGTGATGTTCTTAGGGCTTGTCCTCTTAATCGCGATCTTGCCTGGCTGCTTGAGAACGCCTCACACCGAAACGATCATTATTCCTGATTCAGAGGAGGAAATCATATCTAATTCGCGAAATGAAGCGATCGAGGTCAAAACGATTTATCGATTGCCGCTACAGGAAGAAGATACTCGTAATTGGTTGGGCTGGCTGGACACCGATGCGATACTCGGTGTTTACGGAGTAACAGACGGCCGCACCAAAGGCATTGAACGAGCTAATTATCCTTATGATACGGTGATGAAGCTGTGGGATTTTGATGAGAATGTTGTTATCGACAACATATCGCCAGATGGTCGATATGTTGCTGCTATTGAGTTTGGAGACAAGCAGCATGCAATTTCACTGTTTTCAATATCCGATCAAAAGCAGATTAAGATCGAGCAGCTTACGGATACAGGGCTAAAGTCTAGACGAATCATGTGGTCCAACAACAGCCGTTACCTTACGTATGTCGTCCAAAGTCCTCAAAATTCACAAGTTATGATAAGCGTGTACGATATCAAAGAGATGAGCTTGAATCAGTTTTCTCTTGAAGACTGGCAGAAAACCGACATTATATTAAGCGCAAAAGCATCGGACGACGGACTTGGCGTTGTCATTGTTAAAGCTAGCGACGGGCAATCTCAAGTAGTGTTAGGCTCGCTTCAAGGAAACGAATTTAGCGGTCAATACGAGCATTTTTTAAGTGATGATATCGGCTCAGTCGATTGGTTAACTAACGATCAAATTACTTTTGTTGCCCCTGAAGGATCTTTAGTTACTTATGATCGGCGAAATGGAGCAGCCTCGAATTTGCTGGAGAAAGTCGGGAGCTACCAGATCTCGCACGACCGAAAGTATATTGCATATTCGCAGGGTGATTCCGTTTATGCGGGCAAGCTTCAAGGCAATAACATTTTAAATAAGAAATCTATTTATCAAGGACTAGTACCTGCACAGATGGATTGGAGTCCAGACAACAGCAAGCTGCTGATTGATGGCTGGAAGCCTTACGAACTGACAAATCCACGCCCGGCAGCACCGCGTGTTCTCAACTCTCAGCCGTTTGTTATAGCATTCAAATAACTTACCCTGATCTCTTGATACAGAATTTTGAACCGAAAACCAGCGCCTTAAAGAAGGTGCTGGTTTTCGGTTTTTTACGCTTACATAGGATATTCGGAGACATTTTGTACACAACTTGATGAAGTTACGTTCACATCTTTGTTTTACATTTATTGAGCTGGATACGAATAACAGCAAATGAGGAAAGGTGAGTGAATATGAAAATTAAAGGTTTATGGATAGTATACTGTCTGATTATGATTTCTCTTTCTTCTTGCAGCAGTTCAGTGACAAGCAACACACCACAACAGCAAACGTCAACAAATGGAGGTGAGACAATCGACCAAGAGAAGGATGATCAAGAAGCTTCAATTGAGAAGGGTGAAAAGAAAAAAATCGTATTCAGAACTTTTTTTTCGGATGAGAGTTTTGTGGAAGCGAAGAAAAAATATGAAGCGAAGCATCCGAATATCGAGATCAAGCTTGAGTATGTAGAGAGCGATGATCAGCATCTCGAGGCTAACTTAAAGCAGTTCATTACAACTACGAATACGGCGATGCTAGCTGGAAAAGGTCCCGATTTAATTGAAATGGATCAGCTGCCAGTGGACAAGTACGTGAATAAGGGGCTCCTTGTTGATTGGAATACGATGATGGAGCAGGATTCATCTTTCCGCAAGGATGATTATTTTATCAATATATTGGATCACGCAACGGTAGGCGAAGGACTTTACGGGATGCCGCTTTCGTTCTTCTTATATGGATTGCTTGGGGACACGGCTGCCATTGAGAAAGCTGGTGTAAAGGTGGATGACAGCAAATGGACATGGAATGAATTTACGGAGACCTCTAAGAAATTAGCGGAAAACGGTACATATAAATATGCTTTCAACGCACAGCCGGAGTTTTTGTTGGACCAAATGGTAACCGATAATTACTCTTTGTTCGTAGATGAGGAGAACCGGAGGGCTAAATTCGAGACGAAGGCTTTTACCGAGCTGATGCAGCAGGTGAAGAAGATGTATGACGATAAAATCATATCCAGTGAAAGGTGGGAAAATTCGTATTTTGAGCAAAGCCAAATCAATTCAGCTTGGGATTACTTAGTTACGCTTAGGGAATTTGCCGAGCATGCAAAGCTATACGCGAAACCGAACGCTCAATCTGATGAGCCGGGCGGATATTTTAGAACCTATAAGACGATAGGACTTAATTCAAAGTCGACTGTCAAAGCAGAAGCATGGGATTTTGTTAAATTTCTTACATCAGAAGAAATCAAGCATGCTCCTGAGTCTGCAGGCATTCCGATCCGTAAAAGCATATTTGAAAAGCAGGTGAAGCTTCTTAAGGAGAAGGGAGAGGTTCAAGCTTACAAAGAAGGTCCGCTTCAGGGCATGACGTTTAAAGTTGATCATGAGATCCTTCAGCAGCTTGAAGCTTACGTAACAGGTGCAGTCCATGAAGTGGCGTTTAAGTCAACTAAACTTAACGAAATCATTACGAAAGAATCAGAGGCGTTCTTTAGCGGCCAGAAATCAGCGGATGAAGTCGCGAAGCTCATTCAAAATAAAGTCACGACCTATCTTAATGAATAGATTTCGTTATTCTTTCCTGCTGCGAAAGGAATGGTTTGCAGCATTACTGTTTTTGCTGCCCAGCTTGATCGGTTTTATGGTTTTTTATTTGCTTCCTTTTGGCATGGGGGTATTCTACTCGTTTACAGATCGGACCATTGGGGGAACTTTCGTTGGCTTCGACAATTATAAAGAGCTGCTGAGCAGCGGCTCTTTCCAGAATGCAGCATCGAATACTCTTCTTTTCACGGGGGTTAGCGTACCACTTCTCATAGTGGTGTCCCTAGGCCTAGCCTTATTGCTGAATCAGCGACTTTTTTTTCGCAATTGGCTTCAAACAGCCTTTGTGCTGCCCTTGGTCGTCCCCATTGCCTCTATTGTCATGGTATGGCAAATTTTTATGGACTGGAATGGCAGCTTGAACGCTTGGCTGAATAGTTTAGGTTTGGGAAGAATAGATTGGCTGCAGTCGGATTGGTCGATGGTCATAGTAATCATGATGTATATATGGAAAAATGTCGGCTACGATATGATTCTGTTTTTGGCAGGGTTGCAATCGATTCCGCAATCATATTATGAAACGGCCAGAATCGAAGGGGCGAACAGAGCACAGCAGCTGTTTCACATCACACTAGTGTATGTAACGCCAACGATGTTTTTTATTATTCTCATTTCAATCGTCAATTCGTTTAAAGTATTCAGGGAGACCTACCTGCTTGCCGGGGAATATCCTTATGATCGCATATATATGATGCAGCACTATATGAACAATATGTTTTTCTCATTAGATATTCAGAAGCTGACAACTGCCGCATCCCTTATGGTCGGTTGCATCGTTATTTTGGTAACCGTCCTGCTTGCTGTAGAGCGTCGGTTCCGAGCATTTATGGAATGAATCGTTTTGGAGGAAAGTATGGAGAAATCAAGGTGGGTTTTAAGGATGGCTATGACAATTGTATTAGCCATTATAGCAGCCGTTACTGTATTACCAATTGTCCTTACGTTTACGAACTCATTAATGACAGAGCGCGAGATCGGCATGAATTATGATTTAATTGGTAAAATGACGAACGCGGCTGCGGGGGAGAAGGATGCTTTCGTTAACCTAAAGCTGCTTCCCGATTGGTTTTCATTGGAACAATATGCACAGGTTCTGTACAAAAAGCCAATGTTTCTGAAGCTGTTTTGGAATTCTGTAGGAATGGTGGTACCGATCATAGCAGGACAGACGCTGATTGCTGCCCTCGCGGCGTATGCTTTCGCCAAATTGCGCTTCCGAGGCCGTGACAAGCTGTTTCTTATTTATTTGATGACGATGCTCATGCCATTTCAAGTAACGCTTGTTCCTAACTATATGATCGTGGAGAAGCTTGGTCTTATGAACACGGGGTCTGCCATTATTTTACCCGGCATCTTCAGTGCATTCGGGGTGTTCATGCTGCGTCAATTTATGGCGCATATTCCATACTCTTATATGGAAGCAGCCAAAATTGACGGTGCGGGACATATAGTTATTTTTACAAAAATAATCATCCCGCTCGTTAAGCCAGGTCTAGCATCATTGATGATACTGTTGTTCGTTGATTATTGGAATATGGTTGAGCAGCCGCTTATTTTCCTGCAGGATACATTCAAGCAGCCGCTGTCGCTTTATTTGGCTCACATTAATCAAGAGGCGCGCGGTGTTGGTTTTGCAGCTTCCGTGTTATATATGATGCCTTTGGTGCTGCTGTTTTTGTATGCGGAATCTTATTTTGTCGCGGGAATCCAGCAATCGGGGATTAAGGGGTAGGAGTGATTGACTTGGAAGTGAATACAATGGAACAAATCAATAGCATTCGCAAACGGAGGCTCCGATTAATTGGAGGTTTGTTTATAGGGATTCTTCTTATATTTACGCTGCTTGGGAACACGCTGCTTGCGTTGACACTGCCTAAAGTGATTACCGATGAGGCGTCAAAAGGGGAGCTTTCTTATTCCTATAAAGGCAGTGCGGTATTGAAGCCCGTGCAAGAGGTTGATTTAATAAGCCCCATGGGCTGGAAGGTATCGAAGGTGCTCGTGCAAGTAGGGCAAAAAGTGCAAAAAGGGCAGCCGCTTATTACATATGATAGTATCGATGCTATACAGCAAATTGAAGATGAGCAGGCTGCACTTAAAAAGCTGGAGCTGTCGATGAGCCTATTAGAAAATGATTATATCGAAGCGGCACACAATGAAGACCATACCGCGCTGCTTCATGCTCAAACCGCCGTAAAAATCGCCAAAATCGATTTGGACATGCAAAAGGACCGTATTCAAGCATTCGAAAAAAAGCTGTTGTTGAATCAGGAACTATTCGCTCCGTTCGATGGTATCATTAAGGATATAAAAGCAACAGAGGGTCTGGCTGGAACGGCTGGGGGAGCGGATATCCGAATTGCAAACAGCAGCAAAGGATTCCAATATGAACTGAAAATGGCTGCAAGCCTCACAGCTGAGCTAATGGTAGGCGAAACGATGGAAGCACTGCTGTTAGGGAAGAAAGACCGATTGATCCAAGGAGAAATATCAAAAATAGAGGATATAGATGAAGAAAGCAGCCAGTCCGAGCAAGGAGCAGCTGGATCAGGCGAGTCTGCAGCGCGAGTTCTTGTAACCGTCCAAGACAAAACGATTCAAGGGGGCGAGAGCTTGCAGGTCAATATGACCAAAAAAGGGAGCTCAGATACGCTGCTCATTTCAAGCAGTGCTATTCGCAAAGACAGTACGGGAACCTATGTCTTTACCGTTGAAATTAGACAAGGAGCGCTCGGTAATGCGTATTACGCGGTTCGGAGACCAATTACAATCTTGAATGCCAATGAGCATATAAGCGCCTTGAGCGAGGGCTTGTTCGAAAAGGAACAGGTTATAACGGAAAGCAGCATTCCGATTAAGGACGGAGACCGCATTCGGCTGTAGCAGCATCGAAAGGCTGTATAGTGAGGCAATAGTCAATGAACATCATTATTGATTTTACTAGTCGAGAGTCAATTTATTGGTATTACCTATAAATCATATTCTAACTATATATTAGACCAATAGAACGCCTTTGCCATATTATGATAGGTATACAAACGCCATTGAGGGGGAAACGACTGATGTCTATTTACGATTTTCAGATGAACACAATTAACAATAAGCTCATTGATATGTCAAATTTTCGTGGGAAAGTCCTCCTGATTGTCAATATTGCCAGTAGGTGTGGTTATTCTCGCCAATTTGCGGGTCTTCAGAAGCTTTACGAAAGTCACCATGAGCATGGGTTTGAAGTACTCGGTTTTCCTTGTAACCAATTCAATGAGAGAGAGCCAGGGAGCAACTCAGAAATACGGGAATATTGTGAGATTAACTTCGGATTGACTTTTCCTGTTATTGAGAAAGTGGACGTTAGGGGTCAGACTGCTCATCCATTATTTCAATTTTTAACGAAGCAAGCACCATTTCAAGGTTTCGATACCGAGACTCCCGAAGGTCAATGGATGAAAAATTTTCTGCAAGAAAAGTATCCAGAAAATTACGCTGGTGACGGGATCAAGTGGAATTTCACAAAATTTTTGATTGATCGAAACGGTAATGTTCAAGCAAGATACGAAACTACGAAGGAACCAGTTGATATAGAGTCAGAAATAGAATCACTGCTTTTAAAGTAAATGACTTTAAGAAACATAGTTTAATCTAGTGGTATGATTGAATAGGACAATAATTTACATTTTGTGAGGTAATTTAATGATGAATTTTCTATACCATTATTTTGATAAATCAACAGGTCCTTTTCAAAATTTATCAGATTTGGAACCAGCGGAAGCAGAGCGAATACTTAACGATATTCGAGTCCAGAACATAGGATTCGCAAGCAAAAGATCCACTGACTATCTAACAATTCGACGAAGTCTTGAAGCAAAGGCAAGAGAACGGTTTATAATAAAGGGCGGAAAGCCTATTCGAAACTATCCACATTATATGACTGTTGGAGAATGTCCGTGGCTTTTGGAGTGGTTTGATAAAGGTAAGGAACTTTACATACCCATTAAAGAATTCGATCCTAATTCCATCAGCTTTACTTATGGAGATTTGTTCCCAACGATGAGATACCAGGATGGAAAGAAATATCGAGGTCAAATTTATACATTAAATGAGATTAAAGAAGTTATAAAAGAATTCGGATTACCTCAGGAGTGGAATCCCCTAGGGAATTATGGACCAGAGAGGTACATAGAAGTACAAGTTTGGGATGATAGGCCTTTGACCGGATGGTTGTTAAGCTAAGGGGCAGTAGAGAGTGCAAATTTTCCTGTTCTCAACAGTCATTACTGATTATTTAGAAGTGTTGGAAGGGAAATGGGGATTTTTGTGGAATATATCTCCTATAATCCATTTTTAAATGGGATGATAGGCAGCTTGTTTAATATAGGAAAAGAGATTGAGAATATTTATAGAGCAGACTCCATATTATAGAAGAGCAATGATATATTCTACTAATTGCTGAGTTCAACTTGTTATTGGATGGTGCTGAGATATGAAAATAAGGTATTTATTAATACTGGTACTAATGACTTTTACTGTTCTTTCATTAACAGGGTGTGTACCTGGAGATGGAGCAAATAATGATCAACATCCTGCAGGTTTTTTCTGGGGGATATGGCATGGCTGGGTTGCTCCTGTTTCACTCATAATTGGTATTTTCAAACACGATATTAGAGTATATGAAATATATAACTCTGGCTGGTGGTACGATTTGGGTTTTTACATTGCTGTTATTAGCGGCTTTGGGGGGATATCACTCTCTCGACGAAAAAAAGTAAAACAAGAAGAGTAGCTGTTTGTATAATTAGCTCGTTAAACTAATGGGACACCATAGTTGAATAACACAAATGGATGAGCAGGCGCTGCGGTCGCCTGCTCATTTTATTAAGCTAACGGGTGTCATCAGTGGGCTAGGTCAAAGTTATCCTATACGTCTCTCTACAGTGAAGCTATTTTACTGTAGGGAGTTTTTTTATAATTGGTATTGTATAATAAATACAAATTAATAGGATAGTAATCGCTAGACTTTTTGGGTATATTTTGGAATAAATTGATCCATATTTCTTATTTGCATCATTAATGATCCATGACAGGAGAGAGTGTGAAATGCATAAAATAATGGTCGTAGAAGATGATCCGAAAATTGCGGAACTTCTACTGTCTACAATAATGAAATACGGCTATGATGGAATACGAGTGAATGATTTTCAACATGTATTAGAAGAGTTCCATCAGGCCAAGCCGGATATGGTTCTCCTTGATGTGAATTTACCTAGCTATGACGGCTATTATTGGTGCAGGCAAATCCGCATCGCATCTATCTGCCCTGTTCTTTTCATATCAGCTCGTGATGGTGAAATGGATCAGATCATGGCTCTTGAAAATGGAGGTGATGATTATATCACCAAGCCGTTTCACTCTGGTGTTGTGTTAGCCAAAATACACAGCCATCTTCGACGCGCTTATGGGGAGTATGCATCCAGACGTGAAGAACTGGTTCTTGAAAACACAGGGCTCATGCTCTATCCAGAAAGGCTGGAGCTGAAGCTTGCTGATGCAGTCATAACGCTCACGAAAAAAGAGTCTGACATAGTAGAAAGTCTTATGGAGCGCTATCCAAGGGTATCCAGCCGGGAGGCCCTACTTGAGAAGTTGTGGGATGATCAAGCTTATGTGGATGAAAACACACTCAACGTGAATATTAATCGCGTTAGAAAAAAGTTTCAGGAGCTAGGAATCGAAGATGCTTTACTGACGGTTAGAGGTACAGGCTATAAACTAAACGTTACGTGGGCGAAGGAGAGTTACGAGTGAAACTGTTCCTAAAAGAACATGCCTTGCTAGTTGTCATTCAGTTTTTGCAATTGGGTATCATTTTTTCGATTTATTGGCTCGATGGCTATCACAATCTTAAGACAGGCCTTTACTCTGTCTTTCTTGGTTTCTTCATTCTGGGCGGATACCTTGTGTATCAATTTCTAAGTCGAAAAAACTATTACCTACGCCTTAGCCAGCCTCTCGAATCACTTGATGCCTCATTTCAGGAAATAGGACAATCACCCCTATCAGAGGCACTTCAGAAACTATTACATACTCAGTACCGCCATTATCAGCAACAACTATACACGGTAAAGAAACAACAGGAGGAGCACCTGACCTTCATGGACCAATGGGTGCACCAGATGAAAACACCTCTGTCTGTTATTGAACTCACGGTTCAGAATATCGATGAACCTGAGTTTGCCAGCATTCGTGAGGAATTGGAGAGAATGCGTTCGGGATTGCATACGGTACTCTATATGGCCCGGCTTCGCGCTTTCGAACAAGATTTTCATGTCAAACCAGTTGTTTTATCACAAATAATCAGCGCCGTTGTCCATGATAACAAAAGATTATTTATCCGCAACCAGGTGTATCCAGAAGTTCGGAACTGTACGCCTGAGATAACGGTCGAAACAGATGAGAAATGGCTGTTTTTCATGCTTTCACAGCTAGTCATAAATGCGATTAAATATTCTGCAAACAAAGATACTGAAGGGAAAAAGGTCGTAATTTCCTGTTATTTGCGTGGAAGCGAAGCCGTCATTGACGTTATAGATCGAGGGATAGGTATTCCTCTTGCGGATATCAAACGGGTATTTGATCCCTTTTTTACTGGTGAGAATGGGCGTGGCATGCGTGAATCAACAGGAATGGGGCTCTATTTGACGAAAGAGGCTGCTGATCGTCTTGGTCATGGAATTGAGTTTACGTCAGAGGTCAATAGTGGTACAGAGGTACGTATTGTTTTTGCCGCCTATCAAAAGCTTACAAGCGTGTAATAAAAGTGAAAGTGAAATCGATAGTTAGGGGCTGACCGTCTACAGTATACTGATCACACATTAACTGTTTTCCTCTTGAAAGGAGATATTAGTATGCTGCATGTAAGACAGGTTAGTAAAATTTATGAAGGTAAAGTAGCTTATCGGGTTTTAACCGACATAGATTTAACGATTGATGACGGTGAATTTGTCGGCATTATGGGCCCCTCTGGAAGTGGAAAAACAACGTTGCTAAACTTGATTGCAACAATTGATGAGCCAACAACTGGAGAAATTTTATTTCAGGGAAAAACCACCAACAAGCTGAATAAAAATGAGTTAGCTAAATTTCGTCGCCGTGAGCTTGGGTTTGTTTTTCAGGACTTTAACCTACTTCACACCTTGACCGTTGAGGAGAATATCGTGCTGCCGCTAACACTTGATGGAAACAAGCTCAGTGAAATGAAGCAAAAAGTAAAAACCATAGCAGAAAAATTAGGAATTACCGAGATTATGAAAAAACGCATATATGAAATATCAGGCGGACAGGCTCAGCGGGCTGCTATTGCCAGAGCTATGATTCACTCTCCCAAGCTGCTTCTTGCAGATGAACCAACTGGCAATCTTGATTCCAAATCAGCCAAGGATGTCATGGAATTGCTCGAGCGAATTAACCGCGAGCAGAAAGCAACAATGATGCTGGTCACACATGACGCGCTGGCTGCTAGCTATTGCAACCGTGTTGTCTTCATTAAAGACGGTAGGTTTTACACGGAAATACATCGAGGCGACAATCGTCAAACCTTCTTCCAAAAAATTATTGATACGCTTTCGTTGTTAGGAGGCTATCACAATGACGTTTCGACAATTCGCATTCCGTAACGTCTCCCGGAATAAAAGACTTTATGGGGGATATTTCTTAAGTAGTCTATTTACTGTTATGGTTTTCTTTACCTTTTCTATTTTTGCATACCACCCTGTCCTTAGTGGGGTTAGTACCAATTCAAGTGCGAGATTTGCACTTTCCGTATCCAAGTGGATTATCTATGTATTCTCTTTCTTTTTTGTTCTTTACTCCATGAGTGCATTCCTGCAATCGCGAAAAAGGGAATTTGGGCTGATGATCATGCAGGGCATGACCACTGTGCAGCTTCGTTTGATGATTTTTATAGAAAATATGATTATTGGTGTGTTTGCCATAATAGGCGGGATTGGTCTGGGGCTTGTATTTGCCAAGGCTATTTTGCTTGCAGGGGAAAATGTTCTTACCGTCCATGAAAAGCTATCTTTTTATATACCCTATAAGGCAATTGCGCTCACTTTAGTTTCATTCTTAATCCTATTCATCTTCATTTCCTTTTTTATTTCTGCTGTACTGCGCAGCGGGAGGCTAGTTACGTTATTAAAGGGAAACAGGCAAGCAAAGAGTGAGCCTAAGTCGTCCGTACTTCTTTCTTTGCTAGTACCGATCCTGCTGGGAACAAGCTACTTTCTTAGTTTGCGAGCCCAAGGAACAGAGGCTATTTTTTTACTCATTCCTGTTGTTATTATGGTTTGCATCGGCACATACCTGTTGTTTACACAGCTCAGCGTCTATATCATTCGGAAGCTAAAGAGTATGGAATCGATTTTTTGGCTGAAAACGAACATGCTGCTTTTTTCTGATCTTGCTTATCGTATGAAGGATAATGCGCGTTCGTTTTTTCTAGTCGCTATTATCTCTACGGTTTCGTTTAGCGCGATAGGCTCGCTTTACGGATTCCAATCCATAATCGATGGGAGTACCAAAGAAGCTCCCTATTTATTCACCTACTTGACATCGAGCGGTAAAAGCAGCGAAAAAACGCATATTGAGCAGATTGATCGGGTACTTAAAGATTCAAACCTAGATATCGAAAAAGGAACTCTACTGATTCGATCTTTCACGGCTTCCAATAGCGACAAAATGATTGTCACAGTTAAACAATCCGACTATAACCGTTTGGCAGATTTGATAAAAATCGACACGATACAGCTTTCAGATGGGAAAGCGGCGTTTGTTGATTTTGGAATGTCGCGTATGGGTAAAGAAATGCTTAACCAACCTATATCCTTACAATCCAAAGTTGTGATTGAAGCAAACCAAGCTGTTGTATCACCAGCACTAATTTATTCCAGTGGATTTTTCGTTGTACCGGATGACCAATACGCAAAACTCCCGCCTCCTGTACTAGAAGAACATTACTATGCATGGCATGGACCACTAGGACAAAAAGAAGCCATAGCGGCAGGCGGTAAGCTTATGAATCTACTTCCCTATTCCGAAAGCTATAGATTTCACGCTCTTGAATTTCAAAATTTCGTTCTCGCTGAGAACTTTGGTCCCATACTGTTCATTGGTTTATTTATTGGTATCGTGTTTTTTGTCTCCGCTGGCAGTTTTCTCTATTTCCGTCTGTATAGTGATTTAGATGATGACAGACAGAAGTTTAAATCCGTTTCTAAGTTGGGCCTGGCCGAAAAGGAGCTTGCAAAAATATTGAACCGGCAAATTATATTGCTTTTCTTTGCGCCAATCGTTGTTGCTCTAGTACATGGGTCTGTAGCCCTTGCAACACTATCCAACATGTTTCAATACTCACTGCTCAAGGAATCCTTGCTAGTTCTCGGTCTATTTTTTATGGTTCAAGTCATATACTTCTTCATTGTCCGTTACTTCTATATTAAGCAAGTAAAGATGGCTGTTGCCTAATAGAGTAACCTCAGCATTATATTGAAAGAGTGCTTGAGAGGGATAGAACCACTCAAGCACTCTTTCTTGTTGGTTTATTTGTTTATTGCATCTACGAGGAATTATCACTGGGATTTGGCAGATACTCAATTTAGCAATGGAAAACAACTTTTTTTCAATGGTAGATTCCCAAGACGCCTGTGGAGGCATTAGCAATACAGGCGAAGCTTGAAGAAGCAGGCGGTGTTCGAGAAATCCCCCTATACGATGTTGATGGTGAAGTCGTAATTGGTGTGTTCCGTGTTGGTTTTCCGACACAAAAATAAATGTATTGTATTCAATATCACTCAAAAAAAGCATTCGAGGTTTTGTCCTTGAATGCTTTTTAGTATTCATTTGGTTGTGGAGACCTTTAATCGTAGACTCTATTAACAGTAAATCTAATAGGGCGAAAAGATTAATACAGGTATTGTAATTATTCGCAGGTTATATTTGATTGAAATGAGATTATGTGTATAATTATTCTAAGTAAAGCATATTTATGCAATGCAAGGAGAGTGAATATGAAATTTAAAGTATTTGTTGATGGACAAGAAGGTACAACAGGCTTGAAGATCTTTGAGTATCTATCAAAACTATCAGACATAGAGATCCTCAGGATTGACTACGCTAAAAGAAAAGATCCTAAAGAACGAAGTAAATTCCTAAATGCAGCAGATATTGTTTTTCTTTGTCTTCCCGATTCGGCTGCAAAAGAATCCATTGCTCTTGTGAAAAATGAAAAAACCAAAATCATTAATACCAGCACTGTCTTTAGAACGGATAAAAATTGGGTATATGGTTTGCCGGAGTTAAAAAATCAAAGAGATTTAATACGATCCGCATCAAGAGTTTCTGTCCCTGGCTGTCATGCTACCGGGTTTATCCTTACCGTCAGACCGTTGATCGAAGCGGGTATGCTTCAACAAGATTATCCCGTTACTTGTTATTCATTGACTGGCTATTCCGGAGCTGGAAGAAGTGGAATTGAAGAATATGAAAATTCAACTTTAGTAACAGAAAAGAAACTCAATGTTCCAAGACATTATTCATTGCAACTCAATCATAAGCATATCCCAGAGATGTTGTTGTATTCAGGTCTTCTATATGAGCCATTATTTACACCCATTAAAGCTAATTATGCGCAAGGACTAGCAATGTCAGTTCCATTAATGAGTAGGTATATGCCGAAAAACCCTTCCGCAAAAGATGTACATGAAGCATTATCATCGTACTTTGAAACAGAGCGTTTCGTACATGTGATGCCATACGATTCAGAAGCTTACCACGATGAAGGGCACTTTAAAATATCTGAATGTAATCATACAAACCGACTTGAAATATTTGTTTTTGGACAAAAAGACAAGATAAATATTATTTCAAGATACGATAATTTAGGCAAAGGGGCATCAGGTGCTGCAGTACAAAATATGAATCTTATGCTTGGATTCGATGAAGGAAATAGTTTGGTATACTAAATCATTTTAGGATATAGTTTTTCCGGTAATAGTGAACGAGAGCTCAATAAACCATTCCTAGCATTCTAATAAAGAAGGCGGTTTTTTAGTGAAATTAAATGACATCGTTCTAAATGAAATGAACAAACAGTTAAAACGAATAGAAACCTGTTTAACTCTATTGTCAGACGAACAAGTATGGCACAGACTTAAACCGAACATGAATAGTATTGGAAACTTATGTATGCATTTGGCGGGGAATGAATTTCAACATTTTGTAAGCGGTATTGGTAAGATGCCTTTTAATCGAATGAGGTCAGAGGAGTTTTCTATAAGCAATGGCAAGTCCGGAAAAGAATTAATAAGACTCCTCCATGACGTGAGACGACAGTCTTCAAGCATACTTGAAGGGATAACGGAGAGAGATCTAAAAACCAGCATCACGATACAATATACAATCGATGATTGGAATAAAATGATTGTGCGTCCCGTTTTTGAAACAAAGTCCAATTATTCGAGGGATCTACAAACAATGCTAATTCAAGTATGTGAGCATTACAGTTATCATGCTGGTCAAATTGTAATTCTAACAAAATTATTAAATGGTAGTGAGGACAATATAACAGGGACGTTTCACTAAAAAATAGTTTCTGTCTCAATATAATAATACAGAGGAATACTTGAATAACACGAAGGGAAGAGCAGGCACTAATGTAAGGGCTTTTTCTATTGGATAGGGATTTCGTTATAATGGGATGAGTGATTGCAGAAAGGAATGAGATCATCATGAAGGTAATTGTCATTGGAGCGGGTATTGCTGGGGCATCAACCGCATACCAATTGGCTAAGCAGGGAGCAAATGTCCTCATCATAGATCGGAAAGATGAAGGACAGGCTACGGATGCAGCTGCCGGCATTATTTGTCCATGGCTGTCACAGCGGAGAAATCAGGCTTGGTATCGGCTTGCAAAAGCAGGTGCGCGTTATTACCCTGAGCTAATTGAAGAGCTTGAAAGCGAAGGGGAAACCGAAACCGGTTATGCCAGAGTCGGAGCCCTTAGCATACATGTGGATCAGGAGAAGATTCGCAAAATGGAAGAACGAGCTTATAAGCGTCTAGAAGACGCGACAGAAATCGGTGAGATTACTAGGCTTGATGAACATAGGACCCGAGAGCTCTTTCCGCTTCTCGCAGAAGGGTATTCTTCCGTTCATATTAGCGGTGCTGCACGTGTGGATGGCCGTGCACTACGGGATGCTTTGCTTCGATCTGCACAGAGGAACGGGGCTGAGCTTATATATGGAGATGCTAAGCTTGAATTTGAGTCCAACCGTGTAACGTTCGTAACGGTGGGGACAAATCGCTACCCGGCTGATAGGGTAATCGTTTGTGCAGGAGCTTGGGCTGGACCGTTGCTGCAACCATTAGGCATTGATTTTAAAGTAAGTTATCAGAAAGCGCAAATCATGCACTTGCAGGTTCCTGACGTTAAACAAAATACTGGCAACTGGCCTGTCGTTATGCCACCTTCCGATCAATATTTGCTCGCCTTTGAACAGCAGAAAATCGTCATAGGAGCGACTCATGAAAATGATATAGAAGGCTACGATACGAGGATCACGGCAGGCGGAATGCACGAAATTTTAAGTAAATGTCTTACATTTTCACCTGATCTGGCAAATAGCACGTTCCAAGAAGTAAGGGTGGGCTTTCGCCCTTTTACAGCCGATTTTCTTCCTGTCATAGGAGCCGTTCCAGGTTGGGAAGGACTGCTTGCGGTAAATGGTCTCGGAGCATCAGGATTGACAATGGGACCTTATATCGGAAACCAGTTAGCTAAGTTAGCACTAGGGATGGAATTAGATATCGATTTAGCGGATTATGACATACGTAAAGCAATGAACCGGGAACTGCAGTCGTAAAAGAAAGAACTTCTATTTCTGGAATCTTATTCATTCGTTCATTGGGTGGGAAAGAATAAGGGAGATTTGATCTTTTCATCGTTAAGCTAGCTAATGGGACATGGTAGTTGAACAAACAAGGAGCAGCTTGCATTTGCAGCTGCTCCATTTTATTATTTAGCTTTTTAGCAGGATAGCAAGACTAACTCACGTAAAATCAACAATAGGAATATTGTGATTTCTCCAATTGACTTGTGAGTTTCGAATGCTCATTTCTTGAGTGTCTTCATCCAACCGATTATTGCACCGCTAACCTCATCCAACTGCTGCTGTGGCGAGATCGTTGCATCTAGATCACCTTTTTGCTTCCCGTATGTACCGAACTGTCCGTGATTGCCTCCCTCAATGGATACGTACTGTGTAGTGTCCACAGGTAAATTTCGTTTACTTTCTTCCCATACATTCCAATTTAAAATTCCATCTTTAGAACCTGTAACTTGCAAGACATCCAAACCGGAATTTTTCAAATTGCCTCCTTCATCCGCATATGCCCCAAGGAAGAACACACCAGTAAGTTTACTCGTATTCTCTGCTGCATATCTGGCTGCAAATGCTCCGCCTAGTGAATGCCCACCGATCACATAGCTATCTTTCGGATGCTCATCAATCAACTTATTAGCTCTGTTTTGTCCGAAGATAGCTAGATCGAAGGGCATCTTTGCAATATACACGCGATGCCCTGCTTCAGCTATCTTACGTGCAAGCGGCGCATAGCTTTCTGCATCTACCAAAGCTCCGGGATAAAAGATCAGGCTCGGCTGTATGACTGTTTTATTAGCAGGTTCGAAAAGCAAGCTATTCTTTCCTAATTTCACTTCGACCTCTGGATTACTTACCATCGTTTGCCTTGTTTCCTCAAGCGGTTCGTACTTCAATATTGAATAGGCGATCAATAATCCTAATGCAAGAAGAATAACAAGTGAAACAAATGAGATGAGTACCCATTTGCCAATTTTTCGCTTTGGCTTGGAACGCATTAAACGTTGTCCTTCATTCATCTGATATTCCTCCTACGTGCACTTAAATGATCTTTACAATAGAGTAACATAATCGTTATGGCCAATACATCTGTTCACACCATTTTCATTAAGCTAACGTGCAGGATAGCGGAGGAATACATGGGTATTAAATCCAAATTTATGATACAATAAGTAGATGGGAAAATGATTTTCAAGAACGTGCTGTTGTCGTGTTATTCGTATCTTGAGGTTTAATAGGGGTGAGAGAGTGTTTGCACAAATATTTTTAGGAATTGCTATGATTGTTACTGGGACTTGTCACTTATTAAGATATAAATTATTTATTGGTAAAAATGTAAGAAATAATCTAAGTGAAACCGATCTTATCTTATTTCAAAAAGGACTGGCTTTACCCTATTTTTTATGGGGAATAATTTTGATTACTATGGGAGTAGTTGAAAGTAAGAACATCATTCACACACCCGTTTTTATAGGATTATACATTATATTAGCTGCCATTCCTTTGGCTATGTTTTTAGCAAATAATAAAAAGCATACGGGTTACTACTTTATGTGGTAGTTTAATAGACAGTATAATAATTTGTAGTTAACTCGCTGAAAAGTATAATATGGATATGAAGGTATATTTACATAAATTTGATAGTTTGACGTTGCGAGGCTACCTGCGTACGCTTGCCTTTAAAATAAGGTTAGTGAAGAAGGTAAATCATTCGATTTGCACACAAGACGCTGATACGGTACCGATTGGATGAATAAAATGGCGTGCATTCATGAGGATGAGTCAATATGATGCAGCTGAATATCGATGGGTGGTGGAAGTTGGATGAGTAATGGCGATCAGAATTTTATTTCAAACGAGCTCAGACTGATTTTGGAAGCGGTTACCGATCGGATGATTCCCGAAGATGAATGGCCGTCGGCGACCGCTGGAGGAGTACTGTCATACCTGAAAAGTCGTGCCGCCCAAGATATTGCTACATGGACGGACGTGATAGAACCTGGACTTCGCGCATTGGATCTAGAAGCATTAGCACACCATGGCCAACCATTTTCGGAACTTTCGGATCATGAGAAAGATAGACTGCTGCACGAAGTCGAGCAGGATTCGGTTCGGGACTGGCCTGTTTCATCTAAGCGCTTTTTTGACACATTGTTGAGTCTAGTCATCGAAGGTTACTATGGAAGTCCTGAGGCGGGCGGGAATAATGGGGCAAGATCATGGGATATGATCGGATTTCGTCCTGGACACGTATCCGAAAGCGATGCGCCGATCCAAGAAACCAATTTACCGCAAAAAACCTTTGATCAGCTTCGAGATCGTTATGATGTTATCATCGTAGGAGCTGGGGCTGGCGGTTCGGTATCGGCAGCGGTATTGGCTGAATCTGGACTTCACGTTCTCGTCGTCGAACGGGGCAGCTGGCTTCGATACGATCAGGTAGGGAGCGACCATTTGCGTAACCATCGTTTCAGCAAGTACGGTCATAACACGGGACCGGAATTGGATGGTAACCCTCGTACGATTCTGTTGGCGGGCGGAGAAGAGCGGATCACCGCACCCTTTGAAGGCGACTATCATAATAATGCAATGACGTTGGGCGGGGGAACAAGGATCTACGGGGCGCAAGCATGGCGTTTTCATCGGGATGATTTCCGTATGGCTAGTCGTTATGGGGTACCGGAGGGGAGTTCGCTAAGCGATTGGCCGATTAGCTATGAGGATCTGGAACCCTATTATCAGCGGGCTGAGTGGGAAGTCGGCGTCTCCGGTGATGGGGATGCCCACACTGGACGCGGGCAGCGACAACGCTCTTTTCCAATGCCAGCATTGTCTCCTACACTCGAAGCAGAGCGCCTGGCTCAGGCGGCAAAGAAGTTGGGATGGGAAGTGGGACCTGTGCCTCTCCTTATCAACTCCATTGATCGGGACGGTCGTCCAGCTTGTGGACGGTGCGGACAATGTGTCGGATTTGCCTGTCCGACCAACAGTAAGAATGGCGGGCACAATACGATGTTAGTAAGAGCTATTGCAACCGGTAACTGTGATCTGATCTGTGAGACCATGGTGGAGCACATCGATACGGAGGGAGGAGGGCATGCCACCGGGGTTCGTCTTGTGCAGCAGATAGAGGGCTCAATCCAGCGACGACAAATTCGGGCTGGGCACGTCGTGGTCGCTGCCGGAGCCATAGAAAGTGCACGTCTCCTTCTCAACTCGGCAAATGATTCGGAACCGCATGGAATAGGCAATCGGAACGGACAAGTAGGAAGAAACCTACAAGGCCATGTCTATTCTGGTGCTTACGGCCTTTTTGATGACCCGGTTCAAGATGGTCTTGGTCCGGGGGTAAGTATTGCCACCTTCCGCTTTGAACATAGTAACGAAGACGGAATTATTGGGGGAGGATTGCTTGCCAACGAGTTCACTCGGTTGCCGCTCGCTCACTGGTATCGAGCACTTGCCCCCGGTGCCGAGCGATGGGGGAGCGCAGGTAAGAAGACGATGCGCGAGAGTTACTTACGCACCAGCCATATTCAAGGGCCGATCCAAGAAATCCCGAGCGCAGAGTCCAGAGTACGACTATCGAAATCGGTCAAAGATCGATTTGGCATACCTGTATCTCAACTCTCCGGCAGTGTCCATCCTGAGTCTCTTCGAGCTTCTGTCATGCTGGCAGAGCAAGCGGAGAAATGGCTCTGGAGCGCAGGAGCACGAGAGGTATGGCCAACCCTGCCTGGGGGCGGGCTCAGTGCTGGACAGCATCAAGCGGGTACACTGCGCATGGGAGATGACCCTTCAACATCCGTAACCGATCCAATGGGGCGGGTACATGGATATGACAATCTCTGGGTAAGCGACGGCTCTGTACACGTTACCAATGGCGGCGCAAATCCGGTATTAACGATATTAGCCTTAGCTTTCCGCACTGCAGAAAACCTGGTGAAGCAAGGGTAGCGAAGTGAAGGAGTACAAGAAAAAGCCGCCAATACTGACGGCTTTTCTTATTTGTATAAGCAATATTACTATTTAGTGCTACATATGCCATCAATAGAAATGAAAAGCTTAACGAAATCAGATATCATACGAATGCAGGCTCTCTCATTCAGCTCTTATGCAGAATAATAAAGCTTGCGGATGATAGATGCTTATATTTTTGTTCGATTATTTGCGTAATTTTATAATCGTTATATGCCTCCAAATGCTGGATAATATCTCTGTCCTGAATCATGGGTACAATGTCGGGCTCGTCGGAGCCTGTAATTCGTGTGTATAAAATGACATGGTTGGCATTGCACGAGAAAATGTCGTCTAACGTTTTGTGGAAATCATTAGGATCTGTAATATGGTACAAGACATCCAAACAGACGACGAGATCGCAAGTTAGAAATCCTTTGTTTACAAAATGACTAGGATTGTAGGTCAGAAAGCTTTTGGAGTCATCTCCGGCAAACTTTTTTGTGCACACCTCAATAGAAGAGTTAGCTACATCTAAGCCTAAATATTGTTCATAGCTCATGAGGGAGATTTGGTTGCCGTCGCCGCAACCGAATTCAATTACTTTTTGGACGCCATTATTGCTTATGAAAGAATTGATTACCTCTGCTTTAAAATCAGCCAGCACACCATAGGATCCACTGCCGGATGTGCCGCCTTGGGCATAATTATTCTCCCAATACGTCTTATAATCAAATGGTGTCTTTTGCTCTTCAGTCATGTTGTTACTTCGCCTCCTCTTTGATTTTTCATTAGCATCCACCATTATATGTAGGACGACTATCACGAGAACCAGTAAAATCTAGATAAAGTAAAATACAGGAATCCTATGCGGTAACGTATAGGAATGAATAACAAAAGAGCTGTCAGAAATTCGACAGCTATTTGTTTGAAAAATTTTACAAGTGTAAATTAATTAGAGTGCTCCAGTAGCGGTGGGAATTTATTTGGACCAGTATTTTTCAATAATTTCATCACGGCCAGAATAAACTCTGGACTCTTTATAAAATTTCGGGTTTTTGCGGTGATAGTTCTGGTGGTATTCCTCAGCTGGGTAAAATACTTCTGCTTCCTGAATTTCTGTTACGATTGGTTTGTCAAAACGACCGCTCTTGCCTAACTCTTCCTTAGAGTGAATGGCAAGCTGGCGTTGTTCTTCATTATGATAAAAAATGGCAGCACGATATTGGCTCTTGCGATCATTACCTTGACCAATAGCATCTGTAGGATCGATCTGCGGCCAATAGAGCTCCAGCAGCATTTCATAAGGGAAGATCTCCGGATCAAAAGTAATTTGCACCACTTCCAAATGTCCAGTTTCTCCTGTCAATACTTGCTCGTAAGTGGGATTCTCTAGCGTTCCACCCATATAACCGGACAGAATGCCATGAATGCCTGGTTGTTCTTCAAATGGACTTACCATGCACCAGAAGCACCCTCCAGCAAACGTTGCTTTTTGTTCCATGTGTTTTCCCCATTTCCTCGTCAATCTTGTGTAAGACTAAATTATAATTCTCATTTTTCTATTCGTCTAGTGAACGGATAATAAGCTTTTTATTTTTTGAACAATATGATTTTCGTCAGCTAGTAATTGCTCAGATGCAAACTTGGATAATTCCGTATGATTCCCTATCATAATAGATTGGTAAGCATGCTGAAACATGGTAATATCATTTGCATCGTTTCCGAAAGCGATAAAGGTACGATCTTCTAAACCGAGTTTTTGCAAACCATTCCATTTATCTATTCCTTTTGGACTGATATCGAGAATATTCTCATTACCATGTTTATGTACTACAATGGGTAATGCCATCAGCTCATCAAGCACTAAAGGATGATTGGTAATATCCAATAAAACTATTTTAATAATTTTGTTTATAGAGGATAGTGACACATTATTTGCTCTCCTATCTGGATCAACATTTCTTTTTATAGGATGGTTATCGCTTCCCGTATAAGAGTAGTCCCATTCGCCATCAAGTAAATACTCCAAACCGTGAAGTTTAATTAATGCTAGCATTTTTTCTACCACATTATCATCAAAATGAACGGTTGAAATGATATGACCATTTTTTGCAATGATAGCGCCGTTTCCTCCAACCATCGGGTAGTTGTGCATGTGCGAAGGTAAAACTGGTAAAATATCACGAATAGGGCGAGCTGAAGCGAAAATCACTTCAATATCTTGTTGAATCAATTCATCCAGTGCTTTTATAATTACTGGGCTTAATGGCTTTCCTTGAAAGCAAATCGTACCGTCTAAATCAAACACAAATTTCAATACCCTGCACCTCTGCTGCTTTTTGTTCCATCATAGCAGTTTTAGATATAATAAGAAGGACATCGGTCTCGAAAGGAACATTTTTTATGAAAATCAATTATGACTCATCACTCTTGCATACTAAAATAAATCAATATGGAATTAATAAAATGTTTCATGCAGCAGACGTTCCGTTTGAACTACGCTTGTATGATCAGGGGGAGCTTGTTTTAAGAGAGGGGGAGCAGATGGATAACCTTCTCTTTCTAGTTGACGGTAAAGTGAAAATTTCATCAAGTATAGAGACAGGTAAAGCATTGTTATTGCGGTTTTGCGAGCCGCTTTCCATAATTGGCGATGTTGAGCTGATTCAAAAGGTCGTTGTACAATCACAAGTTGAAGCGGTTAATCAAACATTACTTATCGCAGTACCTTTTATATACATTGAAGAGCATGCAATGAATGAACCCAAGTTTTTGCAATCTTTGCTTACTCATGTTACATACAAGCTCAAGACCTGCACAGCAGCTTCGCGTGTCAACTTATTAGCTTCTGTCGAAAATCGTTTCGCAAGCTATTTACTGACAACATTAAATGCAGAACAAGAATATAGCAGAGAAATTAGGACGAAAAACACGCAAGAGATGGCAGAATTAATCGGTACGACATCAAGACATTTGAATAGAATTATTTTAAAACTTACCGAAAAAGGTATGATTCAAAAGCAGGGTGATTCGATACATGTTATAGATCGTGACAAAATGCAGAAGCTTTCGAATGGCATTCGATATGAATAAATAGAGGATTCCGTTATAACGTCCTCATTAAAAATCGCTCATTCGTATAAAAAAATCCGTTCTCAATGTGAGAACGGATTTTTTCGTTTTTACTATTACAGAAATTCTATTATTGATTTGGAATCTCTTTATTGTCATCAGAAGTAATGAGTATAAATTCAGCATTTGTGATACCTGGTATTGAAAAGGTCATAGCAGGGGAGTGGTAGGCAATAATATTCGAGCCAGCCTTCAATTCATTATTTCCACCCATCAGCGTGATCACTTTTGTTTTGTCAGAGATATTAAGAATGACATCGTTGTCTGTCGATTGGTCAGAACCTACATTGACGTAAACTTGGTCTTTGGATGTGCGATCCGAAGAAACGATTGTACCTTCAACTTTAATGGATTCCGTAGCTTTCACCACGATTTTATCCGCATGTGTTTGAGCTGGGAAGCTCATTGCCATTACTTCACCATAATAAGCATCGATATGAATATTACTTTTCAATGCGGCTTGAGTTAAGGTTTCGCCGTTTTGATCCACGATCTGCGTTTTATCATCTATCGAAAGAATAACATAATCTGTGCCGCCTTTTTCCATCGGATTTCCTACAACTGTAATTCGGTTATCTTCTATATTTGTGATAATGCCGTCAGTGCCTGGAGAATCTTCATGAACTGCCCCTGTGCTGCTTGTGTCTACCCTTACATAGTTCGTTGTTGATTGAGGCGGGAGACTGCTGGTTACTTCAGGACCATAAAATGCTTTAACACTCATTCCGGGTTCAATAGCGCTAGCTTCGATGAGTTTGCCATTTTGGTCTAGGATTTGAGCTTTAGCAGCAAAACGTAAGATTACAGTATCTTCTGCTGAAGAATAGATATCTGTGCCTTTCACGACTATTCCGCCATCAATTACTTCAGATACTTTACCATCAATACCGACGAAGCTTTGGTCTTGAACAACTAGCGTTAAGGCTTTGCCGATTGGTGGCAGGCTCCTTGTGATGTTGCCATCATAAAAGGCTTTAACGACCTTTTTATTATCCATAATTGTTTTTAATGCTACTGTTTTACCTTTGGAATCAATAATTTTAGTGTCCTTGGTGATAGAGAGTATGATTTGGCTTTGATCCGATGGCGCAAGTCCCCGACCTGTAACCGTAATGAATTTTCCTGTTTTATCGTTCACAAATTCTGTAATCTGACCCATTGTGCCTGGGACAACCTTCGCTTGATTAACAATGATTCCTTGTCCATTATGAATCGTTGTTGGTGGAATATCCTGTGCGAAAGCGGCCATTGGAATAGCTGTCATTGCAAGAAGTGATGTTGCAGCTAACACTTTGTACATTTTTTTCATCTGTTATTCCTCCAATTTGTGACTGATTTTGTATGTAGCCTATTGTTGCTTTGTCTTACATTTTCATAGACGGTTTAATAATTGAAAATGTTGCATGTATTTTATTGGAGCATATCATCATAAAAAATATTATTTATTAGGTTGATCATGAGAAAGTAGGAAAATAATAAATAATAGAAAATTAATAATGGAATACAATGTTTATATATAATCAATCAAATAATAATAAATGCTGAAAAGTTTAGGAGAAGAAAGACGGTTGTATGGATAAAAATTTTTCCGAATTTAGAATAAAAAAATGAAAATAGTACCAAAATAATCGAGCGACTCATGAAAGCTAAAGATGTGGATGTGGATGGAATTGAATAATTCGAGCAATAAAATTACCTTCGTACAGGTATTTATGATGTTTGCTTTGATGAATGGCCTTGCCAGTCATATTATAGTAAATCCTATGATTTTGTCTGCATCGAAAAGGGATTCGTGGATCACCGTTTTAGTGACAGGTGTGTTTTTCCTTGTTTGGATTCTGCTTCTGGTTTGGCTGATGAACCGGTCTGGCTATCAAGAGTGGAAGGTGTGGCTTTCTCAAAAAGCATCTCCGTTTGTATCATGGCTTCTCGTTATACCTATATGCATTCAAATGTATTTAATTGGCGGAATGACCGTCATCCATACAGCTACCTGGCATATTACGAATTATTTACCTTCAACTCCAAAAATTTTACTTGTGATATCACTAGTGTTATTTTGCACAGCTATTTCTATGTGGGGGATTCGAGTCATCGCTATTGTTTCTGGTGTTTTGCTTCCTATTGTCGTTGTTTTAGGTATATTTGTCGGTGCCTTTAATTCGCCTATGAAGGATTATGCGCTCTTAAGACCTGTGCTGGAGCATGGATGGGGACCCGTCTTGGATGGAATGGTTTATTCAGGAGCTGGTTTTGTGGAATTAGTGGCTCTAATCTTAATTCAGCATCATTTAAAGGAAAAGATTCGAGTATGGCAGTTGCTCCTGTATGGCGTTTTCTCCATCATTATTTCCTTAGGTCCCATTATCGGTGCGATCACGGAATTTGGACCTCTAGAAGCAGCTCACCAAACGACTTCCCCATACGAACAATGGAGATTGGTGAAAGTAGGTGAATTTATTGAGCACTTGGATTTTTTATCTATTTTTCAATGGCTGTCTGGCGCTTGCATCCGGATAAGCTTGTCCGTCTTTTTGTTCGTTGAATTGCTCCCATTTCGAAACCCGAGCAGTCGTAAATGGGCTATTGCTGTGATAATGATCACTTATATTGTTCTGTCGTTGTTCCCAGTGAATGAATATACATTTTATTTGTGGATGGATCACTATTACATGCCGATTTCTCTAGCTGTTTTGTTATCTCTTTCATTCCTTTGGATGATAGTCGCCCTGTTTGTAGGATCTGCTCCCCGGGAGGAAAATACATGAATGGACAATCAGAATCAAAAACTGAAAACTGGGATGAGGAACGGCTAAAGGAGCTTTTCTCTGGTTCTTCTGATGTTCATATTCAGGCTTGCTATTTCGGAGAGGAAGAAATGCCATTAGTTGTGATGGCTTATGCAGAAGGATTGAGCCTCTCAGCCGATATCGGAAAGTTTATCTTGCCGGAGTTGAATCGTTTATTTATAAAAGAAGGATCATTTCTCGATCCCGTTTTACATTTGTCGAAATCTCTATCTATTACAGAGTTTTTAGAGGTGTCACAAGATGATTTAACTGAAACCATTTTTAATGGGAATCTTTTGCTTTTTTTCACGAGAGAAAATAAAGCGGCTTATGTGAGTATTTCTGATAAACCAATAAGACAGCCATATGAATCCAGTACAGAAATTTCTGTAAAAGGGCCAAGGGACGGTTTCATTGAAGATATTACTGTAAATATTGCCTTAATCCGAAAGCGCCTTCGGAGTACTTCTCTTCATGTAGACAACATAACGCTTGGAAGAAGAACGAGGACACGCATCGGTATACTATATTTTTATGACATCGTTAATCCTTCCATTTTGGATGATATTCGTAGTCGTTTGAGCAAAATTGATGTTGATGGAATATTAAGCATTAGTCAACTTGAGGAATTAATGACTGATTCGAAATTTAAATTATTGCCGATTATGGATTTTACAGGTAGACCGGATTATGCCGTTCAAAACTTGTTAACAGGTAGGGTTGTGATCATTGTAGACGGTCTGCCAATGGTACTAATAGCTCCAGCAGGATTGACCTTAGTTTTGAAATCACCTGAGGATGCACATTTTAACTATGCTTACGTTTCGTTTGCAAGAATCATTAGAGGAATAAGTTTAATTCTCTCTATATTTCTTCCTGCTGTTTGGGTAGCGCTTATGTCCTTTCATCAAGATCAAATCCCGTTCCAGATGATGGCGACTATATCTGTTACTAGGCTAGGATTGCCGCTTTCATCACATATGGAGATGTTTCTGTTATTAATGTTGCTCGAGATATTTAGAGAAGCAGGCGTGAGGCTTCCTAACGCAATTGGACAAACATTAACGTCAATAGGCGGGTTGATCATTGGAGATGCTGCGATTCGAGCGGGCTTAGTTTCTCCTTCTGTCGTTGTAGTGGGTGCTATTACCGCTGTTTCAGGAGTGACACTTGTGAATCAGACGCTAAGTACTCAGGTTAGCATTTTACGTTTATTCTTCTTTTTTCTATCCGCAATTCTTGGTCTGTATGGTGTCATCTTAGGGATGGTGCTGCTAATTGCATATATGGGAAATCTCAAATCGTTCGGGGTTGCCTATTTAGCACCTTTCTCACCGCTCAATCTCAAGGAAGTGATTATTTCATTTCTGAGATTGCCTTGGGCTATGATAACGAAGAGACCAGCAGTTCTGAACACGATTGACACCGACAAGATAAAGGAGGATAAGGAATGAATTTTATCCGGACGATGAGCGTGCTTCTGTGCAGTATCTTACTATTAAACGGTTGCACGAGCTTACCGGAAATTCAGAACATGGCTTATGCGACTGCCATCGGAGTTGATTTCAAAGACGGGAAATGGAACGCTTATGCTCAAATCCTTAATTTTTCGAATATCTCGCATAATGAACAATCTAATCTTGGCAAGCCCATCCCCGTTTGGGTCGGGAAGGGCGTGGGGGATACACTTGCCTTAGCGTTGACTGACATCAGTAGAACATCTCAACTTCGCTTATTCTGGGGACATGTAAAAGTTATTGTTATGACGGAAAATGTTCTAAAGAAAGGCGTAGTTGATGTATATAATGCAATTAACCGATATAGGGAAGTACGTTACAATATTTTTTTCTATGGTACGAAAAAAAATCTAACCGAAATATTGACGCAAAAATCGCTTTTGAATTTACCGCCGCTTGAAACAGTCTTGTTCACAGATAATCAGATGAGTTCATCCGCATCGACTATCTTACCCATTACAGGCAATCGTGTTATTGCGAATTTGAATGAACCCGGCGCTCCCGGAATTATTCCTTCGATTGATATTGATGCGAATAACTGGACAGAAGACACAACAAGCAAACCTATGTTTTATTTATCGGGAGCTTATTATTTTAGTGATAGTAAAATGATTGGTTGGATGTCAGAGAAAGATCTGACTGGAGTGAGATGGTCAGAAAAGCGCTTGAAGCGTATCCCTCTAGAAGTTGCAGTTGAAGGAAAGCCTGTTGCTGTTATATTGTTTTCCACGCCTAAGATGACAGTTCAATCTTTTAAAGGAAATGGAGAGACACGATTTTCTCTTAAAGTAGAAGCAAAGGGTTATATAATGGAGCTGTTGGAGGACGTCTCGATGGAAAAACTGAAAACTCAAGCAGCTGAAATGATTCGAAAAGAAATTACGGACACTTTTCATAAAGCAATTAAGCTAAAGCTTGATCCTTTTCATCTATCTCAATCACTCTACCGTTCGTCGCCTAAGGAGTTTCATCGATTGTTAGCTACCCAACCATTCCTTTTAGATAATAAATCTCTTGAAAAAGTTAAAATACAAATTAATATAATGAATACTGGTAAATATAAAGGGACGAAAAATTAAAAGAGCATGAGTTTGAAATCCGTAAAATAGTGAAAAAGCAGGTTTCCTAAGCTTAAAACGCTTGAAAACCTGCTTTTTTTTATTTAAGACATAAGAGCGATTAACGATTGACTGCTTCTCCGGTAAATACTTTAAGCTCCATAGGAGCGGCCATAAATGTTGGTGCCTTCTGAATAAAAGCTGTAAAATGTGCGCTTGAATTATGCAATGCAGTAGCCTCCATGTCTTTCCAAAGCTCAACCATAGTGTAATGAAATGCTTGCTCCGTATTTTTCAAGAGATCATAGCTGATATTTCCAGCTTCTGCTCTTGATTCATGAAGCAACGTTTTTATTTCTTTTAAAAATGCTTGTTCTTGTTCAGGTTTAACTTGAAGGTTTGCATGAATAATAATCAATGGAATCATCCTTTGTGATGTATTTTCGTGATGTAGATACTCAGATTTGGAGGAGTATTGAAAAATAAGTAGGATACCTATCTAATTAATGATAGTACGAAATGAACAGACTTGCAATGCTAAGAATATTTTACCTGTTACTACAATCATCTGTTTACACCCTCATCATCTGATATGAACTGTACCAATATATTCCCCGTTATTGAATCAACCTCCTATTTCATCATGGTTTTTAAACGAAATCTTGATTCGAAAATATATAGCAGAATATGAATCCTTGAAAAAAAAGTATTGAAAATTAAAAATGTGGGATAGTAAACGGGTAATTAAAAAAATGAACATATAGGAAGGTGTAATTTGCATGCAAGAGAACAATGGGGCAACTGATAAGAATGAAAAAAGCAAAAAGAAGGTCTGGTTTGCTGCAAAGTACATAGGCTTAGCGCTGCTTGCGTTAATGCTGATGACCAGTATGCCTCAAACAGGGCTGGCTGTTGGTAAGGGAGCAAAAGGACCAGATGTTTACGTGATCCAAGGAATGCTGAAATCGTTAGGTAGTTACTCTGGCCCAATAGATGGTCGCTATAACGCCCAAACGGTTCGCGGAGTGAAATATTATCAAAAGACACACTCGTTACCAGTAACGGGTTCTGTGGACGCAGTTACGCTTAATTCCATTTCTACGTCATATTCGACGTTAAAAGCAGGGAATAAAGCACGTAGCCAAGCGAAGAAGTGGAAAGGTAATGCGAAGAGTGGCGGAGCTGGTAACGGCGCAGGCGGCGGAGCTGGTAACGGCGCAGGCGGCGGAGCTGGTGGCGGCGCAGGCGGCGGAACTGGTGGCGGCGCAGGCGGCGGAGCTGGTGGCGGTGCAGGCGGCGGAGCTGGTGGCGGAGCTGGTGGCGGTGCAGGCGGCGGAGCTGGTGGCGGCGCAGGCGGCGGAGCTGGTGGCGGCGCAGGCGGCGGAACTGGTGGCGGCGCAGGCGGCGGAACTGGTGGCGGCGCAGGCGGCGGAACTGGTGGCGGCGCAGGCGGCGGAACTGGTGGCGGTGCAGGCGGCGGAGCTGGTGGCGGTGCAGGCGGCGGTAAAGGCGGCGGTATTGGCGGTGGCCAAATCGGCAACCAAGGTAAGGGCGGCGGCCAAATCGGCAACGAAGGTAAGGGCGGCGGCCAAATTGGCAACCAAGGCAAGGGTGGCGGCCAAATCGGCAACCAAGGCAAGGGTGGCGGTCAAATCGGCAACCAAGGCAAAGGTGGCGGTCAAATCGGCAACCAAGGTAATGGCGGTGGCCAAATCGGTAACCAAGGTAAAGGCGGAGCTAATTCTGGCAACCAAGGTAAAGGCGGTGGTCAAACCGGCAACCAAAACAATGGTGGACCGAATTCAGGAAATCAAGGTAACAACAGCCCAATTGGCAACCAAGGCAAAAGCGGTAAATCCGGAAATGAAAATTTCGGTAAAGGCCAACAATAGGCTCAGTATATAAGTAAATAGTTGATTAAAGAGGACCTGATATTTTGAGGTCCTCTTTTTTCTTCTAGATGGGGGGTTGAATATCTCCTTTTTAAACGTAATGGGGATCTATTTAAATTGAAATTGATTATCGATTGAAGTCAAAGTAGTATTAAAAATATGGAAATTGATAAAAAAATGAGGAGTTGAATTTACATGGGCAATACGAATCAAAAAATTACTACTTTTTTAATGTTCGAAGGCAAGGCCGAAGAGGCAATGAATTTCTATACTTCTATATTTGACCAGTCAGAAATTATTAGTATTAAACGTTATGGATCTAACGAAGCAGGTGTCGAAGGTACGGTTATACAAGCACTTTTTTCTCTACATGGACAAGTATTCATGTGTATAGATAGTTACGTTAAGCATGGCTTTACTTTTACTCCAGCTATATCACTTTTTGTAACTTGCGATACAGAAGTTGAGATAAATAATGCTTATGACAGATTGTCTGAGGATGGTGCAGTCTTAATGCCATTAGCAGCATATCCTCATTCAGAAAAGTTTGGCTGGGTTCAAGATAGATATGGTGTTTCATGGCAATTAAGTCTTAAATAATTAAATGGTCCCGTGAACGGTAATGAAAAGCAAAGTCATTGTTAGAAAGCCTTCTGTTTAGTGGAAGGGAGTATAGCTAATATACCATGAAGATAAGGTTTATCATCTGTATTTAAAGAATAAAAGGTCCACTGGGCGCGTCGTGTCTCTTTGACAAGACCGCCTATTTTTAATTTTCTTAAATGCTGGCTTACATTGGGCTGTGTCATTTCTAGACGAGTAACAATATCGCAAACACACATTTCTTTTTCATTTAATAAAGAAAGAATAGTAAGGCGAGTCTTATCTGAAAGCAGCTTCATAATTTCTGCTAGAGAATCTGTAGATTCTAGCATTTTAAATTCCTCCTTTTTATGTAAAAATAACTATATATTGTAATACTAATTGAGTTGTTTAATAAATACTTCAAGAATCATTATAGCTTCTTTTAAAGCATAAGAAAAGTAATATATAAGCATTTACTTATATGTTTTTCAAAATCAAATTCGGTTGTTAACGCGGAGTAGGGCATTCGTTCGCGATCACACCCTCCTTTTTAAACAGATTTGCAACAAAGAATATTCATATTATGGTATTTTTTGATTTGTAATGATTATTAAGACTTAATACAACCCAAGCCCTAAAAATAGAAGGAGAAGGATGATGTGAAATGAATATGACGATTCAGAGAGCGACTGTAGATGAAGCAGAGGAGATACTTACCATTCAACAACTGTCATATCAGAGCGAAGCTGAAATATATAATGATTTTTTTATTGAGCCGCTTGTTCAGACTTTGGGGGATGTTAAAGATCAGTTTAAAGAGCATGTTTTTTTCAAAGCTATGATTGGGGGGATTCTTGTTGGCTCTGTCAGAGGACGATTAGAAAAAGGGGTTTGTTATATCGGAAAATTAATCGTTCATCCTGATTATCAGAATAGGGGGATAGGTAAAAAATTAATGCTGGAGATTGAGCTTTTTTTCAATTCCTGTTTGAAGTATGAGCTGTTTACGGGAGATAAAAGTGAAAAGAATCTTCATGTTTATGAGAAAATGGGCTATCAGGTATTTAAGACAAAACAAATCAATGATCATCTGAGTCTCGTTTTTATGGAAAAGCATAACCAACAAAAAGAGTTTAGGTAAAATGTGCAACTACATCTCTCTTGCTGAAACCTTTTCTAATTTGAAACAGTCTATATAGCAAATAGTGGAAATAGGTGGTCGTATGTTGAAAAAGATGCAGCTTGCAGTTTGTTTTATTTTACTGTTTTTGATCCTGGCATGCTCGAACAATCAAGAGTCCACTCCGCGATCAACGACAACGATAGATGACACAAAAATTATTGCTGAAGCTGAGATTGACTATGATAGGAACGGAGTTATGGAAAACCTCTACGTTCGACTGGTAGCAGGCGAGTTAAAAGAAGAATCAGAACCTGGACCTAACATGGGGAAAAACTGGGAAGGTACCTTTCGACTTGAACTGGTTGCGCATGATGGAAGTCTTGTTCATACGTTGGACTTAAATCCGACATTCGGAGGCGGAACTCTGCTTTTCTCTCAAGACCGAGATTTTGATATTTCTTTCGAGGACTACAATAATGACGGATACATGGATTTTTCAATTGGTCAATATTTTACATCGAATGGATTTGTTTATAATTTATACTCGCTTTTGCCTGATGGAATAAATGTTATTCATAAGAACTTATTTTCTGCTAATAGCGATTACTCCATCCTTTTTGAGAAAGCAGGCCATACTTCTTTCAGAAATAGATATTACGACATGGAAAAAGGAAAAGATATGGATACTCTTTTTACATGGCAGGGTGATCAGTTTGTGCGGACGGAGTGTGAGGGATGCGGGATGACAACCGGAAACAGCACAGGAACAGAATCAGGTTTAGAAACGTTGAAATTGAACGTGAAAAAAACGAATGATGGGTTCTTCGTGTCGAGCAGTGAAATCGAGGGACTCCATGTATCCCAAACATTGCTTTCTCCTTCCATTGATGGAACTTCATATGCTGTTCATATTATTCGTACGTATACGGGTGATCCCCAGATAATCTTGAGGAGGGACGCTGTTATAGTAAATCCAAAAACAGCTGAATTTCACGCTTTTCCATTATACAATGCACAGGTTAAAGATAGTTATGGAGCGGATTCGATTGCGATTGCATACGGATTTATTGATGATGCACATCTGTTATACGTATCCGTTGTGAATGATGCTAAGCGTACGGATGGATATTATTATCGGGTCGAGAAATTGAATATTATGAGTGGTGAAACGACGATCCTGATTCCTGAAATCCCCAATGCAAAGACAACTGAATATTTTGCTCCGGGTTGGTTGAACAGTTCAAAGGATACCTTGGTGTTGAATAGTTACGAGAGCGGACAATTATGGTCAATTGATCTAGTCAAAGGAGAAATCAACCGCTCACAAGAGAAATTTGATCACCCATGGCCTTTCTTTGTGATTGCCAAATCACCTGATGGTGAAAGATTTTGGTATAGTGATTATTCAAAAAAAGAATATCGTTTGCATGATAAAACAGGACGTTCATTATCGAAAATTAGCTTTGGTGAAGGGTTTGAACAATATCCTGCATTCCAATGGAGCCCAAATAGTCAGTATGTGGCGAACCAAGATACGATAGAGAAAAACGAAGATCATATTATTAATGATGACGGCGAAGCATATATTATAGCGCCGAAACGAATTCGTTTCTATGGACGAGATGGTGAATGGATTCGAACGTTACAGGGAGGAAAGAGTAAGGACAACAAATCTAACCGGTATATTGAAATTGCAGGCTGGCTCGATAATGAGGATGATGTTGTTCTCCTGCATGAGTATGAATTGGATCGAAGTACAGCGACGGATCCGAAAAAAGCAAATTCGAGCTATCAATTATTGTATGTTAAATCAGGTAAAACTCAGCTTTTACAGATTGCGACGGCATCAATAGACTTGACTAACACTACTCCGGCTCGTATAAGTCTAACAAACAGCGGAACTGATCGAAGACTATATACGATTGATAAAAAAAGAAACCTGCTTATTATAATATCGGAGAATGGGAGTTGGCTGCCAGAACAGAACGATAAACATTATGATTGGGTGACCACGATGAGTGGAATGGAAGGAACGGTTTTCCATCATTTCAATCCGGAAACGGGACAGAACATAGATAAAGTTCTCTATGAGGGTGCTGAAGACATTCATACAATTGAAACAGAATGGTTAGTATGGGGCAACATGCAATATTTTGAATTGAAATAAAGGACATGAGAGCGAGAGGGATTCCACGAATGATGAAAACTAAAATGAGATTATACAACATATTCTTATTATTAGCCGTAGTTATGTTAATTGCAAATGATAATGGAATAAAGCTCAATGACGGTGATCAGCTTATTTCTGAAAAAATGAATGAAGAAATTTCAAATTATATAATTCAAAAATACTCTTCCATATATACGGACAAAGAAAAGCTATTCGAAGTCCATAAAATATATGGTACAGGAAAATCGAATGATAGGATTACGGTCTATATGTATTCCTATTTTGGTGGCTTTATTAAGTCAACGGGTTTAGAAAATCAAGCAGGGCATTCATTGCCTGCTGTCATTCGCCTGCAGAAAAAGTCAGATGGATATTCGGTGACTGAGTACACGGAAGCTAAGGATGGGACGCTCTATCAATCTTCATTGAAAAAAATGTTCCCTAAAAAATTCTTGGAAATGGCACAGCAAGATACAGGGAATATAAGCGATTTACATAAAGAGATGGAGAATAAAGTGAAACAATGGTTGGCTATAGAAAAATAAAACACCCCGACGGGGGTGTTTTTTTATCTTTATTGATATTATTTTTTTTCTTTGTCCTCTGGTTCTTTAATTAATGAGTAAGCGATATGTCCGATCATACCTAGAAACAGCCCAGTACCCACTATAATATATGCCATTGTAAATACTTTTCCCATAGTCGTCTGAGGTTCAAAGCTTGAATTCCCTACCGTACTAAGTGTAGTCACGCAAAAGTACAATGCATCAATTACAGTAAGACCTTCTTGCTTCACATAAAAGAGAGTGCCGGAAAATAACATGATCAATACTAATACAACCAAGGCAAGTTAATGATAATTAGAGAATAAGTTTAGCATCCAAGCAGGACATAACCAACTTATAGAAGTTGGAGCGTACGTAAAATCATTTATGAAAAAGAACTGCTAGAAGAGAAGACTTCTAGCAGTTCTTTTTTAAGATCATATTATTTTTTATAGGCCTCATATATATATTTTTGGTTTCCGTTATTAGGAGCGACACCATATTCAAAATCAGCGGATAGCATAATATCTGAAAAACCAATGCTTTCTAAAATGAGCTTGAATTCTTCGATGCCGTACCAACGAAGAGCAAAATGCTGTAATTCGGTCCCAATAAGCGCACCATTTCGCCATTTCTCGTATTTCAAATAGGAAACCTTATATTGTTGATATAGATCAGCCTCTGCAAGTTTACTCTCCATCGTGATTATATCTCCGTTAGGAAGATGGTATGTTGAGGCTCCGACATATTTTCCAACCTCGAAATTAGTATCAGGTAGGAAAATATCTAGAATTAGACGGCCGCCAGGTTGGAGATGATCATATAATCTTCTTAATGCCTGAAGCGATTGCTGACGCGTTTCTATTAGCAAAAAAGATCCGCCAGGAATAATAATGGCTTCATATTTCCGTGGAAGGGCCAGCTCCTGCAAATTTGATTGAAATAAAGCGGCTTCTAATCCTCTTTCCTTTAAGCGCTGACGACATGATTGAAGCATATGCTCGGAGTAATCGACTCCATCTACGTCTAGACCGGCTTCCAATAGAGGAATGATAATGCGTCCAGAGCCAACCATTGCTTCCAATATAGGTCCTTTACATGACAATAGTCTATCACGATAGTATTCTAAATCTCCGCCGAAAGAATCGCCTACTTTTTTGGTGAGGTCATAGACCTCTGTGCAAAGTTCACCATAGTAACTAAAAGACATTTGTATTTCCCTCCGTAAAATAAATGTATTACGGAAGAGATTTCACTCTATTATCCCTTCCGTACCTTAATAATGGATAAATGGGATGTGCATTTTTGCATGAGAATCACTCACTTTCAATTTTATTAATTTCAATTATACATAATGGTAAATTTTATTTCAATTAGAATATAATTACTTCATATTTGTGATCGTTGAGGTTGAAATAGAGTTCTAAATCATTTGACAATGAGAATCGTTATCGATATAGTTGAATTAAAACAATAACCTGTATAGGAGGCAACGTCTTGTTCATTCAAATGAGAACGATAGTTGTTGAAAAGGGTAACGCGGAGCAGGTTGTAGAGAGATTCAGCAAGGAAGGCTATGTAGATGGTAAAGAAGGCCTCATTGATATTACCGTTATGGTGAATAGAAGAGCGAAGGAATCCGAAGAAATAGTGGTTATGATTCGATGGGAATCAGAAACCGCATGGAAAAACTGGGAAAAGGATCCTGTGCATATTGCAGGCCATCGTAATAAAAAAGACGAGAAGAAACCGGAATATATTATAGATTCATCAGTGAAAATGTTTGATGTGAAAAAAGTAAAACAAGGTACTTTCGGAAAAGAAAGCGAAGGAAGTGTCGTTTAAGTGCTATTAGAAATACGAAAACCGCTGGAATTTCCAGCGGTTTTCGTATTTTAATATCAGTAAGAATAGAAGTTTTTCCAGAGATCCTTGGAATCAAAACAAGAATCATCCCATGGTTTATCAGGTTTATCTTTTTTGTTGCATAAATCTTTGATCCAATCAAACCAATCCTTTTTGTCCGAATGATTGTTGTTGTTGTTGTTGTTGTTGTTGTTGTTGTTGTTGTTGTTGTTGTTGTTGTTGTTGTTGTTGTGATTATTATTGCCGTTGTTGTTACTGTTATTATTACCATTGTTGTTATTATTGTGGTTTCCGTTATTGCTATTACTGTTGCTGTTATTATTGCCGTTGTTATTTTTAGAATCATTCGCTTGGCTGCCTTTTGTGATGCTTGAAAAAAATGAAGCGATGCTAGTAAAAAAACCTTTTTTATTTTCAGAATCAGAATCTTTTGATGAAGCAAAAGCAGAAGTCGGGAGCATTACTACGCTAATGAAAAGAGCTAGACATATTATTTTTTTATATTTGGACATGACATCAACACCCCCTGCCAATCCCTTATAGAGAACTATTATGTTCTTTAAAGAGAATTTTATAATAAATTTGACTTATTGTAAACGAGAATTTTTAAGACATTTGACCTTAATAGATACCCCATACGGGCAAAAACACTTTTTATAGAAAACGCAAAAGACCCATTACTGGGTCTTTTGAAGGAATCATATTTGATGGGATTCTAGCTGTCTGAACGCATGGAGGTTACGTCTCTAACGCTATATTAGTAGCCTTTACCGTAGCCGCCGCCAAAAATTCCACAACTACATGCGATAATTACCAATAGGATGAAAAGAACCAGAATGATACCAGTGTTATTAAAAGCTCCACCAACGTATCCTGACATTTTCATTGCACCTCCTTACTTGTTGAGTACAATGTATTTTATGCGGAGGTGTTCGTCTATGATTGGGTATTTGTACCTGATCTATTTAATCCGGGTCAAATGCCTAATAAGGTGAAATGAGCTCATTTATTTAACGACAGGATGCATATTGTTTAATCGATTAATCAGATCTTTAAGCGATTTCTCGCTAACCGCGAACCCACGAGCATCGCCTCCGATGCTTTCCTCGATTTCTTTCCTTGTATAACTAATCCCGGCGTATATTTGATCTCCTATTGTATTGATATCGGATTGCATATAATTAATTTGATCCACGTTATCGATAAGGCTAAAGAGCAGTGCAGCATGCTTAAAAGAGATGTTCCCATTTAAGGGATCAGTTTGGATCAGTGAAGGATTCATTCCTTTGAAATTTATAGTTATTTCATAAGGTGATTTAGCAGTTTGCAGCTCAACTGATTGGCGAACCAATGCTTTATCCCAAGGAAGGGTGTCAATGAGGGCAACAACTTTACTGTTATCGCCGACATACTGTGTTTTATTTGCCATTAAAACCTTCGTATCATAAGTGGAAAGAGACTGTATATCTGCTAATGGATTGATTTTTGGATTAGCAGAAAATCCCACAATTAGAGCGAAAGTAACAACGGTTGTTACCGAAATTACAAGGAAAGTTGGCTTCTTATAGGACAATATATTTTTAATTCGTGATTTAATACTGCTCTCGCCGAAGGCAAGCGGACTTCCCCGCAGTAAGCCCCTTTCATTAACGGAAAGTGATAGAAGGGAATGGGAATAACTTCTTTTGATATGGCTGCCCATTTTTTTGACGACATGCTCATCACAAGACATCTCCATATCCTTGCTCATTAGAACAAAGGTAAGCCACATGATCGGATTAAACCAATGAATGATAAGAAGAAGGAAGGCAATAGGTTTTATAAGGTAATCCAGTCTTCTGATATGTGTTTGCTCATGCTCCAAAATATAAGCAAGCTCATGTTGGCTTATCCCTGTAGGGATATATATTTTAGGCTTTATTAGCCCGCATACGAATGGTGAAGCAATATGATCTGTTTCAAAAACATTATTTTTCACAAGAGTAGCTGTTTTTACTTTATTTATTACGTTTAGATAGGAGACACCGCTGTAAATGATTAAGACGAGTATGCCTATGATCCAGATTAAGCTGGAGAAGGACAATATGGCTTGTACGGGATTTACACTGAATTGCGGTGTAGCAGGCGGAAGAGATGAACGAATATTTAATCCAATATCTATAGCAGGGTATTGAATGAAACCGATATTGGAAGGGATATAAGCCATTTCACCTCTGCTTGCTTGAACGCTTGGATGTAGAAATTGCAGAAAGCTAAAGGCAGAACTGAAGCTAAAAGGGAAGGTAAGCCTAATAAGTACCGCTGACCATAATACATATGAGAAGATTTTGGGCAGCTTTCTAAAAAGAAACCGAATTACGATAATAGCGAGTGCAACATAGCTTGCTGTAATGCTCATATTGAGCACAGTAATGAATAGGTTTGTCATTTCGTTGCCTCCTCAATAATGCGCTTCAATTCTTTAGCCTCCTTTTGAGATATTTTCCTGTCCCCCAAAAACGCGGTTAAAAACTGTGGCAATGAGCCGTTAAATGCTTTTTCCATTACCGTCTGGCTTTCATACTTTTGTGCTTCTTCCTTTTTGATAATGGCTGAAACAATTGCATCTTCGTTTCTTAATATTCCTCGCTCACAAAGCTTCCGTAATACCGTATAAGTCGTCGACTTTTTCCATCCAAGCTTCTCCAAACAAAGTTTCACTAGCTCAGTTGAATTGATGGGCTCATTGTCCCATATAAGACTTGCAAATTTATATTCCGCATCAAATAATTTATAGGGCTCCATTGCTGATTTCCTCCTTAGAGTTTACTCTAATAAACCTTATGGAATTGAGTTTATCCCAATAAACCTCCTTTGTCAATTTGAGTGGTGGAGATAGATTAAATTTGGTCATTTTCCGAAGTGAACGAGACAAACGGACTATCATTTTTTCTAATAGATATCATCATTATTTGTAATGAAATTACGTAAAACAGGGTGAAATACCCCGAATTATAGTCGAAATTGTGTATTTTTCATAATTATGGCTTATAAAGAAACAATGAGGAGAAATATCTGCATTGATCGTTTGCATATATTGTGTTAGTTTGATATTCGACAAACAATATAATGAAGCTAATGAAATGAAAAGATTTTATGTTTATGAGAGGTGGATTTTGTTGCAACTTCAAGTAACGAACAGTCCCTTTAATCAGGAGCAAGTTGAACTATTAAATCGTATTCTACCGTCACTAACTGACACGCAACAAATTTGGCTTTGCGGGTATTTGTCCGCTGTACAAAGATCAGCTGCCATTATGCCCATTGGTATGGATCAGCAAGCTGCATCCGCAGCAGTAGTTGTAGCAGAAGCGATCACTACAAACGCGCTGCCAGCTGCTTCACGTGAAGTTACGATTCTCTTTGGCTCTCAAACAGGTAATTGCCAGCGACTGGCAGGAAGCTTATCACGCAAGCTCGAAGAGCAAGGGTTTCAAGTAACGCTCTCAGCAATGAACAGCTTCAAGCCAAACAGCTTGAAGAAGATTGAAAATTTGCTGATATTGGCGAGTACGCATGGAGAAGGAGAACCGCCTGACAATGCGATATCATTCCATGAATTCTTGTACAGCAAACGTGCGCCTCAATTAGAGAATCTATGGTTCTCCGTATTGTCATTGGGAGACACTTCCTATGAATTTTTCTGTCAAACTGGAAAAGACTTCGATCAACGTCTAGAGGAGCTTGGCGGTCAACGTCTTACTCCGCGTGTTGATTGTGACCTAGATTATGATGAGCCTGCTGCTGAATGGTTCCAGCAAGTTATAAGCTCCCTGAATAATCGCTTGCAGGCACCGGCAGCTTCCGCTTCCGTTATCGCTGGTTCTTCTGCCAATGCAGTTGCAGAACAATCAGAATACTCGCGTACAAATCCGTTCAAGGCTGAAGTACTAGCGAATATTAATCTGAACGGACGCGGCTCAGATCGGGAAACCCGTCATCTCGAGTTGTCACTTGAAGGCTCTAATTTGCAATATGAACCGGGAGATTGCTTGGGCATTTGTCCAGAGAATCACCCTGAATTGGTGGACTCACTCATTGCAGCAATGAATTGGAATGCTGATGAGTTTGTTCCAATCAATAAGAAGGGTGAAGAACGTTCCTTGCGAGAAGCGCTGATTCATCATTATGAAATCACCGTATTGACGAAGCCTTTGATGGAAGGATTTGCAAAGCTCTCATCCAATAATGAGCTTCATGAACTAGTAGCTGCTGGAAATGAGCAAGAGCTTAAGAAATTTATGGATGGGCGTGATCTTCTAGACCTCGTTCAGCAGTATTCGCCTTGGGAAGTTTCTGCTCGTGAATTTGTTTCTGTTCTGCGTAAATTGCCAGCTAGACTTTATTCTATTGCAAGCAGCTTCAAAGCTAATCCGGATGAAGTACATTTAACAATCAGATCCGTTCGCTATGAAGCTCATGGTCGTGACCGTTATGGAGTCTGCTCGGTACATTGCGCGGAGAGAGTGCAGCCGGGAGATACATTGTCGGTATACATCCAACATAACCCTAACTTCAAACTTCCAACGAATTCGGAAACACCAGTTATTATGATTGGACCTGGTACAGGTGTTGCTCCTTTCCGTGCATTCTTAGAGGAAAGAGATGAGCTTGGTGCCGAAGGAAAAACGTGGTTGTTCTACGGCGATCGCCATTTTGTTACCGACTTCCTTTATCAGACGGATTGGCAGCGGATGCTTAAGGATGGCTCACTCACACGCATGGATGTGGCATTCTCAAGGGATACGGCCGAGAAGGTATACGTTCAACAACGTTTGTTAGAGAAGGGTGCAGAAGTATTCCAGTGGCTTCAAGAAGGCGCACATGTATATGTTTGCGGTGACGAGAAGCATATGGCGCATGATGTGCAAGCTGCTCTTATTACCATTCTTGAACGTGAAGGCGGCATGAGTCGTGATGCAGCTTCGGCGTATCTTGCCGATATGCAGCAACAGCAGCGCTATCAGCGTGACGTGTACTAATAGAGAACGAGAAAGACTGTCTGTGTTCGAGAGGAGATAGCAACAATGGCGAATGATCAATTAGTTAAGCCGATAGGCGGACCTCCGAGTGAGGTCGAGCATATTAAGAAAGAAAGCCGGTATTTGCGGGGAGCCCTTGTAGAAACGTTAAGCAACCCGATTACAGGTGGACTTCCTGAGGATGACAACCGATTACTGAAATTTCACGGCAGCTATATGCAGGACGATCGAGATTTACGCAACGAGCGTGAACGTCAGAAGCTGGAGCCAGCATTCCAATTCATGCTTCGTATCGTTGCACCAGGCGGCGTTGCTACACCTGAGCAATGGCTGGTCTTGGATGATCTTGCTCATAAATATGGCAACGATACACTGCGTATAACAACGCGTCAAGCTTTTCAGATGCACGGTATTTTAAAGTGGAATTTAAAACAAACCATTCAAGGCATCAACGATACGCTCTTGACTACGCTGGCAGCTTGCGGTGACGTTAACCGTAATGTAATGAGCAATCCAAATCCTTATCAATCCGAAATTCACGGCGAGGTTTACGAATGGGCGCGTAAGGTGAGTGATCATCTGGCACCAAGAACACCTGCGTACCATGAGATTTGGCTTGATGGCGAGAAGGTAGTAGACAGCCTAGATAACGATGCAGAAGTGGAGCCAATCTATGGCCCAGTTTACTTGCCTCGTAAGTTTAAAATAGGTATGGCAGTGCCTCCTTCTAATGATGTGGATGTTTATTCGCAGGATCTAGGTTTTATCGCTATTATTGAGAACGGTAAACTAGTTGGCTTCAACATTACAGCTGGCGGCGGTATGGGGATGACTCATGGCGATACTGCCACTTACCCTCAACTGGGACGAGTGATCGGGTTCTGTACACCAGATAAAATTATTGATGTTGCAGAGAAGACGGTTACGATTCAACGTGATTACGGCAACCGTTCCGTTCGTAAGAACGCTCGTTTCAAATATACAATCGACCGACATGGTATTGAATGGTTTGTTGCCGAGCTTCAAAATCGTCTGGGCTTTAACCTTGAGGCAGCTCGCTCCTATCATTTTGATCATAATGGCGATCGTTATGGTTGGATAAAGGGAAGCAACGGCAAATGGAACTTAACGCTGTATGTTCAAAGCGGACGTCTCCATGATGTTGGTGAATATAAATTGATGACTGGTCTTCGTGAAATTGCGAAGATTCATACAGGTGATTTCCGTCTTACGCCGAACCAAAACGTAGTCATTGCTAATGTGACGACAGCGAAGAAGCGTAAGGTTATGGAGCTGATCGAGCAGCATGGACTTTCTGATGGAGCTCATCATTCTGCACTTCGGAGAAGCTCTCTATCTTGCGTTGCTCTGCCAACATGCGGACTTGCAATGGCTGAAGCAGAACGTTACTTGCCAAGCCTGGTAGATAAGCTTGAGCTTGTTTTGGATCAAGCAGGTTTGCGTGACGAGGAAATTATCATTCGAATGACTGGCTGTCCGAACGGCTGTGCAAGGCCTGCACTTGGTGAGATTTCATTTATTGGTAAATCTCCTGGCAAATACAATATGTATTTGGGTGCTGGTTTTGTGGGTGATCGATTGAATAAGCTTTACAAGGAAAATGTAGATGAGAAAGAAATCTTGGATATCTTGGACCCTATGATTCACCGTTATTCCAAAGAGCGGGAAAAGGGCGAGCACTTCGGAGACTTTGTCATCCGTGCAGGATATGTTAAGGCAACAACCTCAGGTCTGAATTTCCACGAATAACCAAAATACGTTTGAATTTGAAAGATCAGGGCATTTTGTCCTGGTCTTTTTTTGTGAAGATACGAAGTTTTTATGGGTCTATTGTCCTATTATCAATTAGTCGCAATTTGTCGATTAATGATTATTAGCCCAGAGTGGAGTGGTTCAGATGAAAGCATTACGTAAACTGTCATTAACCGTTAAGTTTATTATTATTGTAAGTGTAGTATTATCACTTGTTTTTGGAACTATTTTAGTTGTTAATCTTAAGCCGCTGTTGCGAATTTCCACATCTAATGGTGAACTTGAAGCGTTCACTGCAGGTAATGAATATTCCATTACGATTGAAAAAACGATGGTAGAGATGCAATCTACTGTTAAGATATTAGGGGATATTTTGACTGAATCCAGATCGCTTAACAAGCTGAATCGTGAGGATGTCGTTTCAATTATGACGGAAATGATGAAGAAAAGGCCAGAAATAACAGGTCTTAGCACCTTATGGGAACCCAATGCCTTTGATGGGAATGATAAGGCGAATGTTAATAAAACAGCATATGACGACGTTACTGGACGTTTCATTCCTTATGTAGTCAGAAAAGGTGACGACATTGTGGTCGAGCCTTTAAGGGATTATGAGCTGGCGGGGGCAGGTGACTTCTACTTATTGCCAAAAGCAAGCAAGAAGCTTACTTATATGGAGCCATACGCCTATGAGGTTCAAGGTGAAGAAATTCAAATGATTTCAATCCTTCAACCAATTCTAGATAAATCAGGTACATTTCTAGGAATGGTAGGTCTAGATTTATCCTTAACTTATTTACAGGAAAATGCAGAGAAATATAAGCCGCTTGGCGGTTATGTATCACTTCTTACTGAGAGCGGATTATATGCTGCTAATCCAAATGATAAAGAATCCATTTTAAAACCTTTTGGTGATACACCGGAAAAGGAAGCATTATGGCAGGGAGTTAAAAGTGGAGATTTATTAAAGGGCTACACGTTAAACTCCAAAGGTGACCTAATGCTTCGAGTTTTTCAACCGATCCATTTGCCGGGCAGCGATCAAATTTGGTATACGCAAGCGGCCATTTCTAAAGATACGATTATGAAAAGCTATCTTACAGCAAGAACAAATATTTTTATTATCATAGTAATAGCTATGCTGATACTTGCTGCCATCTTGGCACTCTTACTCTGGATTATGGTCATAAAACCGCTGAGAACCTTGTCAGTGAAGCTTCAATTCATGTCTGAAGGCGACCTAACGCAACGTCTAGAGGTTCGATCTGGTGATGAGTTTGGAATCATGGCGGGACATTTTAATAATATGACTGCTAAGCTAAGAGAAATGTTTCAGCATGTCGCCGATTTATCAATGAATGTAGGCGCGACCTCCCAACAGTTGACAGCAAGTGCAGAACAGACAGGGATAGCGGCTGAAACGATAGCGGATTCCATTGGACGAGTAGCAGAGGGATCTCAAACGCAGAGCGAATATGCTGGGGAATCATCACAATCGATGAGTGAGCTTTCTCTTGGCGTGCAGCGCATAGCAGATTCCTCATCCGCAGTATCGGCTTCCGCTGATGAAGTGGCTAATCAAACGAGACTTGGAAGTCATGGTTTGCAGGCTGCAGTAAATCAGATGGCTGAGCTCAAGGAGTCAGTAGAAGAAACAAGCAAAGCGATTGAACGGTTAGGTGATCGTTCCGTACAGATTGGCAAAATGATTGGTCTGATTACGGATATCAGCAAGCAGACTAATCTTCTCGCTCTTAATGCATCCATAGAAGCATCAAGAGCAGGTGAGCATGGTCGAGGCTTCGCAGTGGTTGCAACGGAAATACGCAAGCTTGCTGAGCAAACCAAAGAAGCTGCATCTGAAATTACGGACTTGGTGGAGCATGTAAGAAATGATACGAAACAAGCATCACAAGCCATGACAGTAGGTAATGAGAAGGTGCGCTTAGGTGTGCAAAGTGTATCGGATAGCGAGATCTTATTCACATCTATCCTTACGGAAATGACAAACGTTAACGAGCAGATTCAAGAGGTATCAGCAGCTGCGGAGCAAATGACAGCAAGTACGGAGCAAATCTCAGCAAGCGTTATTCAGCTCGCAGATCTTGCGTCCGATGCTTCAGCAGACTCTCAAAGTGTGGCTGCCGCCTCGGAAGAGCAGCTTGCTTCGATGGAGGAGATTTCGGCTTCAGCTGACGCTCTCAGCACAATGGTTCAGGAATTATTAGAGAAGCTCTCACAATTTAAAATATAAAAAAAAGACTAGCAGCTGCTCACGAGAAAACTCGATGGAGCATACGCTAGTCTTTTTTTTAATCCGTTATGTTCTTCGTATAATAAGCGATAATATCTTTGCGTCTGATGATACCGATAAAAACATCCTCATCATTGATAACAGGGATAAAGTTTTGATCTGCAGCAAGCGTCAGCATATCCTCCATATGTGCATGGATATTGACAGATTCATTTCGAATCCGCTTCTGAACTGTACTTACTGACACTTCGTGCATATTGTCAAAGTTCAGACCAGGTGTGTTTTTAAGCTTCCAAAGCAAGTCGCCTTCAGAAAGTGTTCCTATATATTTGCCTTCTGTATCAATAATCGGGATAGCGGTGTAGTGATGATGTTCCAATTGTTCCATTGCTTCTCGCATAGATATGGTGGAAGTGATAAAGGCGACTTGATTTTTAGGTAATAGAAATGAAGATATTTGCATCGTTTGCAACTCCTTTGCAGTGCCATTTAAAATTAAGTAGTAATACTATTAAAACAAACTTTTTCAATAAAATAAAATGTAAAATTTCTTCCAGCAAAAAATGCCATAAAATAAGTAGGATTGTACCCTTTATAAATATAAAAAAAGTATCTAGTCAGAGACTAAATACTTTGCTCAATTGTGCTCCATTTAAAGATTTATTATTTGCAAGATGATGTACTTTTATTAGCACTTACGGAGTTGATTGTATTATTTTTTTTCATGCTCAGGAAATGACTTGCAAGATAGACAATGAGGAATACTACCATTACGCCTGAGGCATAGCGATACATAATCGCGTAGTTTGATGCGGATGCGACGATACCAAGCATCATAGATCCTAACGCAACACCTAAATCAATGGAGTTATAGTATAGGCTATTCGCCGTACTATGCTGCTCTGGAGAAGCCTCACGAAGCATCCAAGCTTGTGTAGTAGGTTGAATGGCACCAAAGCCTAGTCCATACAGAAGAGCTGATATAAGCACGAATGGAAGCGTGGTGGAATAGGAGAGAATTAGCAAGCTTGCTACTACAATTAACGCTCCAGGCACGAGTACAAGAAATGGGCCTTTACGATCGAATATGCGTCCAGAAATGGGGCGTACGATTAGAACAGTAAAAGCAATAAACAAGAAGAACAATCCGATTTGATCCAAATGTTTTTCTTCACCAAATAGTGCGAGAAACCCAAGTATGCCGCCATAGGTAACAGACATCAATAAATTCAATACGGCAGGGAACCACATGCGTCGCATCGATGGTTTTTTATTGCTAATCGCTGAAGTTGCGACTGATGGAGCTAACTTAGCAGGTTTCTCAGGCTGTTTAGGTATACTGCGTGTTAGAAGCAGCAATGGAATAATTAAGGCAGTGGATAATGCACCAAGCAAAGAAAGCTTAGTAAAGCCGTAGTCTTTAATTACGCTAAGCCCAATCAGCGGTCCGATGGACATGGCGATACTTGTGGAAAGACCGAAGTAGCCAATGCCTTCCCCGATACGTTTATGAGGGATGATCTGTGAAACTAGGGTTGGCAATACTGTACTGGTCATTCCGAATCCAATTCCGAATAAGACACGCAAGCCAAGGAGCTGGGTCATGGAACCCGCATAAGGATATAGGACGGTTACCGCTGTTACTATGAAAATACCCCAAAACAATATCGTATTCCGATGAATGGAGCGTAAAAGAATTGCGGTTACAATCCGAGTTACTATCGCTGCTAAAGCAAATAAGCTCGTAACTAAGCTAAGCGTAAAATCCCCTGGATGAAATTGCTCTTTGGCATAAGAGGGGAAGGGCGATAAAAGCATTTGCAAACTTAAAAACAATAATAAATAGCTTGCTGTTAGAGTAAGAAATGATTTGGTCCATAGTTTATCTTTCTGTTCAGGCATGATGTTATTACTCCTTTTCTTTCTCCGTCCATATGGTTGCTAGTTGATTAAGCTTCTCTAAAATGTGGAGCATTTGCTCATACTCTTCGTCTGATAAAGACTCCGATACATCTACAACCGTCTGATATTCAATCGGCTCAATGGCATCGGCTATTTTTTTACCTTGCTCGGTGATAAACACGTGGTAGGCGCGGCGGTCATTTTTTCCGGCTTTCTTCGTAACGAATCCCTTGGCTTCAAGTACGTCCAATATTCTTGTTGTAGTAGGTTTGTCTTTACCGGAAATCTCAGCAAGATCCTTTTGAATTAAACCGTCATTCTCTCTCACACGATAGAGTACCGACCATTGCTCTGGTGTTAAATCAAATGATTTGATTCGAAGCATAAACAGATGTGATAGTTTTCGCTGGGTAATGCCGAGTAAAAAACCGATGGAATGATCTAAACCTTTTTTACGCAAAATCATCACTTCCTATGATTAGTTGTTAAAACAACTATATGTATGACAACTTGAATTGTCAATCTTTTTTCAAATAGTGATAGTATCACAAGTATGGTGTTACATAGCACTTATTGCACAAAAAAAAGGATATAGAAGCTTTTCTGCATAAGAAAAGCACCATATCCTTTTTTTTATTTCCATCTATTAAAATGTATTGCTTAACTCTTCGCTGTCATAATTGAATTGCCATTCAATACCAAATTTATCCTTGAGACTGCCATAGCATTTGCTCCAAAAGGTTTCTTGAAGCTCCATGCCAATGGTGCCGCCCTCTTTGAGCTTGTGAAATAATGATTTAATTTCATCCATATCCTTGTCCACGATGGATAGGCTAATATTATTGCCCATAATAAATGGCATGCCAGGAAATACATCCGAAAACATAATAATGCTTCCTTTGATGTTAAGCCGTGAATGCATGACTAAATTTTTGGCTTCCTCTGGAAGTGGGTATTCAGGGTTTGGAGGAGTTTCTCCAAAGGTCATGATTTGTGGTTTCTCTGTCCCAAAAACATCAGCGTAAAACTCTACTACTTCTCGACAGTTTCCATTAAAATTCATATAAATATCAACAGCCATTTTTTCACTCCTCTAATTTGAAATGGACCACCCTGGTAAAGATGGAACATTTATATTGTATATCATTTGACTTCGCATTAACAAATATACATGAACTGCCATGCTCGCTGAATTGATAGAAACTATAGTATGAACAGGAGGTCTAGTGGAGCGCAACTGGCAGCTCTCAAGTATTGATTTAGAATGCGAGTACCACTTATTCATAGGGCATGGTAAAATTTACTTAGCAGCAATTAGGGGGAGATCTGATGAAGGGCATTATTTTAAAGGAGCTAAGAGAGATTGAGCAGCAGCATCAGGTGAAGGTTCTCTTCGCAGTTGAATCGGGCAGTCGGGCGTGGGGTTTTCCTTCTCAAGATAGCGACTATGATGTTCGATTTGTGTACATCAGACAACCAGAATGGTATTTATCCATTGATGAGAAAAGGGATGTCATTGAAGTCCCGATAAATGATCTGCTCGATATCAATGGTTGGGATATAAGAAAAGCTTTGAAGCTATTTCGAAAGTCCAATCCGCCTTTGTTGGAGTGGTTGGTTTCGGAAATTGTTTATAATGAGGCATTTGGCTTTAAAGAAGAAATGCTGCGGCTGAGAGAGCAAGTGTTTTCACCGAAAGCATCCATTCATCATTATTTGAGCATGGCAAAGGGGAATTTTAGAGAGTATTTACAAGGTGATCTAGTCCGAATTAAGAAGTATTTCTACGTTCTGCGTCCGATATTAGCTTGTAAATGGATTGAGAAATATAATACGAATCCTCCGATTCTTTTTCAAGAACTAGTATCTGATCTCGTAACGGATTCAAGCTTGAAATACGAGATTGAGGATCTTCTAAAAAGAAAGATGGCCGGTGAAGAGCTCAACTTGGAAAAACGTGTTGACATCATCAATGATTTTATTGAATTAGAATTCGAGCGCCTTACGGCATTTGCAGATGCTCAAAAAAATGAAAAGATAGACCCTACTGAAATATTGGATGAGCTTTATCGTACATACTTACAGAAAGTTTGGGAAATCGCATAAACGGCATTTTTGCTGCTTATACTAATCTGTTATTTTTTCAATAAAAGGAGTTGAAAAGAATGGCAGTGTTAAAGGTGGACCATTTAACCAAGGATTACGGAAATCACAAGGGTGTATTTGATGTTTCTTTTGAAATAAAAGAAGGTGAGGTTTTCGGATTTCTTGGTCCTAATGGAGCGGGCAAAACGACGACGATAAGACATATATTAGGATTTTCAAAACCGCAAAAAGGCAGTACTTGGGTCGATGGATTGAATAGCTGGGAGAAGCCAGATTTGATCCAAAGGGAGCTGGGTTACTTACCAGGTGAGATTGCCTTTCCAAACGATATGACAGGCACTCAGTTCATCAAAATGATGGGTGATATGCGGGGATTAAAAGATATGACGAAAGCGCACTATCTTATACAGAAGTTTCAATTAGATCCTACGGGTGCTTTAAAACGAATGTCTAAGGGAATGAAGCAGAAAATAGGCATCGTTTGTGCGTTTATGCATAATCCAAAAGTGTTGGTGCTGGATGAGCCTACAAGCGGTTTAGATCCTTTAATGCAAAGCACCTTTGTTGAACTGATCCAAGAGGAGAAAGCACAGGGGAAAACCATATTAATGTCTTCACATATGCTTGAAGAAGTAGGCGGCACCTGCGATCGAATCGGAATTATTAGACAGGGCAAGCTCGTTTCTACGATTTCTTCTGATGAAATCAAACAAACTAATAAGAAAACTTATGAGATTGAATTCAATACGCAAGAGGATTGTGATAAATTTTGTACGGAGCAGTTGGCTTTTAAAGAGACTGATTTAACAAAAAGGCAAGTGAAGGTTATCGTTCAGAATAACGACATCAATTCTTTTATAAAAGTCATAGCAAATTACGACCTTAGGTTTCTTTCCGAAATAAAGTTTTCGTTAGAGGAGTATTTCATGCACCTATATGGGGGTGAGAATGATGATAAATAGTTCTCTCTTGAAACGCACGATAAAATCGAATTACAAATTGTTCTTGATCTTTACCCTTGTTCTATGTGTGTACTTAACGATCGTTATCTCTTTCTTTACCCCTTCTACTTTGGAAGGATTCGAAGGGTTAGTGGAGAATACGCCTTTTGGAGCGATCTTGGCAGATGCTCATGGCTTGCTTGGTTTTATCAATAATGCCTATTTCGGTATCATTGCATCTGTTTTTCCAATGATTTATTCCATCATTGTAGGAAATAAACTGATTGCGGACCAAGTCGATCGTGGATCTATGGCTTATATTTTGTCTACTCCTATCAAAAGAAATCAAGTGACACTCACACAAGCCGTATTTCTGACCGGTTCACTTTTACTTATGTTTTCGATAGTTGCAGGAGTGGGACTTCTTGCGGAAATGATCTTTCAGCCGGATTCCATGGATACGAAAACCTTTTTATTATTAATTTTAGGATGTTTTTTATTGCATTTTGCAATCAGCAGCATTACTTTCCTATCCTCATGTGTATGTAATTTCACTAAAAACTCACTGGCCTTTGGAGCTGGATTTCCTTTAGCATTTTTCCTGTTAAAGATGGTAGGTGACTTGAGCGAAAGCCTGTCATTCTTTAAGTATTTATCTCTAAATACCCTTTTCGATAAAGAGTCGATTATGAAGGGCAGCGGGTACTCGTTTTCGTTTATTTTGCTTGCAGCCATAGCTCTCGTCTTATATGGGATTGGAATAAGAGTGTTTCACCGGAAAGATTTGCCCTTGTAAGGGCGGGGGTTATGACATTGAGAAAGTCAATTGTATCATATCAGTGAATAAATAATTTGAGGTGATGATTTGGCTGTAGCCGAGTAAGAGACACGCGGAGTGATTGTTAAATTGAAGCGCTTTGAATGGGGAAATATAGGGGTTATAATTGATCTGGAAGGAAATAGAATCGAATTGAAGGATTAAGCTAGATTAGCATGTATATACTTAGAGGGAATAGCACGTCATTTCAGCCTATTGGCGATGAACATGGTCTTTTTATTATGGCTATGTTAAATCTTAATGTTGTTTTTTGCCCCAAAAGAAAACCGCCCTTTACAAATCGCCTCTAAAGTTGATAATCGAATCGCTTTTGCCTTTCCATTTTTCAATATTGAAAGGTTAGCCATTGTTATTCCAACACGCTCCGAAAGTGCTGTTACGCTCATTTTTCTTTTAGCTAACATCACATCAATATTGATTATAATCGCCATGTTATTCACCTCAGACCGTCAAATCATTTTCTGATTTTATGATAATCGCTTCTTGTAGAAGTCGTTGGAGTATAGCAGCAAAAACGGCGATAACCAACGAAGCAAAAATGATGATGAGTCCCATTAATCCAATAGGAGGGTCAACTTTCTTCGCTATAAAACGGAAGAGTGGCAAACCTAATACATAGAAACTACTGATTGTAATCGCACAGTACTTTATATTCTTTAACGCCTTTACAGATAATTCCGAGAACGCTGTGTTCTCGTCAATGTACCGTAAAAGATTTAAAGCCTGATAGAGAGCGAAGTAAAAAGGCACAGCCGCTCCATACATCACGATGAAAACGAGATATTTCATTAGGGCAATATTTGGATACAATTTTGCTGCGAAATTCGCCATATGGGGCATAAAAAATATACATAAAGCAAGAACTGGTAGTCCTATAATAAAAACAGCTATTTTTAAAAACAATGTTGTGACTTCTCTCAAAATAAACACCTCACATTTTTATTTCATTTTTTTCCAGGAAATTTTTATTTGGTTTTTGAAGAATACTTACAAAAGGTGCAACGGTACTTGTCACTATAATACCCGTTAGACTTAATGATATAGGACCTGCTGCATCATCTCCTGTGACTTTAGCAAGTACCTTTAAGAAGGTAGTTGAACCTTATTTAACATTCATTTAAAGCACCTCACTGATGTAATGATAAAATGACTTTAACACATTATTTATCGTTATACAATAAATTAATATCGTTTTATTATATCCTTTTAATTTTGACGAAAATAAAGAGCATTTCTCATTACAAAGAAATGCTCTTACTGCTCTTACTTTAAAATGTTAAATTTACAACTTGATCAAATATTTTAATGAGTATTGAAGAAATGGATGCTGAACTGTAGAATGAGATGGTAATTAGACTACAGTCCTGAGTAGGAGATGTACATATGTCATCATCAAAGATAATAGACAAGACGAATAAAATAATTGAGATTGTTTGGGATCAGAAAGCTAAGCCTGATGATTTTGATAGAATTACGAGAGAAATTGAGAAATTCTCCAAAGATATGGGCGGTAAATTTGACGTGGTTGTTGATATGCGCAGTGTCAAAGCTTTCTTACCTGAATCTCAAGCGAAACTAGTCGAGCATCAAAAGGAATTATTAACCTTTGGCATGCAAAGGGCAGCGGTTATCGTTGATGGAGCGATAACAAAAATCCAGTTGAACCGTTCTGCTAGGCAATCTGAGCATACTACTGAAAGTCACTGGAATAGCTACGAAGAAGCTCTTGCTTTCTTGAGGGAAAAGAATTAGATTAACCCAGACCGCCGATGGCGGTCTTATCTTTTGCTTGTTTTTCAACTCGTATTAACCTCTAGAGATGAAAGTTTGTTAATGTTTATTATTGATAATCCTCCAAATTAATCCTCTATCCAGATAAGTCTCTTTTTCAATGTTGAGTTCAATACTTTTGTTTGAACTTGGGAACCCTGGTTCTTCATTTACTATGTATAGAGTATCTTCATCTTTCCATTCCATAGAAAAGTTGCTATTCGCATCACTATTATAAACCGTTTTTAGTTTGTTATCATCAGCGTGATAAGTGACTTCTACCCATAAATTGACTCCGCCAGCGGCACCGCCATAAGACTGATAGTAAGCATTAGCCGTATATTTGTCTGTAGGTGAGTTCAGGGGTCCTTTATAAAATTCACCTTCAGTGTTATCGAATGTAAAAAAGGTTGTATTATAGATTACTTGTGTAGAAATCAAACCAATTCCTATCAGAGTCGCAATGAATAGTTTTTTAGGGAAGGGCTTCTTTTTTATAAAGAAGATAAATAATCGGATACTAAAAATTAAAAATATCACTACTGTAATGAGGGAAATGATGAAGAAACCTAATAAATATAAATAATTAATAATAATTCCTCCTTACCAGCAACTTTTTCTTATTTGAGGTTGTGTTCTCCTATTTATCACTATCTACAAAACAAAACGGAATCTCGTCATTTTATGTTGCGAATATTTGGTTGATAGTCCATTTTAAATTTGATATAAGCCATATATGGAAGGGTGGACCTGAATCCCAAATGATTATTCATACAGGAGGCGGTGGTGGGGATTGCAGCTGATTCATCAATCTTATATTAGAAGTTGGTAGAGTAATCCCCATTAGAAAAATGTAAAAATTTATGTTGCTTTTTAAAGTAAAATGGTTTACTTTATGAAGTAACAGATGGTTTTAGCGTAATACAAATTACTCTCGAGAGTAAGGGGACATATCCAATGAATGATGATCTGCAACTCAACGTTTCGCTCTTACGTCGTCGTGTTCCAAATCTTACAACAGCTGCTCGTGCAGCTGGCTTACGACCAGCTACCGTATCAAACTTATGTACAGGTAAAATCCCTGTGGGTAGGGCAGAAGTTAAAACCCTTGTGACTCTTGCTTCACTTGCTAATTGCAGTCTTGATGAATTAATAATTCGAGGGAGTGGTGTAGCGATGATTGAAACAGGTTTGAAGGTGTTGGATTTATTTGCTCCGATAGTGCGCGGAGGGACAGTTGGCCTTGTGGCAGGACCTGGAATGGGGCAGTTAGTTATGCTGGCTGAACTCTTTCGTCGGATGAAGAGGCGTGGATATGTAACTGTTTTTTGGAAGCCGCAGGGTGAGACGGATGGGATCAGTGATGTGGAAACTGAGGCCGAAATGACCTGCTCTACTCTCGATGAGGTATATAAGCAGATAGCTGCCTTCCGTTCGGATAGAGATGTACTGCTTGGGGCGGATAGATCGATTGTTCTCTCTGGTGACTTATTGACCTTGCGAGAGAGGCTCCAAGAAGCGGGTACCCGGCCCGTAACCATAGCATTAGTGGATACTAATTTTGAGGCTGCAGACGAAGAGGCACCTTACGGTCCATTGGATACGCTATTGCGATTTGATGCGGACATGGCATCACGTAACCTATTCCCGGCGATAGATCCAGTATTCTCGACTTCCACCGTATTAGAAGGAGCTCATCTCGAAGCGACTCATTTGACGTTACAACAAAGAGCACGAAAGTTGCTTCGTAGATATCGGGAGTTACGTTCATTGGTTCGAGCACGAGGAATAGAGAATTTACCAGAATCCGATAAAATGATTTATAGTCGTGGTGAAAGGTTGGAGTCGTTCCTCACTCAACCATTTTATGTTGCAGAATCTTTTACAAACAAATCAGGTGAATGGTTAACCCTTCAAGATTCATTAGAGGGTGTCCGTCGTATCTTGGATGGTGCTGCCGATCATTTAGAAGTTGAACAATTGACCTATATTGGACAGCTCACATTCGATATAGAAGTCTAAAATGAACCTATATAAAACGAAGACCCACAGCGATGTGGGTCTCTTTGTGTGTTCAGACATCTTCATCGAAACAGGATATTTCAAAGAAAATTATTGGCGTCTAACACTAAGCTGACGAATAGCTTGTTTAATTACATTATATCCAGTATTTGATGTATAATCGTTTAGGGAAAAGTTTTTACAAGATAGGGATGTGAAGGTTAAATGCTATTGGAAGAAGAGGTTCTTTTGTTATTGAGATTAGGTTTAATAATTGTTATGGTTCCTGTGGCTTCAATGGTTATTTATCTGATGAGGAAAAATAGAAGACAAGGTTATGGATGGATATTGGGCCATTTGCTGCTTTTCTCTGTTGGTGCAGTACATTTGATAAGAATACTCGAAACAAGAGCTTTCACAAGCTCGGTATATAACTCTTTCTCTTTTGCATTCATTGGAGTAGTTTGGGCTATTAGTATGTTCTTTTTTGTTCGAGGTCTTCTTGAATTAAGTGACAGAAACAGGCAAGGTAACAAAGTACATTAATTGTTGAACGTTTAATTTCATGATGAATATTTGGTTTCATATCCAAAAATCAATGATTAAGAAGGTGCGTAAAATGTTTGGTTTTTTCAAGAAGAAAACCATTTCTTTTGATGATCAACTCACTAAATTAGCTGAGTTCGAAATTACATTGAACCCTGGAATTACAACAAATTCATTGCTTGAACAATTTTCGCAACAAGAATTTGAGAAAGAACCTTTTCAATTCTAAATGAGTAGTCATCGCATCCCTTGGACAAGATTGTCTAATTGCTTACTTAACATCAGATCAAATTTTACATATGAATAAGCTGTTGAAGTTTAAATTTAAGGCTATTCATTACTTTAAGTGTAAAAGTATATAAAATCCTTTACCAGCCCTTACGATTACACAAAGAAGTAATATGTGCAAGATGATGCCTACCGTGCCAAGCATAAATTCCTATATTTTTACCTACTGAAACTTTACCTGAATCTGGATGAATAAATGTCTTTTCCATATCAGCAGGTGTTAGACTGCGTAAAAGGTTGGTCCAGCGTTTATGCAATGATTCGAGAAGTGTAAGTGAAGTATCAATTGGCAATTTATAATCGGATAGTTCCGCCCATTTCGTTTCGTCATAGGGCTTAATTACAGGATTTTCTTCCGTAAGAGCCAATTTAAAGCGAACATAGGCATTGATATGACTATCCGCAAGGTGGTGTATTACTTGTCGAACAGTCCACCCTCCTGAACGATAAGCTGTATCAAGCTGATCATTATCTAAGTCTTTTACAGTATCTCGTAATAATCTTGGTAAATCTTCAATCTCATTTATCCAATCACTTGTAACACGGATAGTAATTTCACCATCAAAATAAAAATTGCCAATTGGGTATTTCATATCCATCTATTATTCCTCCTAAAAATCACTTGGTTTTTGTGGTTAACTAAATAGATTGTTTAAATATTCTTACACCTTATTTATGTCTATTTTAACTTAAATATCCAGTATAGTTTAAATTAATTTTATTTTATTTAGGTCAAGTATCTACATACCATTTGCTCAACAGTTGGAAAAGGAAGGATTTGTTCGTCTCTCCATTGACGAGGAAATTTGGACCACTTATGGCCGGTACGGGATTGATTACCCAATAGAAAAGTATGAGCATACAAAATAGAGGCTGAATTGAAATTGCGCAAGCTATTAGTAATTTTTTACACGTTAAAAAGCATGTGGTTATTGATTTTAGTTTTTGGCAGTATAAAAGAAGAACAGAGAACAAGAAACTTATAGAAGATGCTGGCAGTAAGTGGAAACTAATATATTTGAAAATACATCCGAATAATTTGCGTGAGCATCTTCGTATACGAAGCCAACGCTTTGATGCAAATGCTGCGATGAAAACCTCTCATTAGTAGCAAACCTAGATTTTAATAGGTCTAATGGGAGGTTTTATTATGTGCTTTTGTGAATCGTGGAAACGGTATAAGGTCAATAAGCGTAGCAGGTAATCAAATAAAGTTTAGTATGTATTAAATAGGAAATATTAAATGAGATAATTTCTCTTTTTAAAGATGGTTTTTATCTCTATCATTTAACTAGAGACATAAGTGTGAAAAAAGTATAAAGGTATTTTTGGATCATATACGAACTTTCGTAACGTTATGAGGTGATCGATTGTTGGAGCAAGTTGTATTTGTGGCTTTGTTTACATTTATCATTCATCTTTCAGAGACTCTTACTTATTCTCTTCGATTAGCAGGTGTACGAGTAGAGAAATTGGCGGTTGCCTTGTCCTTATCTGGGATAATCCTTATTATTTCAAGAACGGCAAATATGGTACAAGCCCCAATGACCGGTAAAATGATTGACTTCGCAAAACAGCATGTTGATTATAATCTAATTGATCAGTTTCGCATAATTATTGGTGCAGCTACATTAGGGACTTTTACAGCTTTATTACTTTTCCCATCTGCCGTTTTGCTTTCTACGAGGGTAATATCCCATTTAGAAATAGCAGGGTCTATACCTCAAATGGTTCGCTCTTCAGTTTCCTTTCAAAAGATTAATTATGCAAGATATCATTTTCGCTTTCCAAAGCTATCCATGCTGTCGCGATTAAGAATCGGAGGCATACCCAAAAGGCTAGTGCTTCTTAATTGTTTGGTAACTGCTATTTACACAATTGGAGTGTTAGCGGCTCTACTTGCCTCAACATTAACAATAGAATTCTCGACTGCCGCCTCACAATCTTCAGGTCTAATAAATGGAATGGCGACTATTTTACTTACCATACTCATTGATCCGCAAATTGGTTTAATTACTGATAAAGTTCTTAGAGGAGAAAAAGAGATCGCAACACTTAATAAGGTTTTTGGGTTATTAATGCTGTCTCGATTATTTGGAACTATTCTTGCACAAGCATTACTGGTGCCGGCTGCCCATTGGATTAAATGGATGGTATCCGTTCTATAATGTATAATACACAAACAAACAGCCTAATGACTTGACTTGGAGTTAACTCCAAGTAGTAAACTAAATCTGTAGGAAACAATATCTATTTGAAAGTGAGGAACTATTAAATGGAATATATGAAACTCGGAAATACAGGCTTGGATGTATCTCGGCTTTGTCTTGGATGTATGAGCTTTGGAGTAGCGGAGCGTTGGACTCATCCTTGGGTACTTAATGAAGAGAACAGTCGTCCTATTATAAAAGAAGCCCTAAAGCTTGGTATCAATTTTTTTGATACGGCGAATATATATTCAGATGGTACAAGCGAAGAAATTGTTGGACGAGCTTTAAAGGAATATGCCAATCGTGATGAAATTGTACTCGCGACAAAGGTTTTTTTCCGTATGCAAGAAGGTCCCAATGGTGCTGGACTTTCTCGAAAAGCAATCATGACCGAAATAGATAAGAGCCTAAAGAGGCTGGGAACGGATTATGTAGACCTTTATCAAATCCATCGCTGGGATTACCATACTCCCATTGAAGAAACGATGGAAGCATTGCATGATGTTGTGAAAGCTGGGAAAGCAAGATATATTGGTGCTTCAGCCATGTATGCATGGCAGTTCCTAAAGGCGAATCATGTAGCTGAAAAAAATGGCTGGACCCGATTCGTATCGATGCAGAATCATTTAAACCTCATTTACCGTGAAGAAGAGAGAGAAATGCTGCCGCTCTGTAAGGAGGAAAAAATCGGTGTGATTCCTTATAGTCCCCTCGCATCAGGAAGATTGGCGCGTGATTGGTCGGAAACAACATATCGATCCGAAACCGACCTAGCTCAAAAATCTAAATACGATGCGACTGCAGATATTGACCGATTGATTGTAGAGCGGGTTACGGCAATTGCTGAAAAACGTAGCGTTCCCCGTGCTCAAATTGCACTTGCTTGGTTGTTGCAGAAAGAACCAGTAACAGCTCCGATTTTCGGCGCTACGAAATTGTCCCATCTCGAAGATGCAGTTGCAGCTCTTTCAATTACGTTAACACCAGAAGAAATTGCGTCGATGGAAGAGCTGTATGTTCCTCATCGGGTAGTCGGTGCTATTTCGATGTAATGACAGGTAGATATTAGGAAAGACAAGAGCGTCCAAATCTTTTTCACGGGCGTTCTTGATCTGAAAATGGGAAGTGAAATCTTCATGCTTATTGCTAAAGTAAGTGAGAAATTCGATTTATCGCAGGATACACTCCGTTATTATGAACGAATTGGGCTTATTCCACGGGTGAATCGCAATAAAAGCGGAATCAGGGATTATACGGAAGAAGACTGCAGGTGGGTTGAATATATCAAATGTATGCGTGGTGTAGATCTCCCAGTTGAAATGTTAATTGAGTATGTCGGGTTGTTTCAACAGGGTGATGAAACCATCGGGGTTAGAAAAGATCTTCTAATCGAGCAACGTAAGCAACTTGCAAAGAAAATAGAGGATATGAAAAAAGTGTACGAACGTTTGGATGATAAAATTGCAAGATATGATCAGACCATACTTGAAAAAGAGAAAACTCTAAATAGGTCTTAAATGGTTCACAGTAATTGTCTTGCCCTTAAACCCACATGAACATAGGAGGCTATCGCCTTGCGGGTCAAGTGTACATGTCGGATTACAACTCTGTGAATATAATGAGGTGTATTCCAAAACGGGAAGGGGATAGTTATATTGAACCGTAATGATTACTATAATATGGGCAATGCTAATGTGGCTAATGCTAATATGGGTAATGTTGGTGGCGTGAATGAAGCTGAATTTTGTCCTGATTGTCCAACGCAGACTGTCTATGATCCTCCAATTACGCAATATGAGGACTACTACCATCCGCAGCTTGTGAATGTCGTTCAAAATATTGAAATAGTAAAGCAGCATCATTGTTGTCCGGTCTATAAACAACATTACACGTATACTGAAAAAAATGTTATGGTTTCGAGTGTTAAACCACGGAAGCATGCTAAAACATCTTCCCATAAACGTTCGAAAAAATAGTCCCCATATATAAACAATGACCCAAAAGAATGGAGGCTTCGAATCGGAGGCGACCATCCTGCGGGTCATTTGTTTGTTTGTTGGTTTATGCTCATCTGATTTTCAAGAATAATCAAATCCAATACAAAATACTGAGTAAGGAGCAGCAATTTAAGCATTTGCGGAGGTCTTTAATAAAAATAAGAAGAAAATCAACTAATTTCGTATATAATCGCATTTACATATCCATATTCCCCTAATATTATTAAAGGAAAAAGTAAAAGAGACGAGTCATTATTTTAACAAGCTTTCAACTACTTCAACCTATTACAGATGAATTTATTGATAGCGCTTTCAATTAATTGTGCCAGGTATAGAATGTTTTAAATGAGGACTCTTATAAGTATTCTAGAACGATCTATCCAATCAATGTATCTTAGAAACAAGGCGGGGATCTCATGTACAAGTTGCTGATTGTTGACGACGAAGCATTGGTTCGTGAAGCGATAGAGGATCAAATGGACTGGGAAAGGCTTGGCTTTGAGTGCGTGGGCACTTGCGAAGACGGCAAGGAAGCGCTTGATTTTATTACCCGCCATACGCCGGATGTTGTATTGACCGATATTGGAATGCCCTTCATGAACGGAATAGAGCTGACACGCGAACTGTCCATCCATTATCCGAAAGTGAAGGTCGTCATATTTACAGGATACGATGATTTCGATTTTGCGCAGCAAGCTTTGAAATTGCAAGCCGTCGACTATATTTTAAAACCGATTACCGCTGCTGAACTTGAGCAAGTTATAAATAAAATTCGTATGGAGTTGGACAGTGAAAGAAAGCAAATCAAAGATTTCGAGCAGTTGAAACGGCAACTGAGGGAGAGCCTTCCTCTGTTGAAAGAACGTTTTTTAGAACGTTTTGCAAGCACGTCGATACCAGAAAAACAAATGAAGGATAGCTTCAATTATTTTGAGATAGAGTGGAACGGCTCCTTCGTGATCGAGCTGGCCATAGAGGTGGACGAGTTTGTATGGACTCAGCCAAGTACTTTATCCGACGAGGAACTTATTCGTTTTGCTGTTTATAACATCGCTCAAGAAGTTATAGAAAACCGTGCAGGGACGCTTATTTTCAGGGATCGGGAAAACCGAGTGCTTCTAATCATTTCTGGTAATCAACCAGAGGAATTGCATGATCTTTCTACGTTGGTGGCAGAAGAAATTCATAGTAAGATTACTGATTATTTGCCGGTTAAACTTTCCATAGGCATTGGACATGTATGCCATTTAACGGACAAAGTGCAGCGTTTAAATCAATCGGCTCTTTCGGCATTGGATTATCGCTTTGTAATCGGAACCAACCAAATCATATGTATATCGGATATGGAACAGCGTAAGCGTCCGGAGTTGCTATCGCTAGTTGATTGGGAAAGCGAGTTAATTACTAAACTGAAAACCGGATCGCCAGAAGAGATGGATGAATGGATCGAGCAAATCTTCATTATGTTTCGGGAACATGTTTATCCATTCGATATTTGTCAGATGTATATTCAACGAATCGTATTAACGATCATGCACACGCTTTATGTCATGGGCATTGAACATACGCAGGTGTTCGGAGAAACTCAAAGTCCGTTAAATGAAATTACTCGACTTGCTTCGATGGATAAAGTTGAAGTCTGGATGAAGGCTCAATGCGCGAAAGTGGTCGGGAGCATCAAAAGCATGAGGGAACATCAAAGCGTGTTTCAGGTAGCAAAATCGATAGAGTACATTAAGCAGCATTATATGGATCCGAAATTATCATTAAAGTCGGTGTGTTATCACGTATCGATGAGTTCGAGCTACTTCAGCAGCATATTCAAGCAAACCAACGGTAAAACATTCGTGGAATTCGTAACTCATTTACGTATGGAAAAAGCGAAGGAACTATTAAACATGACCTCTTTAAAGAGTTACGAGATCGCATATACGGTTGGATACAGTGATCCTCATTATTTCAGCGGTGCATTCAAAAAGCATACAGGTGAAACACCAACGGATTATCGCCATAAAAAGATAAAAGGGTTAGTGTGATACGAGTGAGAATGTTTTCGCGATTGCCTAGTATTCAGACGAATATGGTGCTAGCCTCGGTCTCTCTCATTATTATGACAAGTATTATTATGAGCGTTACCTCCTTTTACTTGACTAAAGATTCCGTTAAGTCCACGGCGCAGACTTACACGACGGAGCTTGTGAAACAGGTAAACAACAATATTAAATCCTATATAAACGGCATGAAGTACATGTCTGATCTTGTAGCGGGCAATTATGCGGTTCAAGCTTATTTATCCTCAGATACTTTTAATAGCCTGAAGGAGGAAAAAGACTATAAGGAAACAATCTCTGAAATGCTGGGTGCGATGCTAGTATCCCGAACGGATATAAGTTCAGCCAACATTTTCGGTTATGGTGGACAATTTGTGTCCGGCCGCAAAGAACTTGAATTGAATCCCAATGTTGATATTACAACTATGAATTGGTATAAGAACGCAGAGAGCATGGGCGGGCGCAGTGTTATTTCCTCTTCGCACGTACAGCCTATTTTTAAAGATCGGTATCCTTGGGTTGTTTCACTAAGCCGGGAACTGGTTAGCAAGGATGGGAATAAGAAGCTTGGTATATTTTTAGTTGATTTGAATTTTAGCGTCATGAACGACATGTTTAAGGACATTCGACTCGGTCAAAGAGGTTATTTATTCATCATTGATTCGGAAGGGAAAATCGTCTATCACCCCCAGCAACAATTGGTTTATAGTAATTTGAAATCAGAGATGATAGATAAGGTGCTCGAAGTCAGAAACGGAACATTCATAAGCAAGCAAGGCAGTGAAAGTCGAATGTATACCGTTCAAGATTCCGAATTCGGATGGAAAATTGTTGGTGTATCCTACGTGAGTGAATTGGCCGACAATCAGAATAATGTTTTGCTTTCTATCGTTTTCTTTGGGATTATCTGTATCATCATCGGGATTATTATTTCCTTGTTCTTATCCCAGAGAGTGAGTCAACCGATCAAACGATTGCAGGGCTATATGAAGGAAGTGGAGAAGGGCAACTTCGATATCCATGTGCCGGCCCATAAAACAGTAGAAATCCAAAGGCTTGCAAGAGCATTCAATATGATGGTCGGAAAGATTAAAGAGTTGATGCTGCAAACGGTATTGGATCAGGAGCTGAAACGCAAGAGCGAGATCAGCGCGCTGCAGGCTCAAATCAATCCGCATTTTCTATATAACACGCTGGATTCTATTGTGTGGATGGCCGAGAGCAACAAATCCAGAGAAGTTGTTTTGATGACTTCGGCGCTTGCCAAGCTATTCCGATCATCGATCAGCAAGGGAGAAGAGTTAGTTGCGATTAGAACTGAAATTGAGCATATTACGAACTATTTAATGATCCAAAAAATGCGGTATAAAAATAAGTTGGATTATCACATTGAAATATCTGATTCTGTACTTGAATATCGGATCATCAAAATCATCATGCAGCCTCTTATTGAGAACGCGATCTATCATGGCATTAAGATGAAGCAAGGACCTGGTTTCATCCGAATTGCGTACGAAGAAACCGACACGGACATTATTCTGATTGTCGAAGATAATGGTAATGGGATGGATGAGGAAAAATTGAAATCCCTGCATCTTCCATCTCCTGTAGCAGAGAGCGGAAGAGGAGTAGGCGTGCGCAATGTTCAAGAGCGGCTTAAGTTATATTACGGTGTGCAATACGGATTGACCTATCATAGCGTTCTAGGAGTAGGAACAACCGTAAAAATTCGAATTCCCAAATCACGCTAGATTCTGGAGGACGAGAGACATGCAAGGAATTCACAAGTGGTTAACAACCGCGGTTGCACTCCTTCTCATCGCAGTGGTTGTTTTTGTATATGGGTATAATGGATTAAGTGCGAAAAAGAAGATCGATGTCACGGTAATCATTAAAACGATTGATACATCGGTAGAATTCTGGCAGGTGTTAATCGATGGGGTGAATGAAGCCGCTCAAGAGTTCAATGTAAATGTTCAAGTATGGGGAACGGATTCGGAAACGGATGTTGATGAACAAATTGCGCTAGTTGAAAAAGCGATAGAGAACCGGCCGGACGCGATTGTATTGGCTGCAACCGATTACGAGAGGCTTGTACCCGTTTCCGAGAAAATAAAAAAAAGTGGAATTAAGCTCATTATCGTTGATTCGGGGATTGAATCTGACATTGCCGATAGCGTCGTAGCTACAGATAACGTCAACGCAGGCAGGGAAGCGGGAGAAGCAATGAAAGGCTTAATTAAAGATAAGGCCAAAATAGCGATTGTCAGCTATGTCAAAAACGCTGCTTCTCATATTGACAGACAAAAAGGTGTCCATGAAGTCATTGAGAATTATCCGGAAATCGAGATGCTCGGGACTTACTATGGCGAAGGATCTGAGCAAAATGCCTATCACTTGGTTTTGGAAATGCTGCAGGTGCATAAAGATGTGTTCGGGATCATCGGTCTGAACGAGCCGACTACGGTCGGAGCGGGCCGGGCGATTCAGGAGCTTGGCTTAAAGGGAAAGGTGCAATTGATTGGATTCGACAGTTCATTCAATGAAATCAAGCTTCTGGATGAGGGTGTAATGAAAGCGACTGTACTCCAGAGACCTTTTCAGATGGGCTATCTCAGCATCAAGACAGCAATGGAGGTTGTCAAGGGCAAGAAGGTTGCTAAGCTTATTGATACGGGCTCGCTGCTCATCACGAAAGAAAACATGTATGAAGAGGAAAATCAGAAGCTTTTGTTTCCGTTTATTGGTGATTAGTGTATGGAGTAGTTGAGGGTCTGTTGTAAGTGGGAAAGATGGCAGAGTAGGCGAAAGCCTGCTATGCCATCTTTTTTTTGTTGGCGTCTTATTGCAGGCTGATCGTATAAATCTCCAAAATTATTCGACTCTTATAAGATGAAATCACATGTAAGTGATGGAATGAACCGTGTAAAGTTAACGGTAACAACATGAACAAGGAGATGGGAGATGGAATGATGAGTGGAAGTATTGTGAAGATGGAAGGGATCATGAAGAGTTTTTCTGGTGTTCACGCATTGAAAGATTGCAAGTTCGAATTGCGTACTGGTGAGGTGCACGCACTTGTTGGGGAAAATGGAGCGGGGAAATCGACCCTGATGAAAGTGCTTACGGGCGTTTATCAGATGGACGAGGGGCGCATCCTCTACAAGGGCAAAGAAGTACGTATTACAGATACACGATCCGCTCAAAAAATGGGAATCAGCATGATCCATCAGGAGATGAATCTTGCAGCTGATCTGACTGTTGCGCAAAACATCTTTATCGGCAAAGAGCCTCGAAAAGCTATAAAACTGTTTCTTGACGAGAAAGAGATGAATAGACAAACCTCTGTTTTGCTGAAGCAAATGAATCTAGATATCGATCCGACTACACTCGTCTCAAAGCTGACGGTTGCGAAGCAGCAAATGGTCGAAATTATAAAAGCCATTTCTTATGATTCTCAGGTGCTGATCATGGACGAACCGACAGCGGCGCTTAGTGATGCGGAAATCGAGGAATTGTTTAAGATTATCGTTCAGCTGCGGGCTAAAGGAGTGGGGATTGTGTACATCTCACACCGTATGGCGGAGTTAAAACGGATAACCGACCGTATCACGGTCATGCGCGACGGCAGTTATATTGATACAGTTGCGACAGCCGAAACAACCATTGATAAAATTATTTCGATGATGGTGGGCCGAGAGCTTTATCAGTCGGATAAGACGAATCGGATTAAGGACGAAACGAGCGAGATGATGCTTGAGGTGCGTAATTTGAACCGCAGGAATGTTCTTCACAATGTGAGCTTCTCACTTCGAAAGGGAGAAATACTTGGAGTGGCTGGACTAGTCGGTGCAGGAAGAACAGAAGTCGCTCGGGCAATCTTCGGCGCTGATCCCATTGAGTCCGGTGAGATCTACGTCCATGGCCGCAAGGCGCGGATAAATGGCCCCCATCAGGCCGTAAAGCATGGCATTGGATATTTGAGTGAGGATAGAAAGCACTTCGGCTGCCTGCTTGAAATGGATGTTTCAACGAACGCTACACTGGCAACTGCAGGCCGTTTCGCGAGTGCGGGATTTTGGATGAATGAAAAACGCATGAATGACGTTTCGACTCGAATCGTTGAGGAGCTTAAGGTGAAAACACCCGGTATCAAGCAGAAGATGAAATTTCTCTCTGGGGGGAACCAACAGAAGGTGATTATCGGTAAGTGGTTAACGCGGGATTGCGACATCCTGATATTCGATGAGCCGACTCGAGGAATTGATATCGGAGCCAAAAGCGAAATTTACAAGCTTCTTGAGAACTTGGCTGCCTCAGGCAAATCTATCATAATGATCAGTTCTGAATTGCCGGAAATTTTAAGGCTCAGTCATCGCATTATTGTCATGTGCGAAGGACGAATCACGGGGGAGCTTATGAATGATCATCATGCGACCCAAGAGCAGATCATGACCTATGCGACAGATCGGATCGGGTAAGGTCGACAGAGAAAGGAAGAGAAGAATGAATAAAGCAACGGTGGTTGAGCGTAAATCGCATTTTGCGATCAAGTCTGGTCTGCAGCAGCTATTAGTTTTTGGTAGTTTGATTTTATTGGTTATCTTTTTTTCAATCGCATCGGATAATTTCTTTCACTTTTCCAATATCATTGGAATTTTGCTCTCGACCGCGGTTATTGGCGTACTTGCGTTAGGATCGACTTTCGTCATTATAACGGGCGGCATCGATCTTTCAGTTGGTACCGTTATGACGTTGTCCGCGGTCATGACCGGCATGTTTATTACGATATGGGGCTTGCCAATTCCGATCGGCATTGTTGGTGGTTTGCTGACTGGGGCGTTATGTGGATTCTTATCTGGGTTTACGATTGCTAGATTAGGAATTCCGCCGTTTATCGCAACGCTCGCGATGATGATGATCGCTAAAGGGTTAGCACTAGTCATTTCGGGAGCAAAGCCGATCTATTTCACAGATAATGAAGCTTTTATGGAAATCTCATTAGGATCGGTGCTCGGTGATCTTATTCCAGGCTTTGATATTCCGAACGCTGTCCTTATTTTTTTCATCGTAGCCATTCTAGGGAGCATCTTATTATCCCGAACGATCGTAGGCCGTTACAACTTCGCGATTGGAAGTAATGAGGAGGCAACGCGTCTTTCAGGTATTAACGTACGTAATTGGAAAATCGTTATTTACACGATTACCGGCGTGTTTACCGGAATTGCCGGTATTCTAATGGCTTCTCGGTTGAACACAGCACACCCTTCCCTCGGTGCGGGATATGAACTGGAAGCCATTGCGGCGGTAATCATCGGCGGCACATCGCTAAGCGGCGGCAAGGGAACGATCTTGGGTACGGTGATTGGGGCTCTGATTATGAGCGTATTGACGAACGGATTACGCATCATGTCGGTCCCACAGGAATGGCAGACAGTCGTTGTCGGTTTTGTTATATTACTGGCGGTATATGCCGATATCCTGCGCCGACGCAAGGCTTAACAACGGTATAGTCTCCTAAGGAGAGTATATATAAAAGCAAATATCATTCATTAAGAAGGGGATATGAACATGAGAAAAGTATGGATAATTGCCGCTTTGGTACTCGTATTTGTCGTTAGCGCTTGCAGCTCGAACAATTCTAAAGGAGGCAGTAATTCTCCATCCACCGCATCGCCAGCAGCTGAAAGCTCAAGCCCTGAGGCAACTGTGACAACGGAAAAAATGTACATTCCGGTTATCTCCAAGGGATTCCAACATCAATTCTGGCAAGCGGTTAAGATCGGCGCAGAGAAGGCTGCAGCCGAATTGAACGTGGATATTACTTTCGAAGGCCCAGAGTCAGAATCCCAAGTCGATAAACAACTTGAAATGCTGCAAGTCGCATTGGATAAAAAACCTAGCGCTATTGGTTTTGCCGCACTCGACAGCCAAGCGTCGATTCCGCTGCTTAAGAAAGCTAAGGATGCGGGTATCCCTGTTATTGCTTTCGACTCCGGCGTGGACAGCGATATTCCACTCAGTACAGTTGCAACGGATAACGCAGTTGCCGCTGGAGTAGCAGCGGATAAAATGGCCGAACTGATCGGTGGCGAAGGCGAGATCGCGATCATTGCCCATGACCAAACTAGCCGTACAGGTATCGATCGACGCGATGGTTTCAAAAAACGTATTGAGGAAAAATATCCGAATATTAAAATCGTCGATATTCAATATGGTGGAGGAGACCACCTGAAATCGACTGATGCAGCTAAAGCGATCATGCAAGCGTATCCAAAATTAAAAGGCTTCTTCGGTACGAATGAAGGCTCGGCGATCGGTGTTATCAATGCCGTAATGGAAGCCAAGGCAGTAGGAAAAGTTACGGTTATTGGGTACGATTCCGGTAAAGCACAGATCGATGCGATCAAGAATGGTACGATGGCTGGCGCCATTTCCCAAAATCCGGTCGGAATCGGCTATGAAACGGTTAAAGCAGCAGTAGCGGCAGCTAAGGGCGAAACGGTTCAACCAGCTATCGACAGCGGATTCGTATGGTACGACAAATCAAACATAGACAATGAAGATGTTAAAGCTGTTCTTTACGAATAATCCTATAAATAATAATACGAATTTTCTAAACGCCATATTGCGATAAGGGATCTCCTCCTTTAAACGACGTATGGAACTTAAGCAGCCGTTCCCTAAATGGGACGGCTGTTTTAACTTGGATTTCAGCAGGTTTATCCATATAAATGTAGAAGCTATTAAAATGAACAGCTTTATTAAAAAAAAGAGCCTCAAAAAAAGAGACTCTGATAACTTAATTCATTTTAAGTGCGTAATCAATTGATTGACGAACTTCTCCAAGTAATGCTGATCAACCTCGTCGAATCGATTAAGCACAGGACTATCAATATCGAGAACCCCGTATAACTCGCCATTTAGAATGATTGGAATGACGATTTCCGATTGTGATGCGGAGTCGCATGCGATATGTCCAGGGAATTCATGGACATTTTCAACTCTGATCGTTGATCTTAAGCTTGCAGCTTTTCCGCATACGCCTCGGTGCAAAGGAATGCGAACGCAAGCCGGTAAACCTTGAAACGGTCCTAGAACAAGTTCTTCATTCTTATATAAGTAAAAACCAACCCAGTTGATATGATCTAAAAATTGATTGAGAAATGCTGATGCATTGGACAGGTTAGCAATCACATCAGTTTCACCTTCCAGCAATGCTTGAAGCTGACGAAGCGCTAACTCATAATTTTGATCCTGTGTACCTTTGTATTGTTCTGGATGAAACATAATTCGTCTCCTTTATTGTCACTGATAGGCTATCTGAAACGCTTTGTTGATTATCATATTTTATCATAATCAAAGTAAATGAAGGAAGGTCACTTGAAATGGAAAGTAACGAATCCATAAAGAAACGGTTGTTTGAACTGGAAAACAATATTAACTACATACAAAATATTCAATTATTTAAAAATGCAACATACATTACGTAGTTCAATATGGAAATTAAGCAACGAAGGTTGGAAATGTTTTTTCATCAAGGAACACCTATACAATCGGAATAGTAATATTTTAATTTTTGATATTGATTTAATAGGTAATAATGCCTAAGATAATAGGTACAACATAATTGTTTCTTCTTATTGATAAAGGCAAACCCATCAAAAGATGGGGACGCAAAGCTATAGGGACTAAAGGATATCCATTCCATGTCAGCCAGCTACCGATATACCACTTCTATTTCTTGTTGACCAAAAAAAGTGGCTTACTCGGTTTTAATCGAGTAAGCCACTTTTTGTTTTTTAAATGTAATAAAGGTTAGTAGAAGCTTGAAAATGTGGTTATCAATACAAAAAAATATACAGGATGATGAGGCACATATGAGTTTATTTAAAAGAAATTCATCGATAAAAGATTCTGTAGATAGTAGAAATAATGTATTCTACCTACCGCCAAGCGAATCTATTCTCGATAATATAACCAACGGTTTTTTTATTATTGACCGTAATTGGTGTATTAGTTATATAAATAAGCCAATGGAACATTTTGTTGGAAAAAACCGTGAAGAACTTATGGGATATAATATTTGGGATGTACTCCCAGAAGCAATTGGCACATCATTCTACCATTTCTACCATAAGGCTATTAAAGAACAAGTCCCCATTACATTTGAAGATTACTATGAACCAACTAAAGAATGGCTAGAGGTTAGAGTTATTCCTTCAAACGGGGGGTTAATTGGATATGCATTCAATATTACAGAGCGTAAAAATCATGAACAAATTATAGAACGTATGGCTTATCATGATTATTTAACAGATCTTCCTAATCGTAGGTTTTTTGAAAAGGAGTTAGAACAATTTTTAGAGCAATCCAATAAAAATCAACACTCATTTGCGCTTCTATATATAGATTTGGATAGATTTAAAACGATTAACGATACACTTGGGCATGGTTTGGGAGATCAATTTATCAAAGAATTTTCAGTTAGATTAGTTCGCATTATAGGTGATAAAGGATTTGTTGCCCGTCTAGGAGGCGATGAATTTGCGATAATATTGAACAAGCAATTCGATAACAAAGAAGCCGTAGAAAAGATAGCTACTAGTATCATTAAAAATATTGAGGAGAGACCTTTTCGTATAGATGATTATGAAAATTATATTACAACTAGTTTAGGAATTAGTTTTTACCCTCATCATGCACAAGATGCTCAAACTTTAGTGAAAAATGCAGATATAGCCCTTTATCGTTCAAAAGAAAAGGGCAGAAACAAATATACATTTTATAATCCAGTAATGGAAATTGACTGTTTTAAAAGGTTCTCACTTGAAAAAGAACTTCGTGCAGCAATAGAAAATAATAAGCTGGAATTACATTATCAACCGCGAGTGAATGCGAAAACGGGAGAAATTGTGAGTGCAGAAGCACTTGTCCGTTGGAACCATCCAGAATGGGGAATGTTATCACCTGCTGAATTTATCCCTATAGCAGAAGATACTGGTCTGATACGCCCTCTGACCCAATGGGTTGGAAGAACCGTATGTAAACAAATTAACTCATGGCAAGTTGAAGGAATCCCGTTTGTACCTATTTCTATAAACGTTTCTGCTGATCAGTTTTTATCAAAAAACTTTATCCCGTATATACAACAGTTATTAAAGGAAACACGGGTAGAAGGAAGCTGGCTAGAAATTGAAATCATTGAAACATCCATTTTAGATAATCAAAAATTGGTTGAATCCATAATTACAAAGTTAAAGACACTCGGTATTAAAGTATCATTAGATGATTTTGGAACTGGATATTCTTCTCTTGCTTATTTAACGCAATTCAATGTTGATGTATTAAAAATTGATAAGTATTTCATTCACAACGTCACCACTAATCATTCAAATGCTACAGTCGTAAAATCAATCATCCATTTGGCCCATGGTTTAGGTTTGAAAGTAGTTGCTGAGGGCGTTGAAACGAAGGAACAACTTATTTTTATAAAACAACAAGAATGCGATGAAATACAAGGTTACATTTTTAGTAAACCAGTTCCTGCTGCAGAGTTTAATAAGCTATTAGCTAATAAGATATTGATACCCTCTGGAACCAATCAACAAATCCCATTTGTAAATAGGCGAAAGTATTTTCGTGTCCATCTTACTTTCCCATTAAGTTCACAAATGACGATTATTAAAATCAAAGACAAAGATTTAGATTTAGGTAAGACGGAAGTGTTAATTGAAGATATTGGGGCGGGTGGACTTCGTTTTTTATCGCATTTAATTTTAGCGGTGAATGAAGACATTATATTGGAATTTGAGACGGAGATTTTAGCTGAAATCATTAATGTAATTGGTAATGTTGTTTGGAAAGAAGAAATAGAGAATAACATATACCGATATGGTTTAGAATTTACTATCCATGATCAAGAGCGGGATCATTTAGTTCAATTATTGAACCGCTTAACGTTACAAATGAAAACAAGTCCACATGTTCCAGAGTGTAGATTAGTGAAGATGGATAAGTATAGTTACATAAAAACGATTGTTTCTCAAGGGACTTATTAAAGGGGAAAGATGACAGCTATTTATAGAGGATTTGCAGCACGTAGATTAAAAACAATAAGGAGCAGGTAACGCGGTAAAATGCTCCTTATTGTTTGAACGTAAAGTGTATCGTTAGTTTGTTGAGCTAAAATATTCTGATAAAATCTCTACTAGAGCTTGCTTATAATCGTTTAAATTATACAAAGAGTTATCCACTTTTTTCTTGGCTATTGTTACGCTGTTAAAAATTTCATTTTCCAGTTCCTGTCTTGCTTTAAGAACCTGCAGAGTTCCTTCTAACCCTTTGTAACTCTGCTTTTTTCCATACCCTTGATTTGTATAATAGTCAATAAATCCTTCTGACCATTCTTGCGGTCTTTCCTTTACAGCTTTTCTGAAAGAATGATCAAGATCGTTCTGTTCTACGTAAATCAATAACGGATTTAGTCGCTCCACAATTGTTGCCAGTTCTGTAACATAACGTATAACGTCATCATTCTTTGCACCATATTTAATCATCCCGATTGTTACTGGGTTTTGGATGAAACAACAATCAAAAACAAAGGTGTCTGTTCCATTCCAAACACTCTCCGTAAACTTCTTCCATCTTTCTGTTATCAGTTTCCTGTTTTGATCTAGTGACAATTCATAAATATCATGTTTGACAACTGCTTGCAGCAATTCATCTGGAAAACTTGCCCCGTATTCATTTTTTATTTTCCGATATTCTAAGAAGTAATTGTTACCTTGTTTAATCATATAATTACTCAAGAAATCTTTAAATTTTTCATGGGTACTCATTAGTTCATTAAATTCATTTTTCTTAAAAAAGGCGACTCCATCATAATCAGCAGGATGTTCTAGCGTTCCTTCTAAAAACAGTTGAGATTTAATATGCATATCCGTAAGAATTTCATGAACGAGTTGAGCAGTTGTCGTTTTCCCGAATCCTGGTAATCCTTCAATCAAAACTAACCTCGGTCTCATAATAAAATTCCTCCATTCGCTATTGGGAGGATATGCAGGTAAGAATCAATAGAGATGCGGTTTCCCAATGAAAAAAGCGAATACCATTAGGTATCCGCAGTAGGGATCTATGATCTACCTTTCCCTGCATACCCTGTAAGATTAAAGAAAAGCATGCCTAATAAAATAGTGTAATCACTATTACAGGCATCTTTTCGAATTGTTAATCTTTACAGAGTAATCCACATGATAAGGTTTATGCTCCTTTGATTGCATCTCTAATAGTTAGAATAACATCAGGCATAGATAAATACAATCCGGGATTAAATTCTCAATAAAGGGTTGACCTTTAGTTGTTACCATACTATAATTCCGTTTATTATTATTAATATCGAATGAGCGACGAAAAGCACATTATTTAGCCGATCTCCCAGTTATTAAAAAATTAATGGTTGGTGTAAAAATAAGTTTTTTTTCCAATTAGGGTGGTACCGCATAATAAGCAACGTCCCTATCGTTAATGATAGAGATGTTGCTTTTTTTGTCTTTTACATTGTTGCGTTGAGGACATATTAAAATTAGATTGGATTGATTAGCGTGCAAGCATCAGAGCAGTGGTCATCAAAGATTGGTTTTATTTTATCAGCAGCAGGATCAGCTATTGGAGTAGGCGCAATATGGAAGCTTCCTTATGTTACGGGTATAAGTGGAGGAGGCGCATTCTTTCTTCTTTTTATCTTATTTACTTTGTTTATGGGTTTTCCATTGTTATTAGCAGAGTTTGTTATTGGCAGAAGCACACAAAAGGAAGCCATTAGTGCTTATCGCAGTTTAGCGCCTAATAGTAACTGGCATTGGATTGGAAAGCTAGGGGTATTTACTTGCTTTCTTTTACTGTCTTTTTATAGTGTAATTGGCGGTTGGATCGTTATATATTTTGTTAAAGGTTTGTTTGGCGGGATAATTAGTGAGGGAGCAGACTACGGAACCGTCTTTAACGTGACGATTGGAAATCCTACACTGGTTATTGCAGCTCAATTTGTGTTTTTGGCTGTTACTGTCTTAGTAGTAGCAAAAGGGATTCAAAATGGAATTGAAAAAGTGAGTAAAATTTTGATGCCCGCTTTATTTATACTATTTATTGTTCTAATCATTCGCTCACTCACACTCGATAACGCAATGGAAGGTGTAAAATTCTTTTTAGCACCTGATTTCTCAAATATTACATCGCAAAGTATTCTGTTTGCAATGGGCCAAGCTTTCTTCTCCTTAAGTGTTGGAGTATCTGTAATGGTAACGTATAGTTCTTATCTCTCGAAAAAAGAAAGCTTAATTCAACCGGCAATTTCAATTGTTACAATGAATGTTTTGATTGCTTTATTAGCAGGATTAGCTATTTTCCCAGCTGTATTTTCACTTGGTTTAGAACCATCTGAAGGACCTGGCTTATTGTTTGTTGTATTGCCTGCTGTTTTTGATCAAATCATGTTTGGAGAAGTTTTCTTTTTAGGATTTTTATCATTGTTTTTGTTTGCTACATTAACTTCAGCCTTTTCAATGTTAGAAATAATTGTAGCATCTGTTGTGAAAGGGAAAGAGGAGAAGAGAACAAAATACGCATATATTATTGGCATTCTAATCTTTGTAGTAGGCGTTCCCTCTGCATTGTCTTATAGCGTTCTATCTGATTTCATCATTTTCACGAAAAATTTATTTGATTCAGCCGATTATTTAGTTAGTAATATTTTAATGCCGCTTGGAGTGTTTTTGATCTCAATTTTCGTTCCGCTAAAAATTAAGAAAAGCACTTTGCGAGAGGAATTGTTGCAGCATTCTCGGTTCGGGTCTACTGCATTTCAAATCTGGTTTTTTATAATGAGATTTATTATTCCTTTAGCGATTATCATCGTTTTTCTTGATGTAACTGGCATACTTGATAAAATTGTTTCTATTTTTTAGTTTGAATTTAATCACTTTTTTTGTGCTAATAAACCCCACTGGATAAGCAAATCCAATGGGGTTTATTTTATGAAATGTATGTTTAATATTATTTTTTTTGAAAATATAGTTGACAGTAAAGATATTTCTTCATTTCATATATTTTTTCTTGTATAATTTGCAAGAGTCTATTTTCAATGTGGTTAATTTTTCAAGTAATTAGAGGAGGTGCATCGGTAGATGGAGAAACAGGGAATCTATGAAAGTACACAGGTGTTAGAAGGAAAAGCAGTTTTGGCGGCATTAGAGCAATCTCTAGCTATGATAGAGTTTAATTCGCAGGGAGATGTACTTTGGGCTAATGAACATTTTGCTCGGGCAATGGGTTACCAGGTCTCCGAACTACTCGGCATGCACCATCGTCAATTTTGTACTGCGGATTTTGCTACAAGCTCAGGCTATGTGAAGCTTTGGGATAACTTGAGAAATGGTCTGAAATTTCAAGAGAAGATTGTTCGCGTAGCGAAGGACGGAAGAATACTTTGTTTTGAAGCTACATACATGCCAGTTAGTAATGATGATGGACAGATTGTAGGTGTCCTGAAAGTAGCAACAGACATAACGACAAGAGAAACGGCTGCCATTAAACTAACAAGTGAATTACAACAAATGGCTGAAAATTTACACCAACGTACGGAAGATGGAATAAGTCGTACTCAGCAAGTGGCTAAAGCAATAGAGCATGTATTGAGTGAAAATGACAGCAACTTAAGATTGCTTCATGACTTAGAGCAACAGACCAGTGCTATTCATGATGTTGTACAAACGATTCGGGGTTTTGCTTCGCAAACCAAACTTCTAGCATTAAACGCAGCGATAGAGGCAGCACATGCAGGGGAGCATGGTCGCGGCTTTAACATTGTAGCGACTGAAGTACGCAAGCTGGCTAATCAAGTTGAGGAGGCTACAAACGAGATACGAGCTACTGTTGAGGGAATATCTAAACAGGTCGACAAGGTTAGTGCGGGTACCAAAAGTTCACAGAAGACAATCGACAATAGTCAGCATCTTATACAGCAAGCCGTTGATGAATTCGTAGGAATCGGCGATTCTGCGGGTAAGCTCGATACGCAAGTTAAGATATTAAGTCAATTGATTTAAAATAAATGAAGTGAAAAAAGGTGACCAATGTGATCACCTTTTTTATATTTGAAACTTGGCTCATTCAATAAAAAACCTGTGGAATTTCGCTTTGTAACTCATTTTTTAAGGTTGATGATGTATCAGGTTTTATCCTTCATCTCCAATATATATTTCGAATGTTTTAAGAATATCGAATGCTAGGTTAATGTCTTCACCATTGGCGATTGTGATTATTGTTTCAAACTCAATTCTTTTATCGTCTCGGATATGAATTTGCTTCGTTACAATAGCATTATTTCCATCAATAGTTGTATTTTGATAAGTGGTGAACCCTGTCTTTCCTGTATTTACTTTCTCATAATCAGTAAGATCAGGTGGGAGATCTTCGAAATAGAAACCTCCTGCCGCGTTTATCGATGAACCATTTCCGTCACTAATCGTTATACCATCGCCATTTGTCGGTTCTTCGCCTTTTGTCCAGTCTTTTGGATAGCCTATAAGGAATCCAAATCTTTGATTTTTATAGGTTTCCCATTTGGCTTCATCCAATTCGTTAGTTTCTTCTGTAATGGTAGGGGTAGTTGATGGAATTTGTAACTTAGCCCCAGTTAATTCATTTACTAAAGAATAAGTGCTTTCCAAATATTTGTTGCTCTCCAATAAATACTCGTTCATTTTTTCATGTATAGAAACATCATCAGGCATTCTCATTGCCTTTTCGAGTAGTTCTGATGCAGATACATAAAGCTCGACTAGTTTAGCAAAATCGCCATTCTTTATTTCATATTCAACTGGGGGTTTTACTACGTTCATTTTATTATGTAGTATTTTTAACCCCTTTGCAGTATTTTCAGCTGTATCCAATAATGTTTGATCATTTGGTGCAATAGCATAGGTCTTCATTATTTCCATCATAGCATTAACGAAGACAATAAATTGTTCATACGATTCTTTTATGTTTTTGCTGTAATCGACTTTGTTCATACGGCTATTTTCTTCGATTTGTTTAAATGCTGCCTCATAATCAAACTGACTCTTATAACCATCAATTCGATATTCTTTTAAGAACACGGAGCTATCCAAATATTTATTGAGGCTATTCGTTACCGCATCGATATTTTTAAAAGCTTCTTTATTGCCGTCTTCACTGAAATTTATCATGATATTGTTGTATTCTTTGATCGTTTTGAAAAGCAATTGAATGGTTTTATGTTCGTCTGTAAACTTGTCGGGTGGATTGTCTTTTAATCGAAGCAAGATATTGTCCAAGATTTCTTTTTGTTTTTGTGCAGGCTCTTTAAGTTGCCAGTATTCACCCTCGAATGCTAGTGCTAAAACTGAGTTTATCTCATCAATTGCTTTTTCAGATTCATCGAAATTTTTATTCATTTGTTCAATGTATTTTTCTTCTAGATTTACTTTTGAACATCCTGTTAAAAATACTACAATAATAAGTAATGTTAAAAGAAATGATCTGTTTGACAAGTGGGTTCTCCTCCAAAATTAAGCTGATGTAAAATAGCAAACTCTGCTCTTAGAAGAATACCAGTTTTCTCCACAAAAATGAAGAGATTTAAATGTCAGAATAGCAAGATAGCTAAAAATTGTTTTATAATAAATATCAACTCTTTAAAAAGATTTCCTGATGGAGGCTGCATCAAAGAATGAAAAGGTTATGGATTTGTAAAGTTCGAGTGTTTTTAGCTAAAGTATAAATATATAACGTATTTACAAGCACTATCTAAGCGTGAAAAGGGTATAATTTATGGGCAGGAGTAAACCCTAAAACAGTAAGTTTTGATATAGTATGTAGATAATTAAAAATATCATAATGCTATTTTTTTGTTATAGGTGGAAGGAAAATAAAATAAAGAATGAAGGAGTAAAAATGACATATAAAAAAGAAATATTTGAAACAGGATGGAATTTAGACAACAGCTATTCAGGTCTGCCGGTATCCATGTTTACCAGACTCAACCCAACCCCTGTTCGATCACCGAAGTTGATCATTCTCAATGATACATTGGCAACATCACTGGGGTTGAGTATTCAAGCGCTTCAAAGCGAAGAAGGCGTAGCCATTCTCGCTGGCAATCAGATCCCTGAAGGAGCATTGCCGCTTGCACAAGCATATGCAGGGCATCAATTCGGGCATTTTAATATGCTAGGAGACGGTCGAGCTTTGTTGCTTAGTGAACAGATAACGCCCAAAGGTGAGCGGGTTGATATTCAGCTTAAGGGTTCAGGTCCAACACCATACTCACGTCGAGGAGATGGTCGAGCGGCACTTGGTCCGATGCTACGTGAATACATAATTAGCGAAGCGATGTATGCGCTTGGTATTCCAACCACACGCAGCTTAGCAGTGGTGACAACCGGTGAGACCGTAATGCGCGAAACGGGGCTGCCTGGCGGAATCTTGACCCGTGTAGCTGCAAGTCATCTGCGTGTTGGAACCTTTCAATACGTTGCAAAGTGGGGCTCTGTTCAGGATCTTCGGGATTTAGCTGATTACACATTAAAAAGACACTATCCGGAAGTTTATGCTGATGAAAACCGTTATTTTTCACTTCTTCAAGAAGTAATAAAGCGTCAAGCTGCGTTGATTGCTAATTGGCAACTCGTAGGCTTTATTCACGGGGTGATGAATACGGATAATATGTCTATTAGTGGAGAAACTATTGATTATGGTCCTTGTGCTTTCATGGATACATATGATCCAGCAACGGTGTTCAGTTCTATCGACATTCATGGTCGTTATGCCTATGGCAATCAGCCTAATATTGCCGCATGGAATCTTGCGAGATTTGCTGAGACGCTATTACCGTTGCTTCATGATAACGAGGATGAAGCTGTCAAACTCGCAGAGAAAGCAATTTCAGATTTCATTGATCTGTTCTACAATAATTGGCTCAGCGGAATGAGGAGGAAACTCGGCATTTTTAACGATGAGCCAGAGGATGAATCCCTTATTAAAGGTCTACTTACTTTGATGGAAAAGTATCATGCGGATTACACGAACACCTTTCTCGCATTAACTTTTGATAAGTTAGAGGATAGGGTTCTGTTTGGAACTCCTGAATTTGTAGAGTGGAATGCGCAATGGCAATCGAGATTAAGCAGGCAGCAGGAAACAAAAGCAGCCTCACATGAGTTGATGCGAAGCAGTAATCCTGCTGTCATTCCTCGTAATCACAGGGTAGAAGAAGCATTGGAAGCTGTTGTGAAACGAGGGGTCAACAACGTAATGGAGCAACTACTTGAAGTTCTTTCGAAACCATACGCGCATGAGCCTGAGCAGGCTGAGTATGCCACTGCGCCTGCGGAAACAACAATCCCTTACCAGACCTTTTGCGGGACCTAGTCTTATAAAAAAATTAATGAGCAGGCGCTTCGGCGGCCTGCTTATTTTATTAAGCCAACAACGGAATTGCAGTCCATAATTTAAGATATTTTTCTTATTGCATTAACGATATATTTCTGATATTATCACGAAGACTTATTAAAGATGTTTAATAAGTTGTCGAAATAAGGTGGTGAACATTGTGAATGATTTACTTACAACGCCAAAAGATATGAAAAAGGTCATCCTTCGCGGTATACGAACCGTTCTACTAGAGCTTGGAAGCGCAACGAAAGTTGAACTGAGTCACAAATTAGGAATTAGCTTTCCGACTATCAGCAAGTTCCTAACTCAAATGGAGAAGGACGGGGAGATTGTTCAAGCTGGTATGGATGATTCAAGCGGCGGGAGAAGAGCGAAGAGATATGCTTATAATCCAGAGTATATGCTCGGTTTGGCTATTTTCTTAGAGAAAGATGAAACGAATTACATCGTTTTTAATTGTCTTGGTGAAGTGAAGGAGCAAGGTAAAACTTCAAGTGTTCTCATGGATGATGTTGTTAGCTTAACGAAACAAATTGAAGGGATTATTGAGACGCACCCCAAAATTAGTTCAATGGCAATTGGAGTGCCAGGCTCGGTGAACAAAGGTCGAATTATTCATATTCCAAGCTATGAACGATTTCATAATTTTGATTTGAAAGGATACTTCGAAGAGAGGTTATCTATCCCTGTCATTGTTGAGAATGATATGAATGCAGCAGTACTGGGATATAACTTTAACAGGCCAAGTAATGAAAATCGCTCACTAATCTATTTGTATTTCGGTCAAAACGGACCTGGAGCGGGCATCATGATCAATGGTGATGTTGTGCGGGGAAGTACTTTCTTCTCGGGTGAGGTATCGTTCGTCCCTCAGTATGATGATCGAAATTTTCATCAAGCTATGGATGCAGCTTCTGGGGGCGGTAAAGAGCGTATGAATGATGATGGAATTGATGCAATTAGCCGATTATTAACATCATTTATTGCTATTATTAATCCTCACACCATTATATTTTGTACAGATGAAGTGAACGAAGCCTTGATAAGTCGTATTGCCAAAAAAAGTGCTACATATATCCCTGAAGCACATATCCCAGAGCTTACCATCAGTGACTGGAAGCAAGATTATTTATATGGATTACAGACGCTTGGGCTGGGCCTCATGATTTCTGAAACGAGCAGCTAAAAAAAATGGATGGGTGAAAACGATGGCTACTTTCTTTTTATTAATAATTTATTTGGCTTTTATTAGCTTAGGGTTACCTGATTCATTACTAGGTTCTGCTTGGCCAGTCATGCAATTGGATGTTGACGCGCCTCCTGAGACAGCAGGTGTACTATTTATGATAATTGCAGCGAGTACCATTGTTTCTAGTTTGGTAAGCGGAACCGTCATTAAGCGTTTTGGAACGGGAAAAGTCACTCTAATAAGTTGCCTAATGACAGCTGGAGCTTTGCTTGGATTCTCTTTTTCTCCCTCACTTGTGTGGTTGTTTTTATTTGCGATTCCACTTGGATTAGGTGGAGGATCGGTAGATGCGGGTCTAAACAATTACGTCGCTGCCCATTACAAAGCACATCATATGAGCTGGTTGCACTGTTTTTGGGGAGTTGGAGCTACGTTAGGTCCTGTCATTATGGCACAGTATATTTCTAAGGAAAACATTTGGAGACAAGGTTATCTGAATGTAGCTGGCATTCAGTTTGTATTAGTACTTATCCTTCTTTTTACACTCCCATTATGGGCTAGGGTAGCAAAAATCAGCAAAAACAAATCAAGCGAGGAACTGAGAGATTTAAACGTTGGATCAGAGGATGAGCTCACAAAAACGACAAAGCCGTTGCAGATTAAAGGCGTTAAGTTAGCTTTGGTATCCTTCTTGTTCTATTGCGGTATTGAAGCAAGCGTAGGCTTGTGGGGAAGCAGCTTTTTAGTTGATATGAAGGATTTGCCCGCTGCAGCAGCTGCTAAATGGGTTTCTTACTATTTTGCAGGGATTACAGTTGGAAGGTTCATAACTGGCTTTATCACATTTAAGATAAGTAACCGTCATCTCATTCGAAGTGGTCAAATAATAGCTCTACTTGGTGCAGCACTTCTAATCCTTCCATTACCGATTGGGTTTTCGCTTGCAGGTTTTATAATCATTGGATTTGGATTAGCCCCCATTTTCCCATGTATGCTGCATGAAACACCTATACGTTTTGGTAATAAGCATTCCCAGACCATTATGGGTTACCAAATGGCGATGGCTTATACGGGTAGTACACTAATGCCTCCGATTCTAGGGTTCCTTGCTGCTTATACAACAATGGGAGTCTTGCCATTTTATATCATTGTGTTAGCCGCAGCTATGTTCTTGTTTACAGAAAGACTGAATGTCTATTTGAAAAAGAAGCTGCTCCACCGTGGGGACAAGAATACCCATATTTCTGCTAATTAAATGTGTACGATTGCGAAAAGGAGATTTTTAAATTGAAAACAGAAAAAGAGAAAATGTTGAATGGTGAACTCTATCTTGCAGGCGATCCGGTATTAGTAAAAGACAGACTAAATGCTCGAAGACTAACTCGATTATTTAATCAATCACTAGAAACGGATGATAGCCAGAGGATTGAATTACTGAAAGAACTGTTTGGATCGACTGGAAAGAGCTTATATGTAGAACCTACATTCCGTTGTGATTACGGATATAATATCCATGTTGGTGAAAACTTCTATGCGAATTTTGATTGTGTATTTTTGGATGTATGCGAAATTCGGATAGGAGATAATTGTTTTATTGCGCCGGGCGTTCATATCTATACAGCGACCCACCCTCTTAATGCTGAAGAGAGAATTTCAGGTGTTGAGTACGGAATACCGGTTACAATCGGTGATAATGTATGGATAGGTGGAAGAGCTGTCATTAATCCTGGTGTGAAAATCGGGAATAATGTTGTGATTGCCTCTGGTGCAATTGTAACTAAAGATGTGCCTGATCATACTGTTGTAGGCGGAAGCCCTGCAAGAATAATAAAACAAATTGAGCACGCTCAGGTAAACGGGTAGGGAGGATTAACATGAATCAGTTCCCAGTAACCGACAGCTCATTATTTTAACATTAGCGTAAAAAGGGTGGTCTTTATCAAATAAAGATCACCCTTTTTTTGTGCGAAATTATTCATTTCGAGGAAGTTATGCAGACATATTACAATTCAGAGTAAGTGGACATAAAAAAATGACTCTTGAATTCTTCAAGAGTCATTTCCTGGCAGCTTATCACTACAATGGATTATTTAAACTTTCCACAATCAGGGGAAGTGATTAGTTCTGCCGAAGATCAGAAAAATAAATTGAACTCAAAATAACGCTATGATATAATCGATAGCGTTATTGACATTTTAACATAAAAGATGTATCTAATTTTATTCCTACTTTAATTGTACATCTGGAAATTTGATTTGTCAATGCTCTTTTTTAATTCCAAATAAATGGAAAAAGGAGTGTGTTCAGGGAGAGATGAATACGAGGGATTTGTGGCAAGAACAAGAGCGGTTGGAACAAGTCAGGAACAAGCTGCAGGCGAGAATCACCGACCTGGAGCCGGAGGTTGCAGGTCTAGGCGATCAGGCGTCGGACATCCGTAAGCGGTTTTGGGAAGAAGTTACGATTAACACAAGCACGCACGAAGATTTCGAAGAGACCTTCTACACGATTAACCAGCAGTCCGCGGTATTGGCCGAGCGGGAACGCGGCCACAAGCTGTTGACTCAGCAATGGAAGAGCATGAACCGTCTGCTCCCGTCTCCATATTTCGGTCGCATCGACTTTCAGGAGGATGGTCTGGACTTCGGCGAGCAGATCTATATCGGCGTATCTTCCTTCGTTGACGAAGATGGATTGAGATTTCTGATCTATGACTGGCGTTCGCCAATCGCTAGCCTGTATTACGATTACTCCCCCGGCGTGGCGTCTTATGTCACGCCAGCTGGACGAATCGAAGGGGTGATGGAGCTCAAACGGCAGTTTCAGATTCAAAACGGGCAAATTCGCAACATGTTTGACGCGAGCGAAACGATTGGAGACGAATTGCTGCAGCAAGTGCTTGGTACAGGTGCGGACTCTCAAATGAAGAGTATCGTAGCAACTATCCAGAAGGAACAAAACGCCATTATCCGTGATGACAAAAGCCGGATGCTTATCGTACAAGGGGCGGCCGGAAGCGGTAAGACATCCGCGGCATTGCAGCGAGTTGCGTACTTGCTGTACAAACACCGCCAGACGATTAGGGCTGATCAGATCGTTCTTTTCTCTCCGAATCCGATGTTTACCAGTTATATCTCCACCGTACTTCCAGAGCTCGGTGAAGAGAACATGCAGCAGACGACTTTTCAAGAATATCTCGACTATTGGTTAGGTTCTTCGTTACGTCCAGAGGATAACTTTGATCAGATCGAATATGTACTGACCGCACATGGAGCGCCGGGTTATGAGGCTCGTCTTCAGGGAATTGAGTATAAAACTTCCGATGCTTTCCTGAAGGCCATACAGAACTATGGAATATGGTTGGGACGGGAAGGTATGCGATTCAACAGTATTCGGATTCGGGATCGCGATTTGATTACCGAGAAGCGTATGAGATCGGTATTCTACGGTTATGATCATTCCCTGCCGTTGCTCAATCGTATCGTTCTCTTGAAGGAATGGCTGCTGAATGAGCTGGCTTCGCTGGAACGCATGGAACGGGAAGCGCCTTGGGTACAGGAAGAATTGAATTATCTCGACAACGAGGAATACATGGAAGTCTTCGGAATGCTGCATAAAGAGAAGGAAGTATTCGATGTTGCGGAACAATACGCCGTAGTTCGGGAGAAGATTAACAACAAGCGCCGGGAAGATGAAGGCGACTTTGACTTCGTCCAGCGGGAGGAAGAGCTGCTCCGCCGAAGAATCGTAAGAGAAAGCTTTAAACCGCTAAGGAAAAGTGTGAAGAAGCTCTCGTTTGTTGATGTCAAAGGCATATATGGCGAATTGTTTATCGACGAAACCGCTTATCGGGAGAAAACGAATGGGGCCGTCATCCCACCGCTGTGGTCTGAAGTATGCAGGCAAACCAAGGAAACGCTGCTCCGGAACAAATTGTTCCACGAGGATGCGACTCCGTATTTGTATGTAAAAGAACTGATCGAAGGCGTCCGTACGAACACGGAAATCCGGTATGTCTTCGTTGATGAAGGTCAGGATTATTCGTCGTTTCAATATGAATATCTAAAAAAGCTGTTTCCACGTGCCCGGATGACGGTGCTCGGTGATTTTGGGCAAGCAATCTTTATGCAAGCTACTAGTTTGGCCGCATCTGATTCGCCACTGGTCCGTCTTTACGGTGAAGCTGAAACAAGCCTTGTCTGTCTTTTACGTAGTTATCGTTCTACTAAAGAGATAGTTGAATTTACGAAATCGATGCTACCAGACGGAGAAGAAATTGCACCTTTTGAAAGGGGAGGACAAAAGCCCCTACTGACGAGACTGGACGGCGGAGAGAAGCGTGATACACAAATTCTGGCAGACATCGCGGAACTCATGGCTGATGGATTTGATTCTATCGCGGTCATTACGAAGACCGCAGCCGAAAGCCGTGAGGCCTACGAATCGTTACGGATTCATGGAGGCGAAGCTCTGCAGCTCATCGCGAAGGAGACGCTGCACTTTGAAAAAGGAGTAATGGTCATTCCCGTGTATCTCGCCAAGGGTGTCGAGTTTGATGCAGTCTTGGTCTATGATGCATCGCTAGAAGCTTACGGCCGGGACAACGAACGCAAGCTTCTTTATACGGCGTGTACGCGGGCCATGCACCGGCTAAATCTTTACACGACGGACGATTGGTCACCGTTCGTGCAAGTATTGCCTGCGAATTTGTGCGAAAAAGTGTCATATTGACGGATCAGGGTACGTGTCGGCGTCCGGCGAAGAACAGATCAGTTTGTTCTACGACCATGATTTTCATCCATTCACAGCTCGATGAGCAGAAAGCAGGAACTTATGTCAGCTCCTACGCAAACTAAACCGATGACAGCCGGCGGGGACGGCTTCTCGTTGAAAGCCATTCTACCGCCGCTCATGGCAATTATTGTCGCCATGATCATGGTTATTTTGGACAGCACCGTCGTCAATAATGCCATTCCGAAACTCGTTGAATACTTTGACACTGATCTGAAGACAATCCAATGGACAGTCACCGGCTATACGCTGGCCTTATCCGCCGTTATCCCGCTTGCAGGCTGGATGTCCGATAAATTCGGATCTAAGCAAATTTTCATGATTACGATCGCTCTGTTCACGATCGGCTCCGTGCTGTGCGGCATCGCGCAAACGCCGGAACAATTGATCATTTTCCGCATCATACAAGGCTTAGGCGGCGGAATGGTAGCCCCGATCGGGATGACCATGGTATTCAAGCTCGCGCCTCCAGAGCGCCGCGGATCTATCATGGGCTTACTCGGAATTCCAATGCTGATAGCGCCGGCGTTCGGACCGGTGCTATCCGGCTGGCTGGTCGATTCTGTCAGTTGGCACTGGATTTTCATCATCAATCTGCCGATCGGCATTATCGCCTTCATTCTTGGGTATAAATATTTACCGAAATCCGATCGCCATGCGGCGCCGCATTTGGATCTCATCGGCATGTGTCTCGCGCCGATCGCTTTCTCCATGCTGGCGTACGGCGTAAGCGAAGGCGGCTCTAACTGGACCTCGGCTTCGACGATCACGGGCTTGGCCGTCGGTGGCATTGCGCTCATACTCTTCATTTTCGTGGAACTGGCACAGAAGCAGCCGCTGCTTGAGCTGAAAGTGTTCAAGTCGTCCGACTTTACACGCAGCATCATCATGACGTGGATCGTTCAGCTCGCGATGTACGGTGCGATGCTGATCGTTCCGCTGTACCTACAAGGCGTCATGCACTATACCGCGTTTGAAACGGGCTGGATTCTGATGCCTTATGCGCTATGCGCGGCAATCGGCATGCCCATTAGCGGCCGGTTGTTCGACAAGATCGGCGCGCGTCCGCTTGCTTTTGCCGGTCTTACCGTCGTATCCACTTCACTTTTCATCTTGTCCGGCATATCGGTGGATACCTCTCTATTGGTTATCATCCTGTGCATCAGCATCATGGGTCTCGGCATGGGCTTCACTATGATGCCGCTCAACACGCATGTCCTTAATTCTGCGCCTCGCCGTCTGGTGAGCCGCGTTACACCGCTGACAACTGCAGCTCAGCAAGTCGTCGTCTCTTTCGCGGTTGCCGGCCTGACGGGTTATCTGACGTCTCAAATCACTGCTCACACCGCACGCGCGGGAGCGGACGCAAATCCGCTAAGTGCAATCGTTGCGGGTTACGGCGATACATTCTTTCTTTCCGCGTGCCTCGCGACCGCGGGTGTCGCACTGTCGCTTCTTCTGCGTAAACCGAAGAAGCAGGAAGAAGACCGAGCCGCCGTTGGGGAGATCCCGGACCCGGCGGTGACGATGGGTCACTAATCGCGAATCGGCTCCAATTCGCGCGTATTCAAATAGCCTTGGCCGCTAGTCGGCTAAGGTTATTTTTTTTGTTCATGTTAGATTGTACAATACGTTCGCGTTCATCGCTGAGCAGGCGCTGCGGGAACCTGCTCATTTTATTATGCTCACGAGCAGGATTGTAGAGCAAATGAAAGAATATGTTCACTAAATAGATACTCACAATAAGGTGTGATAAAAGGTGGAATTAAGTACCGAGCTTTTAACTGAAGTAATTAATGATTGGGATCCTGTTGGTCTTTTGGCTGGAGGTGCCCCAAAAGACGAATATAATATTGAGATAATTAAGATAGCACAAAAGTCTATAGCATGTACAAATGAAATAGAATTAGCAAAACTAATATATAGAGTGTTCAATGATATGATGGATGTAAAGCTAAACAATCTAAGTTGCTTAAATCAGGCTTTTAAAATAATAGAACGTCATCGATTGTTATAAAGTCTAATGGCGTTTCACACTAAACTATAAATGAGTGATTTTATGTTTACTGTTACAGTGGAGATGACTCAGGAACGAGTAGATCAGTTGCTTAACTGGATAGCCTCACACCAGGAGGCAACAATTGAAACCGATAAGGGGATCCAAGCAGGGTTGAATTGGGTGGTTGATAAGTTGGATTTAAGAAAACATCTCTACTCAGAGATAGCCGTAACATCTCCTATTATTATCAATCAAACTCTTATTAACGATTGCAAGAAGAAGTTTGAAGAAAACTGGATTCATGCTTTATGGAACAGCGGTTTTGCGTTAGCAATTATTGGGGTTTTCGATCTGTTTAACATTCAAATTGTGGAGTTTCCAATTGCAAAAAGGGACTAAGAAGGCTTTGAATTAATGGAATTCAACAAATTCAAGTTTTCAGGAGGAAGCATGGATCTGTTCGAGTATTTGAAAGGGGTATACGAAGCTTGGATCGACTATCCCAAAGGAGAGGGCACAGTCATCACTAACAAATACCGAATACAACGATTCCTTGGCATTGGCAGCTACGGGTTGACCTATATATGCATAGATATGAATTCCGGCCAAGAGGTAGTTCTTAAGCAAGCTAAGCCAAGCAAGGGGAAGATTGGTCGAGATTTATTGTACCGGGAGATTGATGTTCTGGGGCAGCTGCGGCATCCTTCGATTCAGAGATGCTTAGCGTCGTTTGAGTATAAAGATCAGTTGTATATGGTAACTGAACGAGTGAAAGGACAGACGGTGGAAGATCTCATTTTCGAGCGAGGGGTAGTCTTTTCCGAAAAAGAGGCACTTTGTTTCGTTCGTAAATTGATGGAGGTTTTAACTTATGTTCATGAACAAGGATTCGCTCATCTTGATATCCGTATACCGAACGTTATATTGGATGGAGATCAGATCAACCTCATTGATTTCGGATTGGCCTGTCGCTTAGGGGAGCCGATTCGCACAGAACTCGGATCGGATGATGAGACAACGCTAAGTAGAACCGTGGAGGCACCCAATGATTTATATGCTGTTGGACATTTTATTCTCTTTATGCTGTATTCCGGTTATGATTCAAGTACTTTTGAAGTTGAACTAAATTCAGGATGGGAGGACGAACTGACTGTATCACCGATGACCAAGCAAATGCTTCGCAAGCTTCTCCAGATCGATCCTCCTTATATAAATACACAACAGTTTGTAAGGGATTTGGAGCATTCGCTGAGTCAATGAGTATATAAAAAAAGAGCCGCTATACGCGGCTTTTTTGATTAGCTAGAGCTTTTATATTTATTTTTGTAGTAGCCGTGACCTTGGTTTTTGTGTCCGTAACCTTGGTCGGACGAATTCCGGCGACCATAAACTTGTTTCCGACTACTGGAGCTGTTGCGATGACGTCCATGTTTATTATGTTGGACGGAGCCTAATATTTTTTGGAGAAAACGCTTGATCATTTCTTCATTCCTCCTTTGGCTTTAGTTTTTAGTACGGATTACAAGTCGTGCGGTTTCCACTTTTCTCTTCTGAGCTTGCTACGCTTCCACATTCTAGAAACGGCATAGTATATTATTATCCATTAATAACCGGTAAGAATAGGTTTAGATCCATTATTTCTTGTGTAGATCGTCGTTAGTTGTAAATGGCAATTTGGATGGCAAAGCGAATAATTCGCCTCAAATTTCGAGGTTTTTAAATGTATTTAGTAACGGAAGGAGAAATTTATGGAACCTACGCTCACAGCCGATCTTGAAAGAATACTGCGAAAACTTGAAAAAGCTGATTTAATTAATCTTTTAGTCGATAGGATATCCTCAAGCGACTTGAATTCTCTTCTCTTAAAAGTATTCAGCGAGAAAACAAAAACATCTTCTCCGAATGATCTACTTAAAAGATATCGGGAAAACCGTTTTGTACATCCAGCTGAGGTCGATGTAATCCTGCTTAAGAAGTTGGAGATGGACGTTTTGGATATTGCTTCAAAATATTCTATTTCGCCAATTCAATTATCTCCCGTAGCACCGTTAGGTTGTGCTTCCGTACTAGGAACGGTTGATCAAAATAAAGCCATCTCAGCACTTAGAGGAACGGAAGTTGTATCAGATGCAACTAATCTCTTAGCATTACATATCAGTGAATTCATTAAAACAAATTATTCTGAGAATAAGAGAGATCATTATATTCGGTTCTGTACAACCCATAGGCATGTTCGAGCGCAATTCTTTGGTGACTCTCCAGGGATGCTGCCACATTTCCATTTATTTTGTATGGTGACAGCTGGCTTAGATGAAGGATCATACAGCTTTGAAAAACAATCATTATGGGAACATATAAAAGTTTACCAAAGTATTTTCAAGACTCTTTTTAACTCAGAAATCGAAATTATCTTAAGCGAACGTAGTGGTTACAAAGATACTGCTGGTCTTGTCTCAAGAATCGTAAATCACGGGCATGAACTGTCAATGAATGTGTCGGTGAGTACAGGTGAGCCTAATAAGGAAAACCAGTATTACAAAGGATTGCAATTCACTTTAAAGACAGTTATAGGGGGAACGGAGTATTACATTGGTGATGGTGGCTTTGTAGATTGGACTCAAACTATGTTAGGCAGCAGGAAAGAGCGTCTATTAATTAGTGCAATTGGTCTAGATAGACTATTATTATAAATTTCCGCATTCTCATTGCACTTCCCGACTACCGTATAAGGGGTGCAATATTTAAACTTACTTTCGCATGGACTTAAAATGGTGTTATTTTATATATCCTTGGAGACGTTTTGTGACTTAAAAAGATTTATTATTAGGACAATTATGGTAAAATATGGACAAATGATTCTGGTGTCTGACTTGACTATTTTGTTGGAAGTAGGTGCTCTAATGGGCTCAAGGGTCATGCATTATTGTATTTCATCACTTTTGTCAGAATCACTTGGTATCGAGAATAAAAATGAATTTATGCTCGGCGGGATAGCTCCCGATATTCATGGGCTTATGGGTGTAGCAAAAGGAGTTACACACTTTAAAGATAAAGATGCTAATGGGAGAGGTTTTATTAACTATAACCGATTTTACGACATGTATAAGCCTGTAATTCAAGAACCCTTTTACCTGGGCTATCTATGCCATTTAATTTCAGATGATCTTTGGCTGGATATTTATTTCGAAAAACTAGAATATGTTCCAATCGATCAGAGAGATGGGAAATTACAAGTTGCTTATCGTGATTTTGAGAGGTTAAATGGACGAATTATTAAGAAGTATTCACTGATGCTACAGGCTCATGTGATCCCAAATATAAATATTGAAGGATATAATACCAGCTATTTACCTATCTTACTTGATTGCCTGCAAGTGGATTTTTCAATGGATGAAGAACTTACGAACGAACCATTGGAATGGTTTAATAATGACAACAATGAAATCATTGATTACATTCATCGTTCAGTGGATCGAGCAAAGGTATTTCTAAATTCAGTAAGACTTTGATATTCTCCTATTCTAATGGGAGGTTCATTCCGCAAAAGGGTAACGATAGTTGAGAAGCATATATTGTTGAGCAGTTACTACGGTAGCCTTTTCTCTTTATTAAGCTTTGAATATAAAGGAACTCCGAAAAGGGGGATAGACAAATGGCTAATAAGTTATCAAGGCTCTTGCTTTTATTCATCATCTTATTCGCACTATCTGCTTGCGGTTATAAACCTTATGGACATTACGAAGATGATAAAATGATTGGAATAGTACGACATGTGGAACCCGGTAACAACTTACTTGAAGTGGATATTTCTGAATGGCACAAAAGAGATCTTAGAGGTGGTATTGAAGACTACGGAGTGTCTATTTCAGTTGAAAATACAAATGATTTGGTCATTAAGAACGAGGATGGCACCATAACCGACGTAAATCAAATTAAAATCGGACAAAAAGTATTAGTCAATCCACCGAATAATGATAAGGGCAGCAATTACGAAGCCAAGGAGATTCTTTTGCTTGAAATGACCTACAAGGAGAAATATGATCGATTATTATCCAGGAGTAAGGACAGATATCTAACAACTGTATTTTCTAAAGAAGGCGACACGTTGTCAGCAGATACGGAAAATGTGCTGATGGGGCTTCTTTCCAAGAGCCCGATAAACTTCGTATCTTACCCAGAGGACTACGTCGTTGATTATCAGAAGGAACTAAGTATTGAAAAATATCCGGTTATGCTAGTTTTCGATCATAAAGGAATAGTATTTTTAACATATGATGTGAATAAACTAGTGGAATTTTTTGATTAAAGTCCAGAGAGAGTAATTGTGTTCCAACAAAGTTTAAAGATTGAGGAGACTACAATATTGGGGAATTAGCAGTTTTTGGATTCATGCTGGCACTAAGCTAATGGACAGGACTATAGCAAAGTAAATTTGAAGTGATTTTTAACAAAATAACAAACAATTAAGGAGAATACACGATGGAATGGATATTAGAGGATGTTGAGAAAGCTAATCAATTAGCTCCAGATTCATTTTTCATACCTTCTCTAGCAGAACGAAAAGGGCAAAAAAAAGGAGACTTAGTAAGGTTACACTTCATTCTCACAAATCCAAAAGAAGACAGTCCAAGGGCTGAAAGAATGTGGGTTGAGATAACAGGTAAAAGGTTACTCAGTAAGAAATACACAGGGGTACTTACTAATCAACCTTTATATATAAACACGTTGGATGTGGGAACTACAATTGAATTTGAGCCTAGACATATCGCAAGAACGATAATTAAGGAAGATAATCCTTTATGGTTGGATATTGGAGAGAAAATGGCATTAGTCTCAAAGAAATGCTTAGAGGAAGGAAAAATAATTCGCTGGATGTATCGAGAGATCGGAGATCGAGAAGAGGACAGTGGATGGAGAATATTTGCAGGTGATGAAGATGAAGAATACAACAACGATTCAAGAAATATAGCGATAGTAAATGTTTACTATTTGTTCGAAAAAGACCCAACATTATTAGTGCCTTTGAAAAGCAAAGTCGGTTCTGCATTTGAAAGGGAAAGTTTGCAGTCTCCATGGATAGAGATAAAGGACTGGAACACTGAAAATGATTAAGTAAACAAGATGGTCAGGTATTGATGATATGACATTAATTGAAATCATATTAATAATAGTAGAGGGATCTTAATGACAACCAAAAAATTTCAGTTTGAAATGAAAACAATACAGGGAAACGAAGAACTTATTATTGACGTACTACCAATCAATAATGAATGTAACAAATTTCTGATTCTTACAGCTACCAGAAAAATTATCGAATTGGATACAAATAAGAATGTGTTCAAAGAGCTATTTGCTTTTGATAATAAATGGATTGTTGATAACGGATGGCTTTGGCACCCCATGGGATGTGTAACGGCTTGGAGCATTATTGAATGGATAGAAAATCGATGGGAATCAGAAGACGGAATGACCAAAAAAGATCTTTGGTACGGAAAAGAGGATTGGAACGATCCGTTGTACTGGATTAGTAATAATGAGATCGGATTAGTAGGTAGAGTAAACGCTGATTTTCTTGAAGAAGATCAATCAGGTGGATGGCTCTTCAGAGTGATGAATGTAGTAACAGGGAATCTAGTTAAGGAGTTTCCAATTTCATCAGGCAATATTTTTATTGATACATATTTGTTTACTTGTCTAAAGGAAACAGGAATTAAAATATATGATTATAATAGTGGAATTTTACTATTCGAAGACGAGAAAATAAGTCCAGATAACTATCATCATAGATCTAAGGAGTTTATTGCTTTTGATAATGAACAAATTGTGATCTATAAATTAATAGAAGAACAATGTGATTGCAGTTAGCAGCATATTTTGTAAGCTATACGAAAATTAGATCGTGAACAGAAAATGAATACCTTTAAAAGGAGAGAAGACAGTATTGATACCAACAACTAAAAGACTAATAGAATTAATTAAATCATCTCCCAGAATTGATTCGAGTATTGTTTCTTCGTATACAAATGTGATAGGCAAGTACGGTGAACTCGAAGATGCCATCGGCCTCTTCAAGATATTTATTGAGGATCCCTTAGATTACAATAGAATTTTGCTTTTACAACCTATAATGAAGCATGGTGATTTACAATTAGCACAAGAAATTTATGATAACTGTTTTTATCAAAACGAGCTAAGGGAAGGAATGCCATGCGAAGTCTTACATGTTTTAGGATATCTTGGATATACAAAGTGTACAGAATACCTTGTTTCACTAATTACGTCAGATAACTGGCACATAGCTAAAGACGCAATTTTAGGATTATTACATTTACCATGTAATGATTATGAAAATCAGATAAGATCCATAATAGAATGCTCATTTGGAAAGAGTCTATTTGAGGAGTTCGTACCAGCACTAAGTTATAAAATTTCAAGCAGCAGTATGGTTTCAAGGTTATTTGAATGGGGAGATAAAAATGCTTCAACTGATTGTATTTCAGGAATAATCTTAGGTATTGCTTTGTATGGAATAGAACATAAATACATAATAAAGAATATTTTATGGAATGAGAATTGGGAAGCTCATGGAAGAGGTACTGGTACATGCATTTGGTCATACATTGCAATGCAGCACGTGGATTTAACCTTTAGGGAATTAATTCAAGAGATAAAAACACTTCAAAATGAAGTTATTTCAATAAAGGATCTCACATACCGTTTGGATGTATTATCTGAATTGTTAGAATGCAAGTTGACATATACTAATCAACCAATTAGGTTTGCTTTAACTAACAATGAATCTATAGTTGAAATCTATAAAGATTTATTTGTTTGGAGCAACAAAGACAAGGATGATTCAATCATTGGAATTATTTCAGATAAATTAGAAGAAGAAGTAGAATTATTGAATAAGTATTATAATTTAAAAGATAAATTAGAAATGAAAATTGAACATATTATTGAATTAGATCATTTAGTTGGTTATTCAGATAGTTCAATCTAGTGGTATGATTGAATAAGACGACTTTTGGAGAATGTCCGTGGCTCTTAGAGTGGTTTGATAAAGGAAGAGGAACTTTACTTACCAATTAATGAATTCGATTCTAAATCCATCAGCTTTACTTATGGAGATTTGTTTCCAACGATGAGATACCAGGATGGAAAGAAATATCGAGGTCAAAATTTATACATTAAATGAGATTACAGAAGTTATAAAAGAATTCGGATTACCTCAGGAGTGGAAACCCCGAGGGAATTATGGACCAGAGAGATACATAGAAGTACAAGTATGGGAAGATAAGCCTTTGATCCGATGGTTACTAAGCTAATAATTAGCTAATTGATTTTAAGGAGTGTTACATCATGAGGGCATGGGGATCTGGAGCTTTCGATGATGATACAACTTGTAATGTTCGTGATGAGTTCAATGACTTATTAGAGCAATTCACACTAATGAGTAACGATAGTTGATTAAATAAGGAGCAGTTTGCTAAGGCAACTGCTTCTTTCCTTTATTTAAAGCAATATCCGAACTAAGTAATTTGAGATGCGTTGCGTATTGGTTCTAACTACTACATGTTTGAATGATTTAAGGGTGGAAAAGTATGTGACTCAGCTTTTGACACTCGTATTTCCTTATGCAAACGGGGAGTTTACGTTAACAAAAAAACCGACACATTTATGTGCCGGTAAACGAATAATACTAACCAAGGATTAAGCCTAAAAAAGCCATGGATAAATAATAGTATATAAAAAAATCCAACATAAGTCTATTACTTTTTTTGCATATATTGTATGTTAATTAAGCGACCGCGGCGCAAAAACGAAGGGGAATTAATAAGTAAATTACCATAGAGATTGAAGGGAGAAGCTCTACATGATTACACTCAGAAAAATCACGTTGGAAAACCGACGTGCTATATTTAACCTGGAAGTTTCAGAAGATCAACGACGCTTCGTGGCGTCCAATCTGTCAAGCGTAGCTTCGTGTTATGTCCTTGCAACCAATGGGGGACATCCATTTCCATTTGCCATTTACGAGGATGAACAGCCGGTCGGATTTGTTATGATTACTTATAAAATCACCGGATACGAACTACCAACAATCGCAGACGACAGCTATTGCATCTTGCGTCTGATGATTGACAAGCAACACCAGAACAGGGGCTATGGTAGGGAAGCTATGAAAAAAATATTAGAATTTATCCGTACTTTACCGGCAGGGCCTGCACAATACTGCTGGATTTCTTATAAGAATGAAAACGTGGCTGCCAAAAAGCTTTATGAAAGCTTCGGCTTCCGTGACAACGGCGAGATCATAGAAAACGAGCTAACAACTGTTTTGCGACTGGATCAATAAGATACCATTGGTGGAGGCACAACTGTTAACTTTAAAAGTAGTTAACCATTATCAGGTAACGTTAGCTCAATAATCAACAGAACGAGGCTGCCGGCATAAATCGGAGCCTCGTTGAACAAAGAGGATAGCAGAATAAATAGTGATTTAATATTGTACGGTATTTGATTAAAGTGAGGCTTATAAAACCTCTGGATTTATTGCTTCACAATTATTATCCTTCATATAACCTTCTGGGCATAAGCCCAACTATTATTGATTGGGTCAACGAGTCAAAAGAGAAAGAATGTATTAAGGGAAGGTTCAATTCAGCAAGCAAAGAGGTTGTTTTGCCAGTACTAATGTGCCCAGACGATTGCGATTTGTGGTGTACAGTAATTGTTGCAAATGTAGTTAAAGCAGATGGTTATATTACCTGGACTCATGTCGGTATTGATATGAGTACAAGGGAAGATATGCTTCTGGGATGCGAAGGGTTTGGTACGAAAGTTGATTGGCTTGATAAGATCCCTACAATGACATTTGAGGAAGCACGATATAGTTCTCATCTTAGCAAAATTTACATTGAGCAAACGGGACAATAGCCATAGCCTATTCCCTATCCTTGTATTTTAAAAAGGCAGGATCGGGAGTGCCATTATCCTGCCTTTTTGCGTGTTATATGTTTTCTACTGTACTAAACTATCCAAATCAGGCTGCAAATTGGTCTGCAGAACATATAGCATGATGGCACCAACAAGGAACGCGACGGCATCCGAAATGACTAGCGACCAGACCACCCCATGGAAGCCGTTCATTCGATTGGCGATATACAACACAGGAATCAGAGTAATTCCTTGAATGATTGACATAATAAACGCGGCGGTTCCTTGCGCTGTTGCTTGGAAGATCCCCATAAACAACGAGGTCATTCCTGTAATGAACATGGACAAGAACGTCACATGAAGAATGTAGCTGCCCATTTCAATTAATTGCGGGTCATTCGTAAATAAACCAATTAAGTGGTCGGAAATCAGATACACGATAACACCGAACACGACTGCTAATGCCACAATCGCTTTGATCGTGAATCCAATGGTTTGCTTCATGCGTAATTTATTCGCTGTAAAAGAAAAGGCAATCAACGGTACGACTCCCTCGCATAAGCCCATCAGAATAAACTCAGGAAATTGCAATAAACGTGATGAAATTCCGTACCCCGCTATGGCCTGATCCCCATATTCGACAAGAAAATGGTTAAAGATGAGTGACATTGCACCCAAGAAGATACTCATAACAAAGACAGGAACTCCGATTTTGAATACATTGCTCAGAATGTCCTTGGTAGCCTTGAACCATTTTATGGAGACGGTTAAGAACTGACTCTTATATCCCATATGAAAGACATAAAATGCACTCGCTACCAAGTTAGAGATGACCGTAGCAGACGCAACGCCGATCACGTCCCAATGGAAGATGTAGATGACTAGAGCATCGAGAATAATATTTACAACAACACTGAGGATCATACCGATCATCGACGTGATTGCTGCACCCTCCGAGCGCACGATATTCTCCAGCGTGAAAAATAATATGACGAATGGTGAACCAATAAGCATAATCGTGACATAGTCCTTCGTAAATCCGAAGGATTCAGGGGTTGCCCCCAGGCCATGAACGATTGGATCGATCAACGGGAGGCCAACGGCCATCACGATAAGACCGAGAACTAAACTGCTGTAAAAAGCGAATGAAGATACATGCTTTAGATCATCATATTTTTTTTCTCCTAGCAAACGAGAGATGAATGTACCGCTACCCATGCCAATCAAGTTGCCTAGCGCCATAATCACCGCGAATAACGGCAAGGTTAATGCGAGTGCGGTTAACATGGAAGTATTGCCCAGTGTACCAAGGAAATAGGCATTCAAGATGGAATATATGACACTCATTGACGTGCCTAGCATCATAGGTACAGCGAAGTGAGCTACGGCTTTTGCGATTGGTGCTCTTTCAAAATAATGGAGGTTTTCTGCATCCATGTGGGTCACTACTTTCTTCATTTATTTTGTTCTTGAAATTACCTGGAATTCGGAAATATATATTCAACTCCCAGTCTAACGGTGTTAGGTTGTGCCTTACAGTGTTAGATGATATCATGAACTTATGAACCTGTAAAGCATAAACTTACACTGTTAGATAAAAGGGCGGATACCGATGAAAAAACTACAGCCTCAGATTTCGGAGGATAAGATTTTGGAAACCTCATGGAAACTTCTTGGGGAGGAGGGGATCGAGAAATTCAGCATGAGACGTTTGGCTGATCGGCTAGGGATTCAGGCTCCCTCTCTGTACTGGTACTTCAAGAGCAAGCAGAATCTCTACCAGCGTCTAGCCGACCAGATATCGAAAATTATCCTTGAAGAGTTCCACTCCGAGGGGGAGTGGAAGGAGCAGATGGCGGGGCTTGCGGTAACGGTACGGAGTGTGCTCCGCCGGTACCCCTGCTCCACGCAGCTTATGATGCTGACGCTGCCCCACGAGCCGGACATGATCCGTTTCACCAACCGTATGCTGCTCTGCATGGAATCAACGCCACTTGAGCAAGAGCAGAAATTGCAAGCGGTTCTTACGCTTGTGAACTATGTTTTCTACTTCGTTCTGGACGATTATCAGCATCAGCGCACTATCTCCGTTATCCATAAGGATCAGGGAGCGCTTCCAGGCGTGGAGATGATCCACCTTCTTGACTCCATGAGCGAGACGGAAGCGGGACTGTTCCGGAGAATGTACAAGAGCGGGCTGTTTGAGATGATGGGGACCGACGGAGCGTTTGAGTTCGGCCTGAAGCTGATTCTGTTGGGGATTGAGCAGGTGATAAAGGAGCAGGAGAAGTAGTATGTAAAAACGCTCATCCGGTTATCGGATGGGCGTTTTCAATGAGGTGGGAGCATGTCTCTTTTGCTTTGTTTGAGAGTAGTAACCTTCCAATTAACTCCAGACTTTACTATCACCCCTTCAATCTCGGAAAGATAATTATCGCCCTTTGAATCTGTGTATTCAACAGAAAATGTTGCTGTTAACTTCTCTAGCCCTGAGAAAAGGATATGAGTGTTATAGTCCTTTAATAGAGTTGATGCTCCCTTTATAAGAATGGAAAATGTTTGAGTTCAAGTTTGTTCGCAATCGAACTAATGATTAATTATTGCTTAACTATAACCAGTCAGCATGAAACGGTAGACTCGTTAAGCTTCCGGGCAGAATACTTATAATCAAAAATTATTATTCACACATAGAATTTTTTGATTATAATTATAACAATTATTTACTAAATGGAGGTGTAACTGTGCGAGAAATAGATTACAGCAATTACTTTTGGCAAGATGAGGCTATAAGATTACGGGGGATTTCACTAGAAGATTGGGAAAGTTGTTACGTAAGTGCATATGACACTCCTGCGCGACGGTTGTTAGAATGTGCGATAGAATTGCCGCCTACTATTTCAGAATCCAAAAAGTTTGTTGAGGCAAATGCGGAGTTTTCATCAACAAACAGTAGAATTATGTTTACCATTGAGGACTTGAATGGTGAAAGTGTAGGCGGTATTAATTTAAACAGCATTGACGAGAGGAATGGTACATTCAGTATAGGGATCGTCATTGATAATCCCTACCGAGGTAAGGGATATGGTACCAGGGCAGTACACATGCTCTTAAAATATGCTTTCTTCGAGCGTAGACTTAATAAATTCAATGATTATGTTCTTGAAGGAAATGAACCATCGGCTATTATGCTTAGAAAAGTAGGATGTGTTCAAGAAGGAGTCCGACGTCAAGTTTTTTACATAAACGGAAGATATCATGATTCCATCTTGTTCGGTTTAACAAAAGATGAGTATATAGATTTTCTTCACAATGAACATCACAATTCTTAGACAAGTATTAAGTTAACGGGCAGGATAGTGTAGTAGCAGAACCCGTGGTATATGATTGTGATAAAAACTCTTTAAAGGGGATATTTCCATGGAACAGATGAATATTGGGGATTGGATTTTTGAAGTAGATGTTGAAAGAACCAAAGATTTTTACCAAGCATATCATCAAATTACAGATGGATGTGATTGTATCTTCTGCAAAAATTTCGTGATTTCAGTTGAACTACTACCTAAGCGAGTTTTAGACACTTTTCGAAGTCTAGGAATAGACCCAACCAAAGAAGGTGAAGTCTCTGAATACTGTGAAAATGAGGAGGGTACGCATTTATATGGCTGATTTTTCCATATAGTGGGACAGTTGATCAGCGGTCCTGACTGTTGGGTTAAAACTAGCGAAGAAGTCAGTCATTTAGCCGTTATCGAATTCAGCTAAAGGGTAACGATAGTTTAATAACGTCAAGGGTGCTGCACGGGAGCCTTTTCTCAACTAATGGGCTATATTTCTAGCGTTCTTATTTAGGGGATGACTGTCTTCCTTAGAAGATAGGAATGTTATTTTTTCTCTCGATAACGAAAAGTTAAAGACAAATCATAATGGGTGGGAGTGGACAAAAAAATGAAAGAAAGGTCCTCGATTGCTAAAGCGGAGTGGTCAGATACAAGAGAAGAACGTTATAGAAAAGACAGCCAAGATATCGTATTTGGTTTTGGAGACAGATTGGAAACAAAAGAAAATGCAGTTTTTATAATAAAAAAGGATGAACAGGTAGAGATTACGAAACCAAATAAATCGAAAACATTTTGGTATGAGTCTTGGATGAAGATAAAAGAGTTCTATGGAGTCTAATAGGATTGACAAAACTGGGAACGATGGTTCAACAAATAATGAGCAGTTTGCTACGGCAGCTGTTCCTTTCTTCATTAAGCTACCGGGTAATATAATATAAGGAAAGAACCTATAATGGAAATCAAGGAAAAACACAGCGAGGAGTAAAATCTGTGAACAAAAAAAATTTGCTTGATTGGGAAGCCAAACATAATGCAATTAAACGAACAGTTGATGGTTTTTGGAGATGTTTTAGTAAATGGATTAAAGAGAATAGGGAGGACTATCTCAAGACTTTTCATGGAAAATTATATCCAGAATTTATAAGTGTAGAAGAACGAGAAATTTACTTGAAATATAGATTTAATGCTGGTGAGGCAGTTGTTTTTTGTTCCGTTAATATATTTTATTTGGAAATTCACATCGGTACTTACGACATTGAATTTAATTTAGATGGAGAGGTTAACGACGAATATTTAGATTTCGATAATGTTCTATTTGAAAAAAGAATTTTAGAGATAAAACATTTTTTAAGAATTGCTCGAACAGCAATTAAAGAGGGGCTTGAGATAACAATTATATCTAACATAACTGGAATTGATACTAAATTTTTGGGTGTTTTGAAGGAAAAATATTGTTCTGCTAACGGGTAACGATAGCTTAATAAACAAGGAGAAGTTTGCTGCGATAGCTGCTTCCTTTCATTATTAAGCTACGGGCATGTTAGCTTATCCATTTCACTGACTTACAATAAATGTATATCATTATGTGCAACAACACTAATGGTCTAATAAGAGGTGGAAGTTATGGATAGAAAGTGGCGTCTCGAACAATTGCTTCACAAACAAAAGATGAAGCAAAAAAATGAATATGGAGAATTTTTCAACGAATGTTTGGATGCGCTAGGTGAGGGAAGCATCATTTTGTCAGAAGGAAAAAGCGAGGAAATATATGATGATCTCCAAAAATCGTATCCATTCTCCCCATACTCCAGGATAGATTGGGGAGAAGTTGAATCTAGGATAGTAATAGAGAATTTAAGTGAATTTATGACGTTACTGTCAAAAAAACAGCTGCTAATTGAGGATGAAGTATTTATTCTTTGGAGCTATGGAAATTTTCCTGTATTACAAACGCAGCTTCATAAAGCGATAAAGGCAATTGATGATGTATTGGTAGTAAGTTCCGATACATTTATATTTTCTCCTTCCAGATTTGTTGTTGAATTTTATCATGAAGGAGAAATAACAGTGGGTTTCGAAAATCAGAAACGTTCATTCAATTAACGGATACCTTGAATACAATGTAAAATGAAGTTGATAAAGCTTTGGGTGGTGACATAATGTAGGTTTCAGATCCGTCAACTGCTTTGCAATATCGTTATCTTTTTTGGGTTTTTGGTAAAATCTATCTTGGCAACTAAGATACCTATTAAGATAATTGTCGCACCTAGATAACTTCGAGTGGTTAGTATTTCACCTGCAAAGATAAAAGCAAATATTGCTGAAAAAACGGGCTCTAATGAAAATATGAGACCTGTATGCGTTGGAGTGGAGTATTTTTGGGCTACGGTTTGACCTATAAACCCAAATGCACTGCAAAGTATAGCCAATGCCAAAATAGAAACCCAAGATCCCGTAGTATTAGGAAGATGTGGATTTTCAAAACTGAATGAAAATAGCAGCCCCCATGCCCCGGTAACGCCAAGTTGTATAATGCCAAGCATAATAGAATCTGAGTTTTTTGTTAACTTATCTGTATGAATGATGTAAGTGGCATATAACAATGTACCTATAATAATGAGGAAATCTCCAGAACTTATTTTTAACCCATTCGTTAAAGTTAATAGAGCGATACCTGTTAATGAGAAGCCTATACCGAAAATGATTTTCTTTTCAGGCCTTTTTCGAAAGAAGACAGCTAAGAACAAAGGTATAAATACAATGGTAAGACTAAATAAAAATCCAGCATTTGAAGCAGTCGTAGATTTTACACCTATAGTGACAACTGACATTGCCGAGAATAAGATGGTTCCTAATAAAAATCCATATTTGATCGTTTGCAAATCCATCCGCTTGAAGCGTTTGTAAAACAGAATACCAGCTAAAATAGAGGCTATTCCAAACCGCAATGCAATCAAGTTAAAAGCTTGAATAGATTCAAGTCCCATCTTCATAAATAAATAGGATGCGCCCCAAAAAATAGTGACTAGCAGCATAAGAAGATCTGCTTTTAGTCGTGTATTTGTACCAATACCCTTTGTGAAATCGAACATTTTTGAGCCGTTCATTTTGTTCCACCTGACCTGTTCTTATGTATTGAATATTAATTAGTATAAAAGTAAAATTTAAATAACAAAAATGAATGTTTTTAAGTACATACATGAAAATAATTCATTTAAAGGAGTGAGAAGATTGTCTCTTGCTAAGTTTGAAATTTTCAGAACGGTTGTAGAATTAGGGAGCCTTACTAAGGCTGGAGAAAGGCTTGGATTAACTCAGTCCGCAGTCAGTCATGCCATTGCCAGTCTTGAATCGGAATGGGGATTTTCACTACTCAATAGAGGACGATCAGGTATTAATTTGACAAGCAACGGAGAGCATGTCTTGAAATACATTCGAGAAATTTTAAAATGGAATGAAGAAATGCTTCAAGAAATAGCTAATATCAATGGCCTGACAGTTGGTAAAGTACGTATTGGAACATTTTCAAGTGTATCTGCTCAATGGTTGCCTGAAATTCTGAAAAACTTTAATGAATATTACCCTTCTATTGAAATTAAATTGCTAGAAGGTAACTATGATGATATTGAGTATTGGATTTCAAACGGTATTGTTGATTTTGGTTTTGTGTCTTTACCAACTATGTCTAGCTTTGAAGTGATCCCTCTGAAAGAAGATAAAATGCTTTGCCTCCTTTATGAAGAACACCCTCTTGTTCAACATAATGAGATTAGTTTTGAAATGCTCAAAGAGGAGCCATTAATCATGTCAAAGAAAGGAAGTGATAATGATTTAAGGCGGCTTTTACAAGAAAACAACATAACACCTCATATAAAATTTGAACTCGCAGATGATCAAGCTATATTTTCAATGGTTCAACATGGTATGGGGATCGCTATACTTCCGGAAATGGCTTTATATCGAGTGCCGAATAACGTCCGTATTCTTAACCTCGAAAAAGAGAATTATCGTACGATTGGAATCGCTGCTACATCTTTTAAAAACCTTGCTCCAGCTACGAAAAAGTTCATTGATTACCTCAATTCGTGGATAAATGAGAGCGGGGCACTCCATTCTTGAATTACGGAATGAAAAATAAAAATTTATATAAAAAGGAGATTAGAAAATGGTTTAGTCTTCAGTTGGTAATACCATATAATTGGTAAAGTTGCAATCAAGAATATCTGTTTACAAAAAAGGAAATGATTTGTTATTATATAAACAAATTAAAACGCGATGATGAGAAGAGTAGTGGAAAAGGTTCTTGCACAGAGAGCTCCGGAAGCTGAAAAGGAGCAAAGAGCTATTCCTCGAAACAAGTCTTTGAGCAGTATGTCGGAACCCACAGCGGGGATGGCATGACGGGAGCTCCCGTTATAGAGCTAGAGTATAAGCATCGGATTGAATGCCGTACTTGAAGAGATTAATATGGCGACATATTAATGAATCTGGGGTGGCACCGCGAAAACTTCGCCCCCAAGACATGATGTCTTGGGGGTGAAGTTTTTTTTGTTTCGGAATAACATTAATCACATTCATTAGGAGGAGCCGACCATGAGTAATCTTGAAGAGTATCGAAACGAAAATTTTCTATATAAGCTAATAAGTGAGGAGCTTGAAAGAAGCCCATTTAGCAGAGAGATGTGCACCCGATTCCCTCCTGAGCCCAATGGTTACCTTCATATCGGAAGCGCCTACGCCATTCACACCAACTATTCTATGGTTCAAAGGTTTAAAGGAGCGTTTCATTTGCGTTTTGACGATACGAATCCCCTTAAGGAAGATATCGAATATGTGAATGCGATTATTGAGGATATCAAATGGCTTGGATACGATCCAGGAGATCATATCTACTACGGCTCGGACTACTCGGACGATATTTACAATGCGGCAGTCACATTGATTAAGCATGGGAAGGCCTACGTATGTGAATTGACGCCGGAAGAAGTGAAGGAGTATCGAGGAACTCTGACGGAGAAGGGGATGGATAGTCCTTATAGAAATCGGTCAGTAGAGGAAAACCTGATCCTTTTTGCGAAAATGAAAAATGGTGACTTCCCGACTTCGTCAAAGGTTGTTCGTGCAAAAATAGATATGGGCTCGCCTAATTTAAATATGCGTGACCCCGTTATTTATCGTATCATTCACGCTGAGCACTATAGGACGGGAAATGATTGGTGCATCTATCCGATGTATGATTTTGCTCATCCTATCCAAGATGCAATTGAAGGTATCACGTATTCCTTATGCTCAATTGAATTCAAAGACCATAGACCGTTGTATGAATGGGTATTAAATGAGCTTGGTTTCTTAGAACCTCCGCGACAAAGGGAATTTGGCAGGCTGAACTTAACGGGTGTTGTGACGAGTAAACGGTTTCTAAGATCACTTGTAAGAGGGGGATACGTAGATGGTTGGGATGACCCTAGACTACCGACCCTTCGAGGGCTAAGAAGAAGAGGCTTCACTCCAGAGAGTATATGCAGCTTTATCGAGGAGATTGGCAGCATTCGAACCCAAAGCACCGTAGATATCTCTCTATTGGATCATTGTCTCAGGCAGGATCTAAAGGGGAAAACGGTTAGTGTCATGGCTGTTTTACACCCTTTAAAGGTCGTCATTACAAACTATTCTGAGGATGCCGTGGAGCTGTTAACGATTGGAAATAATAGCGAAAACGAGATATTAGGGAAAAGAGAGGTTCCATTTTCTAAAACGATTTATATTGAGCGTGATGATTTTATGGAGGAGCCGACTAAAGGCTTTCACCGCTTAAGTCTGAATGCTGAGGTGAGGCTGAAGGGGGCATATTTCATTAAATGCGAGGAAGTAATCAAGAATCCAGTTAATGGTGAAATTATAGAGCTTCGTTGTACCTATGACCCGCTCACGAGAAGTGGCACGGGGTTTACCGGACGTAAAGTAAAAGGTACGATTCATTGGGTCTCAGAAGAACATGCCGTTAAGGCTGATGTTCAACTCTTTGAGAAGCTGCTGCTTGATCAAGAAATTCCGAAGGACATCGAGAATTGGACGACTGTGATTAACCCTAATTCTTTGTTTACTATAAAGGATGTCTTAATGGAACCTTACGTTGAGCATGCTCAACTTGAACAAAAATTCCAATTCTTTCGTCATGGCTATTTTTGCGTAGACAAGAAGTATAGTTCTGATCACCGACTACTATTTAACCGTATCGTACCGTTAAAAGATAGTTGGAGTAAAAAATGAAACTAGACACAGTTTTACCTTCATGATGGAGAGCGGGCTAAATATTAGCCTGCTTTTTTTATTGAGAAAAACGACTGCATTATAGAGTTTTTTTGTTTAATACTTCAAGTCAAATTATCCCAGTATATGGTATGATTATAGGAAATATTTTAATAGATATGTGTTTGGAGGTACTTATGGAGATTTCATTGTATGAAGCAGGAATTGATGATGCATCTGCCATTCATGAATTACAAGTTAAATCTTTTATGCCCTTATTGGAAAAATATCTGGATTATGAAACAAGCCCAGCAAATGAATCTGTAGAAAGAATTGCTGATCGAATTAATCAATCTTTCACAGACTACTACATAATCAAATATTCAGATATATCTATTGGCGGGATTAGAATTGTCAAAATGGACAATAAAAGCTATCGTGTCAGTCCGATTTTTATTTTACCAGAATATCAGGGTAGAGGAATTGCTCAAAAGGTCTTTGAATTAGTTGATGGGATCTATAACGATGCGAAAAAGTGGGAATTGGATACGATCTTGCAGGAGCAAGGGAACTGTTACTTATATGAAAAGCTAGGTTTTAAAAAAACGGGAAAGACAAAAGTTATTAACGACAAAATGACTTTAGTATATTATGAAAAAACATAGTATAAGGAGTGGTTAAAATGGAGTGTGGAAGAATTATGGAGATTGCATACAATGTGATTCCTGTTGCGGATGTCAAAAAATCCGGGGAATGGTTTGCAAAACATTTTGGTTTCAATATTAGGAATGATAGAGGAACTGAATTAAGTTTATTCAAGGATGATCGACCTATAATTGTTTTAACGGAATCAGACAATGACACAAGAGCGGTATTTGAAGTCAATGGGCGGACTAGATGGGTTGTTACGTTCTATACGGATAACATTAAAGCATTACATAAGAGATTATCTTCAGAGGGTGTAACGGTTAGAAATATGAGTGATGAAGGTATATATGGTAAGTTTTTTGTATTTGAAGACTTGGATGGAAACCTATTTGATGTATGGGAGAATAAAGATTGTGAGTTAAATTTTTAAATAATATATGTTTACAAATCTAGATTTATAGATATAATTTTGTGTATGGAACCTTCATTGATTTATAAAGCACTGTCGAATGAGACACGCCGTCAAATTATGCTATGGTTAAAGAAACCAGAGGAGTATTTTGATGAAGCGAAATATGCTGAACAGGGTATCTCATTCAAAGTTGGCGTATGTGTAGCAGATATTCAAGCTAAGTCGGGACTCGCGCAATCGGTTATATCTAGTTATTTGTTAACTCTGCAGACAGCAGGGCTGCTTCAATCTGAGCGCATTGGGAAGTGGACCTATTACCGCCGGAATGATAAAACAGTACTAGAATTTTCCGATTATATTCGAAATGAATTGTAGAGAGGAGGGAGCTTTTTTTTATTTAATCATATCTAAATATACAGATATGTAGGATAAAGTGTAGGAAGATAGAGAAGGCGTTTTTTCGTTCATATCATGGATTTCATTAGTGCTCTCAAGTAATTACACATTGCAAGTGTGATTGATTAGTTGCTTTACAAACATTGATGGTTTTAATATCTATAAATCCAAATATATAGATCATAATTCACGAACAGAAACGGAGATTGATTTACATTGAAGAAGGTTAATCCATTCCTTATATTTATACTAGCTTTAGGTGTCTTTGGCATCATTACAACGGAAATGGGAATCGTAGGTGTTCTACCTGAAGTTTCTCGCAAATTTCATATCTCGACTTCCGAAGCCGGATTATTAGTAAGTGTGTTTGCTCTCGTCGTTGCGATTTCAGGACCCTTTCTAACGTTAGTTGTATCTGGAATAAATCGAAAAGTCATTCTATTAATCGCAGTACTTATGTTTGCAATATCAAATTTGGTTTATGCCTATACTACAATATTCAATGTGATGCTGCTTTTCCGTATCATACCTGCCATTTTTCATCCTGTTTTCTTTTCTGTAGCTCTCGTTACGGCTAGTAAACTTGTCTCACCAGAAAAAAGCGGTAAAGCAATCACGCAGGTTTTTGCAGGCATTACAGTCGGATTTGCATTTGGAGTGCCACTGACATCCTATCTTGCAGAACAAATTTCCCTAGAAGCAGGATTTTTATTTAGCGCAATTGTAAGCCTGATTGCTTTCGTAGGGATATTCATTTGGCTTCCTTCTATGCCTGTTAAGGAAAGAATGACATATGGCGAGCAGCTGAGTATATTAAGAAAACCACAATTATGGGTAAATATTGCGACAGTCATGTTTACTTTTGCAGGTATGTTCTCTGTGTACAGTTATTTTGCCGAATATCTCGGTCGTGTAACAAAAATGGATAGTTCCTGGATTAGTGCCCTGTTGATGGCATTTGGTTTAGTTATGATTTTAGGGAACTATTTATTTGGATTTCTTTTGCAAAAGAGCATGATTAAAACCGTTATGATTTTTCCTTTAGCCTATATCGTATCTTATTTACTTGTATATTATTTGGGATCTTCTTTCATTCCAATGATTATAATCATACTGATTTGGGGAACTGTCCATTCTGGAGGGTTAATTGTAAGCCAAACGTGGCTTACTATGGAGGCGCAAGAAGCTCCTGAATTCGGCAATAGTTTGTTTATCTCATTTTCAAACCTTGGAATTACGTTAGGAGCATCGATTGGAGGTTGGTTTATCTCTCAATGGGGGATACATCAGCTCATTTGGAGTGGCATCTTATTTTCATTGCTTGCTTTCTCTATGATTATGATAAAACTCAAATGGCTAAAAAATAGACTCACTTGAAACCTATTTTGAATGAGAACAATATAGAACTTAAGGGGCTGATAAACCGATCGAATTGGCAACTTGGACTAACATATTCGGTGTAATTCTGTTTTCCATTCTCTTATCAATCCAAAGACAATATTGCCATCCATTTTTCTCAAAAACAAGTGCATTAACACGCCCTCTGAACATTGTGCCATATACTGCAGTCATTCCTGTTTCTAATGTGTATTTTTGGATGACATCATTTTTTTGAATATGATCTTCACTTCCATCTTTGTACCGCCGAATATCAATTGTAAAATGGTTAGGTTCTTGAATAATGCGAGTATCAGTAAGATATTCAATGTTTAAATGATCATTAATAATATTGGTTTTATCTATATTGCATTGACCAAAGGCATGCGTAAAAGTCACAGGCAGAAGTACGACAGGGAGCTCGATGTTTCTCTTAAAATAGTTTTCACATTGACATACAGCATCATCAATGGACTGATAACCGTACTTTATAAACATTTTCTCAAAGGGCTCTGGTTCATGTGAAGGTGACCAATAAGCGTGTATCGGAGTTGCGCTTACAAAAAAGAATGAAAATAAAAACAGAAGCAGTTTGCTTTTCATTATCTCACCTGTTCCTTTTTTACATTTAGTCTTTCCAAAAAATTGCATTTATTTCAATACCTTTTCATTTAGAATGATCCAATAGTCAGTAAGTGGATATACATGCATGCTAATGGGGAACTTATGGAGAAAACAGATGAAGAGAGTGAAATCGAATGACTAGTCAAACTATAAACCGTACGATTGTATTGCGTTCACGTCCTACAGGTATGCCTACAGAACAAACCTTTGAATTCAAGGATGCCCCAATTAGGGAACCAGAAGAAGGACAAGTTGTTGTCCGCTCGCTCTATTTATCTGTGGATCCATACATGCGAGGCCGAATGAGTGACGCCAAATCGTATATTGAACCATTTCGTCTTGGTGAGCCAATCGTTGGAGGAGTTGTTGGCGAAATTACAGCATCCAACTCCGATCAATTTGCTGTGGGTGACAAGGTTATGGGCATGTTAGGCTGGCATTTGTATAATGTGGTAGATGCAAAATTACTGCGTAAGCTTGATGAGAAGCTTGCACCTCTGTCTGCTTATTTGAGTGTGCTTGGACTAACGGGACTTACTGCATATTTTGGTTTGTTGGATATCGGAAAACCGAAAGATGGAGAGACGGTTGTCGTTTCCGGCGCAGCAGGTGCTGTTGGTATGATTGTCGGTCAGATTGCTAAGCTGAAAGGGGCTCGTGTTGTTGGTATTGCAGGCTCCGATGAAAAAACTAAATTTTTGAAGCAGGAAATCGGCTTTGATGAGACCATAAATTATAAAACAGTTGAAAATTTAGATCAGGCTCTTCAGAAGGCTTGTCCCGATGGGGTTGATGTCTACTTTGATAATGTGGGTGGAACGATCTCTGATTGGGTTATGAATTTGCTTAATACTCATGCGAGAATCGCTCTATGCGGAGCCATATCCTCATATAACAGCACGGATGGAGACCTTGGCCCACGTATTCAGACGAAACTTATAAAAACCCGTTCACTCATCAAAGGCTTTGTACTTGGTGATTATATGGATCGGTCGAACGAAGGGGTTGTGGCTCTGGGGAGATGGCTTACTGAGGGCAGATTGAAGTATGAAGAGACAATCGTAGAGGGCTTTGATCAGGTTCCACAAGCATTTCTTCAATTATTTGAAGGTAAAAATATTGGGAAGATGCTTGTCAAAATAAACTAAAAATACATCCTTCATATAGTCTCCATTTGCCCCTTTCCCTGTAATGAATTATGCTTGTAGGGAATAAATAATGTTACGAGGTGGAACTATTTGTAGTACATTGTTGAAAATCGAACGAGAAGACATTCCAAAGGCCGCCAGTGTTATGGCTGAAGCGTTCGCTAAGGATGATCCGTTGTACGAGCATATTTTACCGGATGAAAGCACGAGGCTTCGCGTATTGAAAATCTTTTTTCATCGCTATATCGAAATGCTTTATCCCTATTCCGATTTGCTGACAACATCTGAAAACTACGAGGCTGTTGCACTTGTATTCCATTCAGATCGTGAAGCAGGTACATTTCGATCCAAGGTCAAGTATATGAATCTGATTTTACTTGCCGTTATGAAATCAGCTCCGATTTGTAGAATCATTGGGCTGCGCGGTTTCGTTAGAGGCATAACCATTTTGAAAAACATGAATTCCTCGTGGTTAACGATGCTTGGTGATCAGTCCTATATGCATCTCGATATGCTTGTTGTACAAGAAAAATATCGTGGGCAAGGTTATGTATCGAAAGTAATGAAACCACTGCTCGCTGAATGCCGCCCCAAAAATCTCGTTTGTACGCTTGAGACGCAAACATTGAGTAATTTGCCTATATATGAGCATTATCATTACCGAACGGTGAAGGTCATTCCGCTGCCAAACAGTTCACTCGAACAGTATTGCATGGTGTATATACCAACGGGTGCTTAATGGCTATTTACCAAAAATAATAAAAAAATATCCGAAGACGTTGGGTTTTCTACCTGACGTCTCTTTTGCATACATTTAGAAAAAAAGATGTGCTAAAGGAAAACGAAGAAAAGGAGAAGCCTATTAAGGCTACTCCTTTTCCATTTCAAGCTCTCTATTTCAAACTTTTCATTTTCCAGCTATCTTCTTATCGGAAGGCAGGAATACCGCCAGCAATCCAAGGAGAGGTAAATATGCACAAATTTTAATGATATAAGCAACACTCGTTGCATCCGCAACTGATCCTAATACAGCAGATCCAATCCCGCCTAGACCAAAAGCTAATCCGAAGAACAATCCAGCTACCATTCCGACTCGACCTGGCAGCAACTGCTGCGCATACACAATGATAACCGAGAATCCAGACATCAGAATCAAACCGATACACGATAACAGGATGATCGCTATAGTAGGGTTAGCATAAGGCAGGAGCAAGGAGAAGGGAGCCGTCCCTAGAATGGAGAACCATATTATATTTCTTTTGCCGAATCGATCTGCAAGCGGGCCTCCAAAAAAGGTTCCAACCATTCCAGCAAACAAAAGTACGAATAAATAAAGCTGTGATTCCTTTATTGTTAATCCAAACTTTTCGATGAGAAAAAAAGAATAATATCCGTTCATACTAGCTAGATAAACAAATTTGGAAAATAGCATTACAATCAATATCGATACGGATAAGGCAATAAGTCCTTTATCTAATCTCTTTTCTTTGGTAATGACAGATTTACTGCTTGTTTTCATTTTCCGATGCGTCAAATCCTGCTGGTACCATCTCGCCACACGGAGCTGCACTATTACAGCTATTGCTGCAAACAAACTAAACCAGATCAAGCTTTTTTGACCATATTGCACAAAAATAACAGCTGTTAATACAGGCGCTATTGCCTGACCTGTATTTCCGCCCAGCTGAAAGATAGATTGAGCTAATCCTTTGCGAGTTCCGGAAGCCAAGTGCGCGACTCGTGATGCTTCAGGATGAAGCACTGCGGAGCCTATGCCGATTAAAATGACGAACAAGATTAGTACGGTGAAGCTTTTTGCATAAGCTAATCCAGTAACGCCTATCATTGAAAAAACGACGCCGGCTGGAAGTAAATAAGGTGTAGGCTTAGAATCTGTGTACATCCCAATCAGAGGTTGAAGCAGGGAGGCGGTAATGTTTAACGCAAAACCGATCAAGCCAATTTGACTAAACGTAAGGTTCAAGGATTCATGCAGCACAGGGAACATCGAAGGGATAACAGATTGAATCGTATCATTCAAAAAATGGACAAAGCTAACTGCAAATAGGATCGAGAATGCCATCGTGTTCGCTTGTCGTTCTATCGTTTGAGCACCAGTTTGAATATTCATTTTCATCTCTCCTAAATCATTCATCATATCATCAGACGTTTAAGTGCGAAAAAAAGCTTAACGAAGTAATAGCTCAAGCTCTCTTTTCGATCCTTCCAAATGCTCCAACGTACTTGCTACAGCAGCATCCATATCTTGGTCCCGAATTGCTTCATACAGCCTAACATGCTGTTCCGTGTAATGATTATTAAGCTCTGGATCCTCAGTATGCTTACTAATTGCAATTCGCAATACTTCCGAGAACGTTCGGTACAAGTCAACGGTGACGGGGTTTTTCGTTGCCGCTGCAATAGCCAGATGAAAAGCGATATCCTCATCATGATAGCTTGCAAATTCACCTGCCGCCAAATGTTTATTGCGAAGCTCTAGATGTTCATGAATGAGCTTTAAATCATTCATATCCCTGCGTTTAGCTGCTTGTTTAGCAATTTCAGTCTCCAGCATTAATCGTACCTCATACACATCTAGCACCTCTGCTCGGCGCAACCTGTAATCGAGAGACTCTTGTTCGACTGTCGCACCAATAACGAAAGTACCATGACCTTGACGTTTGACCAATAAACCTGCGTGGACAAGAACCCGAACTGCTTCACGGATCGTCGATCGACCAACACCAAATTGGTTCATCAATTCCGGCTCTGTAGGAATTTGAGCGCCAACAGGTAGTTCGCCAAGTGAAATCTTGTTCTGAAGCTGTTCTACAACGTCATCAACGATTTGACGACGCTGTACAGCTTGAAATGAAACACGTCCTGAATTCATCAGATGATCTCCTTTTTGCATATTTTTGCTATTATATCAGATTCCTTTCAAAAAAATCCATATTTTTTTTTACTTTTATCAGATGAAACAAAGGAGGACTATTATCTCTTCAATTACTAGCTATCAAATTAGTACAGAGGTGAACAGACAATTTGCTCGTATAACTTGAATAATGAATCCGAAAGATCTATAATGGACATTGCGGATCTATAATAGATTAAAGGTTGTATTAAATGGAGGTGTTTCTCATGCAATTTTCCAAAAGCACTGGTTATGCCCTGCATGCTTTAATTCATTTAGCCCATAAGAAGGGTGGTCAAAATGTAGGGATAAAGGAATTATCTGCTTCACTCGGCGTTTCGGAGAGTTATTTATCCAAAATCATGTCTAAGCTGAGGCAGGATGGAATTGTGCATGCTGTGACAGGTGCAAGTGGAGGTTACGAGCTAGCGAGAGCAGCTGATCAAATTACTTTTCTTGATGTTATTCAAGTTATCGAAGGCCGGCAGAATCTATATGATTGCTTCAATATAGATGAGCAGCATCACCATTTGTTTTTTGATGCGGAAGCATTGGAATCTGATACCACTTATGATCTAGATAACAAAGAATGTTTAGTGAAAAAGGTAATGACCGGTGCCGAGCAGCATATGAATCAATATTTACAGGAGCATACACTCCAGTGGGTTCTTGATTCTTCAGCTTTTGATCGCAACGATGTAAGAACCAAGAAGGATTAACCTTCTTGCGCCTTTATTATAGATATTAAAGATCCAGGAGGATGGTTATAATGAAGAAACGTATTGATGTAGCTATTATTGGCGGCGGACCAGCAGGAATGAACGCAGCCCTTGTACTAGGAAGAGCAAGAAAAAGTGTGGTAATTATCGATGAAGGTAGACCGCGTAATCGAGTTACTCGTGAAACCCATAACTTTCTTACGAGAGATGGTACTAGTCCAAGTGAATTTCGGCGAATTGCGAAGGAGCAGATCAAAGCTTATCCCTCCGTGCATGTAGTAGAGGAAGCTGCTGAAGCGATTACGGGAACCGATGGATATTTTCAGATTACGACTGCAAAGGGTATGGTTTATCAGAGTAAAAAACTACTCTTTGCAGTAGGTAAGAAGGACATGCCGCTGGAAATAGACGGTTTGACTGAAGTGTATGGTAAAAGCGCCTTTGTCTGTCCTTATTGTGATGGCTGGGAATTAAGAGATCAACCGCTTGTCTTAATCGTTAAAGGTGCGCAAGCGATGCACTTGGCGAAAACAATTGCTGGTTGGAGCAGTCAATATACCATTTGTACGAATGGTCCTGATGAATGGACGGAGGAACAACGCGAGACACTTAAGAAACATAATGTTTCATTCTTTGATTCACCAATTCAGCGAATCGAATCTAATGCTGGCATGGTAGAGCGAGTTATTTTGGAGGACGGCAATGAAATTCCATGCACAGGGATTTTCTTTGCGCCGAAGCTTGTTGCTGGATCAGAATTGCCAAAATCATTAGGCTGCCAAATGTCGGAAGCCGGGACGGTTATCGTCGATGGCTTTGGAAAAACGAATGTATCGGGAGTCTACAGTGCTGGTGATGCTGCATCTGAGCTATATCAGGCGATTACTGCTGCTTCATTAGGGGCATTGGCTGCTGTTGCTATAAATATGGAGTTGCTGGATGAAGCTTGGAATAGTTAGATTAGAGATTAGGCGTATAAAGATTACAAAAAAAAGATGAAGCAGGTCATTCTGCTTCATCTTTTTCTTGTGGAACCTTATACATAACATAATTTCTAGTCCACATTGTCCCCGTTACAACGATTCGTTCTTCATGTTCATTTTTGAAAAAGATGCCGGCTCCTTCATAGTAGTCATATTTCAAACCTTGCTTTTCCATTTCTTGAATGATTTTGTCTTTTCCATCGCCTTGATTCCCTTTAAACCCATACCAGTAATACTCGTTGTTATTAGCTAATTCAACAAGCTGATCATTACTTTTTTTCATTTTCTCAACCACTATCTTCTTGGAAGCCTCTTCAAAAGGAAGGTTTGGGTAATAGGATTTATTAACGTATACCCATAGTCCGAACAGGATAATTACGACTAGAATGAAGCTTGATAAAATGAAAATGATTTGTTTTGTTTTCATGAACACGAGTTCTCCTTGTTATTTAAAGTGTTTTATTGACCCTAACAAAGTTATTTACTTAATATGGATTCCGATATATTTATGACGTGTTATTTACTAATTAAGTTTCAATAAATTATACAAAAACATTATTTTGGTAATTTAGAACTATATGAAAGGATAATATGGATAATATATTATACTGTTGAAATCCAATTCAAGATAAAAGAGGAGAATGCACGTGTCTAAATGGAATTATTTTCTATCGGGAAAAGTGCTTCATCGAACGATCTGTTTATCGCTGGGAGCTGTATTGATGACAGTGCCTCTCTCAGTCTCAGCCGCAGAAACAAAAGCGGGAACAGAGCAGAAGAGTGGGGGAAGCCAGACTGTTGTAAAAAATGAAACGATTTACAATGGAAGCGTCCTTGCTGTAGGTGAAAACCATTTTCTAACTCTCAAGGAGATTGAGAAGATCTGGGATGGTATTGATCCTGAATATAAACCAGACCAGGCCGTTGATGCGGTTAAAGCCGTGCTCCCTAAAAACGAATACGAAGAATTATTTCCAAATCGTCTAGGTTCTCCCGAGTGGTTTAAAGTAGCTAAAGGCAAGGAGTATTATAAAGAAGATCAAACGGATTATTTTTCTTATGAAAATCTTATTGCAGCTGTAACGGAAGTATCCAATATAAAGCTAAAGGTTAGTACTCGCAAAGGTACTAGCGCTCAGGAAATTCATAGATTTGATAAGGATGCAAGAATTGAGACACTGATTTCTCGTTCCTCTGACTTTAATTCAGCGGAAAATAAGAAGAAAGAAATTGAAACCGTTATCATTGATTTCGGCACGTTCTTGAAGGAAGGATTCAAGAAGGATCGTAAGCGTGAGCTTGCTGCATTTCTAGCGAATCTTGCACATGAGACCGGCGGTGGGTGGGCAACTGCTCCGGGTGGTGAATTGAAATGGGGACTGTTCTGGAATGAGAATATTGCAGGCAGAACGGGCGTCAATACATCCACTTTTGTAGATCCAGCAACGAGTGAGCTCTATCCAGGTGTGAAGGATAAACGCTACTATGGACGCGGACCTATCATGATGAGTTGGAATTTCAACTATGGCTTGTTCAGCTCCATCATTTATGGAGACAAAAATGTACTCCTAAGCAAACCGGAAATCGTTGCAGCAGACGGAAAAGTAGGCTTTATGACAGCGATCCTATTCTGGATGACACCACAAGCACCGAAGCCTTCTGCTCATGATGTTATTATTAATAAATGGAAGCCTTCGAAGGCAGATATTGCGAAGGGCCTTGGCAAGCCAGGCTTTGGTATTACGATCATGGTTCTTAATGGCTTAGAAGCTAATCTAGGCGAGACAGAAGGCAGCTCAGTTAAGCGCCGTGCTGGTCACTATCGCGATATTACAGAAAGAATGGGTGTAGATATTACTGGCGAGAAAATCGATACATTAGGCATGAAGCCATTTTAAGGAATGCAGTTAAAAAGAGGTGAACTAGAATGCTACATTCTGGTTCACCTCTTTTTTTTTGAAGTATAACAGCAGTATTCAGTTTCTGGACTCTTTGTGTATGCTCTATCATGACAATGGAATCTCATAAATCGACATAATTAGCGACAGAAGGAAGGACAAAAGTAATAGGAAAGGAAGCAGTTAGGAGTAAGTTGAAGCGAATTTATAAGTAGCGTTCAACATTTGAATGTTTGAAATCCTCTAGATATTGGAATCATATGGATAACAAAACCGAATCGAAGGCGTGGAAAAATGAATGTTGAAGCGATTCATTTAATAACAAAAGGGAAGAATAGAAAGCTTCTTTATCATTTTACAAGAGTAAGCAATTTAGCGGCAATAGCACATTACAATGCATTATGGTCCAGCTTAAAAATTAACCCATCTTCTATTGGAGATCGGCGATTAGTTGCTGTGGATGTTTTGGATTTTCAATATTCCATTACAATAAATGCTCATCTCAGGATCCCTGATGGGATGATAGATAGTGAGACCACACAGGAAATATTTCGATCATGTCTAGATAGACATGTGTTTTTTTGGCCTACATTAAAGGATTGTCAGAAAATGATGAATACTTACGCACGTAGAGAACCGGAGGAAGGTTTTGCTGTTTTGGCCTTCGATGCCTATTCATTATTATCTGAACATGATTCAGCAGTCAAACTAACGAAATATGACTCAGGCAGCTCACCGCGGTTTCCTCATCTTTGTTCATATAGGAAGAGTCCAGAAATGTTTTTGCCATTAGCTTTGTTTAAGATCCAATTAAATAATACAGTACCTACAAAAGTGTCTGAAATAAAAGAGATACTCGTAGAAGATGAAGTTAGCAGCGTATCAAAATATTTACGATCGATTTACGTAAAAGATTGTGCAAGTGTACCGTTGTGCTGGAGAGAACTGGCAATGCCGATTGATGATTTGAACAGGGAAGAGATTTAGAAGCTATCATGTAGTTGTCAGTGAAGATTAAATAATTTTGATTGGACAGCATGATCCAAAGCTATCATACTTGGTTATAGGAGTAAGGAATATTAAAAGCAAGTACGATGGAAAAGGATGGGATAACATGTTGAGTGCTTCATATTGGCTAACGAACGTAAAATTAGAGCATGGTTATGTCATGGAAGATGGGCAGGTTACTGGCACTCAAACGAAGATTTGTCATATTCGAATTGAGGATGGTGTTATCGCAGAAATAAGTGCGAACATGACGGAGCACCTTAGCAACCTTCCAAAATACGATTGTAAAGAGTTACTAATGCTGCCTTCATTTGAAGAAGCGCATATACATTTAGATAAAACGTATTTTAATGCGCCATGGAAAGCTGTGAAACCTATCTCAAGCATCTTCGAGCGAATTGAGGAAGAGAAGGTATTACTGCCTAAGCTCTTGCCTACGGCGAAACAACAGGCTGAGAGTATATTGACGCTTATTCAACAATTTGGCTCTACACATGTTCGAAGTCATTGTAATATTGAGCCTGTAAGCGGGCTGCGTCGTTTAGAAGCAACAAAGCAAGCATTGGACACGTTTTCGGGTAAAATTTCTCATGAGATTGTAGCTTTTCCGCAGCATGGACTTCTTCGTTCTGATTCTGCCCAGCTTATGAAGCAATCGCTGCAAGAAGGCGCAACTCATGTAGGAGGCGTTGATCCTCACACGATTGATGGTGATATCGAGAAGTCACTTCAGACAATGGTAGAGCTTGCGGTGATGAATCATGCAGGCATAGATATTCACTTGCATGAAGGCGGACAAGCAGGAAAACAAACGCTAACACGGTTAGCTGATCTGACTGAGGAAGCTGGACTTCAAAATAAAGTGACGGTTAGTCATGCCTTCTGGTTTGCAAGCGCAGAGCAGCAAGAATCGGAGAGAATAGCTGAACGAATGGCTTTGCTGGGAATGTCAATTGCATCGACCGTACCGATTGGCAGAACGATGATGCCGCTGCCTATGCTGCACAAAAAAGGGGTTAAAGTGAAGCTTGCGACAGACAGTCTAACAGACCACTGGTCTCCTTTTGGCAATGGGGATCAATTGGAGAAGGTAGGACGATTTGCAGAATTGTATGGTTGTAATGACGAAAAATCATTGTCTCAGTCTCTCAGTTTTATTACAGGAGGCCTAACGCCGCTGAGTCATCAGGGTGATCAATTGTGGCCAAAGGCAGGAGATGAAGCAAGCTTCGTATTGGTTCATGCTAGCTGTTCAGCAGAAACGGTGGCAAGAAGAGCTAAGCGGCAGATGGTATGCTACAAAGGGCGAATGGTAAGCGGTTCTTTATAAATAAACAAAAGCAGCTCTATCTCTTATGTAGATGGGCTGCTTTTGCTCTAAATCTCTAACCATTGTTTGCATCTATAAATCAAATCTCCTGTATACTTACGGATACATTCAGATGGATTGAAATCTGAGAGCCATATATCATTATCGGCTAAGCAAAAGATGACTACAAATGATCTGTTAGCATTTTTCCAATACATGTTCCAAATATTTGCTTTTCCATATCGTCTATCATAATATTTTTTTAAAAGATAATTGTGTCAGATAGAGCTGGGAGGCTTTAAAGATGAATGATCAAATGATTCCTTATAGACGCTTGTACAATCTTCACATAAGTGGAGGGAGGCTTGATACGCCTGAACAAGTCGTGAAGCAGCTAGGGTGTATGCAAGCTCAAGATTATCATCAAGCGGTATGGGCAGTTGGTTTGCGAACAAACGCTGGGACCTTAGCGGATATTGAGCAATCCATTGAGCAAGGTAAGCTCATACTAACTTGGCCAATTCGCGGAACCATCCATTTTGTATCCCCGGAGGATGTTAGGTGGATGATTAAGCTTTCCGCTACGCGTACTCAGACGCAAGATAACCGCAGGATGGAGCAATTAGAGCTCAATCAAGGAATTATAGATCGCTGCAAACAGATCTTTTATAACGTACTACATGGCCATAAGCGAATATCACGGGATGAACTTATGCAATTGTTGGAAGAATCGGGTATCAGCACGTATAATCAACGTGGTTATTTTATATTATGGTACTTGGCTCGGACAGGCTTCATTTGTATAGGACCGAAGCAAGGTAAACAGCAGACCTTTGTATTGTTGGATGAATGGGTGCCATACACCAAAGAATTATCTTTAAACGAATCACATGTTAAGTTGGCACAACGTTATTTTACAAGTCATGGACCAGCTACTGTTCATGATTTTGCATGGTGGGGAGGCATTACGCTCTCGGATGCTAGAAAAGGAATGGAAGGTATTGAATCCCAGCTAGTCTCAGAGAAAATTGGGAACGGGGTGTACTGGGAGATTAAGCGTATCCAACGCGGGCCGTCAGATGCTGAGTCGACCGTTTACTTGCTACCAGGATTTGACGAGCATATGCTCGGCTATAAGGACCGAAGTTCCGTATTAAGAGCGGAATACGCACCGAGAGTTGTCCCTGGTAATAACGGCGTATTTATGCCGACCATTATCATCAATGGGCAAATTGTCGGCATATGGAAACGAACGATTAAAAGTAAAGGCATAGATATCGAGTTCATAGTATTTGAAGCCAAAGCTGACAGAAAAGAAAGCATATTAGCTGCTGCCGAGAGCTATTGCAGGTTTATAGGGCTCCCAATGGCTTCAACAACTTTTCAAGTAATGGAATGAATTTAGCTGGAATACTCTCGTTCAACTTTACAAATCTTGATATGATAGTTTTGGTACCATTCTTGCATACCTTTTTCTTGAGCAATTTTGTGGGCTTCATTCTGTTTCCAGTTGCTTATCGCCTCTAGGCTCTCCCAATAAGAAACGGTAATGCCAGATCCTGAAGAATCTCGAACACCTTCCACTCCTATAAAACCAGGCTGTTCAGCTGCGAGCTGCTCCATTTTATCAGCCATATTGCCATATCCGTTATCACCAGTAGTGCGTTTACTCGAAAAAATAACTGCATAATACGATCCCTTTGTTGTATGTACCATCATCATCAAGCTCCTTTAATCGCTATATGCTTTTGAAACTTATTCTAATTCACTTCAATTTGAATAAGCGTCATTATAGCATAGTTACAATCACGATTGAATAGTTGCATATGAAAAAAACTAGAATAAAATGAATAAGGTTTTCCTCTTTATTGTTATAGAAATACTAAAAAATATATTGACGTTTTATCGGTATTTTAACTGAATTGGGAAAATACAAGGATTCATTTCTCTGACCCTATGTGGTTATTTTTTCATTAAGTTCGATGTGGAATTCATAGTTCGACTTCAATCTGTTAAAATAAAAATAAAGATAGAAATAAAAATCATGATTTATGAAAACGTAGCGCCGATGGAAAGGATAATCCGATGAATGAATTATGGAAAGACGATATAATACGATCAGCTGATGAATTGAAGGAAATGATAGGAGCGCCTCATGAGGCGGTAGTTAAGAAGACAGTCAGCCAAGTTGATTCACACATAGAAAATTTTATCGCCCAATCACCACTGTTTTTTCTTTCTACTTCTGCTGCGAACGGTAGAGCAGATGTATCACCAAGAGGGGATCGGGCAGGGTTCGTAAAAGTGTTGGATAATAAAAGAATCGCTTTCGTTGATCGACCAGGTAACCGGCGTATCGATTCTATGCTCAATATGCTTGAGAATCCACAAGTAGGCATGATTTTTGTGATTCCACCATTAGAAGAAGTTCTTCGCATTAATGGACGAGCAACTCTAACTCGAAATGAAACATTCATTCATGAACTGCAAAGTGAAGGGAAAACAACTGGAATTGCTGTCATTATTGAGGTAGAGGAATGTTTTATTCATTGTCCAAGAGCCTTTAAGCAAGCGGGAATATGGAAACATGAGGAATGGCCGTCAAAAGAAAAGTTGCCGGTTACTATGGAAATGTTTAAGGCACATTTGCAGATGAACAATTATAAGAGTGAGTAAATATTTAGTCTAATAAGAGGAAAGCCTCGTCTATATGAGAGGCTTTTTTTTGATTTGCTTATAAAGACGAACTAAGGTGCGTTCTCTTTTCAGTTTAAGTGAAGTCATTCTTTTTATGTGATGGGATCTTTATCATTCAGTTGATCATATGCTGATCTTGCCTCTTGGACAAGTGAGTAATGAGCTGTAGTCCATAGCTTAAGCTGCCGCAACGGTTGGAGCAAGCTTTCACCGAGAGGTGTGAGTGAATACTCAACGATCGGAGGGATAGTTGGAGTTAAAACACGCAAGACTAGTCCGTCTCTTTCCAATTGTCGTACGGTTTGGGTCAGCATTTTCTTTGAAATACCCTCGATGCGTCTTCCCATTTCTCCATATCGGATACTTCCGTCTTCCAATGCGTAGATGACTAGCGCCGACCATTTATTGGATATGATTTCGAGTACTTTGCTATATGAGCAAGCAGATATAGAGATATCGGGCTTTATGTTATTAGCAGGAGATGTCATTAGTTTGTTCCTCCTATGCACTTTTTGGTTCTCTGGACACTACAAAGTGCCTACTTACCTGATTTTAGTTCATGTATTATTGTATGTCTATACCATTCAAAAAGGAGAGATTCTTCATGAAAGTATATACATTACAAGGTGGACTTGGAATTGCTCACCTTCAAGAAGTCCAACGCCCTATGCCCGTACCGGGTCCTAATGAAATACTGATCAAAATTCGAGCAGTATCGCTTAACTCTAGAGATTTAGGCGTAATTAATGGATTTTATAACTCGCATTTTTCAGAGCCATTTGTACCGATTTCTGATGGTGTAGGTGAAGTTGTTTCTATTGGAAACCAAGTGACAAGATTCAAATTAGGTGAACGAGTGAGTGGTATTTTTACTCAGAGCTGGATTAGCGGTTTGCCAACGAAAGAAAATTGGGTCAGCACACTAGGGTTCCCCTTGCAAGGACTGCTTGCAGAATATGTCCTTCTTCCCGAGAATGGATTAGTACATGTTCCAGATCATTTGACAGATGAAGAAGCTGCTACATTGCCATGTGCAGGTGTAACAGCTTGGCATGCTATCGTAGAGGAAGACAAAGTTAGAGCAGGTGAGGTCGTTGTTGTTCAAGGAACCGGTGGTGTATCTCTATTCGCACTGCAATTCGCTAAGCTTCATGGTGCAACTGTGATTATTACATCTAGTAGTGACGAGAAACTGGAACAGGCCAAGCGTCTCGGAGCGGATTTCGGAATAAATTACAAGCATACACCTGAATGGGATAAAAAGGTTCTTGAACTTACGAATGGCAGCGGAGCAGATCATATCGTTGATCTTGGGGGAGCAGCTACGTTGAACCGCTCGATTTCAGCCCTTCGTGTCGGTGGACGAATCAGTTTAATCGGTGGACTCTCGGGGTTCCATGTAGAGGGTTTTGATATCATTCCTGCTATTTTAAGGAAAGCTAAGCTTCAAGCAATAAACGTTGGCAGTCGAGACATGTTTGAGCAGATGAATCATGCTATTGAGCAGAACAAGCTTAGACCTGTTATTGATTGTGTCTTTCCTTTTGAGAAAGCTGTAGATGCGCTGCATTTCATGGATACCGGCTCATATTTCGGAAAAATTTGCATTACTTTCTAAGTGTTTCTTCATGATAATGATTGCTAATAAATAGCTCATTTGATAATGATCTTATTGAAATGTGTTTTTCCTTTATGAGGAGATATGATAACCTTGAATGGAGTTATTAAATGAACAGGGTTCTAGAATAGTAGAGCTTATTCAATTAAAAATAAAATGTTGGGGTTGAATTTATGTCTGCTAGTAAAGGTACAAAGGAAAATCCATGGCAATTAAAGACACCACCGGGTACTTCCGCATATGAGATGTATAAGGACGAAAAAGACGGCAATGAGATTATAGTTTGCACAGTAGGAAAAACGGTTTTACATTATGATTACCGCTGTATTGAGGATTTACATGCCATGCTTACAAAACATGGTGATTGGATGGTATTAGGCAGCGCTGATGAACAGAAACAAGCAAAAGAAGATACAGTAGAAGCATGGGGGCGTTCGTCCGAGAATCCTGTTGGTGGTTGGTATGGCTTAAAGAAAGGACTTCGTGGACGATTTGGAATGTACATCCCGCCGTTGATGGAAGAGCTGGGTCTTGCGGAAGTAGAGCATAATCCAAGAAATAATCGTATGAAAGCGATCTAGTAATGGGTTGAATCACAACTATTAATAAATATATCTATTCAGTCAATCGAATAGGAGCGAAGGATTATTTAAGATTATCGAGTGGAACCAAACCGCCTTATCTGAACTGCACCCCAATTGTTAGATACGAACTAACAATTGAAGGTGCAGTTTTTTCTATGATTAAATGAAACACCAAAAGGTTCATAGCTCTATACGTGGAGAGAATTGACAGTCATTTATTCTGGGCATGTGTAGCTCCGCTTGTCGATAATCGTAATTTTAGCTTCAACTGTTTATTCAGAAGCAGGTACGTGTAATAACTATTCAAGAAAGGGTTTCGCGAAAAACTTGCCCAATCTCACTCAGTTTCCATCAGGAGGTACAGCTATGGAGATATTTGTTACTATAGGCGTCAAGCTAATCATCAGCTTTTTTGCTTTGTGGATCATTACCTTTATAACAGGCCGCAAGACGCTCAGCCAATTGACACCGCTCGATTTTCTAACTTCTTTGATATTAAGTGAAATTGTCGGCAATACGATATACGATAGCGAGATAAAGATCTGGCATCTGCTGTTTGCTCTTTTCATCTGGTGTGTTTTATCCTTTTTGTTTGAAAAAGCGACTATTCATTTTGTGAAATTCGGGAATATGGCGGAAGGCCGGACTGTATTGCTTATTGACCGAGGCAAGGTGAATCAAGGTCTAATGGAAAAATACGATATTGAGTATACTCAACTGCTTTTCATGTTGCGCCAACAAAATATCTTCTCTCTCAGCGAAGTGCAGTACGCTCTGTTGGAGACGAACGGTTCTCTGTCGGTCATGCGCAAGTCCGAACATGAGCAATCAGAGGATCATTCTGCTTTTTCCATTACAGTTATAGATAAGGGCAGGCTGCTGGAAGAGTCCATGCGTGGCAGGCCGATGAAAAAGGAGCAGATTCAGGAATGGATCAGGGAGCAGGGGTATGACCGTATTGAGGATATTGCCTATGCCGAATATAAAGAAGATGGAACGCTTTATATCATTCCTAATAAATAACAAAACTATCAGATGAAACAATATCGGGTTAGCGTAGAGAAATCCTTTATGCTCTTGTATAATGATACTGACTTCAAAAATGAAGGGACTGAACTATGCGCAGATGTCAATATTTTAAACCTAACTATTAAAATATAATGGAGGTAAAAGTATTGATTACAGAGTTACATACAGAACGTTTACATCTAAGAAAAATGAAGATTTCAGATTCATCTAGCTTGTTTAAAATTTGGTCTGATCCAGATGTTACTAAATTTATGAATGTTAGTTGTTTTACTGATGAAGATCAAGCCAAAGAGATGATTAATATTCTTGATGATCTTTCTCGTGACAGTAAGGCAATTCGTTTCTCCATCATTAAAAAAGAGCCCAGTGAAATTATAGGTTCTTGTGGGTTTAATTCCATTGATTATGAAAATGAAAAAGCAGAAATTGGATATGACATGGCTAAATCATTTTGGGGAAGAGGATATGCTTCAGAGGCTATCTGTTCTTTGTTAGATTACGCATTCTCAACTTTAAAGCTGAATCGAATCGAAGCAAAGGTTGATCCCGAAAATGCGAATTCTATAAAGCTTTTGCAAAAGCTCAACTTTACGTTTGAAGGAACACTTAGACAATATGAAAAAGTAGAAGGAAAGTTTAACGATCTTAATATTTATTCTAAATTAATATCAGATTGATTTGATTTTCTGCCTTGAGTTAACTGGACACGAGGGTTAAATAAAGAGAGATCTGCTCAAAGAAGCTACTCCATTTGTTTGGAATGGCTTCTTTTTTTATAAAGACGTGAATGTTATGATCAAATCGTACTTTGTGCTTAAAAATGATACTCCGAGCCTTATCATTAATTGACGGCGAAATTTTCAAAAATATTCGAATAGAAACTTGGGATTTTCAAACGAATATTTCATAAGAAATAGCATTAATGAGCGCCGCGATGTAGTTTTGTCGTTAGACATAATAGCTTGTATTCAAAATCAGAAGCGGAAAAAATTCTTGTAAAGTTTCACGCTTTTGCTTGCACCTTACGTAACGTAATGTTTTACAATAGAGCTACCGGTACATAGCTAGCACCAAAGAGTGGAGATGGTTCATGAATAAACTTTGGAAGGTCGGAGATCTCGCCAAGCTTACAGGACTTACCATACGGACCTTGCGGTTTTATGATCAAATCGGGTTATTTTCTCCGTCGGGACATACGCAATCCGGTCACAGGCTGTACAATGATTTGGACTTGTCGCGATTGCACCAAATATTATCGCTTAAGGAGCTGGGGTTATCTCTCGAGGAGATTAAGTTGACCTTAATTGGCGGGCAGATCAGTCCGCTTGAGATCGTCAATTTACAGATAAACCAAATAAAGGAACAGATTAAACTGCAACAGAAATTATTGGAGCAGCTCAGACATGTATCTAAGCTTATGCAGGGCAAAGCTGAATTAACGGTTGAGGATTTCACGAGTCTTCTGCAAGCGATGAAAATGGGATTTGAGAAACCGATCATTGAGCGGCAAACGAGTTGGGAGCGTCATTTGGACCTGTTGGGGGACTTTCTTGCCGAAGAGAGCGGAGTTACGAAAAATAAGGAGGAAAATCAATGAATGAACGATTCGTCAAGCATGGAACCTTCGTCGTCGAGCGGACTTATGCCGCTTCACCGGAGAGGGTTTATCATGCATGGGCCGACCCGATTGCCAAAGCCAAGTGGTTTTCGAAGCCAGATATCTTCGATTTCCAGGTTGGCGGGCGTGAGTACAGCAGCGGCGGGCCGCCGGAAGGGCCGATCTTTACCTTTGACGCCAATTACCAAGAGCTTGTTCCAGAGCAGCGCATTGTCTATACGTACACCCTGGATTCTGACGGCATACGCATCTCCGTCTCGATCACAACGGTCGAGCTTATTAAGTTAGAAGAAGGTACGAAGTTGATTTTTACGGAGCAAGGTGTGTTCTTTGATGGACATGATACACCAGAAATACGGGAACATGGTACAAATGTTATGTTGGATGCACTGGGTAAGGTAGTAGAAGGGGAGTTTGGAACATGACTATAGGCGATAATGAACTTATTGCTATGCGCGAGTACGATATCCCGCGGGAGCTCGTGTTTCGTGCCTGGACAACTCCTGATCTGTTAGTCCAATGGTGGGGGCCGGATGGTTTTACAAATACGTTTCACGAGTGTGATATAAGGCCGGGAGGTACGTGGCTGTTCACTATGCACGGACCGGATGGCGTGGATTATCCTAACCATAACGTCTTTGTTGAAATCGTATCGCCAGAGCGGATCGTGCTTGATCATCTATCCGGCCACGAATTTCGGATAACGGCTACCTTAGAGGACTTTGAGGGTAGCACTAGGGTTACATTCCGTCAACTTTTCAAGGAAAAAGAGGAGTTTGAAAAAGTTAAGTCGATCTGCAAAGAAGCTAATGAACAGAACCTTGATCGGCTTGGTAAGCTGTTGGCTGAATAAGCCTGCTAGCTAGTTCAATTTAAATAAGCAGCGACCGATGAAGGAATCTGTCTCCGTATTAGGAGATAGATTCCTTCTTTTTATTTTGATGTATAAGGGGTTAAGGTAAAGCGTTGTTGCCCCTGACTGTATAACGGGCAAATTGTTCCCCGAAAGGCGAATATCACCTTTTTTTCGAGGGTGACAATTTTTAACTAGAGAGCAAAATCTATAAAAACGCAGCCATTAGTTAAAAAGTGTGGTTCGAAAAAAATGTGCTACTTGATCATTATCGTGTTTTTCCCAATAATTAGATTTGGCTGCAGCCATATGAAGATTATGAAAGGGGTTATAAATGAACCTTTACAATCGGAGATTTAAGCTTAATATCCCTTTGTTCATCATGTTTACTCCGATCATTGTATACTTCCTAGTATTCAAATACTCACCGATGGTCGGACTCATCATCGCTTTCAAAAATTATAATTTCACCGATGGAATCTGGGGAAGTGCGTGGATCGGATTTGATAATTTCAAGCTGTTATTTACGAACCCTAATATGTTAAACATATTGCGAAACACGCTGATGCTTAGCATCTTACAGCTTGTGATTGGTTTTCCATTTCCAATTATTGTAGCACTTATGATAAATGAAATTAGAAACGGTTGGTTTAAGAAAGGAGTTCAGACCGCTGTATTCCTACCGCATTTTCTAAACTGGGTCATCGTCGGCGGCATTATAATGACTATTTTTTCGCAAGAGAACGGGATTATCAATCATGTGGTGAAACTAATATTCGGAGATAGCTTCCCGTTTCTTTATAATGCAGGATCGTGGATTGCGATCTTTATCAGTTCTGGTATTTGGAAAGGAGCGGGTTGGGGCGCGATTATTTATTTGGCAGCACTTTCTGCAGTTGATCAGTCCCTGTATGAAGCTGCCGGCTTGGATGGGGCATCCCGATTCAAACAATTATGGCATATATCACTTCCATCTATCCAGCCAGTCATCTTTATCGTTCTCATCTTATCAATCGGCAACATTATGGAGGTTGGCTTTGATCAGGTGTATATCTTGCAGAACCCAGTAGTATCTAATATTTCCGAGGTTATCTCCACCTGGAACTATAAGGTTGGGATTAATGGCGGACGATTCGGCCTAGCTACTGCACTTGGCTTTTTTGAATCAATAGTGGGACTTGTTCTGGTCATTACAGCCAACGGAATCGCAAGGAAATATAACAATGGATTATGGTAGGGGTGAAAGAGCTTGAAAGATTCTTTTGCAGATAAAGTATGGGGCAGCCTAAATAACATCCTGTTGTTTTTTTTCGCGGCTAGTTGCATTCTACCGATGATTCATCTCCTCGCCCTATCGTTCAGCGATCAGTCAGCCATTATTTCTGGCGCTGTAAGTCTTTGGCCCGTTGGATTTACCGATCAAGCCTATGACAAGTTGATAGTCGGTACTAGAATTGTATCAGCCATGAAAAACAGTATTTTGATCACGCTGGTGGGTGTTAGTCTTAATTTAATATTCACTATTATATGCGCATTCCCATTATCACGTAATTATATGTACGGGAGACGCTTCTTTACCCTGGCAATCGTATTTACGATGCTGTTCTCCGGTGGATTAATCCCTGGTTACTTATTGGTGAAATCATTGGGACTCATTGATACATATGGCGCGATCTGGCTCCCTGGTCTTGTGAGTGTTTATAACATGTTAGTTATGCGCACATTCTTCACGAACATCCCCGAGGAGCTGGTAGAGTCAGCGCGGATGGATGGGGGCGGAGAATGGACGATATTATTCCGGATTTTCTTACCATTATCCATACCTGTTATCGTTGCGCTGGGATTGTTCTATGGGGTAGGTCATTGGAATTCTTTCTTTAATATGCTGATCTTTATTAATTCCGCTGACAAGCAAAATTTAGCTGTGATGGTGCAGCAAATGATTCAAAGTCAATCTATACTGCAAGAGATTGGAAACTTTTCGCCAGATGACTTTAATACGATTACACCCGAATCTATAAAGGCGGCCGGCATCATAGTAATGATCCTACCGATGTTAATTGTTTATCCATTTATGCAGAAGTACTTTATTAAAGGAATGTTGATTGGAGCTATTAAAGGTTGATTTATTATGAAATAATTGAAAAAATAGGGAGGTACTCATATTGAAGACTCATAAAAATGCATTAGTTATGTTCATGAGTATAATGCTCGTATTCACGTTAGTGCTCGCAGGTTGTTCTACTAACAATAATAAAAATAGTGAACCGGTTGTAAATAATGGTGATAAAGAGATTACACCAGCGAAACAAACGAAGCCGATCACGGTATCGATGTATGACCGAGGCAATATTCCTCCGGAAATAGGAACGGTAGAAAAAAATCTATGGACTGAATTTATCAACCAAACCGTTATGGTTAATTACGTCCCAGTTCCACGCTGGGAATCTGTTCAGAAACTGAATGCGCTGCTTGCAGCAGGGGATGGCCCGGACCTTATCTTGGATTATGACGGCGGCTATCGCAACCAGTTGTACTTGCAAAAGCAGCTTATGCCGCTTGACGACATGATCGAGCAGTATAGTACAGACTATAAGGAGTTAATGAATGAATTTCCGCTTCTAAGACAACTGGGTACGAAGGCTGATGGCAAACTGTATGAATTCGGAAGATTGCTTGGTTATATACCTGGTGCCTATCTATTTATTCGTCAGGATCAGCTTGATACGCTAGGAATGCCAGTTCCTGAAACCATGGAAGATGCATATGAAGTCATGAAGGAGTTTGTCAGTGAAAATAAAGGCAACTACGCTACAAACTTAAGCGGTTACAACTGGATGGATACAGCATTTCAGAATACTACCTGGGTTGTTGAAAATGATGAAATCATTAGGGACTGGGATCGCATCGCAGCCGTAACGAGCTATAAGAAGAGGCTGTTTGACGAAGGTTTAGTCGATAAGGATTTCTTAACGGACAAGAATGGCGAGAAGGCACTGCAGGATTTCTTGCAGGGCAAGACGATGATGTTTGGGTTTATGGGTAACGCTTTGCAGGTTTACAACAATTATGAAACATTGAAGAAAAATAATCCTAATGCTAAGCTGGCAGTTATTGCTTTGCCGAGCAGTGAGTTTGGTCAGTTCAGTCCATTCTTTAATGATCCGGTCCAAATGACAGGTGTTGTTAATATCAAGGCCGACGATCCTCAGTCGATCATGAAGTACGTAGATTATTTAAGCAGCGAGAAAATGGCTCACACGTTGAAATATGGTCAAGAAGGCGTCCATTATAAAATGGAAGACGGAAAAGAAGTGACGATTGATCAGGAAAAGTATGAGAAGGAAGTGAGCTGGCTCGGTGATTTCCGTATGCTGGGATCACAGCATATTATTAATGAATTCACTAAGTATATGGACGATTTGGATCAATCGAATCCATTCGACAAGGAAGTATATGCTATACTGGAGCAAGCCTACAAGCTTTATATTAGTAAGGAACGACCATTGCCCGAAATCACTAAATACATGCCAGGTCTTCCAGAGGATATTCAGTTTATCTTGTCGAATGCAAATGAACCGATCTCAGATGTATGGAGTAGAGCGGTTGTTGGCGGCAGCAAGGTGACCGTGGAGAAAGCTGTAGAGGATGCGAAATCGATCTGGAAAAAATCCGATGGTCAAAAGGTCGAGCAATTCTATAAAGATTGGTACAAAGAGAATAAGGATACATGGGTCTTTACAAAAGATTTGTACGATATGGATTTCTAAAATATAAATAGATGGATTCTATCGGTAGCGGAGCTTGGCTGCCGATAGAATCATTGTTTATTTGTAAACGTTTTCTCTTTTTTGGGGGGTAAAGTAAGGAATATGAAATCTAGATCATGGTTCAAACGATTGCTCTTCACTTATCTGCCTGTTTTTTATCTAGTAGTCGGTTTTCTTATATTTCTATTCTTTATGACGATTAGCCAGATGATGGACCGCCAAATGGTCAACACGAGTGAAAATTATGGAAAGTATGTGACACAGCAACTCGAATCATCCCTTCAAAATATTGAGCGACTGATGATTGCAGAAATGAATAATAATAAAGATCTGAAAAGGTTTTTGTATCAATTAAATGATGAAGAGAATAGTAATCCTTATATAATTGAAAAACGATTATCCGATAAGTTTAATAGCTTTATGATCGATTTCCCGTTGATATCTTCTATTTATATGGTTCGTACGGTTGATCAGAAAGTGCTGAGCACTAGTGCCTCAATTTCCTTGGAGAGCTTCGGTGATCAAGCATTCGTTGAACAATTGCTAGTGGGGAATATACCTCATAAATGGACGGGGAGTAGACCCTACCAATTATTTTTAGATCAAACAGCTTCTTATCCTGTTGTTTCTTTAGTAAAGCAAATACCGCTGTTTTCCAATCCTAGCGGCTTTCTTGTTGTGAATGTATCTACGAATGCTATTAAAAAGATGGTACAGGATATGAACACGCTTAACGTCAGCTATACGACTGTGTATGATCAGGAAGGTCATGCGATTGTTGATGTTGCTGGAGATAAGAGCGATCGAATATCTTTTATTCGTTCCGAATATATGAATTGGGAAATTCGTAACGGGATAAAGGATAAATTCAATTATGGTATTGTAACAAATCTGTATTATGGTTGGGTAGCATTGGGAGTTATCTCCATATTATTTGCAACGTTAATTATTATATATTTGGCCAGAAAGTATACTTCTCCCATCGACAGTATGATGATTGGGATTACGCAATACATAAAATCAAAATCGGGTGAACTTCCCGATATACTTAACGATAATCCGCATTTTATTGATAAGGCAGTCAATCATCTAATTGAACTGGCCAATCAATATAGTGATGTAAATAAAGAGAATACTTTGCATCGAAGGAAACAGTTTTTTATCGACCTTATTACTGGTGAACAACCGATGAATTCGGAACGGAGTGAGAAGCAATTTCTTATTTACAATAAGTTTGTGCATGATCAGAATTTCCTCATAGGTATAATTGAAATCGATAAATATAGTGATTTCTGCAGTGTTTATAGCTCGCGTGATCAGTATCTAATTAAATATGTGATGTCTAATGTAGTGGAGGAAATTGCTGAATCCAGCAAAGTCCATATATGGGCAGAGTGGCTGGAGAATGGTCGACTGACCATGTTGATCCAGATGAACGGTGAACATGAGCTGAATAACTCGAGTATAAGTGAAATAGGTAACAAGATTAGAATATGGATTAAGGAGAATCTTGACTATTCGGTTTCAATTGGAATTGGCTCGGTAGTGAGCGAGTTGATGGATGTAGCGCAATCTTTCAATGAAGCGGAAGAAGCGTTAGCCTATAAAACCTCAGTTGGAGGTAATAGAGTTATTCCTTATTGGGAGCTAGAAGGAAATGTTATGTCGGGGATGTTCGAGCATCTTCAGCTAATACGAGATATTGCGGAGTCATTCAAACATCGTAACGTAGCATGGAAGACTAGCTTTGTACAATTAATGGAGCTTGTACAGAGCAAGTATTATCTTCTCCAAGATATCGTTAACCTACTGAACTTTATGATTTTCCATATTTCCAAGGAGATCTCGGAGCTTCCGACTCCCTATCAAGAGATTTGGGATCGTACAATGATAGAATTGAACCGTGAATTAAAATCGTTTGACTCTGTTGATGACTTGCGTGAAGCTTTTATTGTTTTGTTATGCTTAGCAACTGAGCAAATGGAGAAGCTTCGGATCGGTCGTATCAGCCAAGAGTTAATACATGAAACCAAAGTATATATCGAACAAAATTTTAATGATCCGGAATTATCCTTACAGTTGCTTAGCGATCGATATAACATCAATCAAAGCTATTTTAGTCGGTTATTCAAGGATGAATTCAGTGAGAATTTCGTTGATTACTTGACTCGCATACGGATTGCACATGCCAAGCATCTATTAAAGACGACGGATGATCTGATTCAAAATATCTCGTTACAAGTAGGGTATCTACATTATTTTTCATTTAATCGGGTATTCAAAAAGGTCGTCGGGGTGACACCGGGTGAATATAGGAAACAATCATCCAGCCCCAGTATTTAGTAAGTAGCAGCCAGTGATTTGGATTATATGTACTGATAATAAAACGTGAAAAAGCACAAGTGGGTACAATACTTGTGCTTTTTTTGTTGTAAGCGGAAGATTTCACGCTTTTTAGGGCTTGCTCCTCAAAGCTCGGTTGCAACATGAGGTTTAATGATCTCTTTGGCATGATGCCTGCTTGTCATGAGAAGGCTGTCACTGAGTTTAATATCATTAACAGACCGTGCCAGTACTAGCGTTCCAACCATCATACTAAGCAGTACGCTGCCTGTGGCTGTGTCTACCTCTGCAGTATTGGAAATAAAGTCAATCATTCGTTCCAACTCATGAGTGAACACCTGCCGAACCTCATCCGAGGATCGGGAAATTTCACTGGAAAGGGCAGGCAGGATGCAGCCCATCTCTGTTCTGTCACGGTGATGCGGGCTTAAATAATAATCAATGATGGCATTGATTTTTGGTTCTTGCTTTTCCTGGTCAGCGGCTTTTTGCAATAGTGTAATTGTATCGCTGATGGCATACTGACAGGCTTCGGCGACCAGTTGTTCTTTGTTGTCGAAGTGCGCGTAGAACCCTCCATGAGTCAGTCCGGCTCCTTTCATAATGAAAGGGACGCTTATGTCGCGAATTCCATTCGTACGAAAGGCTTGAGCGGCACTTTCGATGATCTTGCCCCTAATTTTCAACTTATGGCCTTCAGGATAAGGCATATCAATCACTCCGATAATAAAAAATCTACTTTAAAATATTATAGTCATCATAATAAAGCGTGTCAATATTTCTTATGGCTGCCTTTAGCTATACAAGAAGAATAAACGAAGCTATTGACGCGGTTAAAATATGATGACTATAATATATTACGATCATCATATTTTGGTGAGACAGTTTATTTGGAGGTGTCATGGTATGAGTCAGCTTGAAACGGTTGACATATTGGTTATTGGATCGGGCCCGGGAGGATATGTAGCGGGGCAGCGATCCTCGCAGCTTGGGTTGAAGACGTTAGTTGTTGAACGTTCCCAGCTTGGCGGAGTCTGTACCCATGTAGGCTGTATTCCTTCTAAAGCATTGATTGCAGAAGCACATCGCTATGACTTACACAGGCAGTGGAATCAGTCTGATGGCTCTGCATTCTTTAGGAATGCTCAGGCTTTCAAACAAGAGGTCGTGAAGAAACAGTCCGGAGGCGTTCAGTATTTGTTAAAAACCGCCGGAGTGTCGATTCTGGAGGGAGAGGCCAGCTTTATCGATGAGCATACCGTTGTCGTCAAGCAAACAGGAGCAGATCAATTTATTTCTTTTAAGCACGCGATACTGGCGACGGGTTCACGTCCAATTGAGCTGCCGGCATTGCCGTTTGGCGGACGTATTTTGTCCTCCACAGAAGCGTTATCGCTTTCTCACATTCCAGCCAGCATGATTATTATAGGGGGTGGATACATAGGGGTAGAGCTTGGGCAGATGTATGCGAAATTCGGAACAGATGTAACGATACTGGAGGGAGGGGGACAAGTGTTGCCAGGATTCGAGGCGGAGCTTGCGGCACCTGTAATTCGGCAATTGAAAGACGACGGCATAACCATCATAACGGGGGCAACAGCCGTAAAAGCAGAGCAGGATGTCGAAGCCATAACCCTTCATTATTTGAAAAATCAAGAGCAGCATCTGGTTAAAGCGGAGTATGCGTTAGTGACTGTTGGAAGAAAACCTAATACAGACGGGAACTTAGGACTTGAGCGCATCGATCTGCCTGTAACGAGCAGAGGTCTGATTGAAACAGACGAACAGTGCAGAACGACAATTCCGCATATATTCGCAATTGGTGATATTACGCAGGGACCATCGCTTGCTCATAAAGCTTCCTATGAAGCAAAAGTTGCAGTAGAAGCCATTGCAGATAAACCATCTATCGTGGATTACAAAGCGATCCCGCTGGTTGTTTTTTCCGAGCCTGAACTTGCAAGCGTTGGTTTAAGCGAAGCGGAAGCAAAGGCAAAAGCTATTCCAGTTGTGATTGGCAAATCCTCCTTTGGTATTAACGGAAGAGCATTGGCACTTCAAGCAGCGGAAGGCTTTGTCAAATTAATTGCGGATCAAGATTCGGGAATCGTAATAGGCGCGCAAGTCGTTGGCATTGAGGCGTCAACGCTCATATCGGAGCTTGCTTTGGCTATCGAAATGGGAGCGACCGTGGAGGACTTGGCTATGACGATTCATCCCCATCCCACATTGGGAGAGGTGATCATGGAGGCTGCCGAGAACGCCGTTCGAAAAATCAGAATGAATAGAAATAAAGAGCTGCTCGTTTAGAAGTATTCAGGGAGAGGGAGAGATCAAACAATGAAACTTAAAGTAGGTTTGTATATCGGAATTGCCGTTGTGGTTATTGCAGGAGGTGCGCTTCTTGCCGCTAAAGGCAAAGATGCAGTTAGTCAGGCACAAAGCAGAAAACAAGGCTTGCTTGAAGCGGAGCAAAGGATGATCGTATATGAAAACAGTCCGGGTACAATCGTTGAAATTAGCGCAGCTGCAGGCGATTCCATCAAACAGGGGGACACTCTATTCAAGGTGAAATCAGCTGAAGGAGCCGAATTAGATGTGTCTTCTCCTGATGAAGGATTGATTAGCAAAATCATAATAAAGCAGGGAGATCAGCTCGAGCAAGGTATGCCGGTTGCAGTTGTACAAAAGACCACTTATTATACGGACCTCTATGTGCAAGAAGAGGAGATTCAGAAGCTTGAGGTCAATAAAAGCGTCCAAATTCATTTTCCATATTTGAAGCGTTCTTCCCAGGTCGATGGCGTTGTCACTTCAATCTCGGCTGCTCCTCAATTTGCTAACTTGCGCATGTCTCGCGAGAAAGGGCAAGCGGATTTAAGTATGTTTCTAGTCAGAATATTCGTAAATTCAAACACCGAACTTCTTCCGGGTATGACTGCGGAGGTGGACCTTGATGAAATCGCTGATTGAGGAGTGGAGGTACGCAGCGGGAAGCAAGTTCCTTCTTATGATTTTTATTGGCCCACTGATTGCAGCCTTGTTTTTTGGGCTGATGTTTTCGAAAAATCAAATTAGCAAATCACCGGTAATTGTTATTGACGAGGACCACAGTGCTTATTCACGACAATTGATTTCGAAATTGAATGCGTCTCAATATATGAAAGTAACGAATGTATTTGCGAGCCGCATGGACCCCGAAACCTTGCTTGCAAATGAGCAGGCAGTAGCAGTTATTATGCTTCCTAATCAACTGGAGCAGCTAAAGCTGCAAGGGAAGTCTTCGAATATCGGGATTCTAATGGATAACACAATGCCTTCAGGTCTGATGGGTATCCGAACCGCCATACAAGAGATTATCACAACGGAAAATATATCTCTTTCCATGACACGTCTGGTGCAGAGCGGGATGGATGCGGAAATGGTCAAAGGACTTATTACTCCCTTATCTCTCCAACAGCGATTGTTGTTTAATCCGACGACAAGCTATGTCGGTTTTATGGTTCTTGGATTTGTGAATATTATCGTGCTAATGATAACAACTAGCGCAACCGGGTCTATCGCACCTCGTCTACGCAAAGAAGGGAAGCTTCTTGCAAATGGGGTATCACCTGTCCAGCTTTGGGTTCGCAGCGTACCTTACGCTATTCTGAGTACATTCTCTTTAATCCTAAGCTATGGACTCCTAAAGCAAGTAGGAAATATGCGGTTTGAAACGGAAATTTATCTTTTTATTATCCCATTGCTCGTTTATTCTTTTGCATTATCTCTTATGGGGATATTGATTGGTTATACAGCCAAAGATGTATCGAAAGTAGGTACGCGGACAAGTCTAATCTTATATCCGTCATTTCTGGCTACGGGGATTCAGTTGACCCCGCTTGCTTTTCCAATGTTTTTTCAGGTCATTGCAGGGGCATTGCCGATGAACTGGCTTAACCGTTTAATCCGTGGAATGGCATTTCGGCATGGATCGCTTACAGCCTACAGTATGGAGATCGGGGCACTGATAGTCATTATTGGCATTACGTCCTTATTAATCGGATTACTGATGCTGCGTGAAGCGAAAAAAATGAATGCTCCTGTTGAGCTGCGTGAAGAATCGGGTGTTTTATCGGTTAGCCGTTAAGTTGGAGTAGTCAACAACTTGTTGAAGGAAACATTAAAACGACAGCAATGTCGTTTTTTTGTGTTGGTTTTTATTACTAGAATCCAGACATGTAAAATTTCGTTACATTGATGATTTAAGTTCAAGTATAATAGGCAAAGATAAGTCGGCAGTGATGATTTTAGAAAAGGGAGGATTACATGTCCTGGAGCAAATTGAAGCAACAACTTGAGAGTTTTCTCTGTCCTGCGTTATATGGAAGGGTCGAATACCGTGCAACTGGCTATCGTTATTTACCTGATAAAGCAGGAATTTGTTATATTGCAGTTGATAAAAAGAATGTACTCAATATGAGTGATACAACTACCTTAATCAGATGGTATCAGACGGAGCTGGAAATTAAGAATGATTCAGATATCCAAATTCCTATCAGCAATGAAGAAATTGAAGAGGTCAGAAAAGATACCAAGGGAGTAGTTCCGGAGGATCGTCTAAAAGTCATTGCAAGAGGTAGAAAAATATCGGGATTTGCAAGGGAGCTTTTGTCAGCACAGTCATCATTAAGTAAATCAAACTTTATTGTTGAAGCTAATAGGTTTTTATCCCTATCAATAGAGGATAGCATAGAGAGTAATGATATCTTATTGAATATTCTAGCATTAGTAGATAGACGAGTTGGAAAAAAGCGAATTTTAAACATGAGAGAGAAGATGAAGTTGAAGCATCCGATTGTGCAGTACTTTTATGAATTGCGACTTAGTACGTTATGAAAATGAACAACTAGTAAGGATGCGTAGAATAAATAGCTCATCTGCATGATTAATTATTAAGCTTAAGCAGAGAAATGTGCTTAAGCTTATTTTGTTTTTTCGCAGATTGAAAATGATTCTATTGTATGTTGAAAGGTGTCTAGGTGTTAGACCAGTCGGGGGCGCGGCGTCTGGAATTGGCAATTTTGCCTTTTCAGGCCGCTCTTCTTTTTGCATGTATGAGGGAATGAAGTTATAATAGCATACTGGATGGTTATCGACCCACAGCACAATAGACGTTTCAAACACTTCAAAGTAAGAAGCAAAAGGAAACACGATCAAATATAGACCGCGTACCTTGGTGCAAGGGGCGGTCTTTCTTGTGGTTTTGAAGCTAACGGAAGAGTACAACCATCCTTTTTTAAGGAGGGTAATTATAGATGCTAAAGGCTTATATATGGCTCATTATTTGTGTAGTGGTTTGGGGGAGCAATTTTGTATTTGGAAAGATGTTAGTCCAAGATTTCTCACCATCCCTGTTAACATCGTTAAGACTTTTATTTATTGTAATCTTATTAGTTGGCTTATCAGCTTATAAGAAACATTTCAAACGAGTGAATAAAACAGACTTATTTTCAATTATTATGCTAGGTGTTATTGGCGTTTTTATAAATCAATGGTCTTTTTTTGCTGGTTTACAAACTACCGATCCAACGACATCTGCGTTAATTTTAGCAATGACTCCTATTTTAACGGGCTTTTTAGCCGCTGTTTTTTTAAAAGAAAAATTAACGATACGCATGTTGCTAGGGTCCATTGTTGCCATTTTAGGCATTTATTTTGTTGTAGCGAAAGGCAGTTTATCAGCTGTACATTTTGATAAGGGCTTATTATGGATTGTTGTAACGATGATAACATTCGCGATTATGATTGTTATGACTCGGGTACTCTCGCGAAGAATCGATGCGCTCACGATTACTTTATATTCAAATGTAGTGGGATTTATTGTATCAATACCATTTGCTTTTACACTAGACAATCCTTTACGAATAAGTACTGATATTTTTGATTGGGCTTTGTTAATTGGAACAGCCGTTGTTGTACATGGTATTGCTGCACTTATTTGGAATAACAATATACGACATGTTGATGCTTCGAAGGCATCCATTTTATCTAATTTAGAGCCTTTTGTAGCAATGATTATGGGGTTAATATTACTATACAAACCAATTGCTGGAGTAGAAATGTTAGGGTCCATGTTCATTGTAGGCGGAGTTGTATTATCCACGTATCAACGTAAAAAGAGGTATAACTAGAGAGTAAGATAGCGGGTGCTCTTCGATTACGTCCTATTTATGTTACGCCGAACCGTATCATGAGTAGTGGTAAAGCAGAGATATGTGTTAAGTGTAGGGGTTTGGATGCTAAATGTCGGTATGAAACTCGACACATGTGGAATCAGAAATATTTGATGGTTCGAAACGAATATACAATATGTGACAGTATTGCTCAAAAAAATCTATTAAGAGTTGAAGAAGCTCAGTTGAGAGTCCAAGTATGGTTGGTTACACTACCTTGGAAATTGCAAGTTGATTTTTCGTGGGGGCTTAGCTTAGTCTGGGAGAGCGCTTCGCTGGCAGCGATGAGGTCAGGGGTTTGATCCCCCTATTCTCCACAAACACTTTAAACATAAACGGCAGAGATGCCGTTTTTTTGTATTGATTTGATTTTGTTGCAGCACACCACACATGTGGAGTGCTTAATATTGATGGTTCGAAAATGAGATGTGACAGTATCGTTCAAATGCATTGATTTTAATGTCTCTGTACACTTAGGTGTATTATTAGACTAACTAGCAGTTAAGGTAAATCGCGGTGAACCTTATCATAAGTGACGGCGAAAAATACTAGGTGTTGGTATGCCTAGGGAATGTACATGATAGTGTGATTTAAAGGATTTGATGCGCCTCTGGGACCTTGGGTCTCAAGGTTATTAGTCCTTTTAACTAGAAAATAAACCTTTCTTTTACATAGCGTGATATGATGAGGAAGAGACAGTTAATTGGATACAAATAAAACGTTTTATTGATGAAATTCTCGAATAACAAATAGCCTTTCATAGCTGAATAAAGATTTATTAAGGATTACTAAAAAGATTATCGAATACTAAAAATAAGAATTCTAAAGGGGATAACAGAATTAATGGAACTTTATGCTGTTAAATTCGGAGAATCGCCATTTTACTATAAGTATATTTATCGTGATATGGGTAATTCAGAAAGGGTAACAACTATTTCGTGGTCTTATTATATAGCAAAGTATAATGATAAAATTATACTTATTGATACAGGGTTTAGAGATGCGACAACTGCATCTAAGTGGGGGATTACATTTACAGACGTCGAAAATGAATTAGGAATGATATTAAACAATAAAGTATCTGCTGATGTTGTCATTATCACACATAGCCATTTTGACCATATTGAAAATTTGGATCTATTGGATAACCCTACTATTATTATTTCTAAAATTGACTACGATTTTGCAATTAACAATTGCTCTCATTCTATTAAAGAAAAACTTTTACAATGTAATGTAGTAACCGTTGAAGATGAATATTTTTACGAAAATCTTTTTAGGTTTAAAGTCATTAGTGGTCATAGCAATGGTTCCTCTGTTATCTATTTTACAAATGATAACAAAGACTACGTAATCACTGGTGATGAGTGTTATTGGTGTGATAATTTAATAAGTAATAGACCAATTGGGATTTATTCTGATACAGAAAACAATGAGAAGTTTTTATCAAATGCTCATAAACAAGAATTAATCCCCTTACCGTTTCATGATTTGAAAATATTTGAAGAACATTCTGCGATTTCAAAAAATATAGTCAGAATTATATAAACCTCAATTGCCATTAGTCAGAAGCTTTCTTGTGCGGAATGACAATTAAATCGGAGATGTATTGGAGGAATTAGCAAAGAGGGGGAGCGAGCTCCTAATATTTTTGCTTTTCTGATTAATTGATTGATGATTGCAATTATTAATATTCAACACCGCGAACTTTAGAAAATATCATTGTATTCCTCAGCGAACCATTCACATTGCACTTATCGTTGCGAAGAATACCTTCTAATGTGATTCCCGAGCGTTCCGCTTAATAGTATTTACTGCTTCGGTCACGTATCCTTGTTTTTCAAAAGAGGTACGCACCCAATATCCAATTTCAAACTTACGTGCCTGCCAATCAATTCGATGAAGACCACTGTTACCTACTAACTGACCTGTCGTTTTGTGTACTAAAAGTAGTCTCAGGTCTATTCGCTCAATAAATTGTAATCTAGAACGCCGTATTCCTGCTTAGGATTCTTCGATAGTTGGATTGTTGTGCGCGCATGGCATCCACGGACGTAATTCTTCAATACTTTCTCTAACTGCCTCGTTAATAACCGCGCCATTTCCCCAAGTAGAAACTGCAAGATATTACTGCAAGCTTAACCTCGATCATGGCAACGCAACAACGACTCAAGAGCAGCGTGAAAATAATGGATGTATCTAGCAGGAATAAAAGATGGGATGAAGTATTTAAAGAAGATGCATTTTGTTTGCGGCAGAATCGCAAAAATCTATATTTCTTGAAAGAGGGGGGAAACAATGTCATTCAGCATACTGGTAGTTGAGGATGATGCAGACATTAATCGATTGCTATGCACTCTCCTTGGTAAAAAGGGGTATCTGACAGAACCGGCGTTTTCCGGAAGTGAAGCAAAGCTGCTTTCATCCATGCGGAGTTATGATTTGATATTGCTGGACCTGATGCTGCCAGGCATGTCCGGAGAAGAATTAATCAAAGAACTCCGCAGCCACTCTTATGTGCCGATCATCGTCATTTCAGCCAAGGGGCGTATGAAAGACAAAATCGACACGCTTAAAGGTGGTGCGGATGATTATATAACGAAACCTTTTGATAAAGAAGAGGTCCTGGCCCGGGTTGAGGCGCAACTGCGGCGCTATAAAAATTTCATTACTCCTGAGCAAACGTCTGAACGACTGGTTTATCAGCACCTTATTATGGATATCTATTCAAGAACAGTTCAAGTTGCGGGCATGCCCTTATCGCTCACATCCAAAGAATTTGAACTGTTGGCTATATTGGTACGATCCCCCGGCAAAGTGTTTACCAGAGAGGATCTGTATCAAGCTGTGTGGCATGAAAAGTATGCGATCGAAGATAACACGATTAACGTTCATATGAGCAACCTGAGAAGCAAGCTCTCTAAAAAAATTCTGGATCAAACCTATATCGAAACGGTGTGGGGTATTGGGTTTAAATTGATCTGACTTTATGAATTCTTTATGTTTATTTATGCTTTGTTAAGGACTTTAGGCTGGCTGATTAGGTAGAGTGAAGGTACGAGGTGAACATAATTATGCAAAAGAACGACATTATGGCGGCAAAATCATTGATGAAAAAGTACGGTACCTTTACTGCTCTTTATCCCACTACCCTGTCTATAGCCAAGGGAGAGATTCTTGGACTGGTTGGCAAAAACGGTGCCGGTAAGACAACACTGTTGAAGCTAATTACGGGACAGTCTCTACCTACGAGCGGGGAACTGCAATTGTTTTCGACGATGACTCCGGATGGGCTACAGCAGGGAAGAAAGCGGATGGGTGCAGTCGTGGAGACACCTTGCTTTTACCGTGATATGACGGCCAAGCAAAATTTGGAGTACTACAGGATTCAACGTGGAATTCCCGGTAAAGAAAGTGTGAATGAAGCTTTGGAAGATGTGGGTTTGACCGATACAGGCGGGAAAAAGTTCAAGGACTTTTCCCTAGGGATGAAGCAACGGTTGGGACTTGCCCTTGCGCTAATGAATCATCCTGATTTTCTTGTATTAGATGAACCGATTAACGGTCTTGATCCATTGGGTATTGTGGAAATTCGAGAATTGTTGTTGACCTTGAACCGTGAGAAACAGATCACAATGCTCATTTCTGGACATGTGCTGTCGGAACTGCAGAGTTTGGCATCTGTGTTTGTGTTTATCGAGCGTGGGAAATTGATCAAAACGATGACAGCCCAGCAAATTGAGGAAAGCTGCGAACAATATCTCAGGATAGTCGTAGATCGTGAAGCTGCAGCAGCGGCTCTACTGGAAAGACATTTCCCGCACATTCACTACAGCATCCAGCCAGACAAGTCTATCCATATTTATGATTTCTTAGGAATGGCGGATGAAGTGAATCGAATACTAGTGGAGAACAACATTCGGCTTTCTAAAATGGAGACGCGAGGAACGAATCTTGAGGATTATTTTTTATCCTTAGTAGGAGGGACAAAAGATGCCTAATTATTTGAAAAGCGAGCTCTACCGACTTGTTCGCAAAAAGGCGGTTTCTTTCTTTCTGGCACTCTGCATTCTCGGACCGTTCTTCATAACAGTATTGACAGCATCTACGGGAGGCGAGTTATATGCGAACACGGAGTTTGCCTTTAAGGCTGCGTTGAGGATGTGGAGCTTGCTTTTTTTTATTGTTCCGATTTTAGTCAGTTTGCTGGTGTCTGATGATTTTACAGATGGAACATTCAAAAATACCGTTGCCTATGGCATATCCCGCAACACTTTATTCTATGGAAAATGGATCATAGAGCTGTTATTATTGATCGTTTCTTGGATGGTAACGTATATTTCACTGACAGCTAGTGTATTCCTAATGTTGCCCAATACCGGAATATCTTATTTCCTGGATTTTACATATGCAATCTTAGGTGTATTGCCGCTTGTACTCGCGGCTTTAACTGTTTCACATTGTCTTTGTTTTTTGACGGAAAAGTCGTTGTCCCATCTGGTTTCCTATGTTGTTATTATTATTGTCCTGCCCGAACTGTATTTCAGGTTTGCGCATGGGGTACCCGCATTAAAAGAAGTTGTGGAGACACTACCGTTGTTCCCTTATGCTGCGGCACATGATTTATTTTGGAAGAACCCGAACGGATTGCTGCTCTGCTGGATAATTGGAGCATCTTATGTACTCCTTGCTTTTCTGGTCAGCACCAAGCGGGTAATGGTGAAAGAATTCAAATAAGACTAAGGGAGCGTGATAAAATGGTAACGTTTGTGCTTGCAGGTGCGACGATCCTTTTTGCTGCGCTCTATTGGCTGCTCCGCAGATCCGTAAGATTGGCGACTGATGAAATGAAACAAGTCCTAATGGATCGACATACCAACCGACACATTCACTTTCATTCGCCTGACAGGCAGTTAGAAGCTCTATTGGTCGAAGTGAATCATATGTTATCCGCTCAACAGGCTGAACGAATTCTTCATGAGAGGAAGGAAGGACAAATTCGTAAGCAGATTGCCAACATTTCACATGATTTGCGCACCCCACTCACTTCGATGCTGGGCTATATCGAACTGTTGCAAGAGGAACATATCTCTAGTGAAGAAGCTGCGGAATATTTGCTAGTTGTCGAGAGGCGTGCGAAGGCCTTGCGTTCGCTAATCAGCAGTTTTTATGATTTATCCCTGATTGAAGCTGGCGATAATCTCATAGTGCTACAAAAAATTGATCTGCAGGTTCTGTTGAAACGGGCATTGGCTGATCATTATCCTGAAATTTCTGCAGCAGGCTTCGAGGTCGTTCTTGAGCTTTCGGATGAGAATTGCTTTGTGATAGCGGATGAGGAAAGTGTGATGCGCATTTATTTGAATGTACTGCAAAATGTTCTGAATCACGGACAACGTACTCTACACTTGTTTCAAGGAGTAAAGGATGGAAAGCTTGTGACAGTGATTTCGAATGAAACATCATCCTTGATGGAAGAAGATCTCCCGCATTTGTTTCAACGAAGCTTCACCGCAAATCGGGCGCGGACGGAGCGCAACACCGGATTGGGACTGGCGGTCGTGAAGGGATTAATGCAGCAAATGGGCTATCGCGTTCATGCAGAATATCATGCACCCCTGTTTACGGTTTGTTTGGAGTGGAATGAGTCGGAGCTATGAAGCAACGAGTCACACTCGAAAATGAAATCGTTCTAGGGGGATAAAATATGTACAATGAGCTGTTCAAGATCGGACCAGTAACCATTTACGGGTATGGATTAATGATCGCGCTTGGTGTTTTATTAGCTTACCGGCTCGTTGATTACCGAGCCACAAATCGCCAGTTCGAATTGTCTCATGTTTTCTCTCTGACCGCTTGGGGCCTGGTGGGCGGATTTATTGGAGCAAAACTTTTGTATTGGATGATCGAAATCCAAAATATTATGAGTAATCCGGGCATCCTACTCAACCTTTCTAGTGGGTTTGTTGTGTACGGCGGAATCATAGGCGGAATTGCGGCTGGTTTAGTTTATTGCAGGATTAAGAAAATAAATTTCCTGAAACACCTTGATCTATTTGTACCCTCTCTTGCGTTAGCGCAAGGGTTTGGAAGAATTGGCTGTCTGCTCGCAGGCTGCTGTTATGGCGAAGAAGCACACGGCTGGTTCGGAATTACATTCCACCACTCCGATATTGCCCCGAATGATGTAGCACTGGTACCTACACAAATTATGGAGAGCTTGTTTAGCTTTGCCCTCTGTCTCGTATTGATTCTTTTGGCCAAAAGAATCAATAAAGATGGACTCGTTGCCGCCGTCTATCTGATCCTTTACAGTCTGGGCAGATTTGTTATTGAGTTTTACAGAGGGGATATCATTCGAGGCCAAGTTGGTTTACTTTCGACCTCACAATTCATCGCACTCATGGTTGTTATAGCGGCCAGTCTCGTTTTATTCCTTTCCAGATACCAGAACCGGTTGACCGGCAATATGTAAAAAAAGAAAGCTAAGGTTTTGGATAGGAGTGGAGAGTCCTATCCTGAAACTGTAGTTTTTTTTTGACGGTAAGAAAGAGCGATACTCTTGTCTTCCCATACTACACATGTGGAGTGTGTAATATTGATGATCTTAATTAATAAATGAGATGTGACAGATTCGCTCAATTACATTGATTTAAAGATTGCGTACACTTAGGACACGGGCAGCATTTCAATATCTCTTGTTTTTATGCTCAGGACAATGGTAAAATCATACGGGAACATGTGTTTGTTTTTTTAATTTATTGTGTATGTATTTTCCAAAGGATAGGGGGAAGAGGCGTGGTTGGAATTGTTGAAAAAGAGCAAAGTTCGGTTATTGGAAAATTAGGAAAGGGGTTTGCTGATGAAGATCCCCAATGGATACGACCATTATGGCAAGGAACTATCAGTAACTTTATTGAGATAATCAACCTCGCCATCCATTTTCATGTGCAAGTGGCTTCCGTTTGTTTCGTTAAGGAGCTGATACGTACATGATCCAATTGACGAACCGCCAGGCACGGCAGTTTATGTTATTGAAGCACGGGCTGTTGGGCAAATATCAATTTACCGGAAAACAGGGAGTATTGGATTTTGTGCGGCAGGTTGGTTGTATTCAATACGATCCCATCGATGTTTGCGGAAAAAACGCCGAACTAGTGCTGCAGTCTCGAATAAAAGGATTTACCAAGAACATGCTCGACGAGTTGCTGTATAAAGATAGATTCCTGGTTGATTATCCCGACAAGAATCTGGCTATTATCCCTGTCGAGGACTGGCCGTACTTTGAGCGGTACAGGCAGGCTGCCAGACAACATGCCAAGCGCTATCCCGAAATGGAAGCGTTGGCAGAGCAAGTGCTGGCTCAAATCCAAAATCACGGTGTGCTAAGTTCGAATGATCTAAAATTGGATGGAAATTTCAATTGGCAATCGGTCATCCACTGGAGCAGCGGAAACAATTCATCCCGGTCGGTGCTGGAGCAGATGTACTCGACAGGCGAGTTGATTATCCATCACAAAAAAGGAACGCGTAAATATTACGATATCGCCGGGAAGTACATACAGCCAAATCTGCTGAATGCGCCGGAGCCGTTGAAGGACGAGCTTGAGCATCATAAGTGGAGGGTACTGCGTCGAATCGGCGCTGTTGGCCTTTTATGGAATCGCGCATCCGATGCCTGGCTGAACATATGGGGATTGAGAGCGGAGCAGCGCAACGAGGTTTTCCGCCAGCTGTTGCACGAAGCTCGCATTGTTGCTGTTGCCGTGGAACAAATGAAGGATACACTGTACTGCCGCGCGGAGGATTTGCCGCTTATTGAAGTCGTCCTGCAAAATCCGGCGCCGAAATTGCGCTGCGAGCTGATTGCCCCGCTAGATAATTTCATATGGGATAGAAAACTGATCAACGAGTTGTTTGGATTCGACTACACTTGGGAGATTTATACGCCTGCAATCAAACGGAAGTTCGGCTATTATGTGCTGCCTCTATTATACGGAGAAAGCCTCATTGGACGAGCTGAGGTAATCGCGGAGCGAAAAACCGGGACACTTGTTGTTAAAAACATCTGGTACGAGTGCGGCATAAAGCCAACAAGGCAAATGCGAACAGCCTTAGATAAATGTTTCCAAAATTTTTCATTATTCAACGGATGTAAGACGATTTCGACAGAGTCTTTGAACTGATATTTCCAGTTCCCTGGTACCATTTGCCAACGAGTTTCCGCGTAATATGAAGTTGTACAGTATGGGTTTATTGAGAAGATCGTGGTGTCGAGGGATAGCGCACGGTTAAGTTTTACTATCGTTTTGCGGGTACGTCAGAAATTCTCGGACTGCTCGTTTGATGGTAATCCATGTAAGGTTATGCCGACCGTTTGGCGGTTTTATTTTTGGGAAATTATGCAACGCTCGGCACTCCACGCATGTGGAGTGCTTAATATTGATGGTTCTGAATGAATTGATGAGATGTGACAGTATTGCTCAAGCTACAAAGCAGTGGACCGTGCCACAAGTGACGGCTAAATTTTTCGAGCACAAATAATCGGCAGTCGTCAACATAACGTTGTTGTCACAAAACGATCCCTTATCTCGTTTTATATGCAAATAGAATAAGGGGTGGTTGTGTTGAAAGAATTGACATGCATCGTCATTGGCGGAGGATATGCGGGCATTAATGCCGTTAAAGCGATTCGGAAAACATTTAAGGGTCAAGCAAGTAAACGAACACTGCGACTTATTTTAATCGATAAGAACCCTTATCACTTTCGCAAAGTATTGCTTTTTAAGCCCGCGGTCGGTGATGAAGAGATTACTATCCCTCTGACTAGGTTATTTCCCGAGGGGGTTGAATTCGTTCAGGCTACTGTAACGAAAATCGAATCAGGGGAAAGAAGGCTACTTTGTCAGGATGCTGAAGGAAATAAGAATTCGATAAATTATGATTTCCTCGTTTTGGCGGTGGGCAGCGTCGTGCGGCAACCCGACCCTGATCAAGGAGGTATGGCATTAGCGAGTTTAGACGCTGCGTGGAAGATCCGAGAGGCGTGGCGAGCAAATATAAAGAAGGCTGCTAAGGAAACAAACGCGAAAGAGCGTCAGAGATTAATGACCATTGCCGTTGCGGGAGCGGGCATAAGCGGCATTGAGACATCTGCCGAACTGGCTCATTTCGTTCGAGAAGATGCGCAGCAATTGGGACTTGATCCGGGTGCTGTGAGGATAAAATTATTTAACGCGAACAAGGGGCTTTTTTCGGAAGGCCCGGCTAAGGTAGGACTTAAACTGGAACGTTCACTTAACGCTTGTGGAGTAACTATCTTACATGGGAGCAGGGTGTTACAGGAGAAAGAGGGGACGCTAACCTTATCTAGCGGCGAAACGATGTCCGTCGGCCTATGTGTCTGGACGCTGGGGCTGTTACCCAATCCAATGCTGCAAAGCATCGGGTTGCCGGTCACTCCAGAAGGATACGTGATCGTTGATGCAAGTTATCGGGTTCAAGGGGCTCAGTGTGTATACAGTATCGGCGACTGCGCGCGAATCGTAGATCCTGCTAGCGGACGGGCAGACGGGAAGACGTGTAAGGAAGCGACCGCTCAAGCGGCAAGGCTTGGAAAGATTTTGTCGGCGGATATTGCAGGGCGTCCGGCACCCTCACATAAGGGGTTTATTGACTTATTCTGCTTTGGCTTAGGTCCGGGGAAGGGAATGATATGGACACGTCAATGGGGTTTAGATATTATTTTTACAGGAAAGCTGGGTTGGAGAATGAGAAAGTTCACATGGGACTCTGCAAGTCTGAAAAAATAATGCAAACAGAGAATTATTAGAGGATAAGGATGGAAGTGGCAAGATGGAAGAGTTATATGAGCAGTATAAAGGGCTGCTGTTTACGCTTGCCTACCAACTGACCGGGTCGGCTTCCGATGCGGAGGATGTTGTGCAGGACGTATTCCTGAAGATAAATGACGTAGATCTGGCGAGTTTGGTTGAACCGAAAGCATATCTGTGCAAAATGGTGACTAATCGCTGTCGGGATTTATTCAAATCGGCGCGTAAACGGCGGGAACTGTATTTCGGACAATGGCTTCCCGAGCCCATTCTTACTCCCAATGATGAATCGTTTGAAGCGGTTGTTCAAGGCGAGCTGTTGTCTTACGCTATGCTCGTATTGCTTGAAAGGCTATCCCATACGGAACGGGCGGTGTTCGTGCTTCGTGAAGCGCTCGGCTTTGAATATTCAGATATTGCTAAACTTGTTGACAAAAGTGAAGCAAATTGCCGCAAACTGTTCAGCCGTGCGAGAGGAAAGATGGGGATTACCCTCGATGAGCAGGTTCACTCAGAAGAGGCGAGCGAAGAGTGGGTCCGTCGATTCCTGAAGGCTCTTGAACTGGGAAACGTGGACACGGTTGTATCCATACTCGCCGAAGATGTCGTGTTGGTCTCTGATGGAGGGGGCAAAGCGTTCGCCGCCGTCCATCCTATTGAATCGCGCGATCTCGTCGCACGGTTCCTTCTCGGTCTAATTCGTAAGGCGCCTCATTACGAAGGAGGCGTACATGTCGAAATGACGGATATAAATGGTCAAACAGGGCTTGTTGTCCGTTCAGGCGAGGGCATCGAAGTTGTTGTGCTGATACACGTTGAGAGAAATGCGATTTGCAACCTATACTTTGTTAGGAATCCGGATAAGCTGAAGCTTTTATTGAAATGAAAAAGAGTATTCGAAAAAGATTACACCGTTAGACCCGCTATGGAGATTCGTATCGTGCATAGTGGTATAGCGAAAGTTGTGAACAGTAACCACACATGTGGAGTGCTTAATATTGATGGTTCGAAAATGAGATGTGACAGTATCGCTCAAATGCATTGATTTTAATGTCTCTGTACACTTAGGTGTATTATTAGACTAACGAGCAGTTAAGGTAAAGCGCGGTGAACCGTATCACAAGTAGCGGCAAGTTTTTTTTGGTAGGAGACGGGCAAGATTGCTTGCGAGAGTTGTCGCCCATTTCAAGCAAAACGATGAAGCCGTTCTCGTTAAAGTTGAATTGATGTTCAGCTTCGTCTTCCAGTTCAGTTCTAAGTTGGTTGAAGTAGTCCTCGACATGGATGAGGAACGCCGAAGGGAGCAATTCAGCGCGAAGCAAATTGACAAATGTTTTTCTTCGTTTCGATGATTCTCAATCTACATACCTCCTGAAATTGAAAATGACTCCTCAAAAAGGGATGTGGTACTGGGTTACGAATATGATATATGTCTGAAAGTTTGCTTGAAGTGGTTAAGGGGCAGAAATGCTCAATTCGATTACGCACTTTAAGGAGGAATGGGAACAGAATGAAGTTCGAGCTTCGAGAATAAGCGGTGTTTGCAGAACAGGCTGTAACAAAAGCGGGTGACAGGAACTTGTGACATCAGCTGATTTGCTATCGGAAAGAATCATTCAAGAAGCCATAATGGGTAAATTTCAAGGTCATCGAATTCTTTCGGAGGAAGATGGAGTACATAACTGGGATAATTTCAATTTTAACGGTCCAGTTTGGGTGATTGATCCCTTAGATGGAACAGTTAATTTTGCTCGGAACCTACCGCATTACGGCGTTTCATTGGCTTTTGCCCTTGAACTGTCGTGACATTAGGCGTTTTGCCGCACCAACAGTAGACATTTGTTATGTGGCGTCCGGAAAATTAGATGCGCACACGGAATGTCTTGCACTTTGGGATGTAGCCGCCGCAGGCATGATTGCACGGGAGGGTGGGGCATTGAGTTGCCATGTACAAGTGGTGCCTGATGGCATCCCTAATGAACTCTATGGTGGAGAGGTCGTATTCACAACACCTGGAATCTTCGATGATCTCTTGACATTACTGCGTATGGAATCAGAATAAAAGGTCCAGTCTCATTTCAACATTGTTGCACATGCAAAAACGTTAGCTTAGTAAGGCATGATCTTCAATAAAAAGGCATTCTTTGTTGAGATGGCTTAGAACTTGTCGTTACAGACGGCGCGGTGAACCGTATCACAAGTAGCGGCAAGTTTTTTTATGGAATTCCTTGCGGGGCATAATGGAAAATTGAGACCTTTGTCAAGAGCATTGAATTTCCTTCTCCTTGCATGATAGCAGGTTTGCCTTTACTGTTTACCAGCGTGTCCTCATGAGGTGTTCTGGTCTACAGAGCTCTTTCGAATAAAGGAGCAGATAATGAACACCAAGCATCGTAAAGTTATTTTAGCCATTACCCTATGCTATACCATTTTAATTGTTTATTTTATGTTTATTGCTTTCGGCAGAGCGGATACCATAGGTCGGGAGACAGGTTATACCTTTCTATTTTTACCGAATGGATTTTTCAAGCTGCCGGATCTATCGGATCTTCTACATCCTACGATGATGGATGCTGTGCGATTTGGAAACATCGCAGCCTTCATCCCTTTCGGTATCTTGATCCCGTTGTTATATCGAACCGGCTTCATTCGATTCATGATCCTATTCATCCTGTGTATCCTTGTGCTTGAGACCGTTCAGGCGCTCACTTTGCTCGGCAGATTCGATATGAACGACGTTATTCAAAACTCTTTAGGCGCAGCAGTCGGATTCGGGGCGTTTAGATTCGGATTTCGTACAAAAAAGGTCCGGAGAAACCTAGCCGCTACGGGCATCTCCGCCATTGTCCTGATGATCGGGATTTGGGGGAGCTTCGGGATCGTCGACAAAGCGTTCACTAATGAACTAGGCCCCTTCGTTGCATTAAACGAGCTGACAAACAGCGGTGCAAGTTCATCGACGGGAACAACGCGAGAAAGCTTCCAAATCGGCGGACAAAACATAGAGCCCCAGTATAATGCGTACAGCACCGAAGGTAAAAGTACGGTGACTTACACATATACGTTAGGCAAAAAGGAGCTTTATCTCTACTTGAATTTTGGGATTCCCGATCAAGAGGATGCTCATGGCAGTCTGTGCATCTCTGCCGATGGCCAAGAGTATCTGTCCACGTCCGTAGAAGATTCAAGCCATGAACCGGGGATGTCCTCCATTTATCTTCAAGGGGACAATGAGCTCACGATCACTCTGGAGGGGAATGAGAGAATATGGGATGTAGGATTCAGGGAGATGAGGTACACCTGGAATAAGTAAAGGGGCAAGGTCAGTTGCGGCTGGGAGAGAGGCTGGGTTGAGTCCCAAACTGGTCGAGAAGCTGCCACAGTAAGAAATGCTCCCCCTGCCCATGAGCGTAACCTTTAAATACTAAATGCAGTACATCAGGCGGAAGAAGAACTTGCCGTTACAGACAGCGCGGGGAACCTTACCACAAGTGATGGCAAGTTTTTGGTGAACCGAATTAAGTTTCAAGGGGGGCAGCCAATGAACAAAACAGACCGTTTATTAGCCATCGTGCTGGAGCTGCAAAGCAGAGAAGTGGTACGGGGCGAAGATTTGGCGGACCTATTCGAAACCAGCGTGCGGACCATCTATCGTGACATTCAGGCACTTAGTGAAGCAGGCGTGCCGATTATAGGTGCCCCAGGCACAGGATATTCTTTAATGAAGGGTTATTTCCTGCCGCCGATCAGTTTCACGGTAGAAGAAGCCGTAACCTTGCTTATAGGAACGGACTTTATCGAGCAACGATTTGATGATGAGTATCGTGTCAGGGCTCAAGTCGCTCGGAGGAAAATCGAGGCCATTCTATCGGAGAGCGTTCGCAATGAGACCTCACGTGTGCGCAAGGCGCTGCGCTTGCTCACTCCTGGTAAACGGGTCGCACTGTCAAAAGAAAGGGAATATTTCGAAAAGATGCGTCGAGCGATATTAGATGAACGAAAGATCAGATTTCATTATTCAAAAGGGATTGGGGATTCCAAGGAGAATCACCATAGTGATCGTACCGTTGCTCCCTATGGCCTGGTACTCGTTGAGGGATCTTGGATGCTCGTGGCCCGTTGCGATCTACGCCAAGACATTCGCCATTTCCGTTTGTCCCGAATGACCGAACTTATCGATCTGGAAGAACGATTCGAACTACCGGAGCATTTTAACTTAAGGGAGTATAGCCCTCCGGATGATCGCCACTTGCGAGTTCGCCTTCGATTTAACCATGACATCGCAGATAAGGTGAAGGAATCGAACTATCATTACATAGAGGATATGGAAGAGCATCAAGATGGATTGCATGTGGTCTTACGCGTTCGTCAACTGGATGAATTGCTGCAATGGGTGCTTGGCTGGGGAGCGGGTGTGATAGTATTGGAACCTGAATCATTCCGAAATTGTATTCGCGAGGAAACTCAAAAAATGTTAAAACGCTACTGACATAACGTTGTCAGTAGCGTTGTTTTATAATTGGGTATGTAAACGTAAAGGAGTGGTGAGATTAAATGCGAAGTACGTCTTGCATCGGTAGGGGACATAGTCAATCTATTTTTTACAGCTACTTTGCCCCTTAAGGAAGCTTCGCTGGTTCTGGCCCACGATAATACGGTATTGTATCATTTATTATAGGAAGGTTGATATCTTGTGAATTTCGCTTCTGTGCGCATCATTACCGACGACGTGGATCGTCTCGTCGTGTTCTATGAGAAAGTCATGGGTATTTCGGCGGAGCGCCTCGCGCCCGTTTTTGCCGAACTCGTTGTGCCATCATGCACCCTGGCAATCGGCCACTCCCAGACGGCGCAACTATTCGGCGCTGGTTCCGTCGTGGCGGCCAACAATCACACTGTCATCATCGAGTTCCGCGTCGACGATGTCGAAGCCGAATACGCGCGCTTGAAGCCATTTGTCGAGGATTGGGTAAAGGAACCGACCACGATGCCGTGGGGGAACCGTGCTGTGCTTTTCCGCGATCCCGACGGCAACCTCGTTAACCTCTTCGAGCCGGTGACCGAGGAAGCGATCAAACGGTTCAGCGGTAGGCGTTGACGGACAGTTAAGGTGAGTGAGGCCTCAATTTAGGGGACAATAGTTTCAAAAATCCGTTGTCGCTGGGGGCTTAGAATGCCCCCTTCCATTACATCAATAATAAGCATTCGATACATGTGGAGTGCTGAGTGTCGCTAATGAGAAAGTAGTGAATTAGAGTCACATTTACCTGAGGGTGATATCTATTCGTATCCAAGCGGACATAACGCTTGAGCCTTTTTTTCTTATAAGGCTCTGTTAATTTCATTGTTGAAGTTTGCTAAATAGATTTAAAATCAACTGATAGGATGCTTACCATACCAAACCCTAAAACTAATATAGTTGACTTCTGCGACTTTGTTGAGTTTGTTTTATTTATGAAGGAGTGCAATTTAATATAGTGAAACGGGTAATATAAAAGCCAATGGTGACTACAATGGGTCACTTTTTTTATGATAGGGATGGTTATTGATTATGCGATACACTTGATAAACCTGATCAAACAATATCGTTATTTTTAGAATCAAGTCCATTTCCATCTGATTTAAGGTCAGAGTCTCATCGTAACGTATATTAGATGAACCCACAATAATGGACACATTAGAAAGTGTCCTTGATGGAACAAGATAGACCAATGAAAAGAAAACAAGTGTTTCGAAAGCGCATTCGAACCGTTTTAGCCAATACATGATGCTTATTTCATGACGATTTGTACAACATGCCAGTGGCTTTAAACTCGTCATTGGTCGCTACAGTCCATGGTTCCTTAGGGTCAAACGTTTCAGTTAAATCGTTTCGAAGTTGCCATCATCCTCCTTGTAGTCTGGATGAACAGAGCTCTGATTTGTTGTGACTACTAGTAGTGGTGCTAACTTTACTAGTAATACCTTCTATTGATTTCATTCGAATCTCAGTGGTCAGCATACGATGGTACGGATTAAAGTGAATAGGAGTAATCTGCTGTTCAAATGAATGTAAATGGTATTTCGTTTATTTTTTATATAAAATATTCCATAAGAACTATAGATCACAGTAAATAATTTCTCTATAATATCTAGTATTGCTTGTAATAACTTGCCACAAGGAGAGTGAAGAAAATGAAGAAAAAAGCATTTGTTGCTATTATTAGCGCATCAATGCTGGCCAGCATGGGAACTGGCGCTTTAGCAGCAACTAAGCTGCAGGAAATTAAAGCGTACCTTAACCCTGAGGTAAGAGTGCAGGTCGATGGAACTTATGTTGATTTACGTGATGTTAAGGGCAATGCAATTGCACCAATCAGCTATCAAGGAGCAAATTATTTTCCTATTCGCTCCATCTCCGACGCACTTGATATAGCAGTCGATTATGATGAGACTACCAAAACGATTATTTTAGGCGAGAAGGTCGACGGCGTTTCAATTGTAGATGGCTTCAAAGATATGTATTATACGAAAGACACAGCTAAAACAACCTATAAAGGCAAGGATTATAAAGAAGCATATTTCAACGATGGATCTGGCAACCGCAGCAGCAACTTTATGCTCTATCCAAATAAAGAGCATCAAACACTATACCTTCAGATAGCAGCTGTTAACGGTGATATAACGGACCTTACAATACAAGACGGCGATACCAATACTATTTTGAAAAAGATAGATGTGATCAAAGCTGAGGAAGGCTTGGTCACTGTCCAAGCGGATATCGCTGGCGTTAAATCATTGTATATTCACGGAAATGTAAAAGGTGATACTACCGTCTTTGTACCATTAACTACTTCGTATTATAAATAAGTCTTATCTAACAAAGGGTATCTCCTTCACGAAGGAGATACCCTTTGTTTCTATTCCAGCATTTGATAGCCGCTTTATGTCACACGTGAGTGTGTACTTTAAGGGGATAATACCAATGGGTCAAGCTTTTTCCGTTTGCATCATACTCAATCTAACTAGCCTATTCCTGTATACTAGTCATGTGGAATTCTTAATATAGATGGTTCACAAGGAATTGATGAGATGTGACAGAATTACTCAAATACATGGCGTGTAAGGATCGTGTATATTTAGATTCTATATTACGTTTGGTGGGATAGCTCCTGCCTGTTATTCATTTCAATTAAAAAGGGGAGTATAATTTGTTAAATGAGGAATGTTGTGGCAGAGTTATTTTTATGTGTGGTCCTGCAGGATCGGGGAAATCAACTTACGCGAGACAACTGGAGCTTCAGGGTATGGTTAGACTTTCTTTCGATGAAGAATCATTCAAAAGAGATATTACAGTGCATCCGCTCCCTGAAGCAGTTCATGATGAGATAAAACAATACCTTGATCAGAAACTGGTGGAATTGATTACACAAAACATTAACGTGGTTCTTGATTATTCATTTTGGTCAAGAGAAATGCGTGATGAATATAAGGAAATACTTAGACCATACGATATTGAACCAGAAATCATCCAGATAGTTACACCAAAAGAAGTGATTTTAGAGAGGATTTCGAACAGGATGGGAGCGCATGCAAATGATATTCGGTTGACAGAACTGTTAGCTGCTCAATACTACAATAATTTTCAACCCCCTACTAAAGATGAGGGTTATATAACGATTATAAAAGGGTATTAGAAATATAACCTTCTCACCAAGGGGAAACTAGATATCTATGACATCATTACTATACACTCCACGCATGTGGAGTGCTTAATATTGATGATTCTGAAACAATAATTGAGATGTGACGGTGCGGCTCAAAGGCATTGATTGTAATGATATGATCGTGTACGCTTAGGCACTGGTATTAAGTGAACGGGCAGTTTAGCGGAACAAAACGGTTAGATTGTTCTCAAACATAATATTAAATCCATGGTATGATGTGGGAAATGGGTCAAGGTTAGGTGAGCAGATTTTCTATTTTTGCGAGGGAGGCGATAAAGGGATATGGAAAGTTCGAATCAATGGGATGCAGAATGGGAAGTATCAGAAGAATTGGCTTATAAATTAATAAGCAGTCAGTTTCCGCAGTTAGCTACAAAAAGCGTAAAAAAACTAGGACATGGCTGGGATAACACTGTTTTTCTTGTCGGGGCCGAATATGTATTTCGCTTTCCAAGAAGAGAAATTGCAATTAATTCTTTAAGGATGGAAGGAAAGATACTTCCTAAGCTTAAAGATTATTTTTCCATTGCATATTCGATACCGCTATTTTTTGGGGAAGGGGATTATAATTATCCTGCACCCTTCCTAGGCTACCCCTATTTATCCGGAGAGTTTCCAATCGGATTAACTGACAAGCAACGTGCGCTATCAGCAACAACGCTCGCGCAATTTTTAAAAAGCTTACATGCATTCCCTGTGCAAATTGCCCAAGAAAATGGAGTTCAGCATGACCATAGAAATCTGACTGATATTGCGATGCGTAAGGAGAAGATACATAAATTCATTTCCGACCTTGCCCTTCATTTCAGTGAAGAAGAGTATCATGCAATATCAAATTATTTGGAACAGCTCAGAACTGAAAGAGTGAATCAAAAGTATGTATTCCTTCATGGTGACCTTCATTTTAAAAATATACTGGTAGATGAGAATGGAAGAGTTTCAGGGATTATCGACTGGGGAGATATCAATATAGGACATCCTGCTTGTGATTTGAATGTTGTGTATAGCTTTTTACCTCCGGATGCGCGTTCTGACTTTTTCAAAGAATATGGGGATGTAGATGAAGAAACGAAGATCTTATCTCGATTGATTGCCATATATATTCCCATTTTGATAATGATGCAGGCAATTGATGATAAAGATGAAAGGTTGGTTGAAGAAGCAAAAGTGAACATAAAACGTGCTCTTTCAGATTAAGAAATGTCATTCCGCTAACGGGGAACGATAGTTGAAGAAATCGCCTTATCATAGGTGATCTTTTTCTTTATTTATCTAAAACGATAATAGTGCCTTGATTCATCGCAATATTACGTACTCAAGTCATGTGGCTTGTTGCTCACGGTTAGTTTGCAACGAAAAAAACGAATTAGAAGTTAATCTGGGATCGCCCTCACTTTACAGAGAAGGTGTTTTTTATTTGGAGCGGGAGAAGGATGCTTAAAGATAGTCGGGAGGAATTGACATCCCAATATAATATTTGTCTAATTTAGTTTGGGCAGTACACATCTTTTCGGCAATTAGAAGAGAAGATTTTGGGATATGAAAGAAGGATATTCCAACATATTCTACAAAGTAACAAGAGTCTATCTAAAGGATATTGGCTCTATTGAAATTTCTTGGTTTGCTATTTCAGCAAATACTAGCAAGAGAAGTACTTTATTTTTTGGTGATTATCAAATTCCTGCAATTTGCATAAAAAAAAGAGAACCCAATGTGGAAACACATTGGGTTCTTGGAATAATTCCTTAAATGGCTGAATGATCAGAGGAGTATGAATCAAGAGGATCACATACAGTTCAGTGAGAGCCAGTAGATGAAGCACCTGCGGGTTACTCGATTGTGAAGTCGGGAGTTAATCACTCACTCCTATTCGCTACGCTTCAATACCTTTGTCACCATCGTGGCGAATTCCGCTCTCGTAATGTCATTGGCCGGTTTGAAAGTGCCATCCGTATAACCTGTGATGATCTGGTTAGCTGTAAGTGCAGCGATATAGTTGTATGACCAGGAGCTTGCTTGAAGATCTGAGAACGAAGCGGTGGTGCCGCCGCTCAGATTGAATGCTCTTACCAGCAAAGCGGCCATTTCTTCACGGCTTATCATAGCATCAGCTTTAAACGTACCGTTCGTGTATCCAGTCAGTAGGCCGGCTTGTTGTGCGGCGCCAATGTATCCAGCAGCCCAGTGGCTTTCGGAAACATCTGTAAAGCTGTTCGCCTGCGACGTTAATCCGAGTTCGGTAGCTAGAACCTTCACGGCTTCTGCGCGCGTGATGCCAAGATCCGGTCTGAAGCTGCCATCCGGGTAACCGTTAATCAGTCCTTTTTTAACCAAAAAGTCGATGCTTTCTTTCGCCCAGTGTCCATTCGTATCAGTAAACGAAATGGTTACTGGTGGGTTTTCAGTCTGTTCTCCCTCTTCTCCAGTGGATCCATCTCCAGGTAAAGTTGATCCATTTCCAGGTTCGGTAGTTCCGTTTCCAGGATTAGTCGTCTCGTTCGACAAGTAAGTTAGCTTAGGTGCAAAGGTTGTGAGAACGCTAGCTTTTGTTTGTTGCTCCAATGCGTAGCCCATGCCGAGAATATTAGCATCATCCCAAGCCTTGCCCACCAGTTGCATAGACATTGAGTAGCCATTTGGGCTAGTGCCTACAGGAACCACAACGGTTGGTAAACCAACGCTGGATGTCAAAACACCGGTAGCTCTATCCGAGCTCAGTTGACTAGCTGCGCTATCATTGTTATATACGTCACTGATGAATCCAGGATACACAACGCTGTCAACATCGTTTTGATCCATCCAATTCGCAATTATTTCCTTATAGTTGGTTCTGTAATTGATATAGGCTTGTACTTGAGCTTCAGTCATACGTGGTCGAACTTGCAAGTTTCTTTGGTTGTACAACAGTACCAGTGGTGAGGCGAGCAGATTATCACCGGTCTCGTAAGGGAAATCCTCGTGCAGCTCGATGTAACGTGCCCAGCCTTCACTACCCGCATTGCCGCCTGGACTCGATCCGCCGCCAGGTGGAGTACCGATTTCAACCATTGTAGCACCTGCTGCTATCAAATCGGCAAAATGCTCTTTCACTGCCTCGCCTGTACCATCATCTGCGTACGAAGAAATAAATGAAGAAGGGATATAGCCGATACGCTTGCCTTGCAGGGCATTGATATTTAGAGCCTTAGTCCAATCCTCCGGCTTAAATTGGTCTGCTTCCTTGGTTAGTATATCATCTGGATCTGTACCTGTTGTAGCATTAAGCAAATAAGCCAGGTCGGTAACGGTACGAGCGATTGGGCCAGCATAATCCTGTCCCCATGTCAGCGGCATAACGCCGCGCGTACTGGCCATACCGTCTGTACCACGGAATGTAGTCAAGCTTGCACCTACGGAAGGGGCGTAAAGAGAAACGCCTGTTTGTGTACCCATAGCTGCTGCGGCGAAGTTTGCTGCTACAGATACTGCCGAACCCCCGCTAGAACCAAATGATGTTTTGGACGGATTGATTGCATTCCATGTCTGCATCCATCCACTTTCACTCATGCTGCCGCTGTTGGCGAATTCCGATGTATTTGTCTTCCCGATGATGATAGCTCCTGCTTCTCTTAGCTTTTGTACCTGATAAGCGTCTGATCCTGGCCGCCAGCCGTCAAGTGCTTTGGACCCGCCAGTCGTTGGCATGTCCTTCGTGTCATAGATATCCTTGATCGCAATTGGAATGCCAAGCAATTGGCCTGTTTGACCATTTGCCCGAGCTGCATCCGCCGCCTTGGCCTGCTCGATTGCTGTTTCTGCAACATGTAGGAAAGAGTGGAAGCCGAGCTGACCCAAGTCGTATACGTTGATACGATCCAGGTAGGCCTGCGTGATAGCTTCCGAAGTCGTAACACCATTCTCCATATCGGCTTGCATTTCTGCAATGGACTTGTTCACTACATCATATTTGGAGGTTGTAACCATTGGCGGTACTGCTGGAGCCGCTGGAATAGGCAAGGTGGTAACTGTGGCACAAGCTTCAGCATCAAAGCCTGGCAGATTAGTTACATCCCAGTTGCTCAGTGTACACACCTGTGCTGTTGTTAGGTGAGTGAGATCGGGTTCAAGCACCAGTTGATTCATCGAATCGGCAGCCGTAGTCAACCGATTAGCGTCAGTTCCTCCTACCATCACATATCTGGCAAGTGACTTGGTTTGGTTAGGCTCGATCGATAAGGTATGTATGAAGCCATAGAAGTTCGCATCGTTACCCGAAGTAGCCATTGGCGTTGTGAAAGGATCCTTCTGTTGGTTGCCAGTCCCCTTAAGTGCACCTTCGAAGGGGCCTGGGGTACCAAGCACGATGCCAATCGGGCGGTCTGCAGGTCTGGAGTTGTCTACCAGAACCCATGAGTCTTCGTTGTTGATGATGGTGTCGCCACTGGATGTTTGTTGGACTGCGGCATAATATGGACCTGTTCCATAGCCTAGTGATCCACCTAATGATACATCTACCGTCACCGGCGAAGAGGTTGTGTTGGTGAACGTATCAAAGAAACGAGTTCTGTTATTTGTGCTATCAAAGTAGATATCACGCGTAATGAGTACATCGCCGAGATTAACGGAGCGGGTCGTGACAAATGTATTTGTGCCATCGTATTCAAGCCCAAAGTCACGCATCATTTGACCATTCATGCGAGGTTTTGGATTGGTTGACACTTGTACGAAAATATTGCCGAAGCCTTGCATCGGTGTATCAGTCGCACTGCGAACACTGCCTGTATCAAGGTTTGGTGCGAAGGAATCGTGGAAATCCCATCTTGTGCCGCTATCCGCTGTAAGTCTCGTTAGTGCATGAGCGCTATTAACTGGTAGCAGGCTAGTAATGGCAATTGATAGTGCGAGTGAAGCTGCAAATATAGATTTCTTACTATAAAAACGGTGTCTTGCAGTAGTGGAGGCTTCGATGTGGTCTCTGTGCGTTTGGTATCTTGTTGCTTTCTGTTTGTTCTTAAAGTTAATCAATATGTTTCATCTCCTTTATTTAAATCTAGTAGGAATTCTAGCACCATGTAATATATTAATCAAGAAAAATATCATAATGTGTTATTAAAAGTAACATATAAAGTTTCATATAATTGAAAGGTAAGGGGATTTTTTTGATTTATGACTAAAAAACCATGCTAAATGACGAAAAGGGGCTTCCGTTTCTCAGTATTTAGCTTGTAGAACGATCGCTCCTTGATTTATTGATAGATTCATGAAAATAACATGTCATAAACTATCACACGAATTTGGCGAAAATCCCTAATAGCTGAACTTTCATTTGATTGATGACTAGCGAGCTGTCACCTTTCGTCTTTTAGACTAAACCTAGGTTCAGCAGACCGTTATTTGGATGAATAGGGAAGTGGAAGAAGGTTATCAAAGTCTGAAGGCATATCTTGAAACAGCATCTTCACAAAGGGGAAGGTAAGGGGGAGGGATATCTCGCAACCCGAAAACTTGCTTATGTATGCTTAGTTGTCCTACTGTTATGTAGCTAAAGTACACAACAGAACCAGTGATACAATGCTTAGTGAAAGTGAGATGCCAATTAGTTTGATAGTCAAATGGATGACATTAGATAATGCTTTGGAAGTGATGGAGTATTCTGTTCAGGATTATGATGATTACTCAACAAATTTTATGATTTTGCGTGATAAGACTCTACTGGAAAGAGTGGTTGAATTCTTTTCATGTCAAAATTCATGAGGGTTGATCGCTGTGGGTGACACTTGCGGTTAAGGACGGAACTCCCTTATAATTATTATAAGGGAGGCGGTAATTATGGCAAAACATTTTGCCGGAAATAGAGCGACTCATGCAAAGCCTTATATTAGGGCGATCTTTGCATGGGGTGAAACGTTTAAGTAATCGCCTGAGAATGTGTAAATCGGTTCTAATCTTAGGGCTTTGCAGCTTATTTGTTTTTAATTAAAATAAGGGGCTGAAAAGCAATGAGCGAAACATTTATTAGAAACCATCAACACAATGTGATTAAGAAGCAAGTGGGTCACTTGCAAAATGCATGCAACACCGTTTCCGACAGGAAAGTGGTCGAAGCATTGCGAAACGAAACAGAAGCTAAGCTGAGCAGCTTGTTTCCAGAATCGAACGAGCAACAAAAGCAAGTGCTTGGGAACTTAGTGCAACTGCAAAGCACAACGGACTTTCAGAGTTATTTGCGTTCCTTAGAGCCTTATTTAGCGGAATTTGCACATGTGACGGAGAATCAGTTGAAGAAACTTTTTCCGAAGAACAAGAAACTGAAAATACCTGATCTTACCGGTATCGATTATCGATCTGTGACCTATTTGGGTTGGACCGATAATGCATCGAATAGATTGTTCATCGTCTATCCTCTGAACGGAAAGCTCGTCGGCATTGAAGGGAAATACACGCCGACGAATAAGAAGGGTATTTGTTTTGTGTGTAATCGGCATGCTGAGGTTGCTTTATACACTGCGATAACCAAGTGGAAGCCGGCAGGCGCATCATCTGATTATTACAGAGCAATCGGAAATTATATGTGCGTGCAAAGCGAAATTTGCAACCAAAATATTACTGATGTTGAGGCATTGGAGAAATTCATTCATGGAGTGTTAATCGGTCCTTAATGGCCGTATAGCCTAGCATACAGATAATTGTTCCGGAGGGCATTGAGAACTTCGGGGCAACTCTTATTATCATTGAAATGCAAAAAGTGTAGATTATCTAAGTTGTCAGGTGACAAGAAAATATATTAATAAAAGGCCGCGCATTTGCGGCTTTTTTTTATTATTTAAAAATACTCCTGATTTAGAAGAAAAGATAATGGATGTACTAAATGGATTGTCTAATAAGTTGCTAATAATGTGGAACGATGACTATTCAAGTAACGGGGTTGTTTCTTAAAATACACTGCACCACACCATTCATTCAATGGTCGAGCAAAGAAACGTACGGGTGCAACGCCGGCTGATTCAATGTCGCTAAAAAAGACGAGGATCGGTTCCGCGACGACTCCATTGCCGACGATATATAAAGCGCATTTTTTTATGCCGTTATGAAGCGAGACAAGCAGGGCTTGGTCGATTTTGAAGAAGATCATTAACCCATTTGGGCCAGCTTTTTGCGCGAATGCTTGTTGTACCTTTTCCCAGAAAGCATGCTCTTTAATGAGCACGGTTTCGGTATTCCTATCCCAATTCACCATGGGCTAAAGGGTAGAGGATGAATATGTAATGACAGTATATCTGAGAAAATGAATTTAGGGACAAATGAAGTCATGTGATTTTTATGAGGTTACAAAAGCGCATACTGAAAAAGCGCCAATTTATTGGTGCTTTTCAGTATGCGTAGATTATGTAATGCTCTATAGTAAAATTTTGAGAATAACTCCAATTTCAATCGCGACGAGTCAATAAAGAAAATTGCTCGGCTAAATATTGTGGCGTGTAAGGCAGATCATTGCGAAGCCAAGCTACAATGGTGCCAATCAAAGCTGACGAACCGTACCAGGTGGCAATATCTTTTTCAATACCAACTTTTAATTTGGATTTTTTTTCAACTTCTAATATAACGGTCTCCGATAACATCTTTAACAATCGTTCCGTAAAGACAGGCGTTCGTTTAGACCCTAAAACGACTTTGTAGAAGTGAGCGTTATCTGCAAAGAGTTCAAGTAGACTAACCAAAACCGAAGGAGCCTTCCTGTCTTCAGGAGTCGGGATCGGTTGCTTGCTATTCAAGGCATTTTGAATGTCCTCAATCATCTCGTCAGCCATTTTTTCCATCATGTCTGAAATATCTCGATAATGCATATAAAAAGTTACTCGATTAATGGTTGAACGCTCTGCGATCCGATTAACGGTTATTTTCTCAATCTCCATCTCTTGCAATAAATCGACAAAGGCTTCTTTCAGCAGTTGGCGAGTACGAAGAATTCTTGGGTCTAAACGAGGCTTTTTCTGTTCCATATCCAACTCTTCCTTTCTTTAATTTACAATTTGACTCGTTTTTGTAGAATAAATATCACTTAAACTACACAACTACGGTTATTGATAATTAGTTTACACTTCACCCTAAACTGTCACTTGTATGAAATAACATTTTGTTTATAATTTAATTTATGTCTCGTTAATTATCCAACACTTTGTAAATTAAGTCTAGAGAGATATGGAGAGGATGGAGTAAGTTGAGTAAAGGTAAGGAACAAGCAATTAGTACAGTAAAAAGAGGGCCTATTTTGTTTATAATGATTTTAGGTGCCTTTCTAGCGACTCTGAATCAAACCATCATGAGTGTTGCGACCCCTGAACTAATGAAGGACTTTAATATTGTTGCATCTACAGCCCAATGGTTAACCACAGGTTATATGTTAGTTAACGGTGTGCTAATCCCCATTACTGCCTACTTTATGCAGCGCTTCAGTACAAGACAGCTCTTCCAAGCTTCAATGATCATCTTCCTAATCGGTACCATTGTCTCAGCGCTTGCAACAGACTTCCCGGTTCTGCTTACCGGTCGTATGATTCAAGCAGCTGGTGCCGGGATCATTATGCCATTGCTTTCAATGGTCATCTTAACACTGTTCCCGCCTGAAAAAAGAGGAGCTGCAATGGGTATGATGGGGCTTGCTATTATTTTTGCCCCAGCTATTGGACCAGCGCTTGCGGGTTACATTATGGAAAACTATTCTTGGCAAACAATGTTCTATTGCATGATCCCTTTTGCCCTAATTGTTATTGCTTGCGGATTCTTTATATTGAAGAATGTTTCCGAACGTGTTAAAACTCAATTCGATGTTTTAAGTGTCATTTTTTCCACTATTGGCTTCGGAGCTTTACTGTACGGCTTTAGCCGGGCAGGGAGTGCAGGCTGGTCCAGCGCAGAAGTTCTTATCACGATAGCTGCCGGTATCGTATCCCTTGTTCTATTCTCATGGCGTCAGCTAGTATCAAGCAATCCTTTGCTTGATCTGCGAGTATTCAAGTATAATATGTTTTCTTTGACGACAATTATTAATATCGCAGTAACCATGGTCATGTATGCGGATATGATGCTGCTGCCGCTATATTTACAAAATTCACGAGGTTATACAGCCTTGGAATCCGGTTTGCTTATGCTTCCTGGAGCTCTTGTAATGGGCTTTATGATGCCGGTTGCTGGTAAACTGTTCGATCGTTTTGGTGCCAAATGGTTGGCAATTATTGGCATGGTCATTACGATCGTTACAACGCTTGGTTTTATTGATCTAACAGACTCGACTAGTTACACATACCTGTTACTGATGTCTACTGCGCGCCGTATTGGTATGGCTTTGCTGATGATGCCGATCCAAACTTTGGGCTTGAATCAACTGCCAAATCGTTTGAATGCACATGGTACTGCAATTTCGAATACCATTCGACAGGTTGCCGGCGCGGTGGGTACCTCACTACTCATAACCGTTATGACCAACCGGACAAAGACCCATATGACTGATATGATGGCTTCCGGTGGAACAGAGGGCGCAACGCAAGCTCAGATGATCTCGGAAGCAAGCATACTTGGGATAAACGATGCCTATCTTGTTATAGTTGGCATCGGTGTTATCGGATTGTTGCTCTCGTTCTTTATCAAACGTGTTAAACAAGAGGTCGACGAACCATCCCCTGTAGAAATGAAACGAGTTGTTACACAGCAAGCATAATTAAAAAAACAAGACTACTTCCTGGTTTGAGGATGGTAGTCTTGTTTTTTTTGTTGCGCTGGTAGGCAAGGTTTTTAGAAAACTTAAAAAAACCAAGAGGAAAAACATGAATTAAAATATATACATACTTCTCTTTTTGGATAATTTAAACTATCATTCATTTTGGATATGGATGGAACCTTGTTTCAAACGTACAAAACCTTAGAAATAGAGAACTAACTAATAGATATTTTTTAGAAAAGTTAGTGGAGAATATAAGAAATGGAAGAGGAGCTTTATATCCGCATGTAGAGGAGGTTTTCAGTTATTTAAAAGAGCAAAAATGTTCAATATTTATAGCGAGTAATGGTGTGAAGGAATATTTAAAGGCTATTGTGATTTATTATAACTTGAATAAATGGGTTGCTGAAACATTTAGTATTGAACAAATAGAATTGCTAGATAAAGCAGTTTTAGTAAAGGTTATTATGAAAAAATATCATATCAAAAATAGCGAAGGAGTCGGAGACCGTCTATCTGATATCCATGCGGCAAAAGAAAATGGTTTAGTTGCAATTGATAGTAATTTTGATTTTGCACAGGATGAGGAGCTTTCTCAGTCTGATTAGGTAATCGATGACTTAATAGAACTAAAAACAATCGCAGCTCAACTTTCCGTTTGTTCGATATGCCTAAATGAGATATCTCAGTATATCGCAACAAAAACGGGGTTTTATACGTATAAATATGGGAGTGGCTGGTAATTCATTAGTCTTGAACTGATTCCAAAAGAAAGGTGAGTGGAATTATGAAAATAAGAAAAATATCTTATATTATCGTTTTCACTGTGCTGGTTGTTCTAACAGGATTAGCTCTATATTCTGAACTAGGTTTGGATTATCCTAATAATTACGGAACGACAATTTCTAAGAATGACTACCTGACTAAAGCTTCAGAAGGTATATCTAACTACCCTGTTAACGAACAAGGAGAAACCTATGCTCAAGGACCATTCCCTGCTGGACGTGATTTAGGACCTGATTTAATTAAAGCTGAGGGGGAAAATGGTGTAATTGGATACGTAAAATCCTCCGATTTAGATGCTCCGGTGTCTTCACCTGAAGAAGCAATAGCTTATATGAAATCCATAGAAAATGTTGACTACATATCCATTCCTTTGTATGAAACTGATGGCAAAACGGTGATTGGTGAATTTAGACTTGGGAATTAATGAAGAAAATAAGGGGCAGTCTAGGACTTTAATCTCACGACCTTGACTGCCGCTGTTTCGATTATTGAGGTCAGTCTAACACTATATTTCACTTGAACGGTATTATTTTTTTACTTTTAACCCCATTGCCTGTATGAGCTTGTGAAATACATCCGTATTTTCGTAGATGCCAGTAAATAATTCAGCATTTTGACCCATTGCAGTAATCGGAATATCAACACCAGTATGACCTGAAGTAGTCCAATCCACAACAAAGTTAAATTTACTGTTTGCAATGGCGAATGGACCATCTTCTTTGGAAATTCCGTCACCAGATTCATCGTCCTCATTAACTTCCTCGATAGAGAAGCCGCCCGTTTCATGATCCGCTAGGACGAGGACAAGTGTATTTGGATTTTTCTTAGCATAGTCTTTGGCTACTTGAACGGATTTATCTAGCTCTTGGCCTGATTTGATTGTCATTTTAGCGTTGTTTTGATGAGCAAATTCATCTGTTCCTTCTTCCTCGACCATCAGGAAAAAGCCCTTGTTATTGGTAGAGAGCGTATCTATGGCTGTTTTAGTCATCTCTGCAAGAGAAACAATAGGATTATAAATATCACCTTCGCCTTCTGGTCTTTGTTGGAACATTTCTTCATTTGCAAAGAGACCCAGAAGCTTACCTTTCTTTACCTTTTGCATATCCACTTTTGTTGATACATAACTATATCCTAATTGTTTGGCTTTGTTTACCAGATTCCCTTGCGTACCTTTGCTTTTCTCAGTAGGATCTTCAGAAGGTTCGTCTTGGAATATCCCCGGCTCTCCAGCTGGATACCAAAAATCTTCGCCACCACCAAGAATGACGTCAACTTTGCTTTGTGTTATCAATTGCAAAGCGATGTCACTTTGTTTTGAACGGTCGTCAACATGCGCACCGAACGCAGCACCTGTTGCATCGGTAACCTGACTTGTCGTTACGATTCCTGTTGATTTTCCAGCTTCTTTGGCGTATTCCATGATCGTTTTTACTTTTGATTTGTTTGCATCAACGCCAATTGCTCCGTTATACGTTTTTACACCACTGGCATATGCTGTAGCTGAAGCAGCTGAATCGGTTATCGGGACAGTGGAGCTCGTATGTAGCAATCCAACATATGGCATCGAATCCATTGCTGAGTTACCTTTTAAACCTACAGTGGCAAGTCGAATCGCATCACGTTGAGCTGTTCCCATACCATCACCGATGAACAGGATTACATTTTTCGTTTTTGCTTGCGAGGATGCTGCATCGGCTTGATTAGGCGATTGTGAGCTTATTATGCTCGTCATTAATAGGGCAGTAGCAGCAGCTCCTACTATTACAGGCTTTAACCTATTCCTTTTAAAACGTTTCATAAATTCCCTCCTAATGTGAGTTTTACTTTATTAGAGTAGAACAATTTCATTAAGAGAGTATCTTCGTCATTTCTAGATATTGTAAATAACAAGAAAAACCCGACAGGGGATTTGTCGGGTGTTGATCAAGTTAGGAATAGCCACTTAGAGATTACTTTGCGTATGTTTTTATTTTAGGTGGGACATATGCTGCGAATTTTTCTAGTAATGCTGATGGTTCCTGATCAACTAAGGCCATTTGACGATACTGATCCTGTAAAAATTGTTGCCCATTCATATGGTCAAAAAATGAAATCAGCAGATCATAATAATGGTTAACATTCAATATGCCACATGGTTTTTGATGCAAACCAATTTGGCTCCAAGTAAATACCTCGAAAAACTCTTCTAGTGTACCAGGTCCACCTGGAAGCGCAATAAAGCCATCTGCAAGCTCCACCATTTTGCTCTTTCGCTCGTGCATGGAATCCACTGTGATTAATTCGGTTAAGTTTTTGTGCGAAATTTCACGTTCTTCAAGCAGCTTTGGAATTACACCTATAACTTTACCGCCCCTTTGCAGCACAGTATCAGCGAGTATGCCCATAATACCAACACTAGCACCACCGTACACTAAAGTAATACCGCGTCTTGCTAATTCTTCACCTAATTGAATAGCCCCTTGTCGGTATGCATCTGAAGATCCGAAACTAGAACCACAAAAAACGGCTATTTTGTTCATAAAATTAACCCCATTCCAAAAGAATTATCATTTATAATTTATTAAGTATAATGATATTTTGGTATTTTTAAAATAGGGGGATTTGAAAATGGACGTAAATGCATTTCAACAATGGGTGAAAACATATTATGAAGAGCGAGGTTGGTCAGAGCTCGATATCTTCATCCGAATAGGTTTTTTAGCAGAGGAAACAGGTGAGGTAGCACGAGCAATTAGGGCGTTAGAAATTGGACGAGATCGTCCAGATGAAACCACCGGCACTTATGCTGAAAACAAACAAGAGCTAATAGAAGAACTTGGTGATGTATTAGGAAACCTAATAGTGATTGCTAATAAGTATGACGTTAGCCTTGAAGATATTTTTGAATCTCATAAAAAGAAATTAACCAACCGTTATAAATAAAGCTTGAAAAATAACCATCATATTAGAAGACCCTTAGAATGATTTCGGAAAACAGTTAGGTTATCCGATGAAATTCTCAGGGTCTTATATATTTCTTTTGGAATTAGTTGAAATTTAAATATTATCTTCGTCAGGCTCAGTAATCTTGGGGAGAATTACGCTGAAAGTTGTACCTTGCTGAGGTATACTCTCTATGGCAATCGTTCCGCCATGATTATGAATGATATTATGTGTAATGATAAAACCAAGACCTGTTCCTGTATCCTTAGTCGTATAAAAGGGCTTGCCAAGCGCTTTGATTTGATCTTCAGTCATACCGCAGCCCTCATCTTGGATGCTAATCCGAGCTTCGTTTTCAGAAACTATAGCATGAATATATATGTTTCCTCCGCTATTCATAGCCTCCATCGCATTTTTTAGCAAATTTATGAACACTTGCTTCAATTGATTAGCTTCACCATTGATCCACACGGATTGTTCAGAATAGAGTGGAAGAATCTCAATGTTTTTCAGTACAGCTTGTCCATTCATTAATGTAATGACTTGTTCCAATAATGGTATGAAATTGAGGGGTTTACTGATATGTGCGGTTTGAGGCTTAGATAAAACTAATAGCTCGTTGACAATAAATTCAATCCGTTTCAATTCTGATTCAATAATGGTGAAATATTGATCTTTTTTTTGTTCGGAAGAGCGAAGCAGCTTCATAAAGCCATTTATGGCCGTAAGCGGATTTCGAATTTCATGTGCGATTCCAGCTGCTAATTGCCCAGCAGTTGAAAGCTTCTCAGATTGCATAAATCGTTCTTCTTCAAGCTTCTGCTCCGAAATGTCTTTGAATATGCCTAGTACAGCTTCTTCACCGTTGTATGTAATTGGTAATGAAAACCCGTCCACATATTTCAGCTGGCCATTTAAGCAGCGGATGAGATAGCAGTCAGAGCCGATCGTTTTATCTGTGCTATATTTTCTTCTACGTTCTGTAAGTATGGGATAATTGGATTTATCTACAATATTATTCGTATGTATGCCTGATAAATCATCTAGACTGGAGGCATGAATTAATTCCAAACCCGCTGGATTTGCATATATGATCACTCCGAGCTTGGTAATAAGAACGGACAAGGGCAAACCCTCTAGAAGCTGCTGGAAAGAGTCCTCTTTCTCATGAAGATTGGATTCCGCAGACTGCAGCTGGATCTCCATATGCCTCATCATGGTCTTATTCTCAAATTGAGTAAAGTAATAAAGAGGTGTTCTATTATTATCTCGAATAAGAGAAGAGCTTATTTCCAGAGATAAACGGCATCCTGAAGGATGGTTATAATTACACTCGATTCGTTGATAATCTATGTCTTGGGTTTGATTATTTTTGTTTAGCGAGATAAATTCAAGGATTTCCTCCTGCAGCTTATCTTGATCAAACCCAAGAAGATCATGTAATGCAGAATTCGATTTTAGAAGCGTTCCATCGCATGAAATAAGAGCCATACCAATCGCGGCTTTTGAAAAGGCAAAGTCATAACTTTGATATTCATTTATTAGCACGGAAAGCCTCCTCACTTATATTTTCCAAGTATGGGTTTAGATTATAGTATAATCGAATTGAATTGAAGTAGTTTCTTTTTTTTCTTTTTTGTGTATCTGTAAAGATAGAAGCTTTACAAAGAAAATGAGCATCGATTTAGAATTGTTTTCCTATTTAATGAATAGGACGGTGATAAAGATGAAAGCACTCTTAGTGATTGATGTGCAAAACGGTATTGTTAATTTTGGTGATTTCAAAGAAGAACTTTCATTAATGAAAAGCATGATTAAGAATTTCAAAAATAGTAGTAGTCCTGTGATTTTTATAAGGCATCTAGATGATTCGGAGGAGAGTCCGCTTTATAAGGGTTCTGTTGGCTCTGAGGTGCTTCCTTCATTAAAAGACTATGCTGATTATATAATTGAGAAACAAACACCAAGTTCATTCTTCAATACGGAACTCTCACACACATTAGATGAGTTAGGTGTCGATCATCTCTTTATTACTGGTTTTGAGACTGAATTTTGTTGTATGTTTACAGCAATAGCTGCATTTGATAGGGGATATAAAGTGACCTTTATTAAGGATGCAATGGGTACAAATAATACGGATGAAACGTATGACATGAAGGGATTGGACGTAAGTGAATTTGTTGGAAAGGTTCTCAAATGGTCTAGTGTTATTGAAGTATTAAACTGCGGGGAATATGTTAATAAATACAAAGTCGAAAATACAATTTAAGATGAAGCCTAGTTGGGGGACGATGATTCTATTACCCAAAGTCCGTGACATTTAGATCTGGAAATTATTCTTTTAAGGACGAATAAATGATGGGGGAACTTAACAATGAGTAAAGTGAAAATGCATGATTGAAGTACGCTTGATATAGAAATTCATGGATCTGGACCAAGCTTATTTCTTCCTGTAAATCCCCAACCAATTGAAGGCTCAAAGGCTGATGAAATGCGAAAGTGGGGAGTAGATCAGGCTTTAGGACGTTCACTTATAAATGGACTTAGCGATAAATACCGTGTAATTGCCTTTGACTATGAAGGGCATGTCCTACAATCACCTAAAGGTGACGAAGAGTGATGCCCAGACAAAACAATTTGTCACCTTATACGAAGAGTTGCAAAGTTTCAACGATAGAGAATCCCAAGGAAAGATATCTTGTCATCGGCTTTGCTTTGCAGGAGCTGCGGATAAAATCGAATACGGTGAACGTTGGGGTAATGCGGTAGTGGACATAGTTGGACCACTTCTAAACCAACAAAAAGAAATGGAAGCACTCAGTTGGGATGTTCATGTGCTTGATGGTCTCGATCATACAAAAGCTATGCAAGCTGCTAATGTACTCTCAATTTTACGTCCTTGGTTAGATGCTAGGCTATTAGCCTAGTGTCTTTTTTTATGTATATTTGGAACATTAGCCAGCCCCTGAGGGAGCTGGCCATCGAGTTATTTTTGGCTTTAGTCTTACTCGTTTTTCACAACAGCACTTAATCTTCGTTTTAATATCAATTGCTTCAATGCGCCCGCGTTCACAATTACTGTTCCAGCAATGATCGTGATTACACCAAGTAATGAGATCCAAGAGATGGTCTCCTGATAAAAGAGTACGCCCACCCCGACAGCAATCGGAGGTGATATATAGAGCCAGGTGGATGGGAAAACCGGGTTTGTCTTGGCTACGAGCCAGTAGAACAAGGAATGTCCTACCATAGAACCGATCACGATCAGATACAGCAGAGAACCTGCCGCCTTGAATGTTAGAAATGTTTCGGGATGCACACTTTCGGTGGCTAGAGATAGAATGAACAACAATGCTCCGCCATACATCATTTGCGCAGCATTCATTGCGATCGGTGATTCATGGGACATACTGTTGATTACTTTTTTAGAGTAGAGTGTTCCTGTTGCATAAGCACATTCCCCTATTAATATAGCGATGCAAGCGATAAGCCACAATGAAGAGACTTTCATTGATAAATGAGGCAGAACGAGCAGTAATACACCAATGAAACCGATGATGCAACCGTATAGCGCATGCAGTGGAGCCTTTTGACGAAGAATAGTCGTTTGTAATAGTAAAATCATGATCGGACCAGTAGCTGAAAGTACGGCAGCTAGTCCAGAAGATACATATTGCTCAGCCCAGTAAAGAGTAGAGAAGGTTCCAAACGTCAATGTTGCTCCAGTAAATAACAGTTCTTTACGCAGCAGCAAGGAAAAGCTTGCCTTGCGCTTCCACACCATCCATAGAAAAAGAATTGCACCAGCTAGAAAGAATCGCAGTCCCGCAGAAAAGAAGGGAGGCGCTCCGGCATCTACGCCAATTTTTATTGCGAGAAAGGTCGTACCAAATATAAGACATACAAGTGCATAAGCCAAAAAAATCATGTTCATATCCCCTTTAGAAGTTGTTCGCTTATCATATAGGGGAAGGAACAGAACAGATTATATATAACAGAACAGATTGTAGGGGGAATCGTGTACAATAATGTAAATCGTTTATCTCGGAGAGGTGTTGAGGTCATATGAAAAAAAAGTCTGGAGTTGAACAAAGTCAACCATTGTTCCGGCAAGTGTATGAGTATGTCTTGAATCGTATGGAGCGGGGTGAATGGATAGCTCATGACAAATTGCCCTCGATTCGGCTGCTTGCAGAAGAAATTAACGTTCACCGGCTGACGGTATTTAAGGCATATAGAACGCTGACTGAGAATGGTAAAGTGTATGTAAAAGACAAATCTGGTTATTATGTGTCAGCTAATAGCGTGTTATCTGATAAGGTTGAAATCGGTACGGTTGTTTCCTCTTATTTACAATCCAATCAGCTTTCCGATATTCAACGAGTCCCAGCAAAATTCCAGTTCTCACAGGCATTGATTGATCCCAATCTACTGCCAAATGTATATCTATCGGATTATGTCAAAAAAGTGTTTGATATGTACCCTAAAGTCATGGGTACATATGCCACGGTACAGGGCGACGATGAGCTTCGGGAGTCATTGAGTCAACATTTCAAAGAGCGTCATCGGTTGCAGCTATCATCAAAGGAATTGCTGATCACTTCAGGTGCTCAACAGGCGATTAATCTGATCGCTAATATCATGCTTGGGCCTATGGACACGATTTTAATAGAACGACCGACATATAGTCCTGCGATGGATATTTTTCGGAGGCAAGGCGCTCGGCTTATTCCCGTTCAAATCTCGCCGGATGGTTATGACTTGGATGAAGTCGAAAATCTAATGCGCATGTATAAGCCTCGTATGTTCTATATGAATCCGACTCACCAAAATCCAACGGGATATACGGTTCCAGCATGGCAACGTAAATTATTAGTAGAATTGGCGGAACGGTACCGCTGTCTGTTAGTAGAAGATGATCCGTCCAGGGACATATATTACAACGAAAAGCCGCCCCTACCATTATTCGCTTATGACACGGAGGGCTGGGTGATCTATATTAGCAGTTTCAGTAAATATATTGCGCCAGGTCTGCGAATTTGTGCAGTAGCTTGTCGTTATCCATTCATGGAGCAGTTAATCAAGGCAAAATCATTGGCTGATAATGGAACGCCGCAACTCAATCAGAAGATATTTCTGCACTACTATTCCTCACCACGACTACAGAGGCATATTGAGAAGCTGCGCAGTGCTCTTCAGTTTCATAAAGAGATTATGGAGGAAGAACTTGCAAAGGCAGGTTGGGAGTGGACCTCTCCACAGGGTGGACTAAGCCTATGGGTTAAGGTGCCGGAGGATATCTCAGTAAATGCACTCATTAGTAAAAGTATAGAGGAATCCATCACATTTGTTCCAGGAGAGATCTTTGATCCACTTGGCGAGTTGAAGTCATGGATCCGTCTCAGTTTCTCTTTTTCAAATGAAGCCTTACTTCGTGAAGGAATGCAGCGTTTGACGGCATTGTCGCGGACTTTGTAATCCGAATGAAGGAAGTCAATTGGAATTTACTCAGAGAGCCTAAGCATGACGCAAGGGCTCTTTGTTAGAATTAATAATCAGGATATAAACTTAATGGTCATAAAGGCGTAATTAGAATTTTTTAATTTGAGCATTTTGACTTATAAAAAAGCGCTGTTTTGTTGAATAAAGGGTTAAACATTCGATATGGATCAAGGTTCTTTTGAACATAAACGTTCACAAACAGTTGTAATTCAAATAATTATATGATAATCTGTAAACGCAAACATGGAACCGGTTACACATGGGGGGATAATAATTCGATGATGACGATTAAAGATGTTGCAAAATTGGCTGGGGTTTCGGTGGCCACTGTTTCACGCGTTATAAATGAATCTGGCTATGTTAATGTAGATACCCGAAAAAAAGTCGAAGCAGCGGTTAAAGAAATGAATTATACCCCTAATGAAGTAGCTCGGTCGCTATACAAACGAAAATCTAAATTAATCGGGTTGCTATTACCTGACATTACAAATCCATTTTTTCCTCAGCTAGCGAGAGGGATTGAGGATCGGATGCAGGAGAATGGTTATCGAATCATATTTGGCAATAGTGATGAGAATGAAGAGAAGGAATTGGATTATATTCAAACCTTTGTCCAAAACAATGTCATTGGAGTCATATCATCCACCAATTTTCCTGACAGTGATACGTATCAGAATTTGAAAATTCCAATTGTATTTTTGGACCGTACATCTAATGATAATCCTTCCGTATATGCAGATGGCAGAAAAGGCGGTCGCCTTGCTGCTCAAGAAATCATTGCACGAGGAAGCAAACGGATTACAATCATACAAGGTCCAGCACATATCAAACCAGCACAAGATCGTTTTCAAGGTGCAATTGAGGCTCTTGATGAGTTAGGAATAACTTATAATGTTATCCAGACTTCTTCCTTCTCCTATACGGAAGCGGGACAATGGGCCAAGGAGTTATTTGATAAATATATGGATACGGATGGTGTCATAGCCAGTAATGATATCGTTGCGACGGCTGTACTGCATGAAGCACATCGTTTAGGTAAAATAGTGCCGCAGGATGTTCAAATCATTGGATTTGATGATATCCCGTTTAGTGGTTTATTATCACCTTCATTATCCACGATCCGCCAACCTGCGGGTGAAATGGGTAGAGAAGCAGCTGGTTTACTTATTAAGCTTATTGAACAAGATAAGGTAGAAGATAAGATTATTCAATTACCTGTTAGCTTCGTAGAGCGGGAAACAACTAGAAGAAAGCAATAGACAAATGCATGCGAAAGGTTGATGAATATGAAGAGTGCTAAGATTGGTGTAATTGGAAGTAGTTCAATGGATTTGGTGGTGACCTCATCCAAGCGGCCTCACGCTGGTGAGACCGTTCTTGGAGATCGCTTCACAACTGTCCCAGGAGGAAAAGGCGCGAATCAAGCCGTTGCAGCTGCGCGTCTAGGAGCTGAAGTTACGATGGTTGGTTGCATAGGAGATGATTTCTATGGACAAGCTATCATGGATAATTTTAAAAGAAATCAGGTTCTTGTAACTAATGTGGAACCGGTTACAGGTATTGAAAGCGGGACAGCTCATATTATTTTGGCTGAAGGTGATAATAGTATTATCGTTGTTAAAGGTGCCAATGATCATGTTACTCCTGCTTTTGTTGAAAAGGCGCTGGATGCCATTCGCAGTGCTGATATGATACTTGTTCAACAAGAAATACCAGAAGAAACAGTCGCTTATGTAAGTGAAATTTGCCATAAATACAATGTCCCCCTTTTGCTTAATCCGGCGCCTGCTCGTTCTATTAGTGAATCGATTATTGAAAATGCCACCTACTTAACGCCGAATGAACATGAATGTACGATTTTATTCCCTGGGATGAGTACTTCTGAAGCGTTACGGAAATATCCCAATAAGCTATTTATTACTGAAGGCAGTAATGGCGTGCGATATTTCGATGGAGATCAAGAAGTGCTGGTACCGACTTATAAAGTGAATGCTATAGATACAACGGGAGCGGGAGATACTTTCAATGCAGCCTTTGCCGTTGCTCTAGCTGAAGGTCATTCCTTACAAGCTAGTGTGAAGTTTGCTAATCGAGCGGCTTCATTATCTGTTACAAAATTCGGTGCTCAAGGCGGAATGCCTACAAGAGCAGAGGTTGAGGAGAACCTTTAATTATGAAGAAACACGGGATATTAAATAGTCATATTTCAAAAATTCTTGCCGACTTAGGACACACGGACACGATTGTTATTGCAGATGTGGGGCTTCCTATCCCATCAGGAATTCCAAAGATTGATCTAGCTCTGAAGCTTGGCATCCCAAGCTTCCAAGATGTCGTAGATATCATTTCAGAGGATATGGTCATTGAAAAACTGATTGTGGCAGAGGAATTAGCTTCGAATAATAAAGTAACCTCACAATACTTAAATGATAAGTTTAAGGAAATACCTATAGAATCGTGTTCACATGAGCAGTTTAAGCTACTAACCCAGAATGCCAAGGTCATTATTCGTACTGGCGAGGCTAAACCTTATGCGAATTGCATTTTACAAGCCGGTGTCAATTTTGGAGAATAGGGGGTTCTAAGAATATGAACATAACAATGAGAGATATTTATAAATCATTTGGTGCTAACCGTGTATTAACGGGTGTGGATTTCGATCTTCTGGAAGGTGAAGTCCATGCTCTTATGGGTGAGAATGGCGCAGGTAAGTCTACTATGATGAATATTTTGATTGGTCTACACCAGCGTGATAAAGGAACCATTACGATAGATGGTCAGGAAACATACTTTGCAAATCCCAAAGAGGCAGAAAAGTTTGGAATAGCTTTTATCCATCAAGAGTTGAATGTGTGGCCGGATATGACTGTTCTTGACAACCTCTTCATAGGGAAAGAACGAACCTCTAAGTTTGGCTTGCTGAATAGAAACGAGATGAAAGCGTTAGCAAATGAACAGTTCCGAAAGCTATCTGTCACGATCCCACTGAACCAAGAGGCGGGAGAATGTTCAGTAGGTGAGAAGCAGATGATTGAGATTGCAAAAGCACTCATGACACATGCTAAAGTTATCGTCATGGACGAGCCTACAGCTGCATTAACAGAGCGAGAAATACAGAAGCTATTCGAAGTTATCGCATCCTTGAAGAAAGAAGGAGTCTCTATTGTCTATATATCGCATCGGATGGAAGAGATTTTTGCGATATGTGATCGAATAACCGTCATGCGTGATGGCAAGACAGTAGATACGAAGGCAATTCCGGATACTAACTTCGACGATGTCGTTAGAAAAATGGTTGGGCGAGAATTAACAGACCGGTTTCCAGAGCGTAAATCGACACCAGGTGATGTTGTGCTTGAAGTGAAGAATGCTTCTAAAAAGGGTCAATTTAAAGAGGTTAATTTCTCTGTACGATCGGGTGAAATCATTGGATTCTCAGGCTTAATGGGATCTGGACGTACAGAAATGATGAGAACATTATTTGGACTTGACTCATTGGATCAAGGTGAGATCTGGGTAAAAGGCAAAAAGGTTGCCATTCGTAATCCCAATGATGCTATGAAGGCGGGTATAGGATTCGTTACGGAGGATCGTAAAGATGAAGGATTGGTTCTTGATTTCTCTATTCGAGACAATATGGTACTTACGAACTTATATAGCTTTGCACCTAAAGGCGTAATCAATGAGAAGAAAGAACAAGAATTCGTGGATATTCTGATTAAACGGCTGCAGATCAAGACACTGTCTTCATCCACATTAGTCCGTAATTTATCTGGCGGTAATCAACAAAAAGTGGTTATCGCGAAATGGATTGGGATTGGCCTAAGTGTACTTATCTTAGATGAGCCAACACGTGGAGTCGATGTAGGAGCTAAGCGTGAAATATATCAGCTGATGAATGAATTAACAGAGCGGGGAGTCGCAATCATTATGGTATCCTCAGAGCTTCCTGAAGTATTAGGCATGAGTGACCGAATTATTGTTGTTCATGAAGGGAAAATCAGTGGAGAACTATCACAACAGGAAGCGACGCAAGAAAACATCATGACGTTAGCTACAGGGGGGCAATAGTAATGACAACGATAAAAGACGAAAATGTAAAAAAGGGCTTGCAGGTTGGGCAATTCACTCAGAAGCTAGGTCCATTACTAGGGCTAATCATCCTTATTATTATCGTAACCGTGCTAAATCCAAGCTTTTTGGAGCCGCTAAATATTCTAAACTTGCTTAGACAAGTGGCCATTAATGCGCTTATCGCTTTTGGTATGACCTTTGTCATTCTGACAGGCGGGATCGATTTATCGGTTGGTTCTATACTTGCTCTATCGAGTGCCATCACCGCAAACCTGATGATTTCAGGATTGGACCCCATTTTAGCCATTATTGTGGGCTGTCTACTAGGTGGTGTAATGGGTATGATCAACGGACTTATGATTACAAAGGGTCGAATGGCTCCATTTATCGCTACATTAGCGACCATGACTATTTTCCGAGGATTAACGCTTGTATACACGAATGGTAATCCGATTACAGGTCTTGGAGACAGCATGATGTTCCAACTGTTCGGTAGAGGTTATTTCCTAGGTATTCCTGTTCCTGCTATTACGATGATTATCGTCTTCGCTGTCTTGTGGACTGTACTTCACAAAACACCGTTCGGTCGTAAAACGTATGCAATAGGTGGTAATGAGAAAGCATCGATTATTTCAGGTATCAAAGTAGATCGTATTAAAATTTTGATTTATTCGTTAATTGGTATGCTATCCGCATTAGCGGGTGCAATCTTGACGTCAAGATTGAACTCAGCGCAACCAACGGCGGGTACCTCTTACGAGTTAGATGCCATTGCGGCAGTTGTATTAGGCGGTACTAGCTTAACAGGCGGTCGCGGACGTATTGTAGGAACTTTAATTGGTGCTCTTATTATTGGGATTTTGAACAATGGCTTGAACTTGCTCGGCGTATCTTCTTTTTACCAGATGGTTGTAAAAGGGATTGTAATTGCAATTGCTGTACTCATAGACCGCAAGAAAGCTGCATAAGAGGGGGATTCTCACATGAAAAAAATAACATTAATTCTTACTTCCTTACTATTCGTATTCATGACAGGCTGTTCATTAGAGCCTCCAGATTGGGCGAAACCGAATAGCGGAGGTAAAGCTGGGAATATAAAAATTGGATTATCTATATCTACTTTGAACAATCCTTTCTTTGTATCTGTCAAAGATGGTGTTCTGGCAGAGGCGAAGAAGCAAGGGATGGAAGTGCTTGTTATCGATGCGCAGAATGACTCAGCTAAGCAAAGCAATGACGTAGAAGATTTAATGCAAAAAGGGGTTAATGCGCTGTTAATCAATCCAGTTGATTCATCTGCGATCTCTACCGTCGTTCAGACGGCCAATAGCTTAGCTATTCCAGTCATTACGTTGGACCGTTCCGCTGACAAAGGGGAAATCCAAGCACTTGTAGCCTCGGACAATGTCAAAGGTGGATCTATGGCAGCGGAGTATATCGTAGAGAAGCTCGGAAAAGGTGCAAAGGTCATTGAGCTAGAAGGATCACCTGGAGCATCGGCAACTCGCGAACGCGGTAAGGGATTCCATGAAATCGCCGATACGCAGCTTAAAGTCGTTGCGAAGCAAACGGCAGATTTTGACCGTACAAAAGGATTGACCGTGATGGAGAATCTTCTGCAAGGAAATCCCGGTGTACAAGCTGTCTTCGCTCATAATGATGAAATGGCTTTAGGTGCAATTGAAGCGATTCAAAGCTCTGGTAAAAATATACCGATTATCGGATTTGACGGAAATGAAGATGCTCTTAAATCCATTCAAGCGGGTAAACTAACAGGCACAATTGCCCAGCAGCCTGATTTGATTGGACAGCTCGCTGTGGGAGCTGCCAAGGATGTTTTAGATGGGAAAACGGTAGAGAAACTGATTGCTGCCCCGCTTAAACTGGTTGTGAAAGAGTAAAGGAAATTGATCTGAAAAGAATATGGGATCATCAATGCACTGCTATCACCCTAGAGGGAATAGCAGTGTTTTTCGTTTTTGGAGATATCAATAAAGTGGGGTCATGGAACATCCATTAGTTTTACAAAATGTTATGAATCAATAATCGTGGAAATGATTGACAACATCATTATTATATTATAATGTTATAACCAGTTAGGAGCAGGTTAACTTTACTCAAATATGAAAGGATAATAAAATACCAGAAATCATAATTTCATGGAGGAATCGTTATGTTGGATGATACATTGCCAGTGACATTACAATATCAATTACGAAGTAAATTGAGTGAAAAAATTGAGAAAAGATTTTGGTCCCCTGGTTCTCAGATTCCTAGCGAACGAGAACTATGTGATGAATATGGGGTCAGTCGAATCACAGTAAGGGAAGTACTTAAGGAATTGGTCCAAGAGGGCTACTTGGTTCGGAAGCAAGGAAAAGGAACGTTTGTATCCTTGCCTAAGTTCGAACATGAGCTTACAAGCTCTTACAGTCTATCTCAAGAGATCGAAAAAGAAGGGTTATATTCTGATTTCAAAATTCTTGGATTCAAAAAATGCGATGCAACAAGCTTTCTACAGCAATTATTCGGCTTGTCCGCGAATGAGAGTCTGTATGAAATAACACGTCTTCGATTCATTGGTGATGAGCTGTTTGCATGGGAGAGAGCCTACACCCCTTGTTCTCTAATGGAAGGAGCAGATGAAGAACAATTGCAAAAGGAAGGTTTGTACTTCACTATCTTTAGTTGCTCGGGGTTAATGGCTGAAGAAGCCGAGGTAGAAGCCGTGGCTGTGAATTGTCCAGCTGAAATCGCAGAATTGCTTCAGATTAAGAAAAACACTGCTGTATTGCATCTGACTCGAATGACGACTGGGCAAAATCGTTGTATCGAATATTGCGAAAGTTATATCCGGAGTGAGAAGTACAAATACAAGTATAAGCAGGTTTTAAGGAAAAAAGCATTTTATGACGGAACGTACACAGAGAATACAGACCAACAATAGAAATAGTTAAGCATGACCCTATTTCAATACCAATGATGATAAAATCCGATCTTTCAAAAAATGTCGATCGATCGGATTTATTAATAAATAGTAACTCGGACAAAACCGAGGTTAAGGGGGACTTATAAAGCCTATAAGTATGCCGGCTTAAATGATTTAATATCAGAAAATTCAGTCTATTCGGAAAAGATCAATTCAATTAGGGGCGAACTACTATTTTATGAGGAGGAATTTTTTTGAAAAAAATATTATCAGGTACTGCACTCATTGCATCGATGCTGACGGTTGCTATGCTTTCTGCTTGTAGTGGCAATAATTCACCATCCAATGAAACGAATAAATCGACTTCTAAGCCCGAAACTGAAAATGTTGTTCCAAGCTACTTAAATGAAACCGCATTTCCCATTGTAAATGAGCCGATAAAGCTATCTGCTATGGTCTTGCTAAGCCCAGTCCAGCCAACGGAATGGAATGATATTTTGATATGGAAGGAATACGAGAAGAAGACCGGTATTCACATCGAATGGGATGAATATACCTCGGCAGATATAACAGAAAAGAGAAATTTAGCTCTTGCCAGTGATCAACTTCCAGACATCTTCTTCCGAACAAAAATGCCGGATAGCGATGTTGATAAATACGGAGCAGAAGGCTCGTTCATCAAATTGAATGATCTTATCGATAAATACGCGCCGAATTTCAAAGCAATCATGGAAAAGTATCCCGATGTCAAAAAGGGTGTAGCGACAGCGGATGGCAGCATCTATGCATTGCCGAATCTTACCGATTCACCGAGCATTGAAATTACTAAGAAGTTGTTTCTCAATCAAGAATGGTTGAAGCATACAGGAAAGCAAATGCCAAAAACGACAGATGAGTTGTATGACGTATTAAAGGCATTCCGAAATGATGATCCAAATGGCAATGGAATTCAGGATGAAATCCCGTTGGCTGCTGATTCGCTCGAAGAGATCATGTTGGTGCTCAGAGGTGCCTATGGACTAGGTAATAAAGGAACAGGAAATGGCAACTGGGATAGTGATACTGAATCAGGAAAGATGCGCTTCTTCCCTACGAGTGAAGGTTACAAAGAGCTGTTGGTTTATTTAAATAAGCTATATGCAGAAAAATTAATTGATCAGGAAATCTTTACGAACAAGGGAACTGAGGTCCTTGCGAAGAATGAGCAAAATCTAATTGGCAGCTTCTCCTTTGGGAATATTGTTGCAAGAGCAAATTCAAATGCAGATAGTTATGTTGGGTTAGATACGGCACTTTCGGGCCCGAATGGTGATCAACTTTATACGAGTGCTCGAGGTCATATCGGTTCAAGAGGCGCGTTCATGATTAGCAAAACAAATAAATATCCTGAAGCAACGATGCGTTGGATCGATCACTTATACAGTGAAGAAGGAATCAGGATGCTGTACTTAGGAATGGAAGGTGTAACCTATCAAAAGGATGACAAAGGAAACTATGATTTTATTCCTGAGATTATCAATAATATACCTGAGGGTTCATCCTTTGATCAGGTCGTTTCAAAGTATGTGCCTTACGCGGGCGGCTCCTTGCCTACGCTAATTCTTGAAGATTATTTCAAAGGCGGCGAAACGCAACCGTCAGCCAAAACCGCAGCAGAAAACTTGAGACCATCTCTACCTGAGGAGCTTTGGGCACCCTTCAGCTTTACGACTGACGAATCAGAGGAGAAGCAGTCGCTGGAAGCGGACATTTACGGTTTGGTTAACCAACGCACCGCAGAATTCGTGCAAGGTAAAGTACCTCTCGATGAGTTTGACAAATATGTAGCGCAACTGGAGAAAATGGGTCTTAGCAGATTGCAGAGTATTTATGATACTGCATATGCTCGATACACAAAGAACGAATAGCTTCGTGTTTCCGTGAGTAATAGCTTTAATAGGGTGTGAAGCTGCCAGAAGAGGAAGGTTCTTCTCTGGGGCTTCACATCTCTATACACTTTCGATGCGATCTCAGTGCTTGATTTGTATCCGTTTATTTGACGAAGGGGTGTTGTTATGACATCAGGATCGGAGAGAGGAGTTTTCAAAGCTGTGTTGCCTCGCTCTATACGTAAAAATTGGGATTTGTATCTGCTTGTTTTGCCGGTAGTCCTATATTTTCTGCTCATTAAGTATTTGCCCATGTATGGCATCCAGATTGCATTCAAGGATTTTTCAGCTTCGAAAGGGATTTGGGGCAGTGATTGGGTTGGGCTGAAGCATTTCATTCGCTTTTTTAATAACTATCAATTTTGGACATTAATCAAGAATACTTTAGGAATTAGCATTTTTCAAATTCTTATTGCATTTCCTACACCAATTTTGTTTGCTTTGCTTGTTAATGAGGTACGCAGCAAATGGTTCAAGAAAAGCATACAGTCGATTACCTTTATGCCGCATTTCCTTTCAACGGTCGTATTGGTCGGTATGGTGATGGCTTTTCTCTCACCTTCGACAGGCTTGGTTAACAATGTGATCCGTCTGTTTGGCGGAGATCCCATCTATTTCATGACAGAACCAGGGATGTTCAAGTCCATTTTTGTTTTCTCTGATATATGGCAAAACATGGGCTTTAGTTCTGTGCTTTACATCGCAGTCCTTGCTGGCATTGATAAGTCACTTTATGAGGCGGCAATGATTGATGGTGCAAACAAACTAAAACGCCTGATTCATATTACAATCCCAAGTTTGATTCCGACTGCCATCATCATGCTAATTTTTCAATTTGGCTCCATAATGGACGTCGGTTTCGAAAAGATATACCTTATGCAGAATGAGCTAAATCGTACCTCATCAACCGTCATTTCAACCTATGTGTATGAGGTAGGTCTTCTTGGATCGCAGTTTAGCTTTTCTGCTGCAGTAGGACTATTCAACTCGGCAATTAACTTCTTCTTAATTATTATTGTGAACAGAATTGCCAAAAGGGTCAGCGGCACCAGTTTGTGGTGATGGAGGAATCATAAAAATGGAACATGCAAAAACAACTAGTTTGGGAGATCGGATATTTGATATCACGATTTATATGATTCTCACAATTATTATGATCGTGACGCTTTATCCTCTGCTGTATATTGTTAGCGCATCCCTTAGTGATCCTCTTTCCATCGTAAAGGGAGAGCTTTGGTTGCTGCCGAAAAATATTACTTTGAACGCGTATCGAAAGGTTTTTCAAAACCCTGATATTTTGATAGGCTATCGAAATTCAATAATCTACTTGGTTATTGGAACGACGATTAACATTGTCATGACGACGATGGGTGCTTATGCGTTATCTCGGAAGGATTTTGTAGGTCGCCATGTATTAGTATTATTATTCACGTTCACTTTGCTCTTTAATGGCGGTCTCATTCCTACCTATCTGGTGTACAAAAATATGCTTGGTCTGTATAACAATTTATGGGTTATGGTGATTCCGAGCGCAATTAGTGTATGGAATTTGATCATCATGCGGACCTATTTTCAGACCTCCATTCCATATGAATTGCAAGAGGCAGCTTTCATTGACGGTTGCAGCAATATCAAAACATTAACTAGAGTGGTTCTACCACTGTCTATGCCGATTGTTGCTGTTATGACTATGTATTATGGTGTCGCACATTGGAACTCATATTTTAATGCGTTGATTTACCTGCATGATGACTGGCGTTTGCCGCTTCAAATGGTCATACGAAGCATTTTGATTCAAGAGGACATGAATGCTATGGCTGGTGGAGAAGGTGAGAGTATAGTGGAACAACTGTTATTGGCTGAGGGGATGAAATATGCAGTTATTGTAGTTTCGAGCATTCCTATGCTGCTGTTGTATCCTTTGGTCCAAAAGCATTTTGTTAAAGGCGTTATGATGGGAGCGGTTAAGGGCTAAGACTGTACTTCTGAAAGGGTGAAGAAAGATGATTGAAAACAATCAGAAAGAAAATATAAATCAAGTCGTGTTATTGAGCAAAGGTAAAGTGGCTACCGCAGAGAATCAAATTGTTGGTTTCGAAGCGGAAAAAGCGATCGATGGACAGGTTGATACATGCTGGGCAGGTGCACCTTACTATATTTGGTGGAAGCTAGATTTGAAAAGTATTTGTCAGATTGAGCAAATTAGAATTTGCTTGGATTCCAATTTAGAGGAGTATTCGCACTATTTCATTGAATACAGTAAAGACAATCTTAACTGGGAAACGACTGTAGATAAAAAAGATAATACTCCGTTGAAGGTCGATGGGGAGCAATATGATGTGTCATTTATAGCTCGTTATATAAGAGTGACAGTTACTTATTGCTCATCAGGAGAGACCGCAAAAATTCGTGATTTTAAAGTATTTGGTCATGAACGGACTTCACTAGAAAGAAGCGGGGCTAACAAGGTATCGCCGCTTAAATTTCATGTGAGATCGTATGACCATGCATATGGATTTAAGGAGATGGAAGTTGATGATATTGAGACAGGCGAGCTAGATCAAGTATTAGTAAGTGGAGATATCGGCAGTTATCTTGTTTACAGAGATGTAGATTTCACAGAAGCAGGAGTGGACCAACTGCGTGGGCAATTCGGATTCACGGATCCGGATAAAGGCAAACGAATCACCTTGGAAGTTAGACTAAATGATCTTCACGGAGAAAAAATAGGGGAGATCATTTTATTTAAACAATGGAAACGATGGTCGATCTTAGCTTGCAATTTGGAGCATGAGAATCCTTCCCTGTTAACAGGTGTTCATGACGTTTATCTTGTGATTTCAGATGCTGCAATGCCTCAGCGCTTGATGATACATTGGCTGGCGTTTGTCAAAAAATCACCATTGCCAGTGCCAAATCCTCGTTCAGGTGCTTTACCGGCTCCAATCGACAATGACTATCAAATCTATTTCGGGAATTTGCATAGCCATACCGGATTTTCAGATGGTATAGGGGTTCCTGAATATGCGTTTGATTACGCAAGATATACGGCTGGTCTTGATTTTCTAGCTATAACGGAGCACAGCAATCTCTATGACCATTATCTAGACTGGGATAAAAGCCGCAAATGGGTGGACATCCAGCAGATGGCCGATAAGAAAACCGAGGACGGTGCTTTCCTTGCCTTATTTGGTGCCGAAACGACTTGGTACAATCAATTCGGTCATATGAATACGTATAACATGGACTTTTTTATAAATGCGTATGAAACCCAATATAACGATATCCCAAAATACTATGAAACGCTCAAGAAGTATCCCGATTCCATCCAACAATGGAATCATCCGTGGTCTTGCGGCAATCGTCATTTGGATGGATTTGATCCTTATGATGCAGAGCTGGATGAAGTGATGCATATGATAGAAATCAATACAATAGAATCGAAGGAACTAGGCGGGCTCTATTACTATGTTATGGCACTAGATAAGGGATGGCATGTATCTCCGGTAGGCAGCCAGGATAATCATCATGGACAATGGGGAACGGAAAACACACTTCGGACAGGAATATTAGTGGACAAACTGACAAGAGAGCACTTCTTCGATGCAGTCAGACATCAACGTGTCTACTTTACGTCTGCTCTTCATTTGAAGGTTTGGTTCAAGTTGAATGGTGCAATTATGGGTTCGAGGATTAAACGATCCGATACTCTCCATTTCGATATTAAAGCTTTGTACGGTGTGGATACGGGTAGCCGAATCATCAAAGCGGAGATCATAGGTGAGCATGGACATGTGCTTCATTCGATTGAGCATGACGGCAAGGAGTTGGATTATAAAGTTTCATTGCCATGCCAAAATCGCTATTATTTTGTAAAGATATATCAGGAGGATGGCGAGTTTGCGGCAACTTCCCCAGTTTGGATTGATATGGAATAAGTTAGGTTCTTACTAATAATCAGTTGTCACAAAAAGCGCACTTCGCAAAGGCTTCCTCATGCTGACCAAGAGACGGTTGGATGGACATTCGCTATACAAATTATCGGATGCACAGGGATATGAGACTTTGTAGAGGTGCGCTTTTCTGTTTAATCTCATTAAAAATGAACTATTAATCAGGAGGGAAAAATATGAATCTATCAAAAAGAATGGCTCATTTATTCCTATCTTTTATCTTAATCATGTCTATGAGCTTAACTTTCTATGTTCCAAATGAAGTGTTTGCAGATGCTGTTATACCAATTAGCAGTTCGGGAGATTTGGAACAAATTCGCAGCAATCCAACCGGGAAATTTAAGCTGACAGCTGATATTGAGCTATCGGGAGAATTTGTGCCAATCAGTTCTTTTACTGGATCTTTAGATGGAAACGGGCATATCATATCCGGGCTGGCTATCACTGCAAATGCGAATCAGCCTAAAGCAGCCTTTATTGTCGAAAATCGAGGAACCATTCAAAGCTTAGGACTTGTGGATGTGGACATTAGAGGCATCAGTACAAATTCCGGGTTCTGGGCAAGCGGGATGGTTGCTACGAATAAAGGGACGATACAGGAAAGCTTTGTTACCGGATCTATTGTCGGCGGTTATCGAAGCGCAGGTATTGCAGTTAGCAATTATAATGTGATTAAAAATTCTTATTCGGTTAGTACAGTTAGTGCCAAAGTGGAAAGCGGAGCCTTGGTTGCGGTATCGGAGAGCGGTTCGGTGCTTGAAGCATCCTATGCGGTTCCCAGCATAAATTCAGAACTGAATAATACAGGCGGTATTTCTGCTTATGCATTTACGAATGCGATCATTAAAGACAATGCGTTGTTGGCAGGTACGATAACGAATGGCAGCAATAGCAATATAGGCAGGATAACAGGTCGATTAAACGGAACCCCAACTCTGCTTAACAATATTTCCTCCACTAATGCGCTTGTACAGGGTCTTGTTGCAAGCGGTGGAACATCTAGCAATAAACAAGGATTGTCCGTGACAGATCATGCTTTGACCTTGCAAACGACCTACGAAGATGTTTTAGGTTGGGATTTTAACGCTGTATGGGAAATGAGTTCTGTATTAGATCGGCCAATTCTTAGAAATGTGCAAGAAAGCAAGGATATCGAGATTGCGACAGCAGCGGATTTGGAGCTCATTCGCAGCAACCCGTCTGGTGATTTTAAACTGACCGCTGATATTGAACTTCTCGGAGAGATTGTGCCAATCAGTACTTTTAGCGGGACATTGGATGGGAATGGTCATATCATTTCTGGTCTGACAATCACTGCGAATTCGAGTCAACCCAAGGCAGCCTTTATAGTCGAAAATCAGGGGATCATTGAAAGAGTTGGATTTATTGATGTAGACATTACGGGTATTGGTACGAACTCCAGCTTCTGGGCAAGCGGAATTGTCGGAACCAATAGAGGGACGATACAGGAGAGCTTTGTTACCGGATCAGTAATCGGAGGCTATCGAAGTGCAGGTATTGCCGTAAACAATTATAGCATAATCAAAAACTCATATTCGCTTAGTACAGTGAGCGGCAAAGTAGAAAGCGGAGCCTTGGTTGCGGTATCGGAAAGCGGTTCTATACTTGAATCTTCCTACGCACTGCCGAATGTTCATTCCGAACAGAATAATACGGGCGGTATTTCAGCATATGCCTATACGAATGCGGTTATTAAGAACAATGCAGTATTGTCCGGAACGATTACAAATGGAAGCAACAGCAACATAGCTAGAATAACAGGACGATCAAACGGCACTCCAACCTTTCAAAACAATATTGCCTCAATAAATGCTCTTGTGCAGGGATTGGTTGTTACTGGCGGAACCTCTGGTAATAATCAGGGATTGTCCGTTACAGATCATGCATTGACCTTGCAATCAACCTACGAAGATATATTAGGTTGGGATTTTTATACGGTATGGGAAATGAGCTCCGTTTTGGACCGGCCGATTCTTAGAAACGTGCAGGAGAGCAAGGATATCGCGATTGCGACAGCAGCCGACTTAGAACTTATTAGAAGCAACCCATCCGGAGATTTTAAGCTGACAGCAGATATAGAGGTAACAGGTGAATTCATTCCCATCAGTTCTTTTAGCGGAACATTAGATGGGAATGGATATATCATTTCCGGGCTGACGATTACAGCGAATGCGAATCAGCCTAAGGCAGCTTTTATCATTGAAAATCATGGGATTATTGAAAGAATTGGTTTTTTTGATGTAGACATTATTGGCATCAGTACAAATTCTAATTACTGGGCAAGCGGAATTGTAGCTACGAATAGAGGAATGATTCAAGGAAGTTTTGTTAGCGGCTCAGTAGTCGGCGGCTACCGAAGCGCAGGTATTGCCGTACAAAATTACAATGTTATCAGAAATGTATACTCTGACACTAGCGTAAAAGCAAAAGTAGAAAGTGGAGCATTGGTTGCGGTATCGGAAAGCGGATCGGTGCTTGAAACATCCTATGCTGTTCCAAACGTGTATTCAGAACTGAATAATACAGGCGGTATATCTGCATATGCCTATACGAATGCAGTCATTAAGAACAATGCATTGATGGCGGGAACAATTACTAATGGGAGCAACAGCAATATAGCAAGAATCACAGGGCGGTTAAATGGTTCACCAATATTCCAAAACAATATTGCATCAACCAATGCGCTTGTGCAAGGTTTGGTTGTGACTGGTGGAACGTCTAACAATAATCAGGGATTTTCTGTTACTGACAATGAATTGAGCTTACAGACAACCTATGAAGATAGTTTAGGATGGAATTTCGATAAGGTTTGGAATATTGACTTTAGGCTGGGCCGTCCTGTTTTACAATATTTCAAAGACCTTCCTGTAACCGAACAAAACCCAATCATATTAAGAGTTCTAAGGGATGAAACGGTTGAACTCTCAAGTGGTGTTTTGCACAGACAGATGGACTTTGTAGATATTAACGGCAACATTCAGAAGGCAAATATTATCGATGTAAATATTAATTTACCTCAGAATTCAATAATTGTAGGCACGAAAAACAACCAGATTCCTCCGACAGATGCTAATGGCAATTATTTTCGCATAGTGGACAGTGAAGGTCATGATAGCATGAAAGCAAATGTCGCAGAACAAGCAGCAACCACAGATATGTTAGGAAAAACAGTTATTGCTGGCGTTAATGGAGAGTTCTATACGGAACAGGGACCAGAAGGCAATATGATAAAAGATGGCTCTTCCATAATAAACGGTGTTCGTGTACCTGGCGTCGATGGGAAAAATTATCCTTTCCACGGATTCTTCGGAATTAAAACAGATGGGACTGCGATTATTGGAGACTATGGAGCAGATTGGCAACAAGAAAAGGGAAATTTATTCCAAGCATCCGGCGGACAGTTTTGGATGGTGAAGGATGGTGTGGTTCAAGATTTTCACGGTCAAGTGATCTCTGCGACTAATCATCCGGATTATGATGAGCAAACGTATTACCGGCATAATGACCGACACCCAAGAACAGCAGTGGGTATCCGAAGTGACGGTACAGTATTTTTTGTTGTAATAGATGGCCGCGGTGCTAACAATTCTACAGGTTTTTACATTGAGGAACTGGGGCTCTATATGAAGGAATTAGGCGCATATCAAGCATTGAACATGGATGGTGGAGGATCCTCCACGGCAGTCACGTTAAATAATGTGCTTGATCAATACGAGATCAAAAACACACCGATCAATAAAGTGAACGGGGTTAATACGCCAGGGGCTCCGAGAGACGTGTTTTCTTCCCTTTTAGTAGTGGTAGATCAGCCATAGTGTGCAGCTTCATATTTATAGCGATTTAATTTAGCACAAATTATTAAATTAACTTAAAACTTAATAGATCGGAGCTAAATCCGTCATTCGTTTAAGCGGCTATACAGATGCTTTTAAGCTGTATAGCCAAACTGAATGAAGGATTTTTCTATGATTAAGGTTCATGCGATAAGCGGCATACAAGCAATAAGGGGAATAATTAAGGAGATGGTTTTGATGAATACTTTAAATATTTGGTTTGAAGTGAATATTATTAATCATTTTTCACAGTATTATGAAATTTATATTCGGATAACGCTTAGTGCTTTTCTGGGATTTATTATCGGTTGGGATCGGGAATCCAAAAATAAACCTGCTGGTTTAAAAACTTACATGTATGTGTGTGTGGCAAGCGCATTAATAACTTTAATTTCAATTTATAGTGTCGAGAAATTTAGTGCAGTGAATAAGAATACAATGATGGATCCGATGCGTCTAGCTGCTCAAATCGTAACTGGACTTGGTTTTTTGGGTGCAGGTGTTATTCTTAAAGATGGTTTGAAAGTTAAAGGACTAACATCCGCAGCCATGATTCTTTTTGTTGGTGGAGTGGGAATAGGTATTGGTGCAGGTTTTTATAGCTTTGTTATATTCGGAGTAGTACTCTGCATGGGCTTAGCAAGAGTTGCTAATCTAATTGAAAAGCAAAAGTATCAAAAAGTGGAATTTATTACTAAAAATAGAAATACGGATGTCCAAGAGCTTACCGAATAATTATTTTTATTATTAAAAACTGCTATCCCTTTAGGGGATAGCAGTTTTTTTGAATATACCAACACCAAACAAAGTATTTATTAAATCCCATTTATGTTTATTTGCAATTCTCATTGGTATGGTCAAAAAGATATATTGTGTGAAATAGTAAGAATTCGATTGTTAACCTATAAACTAAATTTTTGGTTTACAATCATAAAAGATTACGATATGATCCAATAGGTACATAGAGTCGACTCGGATGGTACTACGTTTGTAAACATATTCTTGGAGGTAAGTAACATGAAGACAAAAGAAATGGTTTTTGCGGCAATATTCGCTGCATTCATTGGAGCATTAGGCTTGATTCCCCCCATTTCACTAGGTTTTATCCCTGTACCCATCACCGTACAGACGCTTGGTGTCATGCTGGCAGGAAGCTTTTTAGGGAAGAAGGCGGGGTCGCTAAGTCTGATCATATTTATGGTATTAGTTGCTTTAGGTTTACCTTTATTATCAGGTGGCCGTGGAGGTCTTTCTATATTTGTAAGCCCATCCGCTGGATATTTATTAAGTTGGCCGGTAGCCGCTTTTTGTATCGGATTTATGACTGAGAAGGTATGGACGAAGGTGAAGACCTGGAAGCTATTCGTCATTAATTTTGTGTTTGGTGTTGTACTGGTCAGCTTAATTGGTGCTCCTATCATGGCTTTCATCACTCATACATCTATCTGGGCCGGATTAGTCGGTGCACTTGCATTCATTCCGGGGGATTGTATCAAAGCCATTATCGCATCCATCATCGCAATCCAGTTAAAAGCCATTAGTCCAATAGAAGAGATAGTGAATCATTCTTAAGAAACAGTCATTTGGAATAGGTGTGTTGAGAAATGAATCTGGTCATGCCATTATTGCGTTATGCTGAAGAACAGCCTGATAAGCCAGCCATTTACGATGGGCAAGTGGAATGTACATATTCAGAACTAGTACAGAGAATGAAAAGAATCGCTCAGGGCTTCATGCAAAATGGGCTCTTCCATGATAAAATCGCCATTTTATCTACTAATCGTTTAGAATTTATAGAAGTTTTTTTGGGAGCCATCTATGGGGGATGTGTTCCCATTCCTTTGGACCCCAAGTGGAGTACGTCGGAATTGAATGCTGTTTTACAGCAATGCCATCCGAAAATCATATTTACCGAGCTTGAATTTGTTGAAAATATCATTTTACCAAACGAAGAGATTACTTGTCTCACCTTTTCAACGGAAGAAGCTGGCTCCTATGACTCCTGGTTAGATCATTTCACGCCGGAAGCTAGAATGGATGATACGAACGAATTATTATTTATCGGTTTTACTTCTGGAACAACAGGAATGCCAAAGGGATTTATGCGCACTCACTCGTCATGGATTAGCAGCTTTGAGGCGACGAGTGAGGCATTCCAGCTCCAAAATATCGAGCATATTCTGGCACCAGGTCCACTGGTTCACTCCTTGTCGTTATTTGCTTTGATGCAGAGTCTTTATAGTGGTGCGACCTTTCATAACGTTCAGCATTTTAACGTGACTAATGTTCTTAAGCTTTGCGAGGAGATTTCGGATTTGATTTTATTTGTCGTGCCTACGATGATTGAATCACTTATGCAAGAGGCTTCATCCTACCAGACACAAATTCAAGCATTAATCAGTTCTGGCGGTAAATGGTCGGAAGCTTCCAAGAAGAGATGCAAGGCCATATTCGGTGAAGCGAAGCTGTATGAATTTTATGGCTCCTCCGAAGCGAGCTATATCAGCTATATGGATATTTATTCTGAATATAAACCTAATTCAGTAGGCAAGCCCTTCAATGGCGTAGAGATTTCTATTCGTGATGAACATTTTAAAGAGGTGCCTCCTGATACAATTGGGCAGCTTTATATACGCAGTAATATGATGTTCATTGGATACTATAATAGGCCGGAAGAAACGGAAGCAGTCTTTCAAGATGGTTGGCTTATGCTAGGAGATTATATGTCTTTGGATAAGGATGGTTATTTATATTTGGCTGGCCGCTCCAAAAATATGATTGTAACCGGTGGTTTGAATGTTTTCCCGGAGGAAGTAGAGAATGTGCTGCAGTTGCTTCCGGAGATTAAAGAAGTGATGGTGCTTGGCGTTCAGGATGCTTATTGGGGAGAAAAGGTTGTGGCTCTTGTAAAGTGGAGGGGAGCGCAGCACTTATCTATTGAGGAAATAAAGCATTATTGCCGACAGCATTTAGCGAGTTACAAAGCTCCAAAGGAGCTCATCACAGTGGACGAGTTCATCTATACAAGCAGCGGGAAATTGGCTCGCAAAGCGATGAAAGATTACGTGAAGGGAGTGAGGTTATGACAGAGGCAGTGATTGTGATGGCTAGACGTACGCCAATTGGAAAGGTAGGCGGCAAATTAAGCAGGCTTGAGCCTGAACAATTGTTAGCGCCTCTTATCCAGCATATTGTAGCAGAAACGAGACTACCGAAGGATATTATTGATGATGTCATTATTGGCAATGTAGTAGGACCTGGAGGCAATATAGCTAGAGTTGCTGCTTTGGCTGCGGGACTCCCTCACACTGTCCCAGGTGTAACGGTCGATCGGCAGTGCGGTTCCGGACTTGAAGCCATTAATTTAGCAGCGCGACTCATTGGGAGTGGTGCGGGTGATGTCTATCTAGCTGGTGGTGTCGAAAGCACGAGCCGCGCCCCATGGAAGATGACCAAGCCGCAAACATTAATGGGTGTGCCACAGTTATATTCACGCGCTCCTTTCACACCAAGCTCTTATGGTGACCCCGATATGGGGATTGCCGCGGAGAATGTCGCCCGTAAATACGGGATTAGTCGAGAAAATCAGGATCGATATGCCTTGAGCAGCCATGAGAAGGCTATCCGTTCTCAGCAAGCGGGTCGTTTTCAGCAGGAAATTGTACCTCTTTACGCCGATGGAGCTTGGGTTAATGCCGATGAATGTCCAAGAGACGATACCAGTATAGAAAAATTGAAGAAACTGCCGCCGATCTTTCTGGATCAAGGTACCGTAACGGCTGGCAATGCATGCCCGGTCAATGATGGTGCTGCGCTTGTTCTCATCATGTCTCTGGAAGCGTGCAAGAAATATAACCTTGTGCCTGTGCTGCGTATAGTGGATGCTCAAGCAGTTGGAGTAGATCCCCATTACTTAGGAATGGGTCCAGTACCAGCCGTACAAAAGGTGCTAAAGCGTCAGAATCTAACCGTTAAAGATTTGGATGTTGTAGAGTTTAATGAAGCTTTTTCCTCTCAAGTATTAGCGTCATTGCATGAGCTTCAGATTTCGGTGGAATCGGTCAATCGCGGAGGCGGAGCGCTAGCCCTTGGTCATCCTTATGGAGCATCAGGTGCTATATTAATGACGCGATTGTGCTCAGAAATGCTATATAAACCTTATAAAAGAGGTCTGGCTACAATGGGCATTGGTGGAGGAATAGGTATTGCAACCATCGCAGAGGCAGTCGAATGAACAGTCTTCAGCAGAAGGTTCATGTAACGACAGATTGGATTTCCCTTTATGCGCAAAGTATTGAAGCTCCTTTGCATATGATAAATGGCAAACTCATCGCACCTGTGACTATGCCTATTATTTTTTGGCAAGCTTTTGATATTCCTTGGCTGGATAGGGAGATACCTCTGATTCATGGAACACAGTATTTTTCATACGAGTCACCGATTACGGCTGGCATGACTTTGGAGTGCAAGTTATCGTTAACGAAAGTGGAGAAAAAAATAGGCGAACAGGGAGAGCTTACATTTTATACTCATAACCTTGTTTGTACTTGTGGTGGCGAACCTGTAGTTAGAGCGGAGACCGTATTAATCAAAGTAGGTGATGGACATTGAAAAAATACATTTCAGCTCATGCTATTCAGCATTATGCTTTAATTTCCCAAGATACCGCAGCTATTCACCTGAATGCCGAAGCAGCAGAAAGGGCTGGATATGAACGTCCTGTTGCACATGGCATGTATATGATGGGACTGGCTCAATCTTTGTATTTGGCTGAACATCCTACGCAATGGATTACGACATACCGAATGAAATTTCAAAAGCCTGTTTTTATAGATTCGATTGTCTGCTTTGACTATAAGGTATATGAAGACAGAATCTGTGTGTCCATCACTTTAGAAACGGGTGAAGGGGTTGCAGCGGGCACTTTTTCAGTTAAAGAGGTGCTCCGATGAATAAAGTGGTTTTCATTACGGGTGCGACTAGGGGCATAGGGCGGAGCATGGCTATTCATCTTGGTCTTTCTCATTATAAAGTGATTGTCAATGGCACAAAGCAAGCGTTAATCGATGAAGTTGTACAGGAAATACATCAAAGCGGTGGTGATGCAACTGGATACTGTGCCAATATTGCAAATCCGGATGAGGTTACAATCATGGTAGATACTATAATTGAGAAGTATGGGCGTATAAACGTATTGATTCATAATGCGGGTAATTTGCATGACCAAAAATGTGTTCGCATGTCAGATGAAGAATGGCAATCTGTCATGGATGTGCATTTGAATGGCGCCTTTTACTGCATTCGGCGGGTACTGCCTCATATGCAAGAGAGTGGTGGTGACATTCTCTTAATGACATCTACTGCCGGATTAATGGGTTCGATTGGACAGATAAATTACAGTGCAGCCAAAGCCGGTATGCTCGGTATGGTATGGACTCTCGCAGACGAGCTTCAGCGGAATGGGATCAGGGTAAATGCCGTTTCACCTGCTGCTTTAACGGATATGACTAGACCAGTTATCGAGCACATAAAAGATAAATATGCGAGTCGCAATGAACCATTTCCAGAATTCTGGCAAGTAGGTGAAGCAGATGATATTGCCCGCTTCGTGGTCGCATTGTTAGAGCAGCCGAATAAGAATATAACAGGCGAAATATTTGGTATAAACGGATCGAAAGTGACAAAGTGGCAAAAGCCTAAGCCCCTCTTTTCGGAGTACAGCATCGAGTCATTTTTCGCAACATGGCAGCGTCACCAGGAGGAGGAGAAATGATCACTATCGACCATGTTCATTTTTTTTATCAAAGAGGACAGGTAGTCTTAGAAGATATGAACTTTACTATTGATGCAGGTGAATTCGTAGCTGTAGTCGGCGCTAATGGCTGTGGAAAATCAACGATTGCAAAGCTGATGGATGGACTGTTACTTCCGACGAAAGGCAGCGTAGAAATCAATGGTCTGAGCACCTCAACGCAAGCAGATCTTATCAGAATCCATGAGCAAATCGGCTTTGTCTTTCAAAATCCAGAGGACCAATTCATCACCACAACGGTAATGGACGAGGTCATATTTGGATTGGAAAATATTCGAGTCTCACAGGAAGACATACAAAGTCGGATAGACTATGCTTTAAGAGCTGTTCAGATGGAGGACTTTATTGACGCCATGCCTCACCAGCTATCTGGCGGTCAAAAGCAGCGTGTAGCGATAGCGGCTGTGCTCGCCATGCGTCCCCAAATCATGATATTTGATGAGGCAACATCAATGCTTGATCCGGAAGGAAGAAAGCATGTGCTTGCCATAATGCATGAATTGCATCGACAGGGCATGACTATCATTCATTTCACACATCATATGGAGGAAGTGCTGGCGGCAAAGCGAGTGCTGCTGATTCATCAAGGCAGGCTGGAATTTGATGGCGATCCGCTGACCTTTTTTGAACAGGTACCTGTAGAGGAATATCAATTAGTTGTCCCATTTGCAGTAAAACTACATAAAGCGCTCCGACTAAATTCGCCGTTGATGGCAAATTGGAAGGAGATGACCCGTAACCAATGGTATGGGAGCTAAACCAAGTAAGTGTGAATTATGGCAATCGAGCAGCCCTGCAAAAGGTTAGCTGCACGATCCAAGAAGGCAAATGGATATCTATTATTGGTCAAACGGGTGCTGGCAAATCTACGTTTGTCCAGTTGCTAAAAGGGTTAATTCCTGATTTTGATGGAGATTATCGGATTGATGGGCAGCCTATTCCTAGAAATGCCAAGGAACAGGCAAAGGTCATTCCTGACATTGGTTTTGTCTTTCAATATCCAGAGCATCAGCTGTTTCAAACGACGGTTCAGAAGGAACTCGCTTTTGCTCCAAAGCTAAAAGGGTACAGCAATCAGCAGATCACGGATACTATTGAAACCATTTTGCCGCAAGTAGGGCTATCCGAAGAGATACTAACGAGTATTCCATTCCAGTTAAGCGGCGGTCAAAAGCGTCGTGTAGCCATTGCTTCCGTGTTGATGATGAGTCCGAAGCTTCTTATTTTGGATGAACCCACAGCGGGTCTCGATCCATTAAGCCGCGATGCTATCCTCCAGTTGCTTAAAAAATGGCAGCAGCAAGAGGATCGCACTATTCTCTTCATATCGCACAGCATGGAAGATGTTGCTGAATACTCGGATGAAGTTATCGTATTACACGAAGGTCGCCTTGTCGGACAATATAATGTAAATCAATTATTTCTAGATCAGAGGGAGCTGCTAGAGCAGATCGGATTATCCTTGCCTGAGCCTGTGCAGCTATTAAAGCTGGTGGAAGAATTATCGGGTCAGACCGTTGGAGCTGCAAGCTGCAGGGAGCAGCATATTTTGGAAGCAGTATGGCCTATATGGCATACAAGGAGTTTTTAAATGGAGAGAAATATTTTAATAGGGCAATATTTGGAGACTAATTCTGTGCTTCACCGCTTGGATCCACGCACCAAGATTTTAAGCATCGTCATCATCATGATGAGCTTTCTCACTCTGGAAACGTTAATGAGCTACACAGTGGCATCGATCATTGTTTTCGGGGTATTATGGATATCGAAAGTCCCATTTCATATCTTTGGAAAGGGATTGAAACCTCTATTATTTATTTTGGTGTTTACTTTTGTATACAATGTCTTTTTCACGAAAGGCAGTTTGATTTGGTCATGGTCATTCATTGAAGTGACAGTGGAGGGGCTGGAAAACGGGCTGCGTTTTGTCTGGCGGATCGTTTTACTCGTATTGCTTTCTTCTCTATTAACGTTGACCTCAAAACCGCTTACGATAGCTCAAGGTTTGGAAAAGCTATTGCTGCCTCTAGCCAAATTAAATGTGCCTGTAGAGAAATTTTCGTTAATGATTGTGATTGCGATTCGATTTATCCCAACCATCCTGCAGGAGCTAGATCATATCATATTGGCACAAAGAGCAAGAGGGTTTGATATAACGGAATTACCGCTGCTCAAACGTCTTTTTGCTTATATTCCGATAATCATACCTCTGCTCTTCAGGGTCATTCAACGTGCCGAGCAGCTCAGCTATGCCATTGATGCTCGTGCTTATGGTAATGGCAAGGGAAGAACGGCATACAAACAATTAAAATTTAAGCAGATCGATTATCAGGTTGGGAGTATCGTGATTTTCCTCGCAATCATTCTCCTGCTTTTAAAGATTGGAGGCATTTAGATGGACATTTATGGAGCAGTCGTTGACAAGCAAACACGATGTGTTCATTATCATACAGAAAAAGATATTATCGCTATCAAGTTTAAATGCTGCAATCGCTATTATCCTTGTTACAAATGCCATGAGGAGCACGCAGATCATAGTATGTTGCCTTGGCCAAAAGAAGAGTTCAACAAAATCGCTATCTTATGCGGGAATTGTCACACAGAAATGAGAATTCAGCAATACATGCACAGTGAAAGTTGTCCGTTTTGCAGCGCAAACTTTAATGAGAGATGTATCTTGCATTATCCTATTTATTTTGAACAATCTGCAGATAACGAAAACCAGGAGTGATGAAAATGAAATGGAACACAAGAATAACTGAGCTATTGCAAATAGAATATCCAATTATCCAAGGCGGTCTTGCTTATTTAGCCTATTCAGAGCTTGCTGCTGCCGTTTCGAATGGGGGCGGCCTTGGTCAAATTACGGCGATGAGTTTGCCTAATGCTGAGGCTTTGCGCCAAGAAATTCAGATTACTCGCAGCCTGACAGCCAAGCCCTTTGGAGTGAACTTTGCTATTGGACAGCATGGTGTTGGCTATGAGGATCGGGTGCAGACCGCAATTGATGAGCAAGTATCCACTGTGACCATTACGGGTGGGAACCCTGCAACGATATTAGAGATGCTGCATCCCACTGACATTAAATCATTGGTGCTCGTATCCTCACGAAGACAAGCCCAAAAAGCGGAACAGCTCGGTGCATCTGCTGTTATTGTCGTTGGGCAAGAGGGGGGCGGACACCTAGGACGTGATGATATTGGAACTATGGTGTTAGTCCCGCAAGTGGTGGATGCTGTGAATATTCCAGTCATAGCTTCTGGGGGCATCGGAGATGGGCGCGGATGGATGGCTGCTCATGCACTTGGAGCTGAGGGCATCGAAATGGGCACACGCTTCGTCGCTACCCAAGAATGTGTTCATGCTTCTGCTTCCTATAAAGAGGCCTTAATAGAGAGTTCAGAGTCAGACACTACTGTAATCAAACGTTCCATTGGTTCCCCTGCAAGGGTATTAAAAAGCGAATATATCGACCATATACTTGCTATAGAACGGGTGACACCAACCTATGAAGCATTAAAAGATTATATTAGCGGTGAAGCCAATAAGCGATGGATTTATGATGGCATCAAAGAGGAAGGTATAGGCTGGGCAGGTCAAGTGACCGGTATGATCAAAGATATTCCAACGGTTGCAGAATTGATCGACAGAATGATTAAGGAAGCAGAGGGGATACGGGGGAAATGGGGCGCTATGTAATTAGTGTATAGTGTTGAAAAATGTAAAAGAGCAAGTTTCCGGAACCGGAAGCCTGCTCTTTTTTTAGAATCAACCTTTGAAAAAATAAAGTTCATTTATTTTATGCCACTAAAATTCACTTACAGTACATTTAATTCCACGGCAATATTGCCTCGTGTTGCACGGGAGTATGGGCAAGCACCATGGGCAGCTTCAACTAGTGAAGCTGCCGTTTCTCGGTCAACACCTTTAACAAGTACATCAAGCTTAACGGCAATACCAAAGCCGCCGTCTTCAACTTTACCGAAACTTACAGTAGCCGTCACTTCACTGCCTTCGATTTTAACTTTGCCAAGACGTGCAACCATGTTCAGGGCACTGTCGAAGCATGCAGAGTAACCGGCTGCAAACAATTGCTCGGGGTTCGTACCATCGCCGCCTGCGCCGCCCATCTCGCGCGGGGTGCTGATAGCAAGGTTAAGTTTTGGACTTTCTGATTCTATATAACCGTTTCTACCCCCAACGGCTTTAACTGTGGTTTCATACATTTTTTGTTGAATGTTCATCATAATAATCTCTCCTATTTCATATATATTTGATAAAATTAAATTTAACACAATTTAATATCAAAGTCAAAGATGTTTTATTATTAAGAAGTATCGATAAAATTTGCGCTCGAAAAAAAGCCCCAAAAAGTAAATTGCTCTACTTTTGGGGCTTTGATAACCGTTTAGGGTTTTTAGGCATTAAAGTTCATTCAACGTTTTTTTTCAGATCACATGACCCTTAATCATTGTCCATTGCACTTGGAATTGTTCATTCAACAAGACAAGATCGGCATCAAAACCTGTTGAGATTCTGCCTTTCGTATCAAGACCTAAAATTCGTGCAGGGGTAGTTGAAGCCATTTGAACCGCTGCATTTAAGGAAATTCCGGTTTCAGTCGTTAAACGTAGTGCTTCATTCATCGTAACCGTACTAGATGCTAATGTCCCATCTTGTAGTCTCGCAACGCCTTCGGATACCGTAACATGGTGACCGCCAAATACATAGTTTCCATCTCCAAGTCCCATTGCTTGCAAAGCATCAGTGATAAGCACCATACCCTCGGGTCCCTTCAAACGATGCATCATTCGAATAATCGCAGGATGCAGATGAATGCCATCGACTATCGCCTGGAGGCTCACATGCTCTTCTTCAAAAGCAGCTACAACGAGGCCGGGATCCCGATGATGAATGGGGCGCATACCATTAAAACAATGTGTTACATGGCTTGCTCCAGCTTTAAAGGCTTGCTTTGCTTCTTCATAAGTGGCATCAGAATGAGCGATGGCAATGATCACGCCCAAATCTTTCAAAAAAGAGATAAGCTCCATTCCACCTGGTAATTCGGGAGCAATCGTAACCATCTTAATCAGCCCGTCAGCTTCTTCGAAAATCTCCTTCATTTCTTCAAGATTCGGATGCCGTAAAAAACGTTCATTTTGCATCCCTTTACGCTTCGGATTGAGATAGGGACCCTCTAAATGAAGCCCAGCAATTTGGGCTCCAGCTTCATGCCCAACTACACGTTTTACACTTCGGATCATGGCTAGTAATTCTTCCATTGTAGAGCTTACAGATGTAGCTAGAAAGGAGGTGCAGCCCGTAGCAGCACAAGCCCGTGAAACCTCTTGGATACTCGACTCACTGCCATCCATCATATCAAAACCGTTAGCGCCATGAATATGTACATCGATCATGCCTGGTATTAATAATTGACCTTTCCCATCGATTAGAAATTCATAATCGCCCTCTGGTAGAGAAGCGGGATCTTGATCTATCCGTTCAATGCTGCCATTTCTAATCCAAACCGTGGCAGATTGAAGTATTTTGTCAGGTTGAACGACTTGAACATTATGCAAAATCTTAAGAGCCATCCTAGTTTTCCACCTCCGATTTATTGTTCTCCTCATATTGGATAATCGTTATATTTTTCCGATCAAGAACTTCTTCTATTTCGCTAGGTACATCTTGATCAGTGATTAAAATATCTACAAAGTCAAAATCTAAACGGTAAACGGACTTAGTTGCAAACTTGGTGAAATCAGCAACGACGATGACCTGATCAGATCTGCGGGCTATCTCTTTTTTGACATGAGCATCCTCTTCAAAAGGGTAGTAAAGTCCGTCTGTTTGAATCGCCGTGGCACCAATAAACGCTTTATCAGCTCTTATTTCTCTTAGCTTTTCAATGACGGAGGGACCATACAGCAACCGGTTCTTCACATGTAAGTAGCCTCCGAGCACATACACTTGAAGATCTTCCCGTCCTGAGAGAATTCCTACAATATCTATGGAGTGAGTGACAGCTGTAATATTTTTCGATGAAATTTGTTCAGCTACTGCCTGTACCGTAGTGGATACGTCTAAAATGATCGTCTCCTGATCATGAATCAGCTTTGCTGCTAATGTTCCAATTTTCCTTTTGCTTTCTGTTTCATCAATTAAGCGATCCTGATAGGAAGCTAATCTCTTATGCAATTTAGGTGAAGCTACACCTCCATGCGTTCGAATGACGACTCCTTCTTGAACTAATCTAACAATGTCTCTTCGAGCCGTATCCCTAGACACTTCCAGTAAATTGCAAATATCCATGACACTCATCGTATGGTGTTCATTTAAGTAATCAAGTATTTTCAGTAATCGTTGCTCCTGATATATGATGATCGCCTCCCTATAAGTAAGTTTAGCAGTAATTTTAAGTAATTAAAAGTACTTTTTAAGTATATATAAGTAATTCAGAATAGCGGGCACGAAATCAGGTTTTATTCAGTTAGGGTGGAGAGAAGGAACTCGGAGTACTACATCGATTTATATTAAAGTGAATGGAAGAGACCCTAAAATAATCGTATTTGGCAAGTCGTTTGTTATCGCGGAAAACGTTGCATACACCTTACTTGTAAGCAACTTAAAGAAGGATGATCAAGTTTTGTAAAAAAATAATTATTACCAGTTTTGCTGTGGCTGTTTTTTCAAAAAAGAGGCTGCCCCAAAAGTAGATCTATCTACTTTTAGGACAGCCTTTTTCTGCATTACTTCATACGAAGCATCGTCGTCCATAAATCAAAGCTTTCATAGCCGAGTCGCCATGCGGCAACACCTGCTAAGTCAAACTTCTTCGCAATGTTGATACGAGCTTTGACGGTGTCTTCGGTTTCAGCCCAGAACAGATAGGTGAAGCCGTCTTTATAAAATTTATATTTGATTTGACCAGATCCAGGATCATAGACGCCTTGCGCTTTGTTATCCGAAATGAGCTTTGGTACTTCACTCATGAAGACAGCGCGATTCCCGACTAATTTACCTGAGCTGTCCAGCTTCCATTCTCTCACGTAGAAAGGGATTCCCAGCATGAGCTTGTTACGCGGAATACCATAGTCTAAAAATTGCTTAACGCCTTCCTCAGCCCATTGCAGTCCAGATACGGAGCCAGGTGTATCGCTACCGCTCCAATGCTCATCGTAGGCCATGATGACAACCGTATCAACAATATCTGCTAAAGCAGCATGATCATAAGCAGTTAAATGATTCCAGCTAAGACTGCCTCGAGGAAGGTCGATGGAGAGAACCATTCCTTTCGCATGTACAGCATTGGTTAAAGCCTTAACAAAGGAGGTATAAGCACTGCGGTCACTTGCTGCAACCTCTTCAAAGTCGAGATTAACGCCAGTAACGCCAAGTGTCTTAAGCTTGCTAACCAGCTTTGTAATAAACGCTTGCTGTGCAGTGCCATTTTTCAAAAATTCAGTAGTCATCTTGCGATTAAACTGGTTATGAACAAGCGGCATGACAGCAATGCTTTTCGCCTTCAGTGTCGATACAACAGAGGCATCTGACGTGTCGGTTAAGGTGCCGTCGGCAGCCGCAAGCTCAAACCAAGTAGGTGAATCGATGGAAAGACCTTGCGTATTGGCTGCTTGGGCCAAAATAGTGGAGCTGTTCGAGCTGCCGTTCCATCCCATGTAGACAAGGCTTTTCGTATTATTCCAAATCGCGCGTCCATCCGTGTTCATAACCTTGCTGTTTGCAAAGCCTTTGGCATAAGCAATAGCACTGGTTTTCGTATTGAATGATCTCAGCTTTTTCTCACCTTGGTAGACCGTCAAATAGGGGATACCAGACCATAAAACAGCACCTTTGTATAACACTTCTGCGTTTGCAGTGCTTTTGGCAGCTTTTACGGCAGCATCTAGACTGATATAAGAACCAATGAATTCTTTGCTTCTAACAACTGTATAAGCAGGTACATTTGAATGAATGATTTTACCAGTTGTTGTGTTTAGTACCTCGCTGCCAGCAATAGTTGCTGAACTATTAATAGCGTCAAATAGGAAGGAGAATAGCGATTTATTCTCAACAGGCATGCCGTCTACAACGATTTGATACACGGGAGAGGCTGCACGTTGCGCTTTTTTTTGTGCGTCAGTTAAGTTTCCCCATACCCATTTGTTCGTGGACAAATCGATAATATGGGCGTTACCCCATTTCTTAGCTTCCTGTTTGGCAGCAGCAAGCGTCGAGAATGCCCAGCTTGATTGGGTTTTATCACCCTGGTAGAGCTGGAACTTCGCAAATGATTCATATTTCCAGCCAATGTTTTCAAGATCTCGAATATGTACATTTGTTAATGTCTTAGCAACGTTCAATGCTTGCTCATAGGTTCGGAATTCCCATTTTGCGTTAGACTGTCCGCTTTGATAGACTTTATAGCGAGGGAAGTTGTCCCACACCCAGCTGTGATCAGCAATTTTCTCAACATGACTGTAACCATATTTTCCGGCATAGGCAATTGCTTGAGCTTCAGTTGCAAACTCGCGTAATGCCTTGTCATTTTGATAAACACGGTACTTGGTCATCTGTTGCGTTGTTGCCGCATCCGCTATCGTAACAGCTCCCGTCAGCAGCATTTGGAAAAATAAAACCATCAGTAACAACGTACTTATTTTTCTTCTCATATTCTTTTCTATCACTCTCCTCTAATAGTCATACTATTAGACGCATAAAGTGAGGAGAGGTTGCTTGGTAATTAATGCTAGTCTATTAATTGAAAGAATAGAATGGAGGGGAGAATATGCACAAAAAAAGAAAGCATTCATGAGCATCCTTATCATTAAGATAAAGAATAGCTCCGAATGCTCCCTTAACACTAACTATTAATCCGTTATATCTGCCCAAAATTCCTCATCCGCATCTAATGTGATATTAGAGCGGAATACACGGCGGTTATATTGTTTGAATATATACTGCTCGATGGCTTCTAGAATATTGGATTCTATAATATATTGGCTGCGACCGCTCACCCAAACCTCGGCTGTATAGCCATACTCTTCTTCCCAAGAAAGCTGTACTTCTACATCTGTAGGATTTACACCTCTGCGAGTGGCCATGTTAAGACAGATCGCGTTAATGATCTCATCTGTGTAGATACGCACGATTAGTACGGTCTCCTTTGGTCTGGCGGGTTACGCTTGCTGCGTAGATAAACAAACGCAACACGAATGAGCATAATGACCGCGAAGATAGCGAGCAGGTTAACCATTAGCCCTAGAAAATTACCGAATGCGCCTAGTCCTGAGAACAAGCTGCCAAACATCAATCCAGCCAAGCCGCCGATCATTAGACCTTTCATAAGCCCGCCGCCGCTGAATCCTCCAGCTTTCTTTGTACCAGCAGTAGTGCCTGCTTTTGTACCGGAGTTTGTTTGGCTAGCGTTATCTTTTTTTGGAGTTTGTGTATAGCTTTGTTTTGGAGACTTGATGCCGCCGCCCCTCGGTTTTGCATCTGCATACTGGCTGAACCCTATAGTGAAAAATAGAGCAACTGCCATAAAGACCATAAATCCCTTTTTCATCTGTTGTTTCTCCTCCTGATGTGTATGTTGAAACAATTGCTAACTACTTGAAATACGGCTAATATAGAAAAAGGTTTCAAATTATTTATATAGGATCGGTTTAAATGTATGAAAGTATAAGTGATATATGCTTTTTTTTATTTTAAAAATGCGGCGGGAACACAACTCGATAAGCTAGCGGATTGAGTCCTATAAGCATAGTAGGGAGAATGAAATGACTGCATTTCCTAAAGCGTATGTTTCATATTTAGTGGAATTTCATGCCTCAAGAGATTATTTCGAATGTCATGAGCTGCTTGAAGAATATTGGAAGGAGCATCCGGGAGATCCGCTTGCGGATACTTGGGTTGGCTTCATACAGCTGGCAGTCGCCTCATACCATGAAAGGCGTGGAAACCAGAGAGGTGCTTTCAAAATGTTTCAACAGGCTGAGCGAAGACTCTTAACTGCGCCAATAGATCAACTCGGTATAGAAAGCGAAAGTATGTATTCTCAAATTTCGAAACGGCTAGCTTCCATTCAAACAAATGAAAAATCACCTTTTATAGATATTAATCTGACAGTTATGGATGAAGAATTGCTAAGGCTTTGTAGAGAGGAATGCGAAGAGCGCGGTTTGACGTGGGGTTCGCCAAGTCCGATGGACAATGATGCGCTCATTCATCGGCACTCCCTTAGAGATCGTTCGGGTGTCATTGCCGCTAGGCGAGAGGCTCATTTAGCCAAAAAAAAGGAGCGTAACAGCATGGATTGATGCTGTCGCGTTCCTTTTTTTTTATCTATTTATTCGTTTAGGACTTAGGGAGTTCTAAATGCTCCAATTCACCTGTATCGGGATCAATAATCAAACCATGAACAAGTATGTTTGCCGGAAGCAAAGGGTGATTGCGAATGATGCTGACACTATTTTCGACGCTGTCTCTCACGTTATCAAAGCCTGTTAGCCATCTCATTAGATTGAGTCCAGAATGCTTGAGTGTCGTAATCGTATCCTCTGAAACCCCGCGTTCTATCATATGTTGCACGACTAGCTCAGGATTGAGACCCGTCATTCCGCAATTATGATGTCCGACAACAAACACTTCGTCTGCATGCAGCTCATAAATAGCTACTAGGATACTCCGCATAATATTTCCGAAGGGCTGAGTCACAATAGCACCGGCGTTTTTGATGATCTTTGCATCGCCGTTTTTGAGATTCATTGCTTTTGGCAGCAGCTCGATTAGTCTCGTATCCATACAGGTGACGATGACCATACGTTTATCCGGATATTTGCTTGTGGAGTAAATCTCATATTCATGATTTTCAACGAAATGCTTATTATAGTTTAAAATATCTTCTAACTTGTTCATGGTGCACGCTTCTTTCTATGAAATGGCAGTAACGCTGTTTCAGGTACGAGTGGTACAGCTGGAATCAGACGTTCCACAGTTTGAAATTTGCAAAGATTATCGAGTGAGTTTCTAATGAGACGACTAAAATATAAAATATTGAATAAAAAAGGTCAAATGCTTACGTTAAGAAGCGAAGATGTGTGGTATAAATTTGATTGTCGCTCTTCAAGCTAAAGCTATTGCTATCTACATTATAATCCACTTTTAATTGCGGCTCATAGTAAATTTGGTGACGCGTCTCGAACCAAAAGGGGAATGGATCGCCTTGTGACAGCTCGTCGTCGACAGAAGGTCCGTCAATGAGCTGAAGAGCAGGGACGCCGCTGACAACACAGCCGCAGCCTTCTGTATCATGAAGCAGCTTCAACTGCTTTTTTCCATCCTCTAAATGGGGGGAAATACGCGCAATGGCTGTTTTGGAAAAAGTTATTCGCATGAACAGTTCCTCTCTTTCTATTTCTCTTGTTGTAAAAAAGGTTTATGTTGATTATAAGTTTAGGAATAAGTAAGATCAAGTTAAGTTCCAATGTATGGGACGTAAATTTACAAGAAACCGAAAGGCGGTTCAACGATGCCAAAACAACATAATGAAGCACTGCAAGGCTTTAAGGACACGATTCGCAAAATAAGCGGCTACGAGGAAGCGTTAGGCGTTCTTTATTGGGATTTACGAACAGGTGCTCCGCGCAAAGGAATGGATAACCGATCAGAGGTTATCGGCAGTTTATCAAGCGACATGTTCAAGCTTTCTACCTCACCAGAGCTTGGTGAATGGTTGTCTACGCTTGAGGATGGCTCCGTCTACTCCGAGCTAAATGAAATTGATCAGCGGCTTGTAACGGAAACGCGTAAAGAGTATGACCGCAGCATCAAAATTCCGCCTAAGCTTTATCAGGAATATGTCGTCATTGCCTCACAAACAGAATCGAAATGGGAGGAAGCTAAGGAAAATAACGATTATGCCGGCTTCCAACCCTATTTGGAGAAAGTGATTTCATATAATAATCAGTTTATCGATCTCTGGGGTCCAAAAGCGACTCGCTATGATACGCTTCTTGATCAGTATGAGCCGGGTATGACAGTAGCTGAGCTTGATCGTGTATTTGGCGGTCTCCGTTCGCAGCTTGTGCCGCTAGCGGCAGCCATTGCAAATTCACCGCATCAGCCTGATACTTCCTTTCTAAAGCAAAACTATGATAAATCAGCTCAAAAAGCATTTAGTTTGTACATACTAGAGCAAATGGGCTACAACTTTGACGCGGGTCGTCTCGACGAGAGTGCTCATCCCTTTGCAACTGGATTAAATCCCGGCGATGTTCGAATTACCACTCATTACTTAGAAGATGATGTAACAAGCGCATTGTTTGGAACGATCCACGAAGGCGGACATGCACTATATGAGCAAAATATTATGCCTGAACTTATCGGTACTACATTATGTACAGGTACTTCTATGGGCATACATGAGTCGCAATCCCGTTTTTGGGAAAATGTGATTGGAAGAAGCAGACCGTTCTGGGATCGATATTACGGCGAGCTCCAAAAGCATTTTCCAGGTCAGCTTAATGTATCGGCAGATCAATTCTATCGCGGCAGCAATATCGTTCAGCCTTCACTCATAAGAATTGAAGCAGATGAGCTCACCTATAATCTGCATATTATTATTCGTTATGAGATGGAGAAGCTGATTTTCAATGGCGGTGCTAAGGCTTCGGACTTGCCAGCCATTTGGAATGATAAATACAAAGAATATTTGGGCATAACGCCTCCTAATGATGCCGAAGGTATTCTGCAGGATGTTCACTGGTCAGGCGGATCTTTCGGATACTTCCCATCCTACTCGCTAGGCAACATGTATGCAGCACAAATTGCCGATACGATGGAGCGGGAGCTTGAAGGCTTCTGGTCTATGGTTGGCGAAGGTAATCTGCTGCCTATCAAGCAATGGCTCTCTGAGCGCATCTATAAATACGGCAAGCTTAGAACACCATCCGAGTTGATCCAGAGCGTCTCAGGCAAGCCGCTTGATCCTCAGCACTTGGTTGCCTATTTAACGAAGAAATATACTGATATTTACAAGCTGTAAGCGGAGTAAGGAAACTTTACCGTTCGCAGCACTGAGATAATAGAGAAGGCTGTCCGCTATTCGTCATGTGACGATGGGACAGCCTTCTTTTTGTTTGCTTATTCACCGTCAATGACTGTTGTGCATAGGCTGGAGTACATCTATTAAAAGCAAGATCACGGGAGGGACCCATCATGAAAAAACGTATTTTCTATGCGCTGCTGCTTTCGGTGACGCTTATTGCAACAACTGCGTTGGCAGGCTGCGGCAAAGGGGATTCGGATAAGGTGAAGGTGCGGATCGGCGAAGTAACGCGCTCAGTGTTCTATGCGCCTGAGTATGTAGCCGTCGCAAAAGGATTTTTTGAAGAGGAAGGACTAGACATTGAATTGACGACAACGCCGGGCGGAGACAAGACGATGACGGCTTTGCTCTCTAATGTTATTGACGTTGCCTTAGTCGGTTCTGAAACGTCAATTTATGTCAATCAACAGGGAACAGATGACCCCATCATTAACTTTGCGCAGGTAACCCAAACGGATGGCACCTTCCTTGTAGCAAGGAATGCAGACGATAGCTTTGACTGGGATAAGTTGAAAGGCAGTGTCTTCCTTGGACAGCGCAAAGGCGGAATGCCGCAAATGGCAGGCGAATTCACGCTGAAGAAGCATGGCATTGATCCAAAAGCTGATTTGGAATTGATTCAAAATGTAGATTTTGCCAACATTTCAGCAGCTTTTGCTTCTGGAACAGGCGACTATGTACAGCTGTTTGAGCCTACTGCATCTATTTTTGAGAAGGAAGGCAAAGGGAAAGTGGTAGCTTCATTTGGTACCGAAAGCGGCCATTTGCCATATACCGTATTTATGACGAAGGAAAGCTATATCAAAAAGAACAAAAAAACAGTTCAAGCCTTCACAAATGCTGTTCACAAAGCCCAGCTTTGGGTAGAGAAAAATGACGCAAAGACCATTGCGGAAGTCGTGAAGCCGTATTTTGAAAATGTAGATAGCGATATTCTCGTTAGCTCAATAGACCGCTACAAGCAACAAGGCTCATTTGCTACTGATCCGATTATTGACGAAGCAGAATGGAATAATTTGCTTGATGTTATCACGACTGCCGGCGAATTGACGAAACGTACGGAGCATAAGGAGCTCGTTGACACAAGTTTTGCAGAGAAAGCAATTGAAGCGGTGAAATAAACGCTTGCAAGGAAGTGAGGGCATAAGCATGAAGCGAGAACCGGTGCTAGAGCTTCAGCAATTGTCACATGTTTATGTGAATGAAAAAGGAGCCTCGCTAGCGGTTGAAGGGATTGAGCTTAGCGTCTTGCGAGGGGAATTTATTAGCTTAGTTGGTCCTAGCGGCTGCGGTAAAACGACGGTGCTTAGCCTACTCGCCGGTTTATTTGCTCCGACAAAAGGACGCGTGCTGCTGAACGGTGAGAAGGTTATTGGACCCTCACCTAAGGTAGGCTATATGCTGCAGCAGGATTATTTATTTCCATGGCGCACGATTAGAGACAATGCCGCCGTAGGACTAGAGATTAATGGTTCGAAAACACCGAAGTCACTCCTAGCGGTCGATGACTTGCTGGCTGAGCTGGGTTTGCCGGGAGCAGGGGATCGATACCCTCATGAGCTGTCTGGCGGCATGCGTCAGCGCGTTGCGCTGGCAAGAACACTGGCTACAGAGCCAGAAGTGCTGCTGCTCGATGAGCCTTTCTCTGCGCTTGATCTGCATATTAAGCTGCAGTTAGAGGATTTGGTACAGCAAACCTTGTCGCGACTTGGCAAAACAGCTGTGCTAGTTACACATGATCTGGCGGAAGCTGTTGCCATGAGTGATCGGGTTATTGTGCTAGGACGTAATCCGGGCCACATCAGATGCGAAGTTGAGATACCAGAAGAGATTAGACTCGCTGCTCCCATGGATGCCCGCAAGCTGCCAGGATTTCAAGAGATTTTCGAGCAGCTGTGGAAGGAGCTCGATCAGGAGGATGAAGAGGGGAGGATACAGGGTGGATGATAGTGATTTAGTAAAGCGAGAGCAAGAGAGTAAGCAAGAACATAAGGATTTGAATGAGCTCGGAGTCTCGCAAATATCCGGCATTCAGGAGGACCGAAGGGACTGGATGGGCGTCTTGCATGATTCCTTCAAGCTTCGCAAGAGACGTTTGACGACAGCTGTCCTGCTAACACAAGCTGTTATCCTCCTCGTATTTGTCGGCCTTTGGGAAGCAGCAGGAAAAAATAAATGGATTGATCCCTTGCTCTTCAGCTATCCATCTAAGCTGTTTAATCAGCTTTGGAAGACGATGGCAGACGGGACCATTTGGCCTCATGTGGGGATGACGGTTGCAGAGACGGTTGTAGGCTTTGCGCTTGGTACGCTTCTGGGAACGGCTATTGCTGCTGTATTGTGGTGGTTTCCGTTTCTATCCCGCGTATTCGATCCTTACTTGGTCGTTCTGAACAGCATGCCGAAGGTTGCTCTTGGTCCGATCTTTATCGTTGGTCTCGGTCCAGGCTTTATGTCCATCGTAGCGGTAACGCTATCGGTGACCGTCATCATTACGACATTGAATATATATAATCGATTCGTTGAAATTGATAGCGGCTATGTTAAAGTGGTTAGATTGCTCGGAGCGTCGCGATCGCAGCTTTTTCGACTTGTTATTTTGCCAGGATCATTTCCGGTCATTATATCGACATTGAAAGTAAATGTCGGGCTTGCTTGGGTCGGCGTCATGGTCGGGGAGTTCCTAGTTGCGAATCTGGGACTTGGTTATCTGATTATTTACGGCTTCCAAGTGTTTAATTTCACACTTGTACTATCGAGTCTAATTGTAATTGCTGTTGTGGCTACGATTATGTATCAGCTCGTTGCAATACTTGAGAAGAAGTTGACGGCAGGCTGGCGTGAACGGTAGGATGTAGACATAAATCCTACTGCTTGCGAGGTTATGACATGGGTATTCGTATTATCAAAACAGCTTTAGCTACCATAGCCGCCATATATACTGCTGTGTATTTTGGTCTTGAGCCGCCGCTTAGTGCGGGGATTCTCGCTATATTGGGTGTTGATGTCACACGAATAAAAGGGCTTAAGGGCGCAGGAGTTCGCTTTATCGCTTCTGTGCTTGGGCTTTTTTTTGCTTCACTTGTGTTTACGTTGTTTGGTTTTCACATCTGGGCAGTTGCCATATTTATTATGATTACCTTTCCGATTCTGTCTAGGTTTCAATTAAAAACCGGAATTGTAACCAGCTCGGTCATTGTATTTCATCTCTTTAACTACGGAGAAGTATCAACGGATATTATTAGTAATGAGATTTTGCTGCTAATTGCAGGTCTTGGATGGGCTACTATTCTTAACATGGTTTATATGCCGAAGGACGAGCATCGACTCAGCTTTCAGCGCAATGTGATCGAACAGAGCTTTGGTGTTATTTTTCAAGAGATGGCTCTAACCTTGCGGAATCCTTCTCATGTATGGAACGGCGGAGAAATTCTTGAAGCGAATGACGCGATCGAGAAAGGTGCAAGGGACTCAGTTGTCAATTTGGAGAATCGTATTTGGGGACAAGAAACCTACTGGTCATCCTACTTTGAAATGAGGAGGGTTCAGCTGGATTCGGTCCAAATGATGCTAGTTGAGATATCACTTGTTTATGCAAGATTTCCTCAAGCTGCTCTGATCGCTGATCTTCTTGATCAGTTGTCCAGTGATGTGAAATCCGATGTGTATCGCGGGATTGTAGACGAACGCCTACTGGAGATGTCGAAGCTTTTCCGTACGATGCCGCTGCCCCAGACTCGTGAAGAATTCGAGGTGAGAGCAGCCCTGCTTATGCTATTGCATGAATTAGAGCGCTATATGAGTGTAGCGAAACGGTTGAAAAAGAGAAAAGTTAGCTCGTCCGTTGGATAGTGAGATGGTTTTAGGCTGATAAATGGGTGAGTTGAATGGATTGTAGCTAAGTGGAATTAACTAGAAAGTTACATATTTCTTTACGTAAACAAAAGGGAGTCCATTGGTAAATGGATTCCCTTTTTTGCGTATGTAGAGCGTTGCAGCTTTAGCTTTCCATTAAAATATCCTTTGAAAATAAAAGCATGCTGACACAAGCAAATCTATCAACTCTTGCATATTATGTTTTTAGAATTAGGACAGGTAGGTGGATCTGCTATGCATTGGCTCTCAATTATTTTTATTGGAATGGCATCGAATATTGACAACTTAGGCATCGGCGTTTCATTTGGGGCACGATCCAAGCGCATTCCGTTTCTGTCTAATCTCTTTATTGCACTTATTGCAATGGCAGCCACGTATGCATCCATTGCAATGGGACATTTATTATCCAACTTCCTTCCAAAACAAAGCGCAGAACTGCTTGGCGGCATACTGATTGTAGGGTTGGGCGTTTGGAGTATGAAGCCATATGCAGCAATCAAGTTTTGGATCAAAAAAGGGGCTGTCGGGTCAAGTATTGGAGTTGGAGTAAGCGTAGAAGCAGGAATAGGAGCAGGAGCTGCCGATGGATCAGGGTCAGGGGAAAGCGATCGGAAAGGCGAAGAGGGAAGTATAGAACATGCTGGGAAACAAGTTGGAGAACAAGCAGAGAATACAGTGAAAGAAGTACAAGGAAATAATGAATCAACTGCTGATTTCAATGCACCTGTGCCATCCTTTTCCGATGTTCATACAGTTGTAAAGAGTAGAACAGATCATATCATAACATGGAAAGAAACAGTACCACTCGGTTTGGCATTATCACTAAATTGCATGGCAACAGGTTTTGGAGCAGGAGTCAGCGGAGTTCATCCACTTTTGATGACCCTTTCTGTAGGCACATTTTCGATGGTAACCGTTGCTTTCGGTGTCGGGATCGGTCAACAGATTGCCAAAACTTGGCTAGGAAGATATTCCAGCATATTGGGAGGATTATTACTGGTAGGAATTGGACTATATGAGATTTTTATTTGATTGTTTTATGCAAATGTGAACCGCATGGAGTGATCTATTGATTTTAAAGTTAGCGGTTATCGAATTTCATGAAAGTATGGATAAGAAGAAAAAGGCGCAGGTTGTTCTCACTTGGATTAGTTTCTGAAAAGAGAACCTCCTGAAGCGTTTGAAGTGCTTAAAGAGCTGTGGTGAACCTTTTACGATGCAAAATGGTATGGGGGATATTCGGAGTTTTCTTTACAAGCTATTTGCTATACGTATTCATAAACCGCGAAGATGCGGAATAACATAAAAAAGATCTACCGATAAAAGGCTTCGCAGTTGGCTTCTAGTCATATTTTGGCTGCTTTTCTTTTACTCTCATACATATGGAGCGAGCTGAATTGGAGAGAAAAGACAATGTTTTAAGGCGTTTGCAAAATAAATTTGTTGGATCAGACTTGTTTAATCAACAAACGCCTACGTCCAGCATACACTTTAAATGAATGATTGTATGGAGGAGGTTAAATCAATGACTATTGCAGATAAACAGCTCCAGTACAGAGAAATAATTACTAAGGCTGTCTGCGGCAAAGGTCGTAAGTTTTCCACTGCAACCCATACCGTAACACCGCCTCATCATCCGACTAGTATTTTGGGTGCATGGATTATTAATCATCAATATGAAGCGGTTCGTTCGGGAGACGGTATTGAGGTTATTGGTACTTACGATATCAATATTTGGTATTCGTACAGCAAAAACTCGCAAACGGACGTGGCGAAGGAATCAGTGAGTTACGTTGAGCATGTCAACCTATCTTATGTAGATCCGAAGCATCGGCCAGCTACTGTAGAAGTGTCTGCCGATGTGATTCAAGAGCCTAACTGTATTGAAGCTAACATTTCATCGAACGGCTCAGGTGTTGTCGTTCGTGTAGAACGTGAGTTTTCTGTAGAGTTAGTCGCCGAGACTAAGGTTTGTGTAGCCGTTCTTCCAGGCGGTTGCGGCGACCTGGACGGCAAGGATTTGGAATTCAGCCTCGGCGATGACGATTATGAGGATTTGGATCCAGATTTGCTGGACGATGAGCTGTAAGCAAGCCGGGAAGCTTTGCTGTTAAGGTATCATATGCTGCGCGAGCGGCAAATTCGAGGGCGAAAGCCCTCTCTTTTTTTTGATTAATAAAAAAGGGCTCATTATGAAGAAGGCGGGAAACGCGATGGCTTCAACATGGATTTGGCGTGGCAGCTATGATCGGTTGGAGAGAGTTACTTTTGGAGATCGAGATGTCCTTATGTCTGGAGAGCAAAGCGGTACGCCGCTTCATGCACAGTCTTGGACAGCTGTGTCCTCAGGCGATGCGGTAATTGCATGGTCAACTGCCCGTTCCATTGAAAGTCATCGATTTAAAGGTGCATGGGTACTGAATGTTAATGGTCACCTTACAGCATGTATGACATCCGAGGAGAAGTATCGTATATGGAAAAGAGCCGGCTTATGCGGGGGATCGCCGATTGTAAATGAACGACTATATCGGATTAGCATTGTTCATTTGGAGCCTGTGGAGATGCTGCGTATTGATGCTGCTGGCAGACCTTATAAGGGCAAGCCCCTCATTCGCGCAGAAGCAGGTGAAGCGGTAAGTATCGGGCAATGGCCGGAGGACCCAGCTATGAGGCGGGTGGTACGCACCGCCGTGGGGGCTCTTTACGCGCTAGGCCTCGATATCGGCGAGGCTGAGGTCGCGCTGGGCGGGGACGGGCGTACAGCCGTCCGAGCAGCTTGGCCGACGCTGAGGGATACGATGCTGGAGGCTGCGATGCTGAAGCGATTCGCCGCGTGGCATGCGGCGGTGAGAGCGGAGTCTGCGGATCGTCCGCCGCTGCTAATCGGCGCTGATCCGGAGTTTGTGCTGGTGACGCCGGGAGGGAAGGTCGCGGCGGCGTCACGTTTTTTTGGAGCTGGCGTCGGCGGGGCTGCTGGAGCCGATGCTGTGCTCATTGGGCGACGGCTGCTCTATCCCGTCGCCGAGCTGCGGCCAGAGCCGGCGGAGGACCCCGCCGGGCTCGCCGCGAATGTACGGCGGCTATTGCTCCGCGCCGCCAGCCGCATCAGCGACCCCGCTTTGCGCTGGGCCGCTGGAGCAATGCCCGTACCCGGGCTGGCGCTCGGCGGGCACATTCACCTCAGCGGAGTGCCGCTTACGACACGCTTGCTCCGCCTTCTCGACAGCTGCGCGGCTTTTCCGCTAGCTCTCGTAGAGGACCCCGCCGGGCGGGCCCGCCGTCCTCGCTACGGAACGCTCGGCGATTTCCGCCTGCAGCCGCATGGCGGGTTCGAATACCGAACGCTGCCAAGCTGGCTTATCTCGCCAGCAGCGGCAAAAGCCGCATTCGCGCTGTCGCTTCTTTGCGCACGCGAATCTGAAACCTTGACTAACATACCTGCTCTTGATGAACGGTATGTTGCAGCATATTACGCCGGCGATCGCACAGAGCTCGCAGGCTGCTTCGATAGTTTGGCGACATCCATCGCCGGCACGGCAAGTTACGAAGCGTTAGCGGCATACATCGAGCCGCTGCTTGAAGCGGTGCGGCGCGGTTCCGCTTGGGATGAGAGCACGGATATTCGCATCAAATGGCGAATTCCAATGAACAAATAGATCAAATACTAATCATGCCATAACGAAGAGGCAGGTACGGAAATACGTACCTGCTTCTTCGTTATGGCGTACTAGCATTCCGCTTGGTATAATAGATATCTGATGTTTACTGCATGTCGAGCAAGAGTTCAGTAGATTTCCGAATCATAATTAATCATATTAAATATTAATTCGCGGAGAAGACTTCGCTTTATTAATAACGTTGAGGGGGATCGGAATGGCTGGATATACTCCGATGATTTTGCAATATCTTGCAATAAAAGAACAAGCGAAGGATGCTTTCCTATTTTTTCGGTTAGGCGATTTTTATGAGATGTTTTTTGATGATGCCATTGCGGCTTCACGTGAGCTGGAAATAACATTGACCGGCAGAGAGGGCGGCGCCGAGCAAAAAATACCGATGTGCGGCGTACCTTATCACTCCGCCGAGAATTATATAAGCCGATTGGTTGAAAAAGGCTACAAGGTAGCTATTTGTGAACAAGTCGAAGAAGCTTCGGCGGCAAAAGGAATGGTTCGTCGAGAAATTGTTCGAATTATTACACCGGGTACGGTTATGGAATCCAAATCACTTGAAGGCAAGGCCAATAACTTTATTGCGTCTGCGGTTAGCGTGGGCGGCATGATGGGAATTTCGGCTTGTGATTTATCAACAGGCGAACTTTATGTCACGTCTTTCCCATCGCATTTGGAAGGGCTTGTTGACGAGATAAATGTGTATCAACCGTCTGAGATCGTTGGCGATGGTGAGCTTCTGAGCCGGATTGAGACAGCAGCAGCTTGGAACAGACAAATGCTGCTTACTCCGCGTGAGGCAATGAGCCCAGAGAAGCTTGCGGAACAATATGGTGATGCCGAATTGAGCAAATTATCAGGCGCACGCTTGCAAGCTGTAAGTGTCTTAACCGGCTACCTGGATGAGACGCAGAAGCGCTCTCTCGGACATGTTCGTACTATCTCTACCTATGAACCGAATCAATATATGATTTTGGATCACTATACGAGAAGAAATTTGGAGCTTACAGAAACGGTGCGTGACCGCAATAAGAAAGGCTCGCTTCTATGGCTGCTTGATCGTACACAAACCTCCATGGGTGGACGGATGCTGCGCCGCTGGATTGATAAACCGCTGTTAAGCAGTACCGCTGTCGAAGCTCGCTTGGATGCGGTAGAGATTTTGTATCGCAACTTAATCTTGCGCGATGACATTCGTGCAGAGCTCTCTCCCATTTATGATTTGGAGAGGTTAGTCGGCAGGGTTGCTTTCGGAAATGCAAACGGTCGTGATCTTAACGCTCTTCGCAGCTCCATCCGTCGTATACCGCAACTGACAGCATTATGTGAGCAATCTGGATCAAAAGTTCTCCAAGCTCTTGTAGAAGGTGCGGATAATTGTTCAGATTTGGCTGATTTAATCGAAACGGTTCTCGTAGACGAGCCGCCTATTACCATTCGTGAAGGGGGACTTATTCGCGCTGGATATGATGCGTATTTGGATCAGCTGCGAGAAGCGAGCACGAACGGGAAGAAATGGCTTGCGGAGCTAGAGGTTCAAGAGCGAGCGGCGACCGGCATCAAAAATTTAAAAATCGGCTATAACCGAATTTTCGGCTATTACTTAGAGGTTTCCAAAGCGAACCTTTCAATGCTCCCTGAGGGAAGATATGAGCGCAAGCAGACGCTAGCGAATGCAGAAAGATTTGTGACGCCTGAGCTGAAGGAGAAGGAAAGGCTTATTCTTGAAGCTGAGGATAAAATGGTCGATTTGGAGTATGAACGCTTCATAGAGCTTCGAGACCATTTGGCTTTACACCTTCATAGGCTGCAGAAGGCTGCCGCTGTTATTGCAGAGCTTGATGTGTATCAATCACTCGCTACTGTCAGTGCGGAGCGTCGTTTTGCAAGACCTAGAGTTACAGAAGATTATGATCTTCGAATCGAGGATGGCAAGCATCCTGTCGTTGAGGCCATGATGGACGGCACTCCATTTATAGCCAATAATACGGAGCTTCAAAAGGACGAGCAGTGGATGCTCCTTATTACAGGACCCAACATGGCAGGGAAAAGCACCTATATGCGTCAAGTCGCCCTGATTTGCATCATGGCGCAAATTGGCTGCTTCGTTCCAGCGAAAGGGGCAGTCGTTCCGTTAATCGATCGTATTTTCACAAGAATTGGGGCTGCTGATGACCTAATTGGCGGACAAAGCACGTTCATGGTTGAAATGAAAGATATTCAAGTGATGACGGAGAAAGCAACATCTAACAGTCTCGTCATTATTGATGAGCTTGGACGCGGCACCTCGACAGGTGAGGGCATGGCTATCGCACAAGCGGTAATTGAATATGTTCATCATCATATTGGCTGCAAAGCACTCGTATCCACACATTTCCATGAGCTTGCGCATCTTGAGGAATCATTGCCTTCTCTTACAAACGCACGTATGGCAGTTGAGGAAAGCGGCGATAATGTAACGTTTCTTAGAAAGTTGATTCCAGGAGCAGCCAGCACGAGTTATGGTATCTACTGTGCTCAGCTGGCAGGACTGCCTCAGTCTATAATTGGCCGAGCTTACGAGCTGCTGGATGATGATTCCATCGAGGGAGCAGGATCAAAGACTGCCGCTGCTGCTGACAGGGTAGCGGAGCCTCGCGGAATCGTTCAGCTTTCGATTTTTGATGAACCAGCTGCGAGTCTAGAAGTTGAACCGCCAAAGCGCAAAGTAAATCCGAAAGCGGAAGAGCTGGCAGATCAGCTTCGCAAGCTTGATTTATTTAATATGACACCTATGCAAGCGATGCAGTGGTTGAATGATAGAAAGAGTAAATTAAACGACTAGTTAAGCAGGAAGGGAATGGTGAGGTCATGGCCAAAATAAAAGTGCTGGACGAGCAGCTTGCCAACCAGATTGCTGCCGGTGAGGTCGTTGAGCGACCAGCTTCTGTTGTAAAGGAGCTGGTTGAGAATGCGGTCGATGCAGGCAGCACGACTGTCGATGTAACCATTGAAGAGGGCGGCTTGACACTAATCCGTGTTCTGGATAATGGATTTGGAATTGAGGCGGGGGATATTGTTACTGCCTTTCAACGTCATGCAACGAGTAAAATTGCGACGAGCAGCGATCTGTTTCGGATAGCGAGCCTAGGCTTTCGGGGAGAAGCGCTCCCCAGTATTGCCGCTGTATCGCGCTTACAGTGCGTCTCTTCTGAGACTTCTACAGGTCTTGCGCGCCGCATCGTTATAGAAGGCGGTACGGTTACCGTTGACGAACCGGCGAATGCGCCACAGGGTACGGATATTACGGTGCGAGATTTATTTTATAACACTCCGGCTCGGTTGAAATACATGAAAGCCATCCAAACAGAGCTAGGTCATATTTCAGATTTTATTAACCGAATTGCACTTGCTCATCCGGGCATTGCATTTACCTTCACCCATAATGGCAATGTACTATTGCGAACGCTCGGTACAGGTGATAGATTGCAGGTTATTGCTGCTGTTTACGGTTCAAACACAGCTAAGGTCATGCTTCCGATAGAAGCGGAGACAGCTGATTACGAGCTTCGCGGTTATATTTCCAAGCCTGAGCTGACACGCGCGAATCGAAATGGCATTACGGCTATTGTGAATGGTCGGTATATTCGCAGCCATACAATTAATCAGTCCTTGTTGCAGGCTTATCATACCTTGCTTCCCATTCATCGATTTCCGCTTGCGGTTATCGAGCTTGGCATGCATCCAAGCTTGCTCGATGTCAACGTTCATCCTTCTAAGCTGGAAGTGAGATTCAGTAAAGAGCCTGAACTAAGATCATTAATAGAGGATGCGGTTAAAGCTGTGCTTAGCCGTCAGCGTCACATTCCTGGTCCGGAGTCGAGCACGAAGCCCGAGCGTTCTAAGGCTCTGTTTGTACAGGACGTCATTTCCTTTCATCGACCTGAGCCTATGAGTGATGGGTTTAAGCCCTTCTCTGCGCAAAATGCACAGGAGGCTCGTACAAATCAGCAAACTCGTTCCTCACAAGGTACTGGCGGAGGACAGTCAGCTTCCTATAATACCTTCCAGCAAGAGCGTGAGTATGATCCGCGCAATGCAGCAGAGAAGCTGTATGCTCCGCCTTCCACATTAAAGCCGGAAGAGCTTGCTGTTCGTGAAGTTCAAGCGCCTTGGGAGCAATCAGCTTCCACCACAGCGCAAAGCAGCAGTTTAGAAGAAGCACAATTGTACTCTAAAGCAGATGAGAACATCCCATATACGCCTAATAACAATGAGCAGAACGCAGGTTATCTGAAGACCAGTGAAGGAAGGGAGAATTCGTCTCCAGCTGCTTCAGAATTGTTAGAAGTACCTTATTCATCTCAAGCGGATTCCGTAAATACCCATTCCGATTCATCCGAGAAGCCGATTTTTCCCGAGCTTCACTGGATTGGACAGCATCATGGTACATACATCGTGGCACAAGCGGAGGATGGATTGTATTTAATTGATCAGCATGCGGCGCATGAACGGATAAATTATGAGTATTATTTTCAGAAATTTGGAAATCCAGCAGCTGCCAGCCAACAGTTACTGGTACCGCTAACCCTTGAATTCACAGCAGGTGAAGCATCACAGCTTAGGGATCTTCTTCATTTGTTTGAGGGGGCCGGTGTGGAGCTTGAAGCCTTTGGTTCCCAAACGTTTCTGGTTAGATCCTATCCGGAATGGATGCCTCAAGGAGAAGAAAAAGAAATACTGGAAGAAATGGCAGAGCTGATTCTCTCTGAACGGAAATCAATTAATATTGCCAAGCTTCGTGAGAAGGCAGCTATTATGTGTTCTTGCAAAGCTTCAATTAAAGCAAATGATCGCATGAACCGTGAGGAAGGTGATTCATTGCTTGCAAGACTGGGTAATTGTCAACAGCCCTATACTTGTCCGCATGGGCGCCCGATTATCGTGCATCTATCGACGTATCAGCTGGAAAAAATGTTTAAGCGGGTGATGTCGTGATCGTTACAACAACGGCTAAGCCTTCCGAACGTTCAGCAGCGCAAGCATCAAGGCTTGCTGTCGAGCTGAATGCAAAGCTGTTAGATCGCAAAAACCTTACTGTTAACAAGCTGCTTACACTCACAGATGACCAGCGACTTATTGTCGTTACCGAGCAAGAGGTGCGTTATTATGATGGACAATCAGAGACACCTCTTTATTTTCATCCCAGTATGGCATTTGTCCGTGTGAAACGACTTCGCCGCGGGGAGACAGATCCTTTGATCCAGCTCTCAGGCTGTGAATCGGGTGATCATATTATTGATTGCACCGCTGGCTTGGCATCTGACTCCTTGGTTTTCTCATTTGCAGCAGGAGAAAACGGTCGGGTAACCGCAATTGAAAGCCAGGCGGTATTATGCGCACTCGTACGTGAGGGTCTCGCGAGATACGAAACAGGTCTGAGCGATGTGAATGCCGCAATGAGACGAATCGAGATGCGCTGTGTGAATCATTTGGATTATTTAAAATCTATGCCGGATAAAAGCGCAGACATCGTTTATTTTGATCCTATGTTCAGGCAGCCCCTTAAGGAATCAAGTTCAATGGAGCCTCTTCGAGGCATTGCGAATATGGATGCTTTAACTAGTGAAGTAATCAATGAGGCAAAGCGAGTTGCTAGAAAAAGTGTATTACTTAAAGAAAATGGCATTAGTACGGAATTTGCACGCCTCGGATTCGAGCGGAGGCATGTGAATACCTCGAAAATAGCATATGGAGTGATCGAGCTTTGAATGAACAAACAATTAAGGAGCCATTGACAGTTGATCAAGCAGCTCCGCGCAAACAGCCATTGCTTGTCCTCATCGGACCTACAGCGGTAGGGAAAACGCGCATGAGCCTTGATATTGCCAAAGCATGGAATGCAGAGATCATCTCTGGTGACTCTATGCAGGTTTATCAAGGAATGGATATAGGCACAGCCAAGCTGCCATTTGAAGAGCGCGAGGGCGTTCCTCATCATCTTATTGACATTTGCGATCCTGCAACTGCTTATTCTGTAGCTGATTTTCAGGCAGGAGCTACTGAGGCAATCAATGATATTGCAAGTAGAGGCAAGCTTCCTTTCATCGTGGGAGGAACAGGTCTTTATGTAGAATCTGTCTGCTATGGTTTTCAATTTGCGAATAATGGCTCCGATGAGGTCTTTCGGCAGGAGCAGGAGCGTTATGCAGCTGAAAATGGTGCGGAAGCCCTTCATGCACGTTTGGCAGAAATAGATCCAGAAGCAGGCGAAAGACTGCATCCCAATGATCTCCGCCGCGTAATAAGAGCGTTGGAGGTTTATCATCTGACGGGTCAGACCTTCTCAGAGCAGCAAGCAGGCCAAACGAAGGAGTCGCCATACGAGCTTTGTATCATCGGTTTGACAATGGACCGTGCTGAATTGTATCGTAGAATAGAAGAGCGGATAGATGTAATGATGGAGCAAGGTCTTGTAGAAGAGGTTCGAGGGCTGCTAGAGCGCGAATTGCCACCGCAGGCTGTAGCTATGCAAGGACTAGGCTACAAAGAGATTGCTCATTATTTGAATGGACATCACACGCTGGAAGAAGCAGTAGAGACACTCAAAAGGGATACGCGCAGGTTTGCCAAACGTCAATTGTCATGGTTTCGCCATATGAAGGATATTCATTGGATCGACATGGAACTAAATTTTCACAACAATTTACTAACCATTCATGATATAATAGCAGGAAAGTTTCAAGTTAATCTTGAATATACTTCTAATCAATCTTTTTAAGACGGGGGTAACGTCCAATGAACAAGTCGATCAATATTCAAGATACGTTTCTTAATCAGCTGCGGAAAGATAACATACCTGTTACTGTTTTTTTAATGAATGGATTTCAAATTCGGGGCGTTATTAAAGCGTTTGACAACTTCACGATCATTATTGACAGTGAAGGCCGTCAACAAATGGTGTATAAACATGCGATTTCTACGTTTACCCCGCAGCGAAATGTCTCACTTATGCAGCCGGATAACAACCATTCTGATTCATAGGAATAGTTTTTTTGAAACTTTCTAATATCAGGTCTCGTTTAACTAGATAGCGGCATGCAAGAGCAACCCGCTCCCAAGCGGGTTGCTCTTTACGTTTCGTGGAAAAGATAGAGAGAAGAAATAAGGCACACCAGGAGGGGATTCGGCGATGGCTGAGCGACCAAGCAACAAAACAGTTCCGAAGAAAACGGCAACTAAGAAAAAAGGACGAAAAAGAATATCGGGCAAGAAATGGTTTTATGGGTTCTTCTTTACGGCAGTTATCGCAATTATTTGCGGTATTATCGGTTATCTGTTTATTATCCTAAATGGAGAGCGGATTCTGACCGAAAAAGGAGATAAGCTTGATTTTGGAGAAACATCGATTATTTATGATGTTAATCAAAACGAAATTGCACGATTAAGTGCGGAAGGAAATAACCGTGAAACGGCGGAGTTCTCAGAACTTCCTGAATTGCTGACAGAAGCCATAGTGGCCACTGAGGATCAACGCTTCTATACGCACTCAGGCATCGACTTCTTCTCAATCGGCCGTGCAGTTGTGAAAGACGTTATTGCGCGAAGCGCGGTAGAGGGCGGAAGTACGATTACGCAACAGCTTGCCAAAAACGTATTTTTGACAGCGGACAAAACATTTTTCCGTAAAGCTACTGAGGCTTCAATTGCAGTTGCGCTTGAACACAAAATGTCCAAGCAGCAAATTTTGACCATGTACTTGAATCGGATTTATTTCGGTAAAGGTGCTTATGGTGTTAAAGCAGCTTCGAAATTCTATTTTGACACGGACGTAGACAAGCTGGAGCTATGGCAAATCGCAACACTAGCGGGAATGCCTAAGGCGCCAAGCCGTTATAATCCAATCTCCAACCCGGATGATTCGATGGCCCGTCGTGCCGTTGTATTGAAGCTCATGAACGATCAGGGCTATATTACGACAGCCGAGATGGAGGAAGCTAAGGCAGTTGTCTATGAGGTTCCAGAGAATCATGAGGATAAAAAGGTAGAAAAATATCCAGCGTTTATTGATTATGTTGTTCAAGAAGCGATGGAAATGACTGAGCTTACTGAGGAACAGCTGCGTATTGGCGGATATCGTATTTATACAACACTTAATGTAGATGCGCAGACCGCAATGGATAAAGAAATTGACGATGATGATAACTTTGAGAAAAGCGTCGATGACAGACAAGTTCAGACCGCAATGGTTATCATTGATCACCGTGACGGATCGATTCAAGCTTTATCTGGCGGACGAGACTATCAGAAGAAGGGTCTTAATCGTGTTGGACTTCAACGTCAGCCGGGCTCTGCTTTAAAACCGATCATCTCCTATGGTCCTGCTCTTGAAACGGGAAAATACTTCCCATGGACCGTACTTGCCAATGATAAAAAATGTTATAGCAATTACTGTCCTACAGATCGTTGGGGGGCAACACCAGTTACGATGCAGCAAGCAATCAAAGACTCACGAAACTTGGCTTCCGTATGGATGCTGAATCAAGTTGGTCTGAAGAGCGGTTTCGAGTTTGCTAGCAGACTGGGCATCGAATTGGAGAAGGAAGACAGAAACTTGACGGCTGCTCTCGGCGGTCTGTCAAAAGGTGTGACAACCATGCAAATGGCTACAGCATTCAGCGTATTTGCAAATGGCGGGAAATCGGTAGATCCTCATTCTATTTTGAAGATCGAAGGTAAAAATAATTATAAAAAAGAATACAAGGCACCGGCATCGAAACAGCTTATGTCACCTCAAACAGCATGGTATTTAACCTCCATGATGCAGACGGTTGTTGAAAAAGGCGGTACGGGTGCAAGAGCTGCCATCAATAGACCATTAGCGGGTAAAACCGGAACAACACAGCATGGTATTCCTGGTTACAGAGGTGATGGTATCCGTGATGCATGGTTCGTTGGATATACACCAGAGTGGACAGGTGCTGTATGGATGGGATACGATAAGACAGATAAGGATCATATCCTAAAGACTGGCAGTAGACAATCGGCTATTCTATTCTCGAAGGTTATGAAGGCTGCAATGAAAAATGTTCCACAATCTAGTTTCATTAAGCCTCAAGGAACGAAAGAAGATACACCGCCGGCAAGCATTAAAAATTTTAACGCTGTATTCATTCCTGAGGAGATGAAGGTACAGCTTTCATGGGATCCGATCCAAGACGGAAATGTAACCTATGAGGTATTCCGTAAGGAAGCTTCGGAATCGGAATTCACTCGATTCGTAGACTCGCTTAAATCAACCGGGGTAGATGATATGAGTGCTTTCCCTGGTCTGACATACGAGTATTACGTGGTTGCATACAATGCTGAAACGGATGAGCAAAGTGCGCCTTCATCAAAAGTTAAAGTAGTTATTCCAGAAACGGATATCAATCCGGATATTCCGATGGAGCCTGTTCCAACCGAACCTACTGGCGAAGAACCTACACCGCCAATTGACGGAGAAGGCGGAGAACCAACGGAGCCTGGAACCACACTGCCTCCAGAGGCAACACCTAAACCAAGTGATGGCAATGGAACAGAAAATCCAACTCCAACGCCTATTACCGATAATGGTACAGGTGGCGGCAACACAAACAACGCATTAGGAAACACTGGAACCGGCGGTAATACGTAAGGATAGGGTGGTTAGTAATGGCGGATAGAAAGAAAACGCGATTCCTTTCCTTTATCATGCTGATCGCCATAGTCGCACTTGTTGCAGGCTGTGGCGGTAAGCGAGATGCAGGACAAGCAGTCGGAAACGCGGAGGCATCCCCGAAGACGATGAGTTGGGCGAAAATGCCTGAGATGCAAATTGACCTCGATAAATCGTATTCAGCGAAGTTTCACACTACGAAGGGCGATTTTACAATCAAATTATTCGCCGATGAAGCGCCGGTAACGGTGAACAACTTCATATTTTTAGTACGTGAAGGTTTCTATGAAGGACTCGATTTTTATCGTATTATTGAATCATTTATGATTCAAGCAGGCGATCCTAAAAGGAACGGGAAAGGAAATCCTGGCTATTCCATTCCGGATGAGCTTGGCTCAGACATAAAGTTTGAAGAAGGAATTGTAGCCATGGCGAACTTTAGCGAGCCGAATACGGGCGGGAGTCAATTTTTCATTTGTACAGGACCCGACGCAGCTAATTTGAACCGTCAGCCTAACTATACAATTTTTGGCAAAGTGGAGAAGGGTATGGATGTTGTAAAGACTATTTCCCAAACTCCGATAAAAAATAATTTGCCAACCGAAAGTATTATCATTGAATCCATTGATATTGAAGAAAACTAATGAGAATCGCTGTCCCAAAGGGGCAGCGATTTTTTATTTTGGACAATGAAGCTTGGTTTATTTTCGTTGTCTGCTGGAGATGGACGTTAAGTTATGGTAATCTTTTTTTATAGGAAGATTTCAACAGTCGTTAGTCGCATGTTGGTTATTGCTCCACCAAAACTAAGAGGTGCATTCGCATGTAGTAACGGGTAATACCCGAATGACCGGAAAGGTACGTTCCGTATGAAGAGAAAATTTTCAGACCGGGCCAACTGGAGGCGTATCTTGCGCAAAAGCTATTCGTGCCTGGCGCTTGACGGCGAGGAGTTCAGAGGTCTCGTTACATTCTATCGCATACATGAGTTGCGTGAGCCGTTGTGGAAGGAATATAACGGACGAAAGCTTTGCTTGGCTGACCGAGGTTATTTATGGATGCAGCATTTTCCTAAGGGCGAGCATTTTGTGGTCACGACGATGTTTGATGATAAGGGTCGCGTTGTACAGTGGTATATTGATGTATGTAAGACTCAGGGTTTGACGGATCAGCAGGTGCCTTGGTTTGATGATCTATATCTAGATGTTGTTGTGCTTCCAAGCGGAGAAGTATTTCTTATGGATGAAGATGAACTTGAGGACGCTCTTAAGCAAGGTGACGTGAACGGCAAAGATGTTGCGCTTGCAAAGAAAACGGCTGGCAGATTGCTTTCCAGTATTCGTAATGGACGATTTCGATATTTCACACTTAGCCTGAAGCATCGCAAAAGCTTGCTAGAACGTACAGGAGAGCTAAGCGAATCATGAGGGCTGCAACGAGCAGAAGGAGCAGACCGCGTAAACGTTCCAAAAAGAATCATACGTGGCTGCTCCTGTTTCGTGTTGCTGCTTGGCTAGTATGCGCAGGCGTGTTTTGGTGCGGATATTTATTATGGTTAATTAATGGGTTTGAAGCGGACAAGCCAATTGCAAAAGCGGATGCTGGCATTGTGCTTGGTGCAGCGCTTTGGAATAATGCTCCTAGTCCAGCCTTGAAGGAAAGACTAAACCTTGCTTTCCGGTTGTATGAGGAGGGTGCGGTAGGCAAGCTTATTTTATCTGGGGGATTGGATGCAAACGGGGCTACCAAAACGGAAGCTGAGGGCATGCGCGACTATTTAATTGCAAAAGGTATTTCAGCTGACAAGCTGTTGCTAGAAGATAAATCGACGAGTACCTATGAAAATTTATTGTACAGCAAAGAAATTGCAGCTCAAAATAAGTTGTCTAAGCTCGTTGTCATTACTCATGACTATCACGCAGCAAGAGCGAAGGAAATAGCCAAACAGCTTAAATATAAGGGATTTCAAGTGGCAGCAACAAGCTCACTTGTTTTAAATCCTGTTTATAATGAATCGCGAGAAGTACTTGCCTTTACGAAATGGAAGCTGGACTGGTTGCTTCTTACTCTCGGAATTCGCTCTTCTGTTTAAGGGTTGTAAATCTGCTAATATGCAACTGCAAGATAGAATAAACTTGTAGTGCGGTTAGCCGCTATAGCTCTTGATGCAAAGGATAGGTGATGCGACAGATGAGTGGTAACGTCATATCTGGACCTGGCAATGGAAATGGCTCCGCAAGACCTTCCCGCCAAATCAATGTGGTCCTAAGAAGCCAAGAAACCTTTCAGAGCGGAGCATCTGCGCATGCGCTGGATGTGGAGCCGATTCCAGCTCTCAAACCGCTGCCGAGTGTTGATCATTATGCAGATATACAGAAGGAACTAGAGCCGATGATCGGCATGGAAAATGTGAAATCATTGGTCTATGAAATATACGCTTTGCTTTATATTAATCGAATGCGCTCCGAAGCAGGCTTATTTGGCGGTTCTCATGTGTATCATATGATTTTCAAGGGAAATCCGGGCACTGGGAAAACGACGATTGCAAGAATTGTTGCTAAGCTGTTTCAGAAGATGGGTGTCTTGACGAAGGGTCATATGATTGAAGTAGAGCGAGCCGATCTAGTAGGCGAATATATTGGACATACGGCTCAAAAAACACGTGATTTGGTTCGAAAAGCTATCGGTGGGGTACTATTTATTGATGAGGCCTATAGTTTGGCACGCGGGGGAGAAAAAGATTTCGGCAAAGAGGCTATCGATACGTTGGTAAAAGCAATGGAGGATAATCGGAATCAGTTTGTGCTTATTTTGGCAGGCTATCCTTCGGAAATCGATGACTTTCTGCTTACTAACCCTGGTTTGCCATCAAGATTTCCAATTCAAATTGAATTCCCTGATTATACCGTCGATCAATTGATTCAAATTAGCGAGCTAATGGTCAAAGATCGCGATTATATTTTGATGCCGCAAACGATTTTTAAGCTGAGGCAGCATTTGATGCAAGAAAAGTTAAATGCAGAGTTTTCGTTCAGCAATGCAAGGTATGTTAGAAACGCTATTGAGAAGGCTATTAGATATCAAGCGGTTCGCTTGCTTACACAATATGCGAGTTCCGTTCCGGCAAAGCAGGATCTAATGACAATCAGGCCGGATGATTTGAAATGGGATACTAAGCTTTAAACACGCAGAAGGTTAGAAGGAGTATGAGATGAGCGAGAAGACATTCGATACGAATCCCGATATGATTGAGAAAGCGATATTGATTAGCTTGGTTACTTCAAATGACAAGCGAAAGGGCGGAGATCCTGAGCATTCCTTGCAGGAGTTAGTCCAACTGACCGAAACCGCAGGTGTAGAGGTTCTTACTACCATAACGCAAAATAAAGAATCTGTGGATTCCAAATGGTTTATTGGAAAAGGCAAGGTACAAGAGGTCAAAGCTTTGGCAGAAGAATTTGGCGCAACGACAGCCATATTTGATCAAGAGCTCTCTGGGGCACAGGTAAGAAACCTTGAAGAGGCGCTTGATTTGAAAATAGTAGACCGTACACAGCTGATTTTAGATATTTTTGCGGGACGTGCGAAAACAAGAGAAGGTATTATTCAGGTCGAGCTTGCACAGCTCAGCTACTTGCTGCCGCGTTTATCTGGTCAAAGCAAAAACCTCTCTCGTCTTGGCGGTGGAATCGGGACGCGCGGTCCCGGTGAGACAAAGCTGGAAACCGATCGCCGTCACATTCGTGATCGAATCTTCGATCTGAAGACAGTCCTCGATGAGCTTGTTCGTCATCGGAAGCTGCATAGAGAGCGGCGGAAGAAATCTGGGGCCATTCAAGTTGCTCTGGTAGGCTATACGAATGCAGGTAAATCCACTTTGCTGCGGGAATTAACGCAAGCTGATGTTTATGTAGAGAATCAACTTTTCGCTACACTGGATCCAACATCGCGTGCGCTAGAGCTTCCTAACGGCCGTGAAGTAGTCCTGACGGATACGGTAGGCTTTATTCAGAATCTGCCCCATGACCTTGTTGCTGCTTTCCGTGCGACGCTAGAGGAAGTGTGTGAGGCTGATCTGGTTTTGCATGTCATTGACAGCAGCTCCGTGATGCGTGATGAGCAAATAAAAGTGGTAAATAAAATCATGGGTGACCTTGGCGCATCCGACAAGCCTACGGTAATGGTCTATAACAAAAAGGATATGGTCAGCGAAAACGGTACATTAGCCGATTTGCCATTGACAGGCGGCGATACACTCGTTATTAGCGCCTATGAGGCAGACGATCTTGAGCTCCTTCGTCTGACAATTCAAGATAAGCTAAGCGGTGATACGCTCACCTTTAACGTGCCAGCTGAGCGCGGCGACCTAATTGCACTTGCCTACCGCAGCGGTGAGGTAATCAATCAAGAGGTTAACGAGGAATCGCTGCGTCTGACCGTTCAAGTGAGCAGACAGCAATATGAGCAGCATGGTCATCGACTGAAGGAATATGTAGAGAAGTAAGTTTTGCAGTGCAAGACTATGCAGATGCTTACAAAGCTAAGTTTTGCTGCGCAAAACGAAGCGAATGCTTACGAAGTTAAGTTTTGCTGCGCAAAACTTTTAAGGAGAAGATATTGTAATGAGTATGCAACATGAGAATCAGGCGCTCTGGGAGCAGCTAGAAGGGCTGGCAGAGGAAGCCGAGTTGTTGGCAACCGAAGCCTTTCGATCAGTTGACCGAATTGCAGAGCGCAATCAGTGGAAAGTCATTCAGGCGTTTCAAAAACATAAAGTAAGTGATTTTCATTTTACGGGTTCAACAGGTTATGGCTATAACGATCGCGGCCGTGAAGTTTTGGATCTTGTCTATGCCGATGTAATGGGAGCGGAAGCTGCTATTGTCAGACCTCATTTCGTGTCTGGAACACATACCATTAGCTGTGCTTTATTTGGGGTGCTGCGGCCAGGCGATGAGCTTTTGTATATAACCGGAAGACCTTACGATACACTACATAAGGTTATTGGTAAACCTGGCGACGGTACAGGGTCCTTGCAGGATTTTGGCATCAGATACTCAGAGGTTCCGCTCCAAGAGGATGGAAGCTTGAATTGGGAAGAAATTGAAAAATCCATTCGTTCAACAACGAAAGTAATCGGCATACAGCGCTCGCGCGGCTATGATTGGCGAGCGTCATTCACCATAGCTGAAATTGAAGCAATGGTGAAGCGTGTGAAAGCTGTAAAGCCGGATCTCCTTGTTTTTGTAGATAATTGCTATGGTGAGTTTACGGAGCTTCTCGAGCCAACTGAGGTTGGCGTAGATTTGATGGCAGGGTCTCTTATCAAGAACCCAGGCGGGGGCTTGGCGGAGACGGGCGGATACATCGCAGGGAAGGCCTCTGCTGTTGAGGCTGCTGCCTATCGATTGACAGCTCCTGGGATTGGCGGAGAAGTTGGAGCTATGCTTGGTACTCTTCGTAACATATACCAAGGACTATTTTTAGCTCCTCACCTAGTGGGACAAGCCATTAAAGGCAGCGTACTGGCAGCGGCGATGTTCGAAGAGTTGGGTTTTGAAACGAAGCCCCGATGGAATGAACCGCGTACGGATCTCATCCAAGCTGTGCGATTTGGACAAGCGGAACAGCTTATCGCTTTCGTTCAAGGCATTCAGCAGGCGGCAGCGGTAGATTCACATGTTGTGCCTGAACCATGGGATATGCCGGGTTATGAGAATGCTGTCATTATGGCGGCGGGAACATTCATACAAGGTGGGAGCCTAGAGCTTTCTGCGGATGCGCCTATTCGTGAACCTTACATCGCTTACATGCAAGGCGGGCTTACATATGCTCATGCCAAATATGGTGTTTTGACGGCGTTATATCGACTCGTGAATAGCGGATTAATTGTGACCAAACCTTACACAACTTGACACATTTGCGGTATAACGTTTAGAATGGACATAGTAAAGTAAATGAGCGACTGGAAGGTTGATGCGACATGGCTGATGAGATTCGTAGAAATATGGCCTTATTTCCCATCGGTATCGTAATGAAACTGACGGACTTAACGGCCCGCCAAATTCGATATTATGAGCAGCATGAATTAATTGTGCCTGCTAGAACAGCAGGGAATCAACGATTATTTTCGTTTAATGACGTAGAGCGGCTTTTGGAAATAAAATCATTGATTGAAAAAGGCGTCAACATTGCGGGTATTAAGCAAGTGATGAATCCGGTTTCCAAGGAATCCGATGATGCTACGATTGTAAGTGAACAATCCGAAGTGAAGCGTCGGGAGCTATCCGATCAACAGCTTCACAGACTGCTTAAGCAGCAGCTTCTAGAAAAAAGACCAGGCCAAGCTTCACTTATTCAAGGTCAATTGACCCGTTTCTTAAATAAACGTTAATTTGATTTTCAACAACTAACGTTAGCTAACTGAGGAGATGATTCTGTGAGTTATACTAAAGAGGATATTAAACGTATTACACAGGAACAAAATGTTCGTTTTATTCGTTTGCAATTTACGGATTTGCTAGGAACGATTAAAAACGTAGAAATTCCTGTGAGCCAACTTGATAAAGCACTAGACAATAAAATGATGTTTGATGGTTCTTCCATCGAAGGCTATGTTCGTATTGAAGAATCGGACATGTACTTATATCCTGACTTAGATACTTGGGTTGTATTCCCTTGGGTAACGCAAGATCGCGTAGCACGTTTGATTTGCGACATCTACATGCCGGATGGGACGCCATTCGCTGGAGATCCGCGCGGTATTTTGAAGCGTGCCTTGAAGGAAGCAGAAGAGATGGGATACACTGCAATGAATGTTGGTCCAGAGCCGGAATTTTTCTTGTTCAAAACGGATGAGCGCGGCGAGCCAACTACTGAGCTAAATGACCAAGGCGGATACTTCGACTTAGCCCCTATGGATATGGGTGAGAACTGTCGTCGTGAGATCGTTCTTACACTGGAAGAAATGGGCTTCGAAATTGAAGCTTCACATCATGAAGTAGCTCCTGGCCAGCATGAAATTGATTTCAAATATGCAGATGCCATTAAAGCTGCCGATCAAATTCAAACGTTCAAGCTCGTTGTAAAAACCGTTGCTCGTGAGCATGGCTTGCATGCATCATTTATGCCTAAACCGCTGTTTGGCGTGAATGGATCAGGTATGCACTGTCACCAATCCTTATTCCAAGGCGACTCTAACGTTTTTTATGATGAGAAGGACAAGCTGGGTCTTAGCGCAACTGCTCGTCAATACATGGCAGGCATTCTTGTACATGCCCGTGCAATGGCTGCAATTACAAACCCAACGATCAATTCCTATAAGCGTCTCGTTCCTGGCTACGAAGCTCCATGTTACGTTGCATGGTCTGCAAGTAACCGTTCGCCAATGATTCGTATTCCGGCTTCACGCGGTCTCAGCACGCGCGTAGAGGTTCGTAACCCGGATCCTGCAGCGAATCCTTACTTAGCACTTGCCGTGATGCTGAAAGCGGGCCTTGACGGTATTAAGAACAGAATGCCGCTGCCGGCACCAACAGATCGGAATATCTACATCATGACAGAAGAAGAGCGTCAGGATTCAGGCATTCCTAGCTTGCCGCTGGATCTGAAAGAAGCACTTGATGAGATGCTGAGAAGCGACATCGTTTGTGAAGCACTTGGCGATCACGCACTTGCTCACTTCTACGAGTTGAAAGAAATCGAATGGGATATGTACAGAACGCAAGTTCACCAATGGGAACGCGATCAATACCTAACTCTATACTAATACCAAAACCCCTCGGCGCTTTAAGCACCGAGGGGTTTTTTTGGATACCGGATTAAAGAGTCCATTTTTTTGTACTGCCCAAACCTTTCAACAATATAGACATATGCTACTCTGTACCTAAACAAAAGGAGATGAACACATGGGCGGTTATGGAGTAGGAAATGTGGGCGGCGTAGGTCAAGGACCTGTTGGATATGGAAATAACGTAGCAGGCGTAAATCAAGGCTACGGCGGCTGCAATGTTGGTTGCGGCGGCGGAGGTTTCGGAAGTACCTTCGGAATCATTCTAGTTCTGTTTATCCTTCTTGTAATAATCTCACGTTCTATCCTGTTTTAATTAAACCTCTCGTGCTCGACAATACGTTGAGTATCCACTAAGCAAAACAGCAACAAGATATATGTATGCAGCAGATGCTCTTATCCTTATTTTAGGATAAGAGCATTTTTCATTTTTATTTAGCGATCAGCTTGAAAGGTAACTGAATTCAAATAGCATTACACTAACCATTCAATGGATGATATTGTTGTTAGGAGATGAGGTACATGCAGACGCACCTATTTTTTTAATGTATCAAGATTTTCGGCGTTTTGATCACAAAACACTGCATATTGTTGAAAATCAATGGTTCCTCTTCTATTTCAAATTAATTTTCAATGAATTAACATAAAATGGTTGAAAGAACATAAAGATGAAACATTATTATTTCTAGGTGCATTAAAATTAAATTATGAAAATTATCAAAAAAATATAAGATCGATTACTAATTGAATGAATCTCAAAAACAATAACATATGAAACAAAAAAAAACTTTAAAAGATTAAATATTTTCTAATACCCTAATTAAATAGAGATCAGTATAGTCGAATTCTGGTAATTGTATTTTTATATTAAATAAGTGTTTTAATATCATTAGTTATTAAAATAACCATAATAGAAAAAAAACAATATAAAAAAGATTTGCTCGATCGAGAGCGTATAAATTGTAAACTTGTTATCAATGTTGCTTCAATTACTTTAATTAGGCTGCAATAATTCTGAGAAAATAGGTGACTAACTGCGTAAAGAGATGATTTCAATCTTGTTGTTTATTCTTGAAGAACCCAGTGAAAATACAATAGTTTCTTTATTCCAGCTATGAGTTACGTATTCGAGATTCCGTAAATAATCTTTAGGACAATAGCTCAATAACAATATAATATACATATTAAGATAAATTATTATTTTCCAAATATACCTATATTCATAATGGTTCAATCACTATTAAGTAAGTTATCGGCGACAGTAATCTCACTAGCGATAAGGAAATCGAATCAATCGTATTTTTTGATAAAGTAATTCCAATCACAAATTGAATCTCCATTAATACTCGTAGGAAGTTGTTACGTTTCTAGGGCCTTATACATTTAAAAATCCATATCCATGGGGTGAATGATTTGAAATACTTTATAGATGAGATTATATATACATCCTTATTTGATGAAAATGAAGAATCCGAAAGGCGTTGGGAGAACGCTCATTTAGAATACCGTATTAGTTTAGAGCTATTAAAAAATAAGGTTTCAAGAAGCGTATGGAGATTGGCTTATAAACATAAACTTCATGATGCTAGGTTTGTTGTATATATTCAGAATTACTGATGGTAGACAACAATACCTTATCGCATGAGTTACTGTTTGCAACGTGTGCGATGTTTTATTTTGAGTTCGAGAAAGTTATATTGAAGAAGTAGAAAACCAAAACCTTGATTGGTACTGTTCCATTCAAGGTTTTTTGCTTTAGTTAAAGCGCCCATAAAAACGATCAAATTCCCTTTGGAAATTAACGAATAAATCCTTCACCATATGTCTAAAACTATAATTTAATTGATGCCTTCATTATTTGAAATAATCAATGGTTTGACGGATGAATGCTTTTGCAGAATGTCCAATAAATCGGTCGGCTCGATATACAATTTCAAAGCTTCGGATGGGAGCGTCATCCAGAATTCGGATACAATGCAGTGACGGCTCATTCATTGCTTCAATGAGTGCATATGGCTGAACGGTACCACCGATATTTGCTTTGACTAGGCTGATGATGGATGTAGCTGAAGCCGTTTCCATAATGGTATTTAGTGCGAAACCATATTTACGGCACCAGTTGTCAATCAGTTCTCTTCCGGTGAAGCCTTCTGGATACATAACGGTTTGAATTTGTCGTAAATCGTTAATCGAAATAGATTGGCGATCCGCCCATGCATGACTTTTTGATACGACCAGTACGTATTCCTCTTGGGCTAAAGGGATTTGTATGAGCCTCTCATCAGGTGGGGATGTGAGTGCTATGCCGATGTCCACTTCATTCTCCAATACTTGTTTAACACCCGTAATAGAGGATACGACCTTCAACTTCACCAAAGGAAATTCGGTGTGAAAATCAATCAAGAGCTTTGTAATTCTATAATCTAGATCAGATGGCAAGACACCGATTACCAAAGTTCCTTGTTGTCCGCTGCGAAATTCTGCAATGGCAGCCTGTGTATTTTCTAAATGATTAACCATCTGAAGGCTGTAATCCAAAAGCAAGGTCCCTGCCTGTGTCATCATAATTTTTTTGCCTACCCGATCAAATAGAGGGACTCCGAGCTCATCCTCCAATGCACGAATTTGTTGGCTTAATGTTGGCTGAGCAATTCCTATTTTCTCAGCTGCTCTTGTGAAATGCAGTTCCTTACATACGACTATGAAATTTTCTAATTGTCGAATTTCCAAGCTATCACTCCCGATTCATTCAAATTATCAATGATTATAATAGATATTATTATATTGTTCAATCATTCGAGCGCATATATACTACTAAAGTAACATTCGAAAAGTAATTCAACTTAGAGGAGAACCAAAATGAAAAATGTTTATTTAGTAATTGCGCTCATTCTTGCATCTTTGAATTTAAGGCCTTCCATCACTTCGATCCCTCCAATACTGGGAACAATACAGGAAGATCTTGGCATAAGCGGTTCGGTTGTAAGTTTATTGACTTCACTTCCTGTTCTATGTATGGGATTATTCGCGCCACTTGCTGTTAGGCTTAACAGACGTTATGGTACGGAACGAGCAATATCGATCGCCTTACTGATCATAGGTGCAGCAACAGCTCTCCGCTATTTTGCAGTATCAACGTATTCTCTATTGATTACTTCTTTCCTTACAGGAGTAGGTATTGCTATCATTGGACCGCTGTTGTCCGGTTTTATTAAACGTTATTTCCCAAAACGTGCGTCTACTATGGTAGGAATTTATTCAACGGCTATGGTGGTAGGTGCCGTACTCAGCGTCTGGTTATCCGTACCCCTACAGAAGGCTTTTAATGGCGAGTGGAATGTGTCATTGAGCGTATGGGCGCTCTTTGCAGTCATCGCCTTGCCTGTCTGGCTGAGATTGGCTTCAAAAATAAAGAAGGAAGATACAAAGCTCCAAATATCTGAAAACGTCGTTCGTATTCCTTTGAAAAACAGAAGAGCGTGGGTATTGACATTGTCTTTTGGATTAATGTCTGCCATTTTTTACTCTGTAACCACGTGGTTCGCACCTGCAGTACAAAGCATGGGCTATTCGAAGGAAACAGCAGGAACGATGCAAACCATGTTAACTTTGATTTCATTGCCAGCTACACTTTTAATACCGATTGGGGTTCAACGTTTCAAGAAGCGGTTATGGTGGCTGATTGGCTGTTCGATAATGGAGCTCGCAGGTGTGTTTATGCTTAATATGTCTGTTAGTCCTTGGCTTGCAGCGATAGCGCTTGGCATTGGAACGGGGGGATTATTCCCTATTGCGTTGATGCTTCCAATCGATGAAACACGTAATGGGATGGAGGCTAACACTTGGTCTGCTATGGTTCAGTCTGGAGGTTATATTTTAGGTGCAATAGGTCCGATCTTAATTGGTATGATTCATGATTTCTCAGACAGCTTCATTAAAGCCTTTTACGCCCTTGCAATCATCATCATCCTGCAAATTGTGATTCAATTTATTATCGGAAACAAGAAGGAAGCAACTATTCAGGAAGTTACAAAAACCAATTAATAATGCTTGTACAAGCGAATGAAAGCTGGTGTCGATATTAAATCGATATCGGCTTTTTGAACTTTTAAATGACCTTTATCGTTCTTTGTTAAAAATGGCTTATATTGTAACTTTAATCGGCTCTGGTACGTTATTAAGGGAGGAAGATACAAAGGGGGAATAGAATTTGATCGTACGAGTTTCATATATATTAGCAATTGTATCCTTATTAACTTTCATCATTTCTGGCATACTGGGTGCTACATGCTCTATAGTTGGCATCATAACTGGTTTAATTGGAGTGATTACGTTAAAGAGCAAAAAAGCGGTTTTTGCATTGTTGCTTAACGTTATCGTTTTTCTTGTCATTATGGCAACTTATGTAATGGTATTTAAAAGCTTCACGTCGATCGAATGAGCGAGATGAATCCATGAAGACAGCTTACACATCTATTTTTCTGCTATTTATTGCTTTGCTTATGATTACAGGTTGCAGTAAAACGGAAATAGCAGCTCAGTCCAAAAAACTCTATGAGCTGTATCCAGGCGAAATAGAGAAAGTTGATTTTATCGAGATTGTGAATGGGTCTACAGGTGAACGCAAATCTTTTGAAAATGCGGCGTATATACAGGATTGGATTAAGAAAGTTCGTAATCTGAGCTTTGATCTCGACCCAAATCAGGAGATGCGGGATGGTTACCTTTATAGCGTATCTCTGTACGAAAACAATAAAATAATTTTTGGGTTCACATCAAACAGCGCGAGCGATGGGCGTTATTATTTGAATAATGAAGATTTGATAAGCCGATTGAAGGAGCTATTTGAAATGGAGCCATAACAAAAATCGGGGACCTTGACGGTTCCCGATTTTTAAATGGTTCTATATAATTTTTTTGGACGCATTTATGCGTTATTCCTCATCTTTTTCTAAACCCTCTTTAGGGTGTCGGCTTCTTTTTCTCACCCAAGAACCGTTAATAAATTTATTGGCAACTAAAAATAACGGAGTGGCTTCAAGTTCAGTAAGGGATAGCATTTCGGCCCAATTAAAAATAATAATAAACGGCAGCAGTCCAATTGCCAAAATGCCCATTATAAATCCAAAGGAAAGGCTGCGAATGATTTTTCTTATGGTCATCCAATCATCTCCTTTCGGCCAATCCATTCTCATACATTCATATGCTTCGAATTTATTCTCTAGTATGAGATAGGGAAGATGAGTTATTGAGAAACAAGAAAAAGACCCATTTTAAGGGTCTTTTTCTGTGTGATTTATTTACTTGCTTAACACTTGCGTGTATACGAATATACATTTTTTAGATTGGATTAGTAGCCGCCGCCAAAGATACCGCAACTACAAGCGATAATGACCAACAGAATAAAGAGCACCAGGATCGTACCTGTGTTGTTAAAAGCTCCACCGTAACCGGACATTTTTCAATGCACCTCCTTACGATTTGAATACTGTGTAGATTATGCGCCATTCATCCATCCTGATTGGGTGTTTGTCTTGTTTTCAAATAGTTAGGCGCGATAGGAATGTGTGAGATAAGCTGTTTTTGCTATGTATACGAATTAATTGTCCATTTGAGGCTCGTTCATGAACCATGAGATATAAGTGCAATTTTGACAAACAAGAATAGTTGCATTTCTGTTTGCCCAATCCATGCCGAAAAAGGTAGCTCCTCTTGAATTCAACTGCCGAAAATCTTTGGTAAAGGTATTGTTCTGACAACACGGACAAATGATTGGCGAGTTTCCTGCTCTAAATTTCATCTGTAACAGCTCCTTAAAAAATTATATACATAAAATACGTTTGCTATCGAGTTAAGTCTCATTTGAAGCAGTACGAAATATTTAACTATAGTTTGTACAGTAAGTTGTATATTTCCTTGGGTGTAGACTCTTCTTCTTGTCCTGTAAGATATAACTTGGAAGGGAGGACTTGCAGGGATTATTAATTCCGACCCAAATTGTAAACGGTTTCATTCTGTTTGAAGCGGGAAAAAGGATTGGCAACCCAATTAGAGGAGGAAATTCTCGAGTATGATGAAATCTAAGAAACAACTTCGTATGCTTTCGGCTGTCATTTTGACAATTAGTTTACTATTGCCTACAGGTTTGTTTGCAAATCCGGCTGCTGCGGAAGAGAGTGATGTAGATCAGAATACACCTCAAGTCATTGCCTATCACGATTTTGAACAAAATGTCATACCTGTAGGTTGGGCAGCTAGGGGCGGTAATGGATCAACAACGCTGTCATCGAAAGAAGCGAATAGCGGCACACAAAGTCTGGAAATGTCAGGAAGGTCTTCGATTGGTCATATGGCACGGTTATACAACAATAGCTTATGGGAATCTGGTGCAAAATACGAGATCGAAGTATATATGAAACTTGCTGCTGGAACAGCTCCAACGACGGCGACAATGTTCGTATTGGGCAGAGTATCCGATAATGTCGGGGTAGAAGAGGTTCAATTAATGACTGATGATATTACGGATACGAAATGGGTCAAGCTATCTGGACAATACACAGTCAATCCGGGTCATCGAGAAATTATCGTCTATGTTCAACTAAACAATGATGCAACATCGTCCTATTATGTGGATGATTTCAAGCTCACAATGGTTGCTCCAACACCGCCAGAACCTGTAGCCGGCATATATGTCTATCCTTTTGACGATGGAACAGTGCAGGGTTGGACACAGCGAGGCGCGGGTAAGGTCGAGCTGATTACTGATCCAGTTAAATCAGCTCCAAATGCATTGAAATCCAGCGGCAGAACATCATCATGGAATGGTCCAAGCCTAGATGTTAAGGGCATATTGAAAAAAAATGCGACCTATGAAATTTCAGGTCAAGTTAAATTGCCGGAAAAGGCAGCCTCAGAAAGCATAGTTAAACTATCTATGCAGCAGAAACCGTCTGGTGGTGTAACAGCGTGGAAAACAATAGCATCACAGCAAATAACCACTAGAGATTGGACAGAGCTGAGGGGATCTTTTAAATATACAGAGGAGATGGATGATCTAACACTCTATGTTGAAAGCTCTCTTGTAGAGGATATCCTTGTCATTGATGATTTTGTTATCAAAATGACTGAGGCACCGCCGCTCGATCAGTCTGGCATTACTGCGGGCTTTGAGGATGGTTCATCGCAGGGATGGCTTGCGCGCAATGGCAATGATTCGGTAAGGGCAGTTACTACCGATGCCAAGAGCGGGCAATACAGTCTGCTAACAGAAGCATCAGCTCAAAATCAAGGACCTAAGCTAGATGTAACTGGAAAAATGCATAAGGACAGCAGTTATGACTTTTCGGTTTGGGCTAAGCTTCAATCTGGACAAACGGCAACAGAGCTTCGTTTGAGCTTGCAGACTACTTATCAAGGCGTCAATAACTATATTACGCTAGTGGGAAATAAGACGGTAAACGACAGCGAGTGGGTACAATTTAGCGGTCAATATGCCCTGACAACTGTTGCTGATAGTCTAGCCATTTATGTGGAAACAGCAAATAGTCCTGCGAATTTCTATATCGATGATTTTAGCATGCTGCTAAAGCCTCCACTTTCCATTCAAAAAGACATTCCGTCTCTAAAGGATGTTTTCCAAAATGACTTTACAATTGGAGCAGCCATCGAGCCGCAGCAAACGATTGGCACGCACCATGAATTATTAAATAAACACTATAATGTAATCGTTGCTGAAAATGTCATGAAGCCCGGCTTAATTCAGCCGTCAGAGGGACAATTTAACTGGTCAGCTGCTGACGCCCTATTTAAATATGCCGAGGATCATGATATGGAGATGCGATTCCATACCCTTGTATGGCATTCTCAAGCTGCTGAGTGGATGTTTCTCGATCTGAATGGTAATCAAATGATCAACGAGACCGATCCAGTCAAACGAGAGGCTAATAAAGGGCTGCTTCTCAGTCGAATGGAAAATCATATTGAGCAAATCGTGAATCGTTACAAAGACCGTGTATCTGCATGGGATGTGGTGAACGAAGTCATTGATGCCAGTCAGCCAGATGGCATGCGCAACAGTGTATGGTATCAAGTGACAGGTACGGAATATATCGAACGCGCTTTCTTGAAGGTACGTGAGATCGATCCGGATGCGAAGCTTTATATTAATGATTACAATACAGATAATCCGGCAAAACGTGATGCGCTCTATAAATTGGTTACTGATCTTCGTGATAAGAAGGGTATTCCAATCGACGGTGTAGGGCATCAAACGCACATTAATATAAGTACACCATCGATGAGCTCGATTCTTGATTCCATTGTTAAGTTTGGCGAAAGCGGGTTTGATAACCAAATTACGGAGCTCGATATCAATATTTATACCAATGACACCGAGAAATACGATGTCATTCCAGATTCTGTTTTGACAGAGCTTGCTTATCGTTATAAGGATCTGTTTGATGGACTGAAAAGCATTAGCCAATATATTAGCAATGTAACCTTCTGGGGTATTGCCGATGATCATACTTGGCTGAATGATCGACCGAGCGGGAGCGGCCGCCAGAACGCGCCTTTTGTATTTGATAAGGAATTCCAAGCAAAGCTTGCTTATTGGGCGATTGTCGATCCATCCAAACTGCCTATTTTGAATAGCAAAGCAGAGATTACGGAAGGTACTCCTAAGCTCCTTGAAGATTCGCAGCAAGCTTGGGATGTGATCAAACCGTTAAGCTTGAGGACCAGCGAAGAGCTTAGTGGATTATTTAAAGCACTTTGGGACTCTCAGCATCTCTATGTACAGACAATTGTCAAAGATACAAGTTTTAATAACCTGGATACCCTAGAGTTGTTCGTCCAAGATGGTACGAATAAGCATTATATTTTAACACGTGACGGTAAGCCGACCACAGGATTCGTCTATAAAGTTAAGGAAATTGCAGGAGGGTACATGGTTGAGGCGATAATTGAATTAGAGCATACAATTTCCTTAAAGGGTGAGCTCAGATTTGATTCTCGTGTAAAAGATGCCGATACTAACATGATTACATCATGGAGCGACAGAACGAACAGCCAGCATCTATCAGCAGATCATTATGGCGTATTAACGCTTATTGAGGAGTTAAAAGTAGCTAAAGCGCTTTATGGAACTGCTGTTATTGACGGTGACAAGGATGAAATATGGAATTCAGCTCCAGAAATCACAACGGACCGTTGGGTGCAAGGTACAAGTGGTTCAACTGCAAAAGTAAGAACACTTTGGGATTTAGAATACCTTTACGTTTATGCAGAAGTAAGTGACAGCCTATTAAGCAAAAAGTCATCAAATGCTTATGAACAGGACTCTGTTGAAATATTCCTTGATCAAAAAAATGAAAAATCATCCGATTACGGAGGGGATGACGGGCAGTATCGTGTAAACTTTGACAACGAACAAAGCTATGGCGGTGCAGCTACCGCAAGCAATTTCACTACGAAAACAAAACTTGTAGAAGGCGGGTACATTGTAGAGACGCGCATTGCACTTAATAAAATTCAACCAGCAAAGAATGCTCTCATAGGCTTCGACATTCAGGTCAACAATGATGAGTTGGGCAGTGGAAGCAGAAGCTCCGTAGCAATTTGGAATGACACGAGCGGTAATTCATATCAAAATACGTCAAGATTTGGTTTATTGCAGTTAGTGGAGGATTTATCGATAGATCCAGTGGACCCCCAGAATCCCGTTCAGCCACCAGTGACCGTCGCACCATCACTTCCACCACTAACCATTGTAAAAACCTCTGTTGCAGGTGAAGAGCCAATAATGGATATAACGGTTAGTAATGAATATGTTGAAAAAGCGCTGCAATTGGTTATCAATCAGCCATCGCCTAGACAAATTATTATACGCGCTGATGAAGCCGCTTCTCGTTTAAGTGTTACAATACCAGCTATATCCTTAAGCAAAGCTGCGAACACGGCAAGTGAGTTGGAGTTTATGATCGTATCAGGGAATGCGTCTTATCAACTGCCAGTGTCTATAATTAAAAACGCACTAGCTGCTGCTATCGGCGCAGAGATGAAAGATATTACGGTCAAGGTATCGATTTCAGAGATCGGTAAAGAACTTGGAGCAAAATTGAGTAAAGCTGCAGAGGTAAGAGGATTTGAGCTGATCGGTGACGCCTATGATTATGTCTTGTCTGTGCAAGCTGACGGTAAATCGATTGACGTGCCGCTTGGTTCGTCCTATGTGAATCGTTCTATTACGCTTGGTCAAACCAATGATACTGCGGAGTTGACAGCAGTTCTATATGATCCAAGCCTTGACGAATTTACATTCGTACCAGCTCAATTCACCAAGATGAACGGTGAAACGATCGCACAAATCAAACGAAATGGAAACAGCATTTACACAATTGCGAGATTTAGTAAATCATTCAGTGATATCGAATCACACTGGGGGAAAAAAGATGTCGAACTTATGGCTTCTAAGTTGATTGTAAGGGGTGTAACCGATACAAGCTTTAACCCTGACGGAATTATTACTAGAGCTGAATTTGCCGCTATACTTGTAAGAGGCTTAGGCTTAACATCAGTTAGTACAAATGTAAGCAGTCCCTTTAAAGATCTAAAAGGGTCAGAATGGTATGCCAGCGCCGTTCAGACTGCTGCTTCTGCTAAATTAATTGAAGGCTTCAGTGACGGAACCTTCCAGCCAAATGAATCGATAACACGAGAACAGATGGCGGTTATGATCATGAGAGCTGTTCACTTTGTTGGTGAATGGAAGGATGGGCCCTCAGCAACGCTGAATCATTTTGAAGATGCATCGGCTATCAGCGGATGGGCGGTTACACCTATTCAAGATGTAATCGGAGCCGGATTGATGAAAGGGTTAAGTGAAGTTCAATTTGCTCCTCAAGCTTCAGCAACCCGCGCGCAAGCCGTAACGGTATTGAAGAATTTGCTTACTGAGATTCATTTTATTGATTCACTTTAAGGAAGGAGTGAAGAATAGTGGTTGGGGGACGCGAAGCACGATTATTACAATGTAACTTAACTCATTAAAATTAATATCTGGCTGGGTATTTACGTTTGCGAATGAATTGAGCTAGAAACTAGCTCTATTGAGCCACATTCACCACAATCCAGTCATGAATGGGCAAATCGCTAAGAAATAGAGCTAGAAATTAGCTCTATTCTTCAAAAACTAACCAAAAACGGTTAATTAGAGCTAGAAATTAGCTCTATTGAGCCACATTTACCACAAACCAGTCATGTATGGGCAAATCGCAAAGAAATAGAGCTAGAAACTAGCTCTATTCTCCAAAAACTAACCAAAAACGGTTAATTAGAGCTAGAAATTAGCTCTATTGAGCCACATTTACCACAATCCAGTCATGAATGGGCAAATCGCAAAGAAATAGAGCTAGAAATTAGCTCTATTCTCCAAAAACTAACCAAAAACGGTTAATTAGAGCTAGAAATTAGCTCTAATTAGCCTCTTTTAACGTAAACTAGTCTCATTGACCATACCCCAAGTGAATAATGCTGAAAACTAGCTCTATTCCCGCCAAATTAACTAAAATCCGCTCAATAATATCTGAAACTTACTTAATGTTGACTCAATCAATGAATACTAACCTGCCGCTAGTATTCGTTCATGGGAAAAGAATACTTGTCCAAAACAAAGAACAGGCTGAATCCATGCGTGAGCATCGCGGATTCAGCCTGTTCTTTATGTATACGTGTATAATTCATTAGTGAATATCGCGGAAAAGTCCGATGACTTTGCCTAGAATCGTAACGTTTTGGAGCAAGATCGGTTGCATGGAGGTGTTCTCCGGTTGCAAGCGAATATGGTTTTTTTCCTTGTAGAAGGTTTTTACCGTCGCTTCATCATCCTCGGTCATAGCAACAACGATTTCTCCATTATTAGCGGTTTGTTGCTGACGTACGATCACGTAGTCGCCATCGTGGATGCCTGCATCAATCATACTTTCGCCCATAACATTTAGAATGAAGACGCTGCTGTCACCGACCATATGGGCGGGAAGCGGGAAATATTCTTCAATATTTTCTGTTGCAGTGATTGGTACACCGGCAGTTACCTTACCAACAATTGGCACATTGGCTACAGACGGAGTTGCGATTCCGTCGCCGTCTAAAATTTCGATTGCACGTGGTTTGGTTGGATCCCGGCGAATAAGGCCCTTCTTTTCCAATCGGTCTAAATGACCATGAACGGTTGAGCTGGATAATAATCCTACAGCCTCGCCGATTTCTCGAACGGAGGGTGGATAGCCTTTCTCCCGGACTTCATTCTTAATGAATTCAAGAATTGAATGTTGTCGGTTAGAAATCTTCGACACTGCAATCACTCCATTAGTAGATTTGTAGAAAATTATAACATAGAACCGGAGTTCGTACAAACATAAGTTCTTAGGTACAGAAGTTCGTATTTTTTGTTGACACCAAACGTCTGTTCGTGTAATCTTAAAACAGAACAAACGTTTGGGGTGCTGAGAGATGATAACGAGTCCAAGTTTTTATAAATCCATTCATAAGGCAGAAGAGCGCAATTCATTAATGCTCTTAAAGCGCAATAGTCTGAGATTTGTTAAGAGAAATATGGTTAAGATTGTAGTGAGCTTTGCGGTGTTTATTCTATTATTCACTAGTTTTCTAATTATGGATTCTGTTGCATCAGTTAGTCATCCTATGGAAGCAACAGCGGATGAGCAAGTTGTAACGGTATCTTCAGGCGACACGCTTTGGGGAATTGCTAAGAGCTATTCTGATGGTTCCGATGACATTAGATTTATCATACATATGATTAAAGATAGAAACGGTTTGCAAACCGTTGATTTGAAACCAGGACAAAAGATTATTATACCTGTCATTTAAATTTATCCAATAATACAATATAATAGACAAGTTATAACAACAAATAGAGCTTTCTGAGTGATAGATCAATAGAATCTATCTCATTCAGAAAGTTTTTTTGTTTGAACTGCAGGGGGAAGCAATAGTTTTGACGTCTATTAATAGGGAACTGAGAGGAGAGACTATATTGTTACGTGTAGAAGATTTGTCCCATTCCTTTAAAAATGGGAACGAAACGACAGTTGTATTGCAGAAGATTGGTTTTCACGTACATAAAGGGGAGATGATTGCCTTGCTAGGGAGCTCTGGCTCTGGTAAGTCAACGCTTCTTAATCTGATGGCAGGCTTGATGAAGCCAACAGAAGGCAATATTTTTATAGCGGATCATAATATCGTGACGATGAATGAGAATCAATTAGCCGAGTTTAGGCGTAAGCATATTGGTTTTATTTTTCAAGCTTATGAACTCATCGCGAATTTGACTGTACGTGAAAATGTTGAGCTGCCACTAGTATTCCAGTCGATGCAACCAACGCTGCGGAAAAAGAAAGCACTTGCTTTGCTAGAACAAGTGGGCATACCAGACAAAGCGGAATTATATCCGTCTCAGTTGTCAGGTGGACAGCAGCAGCGTGTCAGTATTGCAAGATCTCTGATCACTGAGCCATCAGTCATATTCGCAGATGAGCCGACAGGGAACCTGGATACGAAGACAGAAGAAGAGATTATTATGATTTTGAAACGATTGAATCAGACGATGGATACTACTTTTATTATCGTTACACATGAACGTGAAGTTGCCGCGCAAACAAAGAAAATTATATCGCTTCGCGACGGTTTTCTTGTGACGGATCAGGAATCAAAAGCAGAACCTATGCTCACAGGGGGAACAAAGCGTGAGAATTAGTGATATTACAAGGCTGTCATGGGATCAGGTGAAAAGAAGGAAGGTCGTAACGGCATTATGCGCAGCGGGCATTTCTATAGGATGTGCTGCAATTATTGTTGCGATGAGTATTGGTGAATCTGCTCAGCTTTACATAGAGAATCAAATGAACAGCTACTTAAATATGGATGAAATAACGGTGACTGAAAATAGCGGCCCCTCGCAAGGTGGTGGATCAGTAGGAGCAGAAGCTTCAGAATCTCGCAATCAAGGGAAATTAACGGAACAGAAGTTAAATTTAATGCGTCAAATCCAGCATGTTGCGGCTGCCGCACCGTATCAAACGTTAGATTACATGAATATGTCGACGATTGATAATATGAGCTCACAGTATCAAACGCAGATTATAGGTACAGATTTAGAAATGCTGACTGCTTTTGGAAACAAATTCTCACAAGGAGCGCCTTCTGATTTGACTGGAACGATCATTCTAGATTATGGAGCGACATTAGGAATGATTGACGAGGAAACAAGGACGAGCTTGATTAAACAAATAGATGCAAATCCTTATGATGAAGTGTTGATGGACAAGTATAACAATCTGAATAAGCAGCCAGCAGCATTATATCAAAAGCAAATACAATTACGTTTCTATACACAAAATGGTGAAAAATTAACCAGTCCATTGCGAGTGATCGGTGTACTGAAGAAGCCGGAAGGCGCCAACGAAGACAGCTTGATGTACAACAAGAAAGCTTACGTTTCGATTGAAACAGCTGAGATGCTCAAAAAAGAGCTGAAAATGGTCAATAGCGAGGATCAAAATTACAACTCCATAGTTGTAAAAGTAGATAACCAGAAAAATATTGAAGGTGTTGAAAAACAGCTTCAAAAGCTAGTCGTAACAACTCAAACGAATCTCTATCAGAAGGAACGGCTCAGTAATGAATTTAAGGTCATAAAAGCTGCGGCACTTGGCATTGGCGTATTTATACTTATCATTGCTTCTATTTCTATTGTCGTAGCGATGACGATGTCTACCTACCAAAGAAGACGCCAAATCGGAATTATGAAGGTGTTGGGCGCAAACCTTGCTCAGATTCGAAATATGTTTATTGTTGAAGCTGCGCTGCTTGGCTTTCTTGGCGGTTTGCTCGGTGTATTGTTCTCCTATTGGATTGTATGGGGCATTAATGGGTTAATAGGTGCTTTTTCCGATGAGAGGGATGCGGTTATTATTTTCATTCCGTTCATGACCATTCCAGTTGGCATGCTGTTCGCACTGGCTACGGGCGTGTTATCCGGTATCTATCCGGCTATTAGCGCTTCACGTACAGATGCTTTGACCGCAATTCGTCGAGACTAAATAAGTAAACAAAAGGGAGCATAACAATGAAGAAGAAAATAAAGTGGGGCATTATCGGTCTTATACTTATAGGCATAAGCTTTGGTTTATACAAGTTTGGAAATCCCTCTCGTCCATCGGATATGATGACAGACGTGCAGCCGATTACCTTTCAGGTTACGAAAGAAACGCTAATGAATACAATTGAAGTAAAAGGAAAATCATTATACGAACAAGAAACGTTAGTATACTCGCCGTACGGCTCGGAAGTAACACAGTGGCTGGTAGCAGATGGTCAGCAGGTCAAGAAGGGTGACATCTTATTTAAGCTGGACCAAACGTCAGTGAAGAATGAAATTGTTCAAATGGAAGCAACTATGAAGAAAGCTAAACTAGAGTCGGAGCTTAACGATTATTTGAACCAAATATCCACTGATGTGAAACCCCTTGAAACAACAGAGGATGATCGAAAAAAAGCATTTGCTGAGAAAGAAATGGCTCGGATTACAAATGAACTTAATGAAGTAACAGGTTCGATTCAATCAAAGGACCTTCAACAGAAGAAGAAGATGCTTAATGAAGCTACTTTTCTAGCACCTGCGACTGGGATTTTTCTGTTCGATAATCCTAATAAAAAGCCAATGGCGCTCGGAGACAATGAGTATGTAGGAAAGGTAGTCGATCTAAATAAGCTTCAATTCATTGCGCTTGTTGGGGAGCAGGATGTATTCCGAATTAAAGAAGGCATGCCTGTTGATGTGAAGATGAACGCAATGAAGCAGGAGAAGTTAAAAGGTAAAGTCATGAAGGTATCGAAATTTGCCAAAACAGGCACGGATCAAAATAGTATAGACCAGGCAGCGCAATTCGAGGTTGTCATATCATTGGAACCGAACCAATATCTGATTGCGGGACTTAGCTTGAACGGAGCTATTGAAACGGAAAGAAGAGAAATGACAACGGTAGTGCCTACCCTCGCGATTATGCGTGAGAAGGACAAATATTTTGTCAATTTCGATCAAGGAAACGGACAATTTGAGCGAAGAGAAATTAAGATTGGTTTAGAAACACCGGAGCTTACAGAAGTACTGGATGGATTAAAGGAAGGGGATCAAGTAGTCTTGGACTAATAAATAAAGTTCATTATTGCATTCTTTCTCCGCCAGTCTTTGCCTTGACAACCTATTGGTTGAAATGTCAAAGTAGTGAGTAGAGTATTTTTCAGCATGAGAGGGGTGGACTGAAGTCATGGAGATGGATAAAATCATAGCGCGAATTAACGAGCTTTCTCGTAAAAATAAAGCAACGGGCTTATCGGATGAAGAAATCACGGAAAGAGCCGAGTTAAGAAGCCAATACTTGAAAATTTTCAAAGGCAACTTTCGCCAACAGCTAGATAATATTACAATTGTTGAAGGTGAAGAAAAGACGAAGCACTAACTTTCGTTAAAGGTCCTCATTTCATATAGAATGAAAGGGTGATTAGATGAAATACAAGCTTCTGGGTAAAAGTGGACTGGCTGTATCTGAGCTGTGTTTGGGAACGATGACCTTTGGCAATACGACAAGCGAAGAGGATTCTATTGAAATGATTCATCGTTTTGTTGATCGCGGAGGAAATTTTCTGGACACAGCAAATGTATATGTAAATGGCCGTTCAGAGGAAATTGTCGGAAAAGCAATCAAGAAGAATCGTTCTGATATCGTTTTGGCTACGAAGGTTCGTATGAAAACCTCCGATGACATTAATGGAGTCGGGCTGTCCCGAAAGCATATCATGGATGGCGTTGAGGCTAGCTTAAGAAGGCTTCAGACGGATTATATTGATTTGTACCAAGTGCATGTATGGGATCATGCCACGCCTATTGAGGAAACGCTCCGTACGCTGGATGATCTCGTTACATCAGGAAAAGTGCGTTACATAGGTTGTTCTAATTTTTATGCATGGCAGTTGATGAAGTCTCTTGCTTACAGCGATGCAGCAAGATATGTCCGGTTTGTATCCATTCAACCCCAGTATAGTCTTGTAAGCAGACAAATGGATAGAGAAATGCTTTCTCTTTGTTTGGAAGAGAAAGTTGGGATTATTCCTTGGGCTCCGCTTGGTGGAGGCTTCTTAACGGGGCGCTATGACCGAAGTATACCGCAAGAGGGTCGACTAACCTCTAAAGTTGGAGAGAGTGCATGGGTCAATCGCGCACTTGATCAAAATTTTGATATTTTAGATGCGTTGCTGGAAGCTGCGAAAGCGCTTGGGAAATCACCTGCTCAGATCGCTCTTAGATGGCTATTGCAGCGTGAGGGTATTACCTCCCCTATATTTGGAGCAAGTAAATTAGATCAGTTCGAGGACAACATGGGTGCACTGGGCTGGGAAATGCCAATCGAGGTTTGGAATACGCTGGATAAGATTAGTGCTTTGCCAGATGATTATCCGAATCGGTTCATCGATAAATTTCGCAGACCGTTCCAATAGGGTTTTCAATTAGGAGGAGAGATTAGATTGTCACGTTCTTGGGAGCGCAAAGTGCGCAAAAATATGGAAACGGTCAATAAAAAACGCAAGAAGCAAGGCAATGGTCAAATTGTTTTAAATGCTGAGAAGTCGGATAAAATCGTTGGACGTAATTTTATTGCTCCAATTCTATTGATTTTATTTATCGGCTTGTATGTACTACTTATGCAAGGTTCGCCAGGCTTTAAGACGGATACTATGTTTTGGATTACAGTAGGCTGTTATATTTTGCTGGCATCTGTATTCTTTCTACGGAAACCTTACATTACAATCGGCAAAGACTTTCTTCAAACACGTCGTATGACAGGTGATAAAAGAATTACAGTTGATGCAATCAAAGGAATTAGTGTTCATAAGGGTCATGTGGTAGTCGAACAGCATAAAGGTGGAAATTGGGTTTTCTCTAAGTTGACTAATCGTTTCCCAACTGATGAAATTGCTGTTAAGCTTAAACATTTTGCACAAACAAACGGAATCACATATCAGGAAAAATAATAGGCAGGAGAGTTACGACGACAATGGTGAAAAAAGCGGTATTATTTGATTTAGATGATACATTACTGTGGGATGACCGCAGTGTAAAGGAAGCTTTCGATGCAACCTGTCAAGCGGCAGCAGCCGTAACAGGCATTGATCCATTGGAGCTTGAGGAATCGGTTCGCCGTGAAGCGAGAGCTTTATATGAATCGTATGAGACATTTCCATTCACAAAAATGATCGGTATCAATCCTTTTGAAGGCCTCTGGGCTCCTTTCCTTGAAGGGGAGCAAGAGGAATTCCGCAAGCTGGAGAAACTAGCGCCAGGCTATCGAAAAGCGGCTTGGACACAAGGACTCAAAGCGCTTGGCATTGACAACGAGGAGCTGGGAGCGAAGCTTGCTGAACAGTTTCCTGCCGAGAGACGTGCTCGTCCAATCGTTTACGAAGAAACATTCCGTGTTCTAGATGCGCTAAAGGGCAAATACAAATTGCTGCTTCTAACAAACGGATCACCTGATTTGCAAAGAGAGAAGCTTGCAGGAGTACCTCAGTTAACGCCATATTTCGATCATATTATTATTTCTGGTGAGTTTGGTGAAGGAAAACCGGCTGCTTCCATATTCAAGCACGCGCTTGAACGTCTTGGCGTAGAATGTGATCATGGGATCATGGTAGGGGATAAGCTAACGACGGATATCCTTGGAGCGAATACGATCGGAATGACATCGGTATGGATTAACCGCCATGGTGCCGTCCGTAACGATGAGATTATTCCGACCCATGAAATTAAACATTTAGAAGAGCTGTTACAGCTGCTTGAAGCGTAAAAAAATGCAGATGCAAAGACGGATAACGCCGTCCTTGCACATAAATAAGCCCCTCATAGGCAGCATAAGCTGCCAGACGAGGGGCTTGCATTATTTTAAAAATGATATTAAGACTGTTTGGAAGCGAACTTCTCATCTGCAAATGGATGTGCAATCCAGCCTTCAGTCTCAATGAAGAGACGCACAGCTACGATTTCACGATTGTCCATTAGAGTGAAGAAATGCGGCTTGTATTCTGGAACAGAAATAACATCGCCAGCTTCAAGCTCAACATCGAAATAACCAACATCATCCGTTCCCTTGATGATGAAAATACCGCGGCCTGCAGTAATGGCGCGTACTTCATCTTCTGTATGGGTATGAACGTTCTCAAATTTTTTGAGAAGCTCATCTAGGTTAGGCGTAGCATCGGACAATGCAATGATATCCCATGTTTTATAGCCGCGACGTGCTGCAAGATCTTGAATTTCTTCGTCAAAAGTTGCTAGAATTTCTTGTTTCTCTTCATCGGTGAGGGTAAACTTTTGTTGAAGACCTTCGGATAGCTTGCTTGGATTCCAGTGCTCATAAAGGACTTCTTGCTTATCTAGAAATGCACGGACATTCTCTTCACCTGTAATTCGTTCTTCTGTATTGCGAATTCTTATCTCTGCCATGAACATTCCCTCTTTTCCTATAGAAATTAAATGATATAATTATTATAAATCAAATAAAATGGATTGTCGATGGATATCCCTTTTCACACATCAGGCATTCTGATAAACTATATGTTAATGATTTTTCGGGGAAGGGTGTAGGAAACTTGTCGAAACCAACCATACAACAAGTGCTGAAGGAACGTATACTCATTTTGGACGGTGCAATGGGTACGATGATTCAGCAAGCTAACTTAAATGAAGATGATTTTGGAGGACCAGAGCTGGACGGCTGTAATGAAATGCTCGTTCTTACTCGTCCTGATGTTATACAATCGATTCATGAGCAATACCTTGAAGCTGGCGCAGACATTTTGGAAACGAATACGTTTGGCGCAACGAGTGTCGTATTAGCCGATTATGATATTCCTGAAAAAGCGAGAGAGCTTAACCTAGCTGCAGCCAAACTAGCAATTAACGCTTGTGCGAAATACAGCACACCAGAAAAACCGCGTTATGTTGCTGGAGCACTAGGACCCACTACGAAAACATTATCCGTTACCGGCGGCGTCACTTTCGACGAGCTTGTAGAGAGCTACTATGAGCAAGCGCTTGCACTTATTGAAGCAGGTGTAGATGCTTTGCTGCTCGAGACATCCCAAGACACGCTCAACGTTAAAGCGGGAAGCATTGGTATTCGCAACGCTTTTGACGAGTTAGGCAAGGAACTGCCATTAATGATTTCCGGCACGATTGAGCCAATGGGCACAACGCTAGCTGGTCAAACGATCGAATCCTTCTACATCTCTCTGGAGCATTTGAAGCCGATTTCTATCGGTCTGAACTGTGCGACGGGACCTGAATTTATGCGTGATCACCTTCGGACACTGAGTGAAATTGCTAATGCTGCAATAAGCTGTTATCCGAATGCTGGACTGCCGGATGAGAATGGTCATTATCATGAATCCCCAGAATCGCTGGCGAAGAAAATTTCAGCATTCGCTGAGCAAGGCTGGCTGAACATTGCTGGCGGCTGCTGTGGAACGACTCCTGACCATATACGAGCTTTAGCGGAGACAATGGCAACTTATGCACCGCGTACGAAGATGGGTGAACATCCCAATGCCGTATCGGGTATAGATACAGTGTTTATTGAGCCGGAAAATCGTCCCATTATGATCGGTGAACGTACGAATATTTCAGGTTCACGTAAGTTCAAACGGCTTCTAAAAGAAGAAAAATTCGATGAAGCATCTGAAATCGCAAGAGCACAGGTTAAAGGCGGAGCTCATGTCATCGATATCAACCTTCAAGATACGGATATTGATGAGGCTTATGCCGTTCATCAGTTCCTACCGCAGGTTGTGAAGAAGATCAAAGCACCTTTAATGCTGGATTCCACATATGATCATATTATTGAGCTTGGCCTTAAATACTCGCAAGGTAAAGCGATTATTAACTCCATTAACTTGGAGGATGGCGAGTCTAAGTTTGAGCAAATATTGCCGCTTATACACCGTTACGGCGCTGCAGTTGTTATGATTCTGATCGATGAGCGCGGCCAAGCAGTAACGCGTGAAGCGAAGATGGAAGTGGCGGAGCGTTCTTATAAGCTTCTTACTGAGAAGTACAAGATGAACCCTGAGGATATTATTTTTGATCCCAATATGTTCCCAGTTGGTTCAGGTGATCCGCAATACATTGGCTCAGCAGTGGAGACACTAGAGGGTATTCGGATGATTAAAGAAAAATTCCCGCTTGCCAAAACAATCCTTGGACTCAGCAACATCTCATTCGGTTTGCCTGATGCAGGACGTGAAGTGTTGAACTCCGTCTATTTGTATCATGCGACGAAGGCTGGTCTCGATTATGCGATTGTGAACACAGAGAAGCTGGAGCGTTATGCTTCAATTCCTGATCATGAGCGTAAGCTGGCTGAAGCGCTTATTTATACGACAACGGATGAGACTCTTGCTGCTTTTGTTGCTGCATTCCGCGACAAGAAAGTAGAGAAGAAAGAAAAGATTTCAAATCTAACGCTTGAGGAACGACTTGGCTCCTATGTGGTTGAAGGCACGAAGGAAGGGCTTATTCCAGATTTGGATGAGGCGCTTAAGAAATATTCGGCTATGGATGTTATCAACGGACCGCTTATGCGCGGGATGGAAGAGGTTGGCCGTTTATTCAACGGTAATGAGCTTATCGTTGCGGAGGTTCTGCAAAGTGCAGAGGTTATGAAAGCATCTGTTACTTATTTGGAACAGTTTATGGAGAAGAACGAATCCTCCGTTAAAGGTAAAATTATTTTAGCTACTGTAAAAGGCGATGTGCATGACATCGGTAAAAACCTAGTTGAAATTATTTTATCAAACAACGGTTACAAAATAATTAACTTAGGCATTAAAGTACCGCCTGAAAAGCTCATTGAGGCCTACCGTAATGAGAAGGTTGATGCTATTGGATTGTCAGGTCTACTCGTTAAATCGGCGCAACAGATGGTTATTACCGCGCAGGATTTACGGACAGCTGGAATTGACGCACCAATCCTAGTAGGCGGAGCAGCGCTCACACGTAAGTTCACGAAAACAAGAATCGGTCCTGAATATGACGGACTCGTTCTGTATGCGAAGGATGCTATGGACGGTCTTGATATCGCGAACAAGCTTATGGACCCTACTCAGCGCACAATAATGGAAGACGAAATGGCTGCTTTCAAAGCATCGGGCGGGATGGATGTAGAAGAGAAAAAACCTTTACCTACACTAACCCGTGCTGTTCGTTCCAAAATATCGCCTGATGCGCCAGTGTTTGCACCGCCGGATTTGGATCGTCATGTGCTTCGTGATGTTCCTATTCCTCATATCATTCCTTATGTGAACATGCAGATGCTGCTTGGTCATCATCTCGGATTGAAAGGCAACGTAGATTCGCTTCTAAAAGAAGGAAATGAGAAGGCTGTTCAGCTTAAGGCAACGGTTGATGAGATCCTTCACAAAGGCGCTACCGAAGGCATTGTTAAAGCACACGGAATGTACCGGTTCTTCCCGGCTCAATCTTCAGGCAATGATGTTATTATCTATAATCCTGTTGATCCGAAACAGGAAATCAAGCGATTCACATTCCCGCGTCAGCAGGTTGAGCCTTATCTATGCTTAGCTGATTTCTTGAAGTCGGTCGAGAGCGGTGTAATGGATTATGTAGGTTTCCTTGTTGTAACAGCAGGCCATGGCATACGTGAATTGGCTAATGAATGGAAGGATAATGGTGATTATCTTCGCTCACATGCGCTGCAATCTGTTGCGCTTGAAGTTGCTGAAGGAATGGCAGAACGTGTCCACCATATGATGAGGGATATTTGCGGTTATCCGGATCCAGCAGAAATGACAATGAAGCAGCGTCATGGCGCGCGCTACCAAGGTATTCGAGTATCCTTCGGATACCCTGCATGCCCTAATCTAGAGGATCAAGAGCCGTTATTCCACCTCATGCGTCCGCAAGATATCGGCGTTGAATTGACAGAAGGCTGTATGATGGAGCCGGAAGCATCTGTTTCTGCGATGGTATTTGCTCATCCGGAAGCACAATATTTTAACGTAGAAAAGCTTTAGCATTATAAGGAAGTACGAAGAAGATGAGCCCTCCAGCCTTCGGTTTGCCGAGCTAGAGAGGGCTCTTCGTTTCATTCTGGTCAACGTCGGGCAAACTGCAAGAGAGCGAGGTGACTGAAATATGAAAATATGGTTTTTGGGAACAGGTGCGGGAAGACCGAACAAGCATCGTAATGTGACAAGTATTGTGCTTCAACTGCCGGAGCCGAGAAATGGCTGGTGGTTGTTTGATGCTGGTGAAGCAACGCAGCATCAGCTTATGCATACACCGCTAAAGCTAAATAAGCTGGAAGCCGTTTTTATTACACATTTGCATGGTGACCATATTTACGGTTTACCTGGTTTGTTAAGCAGCCGTTCCTTTGATGGCGGTATAACACCGGTTCAGCTTATTGGTCCGCCTGGTCTGAAGCAATATATTGACACGGTATTTGCTTTAAGCGGTACGCAGCTTGATTATGAGCTAGTCATTCATGAGGTAACTGGCGACGAAGGGATTATTTATGAAGATCCTCGTTTTAAGGTAGAGGTAGGCAAGCTGGAGCATCGTGTGCTCTGCTTCGGTTATCGTGTCGTAGAATTGGATCAACCGGGCAAGCTGCTCGTTCATAAGCTGAAGGAACTAGGTATTGTAGAAGGTCCCTTATACGGTAAGCTAAAGCAAGGACAACCCGTTACTGCGCCAGACGGCAATGTCATTCATACGGAGGATGTAACCGATCCAGTCCAAAAGGGAAGAGTGATTACCGTGCTTGGAGATACAAAGCCCTGCAGCAATGCATTAAAGCTTGCTGAAGGAGCTGATTTGCTTGTACACGAGGCAACCTTTGCCAAGGGAATGGAAGAGAAGGCACATGAGTTCGGGCACAGCACAACAGCGGAAGCTGCCGAAACGGCACGGTTAGCAAAAGTGAAGCAGCTGGTTATGACGCATTTTAGCGGACGGTACAGCAATGATGATTTGAGTGATTTGGAGATAGAGGCAAAGCAGGACTTTGAAAACGTTACTGCTGCACGTGATTTGCTAATGATTCCGATAAAGAGAGCATGACAAAAAAACGCGGGAGCATTGTCCCGCGTTTTTTTGTTCGTTTTAATTCTCTTGCTTTGAGAAGTAGTAAGAGAGATATACAGAGCTGAGAACAGGTACGACAACGATGGTAAGAAATAGAATCATTTGAAAAGGAGATGGTATAAATGCGGTACCAATCATCAAGAGACCGCATATGCCAGCTATTCTTGCTGCAGCTCTATGCGTCTTAATCCATACGGATTCATTTGCTAGTGTGTGCACGGTCTTAATTCCGATATCACTGTTAGGTGGAATACGTGACATATAATTAGCAATTGTTATAAAAAGGATCCCAACCATGGGGAGGACAATTTTTGACATATCAACGTCTAATCCATAGCCAGAGGCGATAATGACACCGTGCAGAACGAGCAGGCCGAGCATGAGTACATTTTGAACGATTAGAATGCTTGATTTGAAATTTTGATAGTTTTGTTTTCGAGGAAGAATCATCGTTAAGAGCGTCATTATACCTGGGAGAAGGAATAAGGCGAATGCTTTGCTCGCTTGATCATTAGCCTCATGGTTAATATCCCAGTGAATCGGCATCATTTCAGGCATATCAGGATAGACGACTATGCTTGCTGTGATAGAGCCAACGATGATGAGCCAGGATAAAATACTTCGTTTCATTCCGCTCCATACCCTTCGGATTTGACTTGCTGAAAGGAAATCATCCAATTCACTTTAACGCATACCCATCATGCTGTCAAAGGGAGAAAATGCTGCATAGAACACAACTCATATCAAACGATGATCCTGCTATGAAATGACGTTTTATTTATGTAAAATAAGACCAGAAGGAAAGACTAGTAAAGCGAACAAATATTCGCTAAAATATAGCCTACAGAGAGGTGAAAGGTTATGTTTAAAAAGAAATCACTTTCCGAATTAATAGACCAATTAAGAGTCAATGAAAATATAATCAATTGGCATGAAATCGAACCGCAAGATGCCAAAACGAAGCCGATCCCTGATAGTGTAGATTCTAGAATCACATCGGCTTTAAATAAAAGAGGAATAACTGAGTTATATACACACCAATATTCAGCTTATGAAACGTTGCAAAAAGGTGAGAACATAGTAGCCGTAACCCCAACAGCTTCTGGAAAAACGCTATGCTACAATTTGCCCGTCTTACAAGCGATAGCTGCAGATGATTCTTGCCGCGCTCTTTATCTCTTTCCTACAAAGGCTTTGGCTCAAGACCAAAAAAGTGAACTGAACGAAATTATTAATGAAATGGGAATTGATATTAAAAGTTTTACCTATGACGGGGATACAGCCCCTGCGATTAGACAAGTTGTTCAGAAAGCAGGACATATCGTCATCACGAATCCAGATATGCTTCATTCCGCCATACTTCCGCATCATACAAAGTGGGTTAGCCTTTTTGGTAATCTCAAATATATTGTAATCGATGAATTACATACCTATCGGGGTGTTTTTGGCAGTCATGTAGCAAATGTGATCAGGCGGTTGAAGAGGATATGTAAATTTTATGGCAGCAATCCGATATTTATTTGCACTTCTGCTACTATTGCGAACCCGAAAGAATTGGCAGAGCAGCTAACAGGCAATCCTATGCGATTAATTAACGATAATGGGGCGCCGCGAGGAAGAAAGCATTTTGTATTTTACAACCCTCCTATTGTAAATAAACCGCTAAATATTCGGAAAAGCGCAACTGTCGAAGTAAATAACTTAGCGATGGAGTTTTTGAAAAACAAAATTCAAACCATTGTATTTGCTCGAAGCCGGGTTAGAGTGGAGATCATATTGAGCCATCTGCAGGGTCTCGTGAAGAAAGAAATTGGGTCGAATTCCATAAGAGGCTATCGTGGAGGCTATCTTCCAAAACAACGCAGAGAAATCGAGAAGGGGCTTCGAGATGGCGAGATCATGGGTGTAGTCAGCACAAATGCTCTAGAGCTAGGTGTAGACATTGGACAATTACAAGTCTGTGTGATGACAGGGTATCCCGGCAGTGTTGCAAGTACATGGCAGCAAGCCGGTCGTGCTGGAAGACGTCATGGCGAGGCGCTTGTGCTAATGGTTGCCAGTTCAACACCAATTGACCAATATATCGTTCAAAATCCAGAGTACTTTTTCGATCGTTCACCCGAATCCGCCCGTATTAATCCAGAAAACCTGTTAATACTAGTCGATCATCTAAGATGTGCAGCTTATGAAATTCCTTTTCAAAGGGGTGAGGAATTTGGTCCGCTGGATGTCATGGATATAATGGAATACTTAGTGGAAGAAAAAGTTTTGCATCAACATGAGAATACGTTCTATTGGGCACATCAATCATTTCCGGCTAGCAATATAAGCCTTCGTTCGGCTTCACAAGAAAACGTTGTAATTGTTGACCAATCAGATGTTGCAAACGTTAGGATTATAGGTGAGATGGATCGGTTCAGTGCTATGACTCTCCTGCATGATGAAGCGATATATTTGCATGAAGGGGTACAATTTCAAGTCGAAAAACTAGATTGGGAACATAAGAAAGCTTATGTTAGACAAGTGGATGTAGAATATTATACTGACGCTAACCTTGCCGTTCAACTTAAGGTCATGGTAATAGACAAGACAATTAACAGAAGAACAACAGCTGTAAATTTCGGTGACGTTGCCGTAAATATGCTGCCTACGATTTTTAAGAAAATAAAGCTTACTACATTTGAAAATGTAGGCTATGGTCAGATCTTTTTGCCCGAAGAAGAACTGCACACGAGTGCAACTTGGATTGAGTTGAGGGATGTTCATTCAGACATAGAGACAAAGACGTTAGAACAATTGTTATTAGGCATTGCTAATGTACTGAGACATATCGTCCCTATTCATGTGATGTGTGATAGAAATGATATTCATGTCGTATCTCAAATTAGAGCAGCTCATACGCAATTGCCGACTATTTTTATGTATGATCATTATCCCGGCGGGATTGGATTAGCTGAAGATGTTTTCAAAAGGTTTGATGAAGTCATAGCTGCAGCCAAAAACCTCATACGAAAGTGCCCATGTGAAGATGGTTGTCCTTCCTGTATAGGTACGGAAATTGAAGGAATCAATGCGAAGCAAAAAAGCGTTCAGTTATTGGAGGATTTATGATACACGGCGGCAAGGGACAAGCTCTTGTGCTTCTGAAAGCAGGGGAAGGAGTATAGGATGAGCGGATTACGAGATCGAATGAATCGTTTGCGTGGGATAAGCAATGAAAAGGATCAGACGGTGCTTCCTATAAATCCCGCAAGCGATATTGAAGAAGTACTAACAGTTGAAACGGACGAGAAAGATTCCAATAATGCAAGTGATGATCTAGAAGATAAGGAAGAGTTGTCACCTGTCTGGGATACATTTGGCGTTAAGCTTCATACGAACGAGATTGGAAGCTTTTTACTTCGTAAAATCATTTATCCAAGCAACTTCCAACATGGACACCATTCGCTTGAAGAGCTTTATCCTGCAGCACCAGGCTTAACTTCGTTTCACCCTGATCAGACTTCTGCAGCGGAAGAGGTACTCTTTTTGGATTTGGAAACAACAGGTTTAGGTGTAGGAGCAGGGAACATTCCGTTCATGGTCGGCATAGGCTATATGTCAAATCAACAATTTGTAATCGAGCAAACCTTGATTAGGCATCCTGCCGAAGAGAGGGCAATGCTGACCTATTTATCTGAAAAGCTTCAGCATTTTACTTATCTTGCCACTTACAATGGAAAGACTTTCGATTGGCCTCTCGTAAAGAGTCGATTCATTATGAATGGGTTTGGACGTGAAATTTGGGAGCCGAAGCACCTCGATTTTCTACACCCTTCCCGATCAATATGGAAAAACACATTGGTCTCATGCAAGCTTAGCCATGTTGAAGAGGAGAGGCTTGGTATCCAACGACATGAGGATGTTCCAGGATCATTAGCTCCACAGCTCTATTTTCAATATTTGGCGAATGGTGATCCAGCTCCGCTTGAAGGTGTATTTCAGCATAATGAGACGGATATGCTGTCGCTTGCTTGCTTATCCATTCGGTTTGGTCATTTACTAAATGGGAACATACGTGATTACATTCCACTGCCGGATGAGCCGGAAGAAATGGTGCGTACTGGACTATGGCTTGAACGTATGGGAAACAGTGAGTTATCCGAGCTTTTATTCGAGCTGGCGCTGAACACATCGGAGGCAAAACCATCTTCGCTTGTTATGCTTGCGGCGCGAGACAAGAAGGCTGGAAATTGGAAGCGTGCTGTGGTATTGTGGCAGAAGGCAATTATTCTATCATCTTCTAATTTTGGAGCTGCCGCACATGAAGCAAGCATAGAGCTTGCGATGTATTATGAGCATAAGCTTAAAGACTATGAGTCTGCTTTGGGTCATGCGAACTCTGCGTTAGAGCATGCGTTGAACCATGCGATGCTGCAGCGTCGAGACAGCAAGAAGCGCGCGGAGCTTGAAGCGCTGCGAAATCGAATTACGAGATTACAGCGTAAGTCTGATAAGAAAATACAATAAATGTCTTAATTCATAATAGAACAGAAACGTAAGCTGCCCGCCTTTAAGACGGAAACTGCTGTTTACGCTTTGGAGGTGCGATGCTATGACAGAGAAACTGCCTGAAATGCGCGGTTTACTCATTGATCTCGATGGAACCTTATATCATGGTACGCACCGGATCGACGGTGCTGATACGCTCATTGCTTATTTAGCAGAAACGAAGCTCCCGTATCGTTTTGTGACGAACAACTCATCTGCAACGCCAAAGGATGTAGCAGATCGATTAATGAATATGGGCATCCCAGCTATTCCAGAGGATGTTTGTACATCCGCGCAAGCCTCCGCTGGTTATATCGCTAGCTTAAGGCCAGGAGCATCTGTATTTGTTATTGGTGAAGCGGGGCTTAGGCATGCTGTCCAGGAAGCAGGCTTGCTTCTGACAGAGGAACAGCCGGATTTTGTATTACAAGGCATTGACCGCTCCCTAAATTATGAAACATTAACGAAGGCTGTCCGTTATATTCATGGAGGAGCAACATTTATTTTAACTAATCCAGATTTGCTTCTGCCATCTACTGATGGTTTGATTCCAGGAGCAGGCTCCATTGGTGCCATGCTGACTGCAGCAGGGGGCAAGGAGCCTATTGTAATTGGCAAGCCTTCATCCATTTTAATGAAGTATTCATTAGAAAAAATAGGATTGAGCGCTGCTGAAACATGGGTAATTGGCGATAACATGGCTACGGATATTGCTTTTGGCCATAACGCTGGCTGCGGTACGATTCTCGTACTGACGGGGCTCACCAATGAGGAGAATATGGATTATTATATGGAAAAAGCCGGCTGTAAGCCGGATGTTGTTTGCAATCATCTAGAGGAGCTTCGTTCGTATATTTCCGACCATAAAGGATTATAAAGAAACGTAACGAGAGCCAGAGGAAGGAAGAGAGCTTTCATGCAGGAATTGCCTGAGTTATACGTATACCGGTCTTTGCTCGCTGAAAAATTCGCAGGAGCCCAAATTACCGGTATCGAGGTAACCAATCAAAAAGTTTTTCAAGCAAGCGAAGAACAATTGATTCGGGATGTAGTTGGCAAAGTGATTTGGTTTATTGAACGCAGAGGCAAGCATTTGATTTTTCATTTGGACAACGGAAAGCGGATCCTGCTGCTCGTCGGACAGGGCGCACATTTATACAAAGGAACAATTGAGGATCAACCAGATCGCACAGCAAGTGTGAAAATCCATTTCGGAGAGCAAATCTTGTATTTTGTCGGACTTCGTACTGATGAAATGCAGCTTCTTACAGTGAAGGAAGTCGAGGAGCAGTTGAAAAAACTAGGACCAGATCCCCTCGAGAAGAGATTGACACTTGAGCGTTTCGTGGAACGTTTTGCGAAAAAACGCGGTTCTATCAAAACTGCTTTAATGGATCAAAATGTGATCATGGGAATCGGAACAGTCTATTCTGATGAGATATGCTATGCAGCTGGCTTGCGCCCAGACGCAAAAATTCCTGTGTTCGAGAAAGAAACTTGGGAACGGCTTTATGAAGCGATGCATAGTGTGTTAAAGGAAGCGATTTCACACGGCGGTGCGGGCGAGCAGCCTTTTGCAGCTGATGATCATTTGACTGGCGGCTATAGCGATCAATTTCAAGTTTATAACCGTGAAGGCGAAGTCAACGCACGCTGCGGAGGAACGATCGAGAAAATAGATGTATCCGGTCGTAAAGCATTCGTTAGTCCCGACTGTCAGAAGGATCAATGAATCTAAAGGATGGACGGAGGATTCAATCATGATTCATGTTTATTTAGATGATTACCGAACTTGCCCAAAAGGCTTTGTATTAGCGAGCAATGCCGAGGAGTGCAAGCAACTGATTGATCTCGAATCGATTGATATCCTCTCGCTTGACTACGATTTGGGCTGGAATCAGCCTACAGGCTATGAAGTCGTACGCCATATTGTAGAGAGCGGCCGTTACCCGAAGCGAGTCTACCTTCACACATCCAGTGCAGCAGGACGGATGCAAATGTACCACCTGTTAGCAACGAACGGCCCAGACACAATGAAGTTGTCCAATGGCCCGATGACGGACGCGGTATTAAAAGAAGTAGCTGGTCAAGTGTATTCTTCGAGTAGAGGCCCGAAGCCCTGAAAGTGCGCTTACACCCAAACCCTATTAGGGGTTTATAACACCCGGACCTCATAAAGGTCTATTAATACCCAAACCCTAAAGGGCTTATTAACATCCAGACCCTAATAAGGACTTACTAGCACCCAAACCCTAAAGGGCTTATCGAACCCACCCAAACCCTCCCTTCCAAGGGAGGGCTCCAAGGGTTGCACCCTCTGGACACCTGCGGAAGGAAAACGTTTGAGTCGGACAGGCGTTCGATAGCTTATCGGACATAAGGAGCGCTTTCGTCCCTTTGGGACACGCTTTCAGTCGAGGGGAAAGAGTGAGTTTGTTAAGTACATTAAGTACATAAGTGCATATGGTTTGCTAGTTGCCTTTCTCTCCGAACGGGGGCTAGGTCTTATTAGTTTCATTTTGTAAAACTAATAGAAATTTTTGTTTCGAAATCGTTTATTTAGTTTCACAAATGATAACTAAATGAAGAATTTTCGAAGCATTTTTTATTTTTGCAAGGTTTAGTTTCACTAAATGATACTAATTCAGTTATAATGCATGCATAGATTATTTTAATTTCATTTAGTGAAGCTAAAATATAAATGATTATTAACAAATCACCCGATCCCAAGTAAAGCGTGTCCCCAGGGACGAAAGCGAGCATAAGCACAAAAGTAACTCAAATGCTACACACAAACTCGAACGTTATGCTGGTTTAATGGGCATGTTCACTTAGTAACAAAAATGCACTCAAGTTAAGCGTGTCCCAAGGGACGAAAGCGAGCATAAGCACAAAAGTAACTCAAATGCTTCTCGATCAATCCAACGTCATGCAGGTTTTGGTGTATGTTCACTTAGTAACTAAGTGAGCTCCTAAGTTAAGTGTGTCCCGAGGGACGAAAGGAGCATAAGCACAAAAGTTACTCAAATGCTTCTCGCTCAATCCAACGTTATGCAGGTTTAAGGTGTATGTTCACTTAGTAACCAAGTGAGCTCCTAAGTTAAGCGTATCCCAAGGGACGAAAGAGAGCATAAGCACAAAAAGAAACTCAAATGCTACACACAAACTCGAACATTATGCTGGTTTAATGGGCATGTTCACTTAGTAACAAAAGTGCACCCAAGTTAAGCGTGTCCCAAGGGACGAAAGCGAGCATAAGCACAAAAGTAACTCAAATGCGTCTCGATCAATCCAACGTCATGCAGGTTAAGGTGTATGTTCACTTAGTAACAAAAGTGCACCCAAGTTAAGCGTGTCCCCCAGGGACGAAAGCGAGCCCATCACCAAAATACCTCAAACTCGTCGCATTAGCTCTCACATTGCACTTTTGCGGGTTTCCAAAGGGTGCAACCCTTGGAGCCCTCCCTTGGAAGGGAGGGTTTGGGTGGGTTCGAAAAGCCTTTAAAGGTTTGGTTATTAAGCCTTTAAAGGTTTGGTTATTAAGCCTTAAAAGGTTTTGTATAAAGCCTTTAAAGGTTTGGTTATAAACCCCTTAGGGGTTTCGGGTTAAATTCCCCCTATAAAAAGGGGTCCGAGGGGAATCCCCCTCAAATTAAATTAAAATGTAAAAGGAGCATAACAGTGACTCAATGGATCGGAACAGCTAATCAAAGTTATGCGCCATATGCTATGGAAGAGCTTCGACGTCTTATAGATGGTTTGGCTTTCACACAGCTTGCGGCAGGGGAAGTATTTCTAATGAATAGTCCGCAGGGACGGGAAGAGACACTGCAGGCTATTCATGGACAAGAGCCGATTTTTTTACGGCATATACAGCCTGTTGATCGAACCTTAGAAATTTCAGGCAATGCAAATGACTTGGAGCAATTGTCGGATATGGTTCGTCATGCCGTACTGACATTTAAGGATAAACGTACTGCTGTTCATATTAGAAGAACGTCAAAATCAAATTTTGTATATTCTGCTTCTGATACGAAAGCCGTTTTGGATGCTGTGTTGGAAGAGGTAGGCGCTGAGCCGGTTGTACAACAGCCGGATATCATTTTAGCGATATATGCAGCTGTCGATGCTTTGTATGTTGGTTTTGGCACACCTTCAGAGATGTTGTCTGATTGGCCGGGCGGAGCCGTACGTTTTCAGCGTGAGGAAGGACAAGTCTCCCGTGCAAAATTTAAGCTGCTTGAAGCGGAGCGTCAATTTGGACTTCAATATGCGCAATATAGAAATGCACTAGATGTCGGCGCAGCACCCGGCGGCTGGACATCTCTACTATTGGAACGAGGGTTACATGTAACTGCGGTTGATCCGGCGGAGCTTCATCCTTCATTAATGGCTTATCCGACATTAACCTATTTAAAACGTAATGCATCAGAAGTTAAGTTTACTCCCGATTCATTTGACTTATTAGTTTGTGATATGAGCTGGAGTCCCATGCTGATGTGCAAGCTTGTACTTGATCTTGAACCAGCACTGAAACAAGGTGCAACTGCGATTATTACGGTCAAGCTCATGCATCGAAAACCGCTTCAAACAATCAGAGATGTCATTTCTCGATTATCAACCGAATTTGTACTTCAAAAAGCAAAGCAGCTATTCCACAATCGTGAAGAAATCACGCTCTATTTGCAGAAAAAATAATGCGAGTTGCCCTTCTAAATAGGAAGGGCTCTCTTTTCTAAGTGGGGAGGCTTGTTCCAATGTCTGCTATGAAAGCGCTTTATATGAATTTGCGAATCAAGCATAAGATGTTTGTGCTCATTTCTGTCATTATGCTTGTCGTAGGCTCGATTGGCATTATCGTTCAGCAATACATTTTTGATTTCTATGATCGAGAAATTTACGAACAATCCTCCAAAGCACTCAGCTTGTCATCTCTTAGCATTGAGAATGAGCTCAAGAAGATGGAAAAACTATCATTCATGATTGCCACAGACTCCACTATTCAACATTATTTAAGATCCATTAAGAGCGGGTTGTCTGATTATGATAACTATGTCGTTCAATTAACTGTTCTAGAGAGAATGGTTAACATCGGAGCGCTCGACAAATATGTATTGTCCTCACAGCTTTATGATGTATTCGACAACGAGTACGCGGTAGGCGCGAATTCAATCACGGTCAGTCAAGGCCGATTAAATGAATATAAGATTTTGACTGGAGTCAATAAAGGTGGTAATACGTGGATTGCACCCGACACGGTTGATCATTCATTAATTGCTGCACGCGAGGTTCGATCATTTGATCAGCTGGATTTAGATTATATTGGAACATTAGCCATCCGTATTGATATGAAGAAGCTGTTCAGTGATTTCGCCAAAGGAATGAATAGCAACGATGCCAAACTAATTATTATGCAAAACAATCAATCTATTTACCCTGAAGCATCCGAATTTCCAATTGATTTGCTTACGAAGTTGAATGGAGATAAAGGCTATAAAATCATTAGTTGGGAAGGTAAGCAATATTTCGTCACCTATATCGAATCCTCGAAAATGGAGTGGACGTATTATACGCTCATCCCTTTTGATGACATATTTGAACGGATTGTAAAAGTAAAAAAGACGATTTTCATCATATTTATATCGTTGTTCATTATTATCCTATTTATTGCCGTTTCCTTTGCGAAGAGTATAACGGAGCCAATCGAAAGACTTAATTCCAAAATGAAACGTGTGCAGCTCGGAAATTTTGAATATACCGAAGAGCCTAATGAGCGAGCGCTGGCCATGGATGAAGCAGGTCAAATGCATCGTAATTTCCGGATAATGGTTGAGCGAATCAATGAGCTTATCCATGAAAATTACGTGAAGCAGCTTACGATACGTGACACCGAGTTTAAAGCGCTGCAAGCACAGATTAATCCGCATTTTTTGTATAATACATTGGAATCTATTAATTGGTCCGCTAAAATGAGCAATCAAACGCATATTTCACAAATGGTAGAAGCTTTAGGCTCTCTGCTCAGAACATCAATTAATTTGAAAGAGCCGCTTATTCCGCTGAGCAAAGAGTTAGATATCATTAGCCATTATGTGACGATACAGCGCTTTCGATTTGAGGAGAGGCTTGATTTTCATCTCGATATTCCGGATAGACTGCTTCATTGCAGTCTGCCAAAGCTTTCACTTCAGCCGCTAGTAGAGAATGCCATCAATTATGGTCTTGAGCAAATGATAGATACCTGTACTATCAAAATTCGTGCATACACCAAAGATGAATTACTGTTCGTTTCCGTCGAGGACAACGGACCTGGCATGGAGCAGCAATGGGTTGAGAAGTTAATGAGAGGCGAAGTGAAAACGAAGGGCTCAGGCCTTGGTTTGAAAAATATCGAGGATCGCATAAAGCTCCTCTACGGAGAAGCTTACGGCTTGATGGTTGAAAGTGAGCTGAACAGAGGAACCAAGGTTACGCTAATGCTTCCATATGAAATGAGGGATACACATGTATAAGGTACTGTTAGTTGATGATGAACGAATCATTGTTGAGGGAATATCTCAAACGGTAAACTGGAATGCGTATAACACCGAGTTGATTGGTACAGCAAGACATGGTCTGGAAGCGATGGAGCTAATCGATACTCATATTCCTGATATTGTTATATCCGATATAAAAATGCCTGGAATGAATGGTTTACAGCTCGTAGAGAAGGTCTATGAGAAATATCCGCATATTGCCTTTATTCTTCTATCAGGTTTTGGTGAATTTGATTTCGCACGTACGGCGATGCAATTTGGGGTGAAGCATTATTTGCTTAAGCCTTGCAATGAAAATTCGATTATTGATGCCATGAAGGATGTAATCGAGGAGATTGAGAAGCAGCAAACGCAAGAAACCTTTATGAATAATATGCAAAAAGAATTGCTTAAGGTGATGCCGCATGCCAAAGAGCAATTTCTGAAGGAGCTAGTAACGAATAAGACATATGGGCAGCGTGATTGGGATGATTACGGAAGATTGTTCCATATTACTATTGAAAATGAAGACGTCAGACTGCTGTTGTTCCAACTGGAGGGTAAAGTCGAGTTTGAACATATGTTTGCAATTAAAAATATAGCGGAGGATGTGCTTGGCAAATCGATAACGCTGCTTAGCACAACGATCGGAAAGCATGTTTTGCTGCTTATCAAAGAAACAGAAGAACCCGAGACATTATTCTCACAATTGAAAGAAATAAAGCAAACGTTCACGGCTTATTACAAGCTCGACGTAACAATAGCTGTTAGTGATGCAAGTCAAATCATTAACGCTCGGAAAATGTATCATGAAACATTGGAGTGCTTGAACTATCAGTTTTATTTAGGTGAGGGCAGTATTATAACGAAAAAAGATATTGAACATGGCGATAACGGCATGATCAAACCTTTTATTTATGATGAAGAGCCGCTTTGCATGGGTGTGAAATCAGGAGATTGGGAGTTTGTACAGGGGGAGCTACAGTCCTATTTCGCAATGTTGGCTGATAGCCGAATGGAAACGCATTTATCAAAGTCTTATGTCATACCGCTTTATGTATCGATTGTTAGACAAGGATTACCGGAAGAAATTAATGAGTATTTGAAGAAAATAGCGAGCTTTGATCAGTTTTTCACCCTTCGTACGATTGAACAATTTATTGTTGAAAATGCCCAGCAGATTTGTATGAATAACTTCTTAACACAAACGAAAAAGCATTCCGCTATTATTCATAAAATGATTGGGATCATTGAGGAACACATTTCAAATCCAGACTTATCGCTGAACTGGGTAGCGAGTGAAATTCTTTATATGAATGCTGACTACTTGGGCAAGCTCTTTAAGAAGGAAACCAGTGAGAAGTTCTCGAACTTTGTCGTAAGGCTCCGTATGGAGAAGGCGATGGAGGAAATTGAGAAAATGGGTGACGTAAAGGTGTTCGAACTTGCCGAGAGGCTAGGTTTTGGTGATAATCCCCAGTATTTTAGCCAAGTATTCAAAAAATTCACGGGATTCACCCCCTCTGAATACAGGAGGTCGCCATAATGGCGACCTCTGTTTTTTTAACAAAGAAAGCGGTTTTTTTAATTCCGACATTTCAACATTCGAATTATAATAAAAATTGTAAACAACATTAAAGAGTTTGGAAGGGGCGTAACAAAGATGAAAGCACCAAAGAAAATGCTTTTACTGCTTATGGCTTTTGCACTCGTTCTCGTAAGCGCTTGCGGAAGCGGCAACTCAAACAACGGGAATAAGACAACTAACGCAACTAACTCACCAACAAGCGGTACAGAGGCAACAGACAAACCAAAAGATGTAACACTTCGAATTGCATGGTGGGGCGGTCAACCTCGTCATGATTACACGATGAAAGTTATCGAAATGTACAAAGCAAAAAATCCTCATGTAACAATCGAAATGGAGTATGCAAACTACGATGATTACTGGAAAAAACTTGCACCTCAAGCGGCTGCAAACGAGCTTCCCGATATCATCCAAATCGATACACAAAACTACTCTCAATATGCTGGTAGAAAACAACTAGCTGATTTGACACCATACTTAAATAATCAAATTGATGTATCTGACATTTCTCAAAATGCGATTGACGGAGGTAAATTGGGAGACGGTCTTTACGGCTTTAACCTTGGCGTAAATGCACTAGGTCTTAACTACGACCCAGCACTTCTTAAAAAAGCTGGAATCGACTCCATTCCTGAAAATTGGACTTGGGATGATTATGTAGGAATGGCAGCTAAAGCAAAAGAAGCAGGATTATTCATCGATAATGGTATGCGTCCAGAAGTATTCTTCGGTTACTACCTGCGTACTTTTGGCAAAACATTGTTCAATGCTGAAGGCACAGGCCTTGGCTATGAAGATGATAAACTATTCACTGATTTCTTCGGAATGCTTTCTAAACTAGTAATTGACGGCGCAGTACCATCACCTGACGTTCTAGCACAAATTAAAGGTGCTGAAGACAGCCACCTCGTATTGAATCAAGGTATTGGCGTATGGCAATGGTCCAACCAATATGTTGGTTTGCAACAAGTAGCTAACCGTCCACTAGCCATTGCACCAATGGTTGGTCCAGAAATGACAAAAGGCTTGTTCTTGAAACCAAGTATGTTCTTCTCCGTTTCTGAGCATTCCAAAGTGAAAGAAGAGGCAGCTAAATTTATCAGCTTCTTCGTAAACGATATCGAAGCCAACAAATTGATTTTGGGTGATCGCGGAGTTCCAGTTTCATCTAAGGTTAAAGAAGCACTTAAAGAAGTTTCTACTGAAGCACAAATTCAAGTATATGACTATGTTGCATGGGCTGAAAATAACAGTTCCCCAATGGACCCAGCTGATCCAATCGGTTCTGCTGAAGTGTTTAAGTCATTGACTAGCCTTGCAGAGCAAATGAACTATAACAAAATTAAGCCAGAAGATGCAGCTAAGAAATTCAGAGACGAAGCAACATCCATCCTTAAGAAAAACAAGTAAAATTGTTTACGTAGATGCGATGACTGGTCTTCGGATTAGTCATCGCTCTTCCATTCTAGATAAATAAGACTTCGTATAGGAGTTGGATAAGATGAAATCGCAATCACTCAAAAACAACTTGATCGGTTACACCTTTATTGGACCATTTGTTATCGGGTTTTTATTATTCACCTTAGTTCCTGCGATAGCATCCTTATATTTTTCGGTAACAGATTATGATTTATTATCTACACCATCGTTTATTGGATTAGAAAACTACTCATCGATGTTTACTGACGATTCTAAGTTTTGGGCTTCCCTTAAAGTAACGTTTCTGTACGTTTTCATCGGTGTACCGCTTCGATTAGCGTTTGCTCTTTTTATCGCAATGATCTTAAATACAGCTTCGAAAGCAATCGGGTTATATCGGACTGTTTATTATCTACCTTCGATTATCGGAGGAAGTGTCGCGGTATCTATTATGTGGCGCAACCTGTATGGAGACCAAGGAGTTATAAACATTTTTCTGAATGCACTCGGTTTAGATAGCGTGAAATGGTTTGCTGAACCTGTTGCTGCGCTTTGGATGCTTATTACATTATCAGTTTGGCAGTTTGGTTCTTCGATGCTCATTTTCTTAGCCGGATTGAAAAATATACCCCCAGAACTATATGAAGCATCAAATGTGGATGGTGCAGGACCAGTCGTTCGTTTCTTTAAAATTACATTGCCGATGTTAAGCCCGATTATATTGTTTAACACCATTATGCAAACAATCGGTGCCTTTATGACTTTCGTTCCGGCTTACATTATCTCCAAGGGTGAGGGCGGACCGCTCGATGGAACACTTCTTTATTCGCTTTATTTATTCCGCCAAGCTTTCGTTTACTTCGATATGGGCTATGCGTCTGCAATGGCTTGGATCATGCTCATAATCATCGCCATTTTAACGGGGATTTTGTTCGCAACATCTAAGAAATGGGTACATTACGAGTCGAAAGGTGGCCATTAATCATGGTAATGAAAAAGCTGAAGTGGCCGATTTACCATATCCTTGTATCACTACTCGCGCTAGGCATGATTTATCCCGTGCTTTGGCTGCTAATGAGTTCCTTTAAACAAAGTAATCTCATTTTTGCTACTGCAGATTCCTTAATCCCTCAACCTTGGGTATGGGAAAACTATAAGATCGGATGGGTCGGCATCGCCGGTCAATCCTTCGGTAATTTCATAATGAACTCACTTGAGATCGTTATTATTGCAACGATCGGAGCCGTATTATCATCTGCATTCATTGCATTTGGTTTTGCGAGACTTAATTTTAAGGGTAAAACATTTTGGTTCGGAATAATGATGGTAACACTTATGCTTCCACATGATGTTGTACTTGTTCCTCAATATATTTTGTTCGCAAAGATGCACTGGCTTAATTCCATTAAACCTATTGTTATTCCACAATATTTCGGTATTCCGTTTTTCATCTTCTTGCTCGTTCAGTTTATTAGAACGATTCCGACTGAGTTGGACGAAGCAGCAACGATCGATGGATGCGGTAAATTCCGCTTGTTTTTCAGAATTATTTTACCGCTGGTCGTGCCTGCACTCGCTACAGCAGCAATCTTCTCATTCTACTGGCGTTGGGAGGACTTGCTCGGTCCGGTGCTTTACTTAAACCGTCCAAGCTTGTATCCGGTTTCCATGGGTCTGAAGATGTTCTTGGATAGTGATACGGTTTCCAACTGGGGTGCCATGTTCGCGATGTCCATTGTCAGCTTAATCCCAGTATTAGCAGTGTTTTTCGCTTTTCAAAAGTATATTGTTGAAGGTATCAGTACAAGCGGGTTGAAATAGTTTAAAATTTGAAATCGCAGCTCAACATAGAGAGGGAGAGGACGTTGGATATGCCGCAGCTTCAATTTGACGAAACTCATATTCGTGAGGTAATAGATCGTGTTGTTGACCGTACATTCAGAATGGATTTTAGTTGGGATTGGCCGGGAGGCGTTGCATTTTTCGGTGTTGCTGAAGCTTATGAGGCGACCGGAAATGAGCGTTACATGCAGCTTCTCAAGGAGTGGATTGATGAGAAGCTAGAGGATGGTCTTCCTAAGCTATCAGTAAATGGCGTCTCAATCGGTCATGCATTGATTTCACTTTATAAAGCAACGGATGATCAGAAGTATTTAGATGTTGCTATTCAAATGGCGGAGTACTTAAAGAATGATGCGGTTCGTTTTGGAGATGGTATCTTCCAGCATACCGTAAATTCTGAAACCTATAATTTCCCAGAGCAAGCATGGGTAGATACAATGATGATGGCAGGCTATTTCCTCGTTCGTATGGGGCATCTACTAGATCGTGCAGATTATTTAGAGGATGGCTTGAAGCAGTATCATGGACATGAGAACTGCCTGCAAGATCCAGTTTCCAATTTGTATTATCATGGCTGGGACAATATTGCTCAAAATCATATGTCATCTATTTTTTGGGCTCGCGGAAATTCATGGGCAGCTCTTACAATGGCAAAAGCATTGCCGCATATTGCAGTACAGCATCCCGCTTTTATGATTATTGAAGGCTCGATGAGGGATCAGCTCAGTACACTAGTGCGTATGCAAGGAGACAATGGACTTTGGCATACTGTTCTAAACGATGATACCTCTTATTATGAAACTTCTGGTTCGGCTGGGATCGCAACAGGCTTGTTCGCATTTGGATCACTGTATAACAAATATATTCAACGCTCGATTGATGGTATTTTAAGCCAGATCACGGAAGATGGCGCTGTTCTGAACGTATCGGCAGGCACAGCTGTCATGAATGATTTACAGGGCTACCGAGATGTAGCGCATAAGCGTGTACAAGGTTGGGGCCAAGGGCTTGCATTAGCATTCTTAGCTGAAGTGCTAAATTCGAAGAAGCGTGTATTTTAGTCAATTAGGGTTGTTGATTAGTTCATTCCTATGATAAAGTATCTGTAATAGATACTTTATCGGGAAAGCATCCTGATTCCTCTTGTTCATTGCAGGGGGGATTGGGATGCTTTTTTTTGTTCTATGATCAGGATTTATGAGGAGGGAAGAAATTGGAGGGCAATGATTTAAGTGCAATTGCTTTTCAAGTAGGCGATATAGTTGGTGGTCGTTATCACATTTCTGGTGTGATTGGAAGAGGTGGTATGGGTATTGTTTATGCCGTAGATGACTTAAAGCTCGAAGGTACGCTTCGGGCAATGAAGGTGACAATCCCGCTTATGTCTGAGGTACGAACAACCATGGGAGAGGCAATGACTTTAATGAAGCTCAGCCATCCGCATCTGCCGCTTATAATCGATTATTTCCCACCCGAGCAGGATGGGATAGAAGTACTCGTCATGGATTATATTCATGGACAAACACTCATTGCCTTTATGGAGCGTAGAGGAAGAGATGTTAGTTTTCAGGAAGTAGTTGCAATCGGGATTCAGCTCTGCTCTGCATTGAGTTATCTACATAATCAAGCTCCGCCTATCATTCATCGTGATTTGAAGCCTTCTAATGTCATGATTGATCGTAACGGACATGTGACGCTTATTGATTTTGGCATTTCAAGACAGTTCAAAGAAGGACAAGCACAGGATACTGTTCAGCTTGGTACGGTTGGTTATGCTGCGCCCGAGCAAGATGGGGGCGGACAAAGCGACGAAAGAACGGATATATATAGTTTGGGTTCATTGTTTTATTATATAGCGAGCGGGGGAGAAACTTACAAAGCTAACAGCATTATCGGCAAAAATCCATACAAAGCTTTGCTGCCAGACGTACCAAAGTCTTTTACAACCATACTGGAGCGCATGCTTCATCCTAATCCGCAGTATCGTTATCTTTCCATGATTGAAATAGAATCGGCTTTGAAAAGTTTAGACTATAAAGAGAATGAGAGTATGACCCCAGTAAATTTCAAGCCACATCCGAATTCTATAATGACGGATGGAATTGAAGTATGCTGTTTATCACTGTCGCCTGGTGCAGGATCTACATTTCTAACCCTTACATTAGCAGCCTTGTTAGGCAAAAATAACGTGTCTGTCACAGCAATTGAATATAAAGGCTTAAGGCCGGAGTGGCATGCATGGTTATCCAAAGGCAGTAGAAGACAATTAGCTCACGAGCATGATAGTGCCCCTTCAGATAAGCACTATATTCAAATAGTGGAAGAAGACAGTATAGTTAAATGGTTTGCTTTAAATCCGCAGCGCATCACGTCAACTCCCTATGCGGATTCCAAGAGTGAAATGATGCTCAGGCAAATGAACAGCAGAGTTAACCTCTATGACCTTTCTGGAAAATGGGAGGAACCAGAGGCTCTGCGTTTGTTGAAGCAAGCGAAATTTGTATTCATAGTTGGTGATCCATTCGCAGCAAAATGGCAAGTGAGCGAGTTTAGAAAGCTGGCAAAGCTGAAAAATGATAGGAAACATTTAGAGGACGGGACCATCAGTTGGATCGCAAATAAGGATATGAAATTTTGCGGAAGAAATGAATGGCTGAGTTTGTTTCCTGAAGTTCCGCGTGCTGTAATTCCATATATTCCACATGATGAGATGCTTCATTTGCAATGGAGCGAACGCATTGTGACAGACGATAAACGACTTAGCAACAGACTTGAACGTGCACTCAAGCCTATTTTCATGATGGTTAACAATGTAATTAACACATAATGACCACTTGTGTGGTACAATGATACGGGTTAAAAACGAGCGAAATCATCGTCTATTATTATTGTGCATACATGAATGGAGATAAAAATAAAATGAGTTTGTTGACAGTAGAAAATTTATCACATACGTTCGGCGATCGGGTGCTTTTTAAGAATGTATCCTTTCGGTTATTAGCAGGTGAGCATGTAGGGCTTGTTGGCGCAAACGGAACAGGCAAATCTACACTAATGAATATTTTGACAGGCAAGCTATTGAAGGATGAAGGCAAGGTCGAATGGACACCGCGTGTTCGTTATGGCTATTTGGATCAGCACACAAAACTTGAAGCGGGCAAAACGATTCGTGATGTATTGAAGGATGCTTTTCTCCCTATGCTTGTTTTGGAGCAAGAGCTTAATGATATCTCTGTTAAAATGGGCGAGCCGGATGCTGATTTTGATCAGTTGCTGCTCCGTATGGGCGAGATTCAGGAAGAGCTTGATTTGGGAGACTTCTATTTGATTGATGTAAAAGTCGACGAAATGGCAAATGGTCTAGGATTAAATGCGATTGGACTGGATCGTGACGTTACTGCGCTAAGCGGTGGACAACGAACGAAGGTACTTCTTGCTAAGCTCTTGCTTGAGAAGCCAAGCGTCCTATTGCTAGATGAGCCTACCAACTATTTGGATGAAGAGCATATCAACTGGTTAACGAATTATTTGAAAAACTATCCTTATGCTTTTGTCCTAATTTCCCATGAAACAGCCTTTATGAATCAAATCGTAGACGTGATCTATCATTTGGAGTTCACGAAGCTGACTCGATACTCTGCGAACTATGATAAGTTCCTTGAAATGGCTGATTTGAACAAAAGCCAACATATCGATGCTTATGAGAAGCAGATGGATTATATTAAGAAGCAAGAAGACTTCATCTCGAAAAATAAAGCACGTGCTTCAACCTCTGGCCGTGCAAAGAGTCGTGAGAAGCAGCTGGATCGGATTGATCGGATTGAGAAGCCGGAGGAGGCTGCTAAGCCAACCTTTAACTTTAAGGAATCCAGAACGAGCGGTAAGACTGTTTTTGAAGCAGAAGGCATGGTAATCGGCTACAATAAGCCGCTTTTGCCTGAAATGAATATGGTTATTGAGCGTGGTGACAAAATCGCGATCGTTGGCTGCAATGGTGTTGGTAAATCAACCCTGTTAAAAACGATTCTAGGTGTTATTCCACCACTGGATGGCAAAACGTATCTTGGCGACTATTTGAATCCTGCCTACTTCGAGCAGGAAGCGAAAGCACCAACCATGACACCGCTTGAAGATGTATGGGATGAGTTTTCATTCATGAATCAGCATGAAGTACGCGCTGCACTTGCACGCTGCGGTCTGAAGAATGAGCATATTACTCGTGCCCTTAATCAGCTGAGTGGTGGCGAGCAAGCGAAGGTTCGTCTATGTAAATTGATGATGCGTGAGAGCAACTGGATTCTATTCGATGAGCCGACAAACCATTTGGATGTTGTCGCGAAAGCTGAATTGAAGCGTGCACTTACTGCCTTCAAAGGCACCGTCGTTCTCGTATCACATGAACCTGATTTTTATGAGGATTGGGTTACGAAAGTTTGGGATGTAGAAGCTTGGTCGATGCAAAGCTAGAATGGACAGTAAATGACTAAGCAAGCGGCAATTGCCGGTCTACTCTTTTTGTAGATCGGCTTGCTTGCATTTATGGGACATTCTCATTATGATGAAAATAAATTAAATATTTTATACTCGCTAGAACATTACTAGGAGAAATAATCGACAATCGGAAGCAGGTGAACCTCTAAGATGAAAGAGCGTATTCTTGTCGTAGAAGATGAAGCGGGTATTTCTCGCATATTACAGCTTGAGTTAGTACATGAAGGTTATACAGTAGGTACAGCAGCAGATGGCCGTACTGGCTATGAGATGGCTTCAACTGGTGATTGGGAGCTCGTATTGCTTGATGTTATGCTGCCCGAAATGAGCGGTATTGAAGTGTTGAGACTGCTTCGTCAAGCTGGGAATCCAGTACCTATTATATTATTGACTGCCCGTGACACGGTGCCGGATAAAGTAAGCGGATTCGAGCATGGTGCTAATGACTATATAACGAAGCCTTTTGCAATGGAGGAACTGCTTGCGCGTGTACGCAACATATTGAGAATATTCCAACAGTATCCTCGTGAGGCTGAAGGTTCTGATATGATAAAAGTTGGCGATCTTACGATCGAGCTTAGAACACGTAAAGTATTCCGTAAGGACATTGTGATTGAATTAACACCTCGTGAGTTTGAATTGTTGGTTTATTTGGTTGAGAACAAAAACGTAGAGAAATCACGTGAAGACATTTTATCAGAAGTGTGGGGATATGACTTTATTGGTGAGACCAATTTGGTTGATGTATATATACGTTATCTACGTCAAAAGTTGGACAAGGGCTATCGCCATAAACTTATTCATACCGTTCGCGGAGTAGGTTATATGATAAAGGAGCCTGACGCATGACACTGCGCAAAAGGTTTACTCTTTTCACTATATTTTGGCTTATCTTTATTCTTATTTTGTTTAATATTTTTGTTTACTTTTATGTCATCAAGATCACGACAGAAAGTGAAGAAGAAGTCATTAGCAATAAGGTTAATACGATGCTGGAGAATCCGCGAATTCAGAGCGGTCGCGGCTTAAATTCACCTGATTTGCTCAATGAATATTATAATGTGAATGAAATGATTCGTATTATTGGACCCAATAATAGAGTCGTAAACATAACAGGCTCAGATCCTTTGCTGCAAAAACTGCCAGCAACTTTCGAGTCGCATCATCATACGGGCATGATCACACAAAGCGGGGAGCGTATTTTGTATATGCGCGTCCCGCTTTATGAAGGAAACCGGGTTATTGCTATGCTGGAAATTAATCGGATTCTGGACGAGCTAGATAATTATTTGCAGGTGTTAGTAGCAGCCTTAAGCGTTACAAGCGGCGGCGCTATTTTGTTTGCAATATTTGGCACATACTGGTTTACTTCCAGATTGACAGCTCCCATTCAGCAAATGGTAAACACGATGCGTGAAATAGACCGAAGTGGAAAGCTGAGACAAATCCAGCTGCATAGCCGCGAGGAATCTGCCGAACTTCTGCAGCTTGTTCGAGCGTTTAATCAAATGATCGAGCGGTTAGACCGTACTTTTGCCAAGCAAAAGCAATTCGTAGCGGACGCTTCACATGAGTTGAAGACACCCTTAACGGTTATTAGCAGCTATGCAGGCATGCTGAAGCGCTGGGGACGTGATGACGAAAGCTTGCGCGATGAGGCAATTGAAGCAATTGATAAGGAAGCAAACCGGCTGCAAAACCTTACAAAATCGATGCTCATGCTTGCTGAAGCCGAACAAGAAGATTGGCTGAGACAAGAAATGTTCGATGTTGTCCAGGTAGTAGAAGAGCTGGCTCCAATGCTTCAGACAACCTTTGGGCGTCCCATCAGGGTAAAGGCCATGTCAAAGGTTGTACAGATGGTTGGCGATAAGGATAAAATTAGACAGCTTCTCGTCATTTTGCTGGATAATGCGATTAAATACTCCAAAGATCCAATAGATGTATCGATTTCACTTGCACGGCATATTGTGAAAATCGAAGTGAAGGATAAAGGAATGGGCATTCCTGAAAATGAAATTCCTCATTTGTTTGAACGTTTTTATCGTGTGGACGGTGCTAGAAGCCGGACAACGGGCGGGGTAGGGCTTGGTTTGTCTATTGCAAAGCGTATCGTCGATTTGCATGAGGGTAAGGTTGACGTCTTTAGTTTGCCTGATCTTGGAACAACAATTACGCTTCAATTTAAACAACGCAAGCAATAATAAAGGATCGGGGGTATCTGCGTATGAAATTTCGTACGGCTGCTGTGCAATATCAGCTAGCAGATATTAGCTCATTTGAGCAATTTGCAGAACAAGTCACACATTATGTTCGCACTGCTGAAGAGCATGGCGTGCAATTTATATTGTTTCCTGAATTTCTAACGACGCAATTGCTCTCCATCGGCGACGAGTCAGGCAAAGCGCTCCCCATTGAGCGCTTGCCCGATTTTACAGAAGCGTATTTGAATCTATTCCGCTCTTTGGCTGCAGAGTATGATGTGTATATAGTAGGTGGCACGCATGTTCTAAAAAAAGCTGACGGCAAGCTTCGCAATGCCGCTCATCTCTTTCATCCAGATGGTAAAGTTGATGTGCAAGACAAGCTGCATCTAACGCCAGTTGAAGTAGATAATTGGAATATGTCACCAGGGGATGGGCTTCAGGTGTTTCACACCGCTTATGGAACGATCTCCATGTTAACATGCTATGATATTGAATTTCCTGAAATCGTTCGCATGGCACGCGCTAAAGGGGCAGACGTTGTGTTTTGCCCATCATGTACGGACGACCGCCATGGCTTCTACCGTGTTAGATATTGCTGTCATGCAAGAGCGGTTGAGAATCAAGTGTATATAGTGAACACAGGAACAGTAGGTTCTCTTCGAAAAGTAGATTTTATGCGCGCTAATTTTGGGCAAGCTGCTATTATTTCACCTAATGATATTCCATTTCCTCCAGCAGGCATTTTGAGTGAAGGTATTATTAATGATGATATGATTGTTATTGCAGATCTTGATTTAGCCTTGTTGGAAGATGTACGTGCGAAGGGCTCGGTTACAACTTGGCGTGATCGACGCACCGACTTGTATCCAGACTGGAGCTAACTAACATTCATTAATAAAAGGCTGTGAATAGAGAGGCGGTCATATATGCGGAAAGAGCTGTATTTGTTCTTAGATGGTAAGCCTCAACTAACCGTTATCCGACGTTATGGCGAAGCTGATTTTCAAGCTTTAATCGCTGTCCAAGCAGAAAGCTTTCCTCCACCATATCCGGAAGAGCTATGGTGGAATTCGGAACAGTTGTCCCAGCATGTAACACGTTTCCCAGAGGGCGCATTATGTGCAGAGGTAGACGGACGAATAGTTGGTTCCATGACAAGCTTGATTTTAGATATGAATGATTATGGTCATACACATAACTGGGAAACGATCGCCGATAGCGGATATATTCGAAATCATAACCGTGACGGGGATACCTTGTATGTTATAGACTTATGTGTTATCCCAGAGTACCGCAAATCAGGAATTGGCAAGTGGCTAATGCAAACGATGTTTGAAACAGTCGTTGAACTTAGACTCACCAGACTGCTTGGAGCGGGAAGAATGCCTGGCTACCATTTGCATGCACATGATACTACGCCTGAACAATACGTTGAAAAAGTGCTGAGAGGGGAATGGAAGGACCCTGTCCTAACCTTCCTGCTCCGCTGTGGCAGAATGCCAATTGGCGTCGCCCATCATTATTTAGAAGATGAGCAATCTCTAAATCATGCTGCGTTGATGGAATGGCGTAATCCATTTAAATAAAGGAGTGATAGGTCCAGATGTTAACTTATCATCGTATAGCGACTATAGAAGACCCTTATTTTCCAGCCTTACATAAACAGCTTCAAACCATTTTCCCACCTGAGGAAGTACTTGCTTATGAGCTATGGAAGGAACCATTGCTTGATCCTTCGATTCATGTGTATGTAGCCATTCATGACGGTGAAGTTGTTGGTTCTACGGAGTATCGTTATTACCCAGAGCTTTGTGTAGCGATGACTGACTTTACGATTATCGGCAAGCCTTCACTTGGAATTGGAAGATTCCTCATGCGTAATCGTGAACGGGATTTGCAAAAGCTTGCTGAGCAATCAGGAACAGTATCAATTGGCATGTTTGCTGAAATTTATGATCCATACCGTGCGAAAGAGCATGCCTTCGGCGGAGTGTCGCCAATGAATCCTATCGTACGTCGAGAAGTGCTCTCACATATTGGTTACAAGCGAGTCAATCATCCTTACGTTCATCCATCATGGGATCTCGAGGGGATGGCAGTAACGGAGCTGGATTTGGGTTTCCTTCCAGCAGATGAGGATAGAACATCAATTGAAGCATCACTCGTTGCAGACTTTCTGGAAGGCTACTATTCGTTCCTGACGAATAAACCAAAGGAATGGATGAGTATGGTTCAGAACATACGAACTTTGGAAAGTATCGAGCTAATGCCTCTATGACCGAATTGATTTTCAGAGGAACGGGAGACTCCATGAGTGTCCCACGCGTTTATTGTGATTGTAAGGTATGTGAAGAGGCGAGAACATCAGGAGAAAATCGTAGATTTCGTTCTTCTCTTCAGATGGATGATTCAGAAGCCGGAACGGTTTGGATAGATTGCGGCTCGGACTGGGCAAAGCAGATGGAAGCTGCAGCACTCCGCACGATAGATGTAATGCTGATTACTCACGCTCACTTTGATCATATTGGGGGATTGGTGGAATGGGCAGACGCTTGCCGATGGCTGAAGAAGAAGGGGAAGGCATATGCTCCTTCTGAGGTTATAAAAGAGATACTGGATCGTTTTCCTTGGCTTAGCAATCAAATTGACTTTCACTCATTTGACCAACCCATAACAATCGGGAAATGGCATGCTTTCAGCTGGCGCGTCAATCATGGGAAAAACGGATATGCATACGCATTTGGCTTTGAGCATATGGAAAGTGGTTTTAAATGGGCTTACTGCTCTGATTCTATCGGTTTAACGGAAGAACAGCAAAAGCCTCTTTATGAACTAGATCTGCTCGTGCTCGGTACCAGCTTCTACGAGGAACCGTATGCTTATGAAACGAGATCCGTCTATGACGTATGCGAAGCTATTGAGTTGACAAAGCATTGGGCACCAAAACAGACCCTGCTTACACATATGTCTCATGATATTGATCTGCGCAAGGCTTATGACCTGCCGAAAGGTATGAGCTTCGCTAGAACAGGTATGAGAATTACCGTTTAACTAAAAAAACGTGCGATTATAGCACGTTTTTTTATTTTGTTGTATCTATATCTTATTTCTGAAAACGAAAAGACGTATTCGTTAGGGGAAATTGCAACTTGACTTGACAATGTGCTTGTTTTTTATGTAAATTAAAAAAGTAATGATTAAACGATGATTCACTAAGGGGAAATTTTAATGTTTGCTGGTGTCCATAACTCATAAATTGGATATGGTCAGATGAACGGCGGTCTTGCGACCAGCTCAGTGAAAAAACACTGTGCGGCAAGGCTTTATTTCGTGATCTGGCTCCAAGAGTTCTGGACATGAGGATTTCCGCCTGAATGTATTTCGTCAGCGGCCCAATCACCGTGCTCTCGCAGCGCGGTTTTTTTTATAAGCATTTTTACGTTAACGATCATTCGTTGATTGTAAAAGTGGATTGGAGCTTAAGTCGATTAAGACAGGAATGGAACGCGCCCGCGTTCTGTTTCTGTCTTTTTTTATACCCAATTTCAAGGAGGATTATGAAAAATGAATGAAGCAGCTTGGAAAAAATTAGAGTATGACAAGGTGAAATCGAGTCTAGTGAGCTTTACTCTATCCGAAGCAGGACGCTCCATGGCAATGAAGATGGAACCGAGTACAGAGAAAGGTCAGGTTGAAGCATGGCTGCAAGAAACAAAAGAAGCTTCCGATTTGCTGGCTAGCGGAGCAAGCATACCTATTTCAGCAATGGAAGGCATAGAACCATTTCTTGCTCTTTTGGGTAAAGGTCGAATTTATATTGAATCGGAACTGGAACAGCTCTCCCTGTGGCTTACCTCAGTCGTACAAATGAAAAAATATATGTTTAATAAGCGTCATATTGCGCCTACGATCGCTGGTTATGCGGAGTCGATGTACGATTGTCCTAAACTGCGTGAGGAACTTAATCGTTGTCTGCGTTATGGTTTATTAACGGATATAGCAAGTGCGGATCTAGCATACATTCGAAGACACATCTACGCTTCTGAGGATAAAATTCAGAAAAAAATGACACAAGCTTTACACAAGTATCGTGCTGCTCTTCAGGATGCGGTTATAAGCAAGAGACAAGATCGCTTCGTTATTGCAGTGAAGAAGGAGCTGCGCAAGGGAGTTCCAGGTACCGTCTGGGATGAATCAGCAAGCGGGCAAACACTCTTTATTGAACCGCTCGATGTGGCAGAGTTGCAAGGGGAGCTCCAGGAATGGAAGGCTGCTGAAGACCGGGAGCGTACAATTATTTTATCTGCATTGTCCGATCTCGCGGAGTCGTATTCTTTTGAACTGCATCGAAATGTAGAAGCGATGGCTTCATTCGATTTTATTACAGCAAGAGCGAAGCTGTCACAAGCCTATGGGGGAAAACGAGTGGAGCTCTCAGATAAACCTGTTATTCGGCTCATTAACGCTAGACATCCTTTGCTCGGGTCAGCCTGTGTTCCGTTAAATGTTGAGCTAGGCTTCAAGTGGAAACAGCTGATCATTACTGGTCCCAATACAGGTGGAAAAACCGTTACGCTCAAAACAATCGGCTTGTTCGTGTTAATGGTTCAATCTGGTTTGCTTGTACCAGCAGAAGAGGGCAGTGTGATTGGGGTATTCAAGCATGTCATTGCAGATGTGGGAGACGGACAAAGCTTGGAGCAATCACTAAGCACCTTTTCCTCTCATATAACGGTTTTGAAGGAAATGATAAAGAATGCTAGCCCTCGTTCATTGTTACTGCTAGATGAATTGGCTGCTGGAACTGACCCATCAGAGGGGATTGCACTATCTATTGCACTATTGGAGAAGCTGCTATGTCAAAGTGCATTAACAGTTGCTACAACCCATTTTAATGAGATAAAAACGTTCGCGACGCAAACAGATGGTTGCCAAAATGGAAAAATGGCCTTCGATGCAGACACATTAAAGCCGCTGTATGTGCTTGAAATCGGAGAAGCAGGAGATAGTCATGCATTTGCAATTGCTCGCAGGTACGGATTGCCGGAAGAAGTTATGCTGCGTGCCGAGCAGCTGTTAGCTCGGAAAAAAGATGACATGATCAATCCGGTAAATAAAGAACTCACTTTTGATAGGAGGGAGATTGAACGAACAAGTTCACCGTTAAAAGTTGAACATGCAAATGAAACAACGTTTGAGAAAAAATCAGAAAAAATATTAGAAAAAATATCTGAACCAATATCTGGATCTATATCCGATTCAATATCGCATACGGTTTTAAAACCTATATTACAATCTCAATTGTCTTCAAAAACTCAGGAGTCAGTTGATGAAGCAAAGGAAAAGCCTGTTAAAACTAAATCTTTTGAAAAAGGAGATGCCGTTTGGATTTACCCGCTGAAGCGAATGGGGGTTGTATTTCGTCCAGCGGATGAGCGAGGCAATGTAATCGTTCAAGTTCAGGGACAGAAGCTAGCCTTTAATCAGAAACGAATCAAACTGTATATCGCCAAAACAAAGCTCTATCCTGACGAGCAATATGATTTGGATATTGTCTTTGAATCGAAGCAAAACAGAAGAGCTCGAAAACTCATGAATCGCAAACATGTAGAAGGTCTATCCATTATTACACCAGAAGAAGATCAATTCTGATCACTTAAGAATTAAATATTTTTTATCATGTCGGAGGGCTATAATTCAAAATTCAAAATTAGCCCTTCACTTATATTTGGTAAGTTTATTATGCAAACAATGCTGTTAGAAAAAATAAGTATAATTGTTTTTTACCTACTATATAGTCAGATCTATCGCTAATATTAGCTTATAGCTTAATTTAAGGAGATGTTTTGTTGACTGAACAAAATGCACTTGTATTACAAGTGATGGAAACGGTAAAAGAATTTGGATTATTGGATACTCATCCAAAGGTTTTAAGTAACGGCGGGAATATGATACTTCATTTATACCCTCATCCTGTTGTTGCCCGCGTAGCTACGGTTTTTTCTCAGCTTGATGGAGAATATGCTTGTAACAATCTCACTAGAGAATTACAAGTTGCACGCCATCTACAATTAATTGGGGTTCCTGTTCTGCAGCCAACTGAGTATTCTGGACCACATCATGTAGGTGACGCATGGATGACATTGTGGAGATATGCCACTCCAACAAAATTAGAGCTTCCAACACCCAAAGAAGCCGTAGAATTAGTAGATCGATTGTCTGAAGCTATGGCAACCTTTTCTGATTCCATACCTGTGCTTAGTGTTTGGTATCGGGCATGTCAATCAGCTTCAAGGCTAAGAAAGCAAGCAGATCCTCGGATACATCAATTATTAGATATTTTTGACGAGGTAGACAATGAAATTCGAATGAAAAAACATGATACACTTATTCCTGCTCATGGAGATGCACATGCACGAAACTTAATCGCGAGCCCCCAAGGCTGGCTTTGGATAGATTTTGAGGATGTATCATTAATGCCCGCATACTGGGATTTGGCTTCCTTTGTAGGCAATCTCGCTTTATTTGGCGGGATTGAAGAGCCAACCTTTCAGTATATTATAAGCAGAATGAAAAATGCCGATGATCGTAGAGCTTTTGTGTTTGCTCTTACTGCACGAACCCTCATGTCTACACTCGGAAATTTGGACTTTGCACTCGCGGGGCAAGGTGACTTAACCTTCGCAACACAGCAGTTAGAACTGGCAGGCTCATTTATTAACAAGATTAATTATCATTTAGATGAACATTAGTCAAAACACTTCTAGTTGGGCTTCTGTTTTCTGTATTTTATATATTGGACATTTATTTAGGGTATTAGTTTCATAATATGATGTTAAAGTAACTAATTCTTGCTTCCTAATTGATTTAGTATTCATTCATGAAACTAACCCAAGTATTTTAATTTGAAGAACTATAAAAAAGCTGTGTTAGTTTCAACTATTGAAACTAATACAGCTTTTTTTATCGTTTGTATCTGTTTAATTTCATTAAATGAAACAAATCAATTAAAGCATAAATTTTTCTGCTTTTTCTGATTAACTATCACAAACGAATGATAAAAATGACTACGCTCAACCTAGCTCAAGGTAATTTCTTACTTGTAATGAGAATAATCCAAACACTAACCTTGCCTCAATGTTTCTGAGACCGTCTTACATTACATTAAATGCAGGTGTCCTCTGATCCATCCCTAGGAAGGGAAGGCTTCGATAGAATCGAAAGTCTATATAAGTGTTGGATTTAAAAAATCTAATAAGGGTTTGATTAGGGTACCGACACGCATGCAAGCGTGTCCCAAAGGGACGAAAGCGCTCCACACACAAACATTACTTTAATGTGTCAGAGAATATCCAACGTTCCTTCAATTGCAGGTGTCCAGAGGGTGCAACCCTCGGAGCCCTCCCTTGGAAGGGAGGGTTTGGTTGGGTATGAAAATCCTTATGAGAGGGAGGGTTTGATTAGGGTACCGACACTCATGCAAGCGTGTCCCAAAGGGACGAAAGCGCTCCACGCACAAACATTACTTTAATGTGTCAGAGACTATCCAACGTCCTTCAATTGCAGGTGTCCAGAGGGTTCATCCCTCGGAACCCTCCATTGAAAGGGAGGGCTTGGTTGGGTATGAAAATCCTAATGAGGGAGGGTTTTATTAAGATCCTGCACGCATGCAAGCGTGTCCCAAAGGGACGAAAGCGCTCCACGCACAAACATTACTTTAATGTGTCAGAGACTATCCAACGTTTCTTCAATTGCAGGTGTCCAGAGGGTGCAACCCTCGGAGCCCTCCCTTGGAAGGGAGGGTTTGGGTGGGTTCGAAACTCCTTATTAGGGTTGAGTGTTGAAAAATTTCTAAAAAAGTAGGGGTTCAAAACTTCATATCGGGAAGGGTGTAAAAGAGCCCTAGAGGGTAGGGGTGAAAAATCCTTCAAAGGGTTAATTAGGGTTTAGTCCCTACTTTGGATCACCAGCAACAATCCCTCATGAAGTTCGATGGTCCCTACGGGGTCAATTAATACATTGCTAATGCCAAGTGACTGACTGATCCTAAGTGTTGCTTCATGGAGAGGGTATTGAAAGCCAGTTAGTGTAATTCCTTTTACCTGCATCGTAAGCGGCAGCAAGGAAACATTGGGATAGGCTGTTCCTTTAATCGTGAATTTTTTATCGATAAGTGTGATTTTGTTATGGTTGTCGATAATTGTAGCCTGTACATGCTGTTCGTTCGCAAGCGCTAAGAGATGCACGTTTGCAAGCGAATGATCGAAGCGACTGCCTAAAGCGCCAAGAAGTACAATTTCTGAGGGCTGCATATCGAGTGCAAGCCGTATTGCCATTTCAGTATCGGTATAATTTTTATCAATGGGATCGCAGGCGATCGTTTGTCCGCTTTGGCTACGAATGGCTGCGAGTTCTTCCTCTGATACCGAATCGAAATCACCAATTGCAATATCGGGCTTTAGCCCATTCGCAATTAGGAAGCGTGCTCCGCTGTCTGCGCCAATTAACAAATCACTTGTTGATATATGTTCAAGTGCCCAAGCGTCGAGCTGACCGCCTGTGCATATGACTATGCGAGGGTGCATCATGAATTATCCTTTCTAATAGAAAAATCTTCTTTTACTCTAATAAGTATAATGCTTTTTGTTAAACAAAAACTAGAGATAAGCTTATTCCTCTCGATAAATTTTGAAAAAACTGCGAAATTTGTCGTTGTCAAACCTAAATCTCCCAGCTAAAATGGGGAAGGACAGCACCGAAGACAGCGGGCGGTGCATGGGACGGGAAGCGAGGAGTAAGAGCAGTGGATATGGACGTTTTTGGAGTGTTCAGTATTATTGGCACAATTGCTTTTGCTGTTAGTGGCGCGATTGTGGCAATGGAGGAAGAATACGATATTTTAGGCGTATTTGTACTCGGCCTCGTGACAGCTTTTGGTGGAGGGGTAGTGCGAAACCTGCTGATCGGTATGCCGATCACGTCACTATGGAATCAAGGCAATCTACTGAAAATTGCGTTAATCGCGATGACAATCGCTTTCCTGCTGCCGGTTGAATGGATTCAACGTTGGCGCCGCAGTGAAGCTTTTTTTGATGCGATTGGTTTATCAGCTTTTGCGATTCAAGGCGCGCTGTATGCGACAGAAATGAAGCATCCACTAAGTGCCGTCCTCGTTGCAGCTATGCTTACCGGAATAGGCGGGGGAATTATTCGCGACGTGCTCGCTGGTCGTAAACCACTTGTTCTAAAGGATGAGATCTACGCGGTTTGGGCTATGCTTGCTGGACTAGTAATTGGTATGGGCTGGATGAAAACAAATCTAGAGCTATTATTCTTATTCGTTGTTATTATTGGTTTTCGTATGCTCTCGGTGTATTACAAATGGAAGCTTCCGCGTCGTTCTCTTAAACTGACAGTGACTGATGTGAAGCAAGAAGGTGGTATGAAATGAAGGCACGTGTATTGTTTGTTTGTCTAGGTAATATCTGTCGTTCACCAATGGCAGAAGCTGTAATGCGTCACAGTGTTCAGTTAGCAGGCTTATCGGAAGCCATTGAGGTGGACTCAGCAGGAACAGGGGATTGGCATCTCGGTCATCCACCGCATGAAGGCACTCGCAAGCAATTAGATCTTTACGGTATTTCCTATGAAGGGATGAGATCGCGTTTAGTAACGGTGGCAGATTTCGTTACCTTTGATTATATCGTCTGCATGGATTCCAAAAATCTTCATGATGTTCAAAAGCTGTTAAATGATGCTGGAAATAAGTCTGGGACAGGCTTAGTGGATGGGATGAGTGGTTCAAAATTATTCACTTTCATGGAGCTTCTTCCGAATGAAGGGGTAAAGGATGTTCCTGATCCGTATTATGATGGCAACTTCCCATATGTTTACGAATTAGTGGATAATGGCTGCAAGGCTTTATTAGAAATAATCAAAAAGGATTTGAAGCTTGCTTAAGCAGGTTTTGGATCAAAAAAATAGCTGCCCTTGGCTTGTATGAGCAAGTAGGGCAGCTATTTTTATTGAATTATTCGATCTCTATGAAATAAGAGAGAGCCTTATCAAGCTCTTTTTGCCAGAAACCCCACTGATGCTTGCCATCTTTTTCTTCATAAAAGATAGTCGCTTGCTTGTGCTCCATTAAAGCTTTCGCATTTCGGTTCAATGCGACAAAATCAAAAACGCCGCGATCTGTTTCATATGCATCTTCCTGTAAACCGACAATCATATAAATGGTCAGCCAGCTCAAATCGCCTGCATCAGATATAATATTTTGCGAAACGCCGTAAAAAGCGCCAGATAGTGACATCACACGAGTGAAAAGATGAGGGTATGCCAGCGCCAAATGGAGTGAAACTGATCCACCGAGTGAATCGCCTGCAAGCAAACGGTGTTCTGGTTCTCGCCGCACCGCATATTTTTCCTCAACGAATGGAATTAGCTCTTCTGCAAAGAACCTCGTGTAAGCTTCGAAACGATCGCCATCTGGTGTATATTCTTCCGTTCTGAATTTTTTGTCGACATCGACTCCTACTATAATAAAGGGCTCCAGTCCTTCATCCAAAATCAACCTTGTTGAAGTTGTCGCAATTCGACCAAAATTAAAGAAGTCCTCGCCATCCTGACAGTATACAACGGGATAGCTTAGAAGTTCATTGTACCCTGGTGGCAGAAAAATTCTTAAATTTCGAGATCCCTCCATTAGGTATCTGCTTGGAACCGTTTCTTTTACAATCGTACGCTTTAAATATCTTTCATCTGTCATTGCTTTATCTCCTGTCCTTATTAATTACTGAATGGAATGCGGCTGTTGTGGGTAAACAATAGTAAGACAATCATGTGATTCTTATCTGTTCTGCATTCTTGTATTATGCTGTTATAGTGAAAAAATAAGACTGTAGCATATACAATTTATTAGATAAAGATAAGAATCAGCGAAAAAACGGTCGTTTTTTTGTATTTTGCTTTGACCAACTTCGTTAAACAGGTTTATAATAATTCTATAACAGAGAAAAAAGTTTTTCAAATATTTCAATTGAGGTGAGCGTTCAAAATGAGCAAATTACCATATGAAGTTCAAACGGAACCGGTAACACCACTATCCATCTTGTCACTTGATGGTGAAGTTGTTAGCCCTGATCTAATGCCGGAATTAACCGATGATCAATTAAAAGAGATTATGTACCGCATGGTATTTACTCGTACTTGGGATGAGCGTGCTGTAAATCTTGGACGTCAAGGTAGACTTGGCTTCTATGCGCCAGTATCTGGTCAAGAAGCATCCATGGTCGGCAGTGAGTACGCACTTAATAAAGATGATTTCATTTGCCCGGGTTACCGTGATATGCCGCAGCTTGTTTGGCACGGTTTGCCGCTATACCAAGCTTTCCTTTATTCACGTGGTCATCAAGCAGGCGGACAAATTCCGCAGGATGTTCACGTTCTAATGCCGCAAATCATCATTGGCGCTCAAATTTTGCATGCGACTGGCGTTGCTATGGCGTTTAAGAAAAAGAACGAGAAGCGTGTCGCAATCACGTATACAGGCGATGGCGGTTCATCAGAAGGCGACTTCTATGAAGGCATGAACTTTGCAGGTGCTTATAAGCTTCCTGTCATTTATGCTGTACAAAACAATGGTTATGCGATCACTACACCATTTGCTAAGCAAACAGGCGCTTTATCCATTGCACACAAAGCAGTTGCTGCTGGTATCAAAGGCATTCAAGTAGACGGAATGGACGTGCTTGCTGTAATCAAAGCTGTTCAAGAAGCTGCTGAACGCGGCCGTAATGGCGAAGGCGCAACATTGATCGAAATGATCACTTACCGTTTCCGTCCGCATTCCATGGCGGATGACGCGACTAAATACCGGACTAAAGAAGAAGAAGCAGAATGGGCTTTGAAAGATCCGCTCGTTCGTTTTGGTAAGTTTTTGGAGAAAAAAGGTCTTTGGTCAGACGAAGATACAGCTCGTGTGAAAGACGAAGCGAAAGCGACTGTAAACGAGCATATCAAAAAAGCAGAAGCAGTTGAAAAAATGACTGTAGCTGGCTTGATCGATACGATGTTCGAAACAACACCGCAACACTTGGAAGAGCAAAAGGCCGATTTTCAATAGTAGAGGAGGATCAGACAATCATGGCTCAAATGAATATGTTGGAAGCAATTCGCGATGCGATGCGTGTAGAACTTAAACGTGATTCAAACGTTGTCATCTTCGGTGAGGACGTAGGTAAAGTCGGCGGGGTATTCCGTGTGACAGAAGGTTTGCAAGAAGAATTCGGAGAAGATCGTGTATTTGATACACCTCTTGCTGAGTCGGCGCTTGCAGGTATGGCAGTTGGTATGGGACTTCAAGGTTTCCGTCCGATCGCAGAAATTCAATTTGTTGGTTTTATTTATGAGGCTCTTGATCAAATGTTCGTTCAAGCAGCACGTATGCGTTTCCGTTCAGGCGGTCGCTACAACTCACCAATCGTATTCCGTACACCTTTCGGCGGCGGCGTGAAAGCAGCTGAGCTTCATACGGATTCCCTTGAGGGTCTAGCTATCCAAACACCAGGTATCAAAGTAATCGTTCCTTCCAATCCTTATGATGCAAAAGGTTTGATGATCTCAGCGATTCGTGAAAATGATCCTGTATTCTTCATGGAGCATTTGAATCTATACCGTGCTTTCAAGGCTGAAGTGCCTGAAGGTGAATACGCGGTTGAGATCGGTAAAGCAAACGTTGTTCGCGAAGGCAGCGACGTTACTATTATTACTTACGGTATGATGGTTCATACAGCTGTGAAAGCTGCTGAAGAGCTTGAGAAAACAGGCGTGAAAGTTGAGGTTATCGATCTTCGTACCTTGATGCCGCTTGATATCGATACAATTGTAGCTTCGATTAAGAAAACGAACAGAGCGATTGTTGTGCAAGAAGCGCAAAAAACTTCCGGCGTTGCAGCTGAGGTTATTGCACAAATCAATGAAAATGCAATCCTACACTTAGAAGCGCCAGTTCTTCGCGTTGCTGGTCCGGATACGGTTTATCCGTTTGCACAAATCGAGGATGCGTGGCTTCCATCCGTAGCTCGTATTTCGGCAGCAGTTCAAAAAGTACTGAACTTTTAGAGGAGGTTACTAGCGATGGCTAAATTCGAATATCGTTTCCCAGAGCTGGGCGAAGGATTGCACGAAGGCGAAATTATCAAAGTGCATATCAAAGTCGGCGACACGGTCACAGATGATGATATTATTATGGAAGTTCAAAACGACAAAGCGATCGTTGAAGTACCATGCCCAGTAAACGGCAAAGTACTAGAAGTACTCGTTAAAGATGGTCAAGTTTGCCATATTGGCGAGGTAGTTGCAATCATAGATGCAGAAGGCGAATTGCCAGATCAACCGGAAGCTCCTAAAGAAGAAGCGCCTGCTCAGGCTGCTCCGACTGTAGAAGCTCCAGCAGCTCCTGCCGCTCCAAAAGCTGAAGCTGCCGCACCTGCAGCAGCATCTGCTCCAAAAGCAACAGGCGGTCTTGTTCTTGCTACGCCAAGCGTACGCAAATTCGCTCGTGAAAAAGGTGTAGACCTTACTCAAGTTGGCGGTACAGGCAAAAACGGACGCATCACTCGTGATGATGTGAACGGCTTTGGCGGTGCACCGGCTGCAGTTCAAGCCGATGCAGCAGCTCCTGAAGCAGACAACGCAGCAGTAGCAGCACAAGGCGCTGGCGAAGCAAAACCAGTTGCATCAACATCTGGTACAGCTTATCGTCCAGAAGAACGCGTACCTTTCAAAGGTATCCGCAAAATTATTGCGAATGCAATGTCCAAATCCGTCTACACAGCTCCGCATGTAACGATTATGGATGAAGTTGATGTTACTGAGCTTGTCGCTCTTCGTGCAAAATACAAGCCTTATGCTGAGAAAAAAGGCTCTAAGCTTACGTACTTGCCGTTCATCGTAAAAGCGCTTGTGGCAGCTTGCCGCGAGTTCCCAATTATGAACTCAACGCTTGACGAAGCTAGCCAAGAAATCGTATACCGCAAATATTACAATATCGGTATTGCTACCGATACAGATAACGGTCTAATCGTTCCTGTTATTGAAGACGCAGATCGTAAAAATCTATTCAAAATTGCAGATTCCATTCGTGATTTGGCTGTTCGTGGACGCGACGGCAAGCTTTCGGGCAGCGAATTGAAAGGCAGCACCATTTCCATTTCGAACATTGGTTCTGCTGGCGGTATGTTCTTCACACCAGTTATCAACTTCCCTGAAGTTGCAATTCTTGGTACAGGCAGAATTACTGAAAAAGCAATTGTACGCAACGGAGAAATCGTTGCAGCACCGGTTATGGCACTATCACTCAGCTTTGATCACCGTCTAATTGACGGTGCTACTGCACAAAACTTTATGAATTACATCAAAACACTTCTGGGCCAACCAGAATTGTTCATAATGGAGGTATAAAGACATGGTCGTAGGTGATGCTTCCCTAGATATTGATACTCTAATCGTAGGTGCCGGTCCTGGTGGTTATGTTGCAGCTATTCGCGCAGCACAACTTGGTCAAAACGTACTAATCGTGGATAAAGAATACGTAGGCGGCGTTTGCTTAAACGTTGGTTGTATTCCTTCCAAAGCACTTATTTCTGCTTCTCACCAATATGAGTCAATCAGTCACGCTTCTGCTTTCGGTATTGAAGTGGGCGAGGCGAAAGTTGATTTCAGCAAAGTGCAAGAATTCAAAAACGGTATCGTTAAGAAATTGACTGGCGGCGTTGCTTCTCTTTTGAAAGCAAACAAAGTCCAATATTTCAACGGCGAAGTGATGTTCATCAACGAAAACGAAGCTCGTGTTTTCAATGATCAAGAAGCACCTCGTTACCGTTTCAAAAACTGTATTATCGCTACTGGCTCACGTCCAATCGAGCTTAAAGCATTCCCGTTCAGCGGACGTATCGTATCGTCAACTGGCGCATTGTCCTTGCCTGAGATTCCAAAAAGCCTAGTTGTAATCGGCGGCGGCTATATTGGTATCGAGCTTGGTCAAATGTATTCCAAATTCGGAACTAAAGTAACTGTAATCGAAGGCTCTGACGCTATTTTGCCTGGCTTCGACAAAGATATGTCTTCAATCGTTGCGAAGAAACTGAAAAGTACGAATGTTGATATCATTACTGGCGCACAAGCAAAAGGCGCTGAGCAAACAGATAAAGACGTTACTGTAACTTACACAGTTGGCGACAAAGAAGAAAAAGTAACAGCAGACTACTTGCTTGTAACAGTAGGACGTCGTCCAAATACGGATGGCGAGCTTGGTCTTGATCTTATTAACCTTAAAATGTCCGATCGCGGTCTAGTTGAGGTTGACGAGCAATGCCGTACAAGCATTCCGCATATCTATGCAATTGGCGATATTATTGCTGGACCTGCACTTGCTCACAAAGCAATGTATGAAGGCCGTATTGCAGCTGAAGCTATTTCTGGTCAATCCAGCGTGATTGATTACAAATGTGTTCCTGCTGTTTGTTTCTCCGATCCAGAATGCGCAAGCGTTGGATACAGCGAGAAAGAAGCAAAAGAAAAAGGCCATAATGTTAAAGTTGGCAAATTCCCATTCGCAATTAATGGACGCGCAATGTCCCTTAACGCTAACGAAGGTTTTGTAAAACTTGTATCCGATGCAGATAACGGTCTTGTATTGGGCGCACAAATTATCGGTCTTGAAGCTTCCAACATGATTGCTGAGCTTGCTCTTGCAATTGAGATGGGTGCAACGCTTGAGGATATCGCGCTTACGATCCATGCGCATCCTACACTAGGTGAGATCGTGCTTGACGCAGCTGAGGTTGCTCTTGGTCACCCGATCCATACATTCATTAAATAAAACGCATCAATTGATGTCGTTTTGCAATAGTAGAGGTCTCGCGGCTGTCACAGCCGCAGAGGCCTCTTTGCGTTTCAAAGGGTCTGTAGTAAAATATTGAAGAGGAGTGATTTGGAGATGGAACAACCGACAAAACGAGCAAAAGAATCCAGAACATTAATGACTCAACTCATTTTCCCGCTAGATACCAATCATTACGATACGATGTTTGGCGGCAAACTGATGGAGTATATGGACAAGGTTGCGGCTATTGCAGCCATGAGACATGCTCGCATGCAGGTTGTGACTGCCTCAACGGATAGTCTTGATTTCTTGGCACCGATTCGAGTAGGTGAAGTGATTGAGGTTGAAGCGTTCGTTACATGGACGCAGAGGAGCTCTATGGAAATCTACGTATCGGTTCAATCTGAAAATATGTTAAGTGGTGAACGCAAAAAAACGGTTACTGCTTTTTTCACTTTTGTTGCGCTGGATGAACATGGCAAGCCGACGGCAGTACCAAACGTGCTGCCTGAGACAGAGGAAGAGATTAAGCTGCATGCATCAGCTCCAGAAAGACATGAGCTTAGAAAAAAAAGGAAACACGACAGACAACAAGGATAATGCTATAATTAATTCTTATTTTCAAGATTTTCTGCATCAAGACTGGAGGCTATATCGGAATGAGTAACAGTGAGCAATCCTATTTGCAATTGTTGAAATATGTTTTAGAGCATGGTACAAAAAAGGAAGACCGTACAGGAACGGGGACCATTTCTACATTTGGTTATCAAATGAGGTTTGATTTAAGTGAAGGATTTCCGCTTTTAACAACGAAGCGTATTCCATTTCGTCTAATAGCAAGTGAACTGATTTGGTTTATCCAAGGCGACACTAACATTCGTTATCTATTGCAAAATAATAATAATATTTGGAATGAGTGGGCATTCAAAAGATGGATTGAAAGTGAATGCTATACCGGTCCTGATATGACAAACTTTGGTCTTCGTTCTCAGAGCGATCCAGCATTTCAAGCCTTATACGAAGAACAAATGGAATTGTTTAAGCAGCGAATTTTAACGGATGAATTATTTGCTGCGGATTTCGGCGAGTTGGGGAATGTTTATGGCAAGCAATGGCGTGAGTGGAAAACCTCTCAAGGTGAAACCATTGACCAATTAAAGGATGTCATAGCGACCATCAAAAGCAACCCAGATTCAAGAAGACTGATTGTATCAGCATGGAATCCGGAGGATGTGCCTAGCAATATGGCGCTTCCGCCATGCCATACGATGTTTCAGTTCTATGTGACTAACGGAAAGCTTTCATGCCAGCTCTATCAGCGGAGTGCTGATATCTTTCTCGGCATACCCTTCAACATAGCCAGCTATGCGCTTCTAACGCATATGGTCGCGCATGAGTGTGGTCTAGAGGTAGGAGATTTCATTCATACGCTTGGGGACGCTCATATCTACACCAATCATATGGATCAAATTCAAACTCAGCTCCAGCGTGAGCCAAGAGCTTTGCCAACGCTAAAGCTTAATACTGAAAAGCAATCGATCTTTGACTTTGCAGTTGAGGATCTAGTCATTGAGCAGTACGAGCCTCATCCATCCATAAAAGCGCCGGTTGCTGTATAAAAGGCAGTCTATATATAAGGAGTTGCAAGATCGAAATGTCTATTACTTTAATTTCTGCGATGGATTCGAAACGAACGATTGGAATTGGAAATGCGATGCCTTGGCGATTGCCGGCGGAGATGGCTTATTTTAAAGAAAACACGCTTGGAAAGACCGTTCTTATGGGTCGAAAAACATTTGAGTCCATTCGCAGTAAACCGCTGAAGGATAGAAGAAATGTTATTTTGACGCGTCAACAGGATTTTCATCCTGAGGGCTGCGAGGTCGTGCATTCTGTGGAGGAAGCGCTCCAGCTTCTGAAGGATACCGAGATAATGGTGATGGGGGGAGCAGATATTTATGCACAAATGCTGCCCATTGCGGATACTGTGTTACTGACGGATGTTCATACGGAGATTCTAGGCGGAGATGCTTTTTTTCCGATATTGCCTGAAACCGACTGGGAGCTCGTTGATAGCGAGTATAGAGCAAGTGATGAGAAAAATGCGTTTTCTTTTACCTTTCAAACATTTAAAAGAAAATCCCGCTGACTTATTGGTCAGGAATTCATTCTATGACGAACGATATGTAACATAGTACAAAAGATTGTACGGATAATCCATTAACGATATTAGCGATGAAATGCTAGGATATTCTAAAATAGAAAACTAGTAATTTATACGACGTTATCAGTGGATTTGAAAAAGTTTGTTATTGAATAATTGATGAATTCCCGATATAGTTTTGTAATAGATGATGAAATGGTTACGGGAAATATGGATGGAGGAAATGCGATCATGTCTACACCTACTGGATTTATGGAATATCAACGCGAATTGCCGGCCGATCGCGACCCGCTGGAGCGTATTAAAGATTGGCAGGAATTTCATAAGCATTTTTCGGACGAACAGCTCAGAACACAAGGCGCACGCTGTATGGATTGCGGTACACCATATTGTCATACGGGAATTGAGCTTGCCGGTTCTGTCTCAGGCTGTCCAGTAAATAACCTTATTCCTGAATGGAACAACTTGATTTACCGCGGATTATGGCGTGAGGCGCTTGATCGTTTGCACAAAACGAATAACTTCCCTGAATTTACTGGCCGTGTGTGTCCTGCACCTTGCGAGGGCTCATGTACGGTTGGTTTGATAGGGGATGCGGTAACAATCAAGACGATCGAACAAGCCATTATAGACCGTGGCTTTGACGAGGGTTGGGTCGTTCCTCAACCGCCTAAAGTTCGTACAGGAAAACGCATCGCGGTTGTCGGTTCAGGTCCTGCAGGTATGGCTACTGCAGCACAATTGAACAAGGCCGGACATAACGTTACTGTATACGAGCGTGCTGACCGCATAGGTGGATTGCTCACTTACGGAATTCCTACAATGAAGCTTGAGAAGCATGTCGTACAACGCCGTGTGGATCTGATGGCTGCTGAAGGTGTAGAGTTTGTCGTAAATACGGAGATCGGCAAAGATATTACTGCTCAAGAGCTTGTTGAGAACTTTGATGCAGTTGTATTATGCGGCGGTTCGACGAGAGCGCGTGAAGTAGAAATGGAAGGCCGTCATTTGAACGGTGTTCATTTGGCGATGGACTATTTGAATGGGACAATCAAAAGCTATCTAGACTCCAATTTGGAGGATGGTAAATACATCTCCGCTAAAGACAAGGATGTTATCGTAATCGGCGGCGGTGATACCGGTACAGACTGTGTGGCAACGGCACTACGCCATGGCTGCAAATCGGTAACACAATTCGGTACACATGCGAAAGCACCTCTTGAGCGTGACAGCGTCAATAACCCTTGGCCGCAATTTCCAAATGTATACACATTGGATTACGCGCAGGAAGAAGCAAAGGCGCTATTCGGCGAAGATCCTCGCGCATTCTCCGTCCTCACGAAGAAATTCGTTGGAGATGAGAATGGTAATCTAAAAGAGCTTCACACGGTACAAATTATGCGGACAGTTGATGAGACTGGTCGTAAAATATATACTGAAATCCCAGGTACTGAAAAAGTATGGCCAGCTGATCTTGTTTTCATCGCAGTTGGTTTTGAAGGACCTGAAACAACACTTATCGATCAGCTTGGCCTTGCACAAGACCGCCGCACAAATGTGAAAGCGACTTATGGCAAGTACACGACCAATGTAGATAAAGTATTTGCAGCAGGAGATATGCGCCGTGGGCAAAGCTTGGTTGTATGGGCAATCAACGAAGGCCGAGAGGCCGCTCGTGAAGTCGATAAATATTTGATGGGATCGTCGATGCTTCCTTAATAATTTCGATTAGATAGAAGAAATAAGTGAAAAAGTAAGAGGAGAAGCGCCTTTCGAGGCGCTTTTCTTGCTGAGTAAATAAAAAGTCCTATATACTTAGATTATGCTACCGAGTAATGAATTTGAGTATAATTAATATGATTAAATATGAGCTTGAACGCATCACAGAGTTGAAATTTCTATCCTTTCAGCCTGTATTAGAAAAAAGAAACAGTCAATCAATGTAGATATTACTCTTCAGTTCCAGCTTGCTCCGGGTTCAGAAGTACCTTCAGATATGATTGATTTTACTGCGCTTGTCATTTGCACAGCGAATGGAACGATTGCTCAAATGGTACCGCATGATGAGGGTTGTGATTGTGAATATTAATTTACATTTAGCGAAAAGGAACAGATCGCAGCTTTTATTATGCAGCCTCATATTCAAGCGGAAATTTTAAAACAAAGCTCACCACAATAAGGAAAGATGTGGTAAAATCGGTGTGAGATGACGCAAAGGGGTGACTCGTCATGCCAGCCGAAGAAGCATATGTTTTATCGCCAACAGATGTTCGAAACATACGCAGCTATGTACAGCATAAATACGGTTCGATGCCGCAGGAGAAGCGTGCGGAAATCGTAGCAGATGCGGTTAATCGAATTATACATAAGCAATTGCCGAATTTTGAGACAAGCTTAAAGCGTTCCATTACGGCAACGCTCATTCGCACAGCGGTAATGGATCGACAAGGACCGGTTCGTGCTGATGATATTTTTGAGGCTTGCCTCAGCCTGGATAGATCTAATGAAAGCATTTATGATCCATTTCACGAATGGATGGAAGATCAGCTTCGAATCAGCTGTCAGAAGCCCGTAATGCAGCGTATTTTGGACAAGCTCCAGAATGATGATCAATCCTTTAGTGAAGCAGGCGGGACGCAATGGGACCAATTGTACGCCCTCTTGAAGGCAGAAGGTGTTCAACCGCAACATGTAATCGAAACGTCTGAGTCTGCGGAGATCATCACTTTAAATGCACCATCTGTAACTGTCATTCAGAGGCTTCGTACAAGAGTGGTTATGTATAGCGCTTTATGCATTTTTCTCGTTGCAGCGTCTTTGCTGTATGGTTGGTCTCTAGCTAAGCCATCACCCCAAATCCTTCAACCGCCGGCAGCGACGAAGCCGCTCCAACCCTTAAAAGCTCCTATTGATGGCTTACCGGCAGAATTGAGATACCAAAAGATTGATAATACCAAGCTAATTGATTACTTGGACAAAAAATCATCTGTTCTAGCTGAGAAGCGATATTTTGATGCTATTGTTGCTGCTGCGATGGCCTTTGATATTCATCCTGTGTTACTATTTGCAATTACAGGCCAAGAACAAGGTTTTGTGCCAAAAACAAACAAGCAATATTTAGAAATTGCCAATAATCCTTTTAATGTTTTTCATAGCTGGCAGGAGTTCAATACCACAATCGAGCAATCAGCAGAAATTGCTGCTCGTACGATCTTTAACCTGAGCAAGGATCGGCCGTCCGAGACGGATCCTTTCACTTGGATCAACCGTAAATACGCGGAAGACCCGAAATGGTCTGATGGTGTAAGATCCATTTTTTCAAGCATTATCAAGGAAATCAATTAATAACATCTATGTATGTATAGGATGATTAATGCCATTAATTCATATATAAAATGATGGAACCTGATGGGGAAAAAATACCCTTCAGGTTTTATTTTTTTCTCGTTTGAACATGAATAAAGGGTCAAAAAGGTTCCATTTTGATGAAGAAATCTGTAGAATGTTGTAGAGAAGTACATAATAATGATCCGATAAGAGGCGATTGGATCTTCAATTATTAAAGGGATGAGCTAGTTTTTTAAGTGATCGACACTAGCCGATTCAAATGGAAATGCCTAATGAAGGAGCGATAATCTTTTGAAGACACTAATCATTGCGGAGAAGCCTGATATGGGACGTAATATAGCGGCCGCAATAGATCCCAAAGCAAAAAATCACCGTTCCTACATAGAAGGCGAGCAGTATATTATTACATGGGCGATCGGGCATCTCATTGGACTCGCAGAGCCTGATGCTTATGATGATCGCTACAAAAAATGGAATATTAATGATCTTCCGATTATTCCAACCCAATTCAAGCTTGTGCCAAACAAAAAAACAATCGACCAACTGAAGGTCATTGGCGATCTCGCCAAACGAAGTGATTTACTTGTAAACTCCTGCGATGCCGGGCGAGAAGGACAGTATATTTTCTCACTCATCCAGCGTCATTTGAAGCTGAAGCAGCCAGTAAAACGATTATGGATATCTGATCTAACGCCAGAAACCATCCGGAAAGGCTTTGCGGAGCTGAAGGAGGGCGCTGAATATGAGAATCTGACTCGTGCCGCTACAGCGCGAAGTGAGGCAGATTGGCTAATAGGGATGAACGGATCGCGTGCTTTTACAACAAAACACAATGTGTTGCTGTCGGTAGGAAGAGTTCAGACGCCGGTGCTTGCGTTAATATATGATCGTCAAAAGCAGATTGAAGCTTTTTCTTCGTTGAAGTTTTTTGAACTAGAAGGACATTTTTCGCAAAGTGAAATGACATACCGCGGTATGTGGCAAGGCGAGCGAATGACGGATCAAGCACAGGTTGAAGCATTGGCAGCGAAGGTGAAGGGAAAAGAAGGGCGAATTTCCTCGTATGAGGTGAAGGAAACGAAGGAGCATCCATTTAAGCTTTATGATCTTACGCTGCTTCAGCGGGAAGCCAATGGTAAATACGCTTTCTCCGCGAAAAAGACACTAGATACTGCGCAAGCATTATACGAGAAGCATAAGGTTATTTCTTATCCTAGAACGAATTCCAATTATGTGACAGAGCAAAATATTCCTGAAATGCACAAAACACTGAATGCTTTGCAAGGGACCGTATATGATGAGCTTGTCCGGGGAGCTAATCGTGGACTTGTTCATAAAGGGAATAAATCGATTTGCAATCCGACTAAGGTAGAGGACCATCATGCGATATTGCCTACCAACCGTAAAGCCAATGGACTTACTCCGGATGAGCAGAAGCTTTATGATCTGATTGTGAGAAGGTTCCTATCTCAGTTCTATCCCGCTGCTGAATATAAGGTGCATACCGTTCTGACCGAAGTAGAGAATGAGAGCTTCAAAACGACGGTTAAGGAGCTGCTCAGCCTAGGCTGGAAGGTCATTTATGCCGATCAGAAGAAGGAAAAAGCAAAAGCAACCAAGGGCAAAGACAAGGACGAGCAAGAGGATGAGGAAATCGAGGTAAGTGAGCCTTTCTCAATCGATTCCAACGCTGGCGTTATTTGTTCCGATGCAATAGTGAAAGAGAAGGATACGCAGCCTCCAAAGCACTATACAGAAGGAACCTTATTGAAAGCGATGGAGAGCGCGGGCAAGCAGATTGAGGATGAGGATACGCGAGATGCCATGAAGGATTCGGGTCTTGGCACACCAGCGACACGCGCCGCTACAATTGAACGTTTGAAAAATGTTGGCTATGTGGAGATGCAAGGAAAGAAAATCAACATCACACAAAAAGGTCGAACCGCTATCGAACTTATTCGAGGAGCAGGCATTGATCTTCTGACTTCACCAGAGATGACGGGCTTATGGGAGAGACGATTAACCGAAATATCCAGGGGAACGGCATCGGACGGTCAGTTCATGGAAAATGTAAAAAAATTCGCAACGATGATTGTCGATAAGGTTCGTGTCCAATCAAGAGCTGCAAAAACATCATTTGAGAGTGATGCTCCCGCTTCGGCAGGCAGGGGAGCAGCGGGTAAGAGGGCAGCCTCATCCACTCGCAGTGGTGGAACTGCTGTCAAAACGCGTACTTCTGCGGCTTCTAAGAAAAGTACAAGCGTGGATTCTTCTGCATCAAGCGGCCCAAGCGTGGTTGCAGTGTGTCCTCGCCCAGGCTGTGGCGGCTCGATTTTCATGGGAAGAAAGGGTTACGGTTGTTCTCATTATAAGGAAGGCTGCAAATTCGTCATCTGGAAGGAAAGCTTCGGACGGAGTCTAACGGATGTGCAGGTGAAAAATTTAGTGGAGAAGGGCAAAACCAATAAGCTGAAGCTGACGCTTGAGGATGGTACACAAACAGAAGGCAAAATTGTTGTCAAAAATATAGATACAGGTGAATTAGCAATAGAAGAGTAGCCTCTAAGCAAATGGCAAAAAAATAGACCTGACTCCGCATCCCTTGCGTGGGGGCGTAGTCGGGTCTATTTGATAACATTGATGCTTACCGATTGAGATACTGGTGGATCGCATCCGGCACATCTTTGAGATGATCTAATGTTAAAAAAGCACCCTTTGGCTCAATTTCTATCTGCATGACATTGAATTGCCATTCCGATACCGCGCGCATATGAATGGCATGAATGCCTGCTGTTAATGCGGGCACCACGTCTGTGCGAATGGAGTTCCCAATCATCCAAGTACTGCTGCGATCGAAAATGCCTGTAGATAGAATATTTTCTAACGCATCGCTGTTCTTCAGTCGTCTAATATAGATCCGAGATTCAAAGTAACGTTCCAAATTCAAGCTTTGAATTTTGCGCTGCTGAATAAGAAGCTCGCCGCCTGTATATAAATGAAGCTCATGTCCAGACTCAGCCAGCGAGTAAAGGGTGTGCTCCATATTTGGATAAGGCTCGATATCATGCTCATAGACGGAGAGACCCATCTTCCAAAGCAGATTTTCTTCCTTTGGAGAACGCTTGCGTCCAGTCAGATTGGAATAGTACGTATAGGTGTCAACGAAGGATTGTGGGAAATGCTCGCTCTTGAAGCCGTTTACAGCAACAGCGGCAATATCGAGCTCCATTTGTTTATCTCGAATGGCATCTATCGTAACTTCAGGATGAGCTTCAAACCAAGTTGTCATTGCAGAAATAAACTGATCAATGACCATATAAAAATATTTATTACAGTGAATTAGCGTATCATCCAAGTCAAACATAATTTGTTGTTTCATCTAATATTTCTCCTTTGCTGCATATAAGGCTGTATGTCCAATCTACCGCAATTGAGGGGGCTCCGTCAATTCATGTAAAAAAGGAGAAGGTGACGAATCACCTCCTCCTCATAGATTATGTTATGCATATTTCAACTGTGTCGCAGCGATTTGATTTTTGATAAACGCGATTCGTCTACGAATATAGAAGTCTTTGCTGTCATTCTTTAAATCATTAGGGGTGATCACCTCCTCTGCTGCATTGTCGATAATGATAAGCTTACCATCAGCGTAAAACTTAAAGGTTAAGTCGCGGAATGGACGTGCTTTCTCTACATAACGGAAATTTTCGCAGATGTTATTCATGGTGATCAGGCCTCCTTTAAGGGTTGAATTGCTTGATCGATGGAACGTTTGTTCTTGTTTTTATTATACCAAACATTTGTTCGTATGGAAACTGTTTTTTGTTTAACGTAAACTAGATTCATAGATGCGATTGCTGCTAACAGAAGGAGCGCGGAAAATGATTAGAATAAAAAACTTATCCAAACGTATTCCAGGGGGCCCAAAGGTGCTCAGCGATATTAGTTTTGAAGCCTATCCGGGTGATTTTATCGCGATAAAAGGAGACAGCGGAAGCGGGAAGTCTATGCTGCTCAAATGCTTGGCGCTTCAAGAAAAATGGACTGAGGGTACTTATCAATTTAATGGCAAGGATGTTTTCAAAGAAGGTATAACCGCGAAGATGAAAGTAAAGCGCGAGGTAGCATATTTAGAAGAGAAGCCATTTTTGTTTCCGAACAAGACAGGACTCAAAAATGTAATCATCGGCTCTATTACACAAACTCCAGCTTGGCGCAGATGGACAGGCATGGTTCGTAATGATGATTATATGGGTGCCATGGACATGATTGAGAAGCGGGGACTTATTGATAAGGCGCATCAAAAAGCAAGTACATTAAGCGGCGGAGAGCGTCAGCGTATGGCTGTTGCAAGAGCTCTTGTACATGGTGCCAAGATCATCGCAGCGGATGAGCCTGTATCAGGGCTGGATCCCCATACAGCAGATCAAGTGCTTAGTGATTTGAAAGCGCTATGCCGAGATCAAGGCGTTATCGTTATCGCAGTTATGCATCAGGGTGATTGGGCGGAAAGATATGCGGATCGGATACTAGGCTTGAATAGTGGGAAGCTGGTACTGGACGTAAGAGGCAGAAGACTCACTGAACGCGAGAAATCATTGCTGTGAATGAAATTATACTGCGGCCAATAGCTGAACAGGAGCTCGAGGCCGCCATTGCCCTGGAGCTCAGCTGTTACACGCCGGAAGCAGCCGCTTCGCTCAGCGGTTTTCAATTTCGTTATAAGCATTATCGAAAGTTTTTTTGGTCTGCATGGAGAGGGACAGAGCTGCTGGGTATAACGAATGGCATTAGAACCTCCCAGTCATCCTGCGGTGATGAGATGAAGGGTGATCAAGCTGATTTTTTGCTGGGTCATAACTTCTGTGTGCTTACTGTTGCCGTCAATCCTAATTCTCGCAGACAGGGAATCGGCTCAATGCTTATGAAGAAGCTAGTAGAGCAATGTCAGATGGATGGAATCCAAACGATCATTTTAATGTGTGAAGAACATTTGATTCCGTTTTATCAAGCAGAGCAGTTTCAGCTTCGTGGCGAGTCCGCTTCTCAGCATGGCGGGATCAAATGGTATGAGATGAGTCGCAGCCTGCATATACTGGAGCATCTTACCGAATAGGAAGGTGTCTTCAGAATGCCATTTAAACCGCCTGTCGTTATACAAACGGCTAAATCCGTTTTTCCGAAAGCTGAGTTATTTTTGCCTTATGTGAGCGGAGGGCAAAGCGAAGCTGCGGATAAGAAAATCAATCATACCATTCATGAAACGGTTCAGAATCAAGTTAACAGTCAAGGGGCTCTCGATTATCCTCAAGCTCAAATGATTGGTTATTTTGAACAAAAGACGAATCAAAAGGACTATCTCGGCTTATCTTTGTTTAATTACGCATATACAGGCGGTGCCCATGGCAATACGCTTCAGCAATCGCTCACTTTTAAGCAATCTACTGGACAAACGTATACGCTAGCGCAATTGTTTAAGCCCGGAGCGGATTACGTGAAGCGTTTAAGTGAAATTGTCAGCGCACAAATTAAAGCGAGATCGATTGAACCGTTGGAGCCGTTCCAATCCATCAGACCGGATCAGGATTATTATGTCGCTGATCGCTCGCTGGTCATTTATTTTCAGCTCTATGAACTGACTGCTTATGTATATGGTTTTAATTATTTTCCGATAAGCGTTTATGAGATCCAAGATATAATCAACGAAGATGGACCACTGGGCGTAATGCTTGTAAATGATTAAAAGGTAATGAAGCTCCAACTATAGAAAGAAAAGATTTTCAATTGGATAGCTTTTGGCTTTAAGGAGAAGGCACTATGACTTTGATAATCGTACTTATTGCTGTAGCAGTAATCGCCTCTGTGTCGTTTGCCTTGTATCAGCAGAATCATAAAAACAATGAAAAAAAGTATCATAATACGGCATCCCCCGATCAAACAACAAAATCTTCCAGTCTCGAAGTAGAGAATGGGCTGGATAATCCCATTTTTATCTCAAATGTTGAAGAAAAAAAATTGCCCATTATGTGCACGAAACAAACTAATGAAATTCAAGGAGCTATCTTAGTTGTAGATGATCAGCCATCGATCCGCATGTTAATCGGTGAATTGTTTAGTGAGATTGGCGCAACTGTGTATGAAGCTGAGAACGGTACAATGGCGCTGGATCTTTTTAAGAACCATTCAATTGATTGTATATTGCTAGATCTGAAAATGCCTGACATGACTGGGATTGAGGTTCTGCGGGGCATAAGAGAAATGTCGGCGCAAGTGCCAGTCATTCTTATAACCGCTTATATTGAACCGCATATCGCTGAAGAAGCGAATAAACTTGGTGCAAGCAAGCTTTTGTCAAAGCCTTTTGATATTCATGAACTGAAAAAAGAAGTGATTGGATTTCTCGAGCAATAATGACTTGCAACCACTTAATATTTCGAATGGAAGCTTCGCATTAGAATAGATGCGAGGCTTCTTTGATTTGTATAGGTTAGGACTTAGATACATCTAGTGCCTTGTCCTTGTCTCTGCATGTGACTGCCAACTAACTCATATATTTATGTATGGGGGTGTGAATATGCTGTTATTTGTTGCAGGAGTAATATTGATGTTCGCCGTTTGCGTAGCTGTATGGCTAGGTGCATACAAAGCGCAGCGTTCGATAAGGTCGTCTACACATGTAAGCATGCTACAGTACGGAGAGGCAGCACAGCAGCTTCAGGATAAACATGATTTGCATCGCTTTGGATTGGCACAGCTGTTTCGAAGAAGATGGGGTGGTTTATCCATATTCGCTTTATCCTTTAACACAATGGGATTAGTAGGCAGCGCAGTAATCGTATTTGGTCCTGCGTTAGGAGAGGGAGGACCCTCTGTTATTGGTTTTGGACTGCCTATATTGGCATTATTGATGCTAGCTGTCAGTGGTTCGATAGCTGAGCTTGCTTCTGCGGTGCCAACGGCTGGCGGTATCTATCATGCGGCAACAGCAATCAGTGGTAGAAAATGGGGTTGGCGAACGGGATGGCTTAACGCCTCAGGCCACTTGGCTATGCTAGCTTTGGTTAATTACGCTTGTGCGATATACATCGATACATATGCTTCCGCCCGTTTTGGCTATCAAGCCAGCTCTTTATCCTTCTGGGGTATTCTTCTTGCGATATCGATAGCCCAGGGAGCGATTAATCATTGGGGTTATCGTATGCTTGGCGTGCTTCAAGCTTGCGGTGTTTGGCTTCAAGTGCTGACAGCAGTTGGTATACTCAGTGGACTTGTTTGGGTATTTTGGCCAGGCGGATATTCTCCTTTATGGTTATTTCAATTTCAAAATGCGGGGTGGAGCGGTACCGTACAGTCTGGCGCATACATCAGCGGCTTATTGCTTTTACTTAAGCTATTTTTAGGAATGGATGGCGCTAGTCACGGATCAGAGGAAACGCTTGATCCTCGTATTCGAGTACCTTGGGCGATCTACTTGTCTACAGCTTATATATTCATCATCGCATTTATTCTGCTTGCATTCATGCTGCTCAATATGGGACCGGCAATAGGTGCAACGGGCATGGGGCTTTTTATTCAAACAGCTATGATCGGATGGGGAGGGCAAGCCTTCATTGTTATTTTAATTATTTGCTCACTATGGGGAAGTGGCTTGCAGTCTCTTACAGTCTGTTCACGCGTTGTATATAGTCTAGCACGTGACGAAGCGCTGCCACTAAGTCGTAAGTGGTCCTTAGTATCTGAACGGCTGCAAACCCCCATTCAAGCTGTTTGGCTCTGCATTACGACTTCTCTAACGATTACTATAATTGCAATACTAAGCAATGAGAGAGAGGTCATCAATCTTTTGCTTGCATTAGCGATTATTTGCTTGCATATATCGTATGCCATACCGATTGGTCTTAAGCTAGGTAAAAGAGAGAGGGGGAGTTTATTAAATGACGCTCCCTGGTCATTGGGAAATTGGAGCATGCCCATTAATTGGGCAGCATTCCTTTGGTTAATCTCCTCCAGTATACTGGCCGGTATTTTTGTGCATGTTTCGGGTGCTATTATTGCTGGGTTGTTATTCTTAGCAACGGCAATTATTGAGTTTCGATATAAAAAGAAACATGTAGAACGTTTGCAAAGCAGAGCTAGAGGATCCCATAAGGAGCTGTTTGGAATGGAAGGGAAGTTCCCTTTGAATTGACAGAATATTATGGCAAACGGGGAAATAAGGTTCTTTATTTCAGGAAATATTTCCGATAAATTAGAAAACATTTCCCGGGGAAGCGCAATAAGCTACACGAAAGAAACGTTTTCGACACGCTATGGAAATTCATGTTGTAAATGATGTCGAAATGAAATTCAATTAAATAGTTAACTGCATGAATGATTGATAAAGCTTTAACACTTTGCCAACTTCTCCCTTTCACGTTTATAATGTTCAAATAAGCAAAAAATCTAGGAGGCTTTTGGAAAAATGAAACAAAACATAGAATCAGCACGTCTGATCTCTTTAAATGTTGGTATGCCCTCCATGATTGCACACGGCTCTAAAGAGGTGCTGACAGGTATTTTCAAGCAGCCTTCTCAACTCGCGCATAAGCTTAGCTTTACCGGTCTACAAGGGGATGGGCAGGGTGATACCGTTCATCACGGCGGCCCCGATAAAGCAGTTTGTGCTTATTTTGAGAAGCGTTATCCGCTTTGGGAGAATGAGCTCGGTGCTGCCTTTCAATCCGGCGCTTTTGGTGAAAACTTTACGCTCTCCAACTGGACGGAAGATGATTTATGCATTGGTGATCAGATTCAATCAGGTCAAATTTTGCTGGAAGTAAGTCAACCGCGTCAACCATGCTATAAGCTTGGACTGCGTAATGGATTGCCTGAACTGCCAATGCGAGCTCAAAAAAATGGCTTTACTGGATTTTATTTCCGAGTGCTGCAAGAAGGAGATATTCGTGAAGGAGCCGAGCTGATCATCACACACAGGCATCCTGCTAGAAAGTCGATTGCTGAGGCAAATCGTATTATGTACATGGATAAGGAAGATGTTAAAGGTTTGCAGGAGCTGCTGGAGGTTGAAGAGCTGGCAAAGAGCTGGCGAGATCAGCTTGGGAGCCGTTTGTCACGTTTGCAGCAGGAGAACTGAGGAGGATTTTACATTTGAACGTCTGTACGATAGATTTATCCCTATTTTTGGATCAATATGAATTTGTTGCTCTTTATGAGATTGAGAATCGTGAGAGCGGTATGAATAATACGACTAGAATGGTTTCAGCAGGTGCTGATCGCTTTGTACTGCGTGTCTACAATAACCATAAGGATGCTGAAATTGTTAGATTAGAGCATGAGGTTTTACATGCATTACTGGAAAAGTCTCAAAATTTACTCTATCAAGTTCCTGTTCCGATTCAAAATAAAATTGGAGAAACGTTATGTATTGCGAAAGACGGCACTCTTGCCGCAGTATTTTCTTATATTGACGGTGAACGGCCGAGCTCTACTAACGACTCGCATGTATTTGCTCTTGGAAGAGCGGCTGCTCATCTGACGATTGCTCTAAGTGAGATTGCACTATTGCGTGAGCCCATTTATAGTCCCTATTATTTACTGGAAAGTACTTACGACTCTATGGACGCTAATAGCTTCTTAGCAATAACTGAGTGTTCAAAGGAGCTTGCTGCAAGACGAGATAGCTTTATAAGGCTCCAAGAGGAGAGAAATAAGCTTATCCCCGTGTGCGATGAAATTGCTAAATTGCCTAAGCAATGGATTCATGGAGATCTCGTATTTAATAATACCGTTGCTCAAGGTGATGAGATCGTAGGCATACTTGATTTTGAGTTCAGTACAATCGATGTTAGAGCGATGGAACTTGCAGTTATCGTTGTAGATTTGATTAGAGAAGAAGATCCGAAGTTTGCCAAGCGCGTTAAGCTTCTCATACAAGGCTATTTGGAATCTTTTCCATTGACGGATGAGGAAATGAACTACTTGCCTTCGTTAATGAAATTAAGGCTGCTGGACGTAGCGCTGCATTTTGCGGTACGCTTGAGAGAAGGTTTAGATGAAGATCATGTGCTTTGCGGAATTATTGATCATTGCAATTTTGCTTTGAGCTGGATCAATGACTATGGGAGGTTGGAAGGGTATGAGCTTAGCTAAGGCGTTAGGATATAATGAGGGCGAGAAGCTTCTTCTTGTTAATGCGGATGATTATGGTCTATGCCATTCTGTAAATAAAGGTATTCAACAGCTGCTGCTAGATGAAATGGTTAGTTCCGCTACGTTAATGCTGCCATGCGCTTGGGCAAGAGATGGCGCGCTTTGGAGCGCGAGACATCCGGAAGTGGATGTTGGTATTCATTTTACATTTACGAGTGAATGGGATTCCTATCGTTGGGGTCCGGTTAATAGACAAGAAAGTACAGCTTCGCTGGTGACAGCAGAAAATTATTTCCCAAAAGACTGCAAAACCTTTGAGCAAGCGGCTGATCCTGAGCAAGTGAAGGCGGAGCTGATTGCACAAATCGAAATGGCATTGGCGATGGGCATGAAGCCATCTCATGCTGATAATCATATGGGCAGTCTCTATGGTCTCGCTACTGGTCGGAATTTCTTAGCAATTGTCCTTGATGTATGCGCTTCCTATGGTCTGCCTTTCCGGTTGCCGCGCTATTTGCTGCAAAGAGATGGAGGAATTGCACCGCCGGAGCTAGCTGAGCAAGCAAAGCTTCTTGCAGGGCTTGCAGATTCAAAGGGAGTCGTTATTTTGGATTATTTGCTAGGTCTTCCCTTTCATCTACAGGAGAATGAAACTTATGAATCTCTCAAATCAGACATGCAGACATTGCTAAGAGGCCTGATTCCAGGAGTGACAGAAATTATTATTCATCCATCACTCGTTACGGATGAACTTCAAGCATTCCATGCTCAGCCTGCCAAACGCGGAATGGAGCTTGAATTATTCCGTGATGCAGATATTCGTCAGACGCTGCAAGATGAAGGAATCCGGATGATCCGTTGGAGTGAATTGCAGAAGCTGCAGCGTGACCGCAGCGGATATACGACTAAATAAGGAGCTGGAGCTATGTCATTTCATGCAGTTAAACAATTAGCTGAGGATGTTAAAGCAAATATCGGAAAAGTTATTGTCGGTAAAGAGGAAGTTGTTGAGCTGCTCTTGATCGGACTGATTACTTCAGGTCATGTGCTGCTTGAGGACGTTCCTGGAACTGGAAAGACATTGCTTGCCAAGTCACTTTCGAAGTCATTGTCGCTTCATTTTAAACGAATTCAATTCACACCAGATTTGCTTCCTTCTGACTTAAGCGGCATTCATTTTTATAATCAAAAGCTTAGTGAGTTCGAATTCCGCGCAGGACCGCTATTCACAAACCTGCTGCTGGCAGATGAAATCAATCGTGCAACACCGCGGACGCAATCCAGCTTACTAGAATGTATGGAAGAGCGGCAGATAAGTATAGACGGTGAAACCAAAGCATTGGAACGTCCATTTATGGTTATTGCAACACAAAACCCTGTGGAGCATCAAGGAACATTCCCGCTTCCTGAAGCTCAGCTTGATCGATTCCTGTTTAAAATAAAAATGGGCTACCCTACAACTGAGGAAGGCTTGCAGCTATTGAAGCGATTTAAAGATCATGATCCCCTCACTGAGCTGACGCCTGTTGCAGGGATTGATGTTATTCAACAAGCTCAACAATCGTACCCAGCGGTCAAGGTGACGGATGATGTACTTCAGTATTTGCTGCAGTTGGTTGAACAGACGCGTAAACGCGAAGAGGTGTCTGTAGGTGTCAGTCCGCGAGGCAGCCAAGCACTGCTTCGTGCATCACAAGTGCATGCCATTTTGCGCGGGAGAGATTTCGTTACTCCTGATGATGTGAAGGCAATGGCAAAGCCTGTTCTTTCGCATCGTTTGGCTATCCGAGGCATGCACCGTACACCAGCTCATGCGGATAAAATTATTGATGAGATCATTCAACAAACAGCCGTGCCTGCTGAAGTCGGCATAGCCGTTTCTTAGGCGGCGGCGAGATGACATTGTTTTGGTATATTGTTGCTGCAGTTGGAATTTTGTACATCCAGAGTGTTGTCTTTCATCGCTTTGTACTGCGTAAAATTAAATACCAACGGCATTTAACTGTGAAAACATGCTTTCGCGGCGATAAAATTGATCTTATCGAGGAAATGACTAATGCAAAGTGGCTGCCTGTACCATGGCTGCGTGTAGAGTCTCAGCTCTCGACTCATTTGCACTTTCAGAGACAGGACAATCTATCAGTGAGCAGCGGGAATTTTTATCAAAATCATAAAAGCTTCTTTAGCTTAGCGCCTTTTACCAAAATAACACGCAAGCATCATATCACATGCGCCAAAAGAGGCTGGTACAAGCTTCAATCCGTTTCACTAACCGGAGGCGATCTGCTTGGCATAAGCAGTGTCTCCCAACAAATTGATCTTGATGGGCAACTGCTTGTATATCCAAAGCCAGCACAGGTTCCCGTCCATGAGCTTCCTTATCATAGCTGGCAAGGTGATCAGTCCGTTAGAAGGTGGATTATAAGCGATCCATTTGTAAACGCTGGTGTACGGGATTATCAAGCAGGAGATACTTATAAGCAAATCAATTGGAAAGCAACAGCTAAGACTGGCAACCTTCAAGTGCATCAGCATGATTTTACAGCCGATAGAAGACTTATGATTTATTTGAATGTAGACGACGCGGAAGGTATGTGGCGCACTGTTACGGATATGGACCTAATTGAGAGCGGTATTGAATGGGCAGCTGGCGCAGCAGAGTCTGTTATTGGGCAAGGAATGGACGTTGGCTTTGCAGCGAATATGCCGCTTATCGGCAGTCGTGAGAGTGTGCACATAGAGCCTCGTGCCGGTCATGAGCATCTTATAGGATTACTGGAGTGTATGGCGAAGCTGGAGATCGAACGAACAGAGCTGTTCCATACCATGCTGGAGCGAGAAGCGCAGAACGGCTTTAGCGAGCGAGATGTTCTGATTATTACTGCTTACTGGAATAATCAATTGGAAGAGCAAGCAGAACAGCTTCGATATAATGGTAATGCGGTAGCAGTATGGCTGTTGACAGATAGATTACTAGCTTCAAAAGAAGAGAAGGATGGATCAAGCAGGAGTAGGGAAGAGGTGAGCGCATGACAGCAGATAATAAGCAGCGCCAAGCTCTAGTTTCCCTATTGTATGGTTTTATGGAGTTGTTATTTTATTTACCTCTGCTGCTCATCATCGCCATTTATTTGCTCCCTGAATCTGCGATTTGGCCATGGCTTCTTACCTTGCCTTTATGCTATATGTCAGGGTCCATGCTGATCGAGAGATTGCCTAGGCTTCGACTTATTAATAGGGTTCTTATATCTATATTGCTTGGTCTTTTGCAGGTGTGTCTAATTACCTTCCTATGGACAGGAAAAATGATGGTCATTCCAATTGCGGTATGCGGCATAGTAGGGGCGTTTGCTCTTTTCAGAGGCATATCAACAAGCGTGCATGGCTGGGCTATAGCTTTTCCTAATTCACGCATGCTTGTTGGGGCAACAACCTATATTGCCGTGCAGCCATTAAAAATTTCTTTGATTCCTAAGCTAATGAATTACAATGGAATAGTCATAGCATGCGGAATTGCTGCGGTTATTTTGTTTTTTTTCTTAGCTAATGAACGTCATTTAAATAGTGAGACGGTGGATACGGCAAAGTCCCCTGCTGCTTCAGCGTTCAAGCGTCAAAACCGCTTTTTGATTCTAATTATCATAGTAGTAATTAGTATCATAGCTTTATTTACAAAAATTCAGAGATTCATTGAAGATAGTATTAAGAGTATTATAGATCGCATTCTTAATTGGTTAAACCGCCCGCAGGAGAAGATTGAAACACCTGATACACCGGCTCCAGAACCACCGCCAATTATGCCTCAGGAGGAAGCGAAGGATCCTGCAGCATGGTTGGTCATACTGGAACAAATATTGAAAATAGCAGCTATCGTTATTTTTATTATCGCAGCAGTAGTACTCTTATATTGGCTTGGAAAAAAACTCTATCAATGGGTAAGGACTATTGCCAATAAGCTGCTTGAGCGTAATGCAGAGAACCGAAGAACTGAAGAAGGTTTTACCGATGAAGTGGAACAATTAATGACGTTAAATAATTTATGGGATGGAATCGGAAATGGATTGAAAAATCTGCTTCCTAAGAAAAAGCGAGGAACAGATTGGAATGATCTAACGACAAATGCGGAGAGGATCAGATTCCTTTATGCGCAGCTTCTTCGTAATGATGCCAAGAAGGGCTATGAGATTAAAGAGCACTTGACGCCACGTGAGACAACGACAGATATTATAAAGTGGGGGAAAGGCAATAGGAGCAGTGAGAAACTGCATGGCTTTATTGACTTGTATGAACAGGTTCGTTATGGTGAGGGCAAGCCAATAGATCGGCAAGTAACCGACTTTAAGAAGCAGCTAGATGATGAGAAGAAGTAAGAAATGATGAAAAGAAAAGACATATCGGCTACGTAGCCGATATGTCTTTTTTGTTCAAAATATGTTCTGCGATTTTCCGTCCGTGGTAACGCCCTGACTCTATGAAAATCTCGTTTGCTTCATGTCGTGAAGCGACTACTCCAGCAAGATAGATGCCGGGTACATTAGTCTCCATCGTTTCTTCGTGGAAAGTAGGATATCCTTCATCCTCCATCGTAATTCCTGTCTGTGTTAGAAAATTGCGATTGGGGTGGAAGCCGGTTAGAGCCAAAACAAAATCATTCGGAATGGACAAGTTGCCCGCTGGGCCTTGAACCGTAATGTCATTATTTTGGATGCCGATTACTTTGGATTCAAAATGCATGCCGATCAAGCCCTTGGCAACTTTACTTTCAAAAATAGGTCTAACCCAAGGCTTTATACTGGAAGAATAACCTTCACCACGATAAATGACTGTAACTTCAGCGCCAACTCGCTCTAGCTCTAATGCGGCATCGATAGCTGAATTACTTCCTCCAATGATGGCAACCTTCATTCCTACATATGGATGAGATTCACGGAAGAAATGACTGACTTTCTCCATCTCCTCACCAGGAATACCAAGTACATTAGGATGGTCGAAATAACCGGTTGCAATAACAACGTAATTACTTTTATATGTGCGGTTTTGATCGAAGCGATCCTTGCTCTGAAGCACAAAAGCTTCATTCTCTGACTGGATGCTAGTAATGGCTTCATAAGCTTGCACACGAATGCTATGGCGTTGAGCAGCGGTACGGTAGTAGTTTAAAGCTTCAAGCCGTGATGGCTTATCGTTGGCTGTAGTAAAGGGTATTTCACCAATTTCCAGAAGCTCCGGTGAGCTAAAGAAATGCATGTAAGTAGGGTATTGGGAGATAGAATGTACAATATTACGTTTCTCTATAATAAGCGGATTGAGTCCAATTCGCTTTAACTCAATCGCTGCTGCCAATCCGCAAGGACCAGCGCCGATAATGATGGCTTCTTCCTGCTGCATTTGTGAAAACCTCCTAAATCTATTGCCTACACATTCATTTTTTAATGTTAGGCATAACATTTATTTTACAGCTAATCGCACATATTGTGCAAATTTGGTTTGATGACTCTCTTGAACAGGCTTTGGAATATTGTATAATAATATGTAACCTAATTTTAATAGTAGTGATGCATACGAACGGTTTATATTAATAAAATGATTTAGGAGGAGATCACATGCGGAGACGATTTGTAATAGAAGCAGTTTTAATAGCAACGTATGGACATCTTCTTGTACCAAGCCGACCTATTGATTATGTTGTACCTTATTCATCAATAGCAGAGTTATATGAGATGAGAGACGGCTCTGAGCCTGTTATGGAGGATCCTGATGATGATGGGCATGTGAAAAACAAAATAAATGAGCTGATTGCTTTTTTTGAGGATTCACTAAACCGCAAAAAAATTGAAAAAGCGATGCAAGTGCCTTGGAGAGAAAGCTCGCCTTTATTGCTGAATGATGTTATTCAATTTACTGTTATTCATGCTGTGGACAATGCTCATTACGGAGAGGTTTTCGATCCGATTGAAACCGAGCTTCTGCTGACTGGACTAAAGCTGAATATACCGCTCTTATCTGATCAGTTTGAATTCCAAGAAAAGCTTATTGAAGCAGAGGTGCCGGTTCAAATATACGATATTGAGGATTTTGAGTTTGCGGTAGAGGAAGGGATTTCAACCGTCGATATGGAGCAGCCGCATGGCTTAGATCGATTTTGACTTTTTTTGAAAAATGTCTTGCTTAAATATTGATTTCGGTGTTAATATTTGGATGTGATTGGAAAGTGTTACAAATTGAAATTGGAAAAGGGGGGCTTGAGGATGTTTACGAATGCGATTGAAATGAATGTTGACGGCGGACAATTAAGCATGAGTTTCAATAGAATTAGTAAACAAACCGAGAGGCCTGCCTTCGTAAAAGGGCTGACATGCAGCTGACTGGCTGCATAGCTGTCTATTTATACGAGGATCTTGAGCCGTTTGCGGCTTGAGGTCTTTTTTTGTTCCAATGAGGAGGGGAGTTGTCGTATGAAAACGCTTTTAAGACTGATGATTTATGTAAGACCGAATGCAAAATGGGTATTTATTGCAGTATCCATAATGATTGTAGCGACGATTTGTGATTTGATTGCACCTTGGGTACTTAGCGAAATATTTGATGAGGGTATTGATAAAAGAAACATGTCTCTCGTATTATGGCTAACGCTTTCTCTTGTCGGCATTCAAGCTTTAAAAAGCATAGGGATGTTCATACAGGGCTATTCACAGGAACTGGTTGGTCAGAATGTCGTATTTCAATTGCGCAAAGAATTATATGCTCACTTGCAACGCTTATCCTTTTCTTATTACGATCGTGCGCAAACCGGACAATTGATGTCGAGAATGACTGGTGATATTGATTCGGTAAAAAACTTCGTTGGTTTTGGAGCGATGAGTCTGTTTACCGGCATGTTAACCTTTCTCGGAACGATTATTTTTATGTTGTCGATGCAATGGAAGGTTACCGTCATCAGCTTAATTACAATTCCATTTATTTTGTTTGTGCTTTGGAGATTTAATAAGAATGTCGGTCCTGCTTGGTCGAAAATTAGAGAGCAAATGGGACGCCTGACGACAACGCTTCAGGAAAATATTTCAGGCATTCGAGTCGTCAAATCCTTTGCAACCGAAGGCGTAGAGCAGCAGAAATTTGCTCAGCGAAATGAGCAAAGCTTCGAGACGAATATGGAGCGTGCGAAGCTGGAGGCAAAAGCATTTCCTCTTATGGGCTTCTACGGCGGGCTTACCTTCGTTATGATGATCTGCATCGGATCGATATTTGTTGTGCGCGATGAAATGTCGCTTGGCACTTTTATGGCGTTTCAATGGTATGTCTGGGGAATCATTTGGCCTCTTAACATGCTTGGATGGCAGATTAACATTATGCAGCAGGCTGTAAAAGCTGCACCACGTGTTTTTGAAGTGTTGGATACACAAATGGATATTGTTACGCCGATTAAAGGTGTGGATACATATGAAATGAAAGGGAATGTTGTGTTTGATCGTGTTACTTTTCACTTTGCCGATCAGGATCAAGAGAAGGATAAACCGATATTGGATGATGTTACTTTCCAGGTTAAGCAAGGTGAAGTAATCGGCGTGCTTGGTTCTACTGGCTCAGGTAAAAGCAGCCTGATCGGTTTGCTTTCGCGTTTCTATGATGTAACCGGAGGCAGATTACTTATTGACGGTGTAGACGTTCGGGAATATGACCTTGACGGTTTGCGCAGAAGCATTGGGATTGTACCTCAAGAGACGTTTCTATTCTCTGCTTCGATCCGTGATAATATCGCCTATGGATGCCCAGATGCAACAGTTGAACAGATTGAGGCAGCAGCGCGTAAATCACAAATTCATGACTTTATAGTAGGCATGACAGACGGTTACGACACACGGATCGGTGAACGCGGTGTGGGACTCTCTGGAGGTCAGCGCCAGCGCGTAGCACTTGCAAGAGCTATATTAATGGACCCTCCAATTCTAGTGTTAGATGAAGCGACAGCCAGTGTCGATACAGCAACGGAATCTGCTATTCATGAGGCATTGCTCAGCGTGATGAAAGGAAGAACAACGTTTATTATTGCGCAAAGACTTTCCTCTATCCAGCATGCAGACCGTATAATCGTGCTCGAGAGCGGGAGATTGACGGAGCAGGGCACGCACAAAGAATTAAATGAACAAGGCGGCTTCTTCCGACAATTATTCGATAGACAAAAGAATATCGCACATCAGTAAAAAAAGAGGTGATCGAATGAGTCAAATCGAGTGGGATCAAGATACGGATGCTGATGAAAAACCGTTTAATATGGGCTACATGAAGCGTATGCTGAAATATCTTGCTCCGTATCGCAAACTTATGACATGGGTTGTTATAATCGTACTGATTAATATGCTTCTGAGCTTGTCAGAGCCAATCATTCTCGCATACATTATCGACAAAGGAATAATAGCCAAAAACTATAACATTATTTATATATTAACTGCCGTTCTACTGGGGATTAGGCTTATTAGTTGGCTCTTCGGCTGGATGCATACAAGATGGATTAATTTCACGGGTCAGCGCATCTTATTTGATTTGCGGCAGCAATTATTTAATCATCTACAGACGTTGACATTTCGATTCTTTGACGGACGACCGGCAGGTAAAATTATGTCAAGAATTACGAATGATACGAATGCAATCGGTGAACTAATTAATGGCGGGCTCATCACAATCGTTATGGAATTTACGCATTTGGTTGGGATCATCGTTATTTTGTTCTGGATGGATTGGCAGCTGGCATTATTATCTTTTATTATGCTTCCTTTGCTTTATTTTATTATTGCGAAGCTCCGTCCCAAAATTGAAGGCTCTTGGTCGCGTTCGCGTTCAACGATGTCTGCGATCAACGGGAATCTAAACGAGACGATTCAAGGCATACGCGTTATCCAAGCTTTTTCTCGTCAAGAGATGAATAATGAGAAGTTTAACGGCATTAATACTCGCAATAAACAAGCGTTCATGCGTGCCATTAAGTTGGAATCAACCGTCTATCCACTTGTTGAAATGATCGGTATGCTTGGTACTTGTATCGTTGTCTATTATGGTGCTATCCGTGTATTGGATAATGCGATTACATTAGGTTTTATAATGGCATTCATTAACTACTTATGGCGTTTCTGGGGACCGCTCAGCGCTTTGTCCAAGGTATACAGCCAATTGCTTTCTGCAATGGCTTCGGCAGAGCGGATTTTCGAGGTGCTGGATGCGGAGCCTGAGGTGAAAAACAGCAAAGAAGCAAAGGATATTCCTTCCATTCAAGGCGCTGTTGCTTTCGATAATGTATCATTCCGGTACGAGGAAAACAAACCTGATGTGCTTCATAACATTTCGTTCCAAGTTAAACCGGGACAACGCGTTGCCTTAGTTGGTCCTACAGGTGCTGGGAAGAGTACCATCGTGAACCTGCTCATGCGATTCTACGATTCAACGAGCGGCACAGTACGAATTGACGGAATGGATGTTAAGGAAGCCACTCTGGAATCTTTGCGTAAACAGATGGGAATTGTACTGCAGGATTCATTTATATTTGCAGGTACGGTGGAACAAAATATGCGTTATGGCAATGAGAACGCAACAGATGAGCAGCTGCACAAAGCAGGGGAGAGTGTGCGATTAGATCGCGTCGTTGCGAAGCTCTCTGATGGATACGGAACGGAGCTGGAGGAACGCGGTTCAAAGCTTTCAGTCGGTCAAAGACAATTGCTCGCCTTTGGACGCGTGCTGCTGTCTGATCCGCGCATATTGATATTAGATGAGGCAACATCAAGCGTGGATACAGAGACGGAGCAGCATATACAGGAAGCCTTACAAACCTTGCTCGCAGGGAGAACAGCATTTATTATTGCACATCGCTTGTCAACCATTAGAGATGCGGATCTTATTCTCGTTGTAGAGGATGGAAGAATCGCTGAACAAGGCTCTCATGAGGCTTTAATGAAGCAAGGCGGCATTTATTCCAATCTTGTCCTAACGCAGTTATCTATGCAAGAATCGGTTATCCTGCAATCCAGCTCATAGTTAGCGGATGAAAAAAAAGAGGGTGTTCACAAAGCGTTTGAGAAAACGCTAGTGTGAATCATCCTCTTTTTTATTGCGATCAATGGCCTGGGCCATCGTTTTATCGGTCAAATGGGCATAAATCTGTGTCGTTTCGGGGGAGGCATGACCAAGCTGCTCCTGTGTCTTGTAAATATCATTTCGCAAGTAATAATCGGTTGCAAAGGAATGTCTCAATTTATGCACGGATAAGTACGGCTTACCGAATCTTTTGGCGTATTTGATGACCATCTCTTGTATCGCTCGCTTTGTCATACGTGACCCCTCTTGCTTGCCGTTGGCAATGGCGAGGAATAACGCCTTCTCACGCTTAGGAGCCTTGTAACGAACGTCTCTCAGCGTCATATAGGCTTCTAAATCTTCAACCGCCTCTTGCCGAAAATAGACGGGGGTTTTGAATGTATCATCGTTTTTACCTTTACGGTATACATAGGATAATTTTTTCTTAAGATCGATATCATCCACATTTAAATTGACGAGCTCAGAAACCCGCAAACCTGAATGTAAAATAAAGCTGATAATGCAGGCATCCCGAATCATGTTAAGGTCGTAGGAATAGAGTGCTTGCTTATTCTTTGCTACATCTGTTCCATAGTGCTGTTTAATGTAACTCATAAATTCTGCTATCTCTTCCTCTTGAAGCAGCTTGCCCTCCAGCTTGGCTGCCGTATCCTTTGGCTTATGTGTACGTTTGATCGTAACCTTCGCCATCACATTTCGCTTTAGGAGCGGATAGAATTCTTCATCCTCTGCAATTTGACTCAAATAATGAAATAAGGAACGGAGGGAGGACAATTTCCTGGAAATCGTTGTCTTGCTGTTCCTTTCCTCTTTGTACGTCGACAAGTACATTCGAAAGCCGTCAATACTATCCATATGCAGCCTTTCGAGCTCCAGCAAAGTAACTTTTTTGATATTATCCGCTTCAGTCAAACCTTCAGCCATCAGCCATTTAAGAAAAGTATCATAATCTCTTATGTATTCCACTAATGAGGATGGAGATAAATCCGGAAGTTTGTAATTTATGAATTTCTCAATATACCAGGGCATGGTAGGCAGCTTCCTGTCGAGCTCTTCGCGATCTTTCTGTTTTAAAATATTAATTCCCATCACCTCATAACATGCATATTCATTAACGTCATTATTAATTAACCATATTAAAAGAACATAAATATAATTATGTAAACAGATCGCGAATTTACTCATTTTAAGTTAATGGTTTAGATAAAGTAAGATCAAGCAAATTCTGTTTACAGAGTGGATCGCAATCATATATATACCCTTTAAATTGTACGTTGAATCCCTGTTTAAAACAAGGATGGCTTGTTTACTATATACATGTTGCTTATGTAACGAAACGTTTCTATTTCTATTTTTTATATTGGAATTCTAATGTGCAAAGGGTGATAAAAACGAAACAAAGAAAACTGGTAAATGCATGTAATTGTCCAATCTCTGTTACATTTGACTATACATTATGTTAAACTCGAACGAACGTGTTGAAAGTTATATTTATTACGACTATTAATTAATTAAATTTTATTTTTAATGTAAAAATAAGGAGGATCATATATTTGAATAACAATAATTACGTTAAACATAGCATGGTTGTAATCATTATTTTCATGATGGCTTTTAGTTTGCCTTTGACTGTTGCGGAAGCAGCGCCTGCGGCAACACTTAAAGTTGGATCTACGAATCAGGATGTTCCGGATTTACAGTATCGGTTGAAAACTTTAGGTTATTTCAGCCCGGATGTAACGAACTATTTTGGTACCAAAACGTTAGACTCCCTAACTCGCTTTCAGAAGGATTATGGTTTGAAGGCTGACGGTATTGCTGGTACGGATACGTGGAAACAACTTAAGAAAGTTTCCGTAAACGAAAAGGAGCTGACGCTTCTCGCAAGAATCATTCATGCAGAAGCACGAGGCGAATCGTATAAGGGGCAGGTAGCAGTTGGTGCAGTGGTTATGAATCGTTTGGCTTCATCAAGCTTTCCTGACACGTTAAGAGGCGTCATTGAGCAGCCGAATGCTTTCACTGCTGTGAATGATGGACAATACAAGTTAAAACCGGATTCAACCGCATATAAAGCAGCCAAAGAGGCAGTGAGCGGCTATGATCCTACAAACGGAGCTATTTATTATTTCAATCCTGATACAGCTACATCGAAATGGATATGGTCTAGAACACAGGTTGTAAAAATAGGTCATCATATCTTTGCGGTATAATAATAGTAAACAAAATGCGATTCTTCTCGGAAAGTGTGTTCCATTTCCGATTAGGATCGCTTTTTTATTGCATTCGTTTTGCCATGAATGGTTTTCAATGTAGTATCCAAACATGTTACAATAATAAAGTAAGCATCACAATTATTTAGGGGGCTATCAGCATGAAGGTAGAAATTTGGTCGGATTATGTATGTCCGTACTGTTATATAGGGAAAAGAAAGTTTGAGCTTGCATTGGAGAAATTCGCTCATAAAGATGCAGTAGAGGTTGAGTTCCGCAGCTTTGAGCTAGATCCGAATGCTGATCCTAATTCAAATATTAGTACGCACAGCATGCTGGCATCCAAATATGGAATGAGTGTTGAACAAGCTAAAGCAGCAACTGCAAGCATTACAGAACAGGCATCAACAGTAGGCATTACGTTTAAATTTGAAGGTACTGTTGAAACCAATACATTTGATGCACACCGTTTAGTACATTTTGCTACAGAGCAAGGAAAGGCAAAAGAGCTGTCTGAGAGATTGTTTAAAGCTCATTTTACTAACGGGGAAAATGTTGGAAATCGTGAGAAACTAGTTGAGCTTGCAGCAGAAGTTGGTCTAGATGCAGCAGCTGCTGCGGATATTCTTGCTGCTAATAAATATGCTGAAGCTGTTCGTGGTGAAGAGGAAGAAGGCAGCCGCCTTGGCATTCGCGGTGTACCGTTCTACGTTGTTGACCGTAAATATGCGGTTTCTGGCGCGCAATCTCCAGAGGTGTTTCTTGATACATTGAACAAAGCATGGGAAGAGAAGTATCCGTCCTTTATTCAAGTCAACGAAGCTAACGCTGATGAGCTATGCACAGATGGTGTTTGCGCACCAAAAACTTCAAAGGATTAATTTCCTAAGGATAAAATGTTTGTGTGGTTCATTCTGAAGTTATATAATAAATATCGTTGTCTATTTATAAGGAATGATTACAAGCTTTGCTTGGAAAATGATTGGGGGAAGTAACCGTGACAGAACAACAGCGGCTGCTTGTATTCGCAGGCTCTTATGCCGAAGCAGAAGAAAGCGGCGTTTATGTGTATGCTTTTGATGAACAATTGGGTACATTAACACGCACGGACGAGCATGGGGGTCTTAAGAACCCTACTTTTCTCAATGTAGACCGTGAACGCAGCTTGCTATATGCTATTTCGGAAACGGTCAATGATAGCGGTAGTAAAGTTGGTGAAGCTGCTGTATTTAGCATTGATGCGTCAAATGGGACATTGGAGCTTTTAAACCGTAAAATAACGGTGGATTCAACGACATGTCATATTCAACGTGATGCGAACAGCCGCTATTTGACGGTTACAAGCTATCATGGAGGAATGATTGGTCTATTCGGCTTATCAAAGGATGGCGCTTCTATTGGTGAAAAACTTGATGTCCAGCAGCATGTTGGCAGCAGTCAGCATCCCGATCGTCAGGATCGTCCACACCCGCATTCATCCTTCTACAGTCCTGACGGCCGTTTTTTGCTGGTATCGGACTTAGGGCTTGATCAAATTGTAACGTATGCTATTGATGAAGCAGAAGGGAAGCTAGACCGTCAAAGCGCGGTTTCTCTTCATCCTGGTGCAGGTCCAAGGCATCTTGCCTTTCATCCGAACGGAAAATTCGTATTTGTTATTAATGAGGTTGATTCAACGGTTACCTCATTTGCTTACGATGCAGAGAATGGCAAGCTGACGACAAAAGAAACAGTAAGTACTTTGCCTGCTGATTTCAATAATGAAAATTCATGTGCAGAAATTTCGGTTTCAGCAGATGGAAAATTCCTGTACGGCTCAAACAGAGGTCATGACAGCATCGTTGTATATGCGATTAATGAAGAAACAGGCTCATTAAACCTTCTTCAGCATATATCAGTAGAAGGCGGTCATCCACGTCATTTTGCATTGACGCCTAGCGGGAATTATTTGCTTGCAGCAAACCGTGATACAAATAACATCGCGATTTTCAAGGTTGATAAAGAATGCGGGAAGCTAACTTTTACGGGAAATAGCGCGAGCGTATCTAAACCAGTTTGTGTCATTCCTGGTTTATTTAATGTAGTTAATAATTAATGATCTAAGTTTTGAAGTGAAAAGGGGAAAACATAAGCGTGGCTACTAGCGAAGACGAGAAACCGAAATTAAAAGCGACTAAAATTTTTAAATGCAAAAATCCGGAATGCAAGGCATGGGTAAGAGATGAATTTGCTGCTACAGAGCAGGTTTGTCCGATTTGTAAAGGTCCAATGCTCAGAAGCATGCGGCATTTACCTGCCGTTCAAAATAAACCAAAACCTCAGCCGCGTAAACCGAAATCTGATTTCTAGCGTCAATCATATAGGAACCCAATCAAGCTCACTGCTGGATTGGGTTTTTATTTTTACCTTATAGTCTAAAAAATGTTACGATAGAGATATCAAATGTTGACAGGGCAGGTATAGTAGCATGATCTATTACTTTATAGCTTTATTTCTAGCAGCTGTAATTGTTATGTTTAACAACCCGCGGAATACGATGAATCATTGGATTGCTTTATTCTTATTTTTCTCATCCGTTGGCGGCCTTACTGATATGCTGACTGAGCTTGGTTACGCAACAACAGCTAGTATTCTACAATTTCTCAACTTATCATGCACGCCTTATTGCATTCTTATATTTAGCATTGTATATGCAGGAGTCTCATTTGAGAAATCACGAATAGGACGATATTGGAAGCGATATTGGAAGTTGGTTTTGTTTCTTCCTGTACTAGTGATGGCAGCAGTATCCTTGTCGTTCACCAATTCCAGGTCAGTTTTCATACTACTATTATTGTGGACAGCTCCTTATTTTCTTATTTCCTGTTATTTGCTTATACTCTCATTTTGGAGAGAGCGTGATGCTCGGCTTCGTCGCAATCGATTTATAACGTCGATAATAATGGTGCCTACTCTGCTTGCTGTACTCCTATTTATCTACTTCACGAAGGTGTTTTCACCCCAATTTGATTTTTTTAACTATATTTCGGTTTTTATTATTTACTCGCTAGCTGTTGCCTTTTTTTGTACCTTTATATATGGGGTGCTAGGTGTAAGAGTTCGCATTGAGCATGATCCTCTTCAAAGCACGATGAAAGCAGTCAGCTCCGGTACGACGATGCTTAATCATACGATTAAAAATGAGATTGCTAAGATTTCGATTAGCACAGAAAATTTAAGAAGTATTTTTCCTGAGGATGATGAACAAACACAACAGCATATGCAGATTATTACGAATGCTTCCAATCATATGCTAGCTATGGTGTCCAGGATGCACAGTCAAATGAAAACGATAACGCTCAAAGAGGAGCCAGTTTTCCTTCACGAGCTGATAGATCAGTGTATCAAGCAGCATGAAACGCTATTATCTTCTCAAGAAATCGTAGTCCAGACTGCATATATGATACGGCCCGTAGTTGTATGCGATAGGATACATATTAGTGAGGCCATCGGCAATGTGTTAATGAATGCATGTGAAGCAATGCCTGAGGGCGGTGTAATTGATGTACAGCTTCATTCGCATAAAAAAGGGCTAGAACTATCCGTACTGGATCGCGGAATAGGACTTGCGGCTGACAAGCGAGGACAAGAGTTCGAGCCATTCTTTAGCAGCGGCAAAACAGGTCGTAATTTTGGCCTGGGCTTGTCCTATGTTTACAATGTGATGCAGAAGAGCGGCGGCAGCGCTGAACTTACACCTAGAGATGGCGGTGGAGCGCGAGCCTCCTTATTTTGGCCTAAAAAAAAGATTATAGGAGATAGGCAGGGAGGGTGTTTATGAGTCATATCAAAGTGTTTATCGTTGAGGATGATGCGGATTGGATTAAAGCGATTACGGCATTCTTAAATCGAGAAGAGGATATACTTGTCGTTGGTACTGCTGCACAGGGGAGCGAAGCGCTCAGCCTTGCTCAAAGCATTACTATAGATATTATACTAATGGACATTGGACTTGAAGGAAGCGTGCTGGACGGCATACAAACAGCGATTCTGATGAGCGAACTTTCAAAAGCGAAGATCATTATGCTGACATCATTAAATGATGAGGAAACAATGACACAGGCCTTTACTGCAGGCGCTGTACATTATTTAGAGAAAACTCGTTACAAGGAGCTGCCGCAAGCGATACGGAGCGCTTATCACCATTCCGCTCCGATGGAAGCACTGCTTAAGGAACTAACAAGGCTAAAGCGTGAGGAGCAATTGAAGGATTTAACGCCGGCAGAGCGTGAAGTATTTGAGCTGATTGAAGCGGGGTATACGCAATCCCAAATCGAGAAGAAGCTGTATAAAGCAGAGAGCACTCTCAAAAATCAAGTTAACAAAATATTAAAGAAATTTGGCGTGAAAAGCAGCAAAGAGGCTGTTGAGAAAGTCAGAAGAAGAGGTCTATTCCAGCATCATGACAAGGAGTAGCGATTGGGGGTACTACATAACGTAGTACTCCCTTAACTGTTGTACTAGAAAATTTGGAACTGCCAGCTAGCTGAGTAAGCGATTATAATAGATGAAAGAGGAAAGGGGATGAGTTCATGGGAAAACTCACTTCTAGGAAGAAGAAGCCGTCTGTGACTTCCGTGCTGCTCATCGACGGACAATGCTTGCTCTGCAATGACATAACACGTTTTATTGTGAAACGAGATAAAGTCGGAATCTTTCAATTCGCTTCGCTTCAATCGAAGGCTGGCCAACAGTTTCTGATAAGTGGCGGAATGCCTACTGGCGATCTAGATACGTTTGTTATGGTCGAAAACGGGCAATATTTCATAAAATCAACAGCGGCGCTGCGTGTCTTGCGCCAATTAGGCGGCTTTTGGCCATTGTTCTATGTCTTTATTATTGTGCCTCGCCCTTTGCGAAATCTAGTTTATGATTGGATAGCTCGAAATCGATACCGCTGGTTCGGACGTCAGGAGGTATGCATGCTGCCTTCTGCACAATTAAAGGGACGGTTTATAGAAAATGGTGTTCAAGCAGCAGAGATGGATCACGAGGGCAAAGTGGAGTAAGATGGTTCATCTTATTCCTTTTTTGTCACTTCACAGTCTGTCGTTGTATAATAGCGATAGGCTATAACGGAATGTATAGAAGCTTGAGCGAATATCGCTCTCTGCGACAACGGGGAATGGAGTAAAGTAAAAGATGAAAAAGTTCAAAAAGTTTTATATAGAAACAACAAGCATATGCAATTTGTCATGCAGCTTTTGTCCGCCAACTTTGCGTGCTAAAGGATTTATACAGGTAGAGGATTTTATCAAAACATTGGATCAAATAAAACCGCATACGGACTATATTTATTTTCATGTGAAGGGTGAACCGATGCTTCATCCTAAGATGGATGTATTGCTTGATATCGCCCATGAGAAGGGCTTTAAAGTAAATATTACGTCTAACGGTACGCTAATTACAAAAAATAAAGAAAAACTGCTCAATAAGCCAGCTCTTCGCCAAATTAACTTCTCGTTGCATAGCTTTGATGGACATGCAGGCTCTACGAACAAAGAAGGTTATCTCGCAGAAATATTAGCTTTCGTCAAGGAAGCGGTAGCCAGCAGTAATATTATCATCTCATTCCGATTATGGAATTTGGATATGGATAATGAAACGAATCAACAGAAGAACAAAAACCGTGAGCTGCTTGGTATGATCGAAAAGGCATTTGATCTGGATTACAAAATTGAAGAAAAGTTCATTCCAGGTTCAGGTGTCAAAATTGCAGAGCGCATTTATCTGAATCAGGACCCTGAATTCAAATGGCCAGACTTAAAGGAGCCAGAGGACGACGGTAAAGGCTTCTGCCATGCGCTGCGTAATCAAGCCGGCATCCTTATAGACGGAACCGTTATTCCTTGCTGCTTAGATGGAGAGGGCGTTATTAATCTCGGCAATATTCATGACACGCATTTCTCCGAAATTATAGAAAATGAGCGTTCGACCAACCTTTATGAAGGATTCTCCCGAAGAGAAGCCGTAGAAGAATTATGCAGAAAATGCGGTTACCGCCAACGCTTCGGTTGATTTCAGCGCTTAGGAGCTATTGATTTGTAGGGTGGGATCGTTTTATGATAGGATATGAAATGGCCATGTTTTTTATTGATTTTCTATCATACACGTAGTTGGGAGATTAGAGCTCGATGGATTTTTTGACAATTTTGAAAGCAATCATTTTGGGCATTGTAGAAGGATTAACGGAGTTTGCTCCTGTATCCTCAACCGGTCATATGGTCATCGTAGATGATTTATGGCTGCACTCGGAGCAATTTTTCAAAGAAAAGTATGCAGCAAACACGTTTAAAATCGTCATTCAACTTGGATCGATCCTAGCCGTATTAATCATTTTCCGCAATCGTTTCATTGAAATGCTAGGCTTAGACCGTGGCAAACAGGACAATGGACAAGCTTCAGCGGTTCCTCAGAAAAAACTTAAGCTCACACATGTTATCGTAGGTCTATTACCTGCAGGAGTGATTGGTCTTCTGTTTGATGATTACATCGACGAGCATTTGTTTTCTATCGAAACGGTGCTTGTAGGACTGGTGATCGGTGCGGTATTTATGATTTTCGCTGACAAGCTTAGACCCAAAGTGGCTAAAATTGATACGGTGGATCAAATTACCTATAAGCAGGCTCTTTCAGTAGGGCTCATTCAATGTTTATCACTGTGGCCGGGATTCTCTCGTTCAGGTTCCACGATCTCCGGAGGCGTATTGCTTGGAATGAGTCATCGCGCCGCAGCTGATTTCACATTTATAATGGCTGTACCGATCATGGCGGGAGCAAGTGTATTATCTTTAGCTAAAAACTGGGAGTACTTCACGATGGACTACTTACCCTTTTTTATCGCCGGATTTGTGAGTGCATTTGTATTTGCCCTCATCTCGATTCGCTTCTTCTTGAAGCTCATTAACCGAGTTAAGCTCGTACCATTTGCGATTTATCGAATCGTGCTTGCAGCAATCATCTATGTCGTTTATTTCTAAAACCGAAAAGCCTGCTTCTCTTAACCGAGATGCAGGCTTTTTTTTATTGAAGCTATGTACGTAAAGCTATGCTTTACTCTGGTGTTCTTACCTTTTGAGCTTCGTAAATTCGTTCTCGACCTGAGAAGAGATAGCTGATCATACAACCCATAAACAAATAAATAGCACCTTCTGAGCCGAATAATTCTATTCCCATGATAAAGCATGCAATAGGTGTTTTTGCTGCGCCGCTAAATACAGAGACGAAGCCTATTGCCGCGAGAAAAGGTACAGAGACAGCGAATAAGCCTCCGAGAGCGCTGCCAAGCGTTGAACCAATGACGAATAGCGGTGTTACTTCTCCCCCTATATAGCCTGTCCCAAGGGTGATGGAGGTAAATAACGTTTTTAATAAAAAGGCAAGAGGAGAGACTGCATCTTGAAAAGATTGCTGAATGAGCGGAATACCTAGGCCTAAATAATCTCTCGTACCAAGGGCATAAACAAGAGAAATGATAAGGATACCGCCTATAAATGCTTTTATAACAGGATTTGGGAACCATTTGCTAAACACAACTTTAACCTTGCCAGTAAGCTTGATAAAGAGATAGGACGCGCATCCGAATAAAATAAAAGCTGCAATGATTTTCAAGAGAAAAAACAATTCCAAAGGAGGGACTGCCCCCATCTGGAACTGGACATGGTGAACGCCCCATGCAGTTGTGACTAAATGACCTGCGTAGCTTGCAATAAAGCAAGGAAGCATAGCTTCATAGCTGATCGCACCTACTGCAAGTACCTCTAGCCCAAATACAGTTCCTGCAAGAGGTGTTCCGAAAACCGCACCAAACCCTCCGCTAATCCCGCACATCAGAATAATTTTACGATTAAGCGAGTTGAGCTTGAAAAGTTTCCCCAGCCACGCAGATAAGCTTCCTCCCATTTGTACGGCTGTACCTTCACGACCAGCAGATCCACCCAGCAAGTGAGTTACTAATGTGCCGAAGAGCACGAGAGGCGTCATGCGCAGAGGGACAATACCATTGCCGGAATGGATTTGTTCAATAATGAGATTATTGCCTTTCCCAGCTTCTCCTCCAACTTTCTTATAGAGGTAAGCTACGACTGCACCGCCAACGGGCAGCAGCCATAGGAGCCAGGGATTACTCATTCGGCTTTGAGTCACCCAGTCCAAGCTGACGAGGAACAACGCGCAAATGGAACCGATTAAGATGCCAACCAAGCCTGCAAGAAGCATCCATTTAAGAGTGAATTTGATTAAAGTTATGGTAAGGGGCGGTCTTGCATCGATCATGTGCAACAAACTCCTTCATACTCCCAATGACAATACAGTAGAACAGCTACTCATATTATACACTGAACATTTTAGAGATAAAGGATTTTTGTCTATACGAGGCTAAAGGTCAATTGACCGCTTTCTAAGCCCAAATAAATCCAGACCAAATGATAGATGTTAACAATGAAATATAGAAAAAGAGCTAGGAGCATGAATGGATTAATCCATACTCTCCTTTTTAAATGACTATAAATGAAAATAAGGAGTAGGGGGAGAAGCAGCTTCGTAACGTAGTAGGCAGCAATGTTCCAATCATAAATCCCTTTTACGAGCGGATTAAGCTCTTCGATGAGCTCCAAACGCAGTCCGAAATCTGTAAAAGCGGCGTCAGCAAAACAAAGAAAGAGTAGAGCGTACAATAGCCCTTTTAAATTCCAAGTTCTCATCTTGTCTATTTCACCTGCTCCTATTCTGGCCAGAATTATGTACATTCCGCATAATCCATGCATATGCTTCATAAAGATTAACATTCCGATGCTATTTCTGCGGGTTAAGGGGGCAATTCGTTGAAGCGCATACTAATAGGAAGTCCTATTCGTCAGAAGCCGGCTATTTTACACTATTTTTTCGATTCATTAAAAAGACTAACGGTGAGTGATTGCCGTATTGATTATTATTTTATTGATGACAATGATTCCGAGGAGTCATCTCAATTACTGCAAGACTTTATTCGGGATAGACAAGAAGAAGCAGGCGTTCAAGCGACCGTTCTCAAAGGCGAAAATGCTGTGACAGCATATACGCGTGATGAACACACGCATTATTGGACTAATGAAATTATCGACAAAATAGCTAGCTGGAAAGACGGGATCATTGCCGCGGCACGAGATCAGAATTATGACGGACTATTTCTTATTGACTCCGATCTATTACTCCATCCAAAAGCACTCGAATCCCTTATAACATCAGAGAAAGACATTATTTCAACTATTTTTTGGACGCAATGGCAGCCTGGAACGATGGAATTGCCACAGGTTTGGTTAAAAGATACCTATTGGCCCTTTCAAAATGATCGAACCATGAGTGCAGGAGCAGACGCGGAAGCAGCAGCTCAATTTATTGTCATGCTAAGAATACCCGGCATATTTGAGGTCGGTGGTTTAGGTGCTTGCACCTTGATTTCTCAATCTGCATTAGAGAAGGACATTTCCTTTCGGACCATATCGAATTTATCCTTTTGGGGAGAGGATCGTCATTTCTGCGTTCGGGCGATTGCTCTTGGTCTTCGTTTGCATGTTGACACCCATTATCCGGCGTTTCATATCTATAGAGATTCAGATCTTATACGTGCGAATTTGTTTATGGAATCTACAGGCAGCAATGTGTCTATGACGAATACAGCATTCATACCGAGTCAGGTTACGATTCATACACCTAGCGCCAGTCCCAAGCTCACACTTTCCATGATTGTAAAAAATGAAGGCGATCGTTACTTGCATGACGCACTCCAGCATCACCGTGAATATATTGACCATGCCGTCATTATTGACGATGGCAGTACAGATCATACCGAAGAGATAGTACGAGAGTGCTTGGCGGGTATACCGCTAACCTATATTAAGAATGAACAATCCCAATTTCATAATGAGGTTAAGCTCCGTACGCAGCAATGGGAGGAAACCATCCGCATTTCACCGCAATGGATTCTGAATATGGATGCAGATGAATATTTTGAAGATCGATTCAAGGATGAGCTACCTCAGTTGCTACAAGACCCCGATGCCTATGTATATTTATTCCGGCTATATGATTTTTGGTCACAGGATCAGTATCGCGAGGATAGCTATTGGAACGCACATTCCGTATACCGTCCGTTTCTGTTGAGATATGTAGCAGGCTATCCCTATGAATGGAAACAAACGCCTCAGCACTGTGGTCGATTCCCGCAAAATATTTATTCAGTTCCGCCTAAGACATCGAGTCTAAGAGTAAAGCATTGGGGCTGGGCAAGAGAGAAGGACCGCATTCATAAATATGATCGCTATAAAAAGCTTGATCCTGATGCCATCTACGGCTGGAAAGAACAGTATGAGTCGATTCTTGATAAGAACCCGCTTCTTATTAAATGGATTGAATAGCGTATTGTCAGCTGACATGTCTAGCATACTTTGACGTATTACAGCATCATGTGGTATATTGAAAAGTATGCTTAGTACAGGAATCCCACAAAACGGCTGCGTGTTCTCACGTAGCCGTTTGTGCCTACTACATGGAGGCAAGCCATCGTGAACAATTATCCATTTGAGTTTGACCCGAAACAACCGTTTATCCAGCAGGCAAGCGATTGGATTGCTGATGTTTTTTATGAAAAGCTGCCTGAAGCGGGATTTGAGATTCGAGATGAACAAATATATATGGCCTTTCAGCTAGAGCGAGCTTTCGCTGAAAAGCAAACGATTTTCGCAGAAGCTGGTGTAGGAACGGGTAAAACACTTGTTTACTTGTTGTATGCGATCAGTTATGCGCGTTATACAAGGAAGCCAGCCATAATCGCATGTGCTGATGAGTCGTTAATCGAGCAGCTAGTCAAGCCCGAAGGGGATATTGCAAAGCTAGCTCGTTACTTGGATTTAACGATAGATGCGAGATTAGGAAAATCTGCTGATCAGTATATTTGTCTAAATAAATTAGAGGATGCGAGATCCGGACAGGATGATGCAGGGCTGTTTGAAGGCATTTATCAAGAATTGCCTAGCTTTGTATATAAGCCTGACTCCATGCAAACCTTTCATCCCTACGGAAATCGCAAGGAATATCCTGCTCTGAACGATGAGCAATGGAATAAGCTTGGCTGGGATGTCTTCCAAGATTGTATGGTATGCGATCGTAGACATCGCTGTGGACAAACCTTATCTCGTGATCATTACCGCAAAGCAGCAGATGTTGTGATCTGCTCCCATGATTTCTATATGGAGCATGTTTGGACATATGAAGCGAGAAAGCGCGAGGGACAGCTTCCATTACTTCCTGATCATAGCTCTGTTGTATTTGATGAAGGTCATTTACTCGAAACAGCAGCTCAGCAAGCGCTGACTTACAAGCTAAATCATGCTGTATTTGAAGGCATCGTTATCCGTTTGCTTCAAGAAGAAATACGAGAAACGTTAGCGGTTGCTGTTGAAGACGCAATTATGCAAAGCGAACATTTATTTAAGATGATTAATAAAAATAGTATCAAAGTTCCTGCTTCCGAACGGAAAGAAATTATATGGAGCGAAGAATTGCTGCGGGAGATCAATCGATTGCAGGATACGCTATCCATTATTGAAGAAGAGCTAGTATTTGAGAGCGGTCTCTATACGATTGATACGTATCAGTTGAAAATCGTAGAGGAGCATTTGGAAATGATCCAATTTGCGCTCTCCTTATACAAAAGAGAAGACAAGCCGATTAGTTGGGTTTCCCAGGATAAGGACGGTATTTCACTCGTTATTATGCCGAAATGGGTAAAAGAGGTATTGAAAGAGCAGGTATTCTCTCGGAAAATGCCGATCGTGTTTTCATCCGCAACACTCTCGGTTAATGGTTCTTTTCAATATTTGATGGATATTTTAGGCTTGGACAGCGCCTTATCCTTTTCTGTCGCTTCACCTTATGAGTATGAGCAGCAAATGAAGCTGCTTGCACCTAAGGCAGGAACTAGCATTGATCTAAATGGGAAAATAGAAAAAACCTTTGAGCTGCTGAAAATTGCAGGCGGAAGAACGCTGTTATTATTTCCATCTATGGAGCAGCTAGAGCAGTTCAGATCAGAATCAGAGAAGCGTAATGACTATTCTAACTTCCGATTCTTATATGAAGGCTCGAGAGAGATTAGTACGCTAATTTCTGAATTCCAAACAGACGAAGCTAGCATTTTATGTGCGGTCACATTGTGGGAAGGACTCGATATTCCTGGTCCATCTCTTTCGCAGGTCGTGATGTGGGAGCTGCCATTCCCTCCAAATGACCCGTTATTTGCTGCTAGACGAAATGATTCGAGCTCGCCATTCGAGCAGGTGGATATGCCATACATGCTGCTGCGCTTAAGACAGGGCATTGGACGATTAATTCGTACGCGTGAGGATAACGGCACCATTGTTATTTTTGGGGATAAGCTGAATAAGCCTGAAGTGCGCAAGCAAGTAGAGAGCGTGCTGCCAGCTGGTGTAATTTTAACTGATTTATAATAATTGAATTTATGAAGTTCAAGGAGGAGGGGAAACCCTTCTCTTTTTTTGTGTTGTTTACTTATATAAAGAACGCACTCGCATAAAAATGGTTTTTTTAGGCAAAATATATCTTGATCTATATTGTGCTGCTGTTAGGAGTGAGGGCTTTGACAATACAAGCATTGCTATTGTATATACCAAACTGGCAAGTGTTTGCCCAAGCAGTCGTTACGCTTATCATTCCCCTTATTATTTTAAACCTATTTAAATGGCTTAATAAGCTGGAAGAAGAGTGATTAGGATGGCAAATGAATTTACAGCAAATACAGCTTATATAAGAGAGCAAATGAAAGATCATACGGACGTAACACTGAGAGAATTTAACTTGGGTAATACCGGAATTCCAGCTATTCTGGTGTTTGTTAGCGGTATGGTCGATAGTGATCTCATTGATCAACATATTTTAAAAGCGTTGATGTCCATTGATATCGAAACGGATAAAATCACCAAATCATTTTTACTCAATCAAGTATTGGCAATTAGCCAAATATCAGAGACAGACTCTATTGAAGAAGTTGTATCAAAAGTATTAACAGGAAAGACAGCACTTCTGATTCATGGCATAGATGAAATCATTATTTTAGGTACCAATAAAGATAGGACAAGAAACATTGAAGAGCCGATTTCAGAGTCATTAGTTCGAGGTCCTCGTGTTGGATTTAATGAATCAATAATGGAAAATTTGGCGCTCTTAAGAAAGAATGGAGAAGATTCAAGCTTAGCATTTATAAGTATGGAAGTAGGGGTGCGTTCTAAAAAGGAGCTTGTGATCGCTTATATCAAGGATGTAGCGAATACTGAACTTGTCGATGAGGTGCGTAAACGCGTTGGTAAAATTAAAATCGACAATGTGCTTGAATCCGGCTATGTGGAACAATTGATAGAAGATAACTACCTGAGTCCATTTCCACAGGTGCAAAGCACAGAAAGACCTGATCGAGTTATAAGTGCTTTAATGGAAGGGAGAGTTGCCATACTCCTTGATGGAACACCTTTTGTCTTAATCGCTCCTGTAACCTTTAGCATGCTTATACAATCTCCAGAGGATTATTATGAGCGTTGGATAGCCGGTTCGCTGCTGAGAATGCTTCGTTTTTTCGCAGTAATCCTCTCACTGCTTACACCTGCTATGTATATTTCCTTTATTTCCTTTCACCCGGGATTAATTCCAACCAAATTGGCTATTTCCATTATAGGGGCAAGGGTTGGTGTACCATTCTCATCACTTGTGGAAGCTTTAATTATGGAAATAGCGATAGAGATTCTGCGGGAGGCTGGACTTAGACTCCCCAAACCTATAGGACCTGCAATGGGCATCGTCGGAGGGCTGATTATCGGAGAAGCAGCCGTACAAGCTGGCATCGTTAACCCTATTCTTGTCATTGTAGTGGCGTTTACTGCGATATCTTCATTCTCTATCCCACAATATAATGCGGGAACATCCTTACGTATGCTGCGATTTGTTGCTATGTTTTTTGCAGCAGCTTTTGGGTTATACGGTGTTGTCTTATTTTGCTTATTACTAGGTGCACATGTGATGAAGCTTAAGAGCTTTGGCGTTGATTATGCGAGTCCTTCCATACCTTATAAACTGAATGATTTTAAGGATTTTATCGTGCGTGTTCCTATCTTTATGATGAAAAAAAGACCAGAAATGCTTCATACAAAAAATCCGAAGCGACAAAAGTAGTAAATAAGATTAGGGGAAGAGGGTGTCTGCATTGATTGGTGTAAAGGATCGAATTACAACTGTGCAGACAGCAGTTATTATTTCCAATTTTATGCTAGGGTCGGGAATTTTAACATTACCAAGAACAACAGTAGAGAAAGTGGGAACACCAGATGTTTGGTTGACTGTCTTTATTGGCGGACTGTTAGCCATTATTGCCGGCGTGATCATGGCTAGTTTATCTAAGATATATCCGGAGCAAACGTTTTATCAGTATAATCAGCTGCTTATCGGAAAATGGATGGGCGGATTATTAAGCCTGATTGTTATTGTTTATTTCTTTGTTGTTGCAGCTTTTCAATTACGCGCATTAAGTGAAGTCACCACATTATTTATATTAGAAGGCACGCCTTCATGGGCGATAGTTATGCTGTTTATGTGGGTCAGTCTATATTTAGCAACAGGAGGAATTAATCCGATTGCTCGATTTTTCCAGGTTATTTTGCCAATAACAATTGTTATCTATCTGGCTGTTCTCGCCTTGGGATTTAAAAATTTTGACTTAAATAATTTACGTCCCGTATTGGGCCAAGGTCTCATGCCGGTGTTAAGGGGCGTGCAAACAACTAGTTTTACTTTTACAGGTATCGAAATTATATTAATTCTAACTGCGTTTATGAAGAAGCCTGATAAATCAACTAAGGCGGTCGTTTATGGAACGATAATTCCAATAATCATATATCTCTTTACAGTCATTATGGTCATTGGTTCGATGACCATTGATGCCGTTGTTTCAAGAACATGGCCGACTATTGATCTAGTACGCAGTTTTGAAGTCACTGGCTTGATTTTTGAGAGGTATGATTCTTTCCTGCTGGTCATTTGGATCATGCAAATATACTCCACTTATACAATAACCTATTATGCCGCTGCTTTAGGTCTTTCCTTATTATTTAAATGGAAAATTAACAAATGCATGTATGTATTGCTTCCTATTGTTTACTTGATTACCATGATTCCGAAAAATACAAATGATTTATTTATAATGAATAATTTCATTGGTAATTGTTCAATTTATCTATTTGGCATACTGCCAATATTCCTTTTGATGATAGCGAAATGGAAGAGAGGCAAACAAGGATGATGGGACATACAAAAAAATTTCGGTTTCTACTTATTAGTATGAGTTTTCTCTTATTAACCGTACAAACGGGTTGCTGGAGTATGGATGAAATTGAAGACCTTAGTATGTATGTTGGAATGTCGCTGGATGAGGCAAATGAGACGAAGCTGGAAAGGAAGCTTAATAAATTAGGTTATGATCAACCGAAAAAGAATCTGATATCCTATACGGTACAAATTGTGAATAAACAGTCAGAGGGTAAAAAAGATTCGAGCGGTTCCCAAGATGCCAAGCCTTATTTAAATATTTCGGAAACGGGTGATTCACTCTTTCAAATGGTCAGAGAATTTTCAACCCGTATGGAACGTCCGCTTATCGGTCATCATCTAAAGGTAATTGTCATTAATCAACAGTTGGCAAAGCATCAAAGCATGAATTCTTTGCTGGATTTTTTCATAAGAGATAATGATATTAGATTAAGCACGCTGGTGTTAATGAGTAGTGGGGAAGCAAGAAAAACATTAGAAGCAGGCGATAATACAACCGTTCCTGCGTTTCGTCTTGCAAATATGATTCATAATCGCTACCGAAGTCTTCAAATCCTGCCTCCGAAGACATTAACCCAGATTGTGAGTAAGATGGATTCACATTCCAGCTATTCCTTGCAAAATGTGGTATCAGCGGAAGGTGAATCTAAATTTTCCGGTTCAGCGGTTATTGATGGAAAAACACAAAAGTTTAAAGGACTGCTGAATGAAGAAGAAACGTTAGGTATTACTTTTCTAATGGGCAGCGGAAAGGCGGGGATGATTAAAACCTATGATGAAAAAACAAATAAGCTTGTCTCATTCGAAGTGGATCGATTAAAAAGCGAAATTAATTCCCATATCCGCAATAATCAAATTAGCTTTGATGTTAACATTCAGTTCAATGGCCGAATTATGGAGGATTGGTCGATATCTGATGAACCTATCAAGAATGCATTTACCAATAGAATGGAAGAAGCTGCTGAAGCTGAAGTTAAACGTATAGTTAAGCTAGGCTTGGATAAAATACAAAAAAAATATAAAACAGATATCGCAGGATTCGGTACAAGATTAAATATTCAACATCCGAAACGTTGGCAACAAGTTAAGGATGATTGGGATGAGGAATTTAGCGAAATACCGATAAATTTTCATGTGAAAATGATTATAACAGATAATGGTGCAAAGAATACCCAATAAATCATGCTTTTTGAGAGAAAACGAGAGAAATTGGCCGGTAAAAAACTGCGTGAAATACATATTTCACGCAGTTTGCTTTTTAAGAGCCTTTTAGACTATGATAATAGAGTAGTGGAGGTTAGATTTCATACATAAAAGCGATTATTGGAGGCAATTTCCTTGCAAAATAGACAGCATGAGGTAACAGAAAATTACGGCATTGAGCTTGAGCTATTTTCCATCTGGATGAAAAATAAAGGCATGACGAAATCAACCCATCAAGCTTATATGAGTGACGTCACTTATTTTCTTCAAACAGCTTATCCGACCGAAACGAAGAAAATTGCCAAAATGGACATTATGAGATATATGGCTGTATGCCGAGAGAAGGGTGTAGGTGATGAAGCGCGTAATCGAAAGCTGTCATCGCTTCGCTCATTTTTTAAAGCATTAATAGAAATGGAGCATATGGAAGGAAATCCGGCTGCGCTCATTGCAAAATCAAAGCAAGAGAAAAATCGTATTCCTGTATATTTAGAGGAAAATGAGCTGGAAGGCTTGCTGCATTCGATACAAGGAAAATACTATATTCGAAATGTAGCGATCGTTCTGTTAATGTCTTATGCTGGGCTGCGGGTCGGAGAAGTTCATCGAATGAATGTGCAGGACTTACATCAAGACGGCTCCATCCACATCCTAGGAAAAGGCCGAAAATGGCGTGTAATCCCGCTTCCAACTGCGCTTCAGGACATTTTAAATGATGCACTGGCGGAACGAAAAGAATCGCGACAGGGCAAGGAACAGCCCTTCTTTGTATCGCAATTTGGCAGACGATTATCCATCCGAATGATTCAAACGATTGCGGATGACACGATAAAACTGCTCAAGGAAGCAAATCCTTCCCTTGCAGACAAGAGATTATCAAGCCATAAGCTAAGGCATTCATTTGCAACCATGCAGATCCGCAGCGGTACAGATATTCGAACTCTGCAAGAGCTTCTCGGACATGCAAGTATAGAAACGACGCAAATCTATACGCATATCGATAATAAGCAATTACGAAGTGCCATGAACAACATTTCCGATAAGATTCCTGGGGGATTGCGCAAATAGTAACATAATAATAGTTATGTAAACATATTGATAGAGTGATTGAAAATCTTGAATTGAAGATAGGATTAACCATTTCCAAATCGCGTGCCTATCTTACCTGAATAAGCATAAACAAAGAGCTGATAAAAACTACTCCAAGTAGCAGATATCAGCTCTTTTTTTTATAACATTCACATCTCGAAAATAATCAAAAACTTGGCATAATCGCCTTTATATTTATCGTTTTTCTGTTTCAAATACAATCAAAAACCATGTTTATTGGAATCGAACTACCTTGCAGTAATGAACGGCTCAACAATCCTTTTGACACGATCAAGCCCGCTCCACATATCGCCTGGACCATCATAAATGAGAACATAAGCGCCTTGGAAACCAGTTTCTTCAACCCGTTGCAAGTAGGAAATCAGCTCAGCTTCGTCTGGATATCCATCCCCATCATAAGTTGGCTTTACATGCACAGATACGCTATTTGGCGTTGTTGCTGCGATTTCATCCAGCTTATTTGGACCGTGGAAATTACCGAAATCAGTAATAAAACCGACTAATTCGCCCGTTTCCTCAAGCAGTTTGAGGCTGCTCTCCGCTGTAGATGTGAGTGGTTTAAAATTTTCAGTAATCACGCGTACGCCTCTAGTTGCTGCATATTCTGCAAGTTCAAATAGAGAGGAAGCCGCTAGCTGGATTGCTGAAAGATCTGTTGGAGGAGCCTCACCAGCAATGACTCTGATTTGTTTCGCACCGCATTCGGCAGCGATATCTATCCAGTTCCGGATGAGTGAAAGATCTGCTAATCTTTGATTTTCATCAGTTGTGGTCAAGTCGCCGTAATCTAACAACAAGGTATCCAATTGTATATCAGCAGCTATAAAGGCAAGTCTAAGCTGCTCTAAATAATCCGAATCGGTCGTTGGGAAATGAAAGTGACAAACCTCTAGCGCTTGATAGCCTTTTGCTGCGCAAATGGCGGGCAGTTCTAACAGGGTAAGGGTTTGTGGCTGTTCCTGTTCAACCGTCTCATGAAGCCCCGTGCCAGCATTCCAAACCGTCCAGCGAAGAGGGCCTAAGATACGATGCAAGCTCCAAGTACTAATGGATAAATAAGACATTATCATTCCGCCTTTCTTTCTTATGATCAAATATAGCTATAGCATAACATTCGGATCCTGAAAAAGATTCATGCTCATATGCTATATTCTTACACTAATTTGTGTAAAGGTTAAACGGATTCAACAACATTATTCTTTATCGATGGGTTTATGGATATGATCTTTATAATAATCAAAAACGAGCTTTCCTGTAGTCGTTTTTACGGCATAGTAGATATCGGTTAGCTCTTTATTACGATTTTTAATTTGTTTCAATAGCCATTCTTCAGAGATTTGATTGTCCATTAAATTGTTTTGCATAATAATGCCGTCCATGATCAATTCAATCGGGACATTTGACAATATGGTTGGCAACTTCAGATCTTGTTTGGTTACTGATAAAAACGGATCCCGGTTTTTTACAGAGAGCTGTCCATTCGTCTCTAAAATAGCAAATTCTACTTCATCGAGATTAAATATATCATTTTCTCTCAGTGATTGATTAAGAGAATCCATGGTGTAGTGTATTTTTCGCATATTAGCTTCAAGGATTTTACCTTTTTCGATGATCACTGTTGGTGCGCCGGATATCCAATGCCTCGTTCTTGGAAATCTAAGGGACACCCAAGATGAGAGAAAGGAGATTGCAGTTAAGACTGCCAAACAAGCTATTAAATAGATGGCTTTAAATTCATAGTTGAAGGCTAAATTCGCTGCAATGGCCCCCATTGAAATTCCCGTTGCAAAATCATGAAAAGTCATATTTGAAATCGTTTGTTTACCTAAAATTCTAGATATCATTATTAAAATAATAAAGGCGAGTATGGTTCTTCCAATCATCCAACCATATAATTGCATCATTTTTAACAACTCACTTTACACTATATTCCTTTAATAACGTATTATATCAGTCTAATTATTTCCTTAAATGGTTTGTGTCATACTTTGGATTTTCGCTATAATTTTTGTTTCTTTATCGAAATCCCGTATAATGAAAACATAGTACTTCGTCATAAAGGTACCATGAATATAGCAAGTGAAAGGAAAGTAAAAGAATGGAGATCAAACGAATAACAACAAAGGCACAATTGGAAGATGCATTTCAAGTAAGAAAGAATGTGTTTGTAAAGGAACAGGGTGTAGCGGAGGAAGTTGAGCTAGACGAATATGAGGACATCTGTAATCATGTTATCGTCTATGATGAGAATATGCCTGTTGGAACAGGCAGGATGCGAGTAGCGGATGGTATGGCTAAGCTTGAGCGAATCTGCGTATTAGCTTCGCATCGCATGCATAGTCTTGGCAAAACAATTATGAATGAGCTCGAAGAAATCGCTATTGAAAAAGGCTTAAAGCAAGCAAAGCTGCATGGTCAAGTTCAAGCCATTCCATTTTATGAAAAACTGGGCTATGAAACGGCTTCAACGGTGTTTTTGGAGGAGAATATCCCGCACGTTAAGATGGTTAAAGATTTATCACGTTAAATATATGAAAAACGCTTCAAGCGCGCTGCGGATAAGTGACTTTAATGTCATTTATCGCTGCGCGCTTGTTTGTGATGAACTGGTAAATAGATATTGTGCACGGTAGCTAGTGGGGGAGAGCCCTTTCATTTTTTTGAACATTTTTGAAAAGAGCAAGGGATCATTATAACCAACAGAATGCGAAATATCAGATATGGATAACTGAGGGTTTCTCATGAGATCACAAGCTTTATCCATTCGGTATTGCAATAAATACGTTTGCGGAGACAGTTGAACAACCTCTTTGAAGAGTGAGGATAGATAGATCCGATCAATGCCAATCAGCTTGGCTAGCTCCGTTATGCTCACTTTGTTGTAGTAATTATTATGAATATAATCGATTGCTTTACGAACATATAGCTCTTTCGTCTTTGGTACATAATTCTCTACGCTTGGTTCAGAGAGAAGTCGGATCCATTCTGCAATTAATTGATAAAGCAACCCATGAAGAACGAGACCACTATTGGTAAGCAGTGCATCTGCTTCTGTAAATTGATCCAACCATGAATCAAACCAATTTGCAGGAGCGAACTCAAAGCAGGGATTCATTTTACTGAGCTTCAATTGTTCCAAAATACTCGCTACACAAGTTCCTTGAAAAGCAATCCAGGAATATACCCATGGATCCTCTTCATCAGCTTTCATGCAGCAAATTGTGTCCGGAAAGACCATGAAGCCTTGGCCTTGCTCGAGGTGATAAGTACAGCCATTTATGTGATAAGTACCTTTGCCTTTATGGATAAATAGTATTTTATAATGATCTTTTACGCCTGGACCCCAGCAGTAACTTGGATGACAATATTGCTTTCCATGATAATAATAAACCAAATCATATAGCTCCCGCATTCTCATTCATCCCCTAATTCGACTAACAAGCATATTACATTATGCCATATTCATCTTGCTTGCGGACATTCCTTTTCACTATATTACTAGCTTATACTTAGAAAGTAAATTGTAGTGAAGCCAAACATTATATCATGTTAGATGAGTATTCATGAATCAAACAACAGAGGAGATATGTGCAAATGCCCTATACTGCCGATCAAAATCGTTACTCAGATATGAAATATAACCGTAGTGGAAAAAGTGGAATCAAGCTGCCTGCTATCTCATTAGGCTTATGGCAAAATTTTGGCGGTAATCAGCCGATAGAAAATTCACGTGCCATGATATTGAAAGCATTTGATCTTGGCATTAATCACTTTGACCTTGCTAACAATTATGGTCCACCAGCTGGTTCAGCTGAAGAAACGTTTGGACAAATATACAAAAAAGATCTTGCACCTTACCGAGATGAGCTTCTGATCTCTACAAAAGCAGGCTACTATATGTGGGAAGGACCATATGGCGAATGGGGCTCTCGTAAAAACCTGCTCTCCAGCTTAGATAGAAGCTTAGTGCGTATGGGCTTGGATTATGTAGATATCTTCTACTCCCATCGTCCAGATCCAGAAACGCCGCTTGAGGAGACAATAGGCGCGTTAGACTATGCTGTTCGGTCAGGTAAAGCACTCTATGTAGGTTTGTCCAATTACAGCGCGGAACAAACGAGAGAAGCTGTTGCCATATTAAAGCGCCTTGGAACACCTTGTCTCATTCACCAACCGAACTATTCCATGCTAAACCGTTGGATTGAAGACAGCTTGCAGGATGTACTGGAAGAGAATGGCGTAGGCTCCATTGCGTATTGCCCGCTTGGCAGGGGACAGCTTACGAATAAATACGTTGATAAAATTGATGCTGAGTCCAAGGCAGCATCCAGTACGATGAAGCCGGAAGCCATTACAGCTGAGCGCGTACAAAAATTCCGCAGTTTAGAGGCTCTAGCTGCAAGAAGAGGACAAACGATATCCCAGCTGGCATTGACGTGGGCACTTCGAGAAGGTGGGGTAACATCAGCGCTAATCGGCGTTAGCCGTGTCAGTCAAATCGAAGAGAATGTGAAGGCGCTTGAGGGTGCTTCATTATCTCCTGAAGAATTGACTGAAATAGATGGAATTCTTAATAACATCGGAGATCTTCCATGGTAGAACAAAACCCAGGCTATATGCCTGGGTTTTTTCTATGTTTAAAGCAGCATGTTGACTCGAAAAACCATGGAATGGCTCGCTTCAAAGCCGAGATTTACAGGCATTGTCCGCGGCTATTACGGTGACTAGTCACAAAAGCATATAAACAATTTATGGAATCTTAAGCTTTATTTAATCTTTAATTACAAGCCTCTTAAATTTTGACGGTTATCTTTATTAGAGATAACAAGTCGATTTTAGGAGGTTTTTTCTTTTGAAAACAAAGCTATTCGTACTATACGGAGGCAAATCCGTCGAGCATGAGGTTTCAATCAAAACTGCATATACAGTCATATTATCTATAGACGATTCCAAATTTGAAATTTTACCTATCTATATTACACGTGAAGGAATTTGGTGCGCGCCTGAAAAGTTTAGTCGTCAGGGACTTGAGATTAGTGATTTAACCCTGCAGTCTAATCGACTGACAGCTGCTGAATCAATGGGGCATGTTCTCGTGAATCAGTTGGCTTTGCCAGGGAAGAAGGTTGTATTGCCGCTCCTGCATGGCTCCAATGGTGAGGATGGAACAGTACAAGGATTGCTTGAGCTATTAAATGTTCCTTATGTCGGTAACGGAGTGTTGTCTTCCGCGGTAACTCTCGACAAAGCCATATCAAAGCAGTTAACAGCTCAAGCGAGTATTAAGCAAGCTGAATACCTTGTTTATCACTTAGGTGAATGGCAGGATGATCGCTCGGCTGTTCTTCGATCGGTGACGGAAAACATCGGTTACCCATGCTATGTGAAACCTGCTTCACTCGGTTCAAGCATAGGCATTAGCAGATGTGTAGACAAGCAGCAATTAACAGCAGGCATTATTGATGCCTTTAACTATGACAGCAAGCTCGTCATTGAACAGGAAGTATTGGGCAGAGAAATTCAAGTCGCTGTAATGGGGAATGAGAAGCCGCTCGCATCTTTGCCGGGAGAATTCGTGCATAATCATATTTTCTTCGATTTTGAGTCCAAGTATATGGACAAGCAGCTGACAATGTCGATACCGGCACAGCTATCGGAAGAGGTTACTCTAAGAATTAGGAAGCTTGCCATACAAGCCTATCAAGCACATGACTGCTCAGGACTTGCGCGTGTTGATTTTTTCCTCAATGGCAATGAAGAGCTGTATTTGAATGAAATAAATGCACTGCCCGGCTTCACCAATTACAGCATGTATCCAGTTATGTGGGAGCGTACGAACGGAACGAAGTACTCTGAGCTTGTTGAAAAGCTTATTGATTATGCTTTCACCCGTCATGCCGAAAAACAATTGATTCATTATACGAGGTGATGCCAATGCTTAGAGATACTTGGGCTGAGGTTAGTTTGAATCATATACGCGATAATATGCATAAAATTCGTCAAACACTGCCGGATAAAGTCAAGCTAATGGCTGTTGTAAAAGCGAATGGGTATGGTCATGGTGACATTGAGTCGGCGAAAATGGCCGAACAAGCCGGAGCCGATTACCTGGCAGTTGCTTATTTGGAGGAGGCTCTCCAGCTGAGAGATAAGGGTATGAAGCTGCCAATATTGATCCTTACACCTATTAGTCCTGGATATATCGGGCTTGCGCTGGAGAATGATTTGATGCTGACCGTAACGAGTGCCTCGTGGTTTAAAGAAATGAGAACGTACAAGCCAAACGGTACAGGAAAAAAACTTCAAGTCCATGTAAAAATGGATACCGGACTCGGTAGAATCGGCTTAAAAACAAAAGAAGAGTGGGATGAGCTCGTTCCTTGGCTGCGGTCATCGGATATTGTAGTCGATGGCTTTTACACTCATTTTGCTACAGCCGCAAAAGAAGATACAACCTTTCTAGAGTTCCAAACCAAACATTTTATAAACATGATGAAGTGGGGCAAAGCTTCTGGCCTTCCTATAGGTCATTATCATTGTGCAGGGAGCGCGGCAGCACTGCGTTTCCCTCATTTGGCCATGGATATGGTACGCATAGGAGCTGCGATGTACGGATTCTATCCCGAGAAGCTTGTTCCAACCATAGGGCTAGAGCCTGCGTTAAGCCTGCACAGCAAACTCATGCAAGTAAAGAAAGTGAGCAAAGGTGAGTATCTGGGTTACGACAATTCCTATCAAGCAGTGGAAGAGGAATGGATTGGTACAGTTCCAATCGGATACGCTGACGGCTGGTCGCAAAATATGCAGCGTGCAGAGGTTCTTGTGAATGGTGTACGTGCAAAGGTCGTCGGTAAAATTTGCATGGACCAGTTAATGATCAGAATCCCAGTGGCATGTAAAGAAGGGGATACGGTGACATTAATCGGCCGTCAGGGTGAGCAGAAGATTACATTTGCCGAGCTGGCGGCTCATATTGGCAGCGTAGCACAAGAAATATCAACATCACTTACAACTAGAGTAAGAAGAACATATACAGGTATAGAGGAGGCTCGTACACGATGGGACAACCGAAATATGGGGAAAGAATTCAAGAAAGCAGTTATGTGAAGCATGCTGCTGTTCAAGTAAGCCGTGATGACATGTTCGAGGGGCATTTGGTATTAGTGAATGGAGCCAATCCGATAAGAAAGGCGCTGCCGCTCGATAAGCTCCAGCCATTAAGCGCATTTCCAGACATAAGAGAACTGCAAATCGGTATGCTCTTGGAAAAAACAACCTTGCAGCATTTCAGTTCTTTACTGAACGAATGCCAGGGTATGGATGATATTGTCGCTGTGAGCGGCTACCGCACCAAGGAAGAGCAAGTGCGAATTTACGAAACATCCTTGATCGAAAATGGTCCAGTGTATACGGCTTGTTACGTAGCATTACCGGATCAAAGCGAGCATCAAACAGGGCTTGCCATTGATGTTGGGAAACGAGATAAAGATGTCGACTTTATAGCGCCTTCTTTTCCAGATAGTGGTAAATATAGATCTTTTAAACAGCTGGCTGCAGAGCATGGATTTGTTCAAAGATATAAGGAAGGCAAAGAAGCTATAACGAATATTTCTTGCGAGCCTTGGCATTTCCGTTATGTGGGCTATCCACATGCTGTGATCATGGAGAAAAATGCCTTTTGTTTAGAAGAGTATATCGATTTTATTCAACAATATAGATATGCAAGTGAGCATTATATATTTGAAAATGATCATTTATTCGTTGAAATCTATTATGTGAGTGCAGAAGAAGCACCAACCACGACAGTCCCGATAGTGAAATGTGACCTTTACAGACTATCAGGCAATAATAGGGATGGATTTATCGTAACTGCATTTACAGGCAAAGGACAAAAGGCCTGTGATTAATAAACCAAATTATAGCGGCCTAGATTGGCTGAAATTTATTGCTGCAATACTGGTTGTTGCCAACCATACCGGACCGTTGTTATCTTACAGTCCTTATACGAATTTTTTACTTAGCGGTATTCTTACCCGTGTCGCGGTACCTATATTCTTTATGACATCCGGATTTTTCTATTTTCGCAAGCTGACAGGCGATTCGATATCGGATAGAAAGTCTCTTCTAAGTTATCTGAAAAAAATCGGTATGTTATATGGCATTGCTATTCTATTATATATACCACTCAACTTATATACGGGTTATTTTACAGAAGAGTTTACTGTGTATTCTTTTATAAAAGACATCTTGTTTGACGGTACCTTTTATCATCTCTGGTATTTGCCTGCTTTACTAATTGGAATATCGCTAACAACCTTGATGTACAAAAAGATGTCGCTGAATGCGATGCTGGCTGCATCCTGTTTATTGTATATAGTAGGATTGCTTGGTGACAGCTACTTTGGTTTTATTATTCCTTACACAGGGATAGCGGAAGCATACGATGTGATGTTCAATGTTTTTGATTACACGCGTAACGGCTTATTTTACGCTCCTATATATCTTGCACTTGGAGCATGGACTGCCAAACATCAGAAAAAGGAGAGAAACACCTTAATGGACGCCGGCTTGTTTTTCGTGTCCATCGGCTTGATGTTCGTTGAAGGTATTCTCCTGAACAATGCCGAGATCCCAAGACATGACAGCATGTATGTATTTGCATTGCCTGCTACGTTTTTTCTAGTACAATGGGCGCTGAAATGGAGGGGGAGAACAGGAAAAGCTTTTAGGGAATGGCGAGTATGGATCTACATCCTGCATCCTATTGCTATCGTCCTCGTACGAGGTGCTGCAGAGACTGTTCAACTGGAAAAGTTATTTATAACGAATAGCCTCTTACACTTCGCTGCTGTATGTCTGGCATCCATCATTACGGCTGCTGCAGCAGTGCGAATTTCCGTCATAAAAATCAAGCTCCGCTCATAGATATGATACTGGGAGATGTTCGTTAGTGTCGTTAGAACGAGAGGAGAAGCCGGTTCGAAGGAGCATTACCTATAGCTGGGAGGGATTGATATGAGTAATGAATTGCTCATTCAACTACTCGTGCTTATCGTAATGATCATCGGTATGGCTAACAAATCTAATGATTAACAGCAGAAAAACTATTCTTAAAACGGGTTAATCTGCTGGCTTTATTGTACGAAGGGCAGAACGCTGAGTCTCAGTGTTTTGCCCTTTTTCCATTTTAACTACTCTATTAAAGAACCATTTCAGCCATATTTACAGATGGCTATTTTGTTAAACTAATCAAATTAAACCTTACTATGGATGTATAAGAACTAAATACAATAAGTACGTATTTTTAGCTCACTAAATAATATAAGGGTATTGATTCTAATAATGAAAAATATGGTTTAGGGAGGATGATTGATTTGATAGAGTGTCCGTGGTGTTTGAGTGGAGTTGTGCTTTCAAATGATGTATGTCCAGAATGCAGGCAAGAGGTACTGCCAGAGCATATGCATGAAATGTTGGATAAAACGGATTTGGAATGGCGTGAAAATATAGTGGAATACGGAGATCAAAATGATGGAGGGCATATTGAGCAAACATTCAAATGTGTGAAATGCGGGTATGAGGAATGTGAGAAGAATGAGGCAGCAATGACCGGAACAGGTATTAGTAAAATACTAGATATTAACTATCAGCATTATCTATTTGTATCCTGCCTCGGATGCGGCTTCGTGGAAATTTACAACCCTAATATTTTGAGAAGAAAATGAAGATAAGGTAGTGAGAAGAAAAGAACGATGCGATTTTTAATAATCGGAATCGTTCTTTTTCATTACTAGCTAAGATCCCACTCTTCAAGCAGCATAATAGCTGCTCCTGCGGTAACAGCATCCTCAGTGAGCTGACCGCGAGAGAACATTGGCTCATATTGAGGAGAGTAATAAATATTGCTGCGCGCAACTTCAATCACGGCATCAAAAATCGAAGCATGAGCATTCACAAATGGACCGCCTAATATAACTGCTTCTGGATGTAAAATATTGATCAAATTTGCAATGCCAATTCCAAGATAAGAAGCTGTTTGAAGAAATTGTTCTATGACGAATGAATCTCCACGGATATAAGCCTTTTGCAAGCTGTCAAATCCAATGTCCTCCTGCGCCAAATCTCTTAGGCTGCTATCGGTGCATAAGTGGAGATTTGAACGTATTTTCGTTACTAAAGCAGGGATAGAAACCAGCGCTTCTAAAGCTCCGTAATTGCCCTTATCCCCTAGTCTTGGGCCATTTGTTTGTAGAATCATTTGGCCAAAAGAGCCTTCCATATCGAAAGCCCCTCTAACGATTTGTCCGCCTGACATCATAGCTGTACGCAAGCCGACACCAGCATGGACATAAAGCATATGCTCTACTTGTTCGTTACGCAAAGCCCAGTGCTCGCCGATAATAGCGGTATTAGCCCCGTTATCGAGCAAGGCATTCAAGTTCAAGCTCTGCTCCAGCCATTCGCATATCGGAACATCACTCCAGCCCTCTGCAGGGAAGTAGCGAGGCTTCAGTATGATCCCATTCTCATGACTAAGCGGACCGACGGCTCCAATACCTACTCCGAGTACATCATCACGTTTGATATCACAGTCTCTTAGCATTTCAGCAACAAGTCCAGCTATTTTTGAAACAAGCTTTTGCGGTGTCATATGCTCGTCCATTTTCCAGCGCTTAAATGCTAAGGTCTTTAGATTAAGGTCATATAAACCGAGCGAGGAAGAGAAGCGAGAAATTTCTATTCCGAAAATCGCGCGATGAGAAGCATTCACGCTATATAGGATTGGCTTTCGTCCGCCAGTTGATTGCCCAAGTTCGGAAACAATGATTAGACCATCTGATAGCAGCTCGTCCAAAACTCTGGATAAACTGGTGCTTGTAATCGTGAGCTGTTTCATTAGCTCTGCCTTGGATAGAAGAGGGTATCGATTAATAAGACTGAAAATTTGTTTTTTGATTGATAGAAGCTTCATATTCATCACTAATTCTCCAATTGTCCGTATAAGGATCGGACGTAGACTAATCCTTTTATTATATGCTTTGGATGAGTGTGTGACTAGTAATTAAACTTTTAAAAGGTACACGCATTAATCGATCATAATCCATTTGAACTATATTTATTAATTGGAATATTCGACAATATAAGCGGTTGTCACAAGCATGAAAGCGTTTTATAATGAATCTAGATTAGATTATCGATAATCGATAATGTGGAAGGAGATACGAATAATATGTATGAGAATATCTCTATTACTCCGATTAATTCTATCAGTGAACAAGTTTTTACGACGTTAAAAAGAGAAATTCTCGCAGGTGAGCTTCAGCCAGGAACGCGTTTGCTCGTACTTGAAATTGCGAAGAAATTTGAAATTAGCCAAGCTCCAGTCAGAGAAGCTTTAGAGAGACTGAAGCAGTCAGGATTTATTACAGGGATACCTAATAAAGGGTCGGTCGTCTCTAATATAACGTCGAAGGAAATTAAGGATATTTTTGAGCTAAGAGAGATCATTGAGGGGTATGCGGTTAGGCAATCCATGAATCAATTAACCGAAGAGGATTTTACTTATCTTGAAGGCATTATTGAACAAATGAATAAGGCAAATGAAAAAAATGATCTTTTGTCTATTTTGGAGTTGGATATGGAGTTTCATGGTTTCTTTTATAAGCGCTGCGATAATCATATGATTTTGGAGTTATGGAATCAGATGAAAATAAAGGTCATGCGCTTTATGGCTATTTCTAATCGACATTTTTCCACAGACGGACTTGCTGATTGGCATATGCGCTTAATTGAAGTGCTCCGTTCTGGAGATAGAGTACTCGCTGAGGACGCTTTTATCGAGCATATGCACTCTTACAAAACCATTCATCTGGACTAGTTTCATGCATCTTGCAAGTCAACCTTAGTAAAAGAGGGGGAATGAAGCATGCTGAACGAGGGGCTGTTATTTAAAGAGGATGTTATTCTAACTTGGATGAGAGATCGTTTTTTAAGAAACCTTGTATCTGACATAAGCGGTGCGCGAATGGATTTGAAGGAAAGCTTATCACGTCTCCAATTAAATCCCTATTACACCTTCCCGGCGATTGCACTGCTTGAGCTTACGGTTCAATTCCGAGATGAGCATGAGAAGACCATATACTTAGAACAAATGCGTGATTATATGCAGAAGCAAATCAACGATGGGAGTATCGTATTTGTAGATGAAGAGGGCAGGATCGGTTTATTATTCTCATGGGTGTCGAAGGATCTGCTTGAACACATGCAAGCCATACTGAAGGAACGCTTTCAGCAGCCGATCAATATTGGAGTTGGCAAGCCATGCAGTCATTTATCTGATGTCGTCCATTCCTATCGCCAAGCCTCCTTAGCTTTACAAGATAAGTTTTATCGAGGAACAGGGCAAATTATTCATTTTAGCGAAATTGGCCGTTATGAGGTGCTGCAAGAATACCCAGCGGACATGGAGAAGGAACAGTTTGATCGGTTTAAAGGGGCTGAGAGCTCAGCAGAGATCGAGCAATCCGTACATTTCTTCTATGATTCCTTGCTGCAGAAGGGACCGATTGATACCAAAAGTGTGTATGACTTTACCGTACGTTTTTTGGTTGGTATGGAGAAGCGGGTACGGTCTGAGGTTGATCAAGTTGGCACTTACGAGCACTTTGATGTTATATCCATTGTGAAGCTAGAGACGCTGCATGATATTAAGAGATACGTCATCCGGTTTCTTATCGGACTTAAGGATGTGCTGTCCCATAGCCAGAAAGAGAGTCATCGCAGTATTATAAAAAAGACCATTCATCACATGGAGCTGGAATGTCAGCATGCCTCCCTGCAAAGTGTTGCGCAGAAGGTATATATGACGCCAACGTATTTAAGTCTGCTGTTCAAGCTCAATACGGGCAAAACCTTTATCGAGCATTTGACGGATATTCGTATTGATAAAGCGAAGGATATGCTTAGAAGCACACATTTCAAAAACTATGAGGTAGCGGAGCGGGTGGGGTATCAAGACCCTCGATATTTTAGCCAAATATTTAAGAAGAAGGTTGGCATCTCGCCTAGCGAATATCGAGAATCTATCGTGAGGTAAACGATTTGATATATCAAATAAAAAAGGACTCTGTTGGCGTGTAATCTGCCTTTAGAGTCCTTTTTTCGCATGCTTGCCATTTGAATTAAAGCCGAACGTCGCTTTGCGGACCGTTTCGCTCTGATTGACGAGCGTCTTCGAGCTCTTTCTCCCATGATAAATGACGGTATTCGGCAGCCGCATCATCCGATTGGAACCAGCCTAGGAAATCCTGCCATAAAGCTAAGTCCCATCCTGCATCAATTTGTGCAGTCGAATAGACACTCTCACGAAGCCGTACGAAGCCAAATACGTCACGAACTTGTGATTTCTCTGCTTGTACTACCGTGAGCTCTGCCAGATGAGGAGGGATGAAGATGACACCTGACGGTGTGCCGAGCACTACATCGCCAGGCATACAAATGGCTTTGCCAATTCTAGTAGGTCCGTTCATTCCTACCATTGTCACATCTGCAATAGCAGTTGGATCACTGCCGCGATAGAACACATTTATATTTTCGATCTCTACGACTTGCTGATTGTCGCGAATACCGCCCCAAATAACAGCTCCGCCTCGTTTTGTTCTCGTAGAAATGGCAGTCGAAAGATTTCCGCCTACATAAGTACCCAAATGAACCTTATCGAACATGTCCACGACAGCAACGTCATCCTCTACCAATGCATCAATCACCCACTGATTAAAAAAGCCTTTGCGATCCTCTTGTTCATGACCATACTTTAATAATGTTTCATGAAGATCCGGACGTTTGGGTACCATGACAGCGGTTACCGCACGGCCAACCATTACTTTATTAGGATGAATGATTTTGAAGTCACCTTCAAATTGAAACGCATACCCTCTGTTCCATAGAGGACCCCATGCTTCCTCTAATGTAATTTTTCGCATCCGGCGCAATACATCCTCGGATACCTTGGGGCGACCGTTGGGAAACCGTTCACCCTCCCAAAGCGGAGTAAGCTGAATAATATCTTCTGGATTGTCAAATTTCATGAGAAGCACCTCTTTCGCATGTTTGTGATTAGCGCTTACGTGTTTTCTTTCCTAGCTCTATTGTTAAGGACATTTGGTTTTTTGTCGATGTGACTTTCTTAAGGCTTTTGAACGCAATCTATGAATTTTTCCACCCTATATATAATCAAACCATTTCATAAATTATTCTCCTTTAACGATGGTACCGCTTTCAATTAAAGTAAGAGAACATCATCGGTTCACTAAAATGTGGAGGCAAGAGGGAGGAGTTTATGGAAGCGAATGCAATCACGGCAAAGGAAGCGAAGCTGAACAATAAGAAGACACGAAGAAAGCGAAAGCAGACAGGAACGAATAGCATTGCGGGCTATGTATTTATTTCACCATGGTTAATCGGTTTCTTACTGCTGACATTATGGCCTATCGCTCAATCATTTTATTTATCCTTCACAGATTATTCACTGCTGGAAGATCCAGTATGGACGGGAACAGATAACTATACCAAAATCTTTACAGGCGATACGACGTTTACCAAGTCACTCAGTGTCACGTTTATGTTTGTTTTATTCTCAGTGCCATTGAAGCTCTTCTTCTCACTTATGGTTGCTCTAGCACTTAATAAAAATATTCGCGGGATGAATCTATACCGGACAGCTATTTATTTCCCATCCTTGATAGGCGGTAGTATTGCAGTAGCAGCGCTGTGGAGAAATATGTTCGGTATTGACGGTTATATCAATCAGATACTAGCTTGGGTTGGCATTGAAGGCGTGGGATGGATCTCGAATCCAGACACCTCACTTGGGACCTTGATTTTGTTAAATACATGGCAGTTCGGTTCTACAATGGTCATATTCCTTGCTGGCCTAAAACAGGTTCCTCAGGAGCTCTATGAGTCGGCGTCCGTTGACGGAGCTGGGAAAGTTAGAAAGTTTTTAAGCATTACGCTTCCTATGCTTTCTCCTGTTATGTTCTTCAATCTCGTACTCGGTATTATCGGATCCTTTCAAACATTCACCTCTGCTTTCATCATAACGAAAGGTGGGCCGATCAATTCAACGTATATGTATGCCATGTTTCTCTACGAGAAGGCATTTAAGCATTATCAGATGGGCTATGCGTCGGCTCTTGCATGGATTTTGCTAACGATTGTTGCTCTGCTGACGGTCATTAATTTTGCTGCATCACGCTATTGGGTATTTTACGAATCGGATGGGGGGAAACCGAAATGAACTCGCATCGATCTAAGCTATCGAGTCATTTGTTTCTAACGGTATTTTCCTTCATCATGCTATACCCCATCATATGGTGGGCTGGTGCGTCCTTGAAAAAGACGGAAGAGCTTAGTCTGCCTACTATATGGCCAAAGATCCCCATGTGGGAGAACTATACAAACGGCTGGCATTTTTCTTCTGAATATACTTTTGCTCATTTCTTCGGTAATACGCTGCTCATGGAGCTCGGCAACGTAGTAGGCGGCGTAGCTACGGCAGCCATTGTAGCTTACGGCTTCGGGAGACTGCAATTTAAGCTGCGCGGTTTTTGGTTCTCCATTTTATTATTGACGATGATGCTTCCTGGGCAAGTAACGGTTGTTCCACAGTATATTTTGTTTAACAAGCTAGGCTTTGTAGATAGCTATGTTCCGCTGGTATTGCCGCATTTTTTTGGCGGAGGCGCATTTTTTATCTTCCTGCTTGTACAGTTTATACGCGGTATTCCTCGTGATTTGGATGAGGCTGCTACGATTGACGGAGCTAGTGTCTATGGAATATTTCTGCGAGTCATCTTACCTTTGCTTAAGCCGGCACTTGTTACTGTTGCGATCTTCACATTTATATGGAGCTGGGATGATTTCTTCGCGCAGGTTCTCTATTTGAGCTCGGTAGATAAGTTTACCGTTGGACTTGCACTACGTATGTTCATTGATCAGTTTGATATTCAGTGGGGGCAATTGCTGGCGATGTCCTTGCTGTCCATCTTTCCTTCCGTTCTCATCTTCTTTATTGCACAGAAGCACTTTGTTGAAGGAATAGCAACGACAGGATTAAAAGGTTGAGCGTTTCACATTAAACAACGTAAAGGGGATGTCTAATGATGAGCAGAAGACGGTTAAAAGGGATGGGATTACTTGTTTTGGCACTCATGCTCCTACTATCAGCTTGCAGCGGAGGCGGTAATGGCGGCAACAAAAACGGAGAAAAAGGGGGAGACAATAAAGCAGGAGGGGCAACAACGCTAAGTATCATGTGGTGGGGACCAGATGCCCGGCATGAAGCAACGAAAAAGGCTCTAGACATTTACGCGGAGCAAAACAAAAATATTACCTTCAAACCTGAATTTATGGCCTGGGATGCATTCTGGCAAAAGCTCCCGACGCTCGCAGCTTCAAAATCGATAACGGATGTGCTTCAAATGGATGCTGCCTACATCCAAGAGTATGTAGCTAGAGGACAGCTGGAGGACTTATCTGATATTGATCTAAGTGGAATTGTCGATTCAAGCGTTATTGGGAATTTAAGTATTAATGGAAAGCTCTACGGGATTCCTCTTAGTCAAAACGCGCAAGGCATCGCATTCAATAAAGCTGATCTTGATCAATACGGCATTCCTCATCCGAAAAAGGATTGGACCTATGATGAATTTTTCCAATGGGCGAGAGATGCACGCAATAAGCTGCCAGAAGGGAAATATCCGATAGGGGATACGACAACTTGGGATAGCTATAATTATTATCAGACTTCAATGGGTAAGTTGCCTGTTATGTCTGATGGAGGAAAGACGTTTACGTTGGATAAAGAAACCTTCATGTCCTTCTACCAAACCTATGATCAATTCCGCAAAGATAAAATCGTTCCTCCCGCAGAGAAGGCTGCTGCCTTTCTAGAAAATGATCCACTCGCTGATCCAATGGCATCTGGCGTTGTAATGACGAGGGGGGCAACAACAGGCTCGGTCAGTGCATTGGAACAGCTCATGCCAGGCAAGGTAGACGTCGTAAATATGCCTGTTGGTCCTGCTGGTGGCGGCTGGGCACAATCCACTATCTTCCTGAGCGTGAGCGCCAATTCCAAAAATAAAGACGAGGCAAAAAAATTCGTGAAATGGTTTATTACGGATAAGGAAGCGGGCAAGGCTCTTGGGCTTACTCGGGGAATACCGATTAATCCAGACATCTATAATGAGCTAGAACCAACCCTTGAAGCAAAGGATAAGTTAGGCAAACAATTATACGATCTCTCGCTAGATAAAGCTTTACCATTCTATCCTCCTGCAGCTGGTTTCTCTGAGTGGGTGGATACGTATAAGAAGGAAATGGAGGCCGTCACTTTCGGTCAACAATCTATAGAAGCTGCTTATAACAAAATAGATAAAATGGGTAAAGAATTGGCTGCGAAAGCTGGAAACTAATAGAGTTGAGAGAGAGGTGTTTTACGTATGCAATTAGCAGAAGCATTTTCGCCTCAGACCGACCGATTATGGCACTTGGCGAAGCAGTTAGGCGTAAATCATGCAGTTGCTTGGCTTCCTTGGGAGGAAAAACAAGAGAAGCCTTGGGATTTGATGCCGCTTATTCGGATGAAGCAGCGTTTTGCTGATTTCGGCCTTGAGCTGGCCGTTATCGAATCGATGCCGCCAAGCAATGAAATTAAACTAGGAACAGCTGGTCGGGATCAAGAGATCCAGCAATTTCAAGCTTTTATTCGAAATATGGGAGCGGCAGGCATTCCTGTACTTTGCTACAATTTTATGGCTCAGTTTAATTGGTTTCGCACCTCAACAACAACAAGGACGCGCGGCGGCGCTCTAGTTTCCAGCTATGATCACAGTCTCATGCACGATGCTCCCCTCACTGAAGCGGGAATCGTTACGGAAGAGCAGCTCTGGTCCAATCTGCAATACTTTTTGGAACGAATCGTTCCTGTAGCGGAAGAAGCTAAAGTTAAGCTCGCTCTACACCCAGATGATCCCCCAATAGCGTCGATCAGAGGCGTTTCTCGCATTCTGCGAAATGCGGCTGCGCTGCAGCGTGCTATTGATCTCGTGCCCAGTCCGTATAACGGAATAACACTTTGTCAGGGTACGCTAGCTACTGCAGGAGATGATATTCCAACCGTAATTAGACAGTTTGCTGGGCAAGATAAATTGTTCTTCGTACACTTTAGAGATGTTGTTGGAACACCCGAGAAATTTCATGAGACTTTTCATGATGACGGGAAAACAAATATGCTTGAAGCAATGCAAACTTATTCAGAGGTTGGCTTTAGCGGACCCGCAAGACCAGATCATGTGCCTACCATGGAAGGCGAGGATAATGCTAATCCAGGCTATGAAATGCTAGGACGATTATTTGGAATCGGTTATATTCGCGGGTTGATGGAAGCTGCGAGAATCGGTTAGCTTGTGAAAGATGAAAGGAAGAGTGAAGGGAAGGACGAAATGTACTTGTGCATTTCGTCCTTTTTTCTGTTCACTTGAGCCTATGTTTGGTAAAAAATGATTTAAACCATTTAGTCTGTTTCATAAAATGGCATTACTCCCTATAGTTAGAACTATAGACGATTAGGTCAAACAAAGTTGGAGATGAATAAATGAAAATCAATGTAGAGGAATGGATAGTAGAAGCAGACATAGCAGGAATGCAAGCTGCAATGGAAGCAGGAATGCTGAGTTCGGAACAATTAGTAGCGTCATATTTAGAGAGGATTAGCAAACATGATCCGCTAATTCATTCTATTCTTGAAATCAATCCTGAAGCGATAGAGATAGCAAAAGCTTTGGATCAAGAAAGACTCGAAAAGGGTAGCCGAGGCAAGTTGCATGGCATTCCTATCTTATTGAAGGACAATATCGATACAGGGGATAACATGCATACGAGCGCAGGGTCGTTGGCACTCGCCGATTCCTATGCGGCTAAGGACTCCTTTGTTGCAGCTCAATTGCGTGCTGCAGGCGCTGTGCTGCTTGGGAAAGCAAACATGACGGAGTGGGCAAACTTCATGTCCAACACGATGTGGGCAGGCTACAGCGCACGCGGCGGACTAGTTCTAAACCCATATGGTCCTGGTGAATTGTTCATTGGGGGATCGAGTTCAGGTTCTGCTGCATCGGTGACTGCTAACCTGTGTGCAGCTGCGATCGGCACAGAAACATCAGGTTCCATTATTAGTCCATCAAGCCAAACCAGTCTTGTAGGCATCAAGCCAACTGTTGGTTTAATTAGCAGATCCGGAATCATTCCGATTACGCATACACAAGATACAGCCGGACCGATGACCAGAACAGTTAGAGATGCAGCGATCATACTGGGGGTCTTGTCAGGAGCGGATGAAAGAGACGAATTATCAATAGCTGCGGGGAATCGCGGCTATAGTGATTACACGCCTTTCTTGGACGCGGATTATTTAAAGCATGCTAGAATTGGAATTCCACGATTCTACTATAAGGATTTAGATGAGGATAGGCTTGCGATCATAGAGTCTGCAATTGAGGTCTTAAGAAATCAAGGCGCTGTTATTATTGATCCTGTAGTACTTCCCTGTGAAGGAACAGAATGGGATAGCAATGTTCTGAGATATGAGTTTAAGAAATATCTTAATGCCTATCTATCGGCATTAGATGAGAGCAGTCCTGTACATTCACTGCAGGATGTAATCACGTTTAATACAGAACATGGGGATAAAGCTTTGAAATACGGTCAAAATGTACTGCTCTGGTCCCAGGAGACAATCGGGAATTTGACTGAGCAAGAATATATAGACAGTAAAACAAAAAATATAGAGATGGCAGGTAAGCAGGGTATTGATTATGCACTTGAAGAGCACCGCTTGGATGCCCTGCTTTTTCTTGGAAATGAAGAGGGGCCAGACCTAGCTGCAAGAGTAGGCTATCCAGTCATTACCGTTCCGGGTGGCTTTGCGTATAATGGCATTATTGCTGAAGGAGGCTATACAACTAAAGGACCCCAAGGTATATCTTTTGTCGGAACTGCATTCAGCGAACCAACATTGATCAAATTAGCGTATAGCTTCGAACAAGCGACAAAGCATCGTTTTCCGCCGCAATTTTAGCAAGATGCATAATATAGTAGAGCCGTTCAAAACTAGAAATAGTTTGGGGCGGTTCTTTTAATTTGTAGTAATAACGCAATTCAACCATTTATTTAATGATGCTAACAAAATTACTTAATGAGGTTAATCGTAATGATTTGAAACATTTTTTTACAAATTTTCGTTAATAAGATAGTAATGAGCTCTAATAAAGCAGTATTTGTGGATAATGTGATTCGTATTAAATAGAGAGTCTGATCATTTAATGATTGATGGGGGTGGAAGATGAAGTATATGATGTCCATTTTGTTACTAGCTTTGTTATTAGGTTGTGCGGAAAATAATGAATTACAGAAAGGCACTTCATTATCTCAAACATTTGTTGAGAGTAAAGGCTATGACATTGTATCCTATGAAGGACATGTTGAAAGCTATGAACTGACAAAAGATAAAATCACAGCACTACCCTATATGATGTATTGGGGTTTGCAGCTTGTTGAACCCGAAAGGTATTTTGGTAAGACGATCAACGTTGAGAGATATATTGTCAAAAATCATCCTCTGAAAAATGGGAAGGTTGATGTTTATGTATATGAAGCCGATGGTGTGCCTATAGGAGGCACTTCATTCCCGCATGGCGAGCAATTAGATGGGGGTTATTGGTCAATAGACGGTAAAACATTAGAAGAGATTCAAACGAAGGGGTTTCAGGAGTGGAGAACAGATTGGATCAACAAATATAACCATTAATCCAGGAGATAAAAAGATTAATATGGTATTTTGAAGGAGTTAATACATAGGGGGTTGAGCATGAATTTAGCAAATAAGATAACCATTGCACGAATACTATTAATACCGATTTTCATTTTACTTTTCCCTATTTATCCGAATGAGTTAGTCGAAAAATCCCTTCTATTACAGCATGTCGATTCTTTTGGCATCTATTATGCGACAGCCCTATTTATTCTCGCCGCAGCTACTGACAAGCTTGATGGACATATTGCTAGAAAGTATAATCAAATAACGAATATGGGGAAGCTGCTGGACCCGTTAGCAGATAAAATATTGATCTCTGCAGCGTTAATCTTGATGGTAAGCGAGCAGATGATCTACTCTTGGATAGCCTTTGCAATAATTGCAAGAGAGATAATCATTACAGGGATTAGAATTGTTGCCTCCTCTCAGAAGATCGCATTGCAAGCTGATCGTTTCGGTAAAATTAAAATGGTCTTCCAAGTTGTTGCCATTATAGCTGTTATGTTGAATAACCAGCCATTCAGTCTTATCACGAACATTCCAGTTGATCTGATTCTTATGTATATAGCGCTAATCTTGACTATATTTTCAGGCTATAACTACATCAAGAATAACTATCGCATGCTAAAGCTCGATCGATAAATTAGCCACAAAAGGTACTAAATAGATTTATTAGGATAAAAAAACGGCAGCCAAGGATTTAGAAATCCGAGGCTGCTGTTTTTTTGTTGTTTAGCTCCAAAGACGATCATTGGAGTGATAATGGTTCCAGTTGTCTGTTGATTCCCATAGACCGGGAATGGAGGGATGGAGATGATGAGCCAATACTTCATCGTTCAGGTCGTCGATGCCAAGTCCGGGTGCATCTGTCATATGAATAAAACCATTCTGTACGAGCTTCTTCGGCAGCTTGCTGCCAATGATAATATCATCCCACCATGGCACCTCGCAGGAGTGATACTCCAGCGCCATGAAATTTTCGGTAGCAGCAGCGACATGTGCGGCAGCAAGGCATGCAATAGGGCTCTCTGCCATATGAATCGCCATCGCAACGCCGTATTCCTGCGCCATATCGCCAATCTTTTTCGTTTCCAGTATACCGCCTGTTGTTAATACATCAGGATGGATAACGGAGACGCCGCCGGCTTGTAGAAGCGGCCTAAAGTTTTCTTTTAAATAAATGTCCTCTCCCGTACAAATAGGGGTGGCGACTGAGCGTGACAGCTTGGCGTATTGCTCTGTATATTGCCAAGGCAGCATATCCTCCATCCAAGCGAGATTGAACTTATCTACACGGCGGCCAAGCTTTATACAATCCTCTAGTCCAATATGTCCGAAGTGATCAACAGCAAGCGGCACTTCATAACCGATTACGGCTCTGACATCCGCTACATATTGCTCCAGCATGTCGAGACCCTTTTCTGTGACATGAATGGCTGTGAAAGGATGAGGGATATTATAAATATCATAATGTTGATTTCGGATTAATCGTATTTCATCTTCCGTCAGTTTGTCACTGTGAGATTGATATCTTTTTTTGGAAATATCACGCATTTCCTCTAAAAAACCCATTGGAGCGCTGAGCGTACCTGGCTCATTAATGATTTGGCCAATCCCAAGATCCATCTTCAGAAACGAGAAGCCTTCATCCATACGTTTCTTAAGCGCTAACCCCATAGCAGTACCTGTATCCTTGCCTACAACCTCAGTATCACAGTACATTCGAATTTTCTCTCGGAATTTACCACCCAGCATCTGATAGATCGGAACGCCATATGCTTTTCCAGCTAAATCCCATAGAGCGATTTCAAGACCGCTTACTCCGCCGCCTTGCCTTGCATGTCCGCCAAATTGTTTAATGCGCCGAAACAGCTTATCGACATTGCAAGGATTTTCGCCTAAGAGCCGGCCTTTTAGCATTTGGGCATAAACTTTATCTGCTCCGTCTCGAACTTCTCCGAACCCGACTAAGCCACTGTTTGTATATACTTTGATCAGACTGCTGTGGAAAGGACCACCCGTGATATCGGTGAAACGAATATCCGTAATGCGAAGCTGAGAGGGCTGAGAATAGGTGCTGACATGCGCTAGCGTCTCTTCAAAGGATTGATTATTACTCATATAAATCACTCCTAATTAATAATAGATTGGTAGAGAAGGGTTTGTTAAAGAAGCATACTTGCGCCATCAAGCCGAATAGATGAACCTGTCATGAATTCGCTTTCATCGGAAGCGATGAAACATACTAGCTTTGCTACATCAAGCGGTGTGCCAACCCGACCGAGAGGAAACTTTTCGCGGATATTGCCCTTTGTTTTCTTAAACTTTTCAATTTGCTCAGGAGTCATTATGGATTTGGACTCTCTCGCGCTTTGTTTCCCAACATCGACCTGTCCTGGTTCAATCGTATTGACAGTGATGCCGTATTGGGCAAGCTCAATAGCTGCTTCTCTGCCAAGCATTCTTATTCCGCCTTTGGTCATTGAATAGACGGCATCAAAATCAGTGGGTCGCTTGCTATGGACAGAGGACATATTAATAATACGACCTGAGCCCTTCCGTTTCATTGCAGGGATGACCGCTTGGATGCATTGCCAATAACCCTTTAGATTAACATTCATCATGCGATCGAATGAGTGCTCATCATGCTCGAAGAAATCATAATTCAATTGGAGCGCTGCATTATTAACGAGTATATCGACGCCTCCGAAAGACTCTATCACTTGATGAACCATTCTTTCAATTTCATTCTTTACAGACACATTGGCTTGAACAAGGATTGCTTCTCCACCAAACTCATCAATTTGCTGCTTTGTATGGAGCGCACCGGCATCACTCTGATTGTAATGGACAGCAACCTTAGCACCTCGTCTGGCGAGCTCGAGAGCTACACCTTTGCCAATCCCTGTTCCTGCACCAGTTACTAGTGCAATTTTTCCTTCCATACTCATGACGCACCTCCAGGCAGGGAATTACGGACGTTTCATTTTGAAATTCATGTAGTGAAGAAGGAATCCACCGTCGAGTCTTATATCTGTGCCGTTCATATAACGTGACTCATCAGAGGATAGGAAAAGAATAAGCTCGGCTAAATCATCGTAATTCCCTAATACAGTGTTTGGCACTTTATATTCATAATCGTTATAAAGAGTAGAGAGACTGCTCTCAAATTGCTTATCATCTCCGGCAATTGGTCCGAGCTCAATCGTATTTACGCTAACGCCGGAACGGCCAAGGACAAGTGCTGCTTCCTTAGCAAGCATATTCACTGCCCCCTTCGATACACTGTAGGCAAAAGCGGAGCCTGTAGGCTTCTGCGCATGTATGGAGGAGACGTAGATGACTTTGCCAGACTGCTTACGGGTCATCTGCTTTCCGACAGCCTGTGTGCAAAGGAAAGCTGATTTGGCATTAACGGCTAAGGAGTCTAGAAATGCATCCTCCTCACAGGTTTCAATGGGGGCAAGGTGAACCAATTTAGTATTATGAATGAAAATATCAACAGTCCCTATCTCTTTTTCAGCTAATTCTAGCATTTCGGCTAGGTCTGTACTGCTGCATAGATTAATATGAACAACGAATGCTTGCAAGCCCGCTTCACGTATGGTCGACAGCTCTTCCGAGAGGTTTAAGCCGTCAGAAGGGCTGTTTAGGATAAAGCTTGCACCCGCTCCAATCAACCTTCTAATAATAGCCCGTCCGCTTTCATGATCAGCATCAGTAATAAATACAACTTTATTTTGCACTTTCATGGATCACCTCCGCATTTGCAGCAATGAAATAATAGCTAGCCGTTTTATAGCTTTATATTAGTTAGATTAGGGCGTATGTGGCGATGCCGTAAAGTTATGATTTTGTTTGTTTTTTTGCAAACCGTTATAGGGACAATTCTCGTTGCTATGAAAATAATACAAGAGGCGTTTTTTGATTGGCACTTTCGAATAAAAGATATCTCTCGAACAAGAGCTTGAATTGTGATCAGGATTGTCCGAGAGGGGGGTTGTGAATGAAGAGTGTTATCTTACAAATGATAGTTAAGCTGAGGGTGGAAGTTCCGTTAGTGTTGGAGCAGCGTAACCTTCTTTATAGGTTTCATCAATGAATTGACGGATTCTTTGGGCATCAATGTTATTTGCCTTCATTGCAGCAGTGGTTACGGCTATTTCAATACAAACATTGCATCTTGTGCCGTGATCATCCCACACAACAGAACCATCTGATTCTATTTCTGCAATAAAGCAATTCAAATTGCTCTTGTGAGAGGCACTTTCGCCGCAGCCGCAATAGCAGGGAATAAAGGGCAGCACATCTGTAACGGTGGCGGCCTTTTGGTAAGCGGTCCTAATCGTTTTTGATGCTCCATCCAAGAAAGAGGGCAGAATATCTAGTGAAGCGGTTTTTTCCTGCAGATCACCATTACTTACATGGGTTCCGGTTCCATGGTTATCGTTGGAATCATTTAATGCACTTGTTTCATTGGTATGTCCATTATGATTGGTGGCAGCTTGTCCGCTCCCACATGCGCTAAGCAGCAGCGCAGAGAGAACGACAGAGTAAACAGTCGTCATTGTTAATCTTTTCAATGGTTGAAACTCCCTTCTGGCTTGTTGAAACCATTATACCATCATCCATTAAAAAAAATTTATTTATCCAAAAAAGCTCTTATTCCATCGGGAATTAGAGCTTTTTTGGGTCTCCTTGGTTTTACAAAAAGGATAAAAACTCGTCTTATGTCTGATGTAGCAACATATAATTTCCTCAGACTGCTTGATCATCCCTTATTCAGCTGATCCGCGACTCCTAACTTAGCTCGTAACAGGTATCCTCCAATAAATTATAGGAAGAGGTATAGTCATGAGAAAAAAGTTAATTCAACATGCCTTCGTTCAATTACTTTTGATATCCTTGTTGGTCACTTTAGGAATGACGACAAAACCGGTACAACATGATGCTTTACTCTCATCATCGGAATCTTTAGTAAATCTGACAGCTAACATGGAGGATGTAGAACCGACTATTTTGCCTACCCCTTACCGCACAGAAATGATCTCGCTGAAATCGATCCCAGCGCCAGTAATCGAGCCCGTTGAAAGTAGTGAACTAGAAGTATCGGAGAACATCGTTAACCAAATCTCGGAAGTGGAGCTCCCTTTGAATACAACGGTTGAAGAAGAACCGTCCCATACATATGAGGTAACCGCTTATTACTTAAATGTTCGTACTGAGCCAAATGCAGCTTCCGCAATTGTTAAAGTCGTTAAGCAGGGTACAATCTTAGAAATAATTGCAGTGACCGATAACGGCTGGCTGGAGTTGAAGGAAGGCGGCTTTATTAAGGGCAGTTATGCTACATTAATAGAAGAAGAGGCAGTACTGACATCCGCAGCGCCAAGTGCAGACGCTAATGCTTCATCTGATAAATACGAGAAGATATACTTACTTACACAAATGCAGGCCAATGATGATGGGGATGAGGCAAAGACAGAAAAGATTGACTCTGAGCCTAATGAACCTACTTCGATCGTAGCTTCAGATTCAGGGCTGTCCATTGATCAAATTGAAAAAATATTTGAAGGCACGGAGCTTTCCGGTCATGGCTTAGAAGAAGCTATTCTCGAAATTGAAGAGGACTATGGCATTAATGCCTATTTCACAATTGCGGTCATGAAGCTTGAGAGCGGAAATGGCAAGAGTAAGCTTGCCAAGAAGAAAAATAATTTATTCGGATTGAATGCCATAGATGGAGACAAGTACAACAAAGCCTTCAGCTTTAAAACCAAGGGAGACAGCGTACGGAAATTTGGACAGCTTCTCTCCAAAAACTATGTAGGCAAAGGGCTGAAGACGGTGGAGAAGGTAGCGAAAAAGTATTGTCCTGCTAACTCCAAATGGTCGGGGCTCGTGAAAAATATAATGAAAAGCGACTATCGAAAGCTCTAGCATGGTAATTCACTTTAAATTGTGTTATTTTCAAGCTCTGGGTCATAATAGGAGCAGATCATGACACGAGGAGGCAACAATGATGAGCGAAATCATACAAAAGATGCCATTCGGCTATGAGCCGCCGAAGGATGAGCGAAAAGGTACAATCGTTTATTATGATTCATTTGAGCATACTACGGATCGGGAACTGGATCTTGCGGCGTACTTGGCTAAGGAGCGCTCATTCAAAAAACTCGTTCTCTATCCCTTGCATGAACAAAGCATGAAACGCATCTCCAAAGAAACGGTCAGCGCCTTTTACAAACGAGAGGATAGGCTTCACGAGTGGAGAAGAGATCGGGATGATTCAGATATTACCGTTGAACGATTGGAAATAAAGCGTAAAAAGTATACACCAATTGATTCAGCGCTGCGACATTTAGCTGAAACCTACCCATCACCGTTATTCTTACTAATGACAGGGGATATGGCTAATAAGTTTGCTTCCTTCTCATCCTTCGAGGAGTGGATAGTGAAGATACGTCTTCTCATCCTAACAGAGCCTCAGCACATCCATCCAAGGCTGCTTCAATACAGTAATCGCTGGGAATTAATCATAACAAAATAAAGGATAAGAAGAGCCGTCTAGGAGGGAAACCTCACAGACAGCTCTTTTCGTTTCTAAGGCGTAGCTAATTAGCCTGTCGATGGACTGTTAGGTACGTGACCCTTCTGATTTTTGTTCTCTGCAGTAGAAGCAGCTAAGTTGTTTTCAGCTTCTTGAGAGCTCGCTGCGAATGCTTGATTTTTACTTGGAATAGATTTGTTTTTATTTCGAGCCATGACGGCACCTCCGGTAGTTTGATTAGGTTGTCAGTTCAGACAGCTTTAGGTTGTCCAAATGCAATTGATTTTAAAGATGCGGTTAGACGCAGCAGACTTCTAGCTCGAAAGGGTGCTTTTATGAATAGAATCGGCATATTCTTCTTTGAGGACTAACGAGAAACGAGGGATAAACGATGAGTCAGTATGGTATTTATGAATTAATGATTCGAAGCTTCTTGCCGCCAGATGCGGAAATCATTCGATTACAACAATACGGTAACCAGCCTGCAATTCTAATTGCAGATGTTGATGGGGATCAGGAGCAGGAAGTAACGGCTGTTTATCGTTTAGAAAATGAACCCTATATGATGATATTGAAGAGAAGCGGTCATAATTGGTATCGTATTTTTGAAATGAAAGGGAAGGGAAGCGGCATAAATGACTTATGGGCAGCTCCGATTGCAAGGCCCAATCAGTTAAGCTTAATTGTAGGGTGGCAAGCAGATTGGAACGTTTCCGAGCTTGATATTTATCATTGGAATCCCCAAGGCTTTAATCGTTTAATTCCTGAAGGTATTATGTATAACCGAATTGAGATTGAGGATATGCCTGGTGTATATGGAAGGGATGGTCTTTGTGAACTAGCCTTATGGAATCATGACTCTCAAGAAGCTTACCGAGTAGAGACGTATCGTTGGCGTTACTCAGGCTTAGTCCAAGCAGCGGATGTGAATCCTTATTATTTTCCTAAGGTTGTTACTTATTATCGCGCGCTCCTATTGGAGTCACCGGATGAGCCGCTATACAGAGCCTATTTAGATGATGCCTTATTGAAATCAGGGCAACCGTCAGGGTTTTAAAATAAACTTAAATAAAAAAGGTTGGACTTCTGTGATTCAGAAGTCCAACCTTTTTGGGTTAGGAGTGCAAGCTGATAACATGCTCTTCGCATTCTGTTGAGCAGAAGCCATGCTTCGTTTCTTCACATTCCTTACATACGATATGCTGAAGGTGACAGGAATCATCTCCGCAGTTGATGTAAGTGTCAGCCGGCTGCTGGCAATGATGGCATTTGCCGACAACTACCGCTTCATCCGTCATGTTGATATCAACGGAAGTGCGCTCATCAAACACATAGCATTTGCCGTCAAACAGTCTGCCTTGAACCTCTTCATCCTTACCATACGTTACAATACCGCCATCGAGCTGGTAAACATCCTTGAAGCCTTCGCTAAGCATGACACCTGTAAGCTTCTCACAGCGGATACCGCCAGTACAGTAAGTAAGAATAGGTTTATCCTTGAACTCAGCCATATTCTCACGAAGCCATTCCGGAAATTCCTTAAATGTTTCTAGGTTGGGTCTGATTGCGTTACGGAAATGACCGAGATCATACTCATAGTCACTTCTTCCGTCCAGAACAACGACATCTTCTCTTTGCAAATATTCATGAAACTCTTTTGGAGAGAGATGCGTTCCTGTAAGCGTATTAGGGTCAAGCGGTTTTTCGTAACGAAGGGTTACGAGCTCTTTTTTGTAACGAACAAATATTTTCTTGAATGCATGCTTGTCCGTATCGTCAATTTTGAACCACAAATCAGAGAACAATGGGTTAGCATGCATATCACGCATATATTGCTCTGTTTGTTCAAATGTACCGGAGAGTGTACCGTTAATGCCTTCATCTGCAATAAGGATACGGCCCTTAATATTTAACTTCTTGCAATAATCAAGATGCTCAGCAGCATACTGCTCGGCATCAGGGATAGCTACAAATTTATAATACAATAATACGCGATAATTATTATTTTCACTCATCGTATAATTCCTTTCACGAGAACAATTAAAACCATACTATATTATAAATGACCACATTGTTATTTTCAACTTAAAACTTAACCACCATAAGCTATTCGTAAGAAAGTACTTGATGATTTACTGCATCATGAGATTAAAAGGATATTTTGTTCGTTAAGAGCTCTATAAAGTGAGTCGCGATTAATGACATCGAGGAATCTCTTCTTGTAGCAATACCGATTGAACGTGAGGGGATCCTTTTTTCTGTTTTAATTTGAAACAACTTGCCGCTCTGCAGCTCTTGTTTAACGAAAGATTGTGTTACGAAAGCCGCTCCATAACCCCGCTCAGAAAGCTCGATCAGCATCTCCATACTGCTTAGCTCAATGTCCGCTTCGACATCTAATCCTTGTGATGCAAACCATTGGTCACTAAAACCTCGCGTACTGCTTCCAGGTGTTAGCAGCAGAAGCGGGATTTTGGCGAGCTCTTCAGCAGTAAGTACTTGCTTTGACCATTTCTCATACGCGGGCCCAACTACAAAACAATCCTGTATTTCAATTAGAGGCGTTACGTCAAGCGACTCATCATACAGGGGCAGATGGACAAGTCCCAAATCAATTTGCCCTTCCTTTAAGCGCGTGCGCAGATCGGATGACTTTCCTTGGGCAAGACGGATTCTAACATCGGGATGTTCGGCATGGAAGGAATCTAATTGGGGCAATAGCACATGCTTAATAATAGGGCCGCTTGCTCCAATACGCAGTTCACCTGCTGTGAGGTCCTTAAGTGACTGCAGCTTGCTTTCTCCAGCCTCCAGCATTGAGAATGATTTCTCTACATACGTGAGGAGCGCAGAGCCCTCAGACGTAAGTCTAACCCCTTTGGACATGCGCTGGAAAAGCTTAACCTCTAGCATGGCTTCCAACTGTTTAAGGGCATAGCTTACAGACGGCTGCGTGATATGAAGTTCTTTAGCCGCTAAGGTCAAATTTCCTGACTTAGCTGTATATAGAAAAATACGATACCATTCCAAGTTTATATTCATAAGTGATATAGATCCTCTCTATGGTGAGATCTAAATATAATGATTTCATTTATTTCACAATCAAAATTATAATGGAAACAGAAGATGAACGTCAAAGCATACATTCGGGAGGAAAAATAAATGGCTGGTAATTCATATGGGAATCTATTTAAAATAACAACTTTTGGTGAGTCGCATGGGGAAGCAGTAGGTGTCATTGTCGATGGTGTTACACCAGGCGTTGAATTGGATGAAGCCTATATTCAAGTACAAATGGACCGTAGAAAGCCAGGTCAATCATCTGTAACTTCACCGCGCAAAGAATATGATATCATCAACATTCTATCAGGTACTTTTGAAGGGAAAACGACTGGAACACCTTTGTTCATCATGCTTCACAATAAGGATATGAGGCCTGATGCATACAGTGATATTCAGTACTCATTCCGTCCAGGTCATGCTGACTATACTTATTTGAAAAAATACGGCATTCGTGACCATCGAGGAAGCGGGAGAGCTTCTGGAAGAGAAACGGCAGGGCGAGTAGCGGGCGGAGCTGTTGCAAGGAAGCTGCTAGAAAATAGAGGAGTAAGTGTCATCGCATACACAAAGGAAATTGGCGGAATCAAAAGCGAAACGTTTGTTGAAGCTGAGATCGAGCAAAATGCAGTTAGAGCTTGTGATCCAGAAGCAGCAAAAGAAATGATCAAAAAAGTGGAGCACTTGGCTGAAATTGGCGATAGCTGCGGCGGAATTGTGGAGTGCAGAATAAGAGGCGTTAAACCGGGTATTGGGCAGCCGGTATTTGATAAGCTTGATGCTGAACTAGCCAAAGCTATGCTTTCTATTGGCGCGGTTAAAGGTATTGAGTTCGGTACCGGATTTGCGGCAGCAGACATGCTGGGCAGTCAGCATAATGATCAAATGGACAGTAATGGTTTTCTAACTAATCATGCTGGCGGTATTGTTGGCGGTATTAGTACAGGTGAGGAGATTGTATTTCGTATAGTTGTTAAGCCAACCTCATCCATTTCCAAACAGCAGCAGACGATCGATATCCATGGGGAAGAGAAAACGATTGAAACGATTGGCAGACATGATCCCTGTATCTGTCCAAGAATAATTCCTGTTGTTGAAGCTATGGCAGCGATTGTAGTTGAAGATTTGTACAAGCAGCAAGCAGCTATGCATGACTAAGATAGGATGGATTTGGCATTCAATACTCACAGCTCTATATATTAGAGGAGCATTCGTTTTATAATGGGAGTAGAAATCATTTTTGTGAAATGAAAGCCCGAGAGGAGAATGTCAATGAAACCTTCCGTATTTATAGACCGTCCTATCCCAGCTGAGGTGGAAGCCTATATAGCAGAGCATTGTAATATAGAAAAGTGGGATCGCGGTGAAACGATCCCCACGGACAAGCTTTATTCTATGCTTGCCAATGTGAGTGGCCTGCTAACTGCGGGTATGAAAATTGATGCTGAGCTTCTAAAAGCAGCTCCTAACCTCAAAATCGTTAGCAGTATTAGCGTCGGCTATAACCATTTTGATCTGAAAGCAATGAAGGAGCGTAACATTCTTGGAACGAATACGCCGCATGTGCTCGATGAAACGGTAGCGGATTTAGCTTTTGCATTGATGTTAGGAACAGCAAGAAGAGTGGCTGAGCTGGATCATTATGTGAAGGACGGCAACTGGAAGCAAGGAGACGGCAATAAGTTATTCGGAACAGATGTACACCACGCCACACTCGGGATTATTGGTATGGGGCGAATTGGTGAAGCTGTTGCACGCCGAGCAAAATTCGGCTTTGAAATGGATGTCCTCTATTATAATCGCAACCGGAAGCCAGAGACTGAGGATAAGCTAGGTGTTCGATATGCGGAGCTCAACGAGTTGCTAGCAGCTTCTGACTTTGTTGTACTATTGGCACCATTGACGCCAGCGACAATGAAGCTAATTGGACGCCGCGAATTTCAATTAATGAAACGTTCCTCTATATTCATAAATATATCTAGAGGTCAAACGATTGATGAGCAAGCTTTGATCGAAGCGCTACAAGAGGGAACAATAGCAGCAGCTGGACTAGATGTTTATGAGAGAGAGCCCATAGAATCTAATCATCCTTTTCTTACTATGAACAATGTCCTAACACTTCCACATATCGGTTCGGCAACTGCAGCCACCCGCTTCGATATGGCGATGCTCGCCGCTAATAATTTAATTAATGGTGTTAAAGGATTAACACCTCCTAACGTTGTTGAAGAATTGAAGTAGAAAGAAGGAAATAATGAAGATGGCTTTGCTGCTCATTGGATCAACAGGCAACACAGGAAAATATATTCATGAACTTATAGCAGCTCGCGGCGTCCCGATTAAACGTTTTGTTCGCTCGCCCATTGAAACGGGAGAAGAGGTTATTGTTGGGGATATTCGCAGCCGCGAGGACGTTATGAATGCCATGGAAGGTGTAGATGGCGTTATCTCATCGCTAAGCACAGAGGGTAATGGTACACTCCTTGCCGGCATGAATCATGTGATTGAAGCCATGAACCATTACAATGTGCAAAGACTTGTTACCATTGGTACGGCTGGAATATTGCAAAGTGCAGTGGAACCGCACTTGCTTAGATATCAATCAATCGAGAATAAGCAAAGAAAACAAGTTGCAGCGAAGGAACATCATCAAGTCTATATCGAATTGTTGAAAACTAATTTGGACTGGACCATCATCTGTCCAACCAAGCTTGTCGAGAAGGAGCAAAGGGGCGGCTATAGATTTCAGAAGGATGTATTGCCATCCAATGGTTCGGAAATCTCGTTTGCTGACACAGCGGAATTAGCCGTTTCCGAATATTTTAATCAATCATTTATTCACGAAAGAGTTGGCATTTGCTACTGATAAATACGATCGAAGCCGTAAAAATGGTCAATTTCCAATTTTTTAACCATTGACATAAGCTTACTTGTCATGTAACCTTTAAAGGGTTGAACATTAACTTACAACATCATAATTCGTATAACCTCACGGCATTAACAGAACGATAAGGGTGAGGGTTTCTACAGGAAGCCTTAACTTCCTAACTACGAATATAAGATCATTTTTTAAATGATTCTATATTCATAGTTAGGATTTTTTTTGTGTGCAAAAAAAGGTATACGGACATCAGGAAGGAGCAATTAATGGCATGAAATATTTATTATCGGTATTTTTTGGTGCAGCCAGCTATGGCATATTATCAACCTTTGTAGTTCTTGCTTATGGGAAAGGCTATCAGCTAGGTGAGGTGGTCGGCAGTCAACTACTTACGGGTTTTATACTTGCTTGGATTTTTGCGACTATTATGAAGTGGCGTGAGAAGAATAAGGCAAAAATGACGGAGAACACTGCGGAAGCTTCAGTCTCTTCCTCTCAGAAAATGACAAAATTAACATGGAAGCATCGCTTTATTTTAATGGCTGCTGGTACCCCAACCGCAATAACAGGTTTGCTTTATTATCAATCACTGCGATATATTCCAGCTTCATTAGCTATTATTTTATTATTTCAATTCACATGGATCGGCGTGCTAATCCAAGCTGTTAGCCAACGGAAGCGTCCAAAAGGCATAATGTTGTTCACTATCGCCATTTTGTTTGGAGGTACATTGCTGGCTGCTGGGATTTTGGAGCAAGGTACGGGTAAGTTTAATATCATGGGTGTGATTTTAGGCTTGCTGTCCGCTGTAAGTTATTCTTTATTTATTTTATTTAGTGGGAAGGCTGTTCCGTCCGTGCATCCTGCTTATCGCAGCGTATGGATGATAACAGGAGGATTGTTACTTGTATTCCTATTGTTCCCGCCGACCTTTTTATTTAATGGTGTGATTTTTGGAGATCTCTTGTTTTATGGCCTTTTACTTGGTTTTTTCGGTGCATTTATTCCTCCTGTTCTATTTGCAATTGGCGTTCCTCATATTGGGGAAGGGATGGCCGGAATACTTGGAGCATCTGAGCTTCCAGTTGCTGTACTTCTATCCTCCTTCGTATTACATGAATATGTTAGTCCGTTGCAGTGGATAGGAGTGGTTGTCGTTCTGTTTGGAATTGCGCTGCCTGAACTGCTAAAGAAAAGGAAGCAATTGCGATTACAGCATGAGAGATAAGGATTTCAGATTTAGATGAAGATTGTTTGTAGAAAAAAAGCCAGCTTGCTTTCAATTGAGAGCAGCTGGTTTTTTTTATTGAAAAAAGATGAAGAACGTCACTCTTGCATAAGAAGGTGAGATTTTAAAAACAATAAATACTCGATGGTATTGGCTTGAGCAGGAGGCAGGTGGATGCAAATGGATTGTATCATTGTAGGCGGCGGTATCGCGGGATTACAAGCTGCCATACAGCTTGGACGCTATCGTCACAAAGTTGCTGTCATTGATTCGGCAGATGGAAGATCCAGCATTTGTAGAAGCTACCACAACCTTATCGGATGGCCGGATGGTGTTAGCGGAGCAGAATTATTGGCTGACGGACGATTACAAGCGGAGCGATTGGGCGTACATTTTGTAAGTGGAGAAGTGATTAGAGCAGAGAAGTCTTCAGAAGGCTTTATATTGCATACGGAGACCGGTGAATGGCATCATGGCAAGAGGCTGTTGCTCGCAACTGGTGTTAAGGACCGTTTGCCTCCATTCCCTGAGCTTCTACCTTGCCTAGGTATTAGCGTCTTTGTCTGTCCAGACTGCGATGGATTTGAAATATCCGATAAGAAAACGATTGTATTAGGCTCTGGTAAGCCAGGGGCAGATATGTCGCTTACTCTTACTCATTGGACAAAGGAAGTTGTCTATATTAATCATGAGCTTATTCCTTTGGATTTGCACACACTTAGAGCACTAGAACGCAAAGGCATACAATATATAGAAAAGTCGATATTATCCGTATCAACTGTACGATCGCAATTCAAAGGCGTTAGGCTCAGTGATGATTCCATTGTGAGGAGTGATTGCTGCTTTGTTGCATTTGGCGGGAATGAGGTGCGATCGAATCTTGCTGAACAGTTACAGATTAAGCGACTGGATAATAAGCATATTATCGTTGATCCCCGGACTAAGATGACAAGCACCGAGCATGTATGGGCCGCAGGGGATGTTGCCGTTCATTCAGAGATGGTTACGATAGCTATGGGTGATGGGAGTCAAGCCGCTGTATGGATTCATAAAAGCTTGATAGAGGCTGATGCCTTGTAAAATAATAGAAAATAAAATATTTATTAATATTTTAAAAAAATCATAAACCAACCCTATTCATGATAATATGATTAGGGTTGGTTTTATTTGATAGACTCATGCAATTTGTAAGGAAGGGAGATTCACTCATGTTAACCAAACCAGTACGTTCTGATAAAAACAAAAAGCTGATTCTATTCGATATAGATGGAACGCTGCTCGATCATAATAAGCAAATTCCAGCTTCAACCAAGAGGGCCGTTGCTGAATTGAAAGAAGCTGGGCACGAGGTCGTCATTGCAACAGGAAGAGGGCCATCCATGCTGAAGGAAGTTAGTGAAGCTCTGGATATTGAATCGTACGTCAGCTTTAATGGCTCCTATGTCGTTTATAAAGGCGAGGTCCTATATAGCCATGCTATAGATGAAATTCGTTTAACTAATCTATCCCAAGCTGCTATAGATCATCAGCATCCTTTAGTATTCATGACGCCAGAGGGCATGCGTACTAATTCCGAGTACTGTGTATATAGCGATGAAGAAAGCAAAGGTCTTCGATTAAAGCTTCCTCCTCATGAGCCTGACTATTTTAAAGGAAAAGAGATTTATCAGTGCTTGCTCTTTTGTAGAGAAGAGGACGAGGGGTATTACAAGCAGCATTTTTCTGAGTTGGTCTTTAACCGATGGCATAAATATGGCAGTGACTTAATTCCTCCTGGAGGCTCCAAGGCTAGAGGCATACAGGCCTTAATCGAAAGAGTTGGTGTCAAAGCTGAAGATATTTATGCATTTGGTGATGGACTCAATGATCTTGAAATGCTTCGATATGTTCATCATAGTGTAGCGATGGGCAATGCTCCAGATGTAGTGAAGCAAGCAGCCCGCTACGTAACGAAGGATGTATCCGAGGATGGTATCTGGCATGGCCTGAAAATGGTGGGTCTCCTGTAGTGTGTGCTAAGCATTTTCTGGTAAAGTTCATTTATAAATGTTCTTTCACTTTCGCAACTCACTCCTATGGCCTTATACTGATGAAGTCGGGCCGACGAATGATGAGGAAAGGAGATGATCGAATTGATTATTAACCTAGAGGTGATCTCCGTTTAGTCGGAGATTACGATGAATGGAGGAGGCCGCAAGGCCTCCTTCTTAATTTTCACCTTCCTCAAAAATAAATTTGGGATTATTGTTAAACTTTTCTTGTCAACTGAAAATGCTTTCACTATACTGAAATAGTATCTTAACCATTCATATCAACGGAGGATATGATTTTATGTTTTTTTGTTTACGGATACACCACAATGGTTTACCAAAAATCGAAAGGAGGCAATAAAATGATTAATGCAACATTGACAATCAACCGCACAAAGCTTAGCCAATTCAAGGAGGACGTTTATCGTGAACTACAAAAATGGAAGAGAAGTGCTTCCCCCTAGCTTATTGAAAGAATTACAAAAATATATTCAAGGTGATTTAATATATGTCCCTAAGGCAACGGAGCAGCGTGCACATTGGGGTGAGGTAAGCGGCACTCGGAAACTGCTTGCAGAGCGGAATAAAGAAATTTCCCTTTATTATACAAATGGTTGGACTGTTGCTGATTTAGAGCGGAAATATCATTTGTCAGGAGAAAGCATCCGTAAAATTATCGTCAAAGCACGTTAGCGAAACTATAAAATAAAAGCGAGCAGAGGGCCAATTGGCAGCTGCTCGCTTTTATTTTTTATATAAACATTCAAATTTTTCTAGTTAATAATGAAATGAAGGAATTATTTGTCGAATGTCGAATTATTACATGTAGTTTCTTATCATAACATGTCGATATATGTACAGAGTCAAATTACTTAATTATTTGGAGGAATATCATTACATGAAAAAAGTTTTAATTGCAGAAGATGAGCCTGTACTGCGCATGCTTATCATGGATACGCTTGAAGACGAAGGCTATCATCTTGAGGAAGCTGGTGATGGTATGGAAGCGCTTGAAAAAATCAAAGAAGTCGATTTTGACTTAATCATACTTGATTATATGATGCCAAGGCTGACAGGTATCGAGGTTATTGAGAAGACGAGGCTGTTGGCGGATCGTAAGGATTCCAAAATTCTCATGTTATCAGCTAAAAATCAACAAGCTGAACAAGATAAAGTGCTAGTTGCTGGAGCAAATGAATTTATGTCCAAACCCTTTAGCCCACTTGAGTTGATCGTTAAGGTAGAGGAGATGCTCTGTGGTTAAGTTCCGTCAGTTTTATAACGGAAGGATTACACGGCGATTTGTGTCCATGATGATCCTTGCTTTAACACTTATTTTACTAGGTGCTATTTTTGTTCTGTGGAGTACCATATCCATTTTGAAGCAATATGAAGCAGAGACTAGCGAAATCAGACATAAACAAGAGCTGGTCTCACAAATTGCTGATCATTCAAATGAGATTATTCTTCGTGCACGCGGTTATTATGTTTATTTGAATGATTATGAATATAACCAAATATTTAGTGAGCAGAAGCTTTTAAATGAATCACTAACTGATATCAAGAAATTAAAGCTCAGCACCGACGAAACCGAAGTGATGCAAAATATCGAATCCTTTTTCACCTCTTATTTTGAAAAGGTTTTGCCAAAAGCTATTCCTCTTTCCCAGAAGCAGGATTACGAAGCTTTACGCAAACTAGTTTCTGCCGGTGAAGATAATCCAGTAAATGAACTTATTCAATATTCCCGAGAGCTTAAAGCGAAGGTACAGCTGATTGCTGAACAAAAAAATGATCAGCTTATCAAGAAATTATCATTGCAAGCTATATTTTTTATTGTATACATCATTTTAATTCTATTCCTATCATCTTTCATAACGAGAAAAATTGCGACGGATATCGGAGGTCCTCTAAAACAGCTGACTATACAAGCGCGCCGTTTTGCAGATGGAGAGCTGTTCCAACTGGAGAACTTAACGAGAGAAGATGAGATAGGTGAGCTCTCTCGCTCCCTTCAGAAGATGATGGGGAAAATTCAAAACAAAGAAGAAGAGCTGCTCGCTCAAAATGAAGAGCTGCAAGCTCAGCAGGATGAACTGCAAGCTCAGCAAGAGGAATTGCAAGAAGCACTTGGACAAATGGAGAAAAATGAGCAATATTTAACAAAAAGAAATTTATTGATACAGTCCCTTTCTAACACGCTTGATCAACAAGAGCTATTAGATAGTATTGTTCGCAACATGGTAGATATAACGGAATCAGACAAAGGCCTGATTATCATGATGAATGAACAACATGACTACGCAGCAGTAGGATTATCGGAAGCTGCAGCTTCGCAATTTATGAATACAGTTGATGAGGGTATTCTTGTACGAGCTACTCAAACCAAGCAGTCCTACAGCATGGTCCGTGATTGTATGCCAGCGGAACAGGGGTATCATGTATACCCAATGCGAGCAACAGACCTTATTCTGCCCATACTTAATGCAGAGGAAGAACTCGCAGCCTGCTTGGTTCTAACTAAATTAAACAAACAAATTTCTAAGCAAGAAGAAGCAGAAATAGTAGGAATGATGACACAAGTCTCGCTTGCCTTTGATAAGCTTCAGCTATTTGAACAATCGGAGAAGCAGCGCCAAATGACAAGTGATATGCTGAACACCATTCAAGAAGGTATTCAGTTTATGGATTTAAAAGGAACGACTTTGCAAATCAATCGTAAGATGTCAGAGATATTCGGATTCTTCCAAAATGAAATCGAAAGGACTGAGCTATCTCTAGAACCTTTTATCGAGCTTATTAAGGCCTCAGTCGTTGAACCAGAGCCACTGATTAGATTTATACGCAATTTGACGGTAACGGAGCAGTTCAACGGACTTCTCAGCATGAATTACGAAATTACAGAACCCGAACGGCGCTTTATTCAAATTTATTGTGAGCCGCTTTATCGAAATGGAGAGAAGTTTGGTTTGCTTCTCGTTCATCGCGATATTACAAAGGAATATGAAGTGGATCGTATGAAATCTGAGTTTGTCAGCACAGTAAGCCATGAACTTCGGACGCCGCTGGCTAGTGTACTTGGTTTTGCTGAGCTTCTGCTGCATCGTGAGCTCAAACCAGAGCGGCAACGCAAATACGTGACGACCATTCATCAAGAAGCTAGAAGATTAACGACGTTAATTAATGACTTTCTTGATTTGCAGCGGATGGAATCAGGGAAACAAACCTATGATATGCAGCCTTTATCATTAACGACATTAATTACAGAAGTGATTGAAACACAGCGGATGGCGACAAACACACATCGGATTACGTGGAAGAACGACGCACCGCAATTGACAGTCGTAGCAGATCGCGAAAAAATGCAACAGACCTTTATCAATTTGATAAGCAATGCGATTAAATATTCACCTAATGGCGGTGAAATTAAAGTAAGCTGCATTCAAAATGATTCTAACCTCGTTATTCACATTCAAGATGAAGGGCTTGGCATTCCGAAGGAGGCCATTCCACATCTCTTTAACAAGTTTTATAGGGTAGATAATTCCGATCGCAGGGAAATAGGCGGAACAGGTCTTGGACTAGCCATCGTACAAGAAATTATTTTACGTCATAAAGGCAGCATTCAGGTTCAATCACAATTCGGTCAAGGCAGCACCTTTATCGTTACATTGCCAATTGATGAATCAGAGAATCATTCGTTTAATGAAGAGCAACACTTAATGATTAAATCCGAAACAGCCATTAATGTGATGCTTATCGAAAATGATCACAATCTTTCTATTTTGCTGCGCGATGAGCTTCAGTCCAGCGGGTATCACGTACAGCTCTATACGGAAGGCTTGAAAGCAATGGAGGATATTGAGCAGCTTAACCCTGACATTGTGGTCATTGATTTGATGCTGGAGACAGGCATTACAGGATGGGATATTATTGAGAAGATGAAGAAAACTTCATTGTTGACGAATAAGCCTATCATTATTTCAAGTGCCTTCGAGGAAAAAGAAAAGGCAGCACAATGGGGGATTAATGAGTTTCTTGTGAAACCTTATCTGCCAGGTAAGCTAAGTGCAGCGATTCAGCGAATGGTTCGATAATCGAAGGAGCGCCATGAAAACAGATAAATATAAAAAACTTATTACACAAAGAATATTGCAAACGATCGAAGACTGGAAAAATCAACCCGTGGTTGAGGAGCAGGATCTCCAACGCTTCTTTCATAGTCTCAAAGGTACTTGTGGTACGATTGGGCTTACCGAGATGGAAATGTACTCAGCAAAAGAGGAGCTGCTCTTCTCAGCTGACAGTCAGAAGACGATGGTTAAAGAGGAATGGATGCCGCATGTCATGCCTCTTACTGAAATGTTTCCAATTGGTACGGAACGAGAGCTGGGCTTTGTGAGAAAGCCGATTTCAGAACAAAGCGACATCGAGAATTACTTGAATAACTGTAATCGAGTGCTGGTTATCGATGACGATGTTGACTTTGTTACGTATCTGAAGGAAGTACTGGAGAAACAATCTTACCCAGTTAGCATAGCGTTAAATGCGGAGCGCGGTCTGAAATTGTTTTATGATTGGAAACCGGGTCTGATCCTTCTAGACATTGTATTACCGGACAAAAGTGGTATGTATGTGTTAAATCAAATTGTTGATAAAGCCAAGCAGGAGCATATTCCAATTATAATGATTAGTGCTAATAACTCCACTCAAAATCAAATTCATGCCTATCGATCTGGGGCGATGGATTTTCTATCCAAGCCATTTGATGTTGAGCTGCTATCAGCACTGATCCAAAATCGCTTCGACATGAAGCGAGACTGGGAGCGTTCCATCGTAATCGACGAGCTTACAGGCGCATATAATCGCAAGCATTATAATGTCATGATGCAGCAGTATATTGCCAGCTATCAGCGGACAAACAATATGTTTTCACTTGTTATGATGGATCTGGATTATTTTAAGCATGTGAATGACAGCTATGGCCATCTCAAAGGCGATGAGGTTCTTCAAGTATTCGTATCCACTGTTCAAGTAGTCATTGGACAAGAGGATATTTTATGCCGCTATGGCGGAGAAGAATTCGCCTTGCTTTTGCCTAATCGAGACGCTGTTGATTCAGCTTCTTTAATGGAGCGTATAAGAGAACGTTTTAACTCCATTAGATTCCAAGTGGGTGAGGATACCTTTGGTGTAACCTTCTCCGCTGGTGTGACGGAAATATCGGCTGATAACAATCATCCCGAGAAGCTGGTTGAAGAAGCGGATCAAGCGCTTTATAGCGGAAAACGCTCTGGTAGAAATCAAACGATTATCTACACGAAGGAATTATCAAACAACCAGTATGATTCGCATCTTAATGTCATCATTGTTGATGACGATCCAATCATTAGAGAAATCATTATGAATCGATTCTCTCATTGGAAGCCGCTTAATAACACAAAAGTGAATGCTTACGAATTTTCGGACGGCACTGATTTTATTTCCTCTAATTGGTACAAGGATGACGAAAAATACATTATTATGTTAGATGGTTCCATGCCTACTCTCGACGGGATAGAGGTGCTGCGTACCATTCGAGAGAATTATCCAGAACAAAATATATTGATCGTTATGCTTACAGCGCGCAACAACACAACGGACATCGTTCATGCACTGCAAATGGGGGCAGATGATTATGTCGTCAAACCTTTCCACATGCAAGAGCTTGTACTCCGAATAGAGCGATTGGCTAATCGTATTTTAAGTTAATATAACAAAACAAGAAGCATTCCTCTATCGAGGAACGCTTCTTGTTTTTATTAATGTCATTAAATAAATGAAGACCCTAATCATTCAGTTGAAGAATAATTTAACCTATGGATACCGTAGGCAATTCTACAACTGTTTTCGGGTACTTATAGTCATCGCGAAAACAATTCGTTTCTGAATCATAGGTAGATTGAGAGAGTTTATGAGAGATTTCAAAAATAGACAGCTTCGGATTAACATGCAGTGCAGACTCATAAAACGTGCAGCTTTGAAAATTGAAATCTAGCGTTGTGATAATAATGACACAATTGGTAAATGTACAGCCGATAAAGCTAAACCCGTCAAAAGCGATTGTTTCATTCGAAAAGTGTTCATTGGATATCGTGTTCATAATCAGCGCTCCTATTCTATGTTGGGACAACATGGTATTAATACTAGCAGATTGAAATTGAGATGTTTGTCAATAATTGCTCCCGTTTCTAAATACTTAACGACATAAATTGCTATATTTCCGCTTAAAATTGTCACTTAGGAAGGCAATCATTTGACAGGAGGTAGACACTAGTATAAAACCATATACAGAGGTGAAAGTCATGAGCTTGATTCGTTTGGAAAATGTAACAAAAAAATATGAGGACACACTTATATTTCGTGATATTTATTTCCGTGTGAGCAAGGGAGAACGAATTGGTCTCATTGGACGCAACGGAGCTGGGAAATCGACTGTTTTCAAGTTGATTCTAGGAAGAGAAGAACCAACAGCAGGAAAAGTTGAGGTCAATGCTGATCTCAAAATTAGTTATTTTTCTCAGTTTTCAGAGCTTCAGGGGAAGCAATCTATTCAGCAAGAGCTAGAAAAATGCTTTCAGCATGTTTGGAATATTGAACAAGAATTAAAGGAGATTGAGGGCAAGTTTGGAGAAATTTCCGGTGATGATGAGTTAAACGCTCTTCTCGAGCGCCAGGCTGCGTTATTTGAGGAGATGGAGCATCATGATGGGTGGAATGTCTCCATAGAGATCGACACCGTACTAAGCAAGCTGGGCTTCGACGAACGTTCCCGGAATCAACCGATAGATGAGTTATCAGGAGGCTGGAGAAATCGAGCAGCGCTTGCTAAAATACTCATTGAATCACCTGACGTCGTTCTACTTGATGAACCGACTAACTTCTTGGACATAGAAGGGCTAGTTTGGTTGGAGCAATGGCTCCATCGTTTCAACGGCGCGATGCTTCTTGTCTCCCATGATCGTCAGTTTATTGATCGTGTTGTTACACGAACGATTGAAATCGAGAATTATCACTTTCAAGAATATGAAGGCAATTATACCGATTACATACGTAAGAAAAAACTGCGCAAGAAAGTGCTTGATCGCCAATTTGAATGGGAGGAAGAGCTTCTCATTATGGAGTCCGAGGCTATAGAGAACCGCTCCCAAAAAAAATCATCGAAGGACAGACTATCTCGCAAGCTGGCTGATATGAAGAAGAGAGTAGAGCCCCATCCAGTGAACGTGCTAATCACTGATATTTATGAGAATCTGCGATTTCCAGATAATCTTTGTCAGGTGGAAGGAATCAGCAAAGGCTTTGATACTGTTAACATTTTTCAAAATGTTAGTTTTGATGTACAGAAGGAAGATCGTATAGCCATCGTAGGTCCCAATGGAAGCGGTAAGTCGACTTTGATTAAAGTACTGACGGGAACAGAGCAAGCTGATAGCGGTTCAGTCCGATGGGGAAAAGGGGTTAGCTATGCCTATTTCAACCGGATGTGGGATGAGCTTGATCTCAAAGATACAGTCAGTCATGCGGTGAATATTTATGGACTTGGACTGGATGCTCCGCGTAAAAAAGTAAATAAGTTTTTATCCATGCTGCAGTTCTCGGAAATTGACCTCAATAAAGTCATTGGGAACTTATCCGGAGGCCAACAGGCTCGGGTAGCATTAGCCAAATGCCTTCTATCTGGCGCAGCTGTCATTATTTTGGACGAGCCTACCAATCATCTGGATCTGACTAGCATACAAGTAATGGAACAAGCGCTGATACATTTTCCAGGAGCCGTAATAACGGTAAGTCATGACCGATTCTTTATAGACAAGATTGCTACTAAAATGCTTTCTTATGAGCCAAATGGAGTTATTAGTCAAAAACAAGTGTAAAGATTTGGAGCGATTTTCATTTTATTTTTTTGTAGCCTTTTTGTAACTTCTTTCCCCCCTGTAACGTTATATTCTATAAGTAAGAAGAATAAGAATATACACCACACAGAAGGAGCGTCAGCGCTATGAAAAAATACGTAATAATTTCAGTTCTCGTTCTCGCTTGTCTAACGGCCTTTAGCTTTGCGCCGGCGGGAGGCCGTGATTATGTACCCGTTATAAAAACACCGAATCTTGAAACAGGCTATGTTCAGCATGTGGTGAAGAAGGACAATAAATACATCATTTCAATGGATGAAGTAAATTGGTACGAAGGTGAAGAAGCGAGTAAGAAGTTTTTAGAGCGAGAAGGGGATTCTGAATTAGACGGACCTCCAGATGGTTACTACATCATTGACGATGAGAATGTTGTGAGTGATTACCCGATTGCCGATGACGCCGAAGTGTTCATGCAATTATATAATCGCACCGGAAATGCAGCTGAGGCAGATATTATTTGGAACGAGCCTATTACGATCGCCAAGTTTTATGAACTGATGAATACAGAAGATGATATGTTGGATCCGAAAGACTTTCCTTATCATTTAACCGTTAAGGACGGAGAAGTTGTTCGTATTGTTCAACAATATGTCCCTTAAGTAGCAAGATGTTCAAAGGAGAAGCAGCGATCACCGTTGCCTCTTCTTTTTTTTATTACTAAATCCCATTCAAATGATTCTAGCGATTAGAATAATATCTACATGCTAAGAGCAAATTAAGCATATAAATCAGACAAGCAGTATTTGGGGGACTGATTTATATGTTGTCTGTAAAAAAAATTGTTGCTATTGTAGTCGGAAGTTTATTCATTGCAATTGGGATAAACTTTTTCCTCGTTCCGTTAGGTGTGTTGGATGGGGGTATTATCGGAATTGCGCTAATCATAAACTATTTATTCAATATTAAAATTGGTCTCGTAATGATTATTTGCAGTATACCTATTTTCACGTTAGCTTGGTTTAAAAGTCGAGATTTATTATACAACAGCATTAGTGGATTGCTATTTTCAAGCTACGTCATTGATTTGTTAGAACCTTATCAATATTATTTCATCTATTATATAGAATGGACCCCCTTTACAAGAGCAGTTATTGGAGGATTCATTATCGGTACCGGAATGGGGATTATGCTTAGATATGACAGTTCTACCGGAGGGACGGATTTACTTGCTCACTTTATCTCAAAGTATCTACCTTTGAATCTAGGTATAATTATTTTAATTATTGATTTAATCATTATAAGCACGGGGGATTTTCTACTCCCAGGAGATACGTTTTTCCTTTCATTAATGACCATTACTTCCGGCGGTGTCGCTACAAGCTTCTGCACTCTAAACATGCCCAAAAAAGTTCATTGACGTAATTTGACTTTTCAAGTCGTTAATGACTTGACCGTCTATTCGCTGAGATGTAAAATCAAGAGTGGAGTTAACACGTAGAGGAGATTTTTGAGAATGGCAAAAACGAAGGTTAAAAACGAAACCCCAACAGAGAAGCTTGACCATAGAGTTAAGGTTCTTCTAAAAGAATGGGCTGGGCTTAGCGGTTTTTATGGATATAAAGCAATGGAATTAGAAGAAATTTTTAAATTGGTCAACACAGAAGGTTGGGTTACAACTGTCGATCAAGCTGATCCGTCTGCACGAGTGTTGGAAATGGTTAAAGAAGACACTGTTCGGAAAGCAAAATTCAGCATTGATGAAAAAGGCAGAGCGTTAAGAAACTACTAATCGCTTAAGCTAATGAGGGTAATCGAATAGATAGATCAAACTAAAAAAAAAAGGCCGCGACATTCGCGGCCTTTTTTTCTATTTACAATTACTATTTGATAACACGACGTGCTGTTACATAGGTCTTGTCCCATGTGCTGCCTTTGAAGTTGGAAATCGTTACGCCAACGCCAACTTTATAAGTATGCAGCAGCTTATTGTTGCCGATATAGATACTAACATGATTGATTTTGCCATCTCTATTGGTATCAGAGAATACAAGATCGCCAGCCTTCAGACTGCTTTTTTTCACATATTTACCTGATTTAGCTTGATCTCTAGATGAACGTGGAAGTTTGATGCCATTCTTCTTATATACATACTGTGTAAAAGATGAACAATCAAATGCGCTGGTTATTCCGCTCTTTGCGCCAAATTGATATCTTACACCTATATACTTTTTCCCTGTATTAGTTATATTTTTAGCAATGGTAGTACTAGATGCAGCTGCTACTGGTTGAGGCGCCGCAATGACTGTTCCACCTAATGCAATTGATAAGCTAATTCCGATACCTGCGATTGTCTTGATAATTCTTTTTTTTCTTGTGTTCATATTGTTCCTCCTAGTTTTTCTGTGATGTGAAATCTCCTAGGAACAACATTACCATAGTAAATCTTACGTTAATTTACCAATGAAGAAAGAAACCCTTACAGGCGTAAGGGTTTCTTTGTTTTATTAAAAAGAAATGAAAAAAAACTCATTTTTCTCAGTTGACAAGTAATAAAAATGATTATTCATGAGGTAAAGATCAGAAACGGTAGTTTAATCGGTTTTCCATTGTAATATATTTATTATTAATGCCAGCTTGAGGCTAGAACAGGGCATAGTTTCAGCAAGTTTATCTAGTTCAGAACACTTACTGATTTTCTATTAATAGCGGATGTATTACTTTTCGTAGAGGCTAATGCAGCATTGATTTCTCCACCCAGCATGATCAGTATGGAACTGATATAAAGCCATATTAGTAGAACAATAATACCACCAAGACTACCGTATGTTTTGGTATAGTTGCCAAAGTTATTAATGTAAAACTGAAATATGAGTGAAGTAGCAATCCAGCCGAAGGTTGAGAATAATGCCCCAGGGATGACTTCTCTAAATCGATGCTTTCTGCAGGGTACAATCCAATAAAGTAGAATAAATACTCCGATCATTGCTGCAATTGAAATGACATATTTTAAAATACTCCAGATGGTTAGAAAACCTTGGGGATAGTTCAGAAATTGAAAGAGATACTCGCCAAGACCTTTACCGAAAATAAGGAGCAGCATAGTCAGTAGAATAACAACTGCAAAAACAATAGTTGCTATAAGTGATATTCCTCTTACTTTCCAAAAAGGACGACTTTCTTCGATATCATATGCTTTATTTAGTCCTTTCATAATCGCATTCACACCATTAGATGCAGACCACAGCGTTGCAATCATACCAATAGAAAGTAAAGCCCCGCTGCTATTTGCAGACACCTCATTCAATATGCCGCTGATCGATTCTCCAGTCTCTGCAGGTAAGACACGAATGAAATCAGCAAGCATATTGTCCGCTGATAATTGAATAAAGCTCAATAAACTTAGCAAAAAAATGAGAAAAGGGAAAAACGATAAAATCAAATAGTATGTAAGCTGCGCACCTAGAGCAGGTACATCGTCATCGCGAAAGCGAGCGTATACATTTTTCAAAAATGATTGGGCTTGTTGTGATCGAGTCATATGCGTTCACCCTCCTTTACGTCTAATTAAACAATATTGGCTAATTATTAACAGAGAAATGAACATGAGATCGGATAATGATTGGTAAATCATTTGTTAGGGAATACCTATAAAGTAACGAATCAAGCACAAAAGGAGCGATGCTGTATGTCAGAATTCAATCATGTTGTAGGAAAAGACGGCGAACTTGAAGCAGGGAAAATCGATGAAACAATAGCAAGAATGAATCCGGCAAAAAAAGATGAAATTTTAAAAAATTTCGATGAATTTAAGAGTTATCTTGCCAAACGCATTGAGCTTGGTGAAAATCTCGGGCTAAATGAAGAACAGCTTGCTGGTGTAGCTCAGAAGGTTGCTGGATACTTAGCGCAGCACGAAGATCCACGCAATAGTGAAGAGAAGCTGTTGCAGGAGCTATGGAAAGTAGGCAGCACAGAGCAACAACATCAACTTTCACATATGCTAGTGAAGCTTGCTGAGTCGAGCCAAACAAAAAATATCCTGAACTAACTCATCGCAGTTCGTTCATTACGTTCAAATGATTTCGTGGAGAAACGGTTCCATCGCATAGCAGACATGCGAACGGAACCGTTTTTTTATGCTGAGCGCTAATTGTGAAATGAACTGTTCCTAATTTATTCAGGTAACATAGGTAAGCATAACGTACGAATCGCATAGAATTGTACATGTGTATGGGATATAATTGGCGAATAGGGAATTATAAAATAGGATGAGAGGCTAGGTGCTTAGGATGAAATTCAGCGAGTATCGTTATGAACGTCCCGATGTAAAGGTTTTTGAAGAAGATTTCAAGGAACTGTTAGCCTCATTTCATTCAGCAGGCAGCTATGAAGAGCAGGACATTGCAATGGCTAAAATCAACAAGCTTCGCAGTGAGTTTGATACCATGCAGCAAATCGCAAGTATCCGCCATTCGATTGATACGAATGATTCTCTTTATAAAGCAGAACAGGATTATTTTGACGAGGTAGGTCCTGTTGTCCAAGAATACATAACTGATTATTATCGTGCATTAGTTGAGTCGAAATTTAGAACGGAATTAGAAGAAAAATGGGGTAAACAGCTGTTTCAACTTGCAGAACTGTCTCTAAAAACGTTCAGTCCGGCAATCATTGAAGATTTACAGCAGGAGAACAAGCTTCAAACGGAATACTCACAGCTTATTGCATCTGCCAAGATCATCTTCGATGGCGAGGAGCGGACATTATCCCAGCTGACTCCATTTGCTCAGTCGACAGACCGTAATATTCGGAAGCAGGCAGAGGAAGCACGAACGGGCTTCATGGCGGAAAATGAGGAGAAGTTCGATCGTATTTATGATGATCTCGTTAAGGTGCGGACTCGAATCGCGAAAAAACTAGGTTACAGCAATTTTGTCGAGCTTGGTTACGCGAGAATGTGTCGAACGGATTATAATGCTGAAATGGTGGCTAACTTCCGAAAGCAAGTGGAGGAGCAAATCGTGCCTGTTGCAACGAAGCTGAGACAACGTCAACAGAAACGGATTGATGTGGAATCCTTGCTTTATTACGATGAGAACTTTAGCTACAAATCAGGAAATGCAACACCAAAGGGTGACCCGGAATGGATCGAGAAGAATGGTGCTAGGATGTACGCAGAGCTATCGCCAGAAACGGATGCGTTCTTTGCCTTTATGCAAGAAAATGAACTGATGGATCTTATAAGTAGAAAAGGGAAACAAAGCGGTGGCTATTGTACTTACATCAGTGAATATGGCGCACCATATATATTCTCAAATTTCAATGGGACATCAGGTGATATTGATGTATTAACACATGAAGCCGGTCACGCCTTTCAGGTATTTGAAAGCAGAAGCTTTCTCGTACCGGAATACAGCTTCCCAACGTATGAAGCATGTGAAATTCATTCCATGAGTATGGAATTTTTTACTTGGCCATGGATGGATCTCTTCTTCAAAGAGGATGCTGATAAATATCGTTTCTCTCATCTAGAATCTGGATTACTCTTCATTCCTTATGGAGTTACGGTTGATGAATTCCAACATTTTGTCTATGAAAATCCAGATGCGACACCTTCTGAGCGGAAGACGGCGTGGCGCAATATCGAGCGAAAGTATTTGCCGCATCGTAAATACGGAGATAATGAATATTTGGAGCATGGCGCTTTCTGGCATAAGCAGGGTCATATCTTCGGATCGCCGTTCTACTATATCGATTATACGCTTGCTCAAATTTGTGCTTTTCAGTTCTGGAAGAGGATGCATGAGGACCGAAACGCCGCATGGACGGATTACTTGCATTTATGCCGTCAAGGTGGCAGCTTATCCTTTACGGAACTCGTTAAGGAAGCTGGTCTAATCTCGCCATTCGAGGAAGGCTGCGTTACATCTGTCATTGGTAGTATAGAAAGCTGGCTGGACAGTGTGGACGATACGATTCTTTAAACAACGGGGCTAATGAGCGTTAAAAATAACAAGGCAAAAAAAGCTGACTAAGTACAGTCAGCTTTTTCATTATGATTAAGTTAACGAAGCATTCCTGAATAAATACCAGGTGATGAGTTTGGAATAGAGACAGCACCAACGATACGTGAATAGAATTCTGTTGGACCCGCGCTGCCAATGATTGCGTAACCATAACCCTCATTTCTCATAGCGACAAGACAAGCATATAGAAGTGCTTTGCCTAGCCCTTTTCCTCTTAACGATTGATCAACGCCCGTCGGACCAAAGAAGCCTTTTGCAGTCGTATCATAACAGCCAAAACCAACGGGCTTTGGTTTTCCAGTCGTTTCATCGATCATTGTTGCAATCCAGCATGTTACGGGCTGACGAGAGAACGCTACATCGCACTCACTTACCCAATGTGGACTAAAAGCTGATTCGACCCAGCTCTTAACAACATGTTTTTCTGGCGCTAATGCGCGACGGATGGTGATATTGGTGCCAGCATAAGGTGCAGCGAACTGTTCTGCTTCTTCAGGCAATTCATATAATTTGACCAACATATCGTTTGACATACTCTTCATCGTCTCCTTTAAGATAAGGGTTTTACCCACAAGTTCTCCTTTAATATTCTGCATCAATTTATTATCTCCTGCTCTTCATCCAGAAAAGTGTAAGCGTTATAATTTCTAGTTAGTAATAATGAGTAATTCAAGACTTAAATCAATTGCTATATGTATAATATAATAAAAAATCATATTTATGGTAGTTATGAAATTTAATATCTAAATCAAGGAGTATTTATCTCGTATAAATTTTAGAATTTGAGAATGCTGTACCTGGTGTATAGCTGATTATTTCTGCACCAGGACAGCATGTCATAAGAAAGTAAATGCATGTTGAAAAGAATATAGTAGGTCATGGGCTTAGATCATTAGGAACTGCCTTGCATCCTTTTGTTTCTGAACTTCGTTTCGCAAACACGACAAGTCTGGCTTCATGTTCCTTCTTTTTCCTACTGTATTTGCCAGCACAAGTAATTAAATTCAATTGTGCATCTTCTGCTGTTCCAAATATTCTCTGTATGGGAGCATCAGCTGTTTTAAATATTTCTACAGATTGTACAGAAAACTGAATCTTACAGCCATCTTTGCTTTTGACAATAATGATATCATCTTTTTTCATATTCCTTAATTTGAAAAAGACTGCTGGTCCTGTGCGAGAATCAACATGTCCATCCATAACTGCATTACCTATCTCACCTGGCAAAGAGCCGTTTGAAAGATAACCGATACTTTCTATGCTGCTTGGAACGCCCATCTGGCCGTTATCCAATACGGGAACAGGTTCGACTTTAGCATGAACATGAATCGAAGGTATATATAGGATGTCTGGATTTATACCATCAACAGTTTTTTTCACTTCAACAATAGGCGTTTCAGACTTCTTCTCCACAAAGGGAGTCGGCGTCGTATCCAATTTTTTTGGTGTGAATTTAATCGGATTATCTTTCGGGTGTGAGCAAGCGTTGATACAAATAAGTGCAGCAATAATCCATACAAGTTGCATCCATTTTTTCATAATAATAAAGAAAAGAGGGCCTTTGAAAATATCCCTCTTTTACTCTCCTTATTCTGTTTGTTCGCTAGCGCCGCCAAAGCCGGTTTTCGGCATCTCTGAAGCTTTTGCTTTTAAACCTTTAGCTTTTAAGCTTTTTGCTTTTAAGCTTTTTACTTTCATGCTTTTTGCATGTACTTTCTTTTCGTGCATTTTCTTTTCATGCATTTTCTTTTCATGTGCTTTTTTCATATGCACTTTTTCTTTATGCATTTTTTGTTCATGATGTTTTTTCGTTGTTTCCGTTTCTGGAGCAGCTGCATAAGCGGCAGAACCTGCAGTTAGAAGCATACAAGCAGTAGCAAAGGTAATAATCATTTTTTTCATTTTTTTTAAGTCTCCTTTGTAGTTCAATAGTACTCTTACATGGTTTCCTTGTGCACGTTATATATGTCTTAAAAAATTTACCATGTGGTCCAGAATGTTATTCAGTAATGGATATAACAAAGAGGCATGCGTAATCCGCATGCCTCTAAAACATTTTAAATCCTTCTGTACATGGTTGTCGTCTTATATAGGTGAAAGGAGGGAAGCCTCTTGCAAAGTGATGAGGAGCTAATCAAAGAGGTTAGAAAAGGGATACAAAGTGCAATGGAAATTCTTATAAAACGTCATTACAAAACAGTGTTCGCATACATATACCGCTATTGCGGCGATTATCATGCTTCTTATGATTTAACCCAGGAAACATTCATTAAGATGGTCCGAAACATCAATGATATAGATCATGGTGACCGATTCAAGCAATGGTTGTTGAAAATTGCATTGAATTGCTGCCGTGATTATTTTAAAAGCAAGCAATTTAAGAATGGGCAGGCTTTGAGCGAATGGAATGAAGCAATAAGTGATACAAATGATTGGAATCGACTGAATAATAATCTTTATGACATATTCGATAAAAAGCTGGAAAGCGCTTCAGTTAAAACCGCGCTCTTGAAGCTTCCTTCCAACCAACGTGAAACGATTATTTTGCGTTTTTATCAGGATTTGAAAATCAAAGAAATTGCAGAGATGACAGCTGTTGGCGAACCAACTGTAAAGTCACGCATTAAACAAGCTTTATCAAAGCTCAAAGCCATTATGGAGAGGGGAACTGCTGGTGAGAAGAAAAGGGATTCAAGATGAAATACCTAATCTGCCTGAGGATGTAACAGAAGATGACTATGAACACATTCAAAATTTTCTACAAAAATATGAGGTTAAGTATCCTGATTCGGAAGAAATAAACCGTACCGTAGAAGCAGTAAGGTTTCATTTGATCATGAATACTTCAAATAAGCAGGGCATGTGGGAACGAACGAAACAATTGCTCCGAATAGCTGCCTCTGAAGTGTCTGTAATGCAATCTTATTACTGGATTATAAGCGCTATTCTATATTTTGCTGGCTATATAATGCTTGCCTTGACATTCAATTTATCACCTAACTTTATTCTGTTCGTCCTAGCTCCTATCCCTTTTATTATAGGAATGATTGAACTGTTTCGAAGCCGAGACGAAGGCATGATGGAAATGGAGATGTCATGTACCTTCAATGGGGCAAGTGTCATGTTAGCTAAGCTTTGTGTGATTAGCTCTTATAATATTGTATTGAATATCATTGCTGCGTTTTTCTATATCAGTAGAACTGATGGCAGCTATATTGGAGATATTACCCTCATGTGGTTAACGCCCTTTACGATCATAAGTGGATTATCACTGCTTATTTCGATTCGGTTACGAAGCCATAATGCTGTCTTATGCATGCTGTCTGTATGGATCTCGTTTTGTTTGATCGTCATTTCGAATCCCAACCTGATGCGAAACCTTTTAAGTATGCATGCAGGCACTTATCTCGCATTGATTTTGCTAGGTGTCATTTTAACTATTTCACAAGCAGCATCTTTAGTGAAAAGAATAAGGGAAAGGGAAGGAGGGATTTCATTTGAAATTAACCATTAAGAACATCACTCGAAGCTATAAAAATAAGATAGCTGTTGAAGAAGTTACCTGTGAGCTCACTCCTGGCGTTTATGGGTTAATTGGACCGAACGGTTCGGGTAAAACAACGTTAATGCGGATGCTAGCCGATATTTTAAAGCCATCACATGGTGAAATATATGTTAATGGCGAAAATATTCGTGTTTTGGATGATCGTTACAGAGATCTGATCGGTTATCTTCCTCAGGATTGCGGTTTCTACAACTATTTTACGGCAAATCGTTTTTTACAGTATATGTCCTCACTCAAAGGGTTAAGCAAGCGTGAAGCAGATGTGAAAATAGATAAGCTTTTACGATTGGTAAATTTAGAAGAACATAGGGATCAGAAAATCGGAAAATTTTCCGGCGGCATGAAGAGAAGACTCGGTATTGCTCAAGCCTTGCTCAATGATCCGAAAATTTTGATTTTAGATGAGCCTACGGCTGGACTTGATCCTAAGGAGCGCGTTCGTTTTCGCAATCTGTTGTCGGAGGTATCTGGCGACAGAATTGTTATCCTTTCCACACATATCATCTCTGATATTGAATATATCGCTAAGGAAGTTCTTGTGTTGAAGAACGGCAGATTAGTTAAAAAAGAAGCGCCCGAAACTATTTTACAGGAATTGAGTGGAAAGGTTTGGTCCATTACTGCTCCTGAGTATGAACTGCCCCAGCTTATGGAGAACTACATCGTAGGCAATTTGCAGCGGAGAGGGAAAGAGGTTGAAGCAAGAATCATTTCCGATGAAAAACCTTCGGGTATCGCATTTATGCAAAGCCCACGAATGGAAGACATTTATTTGTACTATTTTGGTGATTCTCCGCATGTGGAGGAACCAATATGAGATTGATTAATCATGAATTGTTCAAGATATTTTCTCAAAAAGTCATCTATATTGCTTTCATTATCTTTTTATTACTTCTAGTAATGAATCATTTGAGCGAAATCAAAACCAATAAAGATAGCAGAGCCTTGCAGAAAGCCTTCTCGCAATTTGGCGGTGAATTGACTAAAGAAAAAGTTGAATGGGCTGATCAGATTTGGGGAGAATTCGAACTAGAATTAGAACCCGATCCATTTCTCATCGCTCAATCTAGAGTCGCAATGGATATTAGAAATGCGGTTCAGCAAAAAGGTTATTATGAACAACAAATATTAGGCTTGGAAGATCAAATAAAAGTAATGAGTGAGAATAACAGTGATCAAAGATTTGAAAAGAAGGCCAAGCTAAAAGAACTTCAAACTAGGATGGCTGTTGGTTATACGGACTACATTTTATATCAGCAAGGCTGGCAAAAAACACTCCTTTATTTGAATGAGTTTGGATATTTTTTTGCGGCAGCGCTAACGGTTATTGGTTTATCTAATCTTTATAGCGGAGAGTATACGTCCCGAATGGACAGTCTCCTTTTCAGCAGCAGACATGGTCGCAGAAAAATGCTGTTTGCGAAGATGATTGCTTCAATCATCTATTGCGCAGTAGTCGTATTATTATTTAGCAGCATTAACTTGCTGTTAAATGCCTTCTACTACGGACTAAGCGGTTGGAATATTAATCTCGTTAATCTTCACAATATATATAGTGGAACCGGGTTTGACGGAGCTATTTGGTTGTATTTCTTAAAGCAACAGTTCTATGCCATTTTGGGCTGCTGTACGCTTGGTTTTTTCGTTATGTTGGTTTCATCACGGACTCGATCTCCAATTGTACCCGCAATCTTAGGCGGTATTGTCTTTATGCTGCCTGTCATTGTACTTTTTTCGCGCATATCATCTAATAAGTTGACTAACTTGGTTTTTCATTTGTTCAAGTATTTGGAGTTCATTCAGCTTGATAGGCTAGACATGATGTTTTTCAATAACTTTTTTGGATTCCCTTTGATTTACGCGAATTTCATCCTTTTTATTATGTTTGCTTATTTATGTGTAACCGCAGCTCTCATCTTTTATAGTATAAAGAGACGGCAGGTGATCTAAACTGACGATACTGATAAGAACGGAACTATATAAAATCATTCATCAAAAATGGTTGATCCTTCTATTTGTTTCCTGCCTATTCATGTATATATATTTCACCTATACCTATTATGCTTGGCATGATTCCATTGCTTGGGAACGAATGACGCTATTTCCCTTTTCGTTCGGGACGATTGTACAAGGATTGATGCTTTTGGTGGCATTGCCGCCATCCTTTACCCAAGAATACCAGCTGAATATGGATTCTCTTCTTTTAAGTTCAAAGCACGGACGACATCATGTTATTTGGGCAAAAATAGCCGCTGCAACAATCTTCAGCACATTCATTGTCATAGGCTGTTGGAGTATAAATGTTCTTTTAAACATAGGTATTGCTGACTGGGGAGGTTGGGACTTGCCTATACAAGCGCTAAGCAGATATGACTCATCTCCCTATACATTTCCTTTATGGCAATACAGCATGCTTCAATTCTTGACTAATTGGTTTGGTTGTGTCGTTTTTGGTTTTTTGATATTATTTCTGTCCGCTAGGTGTAGGACCTATTTAACCGTGTTTTTGATCGCAGGTATTGTTTTTATTATCCCTTTCTTTATTCGAAACACATCTGACTTATCCATCCCTTGGTTAATGAAAAACATCTCGATGATTGAATTCATGAGAGTTGAAAATTTATTTAATCGTCAGCGATTTGTTCAAGTTGGCACGTGGATGATCAAGCTGCCAGTTATCTATTTTTATATACAAATGATTTTTCTATCTGCATTGTTTATAAGCGGCACTTATCACATTTTCAGAAAAAGTGAAGTGAAGTAAAAGGGGGAGAGCTGTTGAATTAGAATCAGCTCTTACTCATAAACTCTGTTCAAATAGTTTACTTTACCTTGCTCATCAAATGGTTTTGATCTACAATGTGCTTATTATAGTTGCAACAAAATGGATTTATTCCATGCTAAAATCAGCATGAGAGAGTTAGGAGGGAATAGGTAATGAGCACAGCAAATCGCGGAGTAAATATTGGACCTCCTCGTTTTAAAATTGCCGTTCATTCAATCGTCTGGTTAGCGAAAAGCGGCTCTATCTTATCCAGTGCCATGATTGCAAGCCAAGTCAATTCACATGCAACCTTTATGCGCAGGGTGATGCAGGCTTTAGCGACAGCTAATATTGTAGAATCAAAGGGTGGAAGAGAAGGTGGATACACCTTGTTGAAGCCAGCAGAATCAATCACATTAGCTGATATATATAGAGCAGTAACAATAGAATGTACGGAGCATGAAGTGGATGTAGAGTGCGGAGCAGCAGGTGAGCTATTGGATAAAGAACTTGAAAGAATCCTACTTGAGGCTGAGCAGAAAACAATTCAATATCTAAGCCAATACACGATTGCAGATGTGATGGAGCGTGTAGATTTTTTCACAATTTAACAATATTTTATTAAGGTACTAGTCAAGCGGCTACAAACCGAATATACTGTGCTTAAAGCAGTTGCAATTAGTGCAGTTGCATTAACCCTGATATCAGGGTTGATTTCGCTTCGATATGTGCTTGTACTAGTTGCATATTATAAGAATAGGGAGTGAAGAGGGAATGGATGTTGTTGCTTATGTGTTGCAAGGGTTACTAGCGGCAATGTTTTTGATGGCGGCAATGGGTAAGATTTCAGGTTCTAAGATGCATGTTGATAATTTTCAGAAATGGGGATTGCCGCAATGGTTTCGTGTAGTAACAGGAATAGTTGAACTAGTCGGCGCCGCTGCTTTAATTATCGGGTACTGGGATAACAGCTGGACAGCTGTAGGTGCATTATTGCTTGGATTTACAGCTATTGGAGGTATTCTAATACATGTTCGTGTTAAAGATACGTTCAAGCAAACGATTATGATCATTCTTCTTGCCATCTTGTCGTTTATTGTTTTTTTCATACGTTTATCCGATCTATCAGCTTTCCCGGGTTTTAACTAATCTCGTGAAGTAAATGTAACTATTGCGAATGTGAATTGGTTAAGAATAACATGTCTATTTTGTGACATTCGAAAGCTTTGTGTTTCAAAATGCAATCTTATCCATTGATTATATCGTTACTATACTTTATAATGTGCCTATAGTAGTTGCATAAAGTAATGGATGCTCATTTGCTCATTTATATGATTATGCTTTCTAGGGGCATATGAAAGATATAATTTTGAGTATTGAATCATTTTTTATGACCGTTCAAACGATTCTACTTACAATTCACTTACATCAAAGGAGCAATAAAAAATGTCAAATGTACTTTTTATTAAAGCTAATAACCGTCCAGCAGATCAAGCCGTAAGTGTTCAAATGTATGAAACATTCCTTAACACTTATAAAGAAGCAAACCCAACAGATACAGTTACTGAGCTTGATCTTTTCAATGTAGAGCTTCCTTATTACGGCAATGATACAATTATGGGTCTATATAAATTGGGTGCAGGTTATGATCTTACAGCAGAAGAGCAAGTGGCTGCTGATATCGCTAATCGTTACTTGGATCAATTCTTAGCAGCTGATAAAGTTGTAGTTGCATTCCCACTTTGGAACTACGTTGCTCCAGCACCATTGATCACTTACATGTCTTACCTTAGCCAAGCTGGTAAAACATTCAAATACACTGCAGAAGGTCCAGTTGGCCTAGTAGGGGACAAAAAAGTTGCATTGCTAAACGCTCGTGGCGGTGTGTATTCCGTAGAACCAATGGCAGCTATTGAATCTGCAATCAAACCACTAAAAGCATCTTTCGGATTGTTTGGTATTCAAACAGAAGAAGTTGTCATTGAAGGACATAACCAATTTAAAGATAAATCAGCAGAAATCATTGCTGATGGTTTGAGAGAAACAGCTGTACTTGCATCTAAATTTTAATTCATACGTTATAAAACAAAAAAAAGGAGTCACCTTTGAGGTGATTCCTTTTTTTTGTTTTAATAAGCGCTCCAACCGCCATCGGCAGTCACAACGGTTCCATTAACAAAGCTGGAATCATCAGTTGCCAGAAATAAAGCAACAGTAGCAATTTTAATCGGATCTGCTGCTTCCACACGTTGTAATGACATGCCGCTCATTGCTTGCTCCATACCGTAAGGATCCGCATGTGACATCCCAACTCCAATATTAGTAGCTACCGCGCCAGGGGCTATTGCGTTACAACGAATACCGTGTTGGCCATACTGGAATCCAACATTTTTGGTAAGTCCGATTACAGCATGCTTTGAAGCGGTGTAGGCGATACCTGCACGAGAACCATAAAGACCGCCAACGGAAGCCGTGTTAATGATAACACCATTGCCTTGTTTTTTCATGAGAGGAATAGCTTTACGAATCGCTCTCATCGGACCTGCTACATTTATCTCCATCACGCGGTTCCACATTTCATCGGTAACTGACTCAGCCGTTTGCATTTGATCCATAATACCGGCATTATTGACCAAAATATCTAGCTTACCGTAACTTTCAACAGCTGTGTCAATCATACGCGACACATCCTCTTCCTTCGTTACGTTCATAGCTACTCCTACGGCTTGTCCGCCAGCAGAAGTGATTTGTTGTACAACTTCATTGACAGATGCTTCATTGATATCTGCAACTATAACTTGTGCGCCTTCTTTTGCAAATAATATAGCCATTTCTTTTCCCATACCTGATGCAGAACCTGTTATTACGGCTGTTTTTCCTTGTAATCTCATTACTCTCATCCTTTCAAAGTAAAATGATGTACTTATTGTTGGACGACGACATACTGACGCTTATAATGATAGCGATTTGCTATAAGAATAATATGACATTTCTCACATATTGAGTCAAAAAATAAATCAATTTCATTCCGTGATTAATAATCAGTCTTTTGGTGGTATATACTTCGAGTGAAGATATATGGTAACAATGGTTTTAGAATGATCTGGAGAATATTGAAGCAAACTACAAACAATGAAATCCAAATAGGAGGGAACCTAATATTGGAGTCTAATCGTAATTCGAATAGTTTCATGCAATTAATAAAAAAAGGAAATATGTCATCAGCAACAGCAGCTATTGGCAATACTGGCTTAGCTATTGTTAAAGGAATTGCAGCTGCGTTAACCGGGAGTGGGGCCATGTTCGCCTCTACCATGCATTCAGTCGCTGATGCAGTTAACCAAGGCTTTGTTTTCGTTGGCAGTGTGTTAGCAGAGAAAAAGCCAACTCCAAGATTCCCCACAGGATTTGGCAGGGTAATTAATATTTTTTGTATGATTGCCGTTATGGTTGTTACCGTTATGGCTTATAGTACAATCACTGAAGGTATTCATCTCATCCAACATCCTGTTGAGCCCAGCGGATTCTGGTTAAATTTCATCGTACTTGTTCTATCCATTGGAGTTGATGGTTTTGTATTAATAAAAGCAATGAAAGAAATTGTACGAGAAACTCGAAACGAAGCAAAGGGTTTTGCAATTATCGGTTCTGCCTTCAAAAACGTTGGAAGAGCTGCACCGCCAACACGCTTAGTTTTTTATGAGGACATTGTGGCGACAACAGGGGCATTGTTAGCGTTGTTAGCTGTAATCGTAACAGCCGTATCTGATTTCAAATTATTGGATGGCATCTCAACAATTCTTATTGGTTTGCTTATGGTAGGGGTAGCCTTTAAAGTTGGCTATGACAACATGATTGGATTAATTGGTGTCTCTGCTCCCATGGATGTAGAGGATAAGGTCGCGAAACTCATTTTTTTAAATGAAAATGTAACGGACATCTACCAAATGCGAATCCTTCAAGAAGGACGCTACTATCATGTCGAAGGACTAATTGAGCTTAAGCCAGGACTAACCTTGGCGGTTGCTGATGATATAAAATTTCAAGTTCGTGATAAACTTCTTACTGATCCCGATATTACAGATGTGACATTAGGAATACTGGAAGACAACGGCAAGCAAACCTGGAAATCTTCAAAGGATCGCTAAGTACAGCTTTTGAAATGACTAATTATTACAATGGGAGCCCATTCATAACTTCGTTCCTTTTGCTGGCGGTCAAGTCGGCTAATTAGATGACATTAACAGACTAAGATGGGATGATGTCCATTTGGTCTGTTTTTGTGTGTGCTGGTCCCTTAAATGAAATTTGCTTCTTACCCAAAAAATAGGCGATATTTCATTGACTTAACAACTCATATAGATTACTCTGTTCTACAGAGTGATCTATATGAGTATGGAGGTTGATACAATGAAACCCGTCATTGAAGTGGATAAAGTAAGTAAAAAGTACGGCACGAAAATTGCCGTTGATGCCATTACTATGAGTATACGAAAAGGTGAAATATTCGGCATTGTGGGTCCTAATGGTGCTGGCAAGACGACGCTGATTGAAATGATGGAAGGACTACGAAAACCTGATAGCGGAGAATTGTTGGTTCTCGGAAGAGATATTCGAAAGCATACCGAAGAGATCAAGCAGCGAATTGGTGTTTTACTACAGGCCACATCGATTCCGGAGAAAGCAAAAGTAAAAGAAGTGTTTCGCCTGTTCTCATCTTTCTATAATAAATCGATTGATTTAGGTGAAATTACCCAATATCTTGGGCTGGAGAATAAACAAAACGAATACGTAAAGTCGCTATCTGGAGGCTGGAAACAACGTGTATCACTGGCGTTAGCCTTAGTTAATGATCCTGAGATCGTCTTTCTCGATGAACCTAGCATGGGTTTAGATCCAAATGCCCGCAAGGAGATGTGGGCGATCATCCACCGGCTTAGAGATGATGGTCGTACAATTGTCGTGACAACCCATTACATGGAGGAAGCAGAGACGCTGTGTGATCGAGTGGCAGTCATTAGCAGCGGTAAATTGATCGCACTGGATACTCCTCGAAATCTTGTTTCAAAGCTTGGAGGAACGAAGCACATCAGCTTTAGAAACATTGGAAGAACAGATCGAAAAACGATTACATCGCTGCGAAATGTTACAAATGTAGTGTGGGGGTCTGAATGGATTAAGCTAGAGACTACGGATGTAGATCAAACGTTGAAAGAGCTGTTCCATTTGGCTGCTGTTGAAGACTGGATCGTAAGCGGACTTACGCTTGAGGATGCGTCCATGAACGATGTATTCAATGAATTGACATCCGAAGAGAGAAGGGCTGCTATATGAATGCATATATCAGATTAATCGCTTTTGATTTTCGATTATATTTACGAGATTGGTTAACGATTTTTTGGATGCTGATCTATCCCATTCTTATGCTGCTCATCTTCGGGTCTATGTTTGGGAGTGAAGTAGATGCTGTAACTGGGGCTAGATACATCGATTCTTACGTTCCAGCGTTATGTGTGATGAATGTGATATCAGTATCGGTTTTTACACTAAATATAAATATGATAACTCAGCGAGAAAATGGTATTCTAAGAAGATTCAGAGTAAGCCCTATTCGCAAATCAGCGGTACTTGCTTCACATGCCGTACAAGGGGTGTTTCTAATCCTTGTCGGTGCCATTGAAATTATTGTGGTATCAAAAATCGTATGGGATATTCATATCTCAATGGCTGCTTTGTTTACTCTATTTGCTTGCTTGTTATTCGGCTGTCTTTCATTCTTTTGTCTTGGTTTTGCCATGTCTGGATTGGCGAAGACACCCGGTGCAGCTAGCGGATTAGCGATGATCGTTTTTTTTCCAATGCTGTTTCTATCAGGTGTTGCTATGCCGATTGAGGTTCTACCGAGCTTCATGCAAACGGCAAGTAAGTGGCTGCCAATGACTTATTTCGTAGAATTAGCACAAGGGGTATGGCAGGGTAACCCTATTACAGAATACGGAATCGAATTAATCGTTCTAGCAGGGTTTGCGATAATATGCGGTGTTTTGGCTTCACTGCTTTTCCGTTGGGAGAAATAATATGCATGTAGGGTGGTTGTAATGAACAAGAATGATTTAGCTCTTCAGGACATCGAGTTTATTAAACGATTAATGGCTAAAAACAAACAAAAGCTGGATCAATCACCGCCGTTCTTATTCATATGGGGAACCTATATGATGATTGGTTTCGTCGGAATGCAGTTCGACCTTACCGTTTGGCCAATGTGGTATTGGGGAATCGCTTCGCTAGTAGGTGGAATTCTTTCTGCGTTAATCGGCATACGCCAAACTCGTCATGGATCTAATCAAGAGGGTGGTTCAACCGGCTGGATGTTTTGGCTTCCTTTTCTAATGGTGATGATTTCAGGAGCGTTCATGATGCTTACTGGCATTGTGAAGATGGAGTATATCTCCCTGTTTTGGCTTAATCTAATCGGTATCGCTTACGTTTCAATGGGATCGTTAATTGGTAAAGGACCTGTTTTCATTGGAATCTGGTTTATCTTGCTCTCGGTCATTATCAAGCTGTTCTTTCTGGATTATCAATTTTTGATGCTAGGTCTTTTGGGTGGAGGGAGTATGCTCGTTATCGGGTTGTTCCTGCAACGACGGAGGAGCAGCAATGAGTGAGAATATTTTAGATGCCATCGACGATACGATCCATGCCAAGGCTCGTCTTGGTATTATGAGCTTACTTGCTGTGCATGATGAGTGTGACTTTGTATTTTTGCGTACGGAACTCCAGTTGACTGAAGGAAATCTGGGCAATCACATAAGGGTTTTGGAAGAGGCTGGGTATATTCAAGTAATAAAATCATTTGTTGGAAAACGGCCCAAAACGACATGTAAATCGACTAGTATTGGTCTAGAAATGTTCCAAAAATACATCGAAGGACTTGAGAAAATCATTCAAATGGCTCAATTCGCTGCTCAGCGAAATAAAGAATAAAGCAAAAAGAGCCGCTCAGCGTTGATCGGCTTTTTTTGTTATATATAAAAAGAAAATCTCATCCTGGATCATGCAGATAACACCATAATTTAATAACAAGTATAGTTTGCTTATAATGATTTATTACCTTGTGTCACTATGACAAAAGGATTCATACTAATTACAGTTACTGGATTAGTTAGTTAATCAATATGATAAAAGATAAGCGATTGGGGGGATCAATATATGAATGATTTTAAGCCTCTAGTGACAGTTAAAGATGTTCAAACGATCGTATACCAAGATTTTGATAGTGCAGTTACGGATGTCACTGAAATCGAAGGAGGGAATTTTAGCAGAGTCTATTCTTTTGAAGCAAAAGAATCTACGTACATTATTCGATTTAAAGTGGAGCAAGATGATTTTCAATTAGAGCAAAACATTGTGAATTTACTCGTTCCTCAGGGCGTACCTTATCCCGATATATTCAAGCGGGGAAAACTAGGTACCTATAGTTATTGCATTTCTGAATACAAACAAGGAACTGTTCTTCATGATATACCCGCTGATAGGAAGAGAGAACTGCTGCCTGAATTGATACACATCATTGCTAATATGAATCAGATTAAATTGGTAGAAAGCTCAACTGGATTCGGACATCTTACGATCGAGGGAAATGGTGGATTCTCTTCTTGGATAGATTTCATTAAGGATTTCTTCGCAAAGGATCAAACCGGTACGTTCTGGGAAAATTGGCATGATCTTTTCCACACAACTTGTTTAGAACGAGATGTTTTCGATGAATGTTACAATCGGTTGCTTTCCTACAGTTCGTACAACGCTCCTCACCGACACTTTGTACATAATGATTGTCATGCATGGAATATTCTATCTAATGGTGAAAGCATCACAGGTATTATTGACGCGGGTGGTCTATATGGTGACTTTTTAATTGATATCGCGACTATAGAAGATGCCATTCCTGGGAAGAATGTGGCGGAAGATTTTCGAATTCATTATGAGAAGATAGGGAGACCGATTTCTAATTTTAACCAGCGATTAACAGGAGCTCGTTATTTTAAAGGTCTAGATTGCTTGCGGTTTTATGCGAAAATGGGCTATAACCATGCCTACGAAGAGCTTCGTGATCGATTGTTATCTTATCCCGAGAGACCCTAGAAAAAGAAATAAGGAGGAATTCATGATCATTACACTTCGAGCAGTAGATAAGTATAATTGGGAAGAATGTGCATATCTCAAATCAAAACCAGAACAAGAAAGCTACATGGCATCTAACCTTTATTCGATTGCTGAATCCCAATTTTTAGAGGGGTTTACAACCAAAGCTATTTATAAGGATGATGTAATGATTGGTTTTACAATGTTTGGACTAGACTCAGATGATGGAAACTACTGGATTTATCGATTTATGATTGATGACAAGTTTCAACGACAAGGTCATGGATATAATGCTATGCTGCTCGTTATTGATGAAATAAGCAGGATGAAAGATCGGACTGATTGTATAATGCTTGGATACAAGCCTGATAATGATCAGGCAAGTAAGCTATACCATAAATCAAATTTTAGAGAAGAAAGTCTAGCTCCTTGGGGAGAAATGATTGCAAAGTATAGTTTTGAGTAAGAATAATACAAACCGTACGAACTTCATCTAAATGGGCTATAATGGCGATTGATTCTCAGCATTTCTTCTGGGAAACAGTCGCCTTTTTTATGAGAATTTAACGCTATTAAAAGTGAGTTTATTTCTTAAATGAAGATATTTGCAATGTAATTCCGCTGTAAAATGCAACATTTTACAAATAATGGCGTCTATTATATTACAATAATTGATAAGAGGTGATTATATGAGAAAAATATTGAAGAGGATTAGCATCTTATTTATGATGAGTATAATTATTTTTTCAACGGTACCCACCTATGCGAATGCGTCAAAGCTACCGCTGCTTGATGGTATCATCAATGTTGCAGGAAATCATGCATTAGATAACAAAGGCGTACTTTGGTCATGGGATGAGAAGACGTTTGAGGCAGTGCCTGTTTTGGAAAATGTGAAGAAGATTACCAGAAGTAATGCTGCAGTGAAAAAAGATGGCTCGGTGTGGACATGGGGTAATGCAACTCATGTTATTACGGATTCTAATGGAGAAACGATTATCAAGCATTCCTTTAGTCAACCAGCACAAGTGAAGGGTCTGGACAATATTGTTGATATATCAGGGAAATATGCCTTAAAAGCTGACGGTACGGTTTGGTCAATCGGAGGATTATGTGAGTTCCAACTGCCCAGCACTGCATGTGCAGCTGACGCAAGTGTAGAGGATAAACTTAAGCCGGGTCGAATTGGCGAATTGAAGAATATTGTAGCTATTGAAGGGTATGGATACTTTCCAGCTGCACTTGCAAAAGATGGGACTTATTATATTTGGGGACGCGACAAATACAACGAACCATTTCTTCCTGCTACCGTAATTGAAAATAAAGACAATAGTAAGCTAGATTTCAAAGGCATTACTTCAATCTCTGAAGGAGTAGCTATTAGTGCTTCATGGGATGTATATATAATGAATCGATATGCGATTTATGGTGTGTCAAAACCTGGTTTTAATATTGCCAAATTAGCACCAAACGTTACAGCAGTGTCGGGTACATCGGATGGTATGGGTGATCTACATGCACTTTCTTTCGTTTTGACTAAGGATGGAAAGGTATCGTATTGGGTTTCGCCCGTACAAGACAAGAAAATATACCCTGTGAAAGCACTTGATCAAGTTAAAGCTATTAGTGCCAATGGTGAGGGCGCTGGTACAGCGCTGCATAAGGATGGTACTGTATCATCCTGGGGCCCAATGAGCAATTATTATGGAGACGATAAGTACAAATACAACTATAAAATTACACCGAAAAAAGTTACAAAAGGGATTGGTATTCGAATAAACGGCAACTATCACTTCATGGAAAATCAATCTTCTTTCATTAATGGATCTGTATTCGTACCGGTTCGTGGACTATTTGAAACATTAGGCGGAACGGTTAACTATGCCAATGATATCGTAACCATTAAGTATGGTGCCAACACCGTTAAATTAGAATTATGGAAGAAAGATGCATCTATAAACGGCAAGACAGTAACTCTTACGGCTCCTGCACAAATTGTACGTGGCAGTACTGTGGTACCTCTAAGGTTTGTCGCCCAAGCGTTAGGTGCTAGTGTAGTTTGGGTTGGTAAAAATCAAGAAGTACAGTTAACGCTGAAATAAGTAAATTGTTATTGTATTTATAATTGTAAAAATGAAATCGCCAAAATTAAAAAGAGATTTAAAAGAAGAAAATTTTGGCAATAAATATAATGATGTGATTTAAGCGGTAAGGCGCTGAATACTAAAACCAGTTAAAACACATACATGTGTGAACTGGTTTTTTTGTTTTTGGAATAAAGTAACTGTTTAATAGATCAATTTAAATGAATCAATTAATAATATTAATTAACTTAAAGATGTTTGAGCAATAATTGTTAATCGATATAACTATTTAACAAATGAAGTTTAGTTTTTCGTTTAGATCTAAAGAATGAAATGATAGAAATTATGCTGCAGTAAGGAAAAAAATATTTCATAATTAAAAATCACTTAAGCTGGAAGCATAATAGCGCAATAGAAGAACAATTAAATGATTATAGATACAGATACAATGAAACGACGAATAGCAATAAAATACCAATAAATCATTGAGAGTAATTTTCAATTCCTATACTATTTCACAAAACTCGTATTTTGTACATATGTCTTTGTCTCTTTGTCGGATGACAAGAACTTGATAACATTTCCCCATCGCAGCCCACCACTGCACAACAAAAAAACATTATTCAAATGAATAATGTTTTTTTTGTATTCCTTTTTCATTCCTTTAAAATGTAAACCTGGCGACAAACTTATCAATATAATCGCACAACGCCTTATTTTCTTGGGTTGGATTATCAAATACTTTCATTGCAACCCTTGAAGGCGTATGAGATTTCATATTGCGAATATCATTCTTCATTGAACTTATCAAGCAGACAAGCTCGTCTGGTTGCATCTCTCTTCTTTTTCTCGTTTGGTAAAAGTGGCCAGTTCTTACTTTCTTTTCAGTATCAGTATCCAACTTTCAGGCAGCCCTTTTGTTATTAAACTATCGTTCTCTGTTAGTTGAACTTGTTTTCCTATGGATTGTTTATTATTCCATAGTAAATAAGATCTTTATATTGGTCTTCCTTCATGACATGATCTCTTAAAACCCCTTCTTTGATCATGCCTATTTTCTGTATAACTCTTCCAGAAGCTGAATTTGAGTTGAAATGGCGTGCGTATACTTTATGATAATTCTTTTCAAGAAAGGCAAATTCGATTAAAGCTTCGCCAGCCTCTGTGGCATAACCATTGCCCCAAAATTCTTCTCCAACCCAATAACCAATTTCGCCATTATTAAAGTAATGATTGTGAGATAATGCTATTGCTCCATATAATTTTCCTGTAATCTTATCGGTAATTGCAAATTCATATGACCTATTATTATTAAAGTTTTCAAGATGATTTTCTATCCAAGATAAAGCATCCTCTATAGAGTACGGATACGGTAAATATAAAGTATCCTTGAAGAGATTATAATTATTACAAAGCTTAGTAACCTCTGATGCATCTGTTGGTCGAAACAGTCGTAACAATAATCTATTAGTTGTGATTGTTTTATTGTGGCTATCATAAGTCAACACTAATCCCCCCCATAGGCTTAAAGAATCTACATCCCAATTATCGTACCATATATTGGAACTATCCTGCGCATTAGCTAAACGAGGCTGCCGTTTCATGCCGGCAGCCTCGTTTAGGTTATTGTTAAGTTATAGTGTCCCGTTGGCGTAACAAAGCAAAGTAGTTCGTTCAATTTCTGAAGTTCATCATTTGCTAAGCAAATAAACTTACGAATAGTTTTATCAACGAATTCTATTGATGTGCTTCCCATTTACATTCAGTTAATTCAAGTTCACTAAAAACAGCTTCAAAAGAAGAAATTTCAGGGCTAAAAGCATATACTCCAAATTGAATTTCTTCTCCGCCTTCAAATAAATGGAATATACGCATTTGTTTATAAACTAACCCATCAAATGAATTTTCAATACAAAAATCACTTTCACGGCGGCTTAATCTAAAGAACATTGTCTTTATATCTGAACTAATGTCAGTGGTGGCCCAATCAGAATATCCGTGGTTAGTAACAACACTTCCTAACCTTTGAAATTCCTCATTTTCAAATTCAATAGATGCTTTAAACCAATTATAACTGTTTTGATAAATGATTACGCCGCATTGGTCGAAACGTTTTTTACTGTCAAATTCCGTTCTGACAACAAATGAGAAGTATGGATCGACTGTCTTCATCAATAAAGCCGGAGCAGAATCATTACGAAAACCATAATAGGTACGTTGCCAAAAATCCGTTTCCGGCTCTGTTTTAATAATAATCTTGTCTCCCTGCACGGAATAATCTTTAGGTTCATGAATCCAGAACAGTTTATCTAGTTCATATTTCATTTTGCAGTCCTCCAGAAATATATTAATGAAAAACTCTTAGCTTCACCATCCATTTAGTTCTAAGAGCTTCTTACATAAGCTTTCAATAACATTACGAATAACTCGAAGGCGAATTTCATAAAACTTCCAGTTAGCGAAGCGAGGTTACCGATTAAGCTCTCGGCAGCCTCGTGATGTAGTTTATTGAGCTCTCGTGTCCCGTTTTAGTGGAACGATTGATTCCATTTTGAAATCGTTATTTTATGAATTCAAGTCTGAACTTTTATGAGGCTCCTCATCTTCATTAAAATAATCTATATAATATCCTTCTGAATCCCAGTAATCTTCATACTCTTTATAAATATCGTTGATATTATTCTTTGGTAACCCACAATTCTCTAATAGCCATTCTCTTATATAATTAATATTCTTATTCTCATCTTCCCAGATGAAATCCATAATTGCGGATTCTTTTGCAGCATTATCTGGCACATAAATAACAAATGAAGCGTTAAAAGTCTTCATAAATCCATAGCTAACATTCCTCAGCAACTGTTGTATCTCATTATCTACTAAAAATCCTTTCCATCTAAAATAATGATGAAAATAACATACTTTCTCTGACAATGTAAGTGATATTCCACAGGGACCTACCAAGCTATTTGTTCCGTCTGCACTATCAAAACTTGTACGCCACTTCCTCACATTATCCTTTGGATTAAATGGTAAAAGTGTATCAATAAACTCACGAATTATTGGAAATCGAGAACTTTTTTCATTTAAATCATTGCATAACTCTATTATTTCAGTTTTTTTAAGGTTATGTGACATATACGCAGTAAAATCCATTCCCACAGATGACACCCCCGAGTAAATGATTAGAGATTGATAATAATAATTTCCGAATACCTAAGGTATTCGAGAAGTAATTACACTAACCTGCCCGTTAGCTTAATAAAAAGAGCAGGCCACCGCAGCACCTGCTCATCCATATGTTATTCAACTATCGTGTCCCGTTAGCTTAAGGCTTTAATCGACTAAGAACCTATCGCCCTTACTTATAGGTTGAGAAATTACAAGAAATTCAATCTCATCATTTGACTTATTGAATATTTGATGGGGTACCAAAGGAGCCACTTCTACTCCCTCTTGTGTATTGAGCACAATCTCATTGCCATCAATCTCTATGGTAGCTGTACCAGTTAAAACAAAGAAAAATTGACGTGATTGTTGGTGATAGTGCTTTACTTCAGAAGTATGTGCTGGCATTCTTTCATGGATTACACTTAAATCTTTATTCTTTACTAAATGCCAACCATCGCACTTGTCGCCCCAAATATAGTGTTCAGCACTATGTTTACTAATTTTCGTTTCTGTAACTCCTCTCATGATGTAGGTGTAATTTTAACATAATTTCATTAAGCACATCTGCCCATTAGCGTGGAAAAGTCAGCCGATGATTGTGATCGGCTGCCTCCGTGGCTTTATTGAACTATCGTTCCCCGTCCCTCGGTTTTAAGGATTTATCTCACATATACTCACTCATTCGCAGGATTTCGTCACCTTGGATCAAGTCCATCTCAGGAAGCAACGAAGTTGATGCCGGTTGAGGTGGTGGGCTGGGCATGCAGCGAAATCACCACATCACAGATTATGGTAGTAATCCCATTCTTCTATGGGAGTTGAACAAAGAGCTACCTCTCGGCCTATCGTGTCCTGTTAGCTTAACACTTTATATCCGCCACCAATAATAATGGGTGTTTTGGGGTGTTCACTTAACCCCTCAATTCGCTACTAAAGATTCGACGTATCTAATTAGTTTCGCCTCGCATCTTCGAGACGGAGTTAACCCTGCGCAGTGGGACGGACAATAATCTCGCTCACATCAACATCGCTCGATCGCGAACGCAATAGCGCGAGCAAAGCTATCGTTCTACGTTAGTCATACATGCAGCGCAATCGCCGTACCAAGTAATCCCGTTCTTCCATGCGAGTTTAAGATGAACTCTCATCACATAATTAAATAAGTTAAAGACCAGCTTGTGCTTTATCTTATGAATAATGTAGTGGGAGAATTTTCTTTTTATTTATTTACTAAATATTTTTTACTCCACTCGCCCATACTTTGCAGTATAGGAATAAAACTTTGTCCCAAATGTGTTAATGAATATTCTACTTTAGGAGGAACTTCTTTATAAACTTCTCTGTGAACCATTTGCTGTTCTTCCAATTGTCTCAACTGGCTTGTCAGTATTCCTTTTGAAATATCAGGTAACAACCTTTGAAGTTCATTAAATCTTCTTGTCTGTGTGCTTAAATGCCACAGTATGATGATTTTCCATTTTCCTGCAATTATGTCTTGAGCTTGTGTAACAGGACAAACCTCTATTTGTTCCTTTGGAGGTTCACCAGACCAACTTCGTGCCATAATAAATTCCCTTCTTTCTCAATGGTACTGTTTTTGTGACTATGTTATAAAAAAGTGACTACTTACAAAAATACATTTAATACAATAATATTAGATTAAGCTTAATAAGCAAATAAAAAATTGGAGTGAGATACATTGAAATTATTAGTTACAGGAGCAACAGGGAACTTTGGTACCAAAGTTGTAGAGACTTTATTGAAGACTGTGCCAGCCAGTCAACTGGCTGTCAGTGTACGTAAACCAGAGAAAGCGGAAGGATTACGGGCTCGTGGAGTAGACGTTCGACAAGGAGATTTTGATTATCCAGAAACATTAGATTCTGCTTTTGCAGGGATTGATCGCTTATTAATTATTTCTGCGGATGGAGACAATGAGACAAGAATTCGTCAGCATGCCAATGCAGTAGCAGCGGCAGAGCGAGCTGGAGTTAAATTCATTGCGTATACTAGTTTAGTGAATGCAACGGAAAGTAAAAACTTATTTGCTCCAACCCATAAGGCAACAGAAGAAACAATCTTGAAAACAGGCATACCTTACTCCTTCTTACGCAATAACTGGTACTTGGAGAATGAAACTTCTAGCATTCAGGGTGTTTTAGCGGGAGCTCCTTGGGTCACATCAGCAGGAGACGGCAGAGTAGGCTGGACACTACAGCAAGATTATGTAGAAGCTGCGGCAACGGTACTATCTGGTAACGGGCACGAAAATACAATCTACGAGCTTTCTGGTAAGTCATTGACTCAGGAAGAATTCGTATCTTTTCTGGGTAGTGTACTAGCGAAAGAAGTAACTGTGCAACAGGTTGATGACGCCACTTATGCTGATATTATGAAAAATGCAGGTGTGCCAGATTTTGTTGTTCCTTTACTTGTTGATATCCAAAAAAGCATTCGAGAAGGCACACTAGACTTTGAGAGCAATGATTTCGAGAAACTTCTTGGTCGTCCAGTTACCCCAATCAGCGAGGCTTTAAACCAAATTGTAAATGAAATTACCCAAAATAAATAATATAAAAGACCTACCTTATTTATCCTAAATAAGGTAGGTCTTTTATAGCGTTTAACAAAAAAACTAGAGATAAATACAATTATCCTAATTATTCTTATGTGTATCAACCTTACTGTTTCTTAAACTATCCTACTTAATCAGCCCCTTCTTAAGGTCATATCAGTTCTCGCCAAATACAAATTTATAAATGTTATACATCAAAATTGCTGCTTCTGCTCGGATTTTCTGCTTCTCTGGATTAAGCATATTGTTACTGCCTCTAATCAAGCCAATACAACGTTTAAAACAAAATGAGTCGCACTCCCATGCGGATCATTTTAAATAATGCAAATATTTTGTGGGAGCACACAACAAAGAAAAGAGCAACTGCCGTTGCTCTTTGATCGTTAAACTATAGTGTCCCGTTAGTTTAGCTTATCTTCGCAAATATGAGTGTATCCCTTAACTCATTTCCAATTACCGAAACTTTACTCCTGAGGACATGGTATTGGCTTACCTATACTGCATAATCTACCATTTGATAAAATATTATAAAAATAAAGCAGGCATTGCTGTAAGTGATGAAAATACTGAAATGATCAGACATAAAACCAACATCAATTTCTTTTTCATCTCATCGTGTTCTTCCTAGTTACAATTCAAATCAACTTCTATACCACTTGGCATATTTCGAAATATGAAGTAATGTTTAATTCTTTTTCAATTACTGCTTTGATACACCATCCTCGATTACACGAATATAAATATATGAATAACTTGTACTGTCAGATGATGTGCGAATATGATAATCTCCCGGTAAAGTAATTGTTACAGAGTTTCCAGAAAAATTTACTCGTTCTGCATTGGGAAGGGTAATAATATTCTTAGTTATCAAGTCATCCCCATGAAAAGTAATTACTGTAGGCGCATTTACGAAGTATATTTTTTGTTCGCCCATGTCTACCTCATCTACAGTATTTGTGATCGTAACATAACTGTCTTTACTATCAGAAACCTCAATGCGAGTTTCGGTTGGAATTTTGTCTGGAGCTGCTGAACCGTTATTAGAGCTCGACTCTTCGTTGTCCCTATAATCTACCTTCGTATCAATAATAATCTTATTTGCCTTTCCATCCCAAGTTACTCCAAAGTTGAATGCTTTTCCAATATCGCGAAGCTTGAAGTAGTTATTACCTTCGATATTATAAGCAGCTAGCTCAACCTCTTTACCGTTCAAATAGATTACAGAGTTTGAAGATTTCGCAACCTTAGAACCTGACTTGGACGTTACTTCGATCTCTCCTCCTACAGGTGTGTAAGCTTTGTCGGGAATTAAATTAATTGCATTTTTCTCTTTGTCCCAACCTATTTCGAATTGCTTCTCAGTGTTATTCACTGCCATAGCAATGTCGCGCAGTTTGAAGTAATTATACCCTCCGATATTGTAGGCTTCGAAGGAGACATTCTTATCATTAACCACAACTGTTGAGGCGTTTGGCGATACTTTGAATTGACCGTTATCAGCAAATGCAAACTTTATGCTGTCCTTTTTTACTTCGCGTCCACTTTTATCATATATTGAGAAATTAACTGTGAAGATAGCATTTGTACTTGTATTTATTAATTCCCCTGCAACTTGTTCAAAGGTTTTACCCGCGTAATCTGTAAACTCTAACCCAGGTGCCCTAAATGAGGGACTTACTTGCACCTTCCCATTCTTAAAATCTGATTTTTGATATCCAGCCATGTAAAAGTAATTATCAAATCCATCGAAATTAATCACATCGACCCATATTGAAGCAAAACTGGCGTTCTTGTCATCTGTTATGATTTCGAAGAATGGGTAATTTCCAAGTTTATCTTTTTGGGGTGTACTTATCACATTGACTAAATGATCACGATACTCAATAATATTTCTTTTTCTATTGTAACTACTATCTACCTTCTCTTTCAGAGTCTTGGTCCCAATGTAATTCGGTACAACAACTTTGTAATTTACTTCTCCCTTACCGGAAAGATCAAATTCTTTACTAGCAGCATTGGCTCCAGAAGCTATGAAAAAAGTTGTAATTAATAAGCTTATTAGCAAAATAGAACAGGTCTTCTTAACGTGTAAGATTAGTGGTGCTGAACTTGACAAGTGCATCTTCTCCTTTAGTTAATATTTTGATTAAACAATGTCTTACTGCCTTCGAGTCAACCCCCCATTATTCCTTATCAGAGTAAGCATTTCGACATATTGAGATAACTATACTATACGAATTATACTCGCCAACTATAATTAGTTATCAAAAATTCGCGTATTCTCTAACATAAAGGAAACGAATGCAAGAGGCTGTTTCCTTTTATGAAATTGAAAGAAGTTAGAGAAGTACAAAAACTCAGCCAAGATAGCGTTAATCGTCTGTTAATATATCTTTAAAACATTATCAAAATATTGAGCATGGGTTAATTGCACCAACAGTGAATATTGCTCTACATATCAGTGAGGTCCTTAAAGTAGACCCCCTTAAGATCGATGAATGGAAAGATAGACGACCATCTGTCTAGTATAAACAGAACCCTAATTAAAGTCTGTTGACTATAAGTCACATCGAACTAAATTACCGCAAATTCCTACAACCTTAGACCCATAAGTAAATAAGTGGTAAAAAAATTAGAGGAGCTTTTATTGTAAAAGCTATGGTTTGAATTTGAAAAAGATTATGGGGGCTGAACAATATAAAAGCTGTCGATGGAGAAACCGCTTTATAATCACCGAAGTAGTGGAAAAAGATTTTTTATTTCAACAAGAGCTAACCAACTATAGCTATAAGGTTATTGTTCTTTGTAATTCGGAGTTTAAGGTCCAACAGCTGAACTATTGACGGGACGTCAAGTAGTAGGATTCCAAATAAAGAAATGACCGGTAAGTATATGATCTGTTAGAGATAAACAACAATGATTCCTTTATGTTGATTCATTCTGGAAAACCCCTTTCACAAGGAGTAGGCTTAAAACTCATATTAAACGAACAATTGCTCATAACTTAATAGCTGCAATATTCTTAACTCTAAAATAATAAATAAGATGGTGACTGTTAGGTCACCATCACTTAGTAATAGTAAAGGGTCATACAGTAAAGTTCATTCCTTCTGCACCACTTACTATTCATATATACGATATTATCAATTCCTATGTTATCCTACATCCTAATAGCCTTAAGAAATAACTCCTTGCTGCTCAAATATACTTAAGAGCAACATTCTTAGTGTACTCGCCTTTTTGAACCACTAAGATATTTCAAGATCGCTTCGAGTTTCAATTAGCCTGTAAGCTTCTTGAAGTAGCCAGTCTTTATCTTCCGCATATAAAATTTTTTGTATCTTATTAATACCGCTTCTGCTTGCAAGCCTCTTCATTTGATTTTGCATCAGTTTTGAATTGCAAAGGACGATAACGAGTTCACAATGAGGTAAAAACCAACGCTGAAGTTCCTCCCATAACCCCATTACCTCGGGTACAAAAACATAGGGCTGTCCATTTGTCATCATAGTTCTATTATCTACAAGAAGTTTTACCTTACCCAATGAAAGGCTTGAGCATGCTCGTTTGAGTTGTACTGCAATTTTAATAACTTCCTCTTTTTTGAGAACACCTTTAACTTGCCATGATATTAGCTGATTGTCATTATCAATTGTAAATGAAAATCGTTCAGAAAGCGGTCTATTGAATTCTCGTTTTAAGAATTCAGTATGAAGTGAAAACCTATCATAATCAAAGAAGTAACTGATATCAACGTCGAGCGTATTACAAAGAATTTCGATATTTTTTAAAGATATGTTTCTCTCTCCTCTTTCAACGCTGCTAATATAGGTTCTATCAAGACCTGAAAGAATCGCAAGCATATCTTGAGCCATCCCTGTACGCAATCTTAACTCTTTTAACCGATGACCAAAATCTTTTAAAATACTCATAATCAAGCAACCCCAATTGTCAAAGCTCTTAGTTTTATAGGTTAAATCCCCGTTCCCCTAATCTCTAGTTCTGTAGTATTCTTCCATTTTACTCCACAGCTTTGAGTTAGGTCAAAGTGATTATTACTTCTGATGTAGCTTTATAATAAAGTTTGATAATTTTTAAAGCTACATCCCCTTAGTTTTTCGTTAAGGAGACCAAGTATTTTTAAAATAAAGTTTGATAAAAACTGAATTTAACGATGAAGGGCTGCCAACTGGCAGCCCTTTTGTTATTCAACTATCGTGTCACGTTAGTTCAAAGAACAGTTAATCAACAAATTATCACTTCACTCTTTCGGAAATATTTTTACTTATTTCTTCAGGATTTTCAACACCAATGATCAACTTTGATATTTTGAACTTACCAACTTGAAAGCTATT
>NZ_JBWDNR010000026.1:0-1025 GCF_056269295.1 Paenibacillus sp. J31P13
GGTTCTAGGTTAGAACTCCGATACGATCAGGGTGGTATCCCAACGTTGCCTCCACACAAGCTGGCGCTCATGCTTCAAAGGCTCCCACCTATCCTGTACAGATCGTACCAAAGTTCAATATCAAGTTACAGTAAAGCTCCATGGGGTCTTTCCGTCTTGTCGCGGGTAACCTGCATCTTCACAGGTATTAAAATTTCACCGGATCTCTCGTTGAGACAGCGCCCAAGTCGTTACGCCATTCGTGCGGGTCAGAATTTACCTGACAAGGAATTTCGCTACCTTAGGACCGTTATAGTTACGGCCGCCGTTTACTGGGGCTTCGGTTCACAGCTTCGGGTTTAACCCCTTACCGCTCCCCTTAACCTTCCAGCACCGGGCAGGCGTCAGCCCGTATACTTCGCCTTACGGCTTCGCACAGACCTGTGTTTTTGCTAAACAGTCGCTTGGGCCTTTTCACTGCGGCCCCCTCAGGCTATTCACCTTACCGGGGCACCCCTTCTCCCGAAGTTACGGGGTCATTTTGCCGAGTTCCTTAACGAGAGTTCTTCCGCGCGCCTTAGCATGCTCTGCTCGCCTACCTGTGTCGGTTTGCGGTACGGGCACCTAGATCTCACTAGAGGCTTTTCTTGACAGCCGGAGTACATGACCTTCGCTACTACAATTTTCGCTCCCCATCACAGCCCAGCCTTCACGATTCGCGGATTTGCCTACGAATCAGCCTCACTGCTTAGACGGACTATTCCATCAGTCCGCGTCACTGCCCTTCTGTGTCACCCCATTGCTCAAACAATCTTCGGTGGTACAGGAATTTCAACCTGTTGTCCATCCACTACGCCTTTCGGCCTCGCGTTAGGTCCCGACTTACCCTGAGAGGACGAGCCTTCCTCAGGAACCCTTAGGCTTTCGGCGGACAAGATTCTCACTTGTCTTTTCGTTACTCATACCGGCATTCTCACTTGAATACAGTCCACCAGTCCTCACGGTCCAACTTCAATCCGTATTCAACGCTCCCCTACCCAAGTACC
>NZ_JBWDNR010000015.1:0-105836 GCF_056269295.1 Paenibacillus sp. J31P13
TTATGCGAAGTGGACACCAATTAACTACGCAGTAAGCTTTGACACAGATGGAGGCAGTGCGGTAGCGAATGTGGGCGCAGACTATAATACAGTGATTGCTGCACCGATCGCACCAACAAAAGCCCATTACACCTTTGGTGGCTGGTATAAGGAATCTGGCCTAACGAATGTATGGGACTTTGCAACAGATAAAGTTCAGGGAGCAACGATCCTTTATGCGAAGTGGACACCAATTAACTACGCAGTAAGCTTTGATACAGATGGAGGCAGTGCGGTAGCGAATGTAAATGCAGACTACGATACGTTGATTACAGCACCAACAGCGCCAATCAAAGTCCATTATACGTTTGGTGGCTGGTACAAGGAATCCGGTTTGGCAAATGCATGGAATTTTGCCACTGACAAAGTTCAGAAAGATACGATTCTTTATGCGAAGTGGACTCCAATTACCTATGAGGTCAGCTTTGACGTAAATGGAGGCAGCACAGTCGCAAAAGTGAATGCAGACTACAATATGATGATTGCTGTACCTACTGTACCAACGAAAGCGCATTATACGTTTAGTGGTTGGTACAAGGAATCAAGTCTGACGAATGCATGGAACTTTACGACAGACAAGGTGCTAGGCGATACGCAATTATATGCGAAGTGGACGATTAATAACTATAGCGTCACCTTTGACGTAGACGGAGGCAGTGCGGTAGCGAATGTGAATGCTGATTACAACACAGCAATCATAGCACCAACAGAGCCAACGAAAGCCCATTACACCTTTGGCGGCTGGTACAAGGAATCAGCCCAAACGAATGAATGGAATTTTGCAACGGATAAGATTCAAGATGCAATGATTCTTTATGCGAAGTGGACACCCATTAACTATGCAGTAAGCTTTGATGTAGACGGAGGAAGTGCAGTTGCGAATGTGAACGCAGACTACGACACCGTGATTGCTGTGCCAACAGCGCCAACGAAATCGCATTACACCTTCGGCGGCTGGTATAAGGAATCGACTCTATCGAATGCATGGAATTTTGCAACGGATAAGGTTTTAAGCGATGCAACGTTATATGCGAAGTGGACGATCAATAACTATGCTGTCAGCTTTGACACAGATGGAGGCAGTGCGGTAGCGAATGTAGGAGCAGACTATAATACAGTGATTGCTGCACCGATCGCGCCAACAAAAGCCCATTACACCTTTGGTGGGTGGTATAAAGAATCAGGGCTGTTGAATACATGGAACTTTGCCACAGACAAAGTTCAGGAAGCAACGATCCTATATGCGAAGTGGACACCCATTAACTACGCAGTAAGCTTTGACACAGATGGAGGCAGTGCGGCAGCGAATGTGAATGCTGATTACAACACGGCAATCATAGCGCCAACAGAGCCAACGAAAGCCCATTACACCTTTGGCGGCTGGTATAAGGAATCTGCTCTAACGAATGTATGGGACTTTGCAACAGATAAAGTTCAAGGTGCAACGATTCTTTATGCGAAGTGGACACCAATTAACTACGCTGTAAGCTTTGATGTAGATGGAGGCAGTGCAGTAGCGAATGTGAATGCCATCTACAATACTATAATTCCAGCACCAATCGCACCAACCAAGGCTGGTTACAACTTCGGCGGCTGGTATAAAGAATCCGGTCTGATGAATGAGTGGAGCTTTGCTGCAGACAAAGTTCTGGGAGCCACAACATTGTTTGCAAAATGGACGATAATTAGCAGTATTCCTTCCACTCCTCCAACGACAGAGGTTGAAGTCATCGTCAATGGAAAAGTGGAAAATGCGGGTACAGCAACAACAACGGAAGTGAATAATCAGCTAGTTACAACTGTTGTACTGGATCCGAAGAAGCTCGATGATCGCCTTTCGGCTGCAGGCCAGAATGCACTAATTATTATTCCGGTTAATACGAAATCAGATGTAGTAGTCGGACAAATGAATGGTGAAATGGTCAAAAATATGGAGCAGAAGGAAGCAATAATCCAAATCAAGACTGTGAATGCGATCTATACCATTCCAGCAGATCAGATAGATATCCAAGCATTATGGAATCAATTCGGCAAGGATGTAAATCTCCAAGATGTTAAAATTCAAATTGAAATAGCACCATCAACAGAGTCTGTTAAGATTGTCGAAAACGCAGCAGCTAAAGGTGAATTCACTCTTATGGCTCCGCCAATTGAATTTACAATAAGAGCTACGTATGGAGATAAAACGATTATCATATCGAGTTTTAATGAGTATGTTGAACGTAAAATAGCTATCCCAGATGGTGTCGATCCTAAAAAAATCACTACGGGTATTGTTGTTGAACCGGATGGAACGGTACGTCATGTACCTACTAAAATAGTGATGATTGACGGCAAGTACTTTGCAGTCGTAAATAGCTTGACGAACAGTACTTACGCTATCATGTACCACCCGGTTGTATTCAAGGATCTAGCTGGGCACTGGGCGAAGGATACGGTCAACGAAATGGGATCAAGGCTGGTTATAAGCGGTACAGGTAATGACATGTTCAATCCTGATCAAGATATTACGCGTGCCGAATTTGCAGCCATTATTGTTCGAGGACTCGGACTTAAGCTTGAAAAGGCTGATTCGCAATTCACAGATGTGAAGAATACGGCTTGGTACAGCACAGCTATTCAAACTGCATACTCGTATAATCTCATCGACGGATATGCTGACGGTACCTTCCGGCCAACGGATAAGATTACGAGAGAACAGGCAATGACGATTATTGCAAAAGCAATGAAAATTACGGCTCTAAAAGCAAAACTACCTGTCAAAGAAGCAGATGAATTTTTAAGTCCATACGCAGATGCGAAAAACGCTTCAGAATGGGCGAAGAAAAACATCGCTGATTGCTTGCAAGCAGGGATCGTTTCTGGAAGAAATAAAACGCAGCTTGCTCCTAAAGCAAATATTACAAGAGCAGAAGTTGCGACCATTATTCAGAGACTTCTGCAAAAATCTGATTTAATTTAAGCTTATTCTTATCTGCAAAGGGGCTATCCTTTAAGCAATTTATTAATTGCTTGGAGGAATAGCCTCTTTTATATTGAGATCGTTGAGTGTTATATTTGTGTATCTTTACAGAGATAGGAGTAGTGAATTACGATAGGGTAAGGATATGCTCCGTATTAGAGAGGAAGTGTAAGTATGACGAAAGCTCCTGATAAAAATAAGCTTTACCCAAATGAAAATATAAAAACAGTTTGTTACATTAAAAACCTGCCAAGTAGATCGAACGTTGAAATTGGCGATTATACATATTACAGCGATAATTCAACTTCACCAGAAAATTTCTATGCGAGTATTCAGCATCATTATGATTTTTTAGGTGACAAGCTGATTATCGGTAAGTTCTGCGCCTTGGCTGAAGGGGTTACTTTTATAATGAATGGCGCAAATCATCGTATGGATGGTTTAACAACATATCCTTTCAATATTTTTGCTGGAGGCTGGGAAAAGGTCACTCCAACGCTAGAACAGTTGCCTTTCAAAGGGGATACTTTGATTGGCAATGATGTATGGCTAGGACAGCATGTTACCATAATGCCCGGTGTGAAAATAGGGGATGGTGCAATTGTTGCTTCAAATTCAACGGTAGTAAAAAACGTTGAGCCCTATACAATAGTTGGCGGTAATCCTGCACATGTTATTAAGAAGCGTTTCAGTGATGAAATGATTTCATTACTGCTGGAGCTTCAATGGTGGAACTGGGATGAGGAGAAAATAGGTAAGAACCTTGAACAATTAGTTTCGATTAATGACACGGATTCGTTAAAGAAGCTTTTGAATGATAAATAAGTAATAAATAAGTAATAAATGAAATTATCTTTTTCAGATGAATATGGAAGGAGAAAGTCATGGAAGGGAACAAAGCCACGTTTGAATCAGTAGATGATTATATTGCAACATTTCCTGCTGAAGTTCAAGAAATACTTAGAACATTAAGACGAGTCATCAGGGAAGCGGCACCGGATGCCAAAGAAAAGATAAGCTATCAAATGCCTGCATTTGTATTGCATGGAAATTTGGTGTATTTCGCTGCTTATAAAAAGCATATCGGTTTCTATCCAGGAGCTAGCGGAGTTGAAGCTTTTAAAGCTGAATTATCGGAATATAAGGGCGCAAAAGGATCGGTACAGTTTCCAATTGAAAAGCCACTCCCTTATGAATTAATAAACAGAATCGTTACATTTAGAATAGCTGAAAATATCAAAAAAGCAGAAGCTAAATCGAAGAAAAAATGATTGCTAACTATATTGTATGTTGTATACGACTCAGACGAACGGCAGAGATGCCGTTTTTTTGTTGTCTTACGCTACGTTGTTTTTCAAATATATGCAAGATTTTGGTTTATAATAAAAATAGGATTGACACTTACCCTACGTATGATGCTACGGTTTTGGCATAAGGAGATGGTGGGATGAAAATTAAGGAAGTATGCAAACGAACGAATCTTACGGAGAGAACGATCCGCTACTATGTTGAAAGGCAGCTCGTTGTTCCAAAGTCCGAAGTGATAAATGGAAGAAATTATCAATATTACTCTGAAGAGAATATCACACAATTGTTAATTATTGCTGAGTTAAGGAAATTGGAATTCGGTATTGATGACATTATTGAGATACAGGATTTCCCCCATGAAATTAGAAATGTCTTGCTTAGACATCATCATGATCTCTCTCAAAGAGTAACAAAGAAAAATGATATTATAAAAGCAATTGAGAATATTCAATCCGATGAAATTTCAAGTGCTGCTCAGCTTGTTGAGAAGCTATCCAATGTCTCCATTCATTATCCTTTGCCAAGTTTCGATATTCAACCTAATTTCTCGAAGTTCGACAGTGAAACCAAAGAGGAGAAGGAATCAGCTTATCTTGATTTCTTGGTTGCTCAAAGAATTAGAAATAAGGTAAGTCGTTATACTAGTCCGTTGCTAAAAGGTTTGATCGTATTGATTTGTTTGGCTGTATTATTTGGTATTGTAGTAGCCATATCTGGAATACCGCGGACCATAAATAAAGAATACCCTGCTGTTCAATATCGAATAGATGATGAAACCTATTCCGAGAATACGACTATTGCGATTAAGGGCAAGCTCTTCAAAAGATTATTTTCTGAACCTAAATTCGTTGGATCATTTGTGGTTGATAACTTTGAATATACGAAAACATATGAGCTGGCTAATATTATGTTTTATAAATCGATACGAAATGGTTGGGGAGGATTAACCTATATTACCGTTAAAGATGGTATGCCTATTCATGAATCATTAGGTTCAATATGGATGTCTGATAATTTTGAGAAGCTAACGATCTGGGTTTATGAACCGCTTAATAGTGATCAAAAATCTACAACTGATTTAGTTATATCAGCACCAGCGAAATCACGATCGGAAGCCATTGGAATATCTAAACAGTTAAATCATGATATTGTATGGGAATAAAATAGGCAGCGAAAAAGGAGTTCTCTGTGTCTCGTAGAGGACTCTTTTTTTGTTGATATATCGATTTCTGGAATTCATCCCCATGTATATATCTATCAGTAAAAGTGATAAATGTCATATTTTTATATTTCTATCTGAGGTATAGTCAGGTATAAATGCCCTATTTAGACTTAGTGAGAAAGTCATACCTAATAATAGCGGTTGGAATTCCACAGTAGGTTTGTTTATGTGTTATAAAGAGGTTCATTGATGAATCGGCATCTATCCTTCGGGTCATTGCGGAGGGGATCGAAACACGTTACTTAAAAAGGAGTGTATGTACATGACGAGATGGTTCGGAAAATCAAACCCTCATCCACCGATACCATCAAGCGGGATGATTGATGTCCAGATTAAGGATGCTTCTATTGAAGTGAACAATCATCAATTGAATGAACAGCTTAAGATGATAAATCTATCCGTAGAGGATTTGCAGCTTATTCACTCTATACAACCGTTGATTATGGCAAATATCGACGAGATTATCGATGCTTTTTACGCTAAGATCATTGAAGTAACACACCTTAAACAGATGATAACGGAGCATAGCACACTTGATCGTCTCAAAAATACATTAAAAGGTCATATCATTGAACTGTTCAGCGGCCGTATTGACAGCGAGTATATTCAGAAACGCTTGCAAATAGCTGATGTGCATCAGCGGATCGGTCTGGAGCCGAAATGGTATATCGGAAGTTTTCAGAATTTACAGGATATTTTTTTGGACATCCTATATCGGAATTCAAAGGACACGCAGCAGAGCTTATTTTACGGAAGAATCATTACCAAATTGCTTAATTTCGAGCAGCAGCTTGTAATTGAAGCCTATGACAAGAAAAATCAAGAGCAGAAGGAGCGTTACAATAAGCAGGTTCGTGAAGAAGTGAAGCAAAGCATAGGACTGGTTAGTCAGGAACTTGCTGCGCTTACAGAACAGACTAGTGCTTCAACAGAACAGCTGATTGTCAGCAGCAGTCACGTCAATCAATCATTTCTTCACAGTATGGATTTAGCACAGAGCTCTCGAATATTGGCTGTTATGGGAACAGAGAAGATGGAAGAGCTCGAAAGAAGAATTACAGCTATTCATGACCGTTCCTTACATATGGGCAATTCTGTAGAAAAGTTAATACAGTCATCTGAACAAATTACTACAATCGTTCAAAATGTGCTTCATATTTCGGGTCAGACGAAGCTGCTATCGCTAAATGCCGGCATCGAGGCCGCCAGATCTGGTCAGCATGGTGCTGGCTTTGCTGTTGTGGCAGGAGAAATGAAGAAGCTGTCGGAGGATATTGGCAAGGCTGTAAAGCAGATCAATGAATTCATGAAGTTTTCCAGCTCGCACACGCAAGAGGTTGTGCAATCCATTGAAGAGGTCAAGCTACAAGTGCTATTAGGGCAGAAAGAATCGGAGCAAACACGAGCAACGTTTAACCAAATACTACTGTCTCTTGAAAGCAGTCTGGGTGAAATTAGCACGGTAGAAACAGAACTAGGCGCTTTAATAAAAGTAATCGAAGAGGTCGGCTCGGCGACTATTAAGGTTGCCAGTTCTGCCGAAGATTTAAATACGGTCACTCACAATTTCTAAATTTGGGAATGATGCACGCTAACAAAAGAAAGAACAGCGGTTCGCTACATGCGTCCAGTTGTTCTTTTTTTTAGCTAAGTGTGCTTGAATATTTGAAAATCAATAAGAAGTCAGTTCGCTAATACGAATGTGGATGTGGTAGTAAAAGATTCATAACCTTTTAAATTAGGTAAGTATAAGGAATGATATAAATAGGATTGAGGGAGGGATACACAATGGCATTAGGCTTATTATTGATATTTTTTATTATAATCGCTATTGCTAGTATTATTTGTATAGTATTGCTGTATGTAGTAAAAGAAACAAAAGCAAATCATTTTATATTTGCAGTCACAGTAGCGTTGGGTATTCTTATCAGTTATTTGAATATGACTTCCCTTCCGAGCAACTTGATTATTCCGCAAATCGTGGCGGCTTTTTTCGGTCTATTATCCGTCATTGGAGTGGTTTTGAAATACATGCAAAGGGTGAATGCAGCGAAAATATTGGTGACTGCTTCGGTAGTGCTTGGAGTACTCCAGCTTTTATTCTTTTAAGGAAACGCAAATCTTATACGGATAGATGAAGCTCCTCCATTTTACGATGGAGGTTTTCTCAAGGGATTATACATATGAATAAAGGACTGACATTGATGCGGTGTCTCATTCTAAAATTTCCTTTATTCCATCTAATACGGCATTACATGCTGCGATTGTGGGGAAGCGTAATGTGGAAGTCATATAAACGCTTTTTACATATAATACCGGTACAAATATATTGGACAGTGACGGTCAGACTCCTCTGCAAACGGCTGCATTTCATACAGATCATGTAGAGATTTAATACTACACGGAGCTGATACAGACGCTAAGGATGGGGGGGGAATACAGCATATTCAATCGCAATGAAGCAAGGTAATCAAAGCGTTGCAGAATTTCTTCGTCAAAGCGGAGAATAAATCTAAGTATTTCCCGCGAAAACTCAATAACGCTTTACATATAACCAAGTGGCGACTCCGATCGTTGCCAATGCGGCAAGTGCTACAAAGAAAACATAACCGGTTTTTGTTTTTGTAGAAGAGTGCTTATCATAAAACTGGGGACTTACGCTTAAATAACCCGTCCACAGTTCTGCAACCAAACTCATCACGACTAGAAAAAAACTTTTAATTAGCTTCATTTTGTAAACACCTCATTTAGTAGATTATTTCTCAAGCTTTATTGGGCATTCAGAGAATAGAGGAATGAGTTCACTTATATTTCAATAATGATCTTGCCCCGTGTCTTTTCAGTTTCGCTAAGGGTATGGGCTTTGGAAATATCAGCAAGCTGAAATACTTGTTCAATATATGGAGTGAGTGTTCCCGCATCTACCAATTGGGCTAATCTTTCTAAATCGGCTGTGTTTGCGTTAACGGATATAAAGCGTCCCCTTCGCCCCTTGGAAAAGGATGAGAGGAGGTGCATGACCATTACGGCGGGATAAGGAATCGTGGAAACATAAGTCCCCTTTGCATGTAAGATGGCTTTGCAGCTCCTGTATCCATACTTGGCAACGGAGTCGAAGATAAGATCATACTTCTGATCATTTCTTCTAAAATCTATTTCATCGTATGGTATGACCTCATCGCAGCCTAGCTGTATGGCGAGCTCTTTGTTTCTAGAATGGCAAACGCCGGTAACATGGCAGCCAGCTGATTTCGCTATTTGTACGGCAAAATGGCCGACTCCTCCTGTTGCTCCTGTGATTAGAATACGCATTCCAGCTTGCATTCTTCCTTCTCGGTAAAGAGACTGGTAAGCAGTGAGTCCTGCTAATGGAATAGCAGCTGCTTGCTGAGCCTGCAAATTCGCTGGTTTAACTGCCGCCCTTGAGGCATCGCAGCAAATGAATTCTCCATAAGCCCCTGCTTTTGAAGCGCCTGGCGAGAAACCAAATACTTCATCTCCAGGTTTTAGATGCTTGACCTCTGATCCACATGCAATCACCAGACCTGAGAAGTCAGAACCGAGAATACGTGGGAATTTCCATCCTGATAGGAAGGCGATACTTCCCGAACGGGTTTTACAGTCAATCGGATTGACGGAGGAAGCCGATACCTGAACTTTGATTTCATTAGCTTGTGGTGTTGGTTCTGAGACGTTTTGAATTTGGAACACATCGGGTCTGCCAAATTTTTCGATAACTGCAGCTTTCATATCCGTTCAACTCCTTATTGGTCAATAATGAATACGATGCTGATGCGAAAAAAAGACCATTCACGTTTAGCTTGTGAGTGGTCTCTTGATGTTATATATTTTTTTGAGCTGCGCTTTGCTGCTTCAGTTGAGCACTTTTTTGATCCAGCTGCTTGGCCAAATCAGTTTGAAGTTTAGTGATTCTAGCTACATCGTCCGTTAGCTTTTTGATTTGCGTCATTTTACTGCTTAAATCAGTATGCGATTTACTTATTTTACTGTCTTTTTGCAGCTGTTTGATTTTAGCTAGCGCTTTTTCTTTCTTTCTTTTCTCGTTGCTGCTCTGTGTTTGAAGCTCGGCAATTTCTTTGTTTAACCGAGTGATAATAGAAGAAGTAAAACTAATGGCCATTCGAACACCTCATAATGATTTAGTGTAGCTTTGTGTTCATTCTACTATAAATAACTTCTTTATGCGAGGCAGGACTTCACATACGCTCATACTGACATGCTATAATAGAGCTTTACGGTAGGAGGGGAAGGACATGGCTAAGGCAAAGGGACCAAAACGTCCAACAAGAGATGAATTTGAGCTTGAAGAGCTGGGCGAGAGGCTGGTGGAAGCCAAGCAAGAAGGAGCCGAGCTTTTGTTAACCATATGGGCAGCAGAAGAGCAGGTTCGAGGTGTAATCACAGAGCTGGACTCGCGAACCAAAAAAGTGCATGTTGAATATATGGGGAACATCACGAAGATTCCTTTTCTGGATATTATGAAAGTAGACAATCCTCGTTAAATAAGCAGCAATTGCAGCATAGATTTATTGTGATAAAAATTAGGCCGTTTCACCTTTCAGTTTAATGAGAGGGAAGCGGCCTTTTTTTTGTTCGTATTAGCTTTGATAAATTAATGGGATGATGTAGGAAATTACGAGTGCAATTTGACATTATCTAGCAATATAGTTATGTTGGTATCAGATACTAGTATCTGATACCAAAAATAATTTTGGAGGTAGAACGATTATGAAGTATTTCATTATAACAGGAACGTCTAGAGGTCTGGGCGAAGCTATTTCAGAGCAGTTGATTTCAAATGATCATTATTTGTTTTGTATCTCGCGAGAAAGAAACAATAGTTTATTAAATAAAAGCAATAATATTAAATATTTTGAATTCGACTTAAACCATGTAGATCGTATTGAAAAGTTGATGGAGGATATTTTTAATTCCATTGATAAGTCTTCTATTGAGGGAATTTATCTTATCAATAATGCAGCTGTTGTTTCTCCCCTGTCATTTATTGAGATAGGTAATGCAAACGAAATAACTAACAATATTACTCTTAATTTACTGGCTCCGATTATTTTAACATCGCTTTTTATTCGACATACAAGCGAAATGAATGCTGAAAAGAGAATATTAAACATTTCCTCTGCATCAGCAAAAAATCTTCAACCAGGAATGAGCTTATATTCTGCAGCTAAAGCTGGACTAGATGTATTTACACAGTGCGTAGGACTAGAGCAGAATACTAACATAACATCGCCGGTGAAAATTGTTTCTATTTGGCCAGGAATGATTGATACCGGTTTACAGGAAGAAGCAAGGAACCAGAACAAGAACTCATTCCCTGCTGCTGAATTATTCAACATAGCCAAAGAGAAAGGGATGCTCACAACCACGGGGGAAACAGCTGCACAAATTATAGAATATCTATTTAAGGATAATTTTGAGCACGGAACTATTGTTGATATTTATGACTATTCAAAAGCTTTCTAATCATTTTTTATAATATCTTTCTCTGATTTCATTCTTTCTTGCTTGGTGAAAAAAACACTTAAGAATTAAACGTTCCCGAATTTAGGAGCGTTTTTTCTTATGCTATTTTCAATCAAATAGAAGGCTTAATCCTCACTGCTCTTAATGAATTCTAGAAACTCTAATACGATTTGGGACACTGCATCTTCTTTCGGCATATGGATCGAATGGCTAAGTCTATGAATATCACCTTTAAACAGCTCAATAAGTTGCAGCATGGACGCCGTATCATTTTCTTTTGCAGCATGCAGTAATGCTAGGAATTCACTGTCTGAGATAGTTCTTTTATCATCTTTTGTTTCCATTTGTTCACCGCCTGTTGGCTTATGTTTAGTTGACGAGCGACTTCAGACTCTGTCTGATCTAGGATATATAGTTTATAAAGAATGGACTTTCCGCATGGCGGTAATGTATCTATGAGCTGCTGAACCATAATTTTATTTTCAGAAGAGGTTGTGAAGCCAGTTTCAGCTATTTCATTATCATAGAATCGACATTCTCGTTGCTTAATTGTTTTGGCATGGTATTGTAATCGCCATCCAATGCGATAAATCTCTCTCTTATATCGTTCATAAATGCTCTGCTGTATCTCCAAAAATCTCTCCCCCCTTAATAGTGCCTCTATATATATAGGGAAACTCATAGCAGAGAATCACAACCAAAATGAGAACACTTGTTCTTATTTTTATTGTATCATTTATTTGTAAGATGGTGTTGTAAAATTTGGATTTAGATTGCCCTATACAGTAAGAGTTAGAAGAAGGGGGTGATCATTCATGCAAGTAACAGACATTATATCTTTAGTGACTAACGTTGGTTTTCCGGTAACACTATGCTTTATTCTAATTCGGTATGTGTTGCAAACGATGGGGGAGAAGATGGAAAAGATCGATCATTCACTGGATCAACTGGCTAAGGAAATAAAAGCGATTGAGCATGAAGATAAATAGAATAGGGGGACTTCGATCTCTCTTTAGGCATCTGCTGAATTTACCCAAAAGCCCATACAATTGCTGTCCTAATTCATAGGATATTGTACCTTAACAAAAAGGAGATGAACAAAATGGGCTATGGAGTAGCAGGCGTAGGTGCAGGCAACTGTGGACCCGTATTAGGCGGAGGATGCTCGAATATTGGGTTTATTCTTGTACTATTCATTCTACTAGTCATTATCACGCGTTCTATTTGTTGTTAGTCTAAACGCAGACTTACTTGATTGCCGTATAATCGGTTTTCACTAAATATAAGCATACTAAAATCCCCAAGTGCCTGAGCCTTGGGGATTTTAAATGAACGCAACATGGACGTGCCTAGCACTTGGATAAGAATAGATTGCAACCGTTCACTATGTGTAAAAGATGAGTAAAGCGCACATTTTAATCAATTGCCTATACCATTTTCATCCTGACTCATAGGATACTGTACCTTAATAAAAAGGAGATGAACAAATGAGCTATGGAGTAGCAGGTGTCGGTACAGGAAACTGTGGTCCTTCTTACCCGGTTGCAGGTGCAAGCTGCGGCGGAGGATTTTCGAACCTAGGAATAATTTTAGTACTTTTCATTCTACTTGTAATTATTTCTCGTGCATGCTGGTAGTAATCAGCGAAGCTTACTTGTAAATCGGTTAATCTAGGTATCCACTAAACTAAAATAGTTTCAAATCCCCAAGTGCCTGAGCCTTGGGGATTTTGCACGCCAATACTATTCTCGCACTTCTGCAATTAGCTCGATTTCAACTGGTGTGTGGAATGGAAGGTCGCTTGTTCCGATGGCGGAGCGAGCGTGACGACCGTTTTCACCGAATACCTCGATCAGCAGGTCAGATGCGCCGTTAAGCACATACGGCTGATCGCCGAAGCCAGGAGCACTATTGATAAAGCCAAGTATTTTAACAATTTTCACGACACGGTCAAGATCGCCGAGGTGAGCCTTCATAGCTGCAAGCAGGTTAATGACCACCTGACGAGCGGCTTCCTGTCCTTGCTCGATCGTTAGATCAGAGCCGATTTTACCTTCATACATGAGAACACCGTCGATACGGCAGTCGAAGCCCGAGGTATAGATAAGATTTCCAGTTTGGTTAACCGGGATGTAGGAAAATTTCGGTTTCGTGGTTTCAGGCAAAATAATGCCAAGCTCAGCAAGACGTTTTTCAATAATAGACATGTTTAACAGCTCCCTATTTTTCTTTTTTATAATAATGGTCAGCTAGTGCGTGCAGCATTGATGCGCGCGAATGAGTTGACCGTCACGCTTATGAGTATGAGTGCCGTGCTGAAGTGTAAGGTGGCCAGCGACGATCACATGTGATATGCCAGTTGGATACTGACGAGGATCCTCGAATGTAGCTGTATCTTGTATCGCATCTGGATCAAAAACAGTAATGTCAGCAGCATAGCCGGGCACGAGAAGTCCTCTTTTGCCAAGCTTGAAGCGCTGAACAGGGAATGAAGTGAGCTTGCGAACCGCTTGCTCTAGCGACAGAATTTTGTCTTCACGTACATATTTAGCAAAGACACGAGGGAAGGTGCCGTATGTGCGAGGATGAGGCTTGCCTATCTCACAGTTCAAGCTGTCGGATGCGATAAGAGACTTCTCATAGCCGATTACCTGCTTCACATCATCATCGGACATATGGAAGTAGACGATTGCTATAGTTCCATTTTCCTCGAGCAGAAGATCCATCATACAGTCAACAGGATGCTGTCCGAGAACCTCGGCAACCTCCGCAATGGATCTGCCCTCAAAGCCTTTGTTGGCTTCCGTTCCCACAGACGAAATGATGATGCTGGACCAGCCGGTGGAGCATACGAGATTATCCCATGTATCCTGCTCATGACTTAGCTCCTCCTTAATACGTGCACGAAGCGATTTATCTCGGAATGCTTCGAGCGTGGCTTCGATACCGCCCTCTAGTACCCAAGGAGGAAGGACAGTCGTCAAGGTTGTGGAGCCGGCAGCGTATGGGTATACATCGACCGTAACGTCCATACCGCGTCCTCTTGCTGCTTCAACTAGCTCCAGTGCATCAAGTGCTTTGCCCCAGTTGGCGCGTCCTGCTGCCTTCAGATGGCTGATATGCAAGGAGATGCCGGTTTTCTCAGCAATCCAGATAACCTCTGCAACAGATGGCAGCAAGTTATTGCCTTCACCGCGAATATGAGTGGAGAGCAGTCCATTATACTTTGGCAGCACGCTGCAAAGCTCTGCGAGCTCTTCACGGGAGGTATAGCTGCCCGGTGCATACAATAAGCCGATAGACAAGCCGATTGCACCAGCACGAAGCCCTTCTTCAAGAAGCGCTTTCATACGTTCGATCTCGATTTTTGTAGCGGGTCTGTTCTCGAAGCCCATTACCGCAATGCGCAGAGCGCCGTGTGCGACATAGGTAGCGATATGCTCAGAAGGATTGGAGCGGCTAACAAAGTCCATATATTGACCGACTGTTTCCCACGGCCATTCCCAGCTTGTGCTGCCTAGCACCGGCTGAACGTAAGTTTGCAGCATACTGGCTTTATCACGAACGAAAGGTGCAGGAGCGAGCCCGCAGTTGCCGACAACCTCTGTCGTTACGCCTTGCTGCAGCTTAATTTCACTGTAGGGATGATCAATAATCATAAGATCAGAGTGACAGTGTCCATCAATAAAGCCGGGTGAGATGACCTTTCGTCCCACGTCGATGATCCGGTCAGCCTCCTGATCAATTTGTCCAATCGCAACGATGATGCCGTCCTTTACGCCAACGTCGCCTTTATACCAAGGATTTCCGCTGCCATCGACGATTCTACCATTTTTCAAAATAAGATCGAGCATGCTTTGCTCCTCCCCTTCTCCTTCTCGTTATTCGAGCATTCCTCGTGCAGCTACGTTTGTTTTGCGCAGAGCCTCGGACGAATCCTTGATGTAAACAAAGTTATGAAGATTGACTGTGCTGCAAATATGATTAGGGATGATTTGTATAACATCGCCGACCGCGTAAGTCGAATTCGGCTCCACACGTATCATGCCATGCTCTTCATTCATTCTCTCCAGAATCGCATCGGAGTCCCCGATGATATGACCGAAGCCCTTGAGAAACAGAGGGGAATTGCCCGGTTGCACGTCTGTCGCAAACGTTTTGCTGCCGCCATCAATAATAATTAAATCATCCGAAGGGCGACTAACGATTGTAGCGTGGACAGCTCCTGCGCAATCTTCAAGGGTACAGGTGCCGAAAGCAGCCTGCATCCGGTCCTGATAGATGTAAGTGCCGGGACGCACCTCGGTCACACCCTCTACCTCTGCAGCAAACAACGCTGTCGGTGAAGAGCCGACGCTAACATCGCTAATTGCGATGCCTGCCTCTCTTAAAACAGAGGCAGCTTCAACCATCAAGCGGCCTTCTTCATGACCAGCGGCTCTCAAGTCCAGCGTCGATGCTCCGCCGAGCATTGCGCCGCGATAGGTGAAAATGCCGCTAAGCTTTATTCCTTTAAGCGCGTTGATTTGTTTGGCTAGCTCGACAGCTTTGTCGATCGTAACACCTGTGCGGTGTAGTCCGGTATCTAGCTCAAGGCGAACTTCTAGCTCAGTGTCTTCTCGCAAGCCAATCTCAGAAATTCGCTTCGCACCTTCTAGGCTATCTACTCCGATGATTAATCGAATGCCGCTTAAGCTTAAACGAGCTGCTCGTTCAAGCTTGGATTCAGCAATAAGCGGGTAAGCGACAAATATGTCACGGATACCGCTGGCTGCCATCACTTCAGCCTCTGAAATTTTTGCTACCGTAATGCCGACGGCACCAGCTGCCATTTGTGTAGCTGCCATCTCCGGCAGCTTATGTGTTTTTGCATGCGGACGAAGCATTACGCCGCATTGCTCCAACGATTTTGCCATTGCGGAAATATTGGCGGCGACAACGCTACTGTCAATGACGAGACAGGGCGTCTCCAGCTCGCGGCCTTCGAATAACGGTATGTACTTATTTTGATTCATTCTACCGTTCCTCCTTCGCTATCGGCGGCTTTGGATTCCTCCAAATAGCTGTATAGTGTAAATTTTGAAATGCTCAAATAGCTGCAAACCTTCTCGCCCGACTTTTTAATAAGGAAAGCACCCTTTTGATCGAGCAATTGAATGATTTTAATTTTGTCTTCCTTAGTCATCGTTGCCGGCGGCTTGCCGATCATTTCCTGTGCTTCTTGAATAAGTGTGTCCAACAGGTCATTCACGTTGCTGACGAAGGATTCACGGATAGGCTGCAGACCGCTTGCTGTCAGCGATTGCAATGTTTTCTCAGCTACCATTAGATCGGTGATGTCGAAATTAATACAGAGTGCCCCGATAATAGTACCGGCGTTATTTTTGACATACATGGAGGTGGACCGAAGGATGCGTCCGTCCTTAGTTTGCGTGACATAGTTATGTCGATTATCGCCCTCCGACGTACCGCGCATTATTTCCAGCCCCAGATTCGTGCCCGGATCTCCGACATTTCGTCCAGTAACATGTCCGTTCTCGATGACAACAATCGTGCTGTCAACGGGTTTCGACCAATCATGTACGACGACCTCGCAATTGTCGCCGAACTGCGCTGTTATGCCTTTAGCCATCTCGGTTAAAAAAACGAGTTCCTGCGATATCGATTCCATTTTGCTCGCCTTCCTCCATTCCTTGCAATCTCATTGCCCACATGGTACTACGTGCTGTCAAAAAAATCAAACAAAAAATCTGTTAACCTAAAAAAAAGTGTGATAGGATATTTTTAAACTTTTATGCTTCGCGATACGACAACAGGAGAGGTGATGTGAGATGCGCTGGATCAGTAGTTCATTAAAGCGAAAGCTTTCCTTTTTGCTGCTGCTTTCGGTTTTGATTCCTTTGCTTGCGCTGGGTTTATTCGCCTACAACATGGCAGCGACGGCAACAGAAGAGAAGGCTAAGCAGTCAGGTATGAGCATTTTGCGTCAGACGGGTACGAATCTGGAGTTCATCGTGCAGGATATCGAGAATATGTCGCTATTCCTGATTGGACAAAAGGATGTGCAGCAATACTTAAGCAGCTCATCTGAAAATGCGGTCAAGCAGACGCAGATGATTGAATTTCTGTCAAATCTCGTTTTCTCCAAAGCATACATTTCGGATATTACGATATATCCTTTAAGTCAATCGCATCCCGTATCTAATACAACTATTTTCTCGACGGGGCTAACTGATCTGACAGGGCAGGAGGCTCATAATATTCAGTCCCATGTCAAATGGTGGACAAGTCGTTACGAGACCATTACAGCTGGGGGAACCAAGCAGGTTATCTCGTTGGTTAGGCCAATCCGCAGCTTGAACAGCTTTAAGGAAATCGGAACGCTGGTTATCAGCCTCAACGAAGAGGCAGTAGCGAAGATTCTGGAGCAAGCGGGTATTTCTCATGATGGGTATGTCGTATTATCCAATCAGGATGGGCTATTATTGTCTGGTAGTGATGGGAGCGACTCTGTATCAACCATGGGGGAGCTGCTTCCTGGACTTAAGATAAAAGGAGATTCAGGCACGCTGAATTATGGGAAAGGGGAAAATAAACAAACGATTCTCTATGATACAGTAGCTGCAGTCGGTTGGCGGTTAACTGGTGTTATGCCTTTCGCAGAATACAAAGCGCAAAACAGTTATATGCTCCAGCTGATGGCGATTGTTATTATTTTCTCCGTGCTGCTTGTAGTTGCGCTCGTTCTCTATTTTGTTCAGAGGGTGACGAATCCGCTTATCATGCTGACGCAGTTTCTGAAGCATTCCAATCCAGAGGAGCCTATGCAGACCTATCCGGTGGAAACAATGGATGAGGTCGGTCAGCTTGTACGCAGCTATAATAAGCTTAGTGAGCGAATTGAAGGTCTAACGGAGCAGGTGAAGCTGGAGGAGTCCAATAAAAAAGAGGCAGATATGCATGCGCTTCAGGCGCAGATCAACCCTCATTTCTTGTACAATACGCTGTCGTCCATCCACTGGATGGCTTTAATGAATCAAGACGAGAAGACGGCTGATATGGTGGGCAGCTTAAGCGATTTTATGCGATTCAGCTTGAATAAGGGAGAGGAATTTTGCTCCGTTGAGCAGGAGGTCGCACATGCGGGTCATTATGCTAACATTCAGTCGATTCGTTTTCCAAATAAATTTCAGTTTATGGTTGATATTGATCCGGAAATAACGGAAGAAACGATGTTAAAGCTGCTGCTGCAGCCTTTAATTGAAAACGCTCTTATTCATGGTATTCAAAAGCAAACGGAGGCTGGTGAGATTAGGGTTACCGCTCACAAACAGGGCTCCTTCATGGCCTTTGCTGTCGAGGATACTGGAGCGGGCATGGATAGCGGCAGACTGGCTTCGATTTATAAGGAACTGCATGGTCCGGATGATCGAAGAAAAGAGCGTGAACGGTTGGAACGCGGCAGCTACGGGCTGCGCAATGTTCATAAACGATTGCAGCTGCATTACGGTGCAGAAGCGGGATTACGCATAGAAAGCACGGAAAGGATCGGCACACGTGTGTCCTTCCTGATCCCGATGCTCAACGAGGGAGGAAAAGCCGAATGAAGCTGCTAATCGTAGATGATGAGGTCATTATTCGAACAGGGCTTAGTACCGTTATTAAGTGGTCGGAGCTCGGTTATGAGCTTTTGAAGCCCGCAGAATCAGCAGAGGAAGCACTGTCACGTTTGGAATTAGAGCAACCGGATATTATTCTTACAGACATTCAAATGACAGGGCGCAGCGGTCTTGAGCTTGCAGGTGAGGTCAGGAGGCTTCTACCGGATAGTGAGGTTATTATATTAACAGGCTATGATGACTTCTCCTATGCACAGCGAGCGATTCGCGAAGGAGCAGGTGATTATTTGCTCAAAACAAGTCGTCCGGATGAGATTATACGAGCGGTTAACAGCGCAAAGCAGCGAATTGTGCAAAAATGGGAGTCATTAAAAAGAGATCAGCTGCGCGATAGACTTTTTGAGAGACTCTTAGAAGGAACGGAGCTTGACAGCCGATCGGTAGATAAGGCTGCGAAGCTGCTGCCGTTATTGCGAATGAATGAAGCATCTGCACTTCAAGCTGTTATCATCTCGGCTGACGGCTGGGGAGACACAGGTAACCAAGGCTATTTATTATTGTTTGCGGTTCACAATATGATAAGCGAGATGATTGAAGGGGAAGCGCTGCTTCGAAATGATAGTCTAGTCGTCCTGCTCAGACATGAGCCAATGAACGGTGATATTTCAGAGCTCGGAAGAGTGCTTGACCGAATTGGACGTAAGCTAAAGTGCAAGCTGTTTGGGGCAGCAGGCTCGGTCGTCCCCGATTGGAGCAAGCTAAAAGCATCCTACACGGAAGCATCCTACACATTCTTGTTCAAGGGGATGACAGCAGACGAAGGACTGCTTACTTATGATCAAATTAAAGACAGGCAGGGAGGTCGTACGGTTTGCTCAGGAGAGGAAGAAGCCCAGCTTACTGCTTTATTTCAAAGTGGTGTGGAGGCGGGACTCTATCAATGGGTTGATAAAATGATTGGACTTCAGCTCATGGATTCCAACACGACGCCAGAGTCGCTGAGGCGGTTTCTTCACTCTGTACAAATCTCGGCTTATCGCTGGGTCGAGCGAGTCATTACAGCTTATGGGGATGCTTCATTGCTATCGGGAGCGAAGCTCGCGAGCAGTATGTCTTCCTCGTCGAATACTGCTATCGGAGTAGAATCTCTTTTTAAACAGCTTAATGAGCTTATGCAAATGTACCGTGAATCGGTTGAACAAGAAGGCATACCTTACATCAAACGGTCAATTGCCTATATTCATGATCACTTGGATAAGGAGCTGACATTGCAGCAGGTTGCGAAGCATGTACACTTGAATCCGAATCATTTCAGCGAGGTATTTAAAAGAGAAACAGGGCAAACGTATATCGAGTTCGTGACCCGAACTAGAATGGATCGCGCCAAGCGGCTGCTGGATGAATCACCGATTAAAGTAAGCGAGGTAGCAGGGCGCGTAGGGTATGCGGATATGAAATATTTTAGTCAATTATTCAAGCGCAGTACAGGATTTACCCCCTCAGAGTACCGATCGAGAAGCTGAAGTTTATCTACCCTACTCCTGAGTTCTGTCCCCTGCACATGTAGACGTTGTTTCCCTATACTCGGAGATAAGACAAATATCAAGGAGGAAACATGACATGAAGAAGACTCTATCAATAGCAATTATGGTTACTCTTATGATCACGATTTTGGCAGCATGTGGCGGAAACAAAAACAATGAAAAAACAAACGAGGGCGGTAAAAATGCAGGAACAGAAAAAGTGAAGCTAAGCCTGTGGCATAACTTTACCGGCGATGATCTGCGAGCACAAACGATGCGTTCGATCATTGAGCAATTTGGAACGGATCACCCGAATATCACACTAGACATTCAAGCGATTCCGCCAGACGGTTACAAAACTCGTTTGAAAACGGTTGCAGCTGCGAATGAAATGCCGGATGTATTCATCCTTTCAAATGGTTCGATGACGCAGGAGTTCTCTGCAGGCGGACTCATCCAACCTGTTAACGAGCTGATTGACAGCCACCCAGAATGGAAAGAAGGCTTCATGCCAAACTCCTTCGATGCTTTCACTGTAGACGGCAAAATATACAGCGCACCGATGGGCTTGTCTCCGACATCGATTCTGTACTATAACAAAACGATTCTTGAGCAAAATAATCTAACTGTTCCAAAAACATGGGATGAGCTTTTGAATGCAATCAGCGTACTGAAAGCTAATAAAATTACACCAATCGCACTAGGCAACAAAGCGGCTTGGCTGGCTCAATCCAGTATTTTCAGCTCACTGGCTGATCGTGTAACGGGTACAGAATGGTTCCTGAAGGCAGCAAGCCAAGATGGCGCATCCTTCACAGATCCAGAATTTGTACAGGCTCTTACTTACATGCAGCAGCTTGGCGAATCAGGTGCTTTCCAAGAAGGCTTCAATGCAATTGACAACACACAAATGGAGCAAATGTTTGCACAAGGTAAAGCAGCGATGATGATCGATGGCGGCTGGGCATTGTCCAATCTTGCATCGAATGCTTCTGAAGAAGCTTTGAAAGCTATGGGTGCTACGGTTCTTCCTTCGATCCCTGGCGGTAAAGGCGATCCAAACTCTCTATCAGGTGTAGTTGGTGTAGGTATGGGTCTTGGCAAGGATGCTACTGGTGCTAAGAAAGATGCAGCATTCGAACTTATTTATGCAATGTCCGGACCAGAAGCTCAGAAGCGCACGCTAGAGAGCAATCAGCTTGTAAGCTACAAAGCAGAGCTGGACAAGAGCAAAGTATCTCCAATCTTTAGCGAAGTATATGATCTGGTGAACAAAGTGAAGATGACTCCCGTATACGATGGCAAACTTACATCTGCAGGCGCTGATGCTGTGAATAATGGACTTCAAGAGCTATTGATGGGCGGCAAACCAGAGGATGTAGCGAAGAAAATCCAAGATGCACAATCCAAAGCACTAGGTAAATAATAAGCTTCTCTATCAATGATATGAAAGGGTAATGGTTATTTCCTTAAAGCACCAACGGTTCTCAAACCGAGCCATAAAGGAAATAACCAATCCCTTAGCTTATGCTTACTTGCAAACCTTAGCTGTTGCTTACGAAGTAGATTTGCTACGCAAACCTTAGCTGTTGCTTACGAAGTAGGTTTGCTACGCAAACCTTAGCTGTTGCTTACGAAGTAGGTTTGCTACGCAAACCTTTTAGGAGGAGACGAACATGTCATCATCTTTACGCATCAGAGGCTTTATCGCTATCGGACTTCTTCCGGCACTCGCGTTATTCGTCTTTTTTGTTATCGTACCGATTATTTGGTCAGCCTATTATGGCTTTTTTGATTGGAAGGGCATCGGAGAGATGCGTTTCATCGGTTTAGACAATTATAAGGAAGTTTTGCAAGACAGACTGTTTTGGCATTCATTTAAAAACAATCTGCTCATCGTTGCCGCTTCCGTTTTCGGTCAGGTGCCGATTGCGCTGTTGCTATCCTTAGTTTTGCTTAAGAACGGCTTGTTCCAAAAGTTTATCCGTGCATCGATCTTTATGCCGATGGTTCTTTCATCCGTCGTAGTCGGTATTATCTGGGGCTACATTTATCATCCGCAAATCGGGGTGCTGAACTTTCTGCTGGACAGTCTTGGTTTAAGCAGCTGGAAGCAGCAGTGGCTTTCTGATCCCTCTATCTCGATGTATGCAATCATGGTACCGATCATTTGGCTGAACGTGGGACCTTATCTCATTATGTTTATTGCCGCTTTGCAAAATATCCCTAGTGAAATCGATGACGCGGCTCAGATTGACGGGGCAACTGCTTCACGCAAGCTGTTTTCTATCAAAATTCCGATGATTTGGGATACGATCAAGGTCGCGGTAGTGCTTTGCATATCTGGAAGTCTTAAAGCGTTTGATCTCATTTATGTTATGACAGGCGGGGGACCAGCGAACTCAACAGAGCTGCTTGCCTCTTATATGTACAACAATACGTTCTCGATCTATCGTTTTGGTTACGGAAGCGCAGTATCTACTATGATTATTATCATTAGCTTGATTCTCGTAGCGGGAAGCCAGTACCTGATGAGATCCAAAAAATAACGGAGGGGATCATGTTTATGACTACGCCATCTATTAGCGCTGCTCACTCAGCCTCCTCCAAAGGTTTTGGAGCAGGGCTGCGCAAGATGAAAGGCAGCTTACTTTCCGTAGGTCTGACTGTATATGCACTAGTAACTCTCTATCCGCTCATTTGGTTGTTTATTAGCGCATTTAAAACCAATGATGAATTTTTCTCACGTCCGTTCGGGCTGCCGGCCATTTGGAATTGGGGCAACTACTCCCGTGCCTGGGAAGTAGCGGATATGGGTGTTGCCTTTATGAACTCGGCTATCGTTACGCTAACTGCACTTGTTATCACACTTATTATGGGCGCATTATGCGCTTATGTCATCGCTCGTTTTAAGTTCAGAGGAAAGCTGCTCGTGATGGGAACTTTTATGCTGGGCATGCTTATTCCTATCCATAGTACACTTGTTCCTTTGTTCATCTTAATGAACAAAATTGATATTTTGAACACCTACGCAGCTTTAATCCTGCCATATACGGCATTTGAACTGCCGATCGCCATATTCGTGTGTGTGGCTTATATGAGCAACTTTCCAAAAGAAATTGAAGAGGCAGCGATGATAGACGGCTCAGGCTACTGGGGGATATTCCTTCGCATGATGCTACCGTTATCCCTTCCGGCGCTGGCGACAGTCGGTATCCTCGCCTTCTTGAGATATTGGAATGATTTCTCCTTTGCGCTTGTCTTTATAAGTGATCCCCATCTGAAGACCTTACCGCTTAGTTTATCGGTATTTGCTACCGGGTATTCGACAGATTATAAGCTTACGATGGCGGCTATGGCGCTCGCTGTTGTACCCACCATTATCGTGTATCTGATATTCCAAGAGCAGATCATGAAAGGGATGACAGCAGGGGCTGTAAAGGGTTAGGAAATAAAAAAAACGGTATCGGCCTCTTTAGAGGTGCGATACCGTTTTTTTTGTATATTTAAACGCATGTCAATTGAACCTCAAGCAGGTCTCACTAAAATAAATATTTTACAGTGTGAAACGAGACATCGCTTTATGAAGATCATCGGCCAAATCAGATAAGCTGCTCGCGGAATGGAGTACATCTTCCATTACAGCAGCTTGCTCCTGTGAAGCCGCTGACATTTCCTGAATACGCCCTCCGCCCTCACTCGTAATGCGGTTAACCAACTGCATAGAAGAAGAAATAGAGCGGGATTCACCTGCTGCCTGCGTGATGGCTGCTTCTGTTTCATTTACTTTATGTACGGTTTTGGAAATGGAAGCTTCCATTTGGATGAAGGAAGCAGAGGCATTGAGGCTTCGCTCCATTCCAATGGCTACTCGCTCAGCGCCCTTACGCATGGATTGAACGGCTTCCTCGGTTTTGGCTTGCATATGTGTGACAAGGTCTGCGATTTGGCGCGAAGATACGGCTGAATCATCCGCCAGTTTGCGAATTTCTCCAGCTACTACGGTGAAGCCGCGACCTGCTTCACCAGCTCTCGCAGCTTCAATAGAAGCATTTAGGGAGAGCAAGTTCGTTTGTCTGGCTATTTCATTAATGGCCGTTATGATGGAACCTATCGTTGTTGAAGCTTCGTGCAGCGCTGTTATGTCAGCCTCCGTCTCCTCCACCGTAGACTTGATCTCTATCATTTGATCATGAATATGCTCAACTGCCTTTGCGCCATTATGGTTGGCAAGCTCCGTATCGTCAGCGAGCTGCTTCATTTCTTTTCCGATTAATTCCACATGAGTGAGATGGCTTACCATATGATCAGTAGCCGTGCTTAAGTCGGTAATCGTGTCACTCTGCTGCTCGAAGCCTGCGGCTAATGCTTGTGCCTCGCCGGATATCTGCTCTGCGGCACCGGATGTTTGATGAACGCTTGCAGTGAGTTCTTCCGATGAGGCGGTTAATATCTGGGCGCTGTCATTAACCTGTTGAAGAAGGGCGTGGATGCCGCTTATCATCGTGTTGAAGGAGTTCGTTAATTGCCCAATTTCATCTCTGGAGGAATACGTGCCCTTAACTGTAACGTCCCCATCCTCTGCCTGCTTCATCAATTGTTGAAGTGATTTAACGGGCTTCGTAATCCACTTGGTAATGATAATAGCAATGGGAATGAGCAGCAGAAGAGCAGCGATCGTGCTCATTAATGTGATGTTGTCACTGCTTTCAGCGCGAGTCTCACTTTCTTTATTCATGGCAGAGGCGGTTTCCTCCGCAGACGTGGCCAGCTTGGTGAGGATTTCAGTCATGCTGGTACGCAGCACAGCTGTCTGCTCTGTATAGAGGGAGTAGGCTTCTGTTACGTGACCGTTCATCATTAAATCTACGATTTGCTGCTCTTGCTCTTCGTATTGTTGTACCAGCTTATCGTATTCCTTCAATAGATTAATCTCACTATCTGTGTGTGGAGTTGATCGGTATTGCTCAAGCAGCGCACTGGATGAGTCTGAATTCGTATGTATTTGCTCGATAAGACCTTCTGTTCGAGCAGAGTCTTCATTGAACATGAGCTCTAGGAATAAAGCGTTATGTTTGTAGTCATTAGCAGAGACTTGTTTAATCCAAGAGAGCGGCAGCAGACTATCATCGTACATGTCGCTGGATATGCTAGCCATTTGTCGTACGGAGAGGTTGCCTCCTGCTCCTACGGCAATAATGAATAATAGAGCGGCGGCTACGATTACGTTTATCTTTTGAGAAATTTTCAAATGCTTCATTAAGTAAGCCTCCCTATTTTTGTATATACTGATCGTAGCAAATATTTCCTACAGGAAAATGAACTAAAGCTTAAGGGATTATAAACTATTATTAAATTTTTAATTTTGAAGACTCTATAAAGGGATGAATAAACGTAATAATTACGATATAATAATAGCTATTAATTAAGAACCTGATCCGCTCAAAATATGGCATATGGGAGATATCATGATGACGAATGAGAGAAAAAATATACCAGTACACCTGCTGTCCGGTTTTCTCGGAAGCGGCAAGACGACATTGCTAAGCAGAATGCTTGACTATTACAAGGCACAGGGAAAGAAGCCGGCGGTTATTATGAACGAGCTGGGGGATATCAACTTGGATGGTCAGCTGGTTGGCGAGGAAGTACCGATGGCGGAAATGCTCAGCGGTTGTATTTGCTGCACGATGCGTGGAGATTTGGGTATGGAAATAAGCATGCTGATTAACGACCATCAGCCTGATGTGATCTTTATTGAATCAACAGGAGCTGCGAATCCAATGGAAACGCTGGACGGTGTAACAGAGGCTGCTATGTATAAGGAGATTGATCTGAGCAGCGTCATTACTGTAGTCGATGGACCTGAGCTTCTCGCTCGCAGCCGCGACGGAAAAGGTCGTACATTTAAGCTGATGGGCGAGCAAATTCGTTGTGCAACGATTTTGCTATTGAATAAGGTAGACAAGCTTGAGCCGGAACAGCTTGTGGAGGCGCAGCAGCAGTTGAGAGATCTTAATGCTCATGCAGATATTATTGCAACTGTCCGCTGTGCAATTGACGACTGGAGCTGGCTCGATGCAAATTCGGAGTCTCTCTCCCAGTCCAAAATCGCAGAGAAATCTGGAGAAGACATCGCCTCTCATACTCATGAGGAGGGTGAGACATGCTCCGTTGCTGGCTGCAGCCATACCGATGAGGGAGAGGGGCATCACGAGCATGGGGGCCATCATCATTCTCATGATCATGTGATGGTTGTGACGCATTATTGGCGTAATCCAGTAAGCAGCGAAGCATTTGAAACATTGCTGCAAAGGCTGCCAGCTAACATTTACCGTGCAAAAGGAATTGTGACCTTTACGGATACACCAAGCCGGTTTCTCTTTCAATATGCGTTTAAAGAATCAGATTTTATGAGAATAGAGCCGCAGGGTCAGGTTCATGACGTAGCTGTTTTTATTGGTGAGCATTTCTCGAAAGATTGGCTGCTTCAGGAGCTAGAGCTACTAGAACAAGGGAATTAATCTACAATAGACATTTCGAAGACAGCCCCTATAAAGTCTGTCTGCAAATTGTCGAATTTCGCTGAGAGATGTCTATTCACCGGGATGCTTGGGTAAAATAATCCAGATGAGGCTTGCTGCAGCCTCGGCATCACGATGGAATAGAAAGGTGTGACAGCAAATGATTAGAAAATGGTTTGTTCCAGCTTTAGCGCTAGCCGTATTGTTCTCGGTTGCTCCAGTCTGGGCGGCGGAATCGGTCGCATCCTTATCAGGATCAGAACAAGTTGCCAATCTGTACGCTAACCCTTCTGATATGGATAGCCCGCATATGCACCACAAGGGGAAAATGACCCGCAAAGAGTTTGAAGCTTATCGCTTGGAGAGGCTGAAGGAAATGGCAGCTTACTTCGGAATTAAAACCGATGGTAAATCCGCTGCGCAGCTGAAGACGGAATTAGAGGCTGCGAAGGTTGCCAATAAAGATAAATGGGAAGCCTTCAAAGCCGAGCATCAAGCGAAACGGCTAGAGCAGCTTCGCAAGATTGCAGCAGAGCATGGTCTTAAAACAGAAGGTAAAACGGCACAGCAACTGCGTGATGAATTGCATAAGCTGCACGGAGGCAAGGGAAGACGTCCGCATCGGTTAGATGATCATGACCGTGCCATTGAAGACAATGAGGATAAACAAAAGGAAAAGCAAAATCAGGTATAGAAAGTATAGGACTAGCAGGTAGACCGCCATTCAAGGTTAAGCGACCATGGCGGTCTTTTTTGTTTTCTTCTTTTACGTTTACATCTTATTTAAGCGATAGTTATACGACATTTTACCCAGAAGAATTTCGGTTATTTTTGATACTTGGCGAGAGAGCGAAAGGAACAGGGACAAGAGACTCTTGAATGGTAGGAACTGAGAAAATAAAAGTAGTTATTTGTCGAATTATATAGTGTTTTTGCCCTATTTTTGCATTGTGTTAGTAGTAAAATGTCAAGTATACTAGATTGATATCATATTTTGACAATTTACGTCGTTTTTATGCTTTCTCCGACAACAAGGGGCGGATGGATGAGATGAGTAGGATAAGATTAAGCATTGCTCAAAAATTAATACTTTCCTTAGGGATGCTTGTTATTCTCTCGTTTAGTATTTTGGTTTCCACACATCTAATAAAACTCTATCATGCAAACCTGCGGGAAAGTGAGATGCTTGCAGGAAAGCAAGCGAGAGACTATACCTATTCGTTAACCCAAAAAATGAATAAAGCCATATCAGTAGTGGACACGCTTGAAGCAACCATTCAACAGATGCGTAGAGATCATAATGAGGATCGAGAAGTGATTGTTGAACTGCTGCAAGAGGCGTTAAGTGAACACGCTGAGCTTCTTGGTATTTTTACGATTTGGGAGCCTAATGCTTTTGATGGGCAAGATGCCCTTTATCAAAATCACCATATATACGACGATGCTACGGGAAGATTTATTCCATATGTGCTTCGTGAAGAAGATACAATTAGAGTGTTGCCCTTGGAAGATTACGATAATGCGGAGCGTGGAAGCTTTTATAGCATTCCGAAACGATCGAAGGCTTTTACTGTTTTAGAGCCTTATACTTACCTAGTAGATGACAATCCGATAATGATGACATCATTAGTGATGCCTATTGTCGATAAAACAAATGGCTTTCTAGGTGTAATTGGCGTAGATATTTCTCTCGAAAGTGTGCAAAAAGAAATCGAGGCTGTCCGTCCATTAGGCGGCTACTCCAATATCATTACATCCCAAAACATTTACTTAGCCAATGGCAAGGATTCGACGCTTTTGATGCAGCCTTACCGAGCATGGTCAGATGTCGAAGGACTTGGCTTCGTGAAAGGCAATAAGCCGAAATTTATATACACACCTGATCTAGATGGTAAAGGGACCGTACTCCGCATGTTCCATCCGATCGTGATCAAGGACGTTATTTGGCATGTTGAAACGGTTATTCCTAAGAAAAATATGCTGTCTAATTATTTTGACAGCTTGCGAGAATCCATTATTATTACACTCATTGCGCTTATGTTTATGACCATTACAATGATACTTCTTATTCGTAAAATTATACTGATTAATATTCAAAAGATGGTACATGCCATCTCGGCAATCGCACTTGGCAATAGCAATTATAAGCTTAGCATTCGAACCAATGATGAATTTGAATTTATGGCGAATCATTTTAATAATATGATTCATCAGCGCCAAGAAGCGGAGCGGGTAATCGAGCATCAGGCAACTCATGACATTTTGACCGGATTGCCAAACCGCTATGCCTACCACCGCTATATAGAAGGAAAAGCTAAGGATACAGTACGTCCTGAAGGGCATTATGCGTTGCTCTTTATTGATTTGGACAGATTTAAAACGATTAATGATACGATGGATTATGCAGTAGGCGATCAGTTGCTGCAGCAAGTGGCAGAGCGAATTGAAGGAGTAACTGGCAATCAGGGCAAAGTATTTCGTTTCGGCGGTGATGAATTTATTGCGCTGCTGGAAGAGGTTACGAATATTCATCAAGCGATGGCTCTTGCGGAGGATATATTAACCGTTATTTCAGATCCCATCATGCTGAAGGAGCGAACTTTTTATATTACAGCAAGCATGGGAATGAGCATTCATTATGAAATAACGCGAAACACCGGCGATCAGCTGGTGAAAGAAGCGGACATTGCGATGTATGTAGCGAAGAAAGAGCGCAATACGTGTAAAATCTACTCTTCATCCATGAATGATGTGCCAAAGAGGGAACTCATCCTTGAGAATAGTATGTTCAAGGCACTGGACTTGGATCAATTCCTGTTATATTATCAACCGAAAATTGATTTATCGACTGGTCGCGTTTATGGAGCAGAAGCTTTAATTCGCTGGAAGCACCCAGAGTTCGGGATGGTGTCTCCACTCGATTTCATTCCTATCGCAGAGAAGACAGGCTTTATTATTCCGCTAGGTGAGTGGGTGCTGCAAAAGGCATGTCAACAAATTGGCGAATGGGAGCGCATCGGGTTAAAAAATCTCTCTGTGAGTGTTAATATGTCGATGATTCAATTCCAGCAAAAGCAAATTGTACATACGATTGAAAGGATCATCTCGGATGCTGGTATTCGGCCAGAACAAATTGAACTTGAAATAACAGAATCGATCTTTATGGACAACCCAGGCCATACACTCAAAATATTGCATGAGTTGAAGCAGCTTGGCGTCAAGCTTTCGCTTGATGATTTTGGAACAGGCTTCTCTTCACTGAGCTATCTGCAAAATATTCCACTCCATACACTGAAACTGGATAAGTCCTTTATCAATGATATTGTTCATGATTTTAAGAAGCAAATGATCTTTAAGTCCGTTATTGTTATTGCGCATAATTTGAATTTAAATGTAGTAACGGAAGGCGTCGAGACAGAAGATGAGCTTCGTATTATTAACGAGCACAACTGTGACGCCGTGCAGGGCTACATTTATAGTCCGCCAGTGCCAGCGCCTAAATTCGTACAGATTTTTTTGGAGCATAATAAAAATGAAATCAAATGATCATTCGTCTTCCTCATAGTGGGAAGGCGTTTTTTTTTGAGTTGAACTGTTTATTTAGGTCTGATAGAATGTATATATAATTCAGTAAATTTATTAACTAAATACGGAGTGTGTCATGGCGACTATAAAAGATATTGCGAAAGAAGCGGGCGTTTCGGCTGCTACCGTATCGAGAGTATTAAATAATGATGGTACTTTAGCCGTTAGCGAGGAAACGCGAAGACGTATTTTCAGCATAGCCGAGCAACTGCAATACAAACCCTCAAGAGTGAGAAGATTGAAAAAAGAAGAGGAGCTTTCTAGACAGCAAATTGGTTTGCTTCTATGGTCATCGTTAGAGGATGAGCATCATGATCCCTATTTCTCCTCTATTAGGCGAGGGATTGAAACAAGATGCGAAGAGCTTGGCATTACGATTACAAAGGTGCTTAGAGGAAGATCCGATGCAGAATTTCAGCCTATGAATGAGCTGGATGGGATCATTGTGGTTGGCTCCATCGATGAGCAAGATGTTAAAGAATTGTATGGACAAGGGAATCGGCTTGTATTCGTCAACCACACCAATGAGCTGAATGAATATGATACGGTCAAGCTTCATTTTGAACAGGCGACAGAAGCTGTTATTAAACATTTGAAATCACTTGGCCATGATGCTATTGCCTTTATAGGCGGCGGCGATCATATACATCGTCTTAACAGGCTGCATGAGGAAGTTGGAATCGTAGAGCTTCGTCGTGCTTATTTTGAGCAAATATTAAGTCAGTATGGTCAATTCGATGAGAAGCTTGTCTTTGAGACAGACTGGTCATCCAATGGCGGTTATGAATCAATGAAGGAACTGCTAAAGCTGGAGAAAAGGCCTACCGCATGCTTTATAGCAAGTGATTCCATGGCTGTTGGCGCTCTAAGGGCACTTCATGAGCAAGGGATTAGAGTTCCGCAGGATATGGCTATTGTAGGCTTTAATGATATTGAGATATCTGCCTTCCTGAATCCGCCGCTTACAACGGTACGGGTTCATACCGAGCTTATGGGCAGAACAGCGGTTCAACTGCTGCTTGAGAGGATCGAGGGCAGAGAAGCGGCTGTGCACATGACAATTAATACAACATTGGTTGTACGAGAAAGCTGCGGCAATGCACTGCTGTTCTAGCAGTTAGAAAATAGGACGAAGCGAGCAATGCCTCTCCGCTAAACTATGGGATTGCGCTTACGAAGCTAGTTTTGCTTCACAAAACTTTTAGGAGGTATTCAAATGACAATTCAATATGATCAGCAGCGTTCTATCTTTCACCTTCAATCTCGTGATACGAGCTATGTTATCCATATTACCCCGACAGGTTATGTTGCGCACTTATACTGGGGCAAAAAAGTCCGCGGCGTACAGCTTACAAGGTTGCTTGAGCTAGCGGGGCGAGTGTCTTTCTCGCCAAGTACAGAGATGGATCAGCTCAACCTATCCCTCGACACGCTTCCGCAGGAGTATCCTGCCTATGGGAACTCAGATTTTCGTACGCCTGCTTATGGGGTAATGCTGCCGAATGGCACAAGGATTTCAGATTTACGTTACGAATCCCATACGATCATTAACGGAAAACCAGCGCTTGCCGGGTTACCGTCTACTTATGTAGAGAGTGACGAGGAAGCGCAGACGCTGGAATTGACGCTTAAGGATGAGCTGACAGGTCTTCAGGTTGTTTTGACCTATACAGTATTTAAAGCATTTAATGCCATGACACGTTCTGTACGAATAGTAAATAACGGCAGCGAAACGCTTCAATTGCAACGCGCGCTCAGCCTTAGTCTTGATTTTGCCCATGATCGTTTTGAAATGCTTCAGCTCTCAGGTACATGGGGACGTGAGCGTCAGGTGCATAAGCGTAAGCTAGAGCCGGGAATGCAAGCTATAGAGAGCCGCAGAGGCTCCAGCAGCCATATGCAAAATCCATTTGTAGCTTTGCTTTCTGAGGGCGCAACTGAGGATCATGGGGACGTATATGGGGTTAATCTCGTGTATAGCGGAAACTTTACTGCGGGGGTGGAGGTAGACCAATACCACTCAGCGCGATTATTTATGGGGATTAATCCATTTGACTTTAATTGGAAGCTTGAGCCGGGAGAGCAATTTCAGACACCGGAAGCGGTAATGGTGCATTCCGAGCACGGGCTCGGCGGCATGTCGCGCAGCTTCCATGATCTATACCGTTCCCGCTTGACGCGCGGAACGTTCCGAGTTCAAGTTCGGCCTATTCTAGTCAATAACTGGGAAGCCACTTATTTCAATTTCAATGCAGATAAAATAGAAGCGATTGCGCGTACCGGACAAGAGCTTGGTATCGAGCTATTTGTGCTCGATGACGGCTGGTTCGGCAAGCGTGACAGTGATAACTGCTCGCTTGGCGATTGGTTTGTTGACCGCAATAAGCTGCCTAACGGCTTAGAGGATTTAGTAAGCCGGGTTAAGCGATTGGATATGCAGTTCGGCTTATGGTTTGAGCCGGAAATGATCTCGCCAGACAGCGATCTATATCGTGCGCATCCGGATTGGTGCTTGCATGTCGATGGACGCAGAAGAACGCAAGCAAGGCAACAGCTTATTCTCGATTTGTCACGCAAGGATGTACAGCAATATATCGTAAAGACGATTTCTGATATTTTGTCGAGTGCGCCAATTACGTATGTGAAATGGGATATGAACCGGAATATGACGGAGATTGGTTCAGCGCTGCTGCCGCCAGATCGTCAGAGAGAAACAGCTCATCGCTATATGCTAGGATTATATGCGGTTTTGGAAGAGATCACTTCGTCCTTCCCGCACATTTTGTTTGAAAGCTGCTCGGGTGGCGGCGGTCGCTTCGATGCCGGTATGCTTCACTATATGCCGCAAACCTGGACGAGCGATAACAGTGATGCTATATCCCGTCTCAAAATTCAATATGGAACCAGCATTGTGTATCCGGTCAGCTCTATGGGGGCTCACGTATCGGCTGTTCCTAACCATCAGGTTGGACGTGTGACTTCCCTAGCTACGAGAGGAAATGTCGCATTGTCAGGCAACTTTGGCTATGAGCTGGATCTTACCAGGTTTACGGATGAGGAGAAGGATGAGGTTAAATTGCAAATAGCACTCTACAAAGATGTGCGGCATCTTGTGCAATTTGGTGATTTCTATCGTCTGCTTAGTCCATTTGAAGGAAATGAGACAGCTTGGATGTTCGTTTCCAAAGACCAAAGCGAAGCTTTTGCCGTATTTGTATCCGTTCTGCAGGAGCCGAATCCAAGGCTTAACCGATTCCGCTTGAAAGGGCTTGATCCGAACCGTGATTATAAGCTGGATGAAGATGGGACTGTTTTCGGCGGTGATGAGCTTCTTTATGCAGGTCTTGCGACTCCGCAATTCAATAGTGACTTTGCCAGCAAGGTCTATCGTTTCCGTGCAGTAGAATAGGGATATTGATCAATAAAGGAGCAGTACAAAGTGAAATTACACTTAGTGCTGCTCTTTTTTTATGACCATAATTTTCGCGTAAATCAGCGTATGGCATATTGAAATGATTATTTTTAATTAATTGTATTAAATGGTAATATGTCCTAAAATAGAAAAATGGATCCCGTAAGCGGAATCGCCTTAAGGTCTTATGTATACGGAAGAGGCATACCATTTTCCATTTTTTAATTTTAATGTCATCCTAACAGGCTCCACGAACCCAATGTCCTCTGAATCGTATTTTTGAGTTACCCATACCTTCGCTATGCCAAAAAAGTGTATCAGAAGAGGCTTTTTAACGGTATGAAATTGAGGGTTGTATGAATAGGAGGAGGATGTCATATGCCTGCCAATTGGATTGATTCGTTCATAAACGTTTGAAGTCATAAGAGCTTGATATTCTGCATTGTTTTGCATCCCGGTTTGGAGAATGATTGGTACATCACGAGCGATCCAAAAGGAAAACAAAATATAAATGCTGCAGAATGCTAAAATACTTAATAGAATGATATATTTTCGCTTCATTGATTATGCACCTCCATGCTGTAAATATAACGGAAATAATCCATTTAATGTTGCAAGCGAATTTCGTTTATCAGTAACCTTAAAAATGATTATAGATTTGGAATCATTATGGATAGACGAGGAGATCAACCTTTGAATACAACAAGCAGACACTTCTTTCTTGCTCTATTTTTTTCGATTTTCACAGGCTTTGGATTATGGATTGTAGAGCGTTTGGAAGGCAGTAAAATTACAACCTCAGAATATATAGATGTTAGTTATTTTTTTATAGCATTCGGCAGCTTTCTCGCATTCCCGTTTTATTATATTTCCTTTTTCCTGCTAGCCATCCTTGTGGAGAAATTATTAAACAATCATTTTTATGCAAAGGGGATCGGTTACGCTGCTGTTGGCTGGTTTTGTGGAACCTTTACTTTTGATTATGAGGATCGATTTATAGAGGGATATGGGCTTCAAATAGAAACCTCCATTCTCACCTTTATTGTAATTGGTCTGTTATTAGCTTCTATTGATAGATACATGTTGAAAAATAAATTAATTAAACCTGCGTTCTCTGATGCTGATGCACATGAAAGACGATTGAATAACGAAGGGTAGAAAATCCGTTTGAATGGGTGGTTATTTTGTGCGATCGATATTTAAGAACGAAGCAGCAGAAAAAGAGTATGATCAGGGGTACGAAAGAAGCTTAGCTCTTTTTGATATGGACTTTTCTTCCTTCCATGTCCCGACAACATTTGGCGAAACGTATGTGCTCCGTTTTGGTGATACGAATAAAAAGCCTTTATTGCTCTTTCATGGGATGACGATGAGCAGTACGATGTGGTATCCCAATATGAAGGCGATGACGATGGAACGCTGCGTGTATGCTATTGATGTTATAGGGGATTTTGGGAGAAGCAAGCCAGATTTTGCAATAAAAAATAGACGTGAAGCAGAACAGTGGATAGTTGAGATTTTGAACGGGTTAAAGCTGGATAAGGTTGATATGGCTGGTCACTCTATGGGCGGATTTCTTTCCTTGAATTTTGCACTTGCACATCCGGATCGGGTATCCAAACTCCTGTTATATGCGCCTGCCGGAAGCTTCCACAAAATAAGCTGTATATTTTTCTTTAAGATCTATCCTGCATTATTGTTTCGCACAGAGAAGTGGATCGACAAAGCTTTTCGATGGTTTTCTGGAAAAGGTGAGCGATTGCCGCCTGTTTTTCGAGAGCAAGTTATTTCGGGTTATCAAAATGCGAAGCCTCAGCTGAGGATAATGCCCTCTGTATTTTCCGAAAAGGAGTTCAAAGGCTTTCAGATTTCTACTCTGCTTCTTGTTGGTGACAAGGAGGTTATTTACCCTTCAAAAAAAGTTATGACGAAGGCAGAGAGCTGGATACAGAATGTAGAGAATCATCTAATCGCCGGAGCAAGCCATTCGCTTACGCTAGAGAATGCTGAGATTGTGAATGAGTTAACCGTTCAATTTCTTCGGAAAGAGGAAGAGGTTCAATTCGATTAGATATAAAGAAAAGGATAGAGACTCAGAATATTTCTGAGTCTCTATCCTTTTTTTGGAAAATATTAGTAGTCCGATGAAACAGCGGCTGCTGCAATGATAATAACGAAAACAATGATATAAATAACGGTAATGATTGCAGCCCAAATGAGCGAAGCTTTAAAATAGTTTTTCTTAGAAGGATTACCCTCACCAAAAGCCCAAACAAACATCATAATAATATTTACTAGTGGAATGCACATGATGAGCATGGTCAACATCCACTCTTTTATTGTAATAACAGGGGAAACCTCTTGCTGTGAATTGTAGCCATAACCCGGAACTCCAGGATTTACTGGCGGTTGTTGATAGTTATTCATTTACATTCTCTCCTCAGTTTGCGCATCTATGTAACCATTTGTTCACAAATTCATTATACAGATTAACCCAATATTTACAACTGTAATATGATAAAAAATGCGCTTTTTTTAAATGAAACGGTGATTTTTGTCGGTGTTTGACGAAGTGTGGGACGAATAAGCGATTTTCAGGATCGCCTTAATCCTTAAACAGGTGAGACTACCGTTTTAGTTAGATTCATATAAATGCATGGAATGCTGTATGGAGTGCTGGATGAAGTGCTGGATGAAATGTTGTATGAAGTGCTGTATGAAATGCTGAACTTCATCAAATGGTGGTTTTATACGGTTTGAACTATTTAGTTTCATATATTGAATTTAAAACCCAATATTAATGATTAGCAGGGGGATTAGTGTCATTACTTAAAACTAAACATGCAGCTGTGGGCAGATGGATAAGCTAATCAGTCCATTAATTTCAAAAAATAAAGTTAACAAACCAAATTCCAGTTGTCTTTTTGAATTAGTTTCAGAATATGAAGCTAGTAGATAACTGTGATCGAACTAGCAATTGAAATGAAGCAAGTAAATGACTGCGAGCGTATTAGCTATTGAAATGAAGCAAGTAAATGACTGCAAACGTACAGCTATTGAAATGAAGCAAGTAAATGACTGCGAGCGTATTAGCTATTGAAATGAAGCAAGTAAATGACTGCAAACGTACAGCTATTGAAATGAAGCAAGTAAATGACTGCAAACGTTCAGCTATTGAAATGAAGCTAGTAAATGACTGCAAACGTTCAGCTATTGAAATGAAGCAAGTAAATGACCGCAAACGTACAGCAATTGAAAAGAAGCTAGTAAATGACTGCAAACGTTCAGCAATTGAAAAGAAGCTAGTAAATGACTGCGATCGTACAGCTAATGAAACGAAGCTAGTAAATGAAGAAGCAAGTAAATGTCTGCGACCCAACAAGTGAACAGCTACTGTAACCAGCTAGCATCTTCGACTGAACTAGCTATTTTCTTCTATAGAACTAGCCGCCATCTGAGATAGAGCTAGATACCAGCTATTGATGGGCGATGTTCATTTAATATATTTTCACAAAATAGTTCTTGCGCTTGACGTTACGTCAAGCCGTATACTTTGCATCAAGGAGAGTGAGTGGGATGGAAAATAACAATGAACCATTGTACAGCATAGGGGCATTCGCTAAGCTAACTGCCGTTACGGAGCGAGCCTTGCGCTACTATGATCGCAAAGGCTTGCTGAAACCCTCCAGTCGAAACAGTCATGGGCATCGCTTTTATACGGAAAAGGATTTGATTGGACTTCAAAAAATATTAACGCTTAAATATTTAGATTTCTCGCTTGATCAGATTTCAGATTATTTGCAGCAGCCTGAGGATGATTTTCAGCAGTCACTCGCTAAGCAATATGAAATGCTGCGCCAGAAGCAGCAGCATTTGGAGCATGTGCTGGAAACAATCGGACGTATGCAAAATATTGTGGAGGGTGCAGGCAAGGTGGACAGCGACCTGCTACTCCTATTTATTCATAACATTCAGCATGAGGAAAAACAGAAGCAATGGCTTTTAGATAAAATACCTTCCTCGATCATTGATGCCATGTTTATGGAAGGGCTGCCTGCAGAGAACAGACTGCAGATGGAGCGTCAAATGACGGTGATGATTATTCAATTAAAGGATCATTACAAGCAAGGAAAACAGCCTCTTGATGAGGATGTGTTAGCATGTGGACGCGAGCTGGTAGTCTTTCTGGAAGCATTAATTGGTCCAACAATCAGCGCGCTAAGCGAGGATGAGCTTGCGCAAATAGAATCGCTTAATGATCCCGAGGCTGCCATGGATCCTGTACTATTCCCAACTGCGTTTACGAAGGGTGAGGATGCCTTTATGGTTCAGGTATTTGATCATTTAGAAGCTTTGAAAACATTAAAGGAGGGAATATATGATGAGTAAGGGGATTGATGAACCCGAGCAGCTGATAGAACCAGATCATGTTACAACACAAAAGGAACCGGAAGCAGTGTCCGCAAAAGTAGAATCATCCATTGGCGTATCGCAATTTTTCAAGCTTATTGCAAAGCATAAGCCATCAACCTATTTGATAGCAGCCGCTATGATTCTGGGAATAGGAGAAACCATATTTTCGCTCCTTATTCCATTATTAACTCGAAATCTTGTTGATGAGCTCTCTATGGCGAGCCTGCAGACTATGACGATTATCATGCTTGGTGCTGTGTTTTTGGTTCAGACGGTTATGTCGGGGTTTACCGTATATACGATGTCTTATGTTGGTCAATACGTCATTGCCGGGCTGCGCCGTGAGGTGTGGGAGCGTGTGCTGAAGCTGCCGGTTCCGTTCTTTGATCGCAATCATTCGGGTGAAACGATGAGCCGCGTCACCAATGATACGAATGTGATCAAGGAATTTATTATCGGTCATGTTATTTCATTTATTGGCGGGATCATTTCCATTATCGGCGGGGTTTCATTATTACTTTTTATCGATTGGAAAATGACGCTTCTCATGCTGGTAGCGGTACCGGTAGCGTTGCTTATCTTATGGCCCTTAGGGTCGAAAATGTTTAAGGTATCTAAATCCATGCAGGATGAAACGGCATTTTTTCAAGGTGATCTCGGACGCGTATTATCGGATATAAGACTCGTTAAAGCTTCGCTTGCTGAGCCGGTAGAGCAGCGTCAGGGAGGTCTGCGCATCTCTCGGTTGTTTAAATATGGGCTTCAAGAAGCGAAAATTGTATCCATCGTAACGCCGTTAATGATGAGTATTATGCTGCTCATTCTCGTCTTATTGATTGGGTATGGCGGTGTAAGAGTTTCGCAAGGCTCGCTAAGCGGTGGAGATTTAGTTGCTATCATATTGTATATGTTTCAAATCGTTATGCCTTTTACGCAAATGGCATCCTTCTTCACGCAATTCCAGAAGGCTATGGGGGCTTCAGAACGGATTCTGGAGCTGTTGAGTGAAGAAGAGGAGCAAGCGTCGATAGATTCTAACGTTTCGCTCGTTCCTTTGAAAACTGAAATTCGTCCCAACATTGCTTTTAATGAGGTGAGCTTCGGTTATTCAGAGGACAGAGTGCTGCTGCATAATCTCAGTTTCTGCGTGGAGCCGGGTCAAGTGACTGCATTTGTAGGACCGAGCGGAACGGGTAAAACAACGTTATTTTCCATGCTAGAACGCTTCTATAATCCTACTGCCGGTTCGATTACGTATGGTGAACAATCCATCTCGGACATGCGGCTTGAGGACTGGCGCAGAAGAATAGCCTATGTGTCGCAGGATAGTCCGATGATGGCGGGTACGATTCGTCATAACTTGGCTTATGGCCTAGCGTTTGTCGACGAGGACAAAATGAAAGAAGCGGTAGAGCAAGCGAATATGACCGCATTTATTGATTCATTGCCAAGCGGCTATGAGACAGAGGTTGGGGAAAGAGGCGTTAAGCTATCGGGCGGGCAGAGGCAGCGGCTGGCGATTGCTCGGGCTATTTTGCGAGACCCGGACATTCTGCTCTTAGATGAAGCGACTGCCCATCTCGATAGTGATTCGGAGCATCTTGTGCAGGAGGCATTGCAAGGGTTGATGAAGGCGAGAACGACGCTCGTTATCGCTCATCGGCTTTCCACAATACGCGGTGCAGACAAGATTATTGTGCTTGAGAAAGGTGAAATATCCGGCGAGGGCACGCACGCGGAGCTGCTGGAGAGTCATTCGTTATACGGTAAGCTCGTTCAGCAGCAGTTTAATTAGATTTGGTATTCGTATTTCCAGCCAGTAGTGTAGTCATTGACGACATGGCTATAGGCGGGATGGAAAATAATAAAAATTTTCAGTTACCGGTGGTTGCAGAAATAATGATGAATAAAATCAGTAAGCATGTTCCTATGATTAACATGAACTTTAACTTGGGCTGATGGAAAGAGACAGGGGTTACTGTTGTAATCGAATAGATTGCGCCAGTAATAGACCAGCATCCCACATGAACAAGCAGCAGAATCGCTAATCCGGGAACGAGATTAATAAGTCAATCCCAATTTCGGAATATGAAACTTCTAAATGATGAACTCGATTTAACGATCCATGATGATTGCTTCAAAATGAAGGGACCGTGGGTATAGGGTAAAGAAGTATGTCTTATTCTTTATGTTGAAGGTCTGTGACTATGGGACCATTGACGCACTTAAAAATGACATGTTACCCTAAATTCATGTGGAAACAATTGGAGGGATATGCGTGATTGAGATTCGCTTATCTGTAGGCTATGACGAATATGAAGAAGGCGTAAGACTTTCAAATTTAATTGAAAAATTAGCGGCAAGCGAGGATGCTAAGCGATTGACAATCTTAACGATTGGCGAATGGGGTCAGGCTTATGAAAATTCCCCGGATAGCTTCCTAGACACACTAATTCAGCATAAAGATGCTTTTCCAAACCTGACTAAACTTTTTATTGGTGATATGAGCTTTGAGGAATGTGAGGTTTCCTGGATTAATCAGACGAATCTCTCGCCTCTATTGGCTGCTTTTCCAAACCTTCAATCCCTATCGATTAAAGGCAGTCAAGACTTAAGCCTGCAGCCGCTCGAGCATGAGAAGCTTCAAGAGCTTGTCATCATTTGCGGAGGGCTTCCCACTTCTGTGCTTCAGGAAATTGCGAGCGCTAAGCTGCCTGAGCTTCAGAAGCTGGAGCTTTATCTTGGCGTTGAGGATTACGGATTTGATGGTGGCTTGGAGGATATTAAACCACTGCTGCAAACGGGACTTTTCCCTAAGCTCAAATATTTGGGGTTAAAGGATAGCGAAATTCAGGATGAAATTGCTGAAGCTGTTGCGGGTGCACCTATCCTAGATCAATTGGAAATATTAGATTTGTCTTATGGTACTCTTTCCGATAATGGAGCAGAAGCGCTTCTTGCCAGCGATGGAATTAAACGGCTTAAGCATCTTAATCTAAGCTATCATTATATGTCTGACGAAATGGTGAAACGGTGGACACAGTCGGGTATTTCCGTTGATGTCACGGATCAGCAGGAAGCGGATGAGGATGACTGGCGCTATCCGTTCCTTACGGAGTAATGCGCTATTTCTCAGAGGAGGGCCGTACTGAGGCGTGTACGCCTTTCCTTTTAATCGGCAATCCGGGTAATAAAAGATCGGCTGGATTGCAGGCTGCAAGAAGGGAGCTAGGACTTGCGCCGGCAACGCTGCTCACTTATGAAGGGCTGCTAAAGCATACATGGCGAATACAAGATCAGTTGGAGCTCTATGGTGGCCACCAGCCTCTTGTCATTCGCCTTGATGCGCCTGGTGAAGATGCTGCAGTGGAACGGGAATTAATAGCTTGGGGTGCATCCGACAGGGACGGCGATAATAGCTTCTGGTCTGGACATGGATTGCCTGAAAGCTGCTCGATCTCGGCAGAGGAAGCAAGGCTGCTGCCGCTAGAGCATGGACGAATCTTATATCCGAGACAGTGGTACCTAGGGTATTGCAGATTTCTTGCAAGCATACATAATGAAGTGATAACTTCGGGAGTACCTGTGCGATGGGTCAACCCGCCTCAGCATATTGCCAGCATGTTCGATAAGAGAAAATGCTGGTCGCTGCTAGAGAAGCAGGGTGTTTCAGTGCCTGGCTTGCCGGCAACAGCCGGCTCCATTTATAATTACGAATCCTTGAAGGCTGCGATGATAGCAAGCGGAATGAATCGATTATTTATTAAGCTAGCCTGCGGCTCTGGAGCTGCGGGCGTTATGGCTTACCAGTATAATCCTCGCACTGGCGAAGAGCTTGGCATCACAACGATTGGATACGAAGAACGAAATGGAGAAATTATTTTCTATAATGCTGGACGCATGCGAAGGTATCGAGAGCATAACATCATACGCATGCTGGTTGATTTTATTTGCCGAGAAGGCGCGCATATCGAACGTTGGATTGAGAAGGAAAGCTGTGGGACCAAGTCCTTTGATGTCCGTCAGCTTGTTGTGAATGGAGAGGCAGCTCACACTGTTATTCGGCTAAGCAGCTCACCGATTACGAATCTTCATCTGCGCAATGAGCGCAGGATGGACGTGAAGGAGATTCTAACGGAAGAGGTAGAACGGGCTGTGAAAGAAACTGCTGAAGCTGCGCTTCGGGCGTTTCCTGGCTGCTCCGTTGCGGGTGTAGATGTACTCGTTCAGAAGGGAAGCGGCAAAACCTATGCCATCGATATGAATCCCTTTGGAGATCTGCTATATGGAGCCCTGTATAAAGGACACAGCACCTATGAGTGGCAGATGCGCGGTCTGATAGAGGGGGGAATTGACATATGTTCGACATGAACAAAATCGTGGGCACCCATGATATTTTAATGATTACACTGGATACGCTTCGATACGATGTTGCCAAGCTGGAGGAAGAGAACTGTCCGAACCTATGCGGCACCGGCGGCTGGGAGAAGCGGCATACGCCCGGCAGCTTTACTTATGCGGCACATCATGCCTTCTTTGGCGGATTTCTACCCACGCCTGCCGATACCGACAAGGCATCTCATGTAAGGCTGTTTCATACGAAAGATACGGGGCTAAAAACACATCCTCATACATGGTTATTTGACGCTCCGGATCTCGTATCCGGGTTGCAGGAGGCGGGTTACCGGACGATCTGCATCGGAGGCGTTATTTTTTTTACAAAAAAGAATAAGCTGGCTAAGGTGCTTCCCGCCTATTTTCAAGAAAGCTATTGGCGTATGACCTTTGGCGTGACCAATCCGCGCTCAACGGAGCATCAAGTGGCGCATGCGCTTAAGCTTTTGGAGAAAGCTGATCCAAACGAGAGGCTTTTTTTATTCATGAATATATCCGCTATGCATGGACCTAATCATTATTTCATTCCCGGAGCAAGGAAGGATTCCGTAGAAACACAACGTGCAGCGCTTCGTTATGTGGATAGTCAGCTAGGTGTTCTATTTGAAGCGATGCGCAGTAGAGGAAAGACATTATGCCTTGCATTTTCGGATCATGGCACCGCTTATGGCGAGGATGGCTATGAGGGTCATCGCTTGGCTCATGAGGTTGTTTGGAATGTGCCGTATCGTGAATTTATTTTGGAATAAGGAGGGGAGCAGCATGTTTAATACATCATCATTTCAATCGCAGCCCGAGCTGCGGGAACAGGAAATACGCTGGACTGGGGCACCATACCGTTCCTATCTATATTCCTATCCGCATAAGACCGCTTACCGTGAGCTTCATCCGCCTCTTTCGCTGAAGGAGCTTTGGGAACGAGATAAAACGGACTATCATTTTCTCTATATGCATATCCCTTTTTGCGGAGCGCGCTGCGGCTTCTGCAATTTATTTACGCTGCCTGATCGGCGGGTGGACGTTCATGAGCAGTATGTCGATGCGCTTCAGCGTCAAGCGGAGCAATGGGCTCCATGGTTTGAAGGCCGAACCTTTTCAAGGTTTGCAATTGGCGGGGGAACGCCAACGCTTCTCCAAAGCGATCAACTGAATCGTCTATTCCATATTGCTGAAGAGATTATGGGGTTAGATCCGCTGCAAGCCTCCATTTCGGTTGAAACCTCTCCTGAAACAGTGACCGAGGATCGTATGCGTGTGCTTAAGGATCGACTGGTAGACCGTGTGAGCATGGGCGTTCAAAGCTTCATTGATGACGAGGCGGCTGCCATTTATCGGCCTCAAAGACCGCATATGGCAGAGGACGCTCTACATAAGCTCATGAGCTATTCCTTTCCGCTTGTGAATATAGATTTAATATATGGGCTCCCGGGTCAAACGGCTGCAACGTGGCTCTATTCGCTTGAGAAGGCAATAAGCTACAATACCGGTGAAATATTCATTTATCCGCTGTATACAAGGGAAAATACGATTTTGAAGCCAGAGCAGATGCGTAATGCTGGGGAGGATATCCGACTTGAGCTTTACCATATGGCACGCCAGCGCTTAGCAGAGGCGGGCTATAAGCAGTTCTCTATGAGACGTTTTGCGAAGGATGTCTCCTTCTCCCACAAAAGTGTGCTGCCCTTCAGCTGCCAAGAGGAAGGGATGGCGGGTCTCGGCTGCGGCGCGCGCTCCTATACGCGTGATGCACACTATGCTTCGCGATATGGGGTAAGCATTGCAGCCACCAAAAGCATAATTGAGGACTATGTATCAGCTGCGCACTATGATAAGGCGGATTATGGATTCCTATTGAATGCGTTCGAGCAGAAGCGCAGATTTGTATTGAAAGCTATTCTGCACAGTGAAGGGCTTGCCTTATCCGCCTACATGGAGCGCTTTGGAACGGAAGCAATGGCTGAGCATCCAGAACTAAAGGAGCTTATTGAGCTCCAATTAGCCCAGCTTGAAGCTGGTGTAATTCGACTAACGGTGCGTGGTATGGCTTATTCGGATGCGATAGGCGATGAGTTTATCTCAGGCGACGTAAGGGCGTTAATGGAAGGCTATAGGCTTACATGAGGGCGGTTCTCTATTATCGCGGTCTTTTATCCTCCTGCAATTATGATTGTCCTTATTGTCCGTTCAGCAAAAATAAGGATAGCCGAGAAACGCTGGAAAGGGATAAGGAACAGCTTGGCGTGTTCATGAATTGGGTTCGAGAAGGGGAGGCGGCAGGGCATCAGCTTTCGATCTTTTTTAATCCCTACGGTGAAGCGCTTATACATCGATGGTACCGGGATGCGATGATCGAGCTGTCACAGCTTCCTCATGTCCAGAAGGTAGCAGTCCAAACGAATTTATCGGTTAAGCTGGATTGGACGAAGGAGCTTAACCGTGATAAGGCGGCTTTCTGGGCTACTTATCATCCTGGACAAACGACTCAGGAGCAGTTTGTCAGCCAGTGCATGAAGCTGTATGAGCGGCGCATTCCATTTAGTGTAGGAACAGTGGGCATTAGAAGCGCGTTTGTTGCCATTGAGCAAATACGGAGCAAGCTGCCGGATGAGGTTTATGTATGGATTAATGCTTTTAAGGATCAGAAAAATTATTATACCTCTGAAGAAATTGAACGTTTAACGGCGATTGATCCCTATTTTCAGCTCAATGTCCCTGATTATGATAGCTTTGGATTGCCTTGCGACGCAGGCTCAAATGTCTTTTATGTGCAAGGGTCGGGAGTCGTCAAGCGCTGCTATAGCGATCGGAGAATCATCGGTCATCTCTATCGAGACGGCTTGGAGGGGCTATCAGCCGAACGCCCATGCAAAATGAAGAAGTGCGGCTGTTATATTGGCTATATTCATATGCCAAAGCTGTCGATGAATAACATATACGGGAATGGGCTTTTGGAGCGCGTACCTGCGGGCTACCGCTCGTAATCTTCTCTAATAAGCAGGAAGCGGGAGGCACGTCTGTGATCAAAGTGTACATAACGGTAAAAAGCATAGGGAAGAAGAAAAGCCACTTAGACAAATTGGAGTGGACGTTTTCGGAAGCGCCGCCGACGCTCAGAGCATTAATCGCAAATATGGTTAATGAGAATGTCCGTAGATTTAATGATCGGCAGACCGATTATCCTCTCGTGCCGTTCTTAACACAAAGTGAGCTGGAGCAGCAAGGAGAGAACGGGAAAGTCAGCTTTGGCACGCTCTACAATGAGAAAAAGGCGAATGTAGAGGAAGCGATTGATGCAGCTGTGCTTGCATTCGAGGACGGACTTTATAAGGTGTTTATCAATGATCAAGAAGCAGAGAAGCTGGATGATAAGCTTTCCATTCAAGAAGGCGATGGCATTGCTTTCATTCGTTTTACGCTGCTGGCAGGGCGTTTGTGGTAGAAAGGGCATAGGAGGCGATGAGGATGAATAAAGCAGAGCAAAAGCTTTATTTTCAGAAGATGAAGGAAACCGTGGAGGAGCTTAAGCTTAAGGTTAATGAGCCGCAGCATCGCTTAGCTGTTCTGTTTGTTGAAATGGTGGAAAAGGGCTACAACGACAGCGAGCATACGGAGGAAATGAATAGTCTGCTTCAATCAGAAGCATCGGAGAGAGAACAATCACTCTTGGAGCCTCTTGCATTCATTATTGAAGCCCTTGATGATTCCTATTCCCATTTGTTTCAATATATTGCGCAGCATGAAACGGAGTATCCATACAGTTATGGTTATGTCCGGCGTCCATTCCGAACGAAGGAGCTAAATCTTCATTTGGAACGAGTATATAAAAAAATGATCTCCCTATTCCATTTGGAGGCTAATGGGTTCTCCTTGTTGGCTTATTTGACCAATCCCAATTACTTGTCTCAGTATGAGTACTATCACCAAACGCCAGCTATTCCTGTTTTGATTGCGTATGCCATTGACGATTCCAATGAAGCAGTCATGAATGCGTTAAGAGAGATCATTTATGGCGACAACAATACAGCCTTTCTTTCTCGCGAGATGATCTTAGGCATTTTCATGAGTCATAGTGAAGAGGCTTATCGGATGATGGGAGAGCTGTTAGTTGCTGCACGCTTGCAAGAAGGGTTAAGGCAGAGCATTGTTGAGGCCATGGATGAGGGCACGATTGGTGCTATGCAATATATGCTGCGGGTCATTAATGAGCATGATTTAATTCGCTACAGCTCCGTTGTAAGAGCGCTTGATGTATGGACGGGTTTGGGTCTGGAAGCTGCTCATACTCGTGTAGCCAAGCAATGTATTCGATTAGTTGAACGTTATCTCGCTAATGAGGATGATCGTCTACAAGCGCTAAAGAGTGAGAATGTGAATGAGCTTTATATAGGCTTATGGGCGACCGCTGTGCATGAAGAGGGTCAGCTTTATACCGAAATTAACAAGCTAATGGGTACAGGTGTGGATTATCGCAAATTGGTTGCACAGTTCATGCTGGCTCAAAGCCAAAATGATGAGATTCGTTTCCAAATTGCTCAAGGCTGGCTCAATGAGCCAAATAAAGAGCTGCAGTATTGGCTGATTACGAACTATACGTATCATTACACTCATACTTGGCGAAGCATACATGGGGATGATAAGTACCACATTCAATTGGATCGAAGTCCGTTCCTTGAAGATAAAAAGATAAGAAGACAGCACTTTGAGCAATTCAAGCATATGCTCAATGCGATGCCGCAGAAGGAACTAACCATCAAATCCAGTGTATATGACTGGATATCGGTTGTTTATTCCTCGGAGATGATCGTCAGGAAGCTGCTCTATTTAACTGCTTACGATATGGATAAAGATTGGATTGCAGAGCTTATTGTAAGCAGCGAGTCTTTCAGTCCGGATATTAGAGGAGAGTTGCTGAACTATTTCATAAACGATCTCTCAAATAAGGAGCAGAGAGCTTTTCTAATTGCCGGTTTATCGGATAAAAGCATGAGCAATCGGGAGCGGGCCTTAGAGAAAGCGGCGGGCTTAGAGCTGAACAAAAGTGAAATAGAAGCGGTAGCCGCTTTGCTGAAACTGAAAACGGGGTCACTCCGGCAAGGTGCAATTGGGCTGCTCCTTAAGCAGCCGTCGATGGGGCTTGAGACTGTACTTGGACTGCTTCTGCGCAGCCGCAATGAACTGCAGCGCCTCGCTGCTTTAGAGCTATTAACGGAAATGAAGGAAGAGTCCGCCCATGCTCAGCTGTCTCAATCAATGATGGACGTGGTAGATTCCCTTGCGGAGCCGACCGACAAAGAAAGATTGCTTATTGCTAAGCTTAGGCAAGAGAGTTCTTATAGCAAAGCCAACGGTTTTGGATTATTTGATCCGGCTTTGCGCAGCTCAGAGCTGACGGAGCGGGAGCAGTTACCCTTATTTGCGCTGCAAGGAGCTCGAAACCGGTTTTCACTTACCGTCGATGAGATTCATGCTTTTCTTAATGGACTGACCGATTTCATTCATCTTCATCGTGAGCATGAATATGAGATCACGGATTACTCAGGTGCGAAGCAATCCCTGCTCATTGGAGCAAGACTTTCCCATTTGAAATGGGAATATGATGAGGAGGATGGACTATCTCCGATTGAGCGATATCCGCTCGCAGAAGTTTGGTCCGCCTATTTGGAGAAGAGCGGTTTTGGGTCGGCCGAGCTTGTGCAGCTTAGCTTCTATATGAATGCCGATAGGATTTATCGCTATTATTACGGTTTGCTTTCAAGCTGGGAGAGTTCTTCCTATGAGCCGGCAGAGGGCTGGCGAAAGGAGCTTCTGGATCAACTATATCCGATGGAAACCTTACGGGAGGTTTGTGAAAAGGATGAGAATGTTCCTTACAGCTCGCAAATCAATACGCTTGTACATGCATTTGTGAAACAATGCCCCAAAGAAGATAAATTCCAAATAGCAGAACATATATTAGCCTTGCTGATAGAGTGCTTTCCAGGAGATCGCGTCCAAGAGGAGAGCAAGCTATTAGATTTGTTTACAGGCTATTGGCAAAATGAATTAGAATCCAACGTCTATGATGACGTTTCCTTTGGTTCGTATTTCCGAATCAGTTATAAACTTTATGACATGCATAAGTACAAGAATCATATGCCCCCATTATCAGAATTTGCGAGGGCTCGCAGTTTAAATATAATAGACGATAATGTACTGCTTGAGGAGCTCTTTGTCAGGCAGAGAAGCGACTTTCATATAAGAAGCCTAACAAATTCTCAAGAAAAGCTGATCGAGCAATTTCCGTTTTTACTCCCGCTGAGAGAGAAGGTCGTACTGCGTATTTTGGATATCGAGCTTAATCGCGGCGAATTGGCAACGGAGGTTACAGGTCTAGCGACCAGCATCCAGCATATAGAGGGCATTGACCATTTTCTTGCCATATTGGCTGGACTGGATAAAGAATCTTTTGTTAGAGGATATATTTATGGATACGGCAGAGATTCTACGAAGAAGGAGACATTTAGTCATCTGCTGAAGATCTGTCATCCTGGTAAAGACGAGAATGAGGCTAAGCTTCGCGAAGCGCTGCAAGCAAGGGAAATAACGGATCTAAGATTGCTGGAGGCTGCTATGTATGCGCCGCAGTGGGTTGACCTTGTATCTCAGTATTTGGGCTGGAGCGGACTACGTAGCGCAGCTTGGTATTTTCACGCTCATATTAATGAATCTTTCTCAGCGGAGAAGGAGACGATTGTTGCCCACTACTCACCGATTACGCCACAAGACTTTAATGACGGTGCATTTGATATTGAGTGGTTTAGGCAAGCGTACGCTGAGCTTGGCGAAGAGAGATTTCAGAAGCTTTATCAGTGTGCAAAATATATTTCAGCGGGTGCCAATCATAGACGATCTCAATTATTTGCAGATGCGGTTATAGGGCGGCTGGATGCTCAGGAGCTCCAAACCTCCGCAGCATTAAAGAGAAATAAAGACCATTTACTGGCGTATAGCCTACTGCCTCTTCGTACCAGCGATGAACAGAGTCATGATCTGCTGGAGCGCTACACGTTCATTCAGCAGTTTCTGAAGGAGAGCAAGACATTTGGCGCACAGCGGCGGGCAAGCGAAGCGACAGCAGCTGCGATCGCGTTAGATAATTTGGCTCGCAACGGAGGTTATGCGGATGTCATTCGGCTAACGTGGGATATGGAAGGGAAGAAGCTGAGCGAGCTTCTCCATTACTTCGAGCCCTTTGAACTGGATGGGAAGCTGACAGCGCAGCTTGTTATCGATGACGAGGGGAAAACGGATATTCGACTGGAGAAGCAAGGTAAGGAATTAAAGTCCGTCCCCGCTGCCTTTAAGAAGCATGAATATATGGCAATGCTGAAAAATACGAAATCACAGCTAACGGATCAATATCGAAGAGCGCGGGCAGAGCTGGAACGCTCCATGGAGGCAGGCAGCGGCTTCACACTTGATGAGGTAAGCAAGTTAATGAGCAGTCCCGTTCTCGCTCCGTTAGCTGGTAAGCTGGTATTTAAGGTAAATGACGAGTTCGGTTATTTCGAAAATGGTTTTCTCGTAGACGCGAACGGTGAGCGTTATCAGGTGAAAGAAAGTGATATGCTTCTCATTGCGCATCCGTTCCATCTCTACGAGAGCGGAAAGTGGAGCAGCTTTCAGAAGGATTTATTTGATAGAGGGATTAAACAGCCGTTCAAGCAAATATTCCGAGAGCTGTATTTGCCGAATGCAGATGAGCTTGCTAATGGAACATACACACATCGTTATGCGGGTCATCAGGTGCAGCCGCGTAAAACTGTCAGCTTGCTCAAAGGACGTAAATGGACAGTTAGCTATGAAGAAGGGCTGCAGAAAGTATTTTATAAGGAAAATATCATCGCGAGCATATATGCGCTTGCAGATTGGTTCTCGCCAGCCGAGATAGAGAGCCCAACGCTTGAAACCGTTCGATTCTATGATCGCAAAACATATAAGGGACTCGATATTGGGGAGGTTCCAAGACTCATTTTCTCCGAGGTCATGCGGGATGTCGATCTGGTTGTCAGCATCGCTCATGTCGGAGGCGTTGATCCAGAAGCAAGCTTGACGACAATTGATACGCGAACCGCTATCGTACGCGAATCACTTCGTTTGTTGAAAATCGATAATGTGCGCCTTGAAGGCAAGCATGCGCTGATCGCAGGCAAGCTTGGCGAGTACAGCGTTCACCTTGGAAGCGGCATCGTGCATAAGCAAGCACAGGGTGCGCTTGCCATCATTGCTGTTCATTCACAGCATCGCGGCAGATTATTCCTTCCATTTATGGATGAGGATCCGAGAACAGCGGAGATTTTATCCAAAATCATCATGCTGGCGCAGGATTCCAAGCTGAAAGATCCGCAAATTTTAGCGCAGCTGAGAGGTTGATACGCTTTGCAGCGTGATCATTTTTCAAGAAGGGGCTCGGATGAGCTCCTTCTTTTTTTTCTAATGTGATAGATATGCGGCATTCATTTCGTATTACATAGCAGGTACACATAATCAAAGGAAGGAGGGTGAGCAATTGAAAATAACAGAGGACAATGTTGTACATCACATACAGAACAGAAACGAAAAAGCTATTTCTTTCATTATTAATCAGTATGGGGGCTTGCTTACGGCTATTATTAAACGTCACTTAAATGACCAAAAGCAGGATTATGAGGAATGCCTCGATGATGTGCTGTTATCGATATGGAATCATATTCATTCCTTCAATCCGGTTAAAAACTCATTTAAACAATGGCTTGCAGCCATAGCCAAGTATAAAGCGATTGATTATAAAAGAAGACAAATTCTCATGCAAAATAACCAATTTTCAGTATCAGAAATCGATGATTTATCGTTAAAGGCCTATCAGCCATCAGAAACAAGCGATGTGGATGAACTGCTTGGGCAGCTATCAGCGAGTGAACGGGAAATTTTCGAAAAATACTACTTAGAGGGAACGCCTTCAAGTGAAATTGCACAAAAGTTTAATGCAAAAGAGTCTTGGGTACATAACAAGCTTTCCAGAGGCCGCAAGAAGCTAAGAAATTATTTAGTAAAGAATAATGAAGGATAAGGAGTGAAGAGATGACGATTTATAAAGAACTAAATGATATCAATCTTGATTTAAATCAGTATGAAGATCAACAGCTTACAAGCTTGCAAAAAAAGAAATGGGAAAGTCGCATGCTAAAGAAGTTAGGGGGAAATAAGAAAAAGGATAAGAGGAAGATTGCAGGATTAGCGGCAGCCATTATTCTTGCAATAGGCATTTCATTTAGCTCGGGGGCAGTATCTTTAGCGAATATTCCTTTTGTTGGAAGCTTAGTCGAAGACTATATGGGTATCGGAAATAATAAACAAGTGGATTTTGCAGCATATAAAACGGTAATTGGCGCTACTGCTGAAAATGAGTACGGTAAATTAACGTTGAATGAAGTCATGATTGATGGCGGTCGATTGCTGATCAGCTCCACTTTTGAGCCGGCGAAGGGGATTGATTTTAATTATAAAATGCATCCGTTACCTAAAGTATCGATGAATGGTCAGCATATAATCTCAAGTACAGGCGGGCAATCGATTAAAATAAATGATTCGATGTATACGATCTACAATGATTCTGAAATCAAAGAATTGCCTTACGGTGAAATCGTTGCATTTCACATTGCATATGATCACTTAGACTTCGAAATACCGATGGATAATCCTTGGGTTTTTGATATTAAGGTACCAACGGAACAACTTGCGGCAACAAGTGAAACGATCCCTTTCAATAAAGAGGTACAGCTTGGAAATGGACAATCTATTCATTTAGAGAAAATGATTGTGACGCCACTTTCAACCATTCTATATTATGACTGGCCCGAACAAGCAAACCATATTGCTTTTAAAATTGTAAATGAATCCGGCGTTGAAATCCTACCAGGCTCTGCAACGATAGATCCGGAACAATCCTATAACCGATATCCGCCCCTTGATTTACAATTAGAAAAATACTACTTAGTCCCATTTGAGACATCAGCTAACCCGCATGCCATTGATCCGGGAACTGTACCTGAGCTATCCATTCTGATTAATCCAGTTCAGTGATAGAGCGGTTTTGCTTTGGTTTGAAAACGGCAAATTAGGGTAATATAGCATAGGCTTGAAATGCGAAGGGAGTGGATGATATGACAGAAGCAAAGAAGGTAGCTTTTCTGCTGGCAAACGACTTTGAAGATTCAGAGATGAAAAATCCCTACGATGAAATGGTGAAAAACGGACATGAGGCCGTTATTATTAGTTTGAATAGCAATGAAGAACTAAAGGGTAAGCAAGGTACAATCACATATAAATCTCATTTGGGCATTAAAGAAGCGAATGCGAAGGATTATGCCGCTATTATTATTCCCGGAGGCAAATCACCGTCTCACCTTATGGATAATGCTGATGTTCAGCGTTTTGTTCAAGAGGCTGATGGAGCTGGCACAACAATCGCTGCAATTTGCCATGGTCCTCAAATATTAGCTGCTGCAGGATTGCTTAAAGGACGTACGCTAACGTCTTATCCTGGAATCTCTGGGGAGATAGAAGCGGCAGGCGGGAAATTTGTAGATAGAGAGGTTGTCGTCGATCGTAATTTGGTGACATCGCGAACACCTGAGGACGAGCCAGCCTTTATTCGGGAAACCATAGATAAGCTCGGCGTAAATGCCTGGTAGGGTATTTCACTTATAGGAAGAGTGAAGAGGAAGTCTCTTAGGTTCTAATCGACCATAGAGACTTCCTTTTTTGCGCCTGTTTGGTTTCATAGGTTACTGCTTTTGTTCTGTGCTATACTGGTACGAATAACTTTTAAATAATTGTGGATGAAAGAGGAGGGCGGATAGCGATGCCCCCATTTATAAATAAAGAAAATATCTCCAAAGACTTGAACTCTACTGCACAAAGTCCAATCACAATCAGCAGGCTAGCCGTTATAGCGCAAGGCGTTCAAGCCTTTAATGAGCTTGGTATGATGCATATCTGTAAGGTTTGTATTGCAAACAGCGGTTCATGCTGCCATGATTGTTCTTTTTTAAAGGATGGAGTGGGTTGTCAAAAACGGAACACCGGCTGCACAGCGTGGCTATGCGGGTTTCAAAAATATTTTCTATATGAGATCGGTCAATTAAATCAGTGGAATGATTTTTGGGAGCAGATTCCGGGACAGGAATATCGCGAGGATTTTACACCTGTGACTATGGAAATTCAACATCCTTTGGAGATGGATACACTGAGCATTGAGCATCTTGGTGAAGAGCTGGCGTATGATTTGCAGGAGTTAGCTCATACCCATCAGACAAAAGGCTTTATTCTTATGCTGCGTGAGAAGCTGGATAATAATATAGATCAGCTTATTAATGCTGATTATGACAATAAGAAGAAGGCGATTATTCGAAGAAAAATTAAAGTCCTTTCTACCCCGCTCTATCGCTTTCAAAGCGCTTTACAAGAATATCGTGAGCGAAAGCAGGACTAAAGGAACAAAATAAATGTATTCTCTTATATGATTTCTCCAATGAGCGCTTAGGAACTTTTCCTAAGGGTTCTTTTTTTTGTACAGAACGTGTACAGAGCCATCCATTATACTAATGAACAGTGTAATTATGGAAAAGAACAACGAATCCAGGGGGAAGTTTATGAGACACAAAGGCTTCATTAGAGTAATCAGCTTAATCCTTACTGCTGCACTGCTCGTACAGATCTATCCGATTGAGTCAGGAAGACTTAAGGTGTTTGCTGAGGAAATTGATATTTCCGATAATCACTCTGCAGGTCAATCCGATGAGTCGGTTTCCTCGAATAATAACCATAACAATGAATCGCAAGAATTAGATAGTACGGTAAGTGCTCCAATTGTTGAATCGGAAACCGCGGTTGAACAAGCAGCGGCTGCTAACCGAACGGCAACAGATAAGCTTGAGGATTATGAGTGGGGTAAAGTCGAAACGCTCATTACGCCTTCCGCTCGACTCGGAGCAGCTATGGCGTACGATGAGAAAAACGGCAAGATAATCATGTTTGGCGGTCAAGGAGCTTCTAGCTTGCTGCGTGACAACTGGCTGTGGGATGGAGAAGCCAAGCAGTGGCAGAAGCTTCAGGACTCAAGTGTTCCAAGTCAGCTGACAAGCCGTAAAGGAGCGGCAATCGCCTATTATCCAGGTACAGATCGGGTTATTTTGTTTGGCGGTGAAGACGCGTCTGGCGTTCTGAACGATACCTGGGCTTGGCATGGGGAAGAACAGCAGTGGCAGAAAATTTCTATCACTTCACCTCCGGCAAGGGCTGGAGCTCAAATGGCATTTGATGGTGAAAATTTAGTGCTGTTTGGCGGCTACACATTGTCGGGTTCCATGAAGACACGACTAGCCGATACATGGACGTTTAATGGCACGGAGTGGACGGAGAAAGCGCCGGAAAATAGTCCGCCAGCCACGCATTCAGGTGCGATGAGTTTTGATGGCACGCATGCGGTGCTTTACGGCGGTAATATTGGGGAAGAGCAGCGTAATGGCTCTCCTTATCAAATCAACTCCAACAAGCTATGGTCGTGGGATGGCTCAACATGGAGTGACAACAATCCGACAGTTGAGCCGCAGGATTGGGGACGCTGGGGACAGGCTATGGCATTCGATGGACGCCGTGTTGTGTTCTATGGAGGAGAGTTCGATTGGGTGAATCCCTCGAATAGCTCTATTGTACCGAGCAAGAAACGTCCGATTGCTAATCCGGCAGATAATAACGGTAGAAAAGGCGCCTTTGCTTGGGATGGAAGTGCTTGGTCCGTATTGATTGGTGCGAGTAAAGGACCGGGCGGCGGTATGGTAGGCGGACCTGGTTCAGGCAGCTATATGAGCATGGCTTATGATGGGAATAATTTTGTACTCTTTGGAGGCTCACATGAGTGGGGAGGATTGTCCAATGAAACCTTCACGTTCGGAAATCCATTGCCTAAATTGCCGGTTGTACGTATAACGAGTACGCCTTTACTTCTCATGGATAAAGAGAATACCGCAAATGATTTAGTAAGGTTTACTAGTGATGTGGTTGGCAAGGCTTTGACAGAGGTTGGCATCGAGTATCGTGTAGCGGGACAGACCGAGTGGATGAAGAAACCGGTGACGACTGCAGCTGCTGGTGCAGCAACTATCGATCTTAACGGTTTGAAATGGCAGGTTGATTATGAGGCTCGGATTTATGCAACGAACACAGTCGGGACAGGCTACAGCGCAATCACAGCGTTTAAGTTTTATGAGGATCCAGCGATGGTTGTACCCGATGTCCGTTATGATCGCGCCTCACCATCTGTTCTTCATGTTAAAGATAAGAAACGGATGGTTGTGGTTGGTGAAGGGATCACTGGTTTATGGCGTAAGCCGATCGAAGGCATTCATTACACGCTAAACAGTCAAACGGGAGAGAAATTTCCGCTAAAGGCAACTATTCGTAATGATCGGGAGCTTGAGCTGACATGGACGGCTGACTTGCCGGAAGGTACTTATAATTTGGATCTTAATCATGATTTTTATAATGACTTTTTCATTGAAAATGCGTTGATGATCACTTCAACAGGTGTTTATGAGCCGCGTGATTATAATGAGATCGTGATCAAAGGAACAGATCCGGATAATGCGGATATCGACCAAATGACACTGCGAGGTCCTTTTACAGAAAAACCTTCGGAGCTTGGTGTCTATCGGTTAAATAATATGAATCAAGTCGTAGTTCTGAATGATTATATTAAATTTCAGGGCACTTCCCTAGTAGTCGATCAGCGGGGCGAAGATACGCTAGTTTCAGGAATTGGGCGGCTTTATGTTGAGAAAGCTGGGCTAATGTATACTCTTTTTCTAGGTGAATTCCAATTTGATTCTGCGGATTTTGTCATTGAGCTGAATGGTAATATGAAGCAGTACGATTATTTAAGTCTCAATCTGCCAGTTGAAGTGAAGACCATTACATTCATTAATAAAGGCGTGCGCTTAGGCGGCGAAATTAAGGTGGATTTCAAAGCGGGCTCAGGCAAGTTTAAGGGTGAGTCGGAAATAGAAGCGCTTGAATTCAAACGCGACCGATTTGATTTTTCTGGTGCCTTCAAGGTAGAGGGTGCATTTGAAGCAGGACCGCTGGAAGGCGCGGAGCTGCGCTTCCGGTTGGATACACGAATTCCGATGTACGGCGCGGGCGGTTCATTTGATTTGCGTAAGCAAAACGTAGGCTTTGAAGCCGATATTGCCTTCAAGTATGGGAAGCTTGATGCGCTTAGCTTTGGGGTACACCGCAAAATCAAGCTTGGCTCAACAGGTGCTCAAATAACGCGTTTAGGCGGTGGCTTTGAAAATCTAGCGAGCCAGCAAGAGGTGCCTTTTACAGTGAAGGCATTCGGCGGCGCTTCCGATGTGATCGCTCCCGAAATTAAAGGCTATAACATGGTTAACGGGAATGATCTGCGCGTTGCTCTGTCCAAATATCATTTTGATGCATCAGGCGAGTTAGCCGTTTACTGGGTGCCTGTTGCAAAGCTGGATTTTCTGCTGCTATGGAATGCGGCGGGCTTTAAGGAATACACGAGTCCGGGCTTCCGACTAGATGCAAACTTTAATTTGATTGACATCGTAGTCGGTCAGCTTTATGCCCAATATTTTTCCAAATCAGGATTTGCCGGTTACGTAAGCGCAAGAGTACAAATACCAAAATCGATTTCAGTCATTGGAGGTAAAAAGTTTGGCGGTATTGATGTTGGCGTGAACAGCCGTCAAATATTTGCTTCCGTTGGTTCAGGCTGGTTCGGCGGTTCAGCGAAATATATCTTCCCAAGCAATAGCTTTAATTTTAGTCTAGGCGCCAGTAAGGATATGACGAGAGAAATTGAAAAAATGAAAAGTCAGATCCGTAAAAGCAGCTCACGCTCTATACAAAGCTTGGGCTACACATCCTTATTTTCGAATCCATTTCCAGTTTCCATGTATACAGCCTTGACGAATCCGCTGCTTGGCGGAGACGGGGGATATTCCTTGACACTCAGCAAGGATACCCTTCATCAGCGTACGATTGGTGTAGATTCCAATAAGCTTGGACGCTTCTCTCTAGGACAATTTAGCGGTGTCTTGCAGGAGTCGGCGCCTAATGCTAGCTTTACGAAACAAAGTGAAATTCAATACGAGTGGAAGGCAAAGCATTCCTATGAAGCGCTGCTTACACTTAACGGAAAGCCGGAAGGGGTTTCAATCTTACTTCCAAATGGCACATCTGCCTCCTTGTATTATGGTGAAGCGGCGAAATTGCCTCAGGGCGCGGTGCAAGCCGTGTACGTGAGTAAGGATGATACGACTTATATGAGTCTCAATATGAAGGCAGGAGAAGGATGGAAGCTCATTTCTCCAACAGCGCTTCATGTTAAGCTAAATCAGTTAACCTTCAAAAAAGAAGGGCTTCAATTAAATAGTCTTGCCGCTCAGTGGTCAACAGCGACGGAACTGAAGCTGACAGCCATAGATATGGAGCAAACGGGATTAAAGCTCATTGAAATCGGAGATCCAGCAGGTGATGTTACGATCTATAAACCAGACGGACGTGCTTATGACGTTATTGCTGACGAGAGTAAATCTGGCTGGAACACGTTTAGAGATGGGAGCAGCGGCAATCTTTACGTCATGGTTGATGTAGCTCAGCCGGGTGAGTGGTTGATTGATGACGGCGGACATTCGGAAATAAATGTGTTTACGCTTGGCGAACAAGCATCTGCTCAAGCAGTGAAGAGTTGGCTAGCTAAGGGTGAGGTACAGACGGAAATTGCTCTGACAAGCGGACAGAAGCTTCTGGAAATCAAAGGGACTGCTGAAGATATCGTTTTGTACCAACCAGATGGCACGGTATATCCATTGCAGCTTGATCGCAGTGAACGAGGCTGGAATGCACAATATGATGCGGATAAACAGCAATGGACGATTCTTGCAGAGGTGGATTGGAAGAATGCAGGACAATGGGTTGTGCAAAGCAGTCGGTTTGTCGATATCAGAGCTTTTCATACCTCGCAGTATCTTGATAATTTGCAGCCTTTCTTCTCGGAAGGTCCGGCAGAATATACGACTGGCTTGCAAATAGATGAACCGGGCAGATACATGTTCGCGATTACGGGTGGAGACATGGACACGAAAGTCTTTGCACCAGATGGTAGAGCGATCAAAGCAATTTTCGAGAATGAAAATAATAAGGATTATAATGCGGTATTACAAGAAGCCGTCGATAGTGAAGAGGATGCAGAATTATACGGAGATGTTAAAATCACTTCTAATTTGCCGCTTGTTACGGATAAGAATATTTTATATATAGCTGCGGATGTGGAGAAGACAGGAAATTGGAAAATCAGTTCCTCTGGTCCCATTGAGGCAACGATGTATAAGCTTGATCATGTTGCAAAAATCAGTGAATTTAGCGCTGTAAGCACGGATGCAGACACGAACAGCTTCCAAGTGAAGTGGAATGTAGAAAATGCTGCGCAAGGGACTAAAGTAAGCTTGATGCTGACAGATTCAAAGGACAAGCTGATCGGACCTGTCATTGCTGAGGGTCTCCCTGCTTCTGGTATTCAAACCATTACGATTCCAAACGGATTTATGCCAGGTCAGTATTGGATATCCGTAGTGGCTGATGGAGAGGATATTGCTCCCCTATATGCAGTGACAGATGAGCCCGTTGCACTGACTGCTAAAGTGATGCTTCCGCAGCCAACAGGACTTGCGATCACTTCAACAGGAAATAAAGAGCTTTCCGTGTCATTCAAATCTGTAGTGGCGGAAGGTCTCGATCATTATCAGTTTTCAGTTCGTTATAAAAATAAGGATGGCGAACAGCAGTCAGAGCGCTTTGGTGTAGATCCGAAGGAAGGTCTATCGCAGGAAGTTATTATATCTGGTTATGAGCCTGGTCTTTCCTATGAGATTGATGTAATGGCGATCGGAGAAAAAGATGGAGAGACAATCGTTAGTCCTGTATCGGCTAGCGTGAAGGCATTCTTGCCGGTTCCTAAGCCAGCGAATGTGGGGCTGACATTTAAAACTGATGCTGCTGCGAAGCAGAAGGAAAGCAATGTTCAAGGCTATGACGGGCAAGAGGAACAAATTGTTCAAACATCAGCCAGTCAAATCAGCATTGAAGTTCATAGCGATCAAGCGGCAAATGTAAATCTCTCGATCAATGGCAGCTTATTAGGAAGTAAGCAAGCAGCGGCTGGAGCAACAGTATCCTTTAGCCTGAACGACTTGCTTGGCGAAGCGGAGCTTGAGCAAAGAGATTATGCGATCGAAGTGGAAACGATTAATGACAATGGTGATTATAGCTATCAATATCGCAGATTGTTTGTCGATCGTATTGAACCGTTTCTTTATGCGGCTGGGGAGCTGGATGAGACGGGATTGAATCGTGAAGCTCTGAATGGACAAGTCGTTTACGGCAGCCGATTGCCTATTATTGGTCAAACAGAAATAGGCGCTGCATTGACGATTGACGGACGCTCCATTCCAGTGAATGGGGACGGAAAATTCCAATATTTTGTACCCATTACATGGAATGCCGCAGGTACTCATACCATTGATATTATTGCAGAGGATGCAGTTGGAAATACGTCCACATATCGCTTTGAAGTGATTAAAGGAACCGAGACAGAAGCTGAGGCAGCTGTAAATCCAGTTGACCTTGCAGCGCTTGAGCTGGATCAAGGAATTTTGTCACAGCCGTTTAATCCGGGTGTAACGGACCAATATGAAGCCGTACTAGAGGAAGGCAAGGTTCGAGTCTATGCTATGCCAGCGGTTCGGGGCTCGAGCGTTACCGTTAATAATAGACCTTTGAACGCGAGCGGCTATGTTGAGCTTGATGCTCCAATTGGCAGCGAAAGCAGTACGTTGGAGATCAAAGTAACGGCAGCTGATGCAAGCTCGAAAACCTATCTGATCCATGTTCGCGGTGTATTATCGGATATAGCTGCGCTGAGCAGTCTGAAGCTGCTAGATGGAGAGCAGGAACTGCTCACTGAGCCTGCATTCAACGCTCTCGAAACGAATTACACGGTTTATGCAGCAAACAAGACGAATCAGCTGATGTTATCTGCAGCCGCGTTTAAGTCAGGTTCTGTCATAAAGGTAAATGGACAAATAGTGGGTGAATCCAGCTCAATGAGCGTATCATTAGCTGCCCGTGAAACGAAGCTTGAAATCGAAGTAACAGCACCGGATGGTCTGGCAAAAGAGCTCTATCATTTAACCGTCATACGCGAAGCAGACAGCAATGCGCTGCTTGAGCAGCTGTCGATTAGCGGAGGGAAGCTGACAAAGACCTTTAGCAGCGATGAAACCAGCTATGGAGTCATTGTACCGGCAGGATCAGCTTCATTTAGCCTCATCGCTGAGCCTGCAAGCGCAACTTCAGTTATGAGCATGGCAGACAGTGGAGCTGTGCTGAATGCCGGCTCTGCCTATGTCGTACCATTAGTGGAAGGCATGCAAAATGTTCAGTTGAATGTTACAGCTGAGGATGGATCGATCATTTGCTATACACTTTCTGTCATGAAGCAGTCGGCTCCAGCCCCTGAGGCTCCGCAGCTCAGTGAGCTTCAGGCGCAGGGCTTGAATCTGCTCCCAGTATTTTCTGCTAATCGCATGAGCTATAAGCTGGAATATGTAACAGCAGATAATCAAGTAACCATTTTTGCAAAAACAAAGGATGCTGCTGCTCATATTACGATTAATGGAAAACGTATAAATAATGCAGGAATTGAGAATGTCGGTTTGCAAGTTGGAAGCAATCTCATCCTAGTCGGCGTTGAATCAGCTGATGGCAGCAGTTCTAAGCAGTATTCCATTGAAGCGGTTAGAAGAGCGAGCACAGCTTCTGATAAAACTCGAAAAGCATCTGTAGATATTGGCGGCAATTCGTCCTCAACGATTGTGAATGTACTGATTGCAAGAAATGTGAGTCTTGATGGCATACAAGTTGATTCGGTCAATATTTCTCTTGATCAAGCAAAAGAGATTATTGAGCAAGTGAAAGCAAAGAAACAAACGTCTGCAAGTATCATTATTACGGATTTACCAAATGATCCTGCCAATCAGTTTAGAGTGAATATACCTGCTGCTGCAGTTGCAGCACTGGAAGCTAGTGGAATTTCTTTGGTTCTTCATACACCTAGCGCACAGGTTACGCTCTCTCCTGAAACACTGAGCCATATTAAGCAATCAGGCAATGATCTATACTTCAATATCAGTCCGATTCGTGAGCTTCAAGAACAGAAGGAAATTAAAAGTAGATTACTTAATACGAATGAGCTGAAGACATTAGTCGGCGGAAGAACGGTGGAGGTGCTGGGTTTGCCGACCAGGATCGAAACGAACTACAAGGACAGCAATACACGCCTTGTATTGCCGCTATCAGAACTTAAAGTTTCTCGCGGAAGCCTGGATGCTAAGCTGCTGTCCACGCGATTAATGATTTATATTGAGCATAGTGACGGAGAAAGAGTTCTCCTTAAAGGTACGATGCTCTATGATCTATCGGGATATGTTAGCGGTATCGAATTCGAAGTCAATAAATTCAGTACCTTTACAATCATTAAATTGATGGATGACGATATTTTTGAGCCGTATATAAGCGGATATCCGGATGGTACCTTCCGAGCTAATCGCAACATTACACGCGCCGAGCTTGCATCTGTACTGGCTAAGGAACTGAATCAGGATAGTCTGAAGGAAGCTGACTCATCTGGTCATTCACAAGGGCTAGTGAAAGAATTGAGACTGGCTCCGTTCAAGGACGTTTCTGAGGCACATTGGGCTGCAGAAGCCATTCATCTGCTTCAAAAACATGGTATTATGAAAGGAGATAATCTTGGTAATTTCAGACCAAACAGCAGTGTAACAAGAGCCGAGATGGCAGTGATTGCAGCCAGATGGAATGAATTAACGCAAGATGTAAGCGCGGCAGGATCATTTAGCGATACGGCTCAGCATTGGGCGGCTTCGTATATCCATGCTGCGGAAGCGGGAGGCATGATGAAGGGATATCCGGATGGTACTTTCCGTCCAAATGCTCCGCTTCTTCGAGGAGAAGCTGTTCGAGTGCTTAACGTGATCTTCAAGCGCCCGGTTCCACAAGGCATGATAAGATCCTTATGGCCGGATGTTACGGCTAGCCACTGGGCGGTTTATGATATAGAATCTGCTTCTAGCTATGTGCAGCTGTTGCCTAACGGAGAGGCACATTTTGTAACGAATGATTAGAATGAGCAAGAAGCTCTCTAACGAATAATGGGTCGGGAGAGGGGAACGCCAAGACGATGCTGAAAGTCATACTAATTGATGATGAGGAGCCTGCCTTAATCCATTTGGAGCGGCTTCTCAAGGCTGATGGCCGCGTGCAAATAGAAGGTAAATTCACCTCTGGTCAAGAGGGCCTGGCGTATCTTGTCCGCAGCAAAGTGGATATTGTATTTCTAGATATTGGAATGCCGGAGATGAATGGGCTTGAGGCAGCTGAGCATATTCAAGCGATTGATAGCTCTATCCGAATCGTATATATTACGGCGTACTCCTCCTATGCGGTTGAGGCGTTTGAACTGTATGCCCTTGATTATTTACTAAAGCCGGTTGATACGACTCGCATTACGAAGACGTTGGATCGCATAGTGGAATACATGAGGCTTACGAGAGGACAAGCACAGGAAACAGCGGTTGACCCAAAAGCAAATGAACTGGCTGTTCATTGCTTTAAGCGTCTTGAAATATTAGGCGGTACAAATTTACATGAAAAAATAAAATGGCGAACAAAAAAAGCGCAGGAGCTCTTTGCCTATCTTCTTCATTTGGAGGGGAAGTGGGTTTCTAAGGAACGGCTTATTGAAACGTTGTGGAGGGAATACGAGCAGGATAAGGCTATCACGTATTTGCATCACTCTGTTTCCCGTATCAGGTGGCTGCTGCGAGAATGGGATGCAGCAATTACCGTTGAATATGCGGATGAGAGCTACCGACTTTCCCTAGGCGGTATTCGTACTGACGTAGCTCAGTTTGAGAAAACAGTCTCTGAACCTATCTATCAATTTCGAGATAACTGGAGCCGATACGAGCAAGCCGTATCGCTTTATGCAGGAGATTACTTAGAGGATCATAACTATGAATGGGCGGAGACGAGAAGAATTAGCCTCCAGCAGCGTTACTTGCATTTGGTTTATAGCATGGCGAGATATGAAATTGGAGAGGGACGAGAGCAGTCGGCTATTCAGCGACTGCTCTCTGCTCAGGAAAAAGCCCCTTATTCGGATGATGTCTGTCGGATGCTGCTAACTGCCTACTCTAGGTTGGGGGACGCAGTGGAGCTGCATCGCTGCTATGAATCATTTGCCTATATTTTGATGAATGAGCTTGGGGTTTTACCAGATTTGCAGACAACATCTTTATATGTTCAATTGAAGCAACAAATACATGCAACGAAGCAAGGGGGCAACGAGTAGTGCGAAAGCAATGGCCATTCTTAATTGTAATCTTCCTGATCGTTGTCGGTTTTCCGGTTTATGGTTATTTCTATACCCAAATAGCAGCAGAAGAAGCACCCCAGTCCATTGATGGGGTGCTTCATTTGAATGATTGGGACTTTGAGGAAGACGGCAATGTGGCGCTTCAAGGAGAATGGGAGTTTTATAGGAATCAGCTGCTCGTTCCAGAGCAATTTGCTGATGCAATCCCTGCCACGATGAAGGAACCGGTCCTAACTGGCATTGTTCATCTACCCGGTCAATGGAATAGCTATATTTCAGCAGATGGAGAGCCGGACTACGGAGGGTATGGCACCTATAGGCTAATCATTGATTTGAATACGGAGCCTGATGCGATGTACGGTATTCGCACGACGAATATCCGTATGGCTAACAAAGTATTTATTAATGGATCAGAAGTAGGGGCAAGCGGAACACCCGGCATTACAAAAGATGAGGATAAGCCTTCTAATGTATCTTATGTGGGCTTTTCACTTCTAAACAGCTCGCAAGCAGAAATAATTGTACAGGTGTCGAATTATAACTACTCCTCTGGCGGCATTATTTATCCAATTTGGTTTGGTCATGAGGATGGAATTAGGAAGAGCCGAGAATATGCATTATTCGGAGACTTTGTGAGCATTGTCGGCTTTGCTATTTTCGCTGCATTCTTTCTTCTTCTCTATTATATGCGCAAACAAGAACGTTCACTGCTCTACTTAGGATTGTTTTGTTTAGTTGTAATTATTTACGTTATGACGCATGGAGAAAAGCTGGTTGGCATGTTAATGCCATCCCTAAGCTATAAGCTGATTTTGAAGACGCAAGCGATATCTCCTACTGTAGCCTATTTTTTCTTATTGCATTATGTGAATGTATCCGTTCCGAGAGCCATCAGCAAAAAGGTAATGAATTTTTGTAACACGCTGGCTGTGCTTTCTCTGCTTTCTGCTATTTTCGTTCCTACCTTGCAATATTCCCAATGGTTTTGGGTTTCGCTTGTACTCTCATCCTTTATAGTTGGGGTCTTTCTATATGTGATGGGTAAAGGTATCCAAAGACATACGCAGGACGCCGTTTTCTTATTAGTCAGTGTTGTGAGTATTATTGCATTTATATTGCTCAATGTGATGTCCGTCATGGGGATACTGGAGAATCAATTTTTCCAAAGCTATGAATTGTTTGTTTTTGTAATTGTCCAAGTCGTTATGCTCTCCAAAAAATTTTCGCGTTCCTTTAATGAAGTTGAGGAGCTCTCTCGCAAGTTATTAACACTTGATGGGCTTAAGGATGAGTTTATGGCTAATACGTCGCATGAACTGCGAACGCCGCTTCATGGAATGGTTAATATTGCAGAATCACTGCTTGGGGGTGTGGCGGGAATGCCAAATCCGGCTCAGGCAAGGCAGCTTTCTATGATTGTCTCGACAGGCAGAAGATTGAAATATGTCATTAATGATATTTTGGACTTTGCGACTTTGAAAAATGGTGAGCTCGTGTTGAATCGTAAGGCGGTTGATCTTCCTGCAACAGCTCAATCTGTCATGGAAGTTATCAGACATTTGTCAGAGAAGAAGGGCGTACGTCTGACACAGCAGTGGCCTGACGATCTTCCATTGCTGCATACAGATGAGGAAAGGCTTAGACAAGTATTGTTTAATTTGCTGGGCAATGCGGTTAAATTTACACAGCAAGGCGAAATCCAAATTAGTGCGGAAGTCGTCGATAGAATGGTGAAGGTAAGTGTATCTGATACAGGAGTAGGTATTGCTTGGGAGAAATTAGACGGTATATTTGAGCCGTTTAGTAGCTCAGCGCTGGCTGCTTCACAAGAGGGATATAGTGGAACCGGCATTGGACTTAGTATAACGAAGAAGCTTGTGGAGCTTAGCGGAGGTAAAATCAGCGTACAGTCTCAGCTTGGACGAGGATCAATATTTCACTTCACCGTACCTGTAAGCACTTCAACGTTTATCGGAGAAAATATACCGATTAGAGAAGCGCAAGCAGCTACCATCTCTGAAGTTGCAGCCTCTTCAATTGAAGCTTTTGCGGACAATGCTGTCCATCTAGGCTCCAATCCATTCGTGAATATGATGAATGCTCCATCGAATGACAGTCATTCCTTTACTGTCATGGTTGTTGATGATGATCCTATTAATTTGCAGGTGCTTATTAATTTGCTGTCATTGGAGAACTACAAAGTGATAGCGGTCGATAATGGGATGGACGCTTTGGAGGAGCTGTCAGGGAAGCTGCGAATTGATTTGGTTATTACCGATTGGATGATGCCGGAGATGTCCGGATTAGAGCTTTGCCGCGAAATAAGGGAGCGTCACGAATTGTCGGAGTTACCCGTGCTTATGTTGACGGCGAGAGATTTTGCAGGTGATGTCCAGACAGGCTTCAGCGCAGGAATAAATGATTTCCTCTCTAAGCCTGTTGATGCTATTGTGCTTCGTGCAAGGGCTCGTACTTTATTGCAGCTACGTCAATCCGTGCAAGCTTCTATCCGATCGGAACTCGCATTTTTGCAAGCTCAGATCAAACCGCATTTTCTATACAATGCGCTGAATACAATGATTTCTATTTGCCCAACCGATCCCGACAAAGCAACCTCGCTGCTGTTGGATTTAAGCTGTTACTTACGAAGCAGCTTTGACTTTCAAAGCCGTGATCAGGTTGTTACGTTGGAGAAGGAATTAGAGCTGGTTCGCTCCTATATTGCCTTAGAGCAAGCTCGATTTGGGAAACGGCTTCGCATTGTATACGACATGGATGAGCATGTGAGCGGATTTATTCCTCCGCTTAGTATTCAGCCTATAGTGGAGAATGCGGTGCGACACGGTATTATGCAGAAGGCTGCCGGAGGAACGATTGTGCTCTCGATCGAGCAAATCGGAGATACCATCAAACTGACGGTTTCTGATGACGGTTTGGGCATGAAGCCAGAGCGACTGAACATGCTGCTTCAGGAGCAGCCGCGAAGAGAGGGAGTCGGACTAATCAATATTCATAGGCGACTAATATCCTTGTATGGTAAAGGATTGACTGTTACTAGTGAATGGAAAATGGGAACAACGATTTCCTTGGAAGTACCTCAAGCTTGGAGGGAACAGTGAGAGCTATATATTTTGTAACCGGGGACACTGAAAATGAGTTAAACTGTAGAAAATATCTTAAACTTTGAAGGGTGTGAATGATTTGCCAAATTCATTCGTGTTACCGTCTAATGAGAAGGTTAATTTATCCCGAATCGATCCTAAGCATACAGGTGATTTTCAAAGCAAAGAAGATGTTTCTGAAGAAATAAGCAAGCTGAAGGAAGAGCTTGAAGAATTGCAAGAGAAGCTGGTTGCTGGGAAAAAGAAAGCGGTCCTGTTTATTTTCCAAGGGATGGATTGCAGCGGCAAGGATGGGAGCATTAAGCACGTATTCTCGGGGCTAAATCCGCAAGGGATATATTCGTATAGCTTCAAATCGCCTTCTGAAGAGGAGAAGAGCCATGATTTTTTGTGGAGAGCGCATAACAAGGTGCCACCGCTCGGTTATATCACTACCTTTAATCGCTCCTATTATGAGGAAGTGCTGATCACGCGAGTGCATGGCACGGTTTCGGACAAGGAAGCGAAGCAAAGGTTTAAGCATATCAATCATTTTGAGTCGATGCTTGCTGACAGTCATGTGAAGGTCGTCAAAATCTTTCTACATATATCTAAGGAATTTCAGCTGGAGAAGCTTAAAAGCCGTATAGAAGATCCAACTAAAAACTGGAAATTTGATCCTTCTGATCTCGAAGAGCGCAAATCATGGGATCTTTACCAAGATTATTATGAGAAGCTGTTTAAAAATTGCAGCAGCAGTGCCCCTTGGCATATCGTGCCTTCGGATAATAGATGGTATCGTGACTATGCCGTTCTCAAAATTGCAGTGAAAGCACTGCGCAGCTTGCACTTGAAGGAGCAGAAAGCTATTCCGGAGCTGCAGCTCTTCTTGGAAGAGATAGCGAAGGAAGAAGAACCATCACCAACGACTGAGGCTTCAGCAGAGGTTAATCAATCGTAGACGAATTCTAGTGTCCACTGGTGTGAGCTGGAGGTCTGAGGGACCGTAGTGTCCAGCCGAGCAGGCTAGAGCTTAAATAGAGCTAGAAACTAGCTCTATTGGCTCGAATTTGATTCGTTTACTGAGAATAGAGCTAGTTTCTAGCTCTATTGCAGAGGCTGAAGCGGTCTAGAGGTCATTTGAGAGCCTGAAAGGTCTGAATAAAGCTAGAAACTAGCTCTAATGGCTCAAATTAGTTTAGTTTACTGAGAATAGAGCTAGTTTCTAGCTCTATTGCTCCGGCTGCAGCTGGGTGTTAATAATCCTGTCGGATAAAAAAAGAGACAACCCCTCCCCGTCATGTGTTAAACATGCTCAGGCAAGGTATGTCTCTTTTTATATACTAGCACTTATTTATCGCAAAGCTTCTGCCTACCCGCCGATACGAGCTAGCTCTAATACGACTTCATCCAGTTGATCTTCACCAAAAACCTTGATGCCATTTTTGCGAAGCAGTTCGGTAGTTGTACCTTCTCCTTCTTTCTTTGCATCGGTGAAGCTTCCGTCGTAAATGAACAAGCTGCCGCATGATGGGCTGTCCTGCTTTAGAATAGCTAACTTGACATCGTTTTTTAAAGCTAAAGCAAGCGTAGCCTGAGCGCCTTTCTCGAATTCCTCTGTTACATCAGCACCTGATCCAGTCACTACGCGGTCCCCTTGACGTTGTGCGTCTGGACGTGGCGTAGGCAAGCCGCCTACCACTTCAGGGCAAATATGAACCAGTCGGCCTTCTTCATGCCAGTTCAAGAAACGAGAATCGAGACAAGGAACATCACCGTTGTCATAGCGCACTTTATGTCCCAGCAGACAAGCGCTCACTAATATTTTCTGTGTCATCGTATTTCCTCCGTTCCATAATTTTATTACTTTATATAGTTATGGCTCTATGTTACTTTTTAGCCATCTCTAGTATTTCATTTGTATAAGCTTTTGAGAGATCAACTTTGTTTTTTACAATGCCGAATTGGAGAGCAATGTCAGCGGTTTGTTGGAATGAAGCCTCATCAATGTAACCGATTTTGGACTCATCTGAACCTTCAGGAAGAACCAAAGCGCCGATTGCTTTCATCATGCTAAGCTGGTGTTCTCTTGTTGTGCTTCCTTTGTCTACGCTCTTCATAACGATGTCTACAGCAGCTTCAGGGTCTTTAATCGCATCGCTCCAACCTTTGAAGGAAGCGCGAAGGAATTTTGCAGCCGTTTCTTTGTTGTTAGCAAGCCATTCGGAGTTGACGAAAAGATTGTCTTCCAGCATAGCTACGCCTTCATCATTCATATCGATTACATTAAGATCAGATTCTGCTATGCCTTGCTCAAGAATCATTGGATACTCATTATGAGTAAGAGCAGATGCTACATCAAGCTGATCATTCATAAATTGATCCATTGTAAAACCTTGCTTTGTCAGCTCAACATCCTTGTCAGAGCTGATATTGTATTTTTCTAGCAAGGCTAGAATTTCAAACTCAAGACCGCCCATCCAAGCGCCGATTTTCTTTCCTTTCAAATCAGCTGGACTATTGATGCCTGCCGATTTTTTGGAAACGAGCAAAAATCCGCTTTTTTGAGACATTTGCGCGATTTCAACGAGCGGGAATCCTTCCTCTTGGTGAGATAGAAGACTTCCTACCCATGAGTTTCCGATATGTGCAGCTCCATTAGCGACTTGTTGCTCTGGAATGATATCAGGACCGCCAGCTAGAATTTCAACATCTAGACCTTCTTCTTTGTAATAGCCTTTTTCCAATGCTACAAAGTAACCGCCAAATTGTGTTTGGGGGAGCCATTTCAGCTGCAATCTTACTTTCACTAAATCTTGTGTGCCCTCATCTTTTGAAGCTTTGGAGCTGTTGCTGTTGTTGCTGCCGCATGCTGACATAATGGCTGAAAATGCGATAACCAAAATGAGCAGCAGCATAGCTTTTCCATAATGCTTTTTCTGATTCATTCTCTTCGTACCCCTTTAATGTTTTTTGTTGTAGGCTTTGTGCTTATATGGTCAGTCGAACGTCATTGCTGGATGTTCAAGACGTCCGAAGGATCAAGCTGTATTACGATCTTTGAGAAGTGTGCCATCTGACGATGACTTTCTCTAATTCTTCGATAATGACATATAAGATAACGCCAGAGACAGCAGCCAAAATGATACAGGACCATCCTAGTGACATTTTGGCCACCTTGATAGAATTGGAAAGCAGATAACCCAGTCCCTTCGATGAATAGAAAAACTCACTCACGATGGCTCCGATCATACTGACTGTCGCATTGATCTTTAAGGCAGTGAAGATATGCGGCAAGCAATTATTTAGCCGTAAATAACGGAATACTTTAGCTTTGCTGGCACCGTAGGCGTGCATCAAGTCAAGAGCGAGGGGATCAATATTATTCAAGCCTTTGTGAGCATTGAAAGCCATGGCTGCCATTGTTGTAATCGTTACAACCGCTACACGTGAACCTAGTCCGTCACCAAACCATAGATTCATGATTGGAGCAAGAGCAATAATAGGAACGGCATTCAGCGCTGCAACGAGAAGCAGTCCGCCTGATCCCCATTTGGGCCATGCAGTGGCAAGGAGGGCAAGTCCGAAGCCAATGGCAGAGCCTACAAGCATTCCAAGTAAGGCTTCGATCATGGTGTAGCCCGTGTATCGAAGAAGCATATCAAAGTTTTCCAACAGGGCAGCCCATATTTTGGAGGGCAGCGGAAGCTGATGAACTTTAATATTCAAAAGGGAATGAAAAACCTTCTGCTGCCATAGAAAAACAACGAAAATGCCAACCGCAAGGGGTAAAACATAGTTTTTAAAGGTATGCTTGATGTTGAACATTAGCGCGTACCTCCTTTAACTCGAAATGCAGGCTGCCAAGGTGTAACCATCCGCTCAATGAACAAGACAATTAAATAACTGACAATTCCGAGCACAGCAGCAGCAACGACTGTCGACCAGAACATATAGGTATTTGATGGACCATAATACAAATTTCGAAGCATAATCACACCTATTCCATGCCTTGCACCCATTAACTCAACTAGAATGGCTGCCGTAACAGAAAGAGGAGCAGCGATCTTCAGTCCGCTGAATAAACCAGGCAATGCGTTAGGTAAAAGCAGCTTCCAGTAGACACTCCATGGCTTTGCGGCATAAGAATACATTAATTCTACTGAGCCAGGAGATACACTACGCAATCCTTTCAGCATGTTGAGGCTGACAGGGAAGAAGGTTATGTAAGCCGCAATGATAATACGAGACCAAGAGTCATCATGAACGATGCCATAAATAATAGGTGCTAAGCCAAGTACCGGTATCATTTGAGATAAAATGACGTATGGAAATGCAATTTTCTCAGCCCAAGTGGATAGGCTCATCAGAATAGCAAGCAGCATACCGACCGCAGTTCCTAGTAAAAATCCAATCCCTGAATAATAGAAGGTGAACCAACCCTCGTAAATAATGGTGGAACCATAGGTAAATAGGGTGTAAATAACTTCATGGACATAGGGGATTTTGGATTGTGCCATAGTCACCTGCTTCATATCCAAATACCAAGATAAGGCTTCCCATAAAAGTAGAATGGGTATCGCCCATACGATTGCCGGCAGTATTCGTCTCCACAATTGCATGGGTCTAAACTCCTTCGAAGCTATCGCGTATTTGTGCGATCAATTGAAAAAACTCTGGACTATTTCGCATTTCCTTCGTCCTTGGACGAGGAAGGGGGATATCGACTACTGCGGAAAGTCTGCCAGGGTGAGGGGATAGAACAAATACTCGATCGGATAGGAAAACAGATTCAGAGATGCTATGCGTAACAAATACAACGGTACTATTGATTTTTTTCCAAATGGTTAAGAGCTCTTCATTAAGCCGCTCCCTTGAAAACTCATCCAAAGCTGAGAATGGCTCGTCCATGAGTAAAATCTCAGGCTCCATCGCAAGCGCTCGCGCAATGGCGACTCGCTGCTGCATGCCTCCGCTCAATTGCCAAGGATACTTGTCTTTGAAATCCTGCAGGCCGACAAGCTCTAGCAATTCTAAAGCTTTCTTCTCACGATCAGCTTTTTTAACTTTCATTAATTCAAGAGGCAAGGTGACGTTATCTTTGACCTTTCTCCACTCATAGAGGGTCGGGCTTTGAAATACAATGCCGTACTTTTGTGAAAGTCTGGCTTCTCTTGTTGTTTTCCCAGCAACGGTAACCGAGCCGGTTGTAGGCTGGAGCAGATCGGCCATAATTCTTAGCAATGTCGTCTTTCCGCAGCCAGAAGGCCCTAACAGAGAGACGAATTCACCCTTTTCAATGTTTAAGCTAACCTGCTTTACCGCTAGCACGGCGGATGAATCGGTCTGATAACTCATACTGACATTTTCCATTTGTATGCCTTGCGCTGTCATTCTAGCTGCCTCCAATTCTAGTGAAACTGCCAATGATAGGGGCAGTATTATTCAGATTCATAAGCATGAAGAGTATTAAGGCTATGAGCCAAGGCGGCTCCAGCCTTTAATGCGATAGCAATCAAACTTGTTTCTGCTATTTCTTCTATTGTTATTCCCTTGTCCTTGGCAATTCGTGTAAAATATTCAATAGCGTAAGCATTGCCAATGACTTGTGCGGAGCCTACTGCGATTAGCGCCTTATCTTTTGAAGAGACGCACTCTTCTTGGATTGCTGTATGTACAAAATCAAAAACAGAATCATACGCCTGCTCGTTGATCATTTCCCATTGCTGGAGCAGGGCAATATTGCTTCTTGGAAATAAATCACTTTCTGTTGATTCCTTGAATGCTTGAATGGTATTGGCTCCGGTTGCGAACACCGCGTAGGCGTTTACGGCAGCAGCTACTGAGATGGCTTCAAGCAGCTCTTCAAGTGTAGCTTCTTGATTCTTCGCTTTGGCTACATGTATATCAATGCAATAAGGGCAGCCCGTAATATGAGCAGCCGCAACTGCAATCAATTCCTTGGAGTAGAGAGATAGCTCGCCTTGTTTAAAGACTTGTTTGCTAAATGCGCCATAATTGGTATAGCTTTGGGGAGAGTGAGCAAACATATTACTCAGTAGTTGCCCCTCAAGCTCTAGACTGGTTTTGGGGTACAAGCTTTTAGTCGTCATAATGGAGTCTCCAGTCCTAATAATTTCAAAATTATACTAATCCGATTCAAATAGTCGGCTTAATTTCATTTCATATAGTATATAATAGACACAACTTTCCAAAAAGTATAATTGAAAAAAGTAATGTTATTCATTAATAATAGTAAAGATAGAAGAGGGGCAGACATCCTATGCAGATTCGTTTATTAACAACTTTTCAAACCATTGTTAGATTAGGAAGCTTCCATCGCGCCGCAGAAGCATTGCAATACTCTCAGCCTACTGTTTCTATACAAATCAAAAAGCTTGAAGACGAATTGGGTGTTAAGCTTTTTGAACGCAGTAACCCCATTAAGTTGACGAGGGACGGGCAGTTTATTTACGAGCGGGCAGAAGCTTTATTGAGAGAGCATGCAGACTTCAACAGTACACTAGCTGATATTAGCAAAGGGGAAGCGGGAATGATTGTTCTTGGCGCAGCTGAGCCTGGAGCTAGCAGACTGCTTCCTGAGGTTATAAGCACATTTATGACCAAAAAACCTAAAATCGGCATTAAAGTCATTGTTGGCACCAATCAGGAGCTTATGCAGAAGGTGTTAAATGATGAGGTTGATTTCGCATTATGTCATCAGCCAGAGCCGCATCTCATTGATTTATGTCAACAATCTGAGCCTAATATGGAGCTTGAGTTTCATCCTATGCTGTTTGAACGCTTTGTTTTACTGCTTCCCGAGAATCATAGGCTGGCGAGCCAAGAGCAAATTCGGCTGAATGACTTGAAAGAAGAGAAGCTGCTTCTCACACCGACCTCTTGCCCTTTTCGGATCAAGCTGGAATCGATGGTCTCTCGAAAAATGGGCGGAAGTCTCAAAGACTCTATTGAAGTGGGCAGTGTTACTGCGATTAAATATTATGTCCAAGCTGGTGTTGGGATAGCGATTGTTCCTGCTGCAGAAGCCGCTCCGCCTGTTGATGGAACGATTATCAAGCAAGTGGAAGACATAGAGCGAGGACCGGAGATTGGCGTTCTTGCCAAACGAAATTCTATTATTCAAGGCACTTATAATGAAGCGTTATTTGAGGAGCTTAGGGGCTCCCTTTCGAATAGCAGCGGTTCTTTTCACGAACCATTAATTTAATTTATTGATTTTTATAAAATAGACTGATTACATATATTTCGTAACATGCGCCCCATAGAAGGAGTAACGGTTAAACCTTATGGTTTCCCAATTCCCTTGTATAGGGCGTTTTTTATATATGGCATTTATTTAAGAGCATCTATTATCAGATTTATCAAATAATAGCTGGACATATATCTTTAGTTTGGTAAGCTTGGTATAAGGCCTCTGAATCAGGGGCCTATACCTTTTCTAGGAGGAGAAAAGCATGAAAAAGTCAGTCGGAAGCTTGTACAGAATAAGTATCGTGCGCATAGGGGGAGAGGTCTACTATGAACCATAGTATCGAATTTTCCAGCGTAAGGGAGCAATTAGTGCGGCAGCTTATCCTATTAGGTGACGAGAAGAATCGTTTTCTTGACGCCTATTTTGTTATGGAAGGAAAAGAGAGACAAGAAATTAAGCTCTTCCTCACCAAGTACAAGGAACTAGTAGAAAAAATACTTGCTATGGGAGATGAGCATTTGCTCTCTCACGTACTCATCGGCAGTCACGTTACGATCGAATATCCAGAGTTTCGTACAACGGATTCATTTACCATTGTAATGCCGAGCGAGGCTGATCCCGATGAGAATCTGATCTCCTTCCTCTCTCCGGTAGGAAAGAAGCTGCTGATGGAGCCTATAGGTGAAATTGTCTCCGTTGCTGCTCCATCCGGTGAGATCCAATTTTGTATAAAAGAGATTCAATATCCTGCTGGAAACGCCACCCCTGAAGGGGGGACTCCAATTGAATCTTAGAGAAACGGATCTTCCTGGAATTGGACGGAAATATAGCTTGCAAACCCGCAGCGGGGAAAATCTCGTTATTGTTGTTCACAATGATGAACGCCGCGATTTATTTCATATCGATCCGGACCATTCGGACGACATGTTGTCGATGGTCACACTCGACGATGAGGAAGCAAGAGTTGTATCTGCCATTATTGCAGGCGTCATGTATAAACCGAAGTTTTCGGATAATCAAGAGATCACGCTAGATGGTTTAGTCATTGAGTGGATTCGCCTTGAGCCATTGTCGAAATGTGTGGGCAAGCAAATCGGACAATTGGATATTCGCAGAGTGACTGGAGCGACTATCCTCGCTGCAGTTGAGAGAGATAAGTCCAAGCATATTAATCCAGGTGCAGATTATGTGTTTACGGGAGGACTTACATTAGTCGTAGCAGGTGAACGCCAGCAATTGAATCAATTAAAAAAATTGCTGTTAAATGGAACGCTATAGTTGATGGAGACGCTCATATTTGAAGTTGGGTTGGCACTGGCACTCATAACACTTACTGGATTGATTTCAACAAAGCTTCGTTTCTCGGTTATCCCGTTCTACATTCTAATTGGAATGGCTGTTGGACCGCATGCGCCGCATTTTTGGATTATTGATTTGAGGTTTATTGAGAGTTCCTCCTTTATTGAGTTTATGGGACGTTTGGGTATTCTATTTTTGCTGTTCTATTTAGGATTGGAATTCTCGGTTGCGCGTCTGCTTAAATCAGGGAAAGCAATATTAGTTGGCGGTTCCTTCTATGTGGCATTGAACTTCTTGTCAGGTTTGCTGCTAGGCTGGATGGTTGACTTGCCAATAAAAGAAACATTAGTCGTTTGCGGTATTATGACGAGCTCATCTACGGCTATCGTAGCCAAAGTTCTGGTCGACCTAAAGCGTACGGCAAACCCGGAAACTGAAATTATTATGGGTATGATCATGTTCGATGACTTGTTTATTGCTGTACACATCTCGATTTTAACAGGCTTGATATTGAGCGGAGCGACATCCTTTATCAGCGTATTGATGATTTCATTAACCGCGCTTTTGTTTATTGTTTTGTTCTTGTATATCGGCAGGAAGGTCATCAAGTATATTGATATCGCTCTCAATATCAAATCATCGGAGTTATTTTTGCTGATGATTATGACGTTGCTGTTTCTTGTCGCAGGATTTTCAGAAACGTTACATGTGGCAGAAGCCATCGGAGCTTTGATGATTGGATTGGTTCTAGGGGAATCTAGGCATGTGAAACGGATTGAGCATCATGTTCTGCCGTTTAGAGATATTTTTGGAGCGTTGTTTTTCTTCAGCTTTGGTTTGACCATAGAACCTGCTTCGCTAGGGGGAGCGGTGGGAATGACGCTAATTGCAGTAGTGTTGACGATCATCGGCAATTTAGGAGCGGGGATGATTGCTGGGCGTATTTCCGGTATTTCACCAAAAGCTTCGTTAAATGTCGGTTTTACGTTGGTATCGCGAGGAGAGTTCTCAATTATTATGGCGAATATTGGTAAGGCGGGCGGCTTGATGGTATCGATTCAATCCTTTGCTGTCCTATACGTACTGATTCTCGCCGTACTTGGTCCTCTGCTGACCAAAGAATCAAAAATGATTTTTAATGGCTTTGCATATTTGAAGAATAAGCTAATGCGTACAAAAGCAAAATCAAATGAATAACCTGCTTATAAGGGCTGGTTAGTTTGTTGATAATCAACCATAAGATGGCTGTCATATAGACAGCCAGTCAGCAAAAAAGCCGTCTTTCCAGTTCTATGGAAAGGCGGCTTTTCTTTTAACTTATAAATTAGCTAACGCTTTTTTTCTTCTGAAGACGTTTCAGCTCTTCTTCGACAAGCGCGTTGCGATTCGCTTGCTGGGGATCATGAGCGGCCGGGTTGACACTTCCGCCGTATGTCGTTTTACCATGCAGCTCTTGCTGAGCTTCCAATTCCATCACCTTCTGCTCAATGCGCTCAAAGCCTCTTATAGCCGAGCTTTCATAAAGGGAGCTGGAGGAGGAATAGCTTTGCTTTCCAGCAGTCTGTTTCACGCGGGCGATCAACTCTGAGCGTTTACCTTGCAGCTTCGTCCTTTCTTCTTTAAGCGACTCGACTCGCAGCTGAAGTTCAATCGCTGCTTGCTTCGCGAGACTTTGCAGTCTTGACGTTTCTTCCGCCTGCTCTAGATAAAGGAGCTTGGCTTCAAGGGCTGTGCGCGCTTCTGCTTCACGATCCTCAGCTGCAGCTTGTTCAGCCTTGGCAGTGTAATAGTTCGCTTGCTCATTTTGCTCATTAAGCTTTGATTCTAGCATGCGTGCTTGAGCTTGCTGCTGCACCACGGAGCCTTCCGTGCTTGCGATTTCCTCATCTAGATCCTTCAAGTATTGATTAAGCATCATAACCGGATTTTCTATTTTATCAAGCAGCTCATTTGCCGCCGCTTTTGTCATGCTTACTACCCGTTGTAATATTCCCATTTCATCATCGCTCCTTGAGTTTTTTTAGTAGTGATCAACAAATCTGAAATCATTGTGAGGGGCCTTCGGTACAAAGAGCGTAGCGATAAAGTACGCGAGTATGACCGCTCCGAAGCTAAAGAATGCCGAAATGACGACTAACAATCTGATGATAGTAGGATCGATGCCGAGCCATTGTCCGATGCCTCCGCAAAGACCGGTAAGCTTGCTGTCCGTAGTTGAACGAAACAATTTTTTCATATTCAAAACATCCTCTCGTTTAACAAATCTATAACTTTATTGTAGTACGGACATCAAGCAACCGTAACGACCTCAGGTCTATTATTGGAACTAGTCTTTAGGCGGGGAGCTACTGCGACGAAGGTAGGAGTTGGTAGTTGGTTTGTTGTCTATACAGCATTTCTGCAATCTACTAATATGAATCTAAATTCAATAGAGAAATATTAGTATAAATAGGAAGAGATTCAATATGATAAGGGGATTGGATTTTAGAAAAGTAATTTGCTTGCTAATTGATTTGATACTTTGACGGTAAGCGGCATAACGAATGACCTGCAAGTAGCAGCTATAGATGCATCGAATGAATTGAACTTATATGATATTCGAGTTACTGCTGCACCTTTAGACATTCTTCCTGATATGAAGAAGCATTGGGCAAAAGAGGCGGTTGAGGAGCTGGCTCAAGCTGTCCCAAAAGATGATAGATCTTTGAGACAGCTCTTCTTTGTATTAGCTTGTCAAACTAGTCCGCATAAATGGTCAAGTCCCCTCATAGACATGTTATCAGCCAGTAAAAAACAGTGTGCAGAGGGGATGATTTCATGCGTCGCATTACATGGACCGCGGCAGTTTTATTATGTTTCTCATTAGTACTAGCGGCTTGCGGAACGAAGGACGCCGAGTCGGTGGTCAAGGATCTCGACAAATTCGTAAACAGCATGGAGAGCTATCAAGGAACTGGAACAATGACATTGCATACAGGCCAGCAGCCTCTCGAATACAAAGTCGAGGTATCTTACCAGAAACCCCAGTTCTACCGCATCAAGTTGACGAATGAAGAGAAGGATATTACACAAATCGTGCTTCGTAACGATGACGGTGTATTCGTGCTCACACCGAAGCTGAATAAAGTATTCCGCTTCCAAAGTGATTGGCCGCAAAATCAAGGTCAAGTTTATTTGTATCAAACACTGATTCAAAGCATTCTAGTGGATAACTCGCGTCAGTTTGTAGTTGATGAGGATGCTTACGTATTTGATGTGATGGCGAATTACAATAACGGTTCGCTAGCTCGCCAAAAAATTTGGTTGAATAAATCCAACTTCAAGCCGGTTCAGGTAGAAGTTAGCGATACGAATGCTTCGGTTATGGTTGATGTGAAGTTTGATACCTTTGAATTCGGACAGAAATTCGATAAAGCGATGTTCGAGACAGAGGCGAATATGAATGCTGCGCCTTCCGGTCAAACGACTGAACAGCCGACAATGACTGAGCCTGGTAAAGAGGGTGCTGAAACAGGATCTGAAAATGCTAATGGCGCTGCAACAACACCTGACGACAAACCGGACGCGGGCGCTAATAATGCCGGGAATGATGATGCGGTAGATGGCAGTGATCCATCGAATAACAGCGGTGACGATGATAAAAATGTCGATGATGATGCTGCTGCGGGTGTGGAAAATGAAGCAGGATCGAAATTTACAGCAATGAAACCGAACTACACACCAGCTGGAGTAGAGCAGCAGGATCTAGTTGATATCGTGTTCGGAGGAAATCCGGGCGTGATGACTCGTTTTGCAGGTGATTACAGCTATACGCTAATACAGACAGAGCCTCATGATCAGGCTGCATCAAATGTGCCTGGTATAACCGTTGATCTAGGGTATACAATCGGTTTGCTAAATACCGGAGAAGATCAGCATACGCTTATGTGGACTTATGAGGGACATCAATTCAGGCTTACAAGTGCGAACCTGCCTGAGTCAGAGATGATAAAGGTAGCGCAATCGGTATTGGCTGAAGTCGGAAAATAAGCTGGAATGAATCACAATTTCCAAGAGGTTCTAGCCTTTTCTGGGGCTCATTTCATTGACAGTCTAAGCAGCAAAGTATAACATTATTTCTATTGATGTTTGCTGCTCGGACTGTTAAGGCTTCTAGAGAAAGAGAAGGTGAAAAACTTGGATTCGTTTTATCGCCCAACAAGGGTTGAGTTGTCAATGGATGCTTTGGAACATAATTTACAAGCATTCCGTAATGCTATTCCACAAGGCTGTAAGCTTTTGGCTTCGGTTAAAGCCAATGCCTATGGACATGGTGCAGTGGAGATTGCACGAGAAGCAGAGCTTTTTGGCGTTGATTATTTAGGTGTAGCGTTTTTAGATGAAGCATTGGAATTGCGTATGGCAGGCATCGAAACCCCGATCCTAGTACTTGGATACGTGGCAGCAGATGCCTTGTCTGTTGCAAGAGATCATAATATAACAATTAGTCTTTTCCGGGAAGATATTATTGAGGCTGCTGCAAAGCTGCCTATGAATTTTGATTCTCATAAGTTGAAGGTGCATATCAAGATTGATTCAGGAATGGGACGCCTAGGCGTTATTGGTCAAGATGCTGCGATCGCCTTTATCGAGAAAGCATTTCAAGTACCGCAGCTTGACGTTGAAGGCATGTTCACCCATTATGCTCGCGCGGATGAAGCGGACAAAAGCTATACGAAGCTGCAATATGAAAGATTTCAAGCGGTTGTTTCCTATGTAGAACAACAAGGATTAAATATACCGATTATCCATGCTGCAAACAGCGCGGCGGGCATTGATACACCAGAATGGTCTGGAAGCATGCTTCGTCTCGGAATCAGTATGTATGGACTTTACCCGTCTGAAGAAGTAAATCAACAGATGATTGAACTGGAACCGGTCTTATCGCTTAAAACCGAAGTTGTAATGGTAAAAACGACACCAGAGGGCTGGGGAATCAGCTATGGCACGCGTTATATGACTGAGGATGGTGAGAGAATAGGAACGTTGCCTATCGGTTACGCAGACGGTTTCAGCCGTATGCTGACAGGTAAAGCAAATGGACTTGTACGTGGTGTGAAGGTACCGGTTCGCGGTACTATTTGTATGGATCAATGTATGATATCACTCGATGCCGCTTCTTCAGGTGCAGATGTTCAGCCTGTTGCGGTTGGAGAAGAAGTGGTGCTTATTGGCCGACAAGGCGATTCCATCATTAGAGTTGAAGAAGTAGCTCAGCAGCTTGGTACGATCAACTATGAAATCACTTGTATGATTGCTTCACGTGTACCTCGCGTCTACGTAAGAAGCGGTCAAATTATAGCTGTTCATAACCCCTTGGTCTAGAGAAACCGAATTGGTAATCTTTTCAGTCTACATTTTTCCGTAAATGAAGAGGATTTTCGCCAAATACCTCGAATGTAGTATGGCAGAGCATATGCTGATCGTATGCATGAAAACATACAGCATAATTGATATACGGCGATCATAGATATGTTGAAGTATAGCGAAGGCAATAAATTGAAATAATGTTTATGAAGGTGTTGGAAAAGTTTTGGGGGTGTCCGTTCGGTGGCCAATGTACAAAATACCAAGAGAATCATGATTAGCCTGCCAGATCATCTGCTGGAGGAGGTTGACGGAATAGTTGCCAAGGAAAACTCCAACCGCAGCGAATTTATTCGGCAAGCAATGAAGCTGTATTTGGTGGAACGCAAAAAGCGTCAAATCCGTGAATCCATGCAACGTGGTTATATGGAGATGGCGAAAATAAACCTGAACATGGCCTCGGAAGCTTTTCAAGCGGAGGAAGAAGCAGATCACACGTTAGGCCGTCTAGTAAGCGGGGTGTAGGGCTTGATTGTAAAACGCGGAGATGTGTTTTTTGCAGACTTATCGCCAGTCGTCGGATCGGAACAGGGTGGAGTTCGTCCCGTGCTGGTCATTCAAAATGATATCGGAAATCGCTTTAGCCCGACCGTTATCGTAGCTGCTATCACAGCACAAATCCAAAAAGCAAAACTGCCTACACATGTTGAAATGGACGCAGCCATGCATGGTTTTGATCGCGATTCTGTTGTCCTTCTAGAGCAAATCAGGACGATTGATAAACAACGATTAACGGATAAGATTACTCATCTAGACGATGAAACCATGCGCAAGGTTGATGATGCCTTGTTGATTAGTGTTGGTTTAATTGATTTTTAAACGAGAGAAAGCTATTTGGCCCAATAAAGGCATTGGCCTTTATTGCTAAATGGCTTTTTTTGTCGCTTTCAACCGAATATTGATGGAAATAGGAAAATAATGATAGACAAATGAAATGCATGTTTGCTATTATGAATTCAATTAGTTTTTGTAATCATATATAAGAGTATTATTATGCGAAGAACGCACAGGTACAGCCTTAGTTGGCTGCCGGTGCGTTCTTTTTTTTATGCTCAGAGAGGAGAAGCGATGAACAGAAGACGGAATATTTTTATTAGTTTAATGGCAGCGCTCGTGTCAGCCTGTCTCGTTTATGGCATGTACAGACTGCAGCATATGCAAATCGAGAAGCAAGAAACGATTGCTGTGCTGGTGCCTAAGCGATTCATTAGTGCAGGGGAGCGGCTGCAGGAGAATGATTTTGAATTCAAAAGAGTTCCGCAAACGGCCTACACTTCAGAAATGGTGATGGATGTAGACCAAGCAATCGGAAGAGAAACCATTGTACCGCTGGGTAAGGGAGAGCCGCTTTTGGATTGGAAGGTGGATCACTATTATTTGGAGCCAAAAAGCTTCGAGTCGACCTTTCAGATACCGAAGGAGTACATTCGTTCCATCTCTAACGGGATACGTGCTGGTGATAAGGTACTTCTCTATGAGTCTGGAGAGGCTTCGCCATCCAAGCGTCTCTTCCTTGAAGCGGTCACCGTAGCTTCAGTAAAAACGTCAGGCAATGTGGAAATTGACAATATTGCACAACCGAATTTATATGCGCTGGCTGATGGGAACAAGGAACAGATGTATGCCTCAAGACGAGAAGCTAACGGCATGATTGATTATTTAAACTTAAATTTATCGGAAGAGCAATGGCTTCAGATTGACAGCATATGCAAAAGCGGTGAGTTAAAGCTAGTCGTAGCCTATAGTCCTGAATCGCTTCATTTAGAAGCTGGCAGAGGGGCTGATGAGAAGTGAACAGTATTACTGCACCGCTTGCCGTCTTTATCGGGACAACGCCTAACATAGGAACAACCTCTGCTGCCTTTGCAACGGCTTATCGGATTGCGGAAGCAACGGGTCAATCCATTGGTTATTTATGTCTTAATCTCAAAAGCGCCAAAATTCATCGTTATATCGGGTTGTATGAACCTCCTGTAACACTGGATAAGCTTCGTCCGGAATTACGCTCACACACACTGACACCAGACAAGCTTCGCAGAGCTGCCTATCGCCTGCCAAGACAAACGAACTTGCAAATATTATTTGGTAACTTGATGAGAGACCAAGCTGAATATTTCACCCCGGAAGAGGCTGAGCATCTGCTTTCGATTGCCGAGCAGACCTTCGACTTTGTCGTTCTGGACGTAGGAGCTTATTGGGACAATGCAGCAACCATCTGCTCTATCCGAAGGGCGAGCTCACGCATGCTTGTAACAACCCCAGCGCTGTCACATTTTCAAGAAGATGGACGACGCTGGATTGGAGGGGTATCCCCGTTGTTTGATGTTTCGCCTGAGCAATACGATACGGTCATTATTAATAATCCATGGAAAAACGGAGGTTATGGGATGAAACATATATGCAAAGAGCTAGGGACAAATGCATTAGGACAGCTTCGTTTAACCGAACCGTTATTCCATCAATTAGATAACGGAACCTATACCGAATGGTTAAAAGAGGATCCCGAAGGCAAGCAAGCAATGCGCAAGCCAGCCAAAGCGCTTATGCATCGCCATAGCATGCGAGCAATGGGAACGGTAATAGCTGTTCAACCTTGGTATCGGAAGCTGCTGACACATCGAAATGGAACGAGCTCATGACAGGAAGGGAGAGCCGATTTTCACCAGCTGAGTTCGCTGCGCAAATGCAAACGGAGCGGGGAACTCGTGAGGATGAGAAAAGAATGATTGGTGTTGGAGGCGAATCGAGCAATGAATTTACAAGGCTTGCAGAGGATATAAGAAACTATCTTAGCACACCGCATGGATTAAATGAGGAAGAACGAAGGCAATACAGTGAAATGTTAAATCGGGCGGTGCTTGGTTATTCGCAGGAGCGGGAGCAGGTACTCGCCGTTATTACAGACCGATTGATTAGGCTTCGTGTTCACGGAGCAGCCAGTATGCAGCACCCTTATCATACATTGGCTGAAGCATTGTTTGCAGAAGTTATAGGTCTCAATGTGCTTGAACTAGTGCTTGCCAATAAAGAAGGGCTTGAAGAGATACAAGTTGTTGGCAAACGTATTTTTATCGTTAAGGATGGCATGACAAGGTCCTCTCCTTATAGCTTTGAAAATATTAGAGAAGTAGAGCGAGTACAACAAAATTTAGTGCTCTACAACAATGATCGCATTAATCCCAGAAAGCGCTGGGCTGAAGTGATGCTGCGAGATGGTTCTCGTGTGACAATGACAGGCTTTGGCTTTACGGCTTGTCCGACCCTAACAATCCGCTTCTATACGGTACGGAGTTTCAGCTTACATACTTTGAGCTCCGAAGCTTATCGAACAATGGATGCAGAGATACAGCGCATGCTCAAAGCCATACTTGACGCAAGATTTAATATCGTCATCATCGGACCAACCAATTCAGGCAAAACCAATCTAATGAAAGCACTAATAGCCGAGCTTCCCGACGAAGAGAGAATCATTACGATTGAAGGACGATTCGAAATGATGCTGGGACGTGATTTTCCAAATAAAAACGTAGTCGAATACGAAACGGATGACGAGGATGCTTATCATCGTTCTGATCAAGCATTCAAGCTTGCTCTCAGACAATCGCCGGAACGGATTATACATGCTGAAATACGTGATGTGGATGCCAATATTTATGTCAGAGCCTGCACGAGGGGACATTCGGGCAGTATGACGACCGTTCATGCCAACACGCTTGAGGATGTGCCGGAAGCGATAACAGATATGTGTATGCTCGATGGCCGAGGGATGAATGCGGAGCGTTTGACGAAGCGGATTACCCAGTATGTAACGGAGATTGGGATCGAGATGAGCTATGAAAATGGCCGCAGAGTCGTAAAGCGTATCGGTGAGCTCTACTGGAAGGACGGTGGGACGTTCGTGAAGGATTGGGCCAAGTTCAATAAGGATTTAGATGCGTGGATAGTGATGCCAGAGCCTTCGTCCAAAGCAGCAGCAAGGTTAGCGATGCGGGGTGACCAATATGAATGAGCTTTCAACAGCTGCTTCAGTTGTCCTTTTGTACATATTCGTATTTATTGCAATCTACAATTGCCTCTTAGTTTGGTCAAAGGAGCAGCATCTTAGAAGCAAGCTAACCTATCGGTCCAGATCCGGCTGGCGATACCGATTGGTTGAACGTTTCAAACGATTCGAGAAATTGCATCGGCACTTGTCAGAATTATTAGAAACGCTCCAATTAAAAATGAAGCCGGGAATATTTGTTACCATATCTATTCTTCTTTTGTTGGCTGGAGTTGCTTCTGGGGGTCTCTTCTTTCAGAGTTTGAAAGGGCTTCTGTTATTCGGCGGGCTGCTTGCATCATTGCCTTACACCATTCTGAGGATCATGCTCGTCCAAAAACGAATGGGTACACAAATGGATTTTATGCCAGCTGTGGAGCTGTTTTATCAGTGCTATCTCGTTACAGGTGAGCGACAAGTTCGAATTGCGCTGCAGCGTACGGTAGAGGAAAAACGTTTGCTCGGTCCTATGCAGTCCGTTTTCGAGCAGCTGTATCGCAACTTGTCTGTGCGGGGAGATGATGAAACAAGTCTGAGGCTGCTCTCAGCATCGCTAGGCCATCTCTGGGCTGATTTTTTCGTGAATATATTGCGGGTAGCTCTAGTGGAAGGGGTTCCTGTTGCAGACAGTCTCAAGGAGCTTCTAACGGATATGCGCAAGGCAAGGCGGGCGAATGAGCAGGAAAGGAATAAATTGTTGGAAATAAGAGTAGCGAACTTCACGCCCATTCTATTTCTTGCCTTATTTATTGGAATCAATCTGCGCTATAACAGGGATAGTTCTTACTATTACTATGTCATTGATTCACAAGGGAGAGATATGCTTTTGAACGCAATGCTATTGATTTTTGCTTCCTTTCTAATGGGACTCTGGCTGTCACGCAAAAAAATGTAAAAGGAGCATTCGAATGGGGCAATGGGCACAGCAGGTAATGAGTATAGTGATGCTTGCAGGGCAGCTTGTATTTGGGTCTGTAGCGATCTATGCTATCTTGCAGTTATGGCCGAGAAGAACAAATCGCTGGAAGCACCTCACGCTATTAAGCTGGCGAACGAAGCAAGTGCCGGATTCTTGGCTTCGAATGTTTTATGTGAATAGAGATTCATCCTCTTTTTTAGAACGAGAGCTGTTGCTTGCAGGCTGCGGCGTTACGGGAGATGCTGCTTGGTATATGTTAGCGAGAAAAGTTCTTTTCAGCATCATTTTTTTCGTACTAGTGGCTGTTTTTACACTGCAAGAAACTCTGAGTTCATACATTCCACTAACCTATGTAATGCCTTGTTTATTTATTATTCTGCTGCTTTTGTATGTAGATCTCGTATGGCTCCGCTCAATCTGCAAGGTGCGCGCTTTGCAAATGACAAAGGAAATTTTCATCGTCAGCAAGCAGCTTCTCTATCTATCCGAATCCTCACTCCATATCCATACGAAGCTGCTGCGTTGTGTACCCTTTACAAGATTAATGCGCTCAGACTTGGAGCGGCTTCTTGCTGAATGGTATCACGATGCGGGAGAAGCGCTTCAGCGCTTCAAGATAAGGCTGGGCACAGAAGAAGGGCTAAGCTTTGTAGAGACATTAGACTCGCTGAGGCTGCATGAAAGCCAGCAATACTATGAACTGCTGCGTGCTCGAATAGAGGATTATAAGGAAAAGATTGAGCTTGCCAAGGAAAGCCGTAAGGAATCAACCTCTTACTTTTTATTTGTAATCGCGGGAATTCCTATATTGTACACCTTCCAAGTGTTTATTTACCCATGGGTGAGTGAAGCTCAGAAGCTGTTTCAGTCCTTGAACTGATAGAAAAGCAAAGAAATGAAAGGAGGTGTTCGCATGCGCAATATTTTGATGACTGTTATGATGCTTGTCGTTGTTATCGTTTTGTTTAACTCCATTATTTCAAAAGATACGACTGGAACGAGAAGCCAGATTGAAACGCAGGGAACGTCAGCCAATACAAAAATAAGCCAGCTCCTTCCGTAATTTAACAATATGTCTATATAGAATACGAAAAGAGTGGAGGTGCTTGAGCTGTGCGCGGAATTCTAATATCCATGCTGCTGCTTATAACGGTTCTCCTTCTGTACCAGGCTTTTGCAGAAGGTGATGAGGGAATGAATCAGCATATAAATGAAGCGGGCGGCTCGATCAGCGAGCACATTAAGGGAATGACTCCATGAAGCAAATCTTAGTTTTTGTATTGTTTGCTGCATTGCTTTGCTGGCTGATGTTTTCTCCTATTTATAAGCATGTGCTCATTGTGAGACAAGCCGTACTGCAGCAGGAGGTAGACTTTTTGCTGGAAGTAGGTGCAAGCGGAACCTATGGCTACATTAGCGTTTCCATGCAGGAGCAATCCAGAGTGCGATTGGCCGGATTTGGAATGAATCCCGACGCTATTACCTTTGAGTTAACCACGACAAGCGGAGTTGATGCATCCAATCCACTGGAGCCTGTTTTGCGAGGCATAGGTATAGCCTTGACCATGAGCTATCCCTATGAGAATTTGTTTGAAATCGATCGGCTCATCGGGTTGACTCCCCCAGCTTCAGACGTGAGAATGAAAGCCTTTGGAATGAAAATGAGTGAATATGTGCCGTAGCAGCGGAAGGCGGTCGAATCGATGTATAAGCTTTTGTTGATCATAGTCATGATGTCCGTATGGATATCTATCCATCTTCTTCAGGTAGAGGAGGAGCTTGCTATGAAGACATTATTTCAAGGCAAGCACGCGATTAATCGGGCCGCCCATGCTGCTGCCCAGCAGCTTGATCCGATTGCACTTAGCGATGGGGTTTTGTGGATAGCGCCGGATGCCGCAGAACAAGCGGTACTACAGTATCTATGTGTTAATTTAAGACTGGACGAGAGCGGAGCGCCGCTGCCGGATTCATTTTTAAAGCATCCTGTAGAGGTGCAGGTATTTGAAATCATCAATGAGGATCAGCGTTTTCCCTATACGTATCGCAATGATCACTATCAGTATGAGGTTACTTTGCATCGCCCAGGCGTTATCATCATTGCGCATGTGGTCTATCCGCGAGCTTTTTCAGTAATGAAACCTATTGAATGGAATATTAAGGGGGCGGCTGAGCTAATAACAGGTTGACGTATTTTTGGATAATTGGTGTAATAAGGGGAGGGAAATGACATAGGAGCTGATTGTTGAAGTGCTTGAAATTATACAGGATATTCCTGCAGAGCTTGTGAAGCAGCGAATGGAGAAATTACAAAGAGTGATGAAGGCAGAAGGAATCGATGCGTATCTCATTACTCAAAATGTCGATATCTATTATTTTAGCGGATCTATGCAAAATGGATATTTGTTTATACCAAGCAGCGGCGATGCAACCTTCTACGTTCGGCGCAGCGTTGAACGTGCAAAGCAAGAGACTGCGGTAAAAGTTGCGGAGCTAGGTGCGTTTCGTCAATTTGGCGAAACGCTGGCAAAGGATTATTCTTTTTTATTTAAAGATGGAACAGAGCTAAGGATTGGTGCAGATATGGACGTGCTGCCAGCTCAGCTCTACTTGAAGCTCGTTCAGCTGCTGGGCTCGTCTGGACGCTGCGAGCTAGTTGACGGATCATCGGCTATACGAAAACTACGAATGATCAAGTCCTCATGGGAGCTCAACCGAATAAAAGTCGCTGCCGGGGCAGTTGCCGCGGCACTCGACGAAGCACTAAATGATTTGCGAGAAGGTGTCAGTGAACTAGCCTGGATGGCACGAATTGAATATGAGCTGCGAAATCGAGGCCATGTAGGGTTGATGCGGATGAGAGGCTTTAATCAGGAAATTACGACAGGAATGGTCATTTCTGGCCCTGCCGCTGCGGTTCCGTCTTATTTTGACGGTCCAGCTGGCGGACTTGGACTTGGGGCTGCTTCACCTCAAAGTGTAAGCAGATCCATCATTAAACGAAATGAACCCATTTTGATTGATATCGGCTGCTGCATAGATGGTTATGTCATCGATCAGACAAGAACAGCAGTTATTGGCGAGCTCTCTGCAAATCTCATGGAGGCTTATCAGTTTTCAGAAACACTAATTAGAAATGCGGAGGAGCAAATGAAGCCGGGAGCGCTCTGCTCAAAGCTATACGTAGATGCGCTTGACAGTTGTAAGACAGCAGGTCTTTCTCCTTATTTTATGGGCTATGGCGCAGATCAAGCTAAGTTTCTTGGACATGGAATAGGTTTGGAAATTGATGAATGGCCAGTCCTTGCCAAAGGCTTTGACATCCCGCTGGAAACCGGAATGGTCATTGCGGTAGAGCCTAAGTTCACATTCCCTGGCCAAGGAGTAGTTGGTATAGAGAATAGCTATTTAATTACAGACATTGGAGCGGAAAATCTGACGCGTTGGACACCGGAGCTAATCGTGTTGCCATAAAAGAGGAGTGAAAATATGAATCGCCAATTAACAAAAAGGCTTCATCGCGATTATATTACGGTTTATCGAATTAGCCAGCTTATAACACATGGCATATTTCTTGCCTTGATTATTGCTTATACTTCGATTGCGATTTGGCAGAAATGGACGTTAATACCGGGATGGATTGCTTTTGCTTTGTTCATAGTTACTATTATTCTGTTTACCTGGATTATTCCAGTCGTCAAGTATAACCGATTTAAATATGAGTTGTTTGAGGATGAGCTTGAAATACAATCTGGTCTTATTTTTATAAGCAATGTGCTTGTTCCTATGGTACGCGTTCAGCATGTTGAGCTGGAGAGCGGTCCTTTAATGCGTAAATATGAGCTAGCGCGCGTATCTATTGTAACAGCTGCAACGAAACATGAGATTAGCGGTCTAAAGCAATGGGAGGCTGAGCAGCTGAAGCGTAAGATTGGTATTCTAGCTAAGGTGGATGATGAGGATGAGTGAACGCCATAAGCTTCATCCCCTATACGTTCTTTTTGGTCTGTTGAACACAATCAAAGGGTTTATTCCACTGATACTAATCGGTCTTGTAAAAGGGAAGAGCATATCAGAGTTGGAGTGGTACTGGTATGCAGGTTCGGGAACCTTAGCTCTGATTATTTTAGTATTAAGTTTTCTGGATTGGAAAAAATTTGGATATTGGCTAGAGGAAGATCGTATTATTATTCGAAAAGGCTTGTTTTTTCGCGATGAGAAAACGATATTTTTTGCGCGTATTCATTCCGTTAATGTGGAGCAGCCGCTCATACAGCGATTGCTTGGCGTTGCACAAGTCAAAATTGAAACGCCTGGCGGAAATAAGAAGGCTGATGGTATTTTACCAGCCCTTTCTCTGAAAGATGCCAATCATCTGCAGCTTATATTGAAAGGCCAGTCTAAGCCTGCTGTCATTAATCAGTCCGATCAACAAGGTGATCTCGCGTCATTAACAGAAATTGAACCGATTGATAAATTATTGATCAATACAGAGACAGAGACGGAATCGATAGCTCCAATGGCTAAACCAGCAATAGTGACGACAAGCCCAGCTCTCCGATTGGATACCATACAGCTGTTTCAGGCTGCTGCTACCTCTATGAATTTTGGACTTGTGGCTGCATTTATGGCGGGTTTATATTCTTTAGCTGATGACTTGGTTAATCTGATACTTCCCGATCATTTTTTTGAAAACGTTGTGGAAGACTCCGTTAGCTTAATGCCAAACTATATATTCATTGTATTTATCATTGTATTTGGTATAGGTGCGGCTTGGCTGCTATCAATCGTTTTGTATATTTTGAAATACGCTGGTTTTGAGGTGCAGAGGAAGGGCAGACAAATTGCGGTTTCCTACGGTTTGCTTGAGAAGAAGTCATTTATTTTTGATCCGAAGAAGGTTCAAGCGGTCATAATAAAAGAAGGCTTGCTGCGACAGGCATTCGGTTTTGTTGAGATTCAGCTTCAGATTATCTCTTCAGATAAGAAGGAGCAGCTTATGCTCCATCCTTTTGTGAAGCGTTCGGAAGTCGATAGGGTACTCGCTGATTTTGTTCCTCAACTGAAGCTATCTGATCAAGATGAGCTGATCGGAGCTCCGAAACGCGCTTTTCTTTATTATGTTAGAATCCAGCTATTGTTTGCACTGGCCTTATGCGCGACCTTAATCATTTTATTTAAAGCAAGTGGATTATGGTCTCTGGTTCTTATAGCCCTTGTTATTTGGTGGAGAAAAGGCTGTTATAATGCTGCTGGATTAAGGCTCAAGGATGGTCAACTGACTCTACGTCGAAGATGGATATCGCGAACTACATTCTTAATTCGTCGTCCGCAGATCGTGACGATGCGAGTGAAACGGTCGATTTCTCAACAACGGAAGCTGCTTCTAACCGTTTCGGTTCATGCAATGGGAAGTCCGCTTGATTACCGAGTAACATGCATGGATCGCAAGGACGTTGAACCCGTATGGCAGTGGTATAGCCGCAGCAATAAATCATAAATTCATATTCTTAATAGGGAGAACTGCTGAAGGTTTTATTACTCTTCTGCAGTTCTTTTATATGTTCAAAAATTTATTTTAATGAAAGTGAACGAAATGGCAATGATAAGCGTCTCATCTATATCAGTTAACAAAAGAAGGAGGCTTACTCGCTCGTGCATGACGAGACGAAGCTAATAAAAAAAGCGGTGCGCGGCGATTCTAAAGCGCTCTCCGAGCTGCTGAGGCAGCATTATACATTCTTATATCAATACATTCTAAAGTCAACCATGAACAAAAGTCATGCGGAGGATGTTACACAGGAAACTATGCTCAAGGCTATTGAGAAAATATCGACGTTTCAAGGCAATTCGAAGTTCTCGACCTGGCTGATAACGATTGCTTCCCGACATATCGTTGATGGAATTAGACGAAATGAAAGGGAGAAAAAATGGTTGCAGGAGGAGCAGAAGCTCCATGCTATACGTTTTGATACGCTTCGGCGTTCGGATGAATGGCCTGCGGCCATGCAAGCGCTGGGGGAACTCAGCAGTGAAGCGAGAATGACGGTACTGCTTAAGCATTATTATGGCTATTCACAGGAAGAAATTGCCGCCATGCTGGATATTCCAATTGGGACAGTTAAATCAAGGCTGCATAGCGGTTTAAAACAGCTGAGGAAGGAGCTAACGGAGCATGAAGAAGCATGATGAGGATATAAACGATCAGCAATGGTTCAACGATAACATGATAGAAAAAGTTAATCGCTTTGACGCCATTCATGAGCCGAATGTGCCAGATTTCCAAGCGTTTGAACGACTTGTTGTTACGCATAAGGATGAGATTAAGCGCAAGCTCTGGAAGGAGCTTTCACTATTCTGGCTGACGGCATGCTTTATTTTTGGATCGATGATGTGGATATTGGATCGGAACTGGATTTGGTTCATTGTGTTGCAGGCTGTTATAGCTGTTAGCGGGATTGGATTCGGTGCTATGACCTTACGTAAAGGGATGAGACATAAATGGAAGAGTTAAAGACTCTGCCGATATGGTTCTGGGTACTGCTCATTTCTATCCTGATTACTCAGTCAACCTGGTTGTTTATAGATGCTCGCAAGAGGGAAAGTATGCCTTGGTTTTGGGGGTTATGGGGACTGATTCAAACGCCGATGCCATTACTATTTTATTTTCTATTTGTTCGAAGCGGCTGGTTCGGCAAAGACTGGGGTCGACGGAAAAACCAAGATAAGGATGACTAATAAAATTCAAATTGAGGGAGATGTTCGTTTATGAAAGATGATTTGGATATATCTCAGATTCTATCGATTGTAGCTCCGCTAATCGTTATACAGTTGATTTTAATGATAATTGCTCTGGTTCTTTGTGCGAAAGCTGAACAGACTAGAGGCCCGAAATGGGTATGGATACTTGTTATCCTGTTTGGCAATATGTTCGGCTCTATTGCCTTCTTTATATTTGGAAGGAGAAATGCTTAATGACTGCGATGCTTCAAGTTCAAGGGCTGACCAAATCTTTTGGAACGGTAAATGCGGTAAAAGGAATTGATTTTAAAATTGAAGAAGGTCATTGTGTTGCACTATTAGGTCCTAATGGAGCTGGGAAAACAACGACGATAAGAATGATAACCGGTCTGTTGAAGCAATCAGCCGGGCAAATGGACTTTTTAGGAAAGCCGGCTAACGGGAATCAAGGAGAATTAATCGGATACTTGCCGCAATCCCCAACTTTTTATAATTGGATGTCTGGGCAAGAGTACGTCATATATGCAGGTAGACTTTGCGGAATGACTGCCGCTGCGGCAAAGAAAAGTGCCAAGGAATTAATGGAGCGGGTAGGGTTGTCTCAAGCAGCGAAGAGGCGGATTGGAACCTATTCAGGAGGTATGAAGCAAAGACTTGGACTTGCTCAAGCTTTGGTGCATCAACCGAAGCTGCTTGTGATGGATGAGCCGGTATCCGCTCTTGACCCGCTTGGGCGCCGAGAGGTGCTCCAATTGCTGCGAGAGCTAAAGAAGGAAACGACAGTGTTATTTTCAACACATGTGCTCCATGACGCAGAGGAGCTTTGTGACGATGTCATTATTATTCGTAATGGAGGCATCGCGCTTCAGGGTGCAATATCAACAATACGAAATGATCACCGCAAGCCGATCATCGAGCTTCAGCTAGATGATGACGCTCGATCAGAGAAATGGATAACTTCATATATAAATCGAATTCAAGCAGAGATTAAAGGGAATGACAAATCGAGCCTGTTTCTTGATGCGGGGATTAAGGATAGAATTGCACGTTTTACAGTAAAAGAAGTGGATGCAGCACGAGGGGCACTTCTCCAAGAGCTAGCTCGCGAAGACGTTAAGGTGAGCAGGCTTGAAGTTGGCCAAACGTCGCTGGAAGATTTATTTATGAAAGTGGTGACAGAATGAGCATTTCCGTTGTCGAGAACAGAAAGATAGGAAATAAAACCTTGATTCGCACATCTGGTGCGGTTCGCTTTGTTGCCATGCTGGAGAAGGAAATGCTGGAGCTTCTTCGAAGCTTTAAGCTGCTCTGGGTGCCGCTTGTATTTGTTTTGCTAGGAATTATGCAGCCTGTGTCCACCTATTACATGCCTATCATATTAGAGAAAGCGGGTAATCTTCCAGATGGGGCAGTCATTGATATTCCGTTGCCTCAAAGCGCGGATGTACTTGCTCAGACCCTGCAGCAATTTGGTACGATTGGCGTTCTTGTGCTAGCCCTTGTCTGTATGGGAGCTATATCAGCAGAGCGCAATAGCGGTGCCGCTTCACTTGTCTTAGTTAAACCGATTGGATTATTCACTTACATTGGCTCTAAATGGACAGCTATGCTGGTTCTTGTCTGGGGATCACTAGCAGCGGGCTATCTTGCTTCTTGGTACTATACGGGACTATTGATAGGATCGGTCCCTTTCATAAATGTACTATCGAGCTTGCTAATTTATGGCTTATGGCTGACGTTTGTAATGACAATGACCATATTTTTCAGTACACTGCTTAGAAGTTCAGCTGCGGCAGCATTCTCGGCTATAGGCGTAACAGTTGTATTCTCTTTATTAACGGGTATTTTTCCTAAGCAATTGGGCTGGAGTCCTGGTGCGTTAAGCAGCTTTGCCTATCAGTCGGTAAGCGGCAGTATTGCGGGAGAAAGTCGTTTTATATGGGCAATCATTTCTAGCTTAGTTATCATTGCAGGCGTTATTTTTGCGGCGGTTTTACTGCTTCGGAGAAGCTCAGCAGTAGAATAATGGGTATTCAGTCTCTCAACTCTTAGTTCTATTGGACACCGCTACTATTTTTTAGTAGGATAGTAGGTGAAAGAATCAGCGACGAAGAAACAGGAGTTGAGGACGATGCTACAACTTGGCACAAAGGTCGTCATAGTGGCTGACCAATATGAACAAAACCTGCCCATTGGTGAGCATGGTTATATAATAGCTTACGACCGTAATGCGGATAATGTATTTGATTATGTACTGCGTGTACCGGCTGCCAATCGCAATTTTCTCATTCCAGATGAAGATGTAGAGCTCGAAGAAGTGCTTATTCAGGATGAGGTTGATCGCATTGAGCGGGAGGCGCTTATTGATTTTGCACTCGCGACTCATAATGAAGAATTATTCAAGCGTATTATGAATGGTGATGAGCCTGAACCGGAAGCGGATCACGCAAGCGTGGAATCGATGAGTCCAGCGGACTTCATTCGTCAAGTAAATTTAAAGGCATGGATATAATAGAAGTTGGGCGGGACGATGAGACTGCTGCGTAGTCATTTTTGATGACTGCGGAGCAGTTTTTTTCTTTCCTGTCATAGCAATATCATTAAGTATCAACTGTTCTAACTGAATTATTATAGTATTGAGAATATGAAATTCACTTCTTATCGATTGGCAAAATGCCAATTTATCTTGTTTCCAGAACTCGTTTTCCGTTTACATTGATGTTCCTCCTACAAGTGAGATATAATAGGAAGAATGATTATAGGAATGAGCAAATAAAGCTTACGAAGCGAGTTTTGCTTCGCAAAACTTTTAGAAAGGAAGATCACCTAATGAGCATTTCGCCCAAGGATGTTGAGCATGTTGCCAAGCTGGCGCGGCTGGAGCTTACGGATTCGGAGAAGGAGCAATTCACCGAACAGCTCAATGCCATTTTGAAATATGCAGAAAAGCTAAATGGATTAAACACGGATAATGTAGAGCCGACCAGCCATGTGCTGCCGATTACGAATGTTATGCGTGAAGATGTGCAGCGTCCGTCGCTGCCTATCGAGAAGGTGCTGCTTAATGCGCCTGATGAAGAGGATGGACAATTTAAAGTACCGGCGGTACTTGAATAATAAGAATGGGTTTATTTTGAAGGGAGGAACTACTGTTGGCACTGTTTGATTTGCGCCTGCAGGATGTACATAACAAGCTTAACAACAAGGAGCTATCCGTTACTGAGCTGGTTAATGCATCATATGCGAGAATTGCAGAAACCGAGCCTGCTATTAAGGCTTTTATATCTTTGAATGAAGACAACGCGCGCTTGCAAGCTTCCGAGCTGGACAAGCAATTGCAAGAGGGCGGCGAAAAAGGCTTGCTCTTCGGATTGCCGGCGGGCATCAAGGATAACATTGTGACTGAAGGATTGCTGACAACATGCGCAAGCCAATTCTTGAGCAACTATAATCCTATCTATGATGCAACAGCTGTTCGTAAATTGAAAGCTGCGCAATCGGTAACGATCGGCAAGCTGAATATGGATGAATTCGCAATGGGCGGTTCCAATGAAAACTCAAGCTTCTACCCAACACGCAATCCATGGAATACGGAATACGTGCCAGGCGGTTCAAGTGGCGGATCTGCAGCATCCGTTGCTGCTGGCCAAGTATATTTCTCATTGGGCTCCGACACTGGCGGTTCGATTCGTCAACCAGCAGCCTATTGCGGTATTGTTGGTCTTAAGCCTACTTACGGTCTAGTATCACGTTATGGACTAGTCGCTTTCGCGTCATCACTTGATCAAATTGGACCGCTTACCAAAAATGTCGAGGATTCCGCATATGTTCTGCAAGCCATTGCTGGCTATGATACAAGCGACTCCACTTCAGCTAATGTAGAAATTCCAGATTACACATCGGCTCTAACTGGTGATGTTAAAGGTCTGCGCATTGGTGTGCCTAAGGAATACCTTGGAGCAGGTATTGATCCTCGCGTGAAGGAAGCGGTTATGAAGGCACTTGCTGTCTATGAATCACTTGGCGCAACGTGGGAAGAGGTATCTTTGCCGCATACAGAATATGCGATTGCAACGTACTACTTGCTTGCTTCATCGGAGGCATCCTCCAATCTTGCTCGTTTTGACGGTGTACGCTACGGCGTTCGCGCAGAAGATCCAGCTAATCTGATCGACCTGTATCGCAAGTCGCGCAGCGAAGGCTTCGGCTCAGAAGTAAAACGCCGGATTATGCTTGGGACTTATGCGCTTAGCTCTGGTTATTATGATGCTTATTATTTGAAAGCACAAAAGGTGCGGACACTTATCAAGCAGGATTTTGACCAAGTATTTAACAATTACGATCTTATCATCGGACCAACTGCACCAACGCCTGCTTTCCGTATTGGAGAACAAGTCGGTGATCCGTTAACGATGTATTTAAATGATATTTGTACGATACCAGTCAGCTTGGCTGGCGTGCCTGCAATCAGCGTTCCATGCGGTACTGCTGACGGCTTGCCAATCGGTTTGCAAATTATTGGTAAAGCGTTCGACGAATCGACGGTGCTGCGCGCCGCTCATGCGTTCGAGCAGAACACAGAGCATCATAAACTGCGCCCACAGCTATAAGCGGGTATATATACGTTTACGAAGGGATCGATACGAATGTCTGAACCGAACAAATACGAGACGGTAGTCGGACTGGAAGTCCACGTGGAGCTGCATACGAATAGCAAGATTTTTTGCGGCTGTTCCACAGCTTTCGGCGCACCGGCAAATACCCATACTTGTCCAGTCTGTCTTGGTCATCCCGGCGTTCTGCCGGTACTGAACCGCCAAGCGGTTGAATATGCAATGAAAGCAGCAATGGCGATTAATTGTAAAATTGCTGATATTAGCAAGTTTGATCGTAAAAACTATTTTTATCCGGATTCGCCTAAAGCGTATCAAATTTCACAATTCGATCAACCAATCGGCGAGCATGGCTGGGTTGATATTGAAGTTAATGGTGAAACGAAACGCATCGGCATAACAAGGCTGCATCTAGAGGAAGACGCAGGAAAACTGACTCATGTGGATGGCGGTTATGCATCGCTTGTTGATTTCAACCGTGTCGGTACTCCACTGATTGAGATCGTTTCCGAACCTGATATCCGCACGCCCGAAGAAGCGAAAGCTTATTTAGAGAAAATTAAAGCTATTATGCAATACTGCGACGTTTCTGATGTTAAAATGGAAGAAGGCAGCTTGCGCTGCGATGCGAATATTAGTCTTCGTCCATATGGTCAGAAGGAATTCGGAACACGCGCTGAGTTGAAAAACATGAACTCGTTCCGCGGTGTTCAGCGTGGTCTTGAATATGAGCAATTCCGTCAAGCAGAGATTCTTGATAGCGGTGGTGAAGTGATCCAAGAGACTCGTCGTTTTGATGATGCGCTTGGCAAATCCTTCTCGATGCGCGGTAAAGAAGAAGCGCATGACTATCGTTATTTCCCAGACCCAGACCTTGTTAAGCTTCATATTAGTGAAGACTGGAAGGAAAGCATTCGCCAAACGATTCCAGAGCTGCCAGATGCTCGTAAAGCAAGATATACGGCTGATTACAGCTTGCCATCCTATGATGCTGAGGTTATCACTTCATCGAAGAAGCTTGCAGATTTCTTTGAAGAGAGCCTCTCCTATACAAAGGATGCCAAAGCGGTATCGAACTGGATCATGGGTGATCTTCTCGGTTATTTGAATGCTAACAATCAAGAAATCTCAGATGTGAAGATTACGGGTCAAGGACTTGGAGAAATGATTGGTTTGCTTGAGAAGGGCACAATCAGCGGTAAAATAGCGAAAACTGTATTTAAAGCAATGCTTGATACAGGCAAGCTGCCGCAACAAATCGTTGAAGAGCAAGGACTTGTTCAAATTAGCGATGAAGGTGCCATTCAATCCATAGTGAATCAAATTGTCGAAGCAAATCCGCAATCCGTTGAAGACTTCAGAGCAGGCAAAGAGAAAGCGATCGGTTTCCTTGTTGGACAGATTATGAAGGAAACAAAAGGGAAAGCTAACCCTGCACTTGTGAATAAGCTGCTTCTTGAGCGGTTGAAATAAGGTCTAGGTAGACGGAAAGACGCGGATCATCATAATGATGAGTCGCGTCTTTCTTTTTTTCAAGCTATCAGCGATAGACCTGTATGTTCCAAAAGCTGCATATAATTATGTTACAATGTAGAGCAGAGAAAGGTCGGGATACGATATGCTTTTAAATTCGCTTCATAATCCGTGGTATATTAGTGAACTTCATATTTTACTCCGACTGCTCCTTGCCCTTCTATTAGGCGGACTGGTTGGCTTTGAACGAGAGCAATCGAATCACGCGGCAGGCTTGCGTACCAACATTTTAGTTTGTTTAGGGTCATGCTTGCTTATGCTTCTATCTATGTATGGATTTTCAGCGTTTGTTGATGAGGCAAATGTAAGGATGGATCCCGCTCGTCTTGCGGCTGCGGTTATAACCGGTATCGGCTTCCTTGGTGCTGGCACCATTTTATTTACAGGCAAATCCATAACGGGTCTAACTACAGCAGCATCGCTTTGGGTTGTAGCGGCAATTGGATTAGCAGTTGGTGCTGGTTTTTATTTTGCGTCGGCGACGACGACTGTGATGGTGCTTGTCACGCTATGGGCGTTCAATAAGCTGGAGAAAAGATATATTAGCGCAAAGAAAGATCACCTTCTGAAAATAAATGCTTATGATGTAACCGGTATTCTCCTCAAACTGAACACGCTATTATTAGAGCATAAAATTCAAATGAGGAGAATGCTCCTAACGGAATCTCAGGATGAGAGTGACGGTAAGGGAGAGCAGATTTTACTTCATGTTCATATATCCTTGCCAAAAAATGAAACGTTGCTTGCGTTAATGGATCAAATAAAGCATCTGGAGGGTGTCCGTTGGGTAAGCTCGGAATAAATCGTAAAAAAAGCAGACTGCTTACGGTATTATTCGCCTTTGCACTTCCAGGTGCTGGACATATGTACTCGGGTCAGCATCCCAAAGGTCTGCTGCTCATTGCTACTTTTATACTCGATGTGGTTGCGATAATTAGACTCGCGGATTCAGATGGAGGCAGACATTTATTACTTATTGTCTATTTGGGAATTATGCTGCCTGTCTTTTATTTTATTAGTGTTTTTGATTCACTCCAAAGCTTGGAAGCTGAAGATACAAGCCCAGTTGCTTTGGGCTTGACTCAAGGTGTTTTGATTTTACTAACTGGCGTGCTCCTGCTTCTTTTATTGAAACCGCCTGCTCTTATCCTGCCATGGATGAATGAACTTGCGGAGCTCAGCGTGGGCCCCATTATAATGATTGCTTCTATTATTTTATGGCTTCGTTCGAGAAAAGGATCGGTGTCTATGTTTAAGCTAGGACGTTTTACAGCAGCGGCGCTGGTCCTGATTGTAGGAGCCTTGCTCCTATGGGACCAAATTCAAGGAAGAAATGATATTTCGCTGCTTGGTGAATGGTGGCCAGTCATATTTATTTTATTAGGCATTGAAATCATATTGTTCAGCATAAAATTTAAAGGAATAGAAAAAAAATTACGCCTTGACGTTGCGGGAGGCGTTATTGCTTTAGTCATTACAGTGATTGCCTATGGCGTAACGCAATACGCAGATATTCCTTTTCGCTGGCTGGATCAATTTAATGTTGATATTAGCGGGGCAAAGGAATATGGCGAAGAAAAAGGTTTTCGTTATGAGAAGGCCCCCATCAAGGTTCCGTTGGATGAAGCTATTTCACTCCTTAAAATTGTTAATCAAAATGGACAAGTAACGGTACGTTCAGATGATGTCCAAGAAGTCGAGCTGCAAACGATAGTATGGGTTGATTTGGAAGATGAAACGCAAGCGAATGCTATCGCTGACCAATCGATTGTTAAGGTTAATCCAGGAGCGGAACTTACAATTGAAGCCAAGGGGCAGGCTTACGGTACGAACGGAAACATGAAACCAAGAATGAATATAACAGTTACCGTTCCTTTGGCGCTCTCGAATCAAATCGTAAAGGAAGAGTTGCCAGTTGAAACTCAATTGCCTCTCGAAAATGAAAATGTTGATGAATCAACAGATCCAATTGATCCAATAGATTTAAATATTGCAAATAAGGAAGAAGAATCGATTGGGCAGCCAATGGCAGAGGAAAATAGTATAGCTCAGTTGCCAGCTGTTAAGTTGAAAGTGGAGACCGAGAATGGACCGGTTGAGCTAATGAAGTTAGGTTTTCCTGGTGGATTAGACATTCGCAATACGAGTGGTCTTGTAACGATAAGCAACATAATTGGCCCTGTTTCCGTCAAAGGAGTAAATGGAGCTATCCAAGTGAATTCAGTTGCTGGCGATAGCAGTTTTGAAATAAAAAACGGCAATATTTCAGCTTCAGCCATTACAGGAAAAATATATGCGAAGATCACAAACGGCAGTTTGGAAATGAAAGAAATTGTCGGGGATATTGAAGCGGAAACAAAAAATGGGAAAATAAAAATAGATGGTGCATCAGCAGCCGTTAAAGCAGATACCTTAAACGGTAACATTGAGTTAAATAGTAGTGAGGTTGGCGGAGATTGGGATTTGGACAGTTCAGTTGGTGAAATCAAGCTAACTATGCCAGTGTCTGGTCACTTCAAAGTTTATGGATCGGTAACTTTTGGGAGTATTACGTCAGAGCTGCCATTAGAAATCAGTAAGAAAACAATAAGAGGCACGATAGGGGAAGGCACTTTCCGAATTCAGATTAATGCGACTAACAGCATTGCAATCAAGGGATTTGGGCTTTCTTAAAAAGGCGCTTTCATTGACAAATTCTTAAATTAGAACGTACAATAGTTTTATCTAATAGGAAGGGTGTGAGGGGAATGGGAGCCAACGTTAACTTAGCGCTGGAACAACTAAAGATGAATGGTGTCCGTATGACCCCGCAACGTCACGCCATATTAAGCTACTTGATGGACTCCATGTCTCATCCAACTGCAGATGAAATTTATAAGGCGCTAGCACCTGCTTATCCAAGCATGAGTGTAGCTACCATATATAATAATCTGCGTTTATTTGTAGAAGCTCGATTAGTGCGTGAACTGACTTATGGTGACGGTTCAAGCCGGTTTGATTCTGATTTATCAGATCATTACCATGCCATTTGCAAAAATTGCGGTTCGATTGTCGACTTTGCATACCCGCCGTTACTTGAGGTAGAGCATGCAGCATCTCGTGTAACAGGCTTTGTAGTTGAAGGACATCGGATGGAGATTTACGGTATCTGTTCAACATGCAATACTGCACACAACACAAAATAATTAGACCAATGACTCACAAGAACGTGCTGGGGAGCGATCATACGCTAATCTGCACGTTTTTTATTAGAAAAACAATAAAGAAATCATATATATATATATATATATATATGCTTACAGGAGTTGATGACTTGGAAACGATGTACAGCCGAGCGCCGCGCCGCAGAGGCAACAAAAGTATTCGAGGCTTAGTTATACTATTTTTTATGGCTGCAGCTGCAGTATTATGCTGGTATGGTTATCTTCGTTTCATTCCAAATGGTGAAATGATTGAGCCTTCATTTAAATCAGAATTTCCTATTATGGTTAACGGCGTTGAAGCAGAGCAGGGAGCCATTATCGAGAACAATGAAGTTAAACTGCCGCTCGGTGTGCTGCAAAATGTGTTGGGAGAGGACAAGCCTATTCGATATGAAAAGGACTCTGGTTCGATTATTTTTACGACAGCCAATAAGGTCCTTCATCTAAAAACAGATTCCCTGACCGCAACAATTAATCAAAAGCCGTATGATCTGACCATAGCAGCAGAGACGAGTAAGGATACGGTCTATATACCAGAGGGTCCTCTAGAGGATTTATATGGTCTGAAGGTGGAGTATCATCAAGAGTCTGGTGTTGTTACATTGCTGTCTGCAAAGCAATCCATTCAGCTCGCGGATGTATCAGACGAGAAAGGGGCTGCCTTGCGAACGGAGCCAACGATTAGATCCCCTTTCCTCGAAAAGATTCCACATCTTCAATCGGTGCGAATATGGGGGGATCAGGATGGATGGCTGCTTGTTCAAAGCAGTACCGGTCTAGTTGGCTATATTCAAAAGAAAGAATTGAAACTCGCTCAAATTGAACAAATACCCGAACAGGCTCGCGAGCCGGCCTTTGTTGCATGGAAGGTTCTAGGGAATAAAATTAATATGACATGGGAAGCTGTGTATGAACGCAAAATCGATACAGCTAAAATTGGCTCCATGCAAGGCTTAAATGTCGTGAGCCCAACATGGTTTGAGCTAGCTGACGAGAAGGGTCTAATTAAAGGGAAGGCTGATCCCGCTTATGTCAAATGGGCGCATAACCAAGGGTTGCAAATATGGGCGCTTTTCAGTAATGCTTTTGATCCAGACCTTACAACAAAAGCTTTGGCTACTGTTGAGACTCGGTTTGCAATGATTCAGCAGCTGATTGCATTTGCACAGCTTTATGATTTACAAGGTATTAATATTGACTTTGAAAATGTGCACACATCAGATAAAGAAAACTTTGTACAATTTGTTCGTGAGTTAACGCCATTGCTCCATGAGCAGGGGCTCGTAGTATCCGTTGATGTAACACCAAAATCTCAAAGTGAGATGTGGTCCCTTTTCCTTGATCGAGCAGCACTTGGCAAGGTTGTCGATTATATGATGCTTATGGCTTATGACGAGCATTGGGCAGCCAGTCCTAAGTCGGGCTCCGTCGCCTCTCTGCCTTGGGTAGAGAAGTCCATTAGTCGTGTGTTAGAGGAAGACTTAGTGCCTCCAAGCAAGCTTGTGTTAAGTATTCCCCTTTATGCGCGAATATGGACAGAGAAAAAGGGCGAAGACGGGAAGATTAAAGTTTCCTCGAAAGCAGTTGGGATGGATCGTGTCAAAGATATTATAGCTTCGAAGAAACTGACGCCAGTGATTGATAAAGAGGCAGGGCAAAATTACGTGGAGTATACAGAGGATGGTGCTTTGATTCGTATTTGGATTGAAGATGATCTTTCCGTACAAGCACGGATTGCGCTTGTTCGTAAATATGATTTAGCAGGTGCTGCTACTTGGCAGCGAGCCTTCCAGACTTCTTCGATATGGAAAACAATCGACGAAGCTATTACGAAAAGGCCATAATATATAATTCCTAAAAAAATAAGAATGCCCCCACCGATGACGGTGGGGGCATTCTTATTTTTTAGGTTTGCTGCTCAACAGAATTATGAGTAGCTTGTGCAGGATCTAATGTAAGCATTGTTTTGCAGAACATACACCGATCTGTTTTGCCAAGCATCTTGGTTTGACGATTACATTCTGGACATTGGAGCATGGTTGCGCTCGTGGACATCATGCCAGCCCAGAAATAGACGCCAACGCTAATGAGCAAGGAAATCATCCCAATAACCATGAAAATAGCCGCAACTATTTTTCCGGCTTGGCCCCAAAATACGATACCGGCGGTACCAAGTATCATTACACCCATGCCTACAAGGGTGAAAACAAGACCCCATAGACGGAATTCATTGATTTTAGCAGACTTGAAAAAGAATTTCTTCATTCATTCAAACCCCTTCTATGACTATTTACTCATGAAATTGAGACAGTTTTCTAAAATAGCAGCAGGAATGTGCCTCTAACCTGTCGAAAAAGAATAAAACTGTAGATTATTATTATAGCTTAATAAAATGTGATTAGCTATACGGAGGAACTAGTGGAACAGATAAAAGCACACTTTGTAAACAGCTTCAAAGCTGAACCTGATTTAGTCGGATTGACTCTTATTGATAATCCATACCCATACAATCCTTTAGTTGATGGATTAGATATATTAGTGCTAGTGATCCTTCAAAATGATCATACACGAAATGAAACAAAGCATATTCAAATGCAGGGTAAGCGGGTATTAGTTCGTATCATTGATTCATCCAGTTTGAATGATTGGTTATCCAGCGGTGAAAATCGCAACATTATAGAGTGGATAGTTCGGGGGGAGATATTGGTGGATCGCGACGGCTATTTGAGCAGTGTGCGTGAACGTCTGCTTCAGTTCCCAAAATCTATGCGGGAGCAAAAGCAGTTTGCGGAGTTTGCCGGCTTCTTAAGAACATATCTTCAAGCAAAGCAAGATTTAACGGATGGAAATTTGCTTGATGCGTATAGTCATACGCTTGCAGCACTTCATCATTGGGCTCATATCGTTCTAATAGAAGAAGGCCGTCATCCTGAACTAACGGTATGGAAGCAGCTAAAGCTAGTTCATCCCGGCATCTATAAGCTATATGAGGAACTTACTGTTAGCCCGGAGACCTTGGAACAACGAGTACAACTGGTCATGCTTGGATGCGAGTTCTCCATTATGAGCAAAATGAAAACAAGCTGCTCTCTCTTGTTTGAGATTCTAGCCACACGTGAGGAGCCTTGGAGCATTGCAGAGCTTCAATCCCATTCTTCGATAAATGTATTGCATATTGATTTGTCATTAGTTTTGCAAAAGCTAGTACAACGTAAATATATTCGTGAGGTTGCTGTCATGGATGAGTTGGAGCATGGAGATATAGATGCTCTCGAGTTGCGCTACATGATTGCTAACTAAAAACGACTGTATTTACCGGTTTTTATTATAAAAAGCGCTTATTCAGCCTATATATGGAAGGCGAATGAGTGCTTTTTTATGAAATTAAATAATTATAAGAAATAGTGTTGACTTAAACAATTATCATATGATATATTAATTCTCGCCGCTTTTGCAGGACAACTTATCGAATGAACGACAGGTTAAAAAAAATGTCGAAAAACGAAAAAAAGTACTTGCAATCACATAGGCGGTTATGGTATATTATAAAAGTCGCCGATGAGAAACACGGCGTCACACAAGCAACAAAGATTGCTCTTTGAAAACTGAACAACGAGTAACAAACTGCCTCGCAAGTCCTTCGGGATGAGCGAAAAAAGCGATAAAAGTTTTTGAGCAAGTCAAACACCAATTTGGA
>NZ_JBWDNR010000014.1:0-106744 GCF_056269295.1 Paenibacillus sp. J31P13
TTCTGCGGTTATACTTCCGGTCGTAAGTTGCTCTGCTCCTACGCTCCCAACTGAAAGCTGCTCCGTTCCTACACTTCCAAGGGCAAGCTTCTCTCGCGTTACGCTGCCAACAGCGAGCTGCTCCGTTCCTACACTTTCCTTCACAAGCTTCTCACGCGTGACACTTTCAGACGTGAGTTGCTCCGCTCCTACACTCCCAACTGAAAGCTGCTCTATCCCTATACTTCCAAAGGCGAGCTTCTCTTTCGTTACACTGCCTGCTGAGAGCTGCTCTGTTCCTACACTTTCAAGTGCCAGCTTTTCTGAGGTTACACTGCCTGCTGTGAGTTGCTCCGTTCCTACACTTCCAAGGGCGAGCTTCTCTTTCGTTACACTGCTTGCTGAGAGCTGCTCTGTTCCTACACTTTCAAGTGCCAGCTTTTCTGAGGTTACACTTCCGGTCGTGAGTTGATACGCTCCTACACTCCCAACTGAAAGCTGCTCCGTTCCTACGCTTCCAAGTGCAAGCTTCTCTCTCGTTACACTGCTTGCTGAAAGCTGATCTGTTCCTACACTTTCCTTCGCAAGCTTCACTCGCGTTACACTTTCAGCTGTGAGTTGCTCCGCTCCTACACTCCCAACTGAAAGTTGCTCCGTTCCTACACTTCCAAGTGCAAGCTTCTCTCTCGTTACACTGCCTGCTGATAGCTGCTCTGTTCCTACACTTTCGAGCACAAGCTTCTCTGTCGTTACGCTGCCGGCTGAGAGTTCTTCGGTTCCCACACTTCCCTGCGCAAGCTTTTCCGAAGTTACACTTCCAGCCGTAAGCTGCTCTGTTCCTACACTTCCTACCGCAAGCTTTTCTAAAGTTACACTGCTTGCTGCGAGTTGCTCTGTTCCTACGCTTTCCTGCGCAAGCTTCTCTCTTGTTACGCTGCCAGCAGAGAGTTCCTCTGCTCCCACACTTCCCAGAGCAAGCTTATCTGAGGTTACACTTCCAGCAGTGAGCTGATTCGTTCCTACACTTCCCACAGCTAGCTTCTCTATCGTTACACTCCCATCAGAGAGTTGCTCCGCTCCAATACTTCCTAGTGCCAGCTTCTCTGACGTTACACTGCTGTCCAACAGATGCTCCGCTCCAACGCTTCCTGGCGCCAGCTTCTCTGATGTTACACTTCCAGCAGCGAGCTGCTCTGTCCCTACACTTTCTAGCGCAAGCTTATCAGTCGTTACACTTCCTAATGAGAGCTGCTCCGTACTAATGGCTCCAGCTTGAATTTGTTCTCCGCCAACTGCTCCCGGAGACAGCTTATCTCGCGTAACAGCGCCATCACACAATTGCTCACTGCCAACACTGTCACTTGAAAGCTGTTTAATGCCAATCGTTCCTTGCTTTAGCTTGCTGCCTGGAATACTATCCTCTGCTAGCTTATTGAATGCAAGCACATCATCGGCAAGGTGAGCCAACGTAATTGTACTCTTTCGTATATGATAGCCTTGAATGGAATCCGATTTCAGATGCTTGCCGGCAAGCGACTCAAGCTGTACATGTTCACTAGACACCGAATCTTGCGCAAGCTTCGCTCGTGTAACAGCTCCATCCTGCAAGGCTTGCTCACCGATACATTCATCCATTAAATGCTCCGCAAAAATCGAATTCGGTTGCAGCTGCTTCGTGCTAATTGCCAGATCGGCTATTTTATCAGACGTAATAGCTCCCTCGGCTACATGAGCTGTTTTAACTGCCGATATTTGAATCGTGTCTGAATGAACAGAACCGGCTTGCAGCTGCTTCGCCCCAATAACTCCAGCAGTCAGCTTTTCCTCAGTAATAGAGTCATTCACCAAATGAATACCATGAATGCTCCCTTCGCTCAAATGGATGCCGAGCACTGATTCATTAGCCAAATGACGACTCTGCACCGCTTCATGTGCGATGTGTTTAGATTGCACTGAGCCGGCTGACAGCTTAATCGCAGTAATAGCGTTGTCTTGAATAATGTCTGGTCCTATAATTTGAACACCTAAATGATTAATGCCAATGGCTCCAGCTCCAATATGGTCAGAACGGATAGAATCATTCTGAATATGACTGGCATTTATCGCTTGCTTCGCGATGTTACCAGAAATTATTGCATGCGGTGCTATCTTTGAGCTTGTGACGCTTGAGTCCGCAAGCTTCACGCTTGTTATACTTAAATCAGTCAGCTTATCCGTCGTAACGGACTCAGGCGAGAGCTTAAGTGAATTTACAACATGATCCGCTAAGTGATGAGAGAAAACAGCTCCTGGCCCGATGTATCGCTCTGTCACAGCTCCGAACGCCAGTTTATCGCTTGTGACCGCTCCGCTTTGAAGCTTCTCCGTATTCACCGCGTCAAGAGATAAATGTCGGCTTTCGATGATGTCTGACTTCAAATGCTCTCCATTCACAGCACCCGAAGAAATCGACGCTTCCGTCACAGACCCAGCTGAGAAATGATACGCTCGGATAGCTTCCGACGCTAGTTTTTGGAAAGTAATGCTCTCATCCTGCAAATGAATGGTTCCTACGGACTCACCTGCCAAAACCGAGCTGTCCACCGCGCCTTCAGTGAGCTTGCACCTCGAAATGGATTCATCAGCAATTTGTGCCATCCCTACTGCTTGTAAGCCGATATGTTCCTCACGAACAGCCTGGGGAGCCAGCTTTTCTTCGTTAATGATACCGTCCTGTAAGTGATCGCTGATAATAACTTTTCTCGAAATATGCTTTGTTGTAACAGAAGCTGCTGTAAGATGTCTTCCAGTGATTTGCGCCTCAGCGATATGATCAGAACCTACGCTATCCCTTCCGAGATGGCGGCTATGCACAGAATTATTGGTCAGCTTCTGAGCATTTACGCTTTGGTCTGAAAGCTTGGATAACGTTACGGAATGGTCAACGATTTTGATTGTGGATACAGATTGATCAGCCAGCTTGGTGGAGTTTACTGATTGGTCTGTAAGATGTCCGCTGTTAATTTGCTCTGTTCCGATGTGTACGCTCTGAATCGCTGCTCTTTGCAAATGAGACGAAGACACCGAGCTGTCCGCCAATTGTTCGGATGCGATTACCTTTTTTTGCAGCTCTCTTGCTCCGACCGCCCCTTCCGCTAGATGCTCGGATGCGATTTCTCCGGTGGCCAAATGCTTTCCCCCGATAATTCCCACAGCCACATGTTCAGCTAGTAAAATGCCCGGCTTTAGATGACTTGATTGAATAGCCTCGGGAGCTATTTTTTCACTGATAATGGCCTCGTCGCGAAGCTTGGATGAGGTTATCGCTCCGTCAGACAGCTTGGAGTTGTCGATGATTTGGTTAGCCAAATTTTCAGACTGTATCGCACCGCTTTTGATTTTTTCAGATGAGATAGCTTGCTCCGCTATGAGCTCCTCCGTAATAAGAAATGATTTCAAATGCCTTGAATCAATTGAGCCATCCGCAATTTTGTAAGCATCAATTACCCGATCAGCAAATTTATCTGAAGTAATGCTTCCGCTTTGCAGTTTGCTCCCTGAAATGGAATGATCTAATATCTTATCTCCGTTTATTGCATTATTCGTTAAATGAATAGAGGATATGGAATCCACTGCGATTTTAGATGAATTAATGGCCCCATCCGCAATGTGGATGTTTGATACAGCATAATCAGCAATGGCATCCCCATGGATGCTGCCGCTGGCAATTTTGCTGCTATCAATCGCAGCTGGAGCAATTTTTGCAGCCGTTATCGATTTATCGACTACATCATCCGTATAGATAAAGGGGATAGGAGCATTCGGATTTTGTTTTTCCTCAACCAATTCCCTTTTCTCTTCAAAACTAAAACTTCTTATTTGCTCTGTAAGCTGTTCAATGTCGTCAATGTCTTCCAAGTCTTCAATATCCTCAATGTCGTCAATGTCCTCAATGTCTTTAAACTCTTCCTGCTGCTGAACTGGCTCTATTCCTGTCATTTCAATTCCTGCTTGCTCAATTGGTATCTCATTGAGCGACAAAACTGCATTTACATTAACCTTTTTTTCCGCTTCATCCGCTGCTTGTTTGGACGTTTTGTCTGCTGCAGCCTTCGCAGCTGCTTTTTTCTTATTCAATTCATCCAGCCACTTTAACTCGGAAGTATTCGGATTATCGACATAAAAAAGCGGCTTCCGCCCCTTCGGGCTTTTTCCTTTTCTGCTTTTTGCCATTGTCCTCTCCTTCTCCCACCTGAAATGTCATAGGCAATATATGCATTGACCCATAGGCTGGATACTGGAAGCGAAGACAAAAATCTTTTCTTAAGGAGGAACATACGAAAAAAACCGCACCAGCAAAGGCTGTGCGCGGCTTCTATTAACAACAATTTACTTTGAACGGGATAATAAGAATAGAAAATAAGGGGCTCCGATAACAGCAACTACGATTCCAACAGGAATTTCGGATGGTTGAAAAGCCCACCGTGCAAGGGTGTCTGATACGATAACTAACAAAGCACCCACTAGTGCCGACGTTGGTAATAACGCTCCATGCTTTGGTCCAACAAGCCGTCTTGCCAGGTGAGGTGAAATCAGTCCTACAAAACCAATCCCGCCACCGACAGCAACGCATGAGCCTGCTAAGCCAACCGATGCTGCAAGCAGCCAAGCCCTCTCCTTATTCACTTGCGCTCCTAATCCTGTCGCCAATTGGTCGCCAAGATTCAACGCATTAAGCACCTTGGATTTATAGAGTACGAATGGAAAAATAATAATAAGCCACGGCAGTAACGCAAGCACATACTTCCAATTCGTTCCCCAGATACTGCCTGCCATCCATACAGCATAAAAATTATATTGATTGGGATCAAGCCGCAGGGTTAGTATTTGTGTGGCTGCGGCTATCCCAGCTGCTACAGCGATACCAACTAAAATCATTCGTGTGGGCAATAAGCCTTTATGCTTCTTGTAAGAAAGAACATAAATGAGCAGCGCAGTAGAGGCTGCCCCGATCAAAGCGAGTATCGGCATCAAAAAAATGGAACCGCGCTCTGAAGTTGGGTAGTATGTAATAAATAAAATAACGGCTAGTCCTGCACCTGCGTTTATACCAAGAAGCCCAGGGTCCGCAAGCGGATTACGTGATAAACCTTGAATAATGCATCCTGATACCGCAAAACCTGCACCGATCAAAATGGAAATAACGATCCTCGGCAAGCGAAAATCAAATAATATAAGCTCTTGGTTAACCGTACCAGCACCAAATAATGTTTTGACAACCTCTAATGGCGTTAATCGAATAAGACCCGTATTCATACTAATAATAAATGCAGCAATAATCATTACACCAAGCGTGATCATGACTATCGTTGAACGTCTTCTTCTACGCTGTTCGGTTTCCGTAATAAATAATGAATTCATCGCTATTCCCCCTTCATTTTAGAGATGAGATACAAGAAGAAGGGAACACCGATTACAGCGATAATAACACCGACCGGCGTTTCATGCAGCGGATTAACCATACGAGAGCCTATATCTGCGAGCAGCATCAATAGACTTCCAAGCACAGCCGAACAAGGAATAATCCAGCGATAGTCTACACCAACTAGAGCTCTCGCAATGTGTGGGATTATAAGACCAACAAGGCCAATGGAACCTACTGATGATACAGATATGCCGGCCAAAAGTAATACGACAAGCACACCCGCTGCTTTGACCAAGCCTGTCCGCTGTCCGAGTCCCTTAGAAACTTCCTCACCTAAGCTTAGAAGTGTAATGGAACGTGAAAGAGCAACAGCAGCTAGCAATCCACCTAATAACCATGGAGCAGCAACTTGAATTTGAGTCCATTTTGTTCCGGCAAGTCCTCCAGCATACCAAAAGGCCAAATCCTGACCGATGCGGAAATAGATTGCTATTCCTTCTGTCAAAGCAAGCAAAAGTGCGCCTACCGCTGCTCCAGCCAAAGTTAAACGAACCGGTGTTAATCCTCCTTTAGCCATAGAACTAATCCCATAGACGAGCCCAAGTCCTACAGCCGCTCCTGCAAAACAGATGACCATAAGTCCTGTATACGACACAGACGGAAAAAAGGCAAAACAAACAGCCAGCATAAAAGCAGCACCGGCATTTACCCCAAGCAAACTGGAATCGGCAAGGGGGTTCCGTGTCATTCCTTGCATGACTGCGCCGGAAACAGCAAATGCAGCACCTACTAATGCACCCGCCAGCGCACGCGGCATACGCAGCTCTTTAATAATTTGATGATGTGTCAGGTTCGGATTAAAATGGAAAACAGATTCCCAAACCGTAGATAAACTAATGTTCGCAGCCCCTACAGAAATAGATAGGGCTAAGGAAAATAGTAATGCAGCACATCCGCCAATCAAAATAATAGTAGCCGTAATCGGCCGCGTGCGCAGTTTTGCGCCCTTCAATTCTTTCGCACTAGAACTAGAAGCCATCCTCTAACTACCTTTCCTTATGTAAACTTGGGTTTATAAGTATAATCCTATAAACATATTTTCCGTAGTAATTAAATTGCTATTCCGTACTTATGTAAAAAAATAAATCCACTTCATTGATAACGATTATCGTTTTCAATATAGCAGATTTTTTTATTTTTTTCAATGCTATTATGAATACATTCATCCACCAGCCGAAAAACGATTAGGTGCAAATGCAGAAATTTTATTCTGATTCGCTTTCCCTTCCAACAAATCAGCAACAATAGAAGCCGTAATTGGACTTAATAAAATGCCATTGCGATAATGCCCAGCCGCCATTATAACCGACGGATTAGCGTTCAGCATGCCTAGAAGCGGAAGGCCATCTCTCGTAGCAGGACGTAAGCCCGCCCAGCGATGCACTGTCTCTTTCTTTTCTAAATAGGGAAACAAACGGTTACTGCTTCGAATTAAACGTCCTATGCCGCGGTCAGTTACCCTTGTATCAAAGCCGGCTACATCCTCAGATGCTCCGCAAACAAGCCTGTTATTTCCCTTGCCCACCCAATAGGCTTGGCTTGAGAAGATCATATGATGTACTTCATTCTTTTCACGCTGAAAAGCGCATATCTGTCCTCTAATAGGATGAATCGGAATAGAGAGACCAAACCAATTCTCATAGGAGCTGGTCCAAGCACCTGCGCTCACAACGAGCCTATCCGCATGGACGATATTCTCCACAGCACGGGCACGGACAGATACACCGCCGCTGGAATGAACAACTGCCTCCTCGATTTCCCCTGCCTGATCCAGTAATTTCACGCCCAGCCTTCGACATGCTGCTTCCAGCGCCTCAACGAGCTTAGGTGCATATACATGACTTTCATGCGGCATAAATACACCGGAAAAAGCAGATTTCGCAAGCATTGGCTCCAGCTTGCGGAGTTGATTCCCATCAATCAACTCCCCGTCCGCTCCCCATTCATTTTGCCATTGCAAACGCGATAGAATAGGCAACTCATCCGCCTCATGCATGAATACATTGATGCTGCCGCTTTTCATCCACTCTGTAGATACTCCGGATAGCTCTTCTACTCTCTCTATCCATCCCGGGTAGCTTCTTAGGCTGCTGAGACAAAGTTGGAAAAAATCATCCGGCTGCTCTGTATTTTCGGAGAAAGGAGCAAGCATACCTGCTGCTGCTCCAGATGCTTGCCCGCCTAGCTTGCCAGGCTCGATTAGCGTAACTTCCATACCTCTACACGCTGCTTCAAAGGCACTCGATAGTCCAATAATGCCTCCGCCCAGCACGATAACCGATTGCGGCATTACGATTCCTCTCCTTTAAAGCTGACTGATGCTGTTTCATAGAGGGAGCCTGCCCAATCACTGCTTGCCGAAGCGTAGCGCTTCTTAGGAATACGACCTGCAAGTCTCGCTAAACGTCCCGCTTCAATCGCTAAACGGAACGCGCGCGCCATTCGCACGGGGTCCTGTGCTTTCGCGATCGGCGTATTTGCTAGAATACCAGCCGCTCCAAGCTCCATCGCCTCCGCTGCATCCTTTGGTGAGCCAATGCCGGCATCAATGATCACAGGCACCTTTGATTGCTCTGCAATAAGTCCCAAATTATACGGATTTAACAAGCCTAATCCAGTTCCGATGGGCGATCCGCCCGGCATTACGGCTGCTGCTCCCGCTTCCTCCAGCTTACGGCATAGCATCGGATCGTCTGAGGTATATGGCAATACAATAAATCCTTCTTTGGCAAGCTGTTCCGTTGCGCGCAGCGTCTCAATGGGATCAGGAAGCAGCGTACGCGGATCACCGCTAATTTCAACCTTGATCCACTCGCCTAGACCAGCCGCACGAGCGAGTCTCGCAATTCGAACGGCTTCCTCTGCCGTTCTTGCGCCTGATGTATTGGGTAAATATATAATCGATTTTCCTTCAATATGCTGCAGCACGGAATCATCCTCAACACTCTCCAGATTAACACGCCGTACCGCGAACGTAATGACCTCGGAGCCAGATGCCTCGAGAGCTTGCTGCAGGACAGCCGGACTAGGAAATCGTCCCGTTCCAAATAAGAAGCGAGATGAAAGTGTATGACCTCCTATTACGAAAGGATCCTCGTTCCAACTTGTAACCATCCTCTTCAGCCCCCTCCTACAAAATGTATAAGCTCTACAACAGAGCCGCTATGAAGCTTTGTATCCGCCCATAATGCGCGTTGCACAATTACGCCGTCCAGCTCGATAATGAGCTTTTTATTATGTTGTCCTAGAGCTATAACCAGCTCCTCGACGGTCTTCGCAGCCGTTTGCTCTTCGATTCCGTTCACCATCAATCGCCTCTGCTCTCGTCCATGCACGGCCCCAGCGAAGTGGATGCTTTCCAGTAATGAACGACAGACGCCTGCTGGATCTGAGCTGCCCACAATTGCAGATACAGCGCATATTCGCGTCGCTCCAGCAGCAAGTACCTCATTCACATTCTCTTCCGTAATGCCGCCTATCGCCACAAACGGTATGGATACTGCCCTTGCTGCCTCTGTAACATAGCTTGTGGTAACAGCAGCTCGCCCCGGCTTCGTATCCGTTGGAAAAACAGGTCCTACACCGATATAATCAGCACCGTTTTGTTCTGCATCCAAAGCTTGCTTCACATGATGTGTTGAGATGCCAATAATTCGATCAGGTCCTAACATCCGCCTTGCCTCTGCAATGGACATATCATCTTGCCCTAAATGAACGCCATCTGCACCCGACTCCAGAACGATATCCGGATAATCGTTAATGATGAAGGGTACGTTGTATTTTCTAGTTAAAACCCGCAATGCTTTAGCTTGTTCCAGCACCTCTGCTCTTGTACCTGTTTTATTTCGAAGCTGTAAAATTTGCGCCCCTCCGACCAGCGCCTGCTCCATTACTTCAATCATGGGTCTCCCCGGATGATTGGCCTCAGCGGTTATGACGTACAATTGAAAGTCCAGCCAATTTTTTTTGCTCATTCGTTCTCATCCCCTCTTTCTAAAATCGATTTCAGTCTTATTACTCCAACAAACCAAGTAAGTAATGTCTACAAATCGCAACCGCCTCATCTGAATCAGTCGTACCTTGTACGAGCACTCGTCCATCCCCAAAAATAACAAGCCGCAAATCATTGGGAAGCATGGCACGCACGAGATAACGATTTACGGTTAATGAAATATTCATCTCTTTTAGATACGCTTCAACACTCACTAGGCTAAGTTTTCCGCCAAGACTCACCTGTACGGTATCCCTGCCGCAAAGCACCGCTGAACTTATTTCTTCGTCTTGTGAATCAAAATAAGGGCCGGTCTCTGTTCCTGTCTCTACCCATCCGTCATTGGCCCCTTCATCGTTCAGCTTGCCGCAGACGGGACAATCCTCCCTACCCGGCGGCAGCTTTGATTCCCTCAGCTTGAATGACCATAGATCAACACTTAGCCAAGTTTGACGCATTGCTGCTTCATTTCCGGTAAGCAGCTTGATCGCTTCTGCCGCTTGCAAGGAAGCTATAAAGGAAACTGCTGGAGCAAGTACACCAACCGTATCGCATGTATCAACTTCGCCCTCTGACTCCTTCACACCGATCAAGCAACGCAAACAAGCCGTTTGACCAGGTATGAGTGTTGCATTCATACCTTGAGCACCTGCAACACCGCCATAAATAAATGGAATTCTATGCTCAAAGCAACTGTCACTCATGACAAATCTTGTCGCTGCGTTATCAGTCCCATCAAGGACAACATGTACGCCAGCGGAAAGATCTTCCGCATTTCCTTTATTCACATCCACTACATATGGAGTAATATGAACTTCCCTATTTATTTTTTGAAGCTTATTAGCTGCTGCTACAGCCTTTGGAAGGATGGCTAACGCATCGGCTTCATCGAACAATGTTTGCCTTTGCAAATTACTAGGCTCCACGTAATCACGATCTACCAGCCTAACCTCTCCTACACCAGCTCGAACCATATGCTCCGCAAGAGCTGTGCCAAGCGCACCAACGCCGACAATAAGCACGCAAGAGTCAGCAAGCTTTAGTTGTCCCCTCTGGCCTATCTTAGAGAATCTAACTTGTCTCGAATAACGATCCGACCATATCGAATCTCCCTCATCATGCATGAATCATACTCCTTGCTGCTCTCAAGCAAAAGCTACACCTTTGTGAAAGCCGATTATTTCTGATTCCCAAAACAAAAAAACCTCCCAAACGGAATAATAAGAATTCCTCCTAGAGGTCTATACAAGCACTAAGAAAGTTTGAAGCACCGCTGTCATGCATACCTGTAACAGACTGCATGAACGGTTATCGCCGGGCGAAGATCGGTTTCACCAATCATCTCTGACAAGATGAAATGTGTCCTATCCAACAAAAAAAAACCGCTCCGGCGAAGGAGCGGTTGAAATGTGTCGTCAGTTACGAGTTCCCTTCCGAAAGTAGAAATACCGGAGGAAGGGCTGCTCTGTCATTCGTCCTATTCAAGCTGATACTTCAGCTCTCAGACAGAGTCGCACTCGCGCTTTGCATGAACGCACAATCCCACTTTCCTACGCTGGCATAACCCAGATCAGGTTCAAAGGGACCAAAGCATTCGCTTTATCTCAGCCGTAACGGCGCCCCTAGTGGATATCCTTGTTTGACTATACAGTCAAAGAAAGATTGCTGTCAACCCTGTATTTCCCATAACCACTACAAATCATGTTTACTTTATTCCGCTTTCCTTCATCAGTTTTTTCCAACGATTTGCCGTATGACGCCATGTAAATGTCTGATTCACTCGCTCACGGCTGCGGCGGCCTTGCTTCTGCCGCAGCTTCTTATCACTCAATAGCAGCTGTAATTTCTCCTTCAACCCCGCTTCAACAGCAGTCGGACTAACCAGATAACCCGTTACGCCATTTCGTATAATTTCTTTCATGCCTCCTGCACGAGTAGCAACAACAGGGACTCCACATGACATTGCCTCTACATTGACAAGACCAAATGCTTCTCGTTGACCTGACGGGACGACGGCGATATCGGCAACGAGCATCCAGCTGGGCACCTCAGAATGGGGTACGTAAGGAACAAAACGAACATGACCCGCGCTCTTTTTTCCTAACCGCTCCAACTTGCGCGCATATGCAGTTTTGCGATGCGACCCATAGAATGGACTCCCTACAATGACGACTAAAAGATCGGGATGTTTTCTTGCTAGCTCTGGAACGATGTTAAGCAAATGGTGCACGCCTTTGAGCGGAATAAGTCTTCCCATGAACAGCACAACTTTTTTGCCGGTCATTCCTCTTTTCTTTCGGAGTCTATTCCTTTCAGCTGCACCCTTAGGTGAGTATTGTGAAGGAAAGCGCACCGTATCGACACCAGGATAAATGACATGCAGCTTTGCAGCGATCTTAGGCACTTTGGATATGACGAGTTGCTTCAAAAATTGGCTGTTTACGATGATTTTATCAGCCGCGCTCAAACAAGCACGCAGTTTAGCAGGAGAAATATGCGCCGGGCTAATAAACGTAGAGGAATGCAAATAAAGCCAGACAGGTTTGCCTGGGTTTATTCCTTTGATAATGGGAACAAATTGCGGACGATTCTCGACATCTATGACATTTGGTACAAAACGTCGGACTGCATGTGAGACCGCATGAATATACTTCTGCTTGTTGGCCGCAGAGAACCTTTCACAAACAATACCTTTAAACTTACCTCTACGAGGCAGCCGATTGCTTAATCTTCCGAAAATTCGAGGTTCCGCATATGGCTTTAACAGTGGAGCGAATTTCTCTACAACCCTCTCAACAGAGCTGCTTCCTGGTGATGGAATAGGAAAGGAACCCGGGGTAACAATCGCAACTTTAATAGATGCCATTTATACGAAAGCCTCCTATATGATCTGCTATTTGCAGTATCATACGCTCCGTCCAAATGGTTTGACACGGCAATACGTTCGTTCTTAAAGCTTGATTTTCAATTGGAATAATCCTGCCTTGCGAGCAGCCATATAGATAATCACAACTAACGGTCCGATAAAAACACCAACCACTCCGACAAGCTTGAAGCCAACATACAAGCTTATGAGCGCTGACAATGAACCGATGCCTACGGCATCTCCAAGAATTTTTGGTTCCACGATACGCCGAAATACTGTAATGATAAGAAATAGCACGATTAGTCCTAAACCGGTGAAGACATCCCCGGTAAGCATGAGATAGGTGCCCCAAGGCACAAGCACAGACCCCGTTCCAAGGATCGGCATAATATCGACGATAATAATGAGTAAAGCGATGGCAAGTGGGTATTTTACATCCAAAATAAGCAAACCGACTAATGAAAGAATATATGTAAGGGCACTTAATATGAATTGTGATCGCAAGAAACCGAATATTGATTTTCTCAAGTTGACCAGCACTTCGCTAACCTGCGGCTGCGATTTCTCGTCAAACAGGGATAATACCGTCGTCTTCATCGTATTCAGGCTGTAACTCATCATATATACTGCAACTAAAAAAACGATAAAAAAAATAAACATGCCAGGGATGCTGGACGCGAATGCAAGCACCGAGTTGGATAAATTCCCTACTAAATTAGTAATGGCCCTCGTCAGCTCCATCAGCCAGGTTTCTATTGTTTCTGCGGTATCGGGAGGGAAATTTTGATAGAGGGATTGTGCTTGATTAATAAGATCATCAATCATGCTATTCGCATTCTCAAAATAGTTGGGCACTCTTTTGAAAAAAGCGATAAGCTCCGCAATGACCTTGACACCAAGCAAAGCAATCAAGCCAATTAATATGATCGAAAAAAGTGTACTAGAGATGGTGGCAGCCAGCAGTCTATTCATTCGAAACCTGTTCATTAACAAACCGTTAAGCGGCTCCAAAAATATAGCTATGACCAAAGCAAGCAAGAAGGGAGCTCCTACAGTAAATAGTAGGTATATCAGCAATAATCCAAGAGCAATAAATACAAGCGTCTTAATGGACAGAAAGCTTTCCCCCCTTCTATTATGCTATATGCAAGAAGTGGTGTTCATAAACCTTACAATTTGGTCTTTTCAAATACAGCCTTCCATCTACTCATACTCTAATCTAATATCGCGCTGCGTTGATGGAAATCAACAGATTTGTAATACATATCCTTCACAAGAAGGTTCGGACCACAGCATGACGCTGCTGGACAGTGGCAATTGACACTTTGTGCTAGCGTATGGTCAAGCCAGGTCTCAAAGATATCATCCAGCTTGGAGGAAGCAATATTGCCAAAAGAAGACACATCAGAGAAATCCGTTACGAAGACGTCGCCGGTAAATAAATTAACATTGAGACGATTTCGTCCGTCTGGATCATTTCGCATTGTTACATTCGGTTCGTTTGCCAATCTCGTCAGCAGCTTCCGTTCATTTTCCTGCTCGCTGCAATGATAGAAGGGCAGAGTACCAAAGAGCATCCAAACTGATTTGTCTCTCGTTAAAAGCAGACGATCAATTGCCTCTACCATTTGTTCCCTTGAGATCACTGGCAGATCCTTAGCGAAGGAACTCGGGTACATTGGATGCACTTCATGGCGCTGACAGCCCATCTCAACGATAAGTCTATGAATTTCGTCCATTTTATTGTGTGTTCGGTAGTTGATCATGGACTCCGCAGAAACGAGAACCCCGGTTTCACTTAAAAGCCGTGCATTTTCTATCATTCTGTCATAAAGCTTCGTCGCCGCCTGCAATGAAACACTATGTCCCGCCTTAGCGAAACCAATCTCATGGAAATCCTCCGGTGACGTGTAATTGAATGAAATATGCATAACATCTAGATAGGGAGCCAATTGCTCGTATCTGCTATATGGAAGAGTTATATTGGAATTGATTTGTGAACGAATGCCACGACTGCGGGCATATTGGAGTAAAGGCACCATATAGTCCTTTACCGTTCGATCGGAGAAGGAAGGCTCCCCGCCTGTAATGCTGATCGTCTCAAGATGCTCGACTTCCTCAAGTCTGTCCAGCATCTGTTTTAGAGGCATCTTTGCGGGTTCGTTTATAACGAGTGTATCGCCAACGGCACAATGCTCGCACCGCATATTGCATAAATTTGAAACGGTCATTTCGACACTGGTTAAACGATGTCTGCCATGCTGCTTCAACGAAGAAATCGGATCCCACGGATCATTCGTTGGGGATAGCGCAGTAAGTGTCTTGTAGGCATGTTGTGAGTCTATTGTATTCATTTATTCAGCACCTGACTTCATTTTCTGGAATGAAACATTCTCTTTTTATTGTAATCCTCGCTTCGGTAGGAAGCAAATAAATCAACAAAAAAAGAAAAAAGAAGCCTATTTGGCTCCTTTACGCATAGTGGATCAAACACTTGCAGCATGCACTTCTTCCGCAGTATCGTCATTCACTTTTACAATCATCATATTCAAATGCTTCGATAAATCCAACTCGTAAGGGGAATGAAGCTCTTCACCTGCTTCATTATACAAGACTCGGATAATCGGTCTATGCGGATAAGAGTGATTCAAATCTGCAACGACGCCCGTGTCTCCCGTTTGCAGCTTGACCGAAATACCGATTGGATAGATGGCTACCTTATCACGGAATAGCTGCAGCATTCGCTGCTCGTACAACGTACCAGAGCCTGCATATAAACGTTCCACAGCATCATGAGGCAGCATTGGCGTACTGTATACACGATTTGTTGTCATGGCATCGTAAGAATCTACTAAGCCGATCCATTTTGCATATTCATGTATATCATTTCCTTTTATACCACGCGGATAACCGCTCCCATCAATTCGTTCATGATGCTGCAGAGCGCAATGCGCAACAATGAGAGGAAGATTAGGCTCATCCTTTAACATCTGAAATCCGATCATAGCATGCTGCTGCATCTCTTCGAATTCTTCTTTCGTAAGGGAGCCCGGTTTTCTCAGCATATCGATTGAAATTCGGGTCTTTCCAATATCATGAAGAAGCGCACCCATACCAATCGTTGTGAGCTCATCTCGCGAATATCCATTCGCCATGCCAAGGAGAGTTGTATATACACACACATTTAAGGAATGTTGAAACAAATAATGATCGATGGAGTTCATATCCATCAGCATGATCATTGCATCCTCATGCGCCGATAAATCATCGATAATCATATTCATCATATCCTTGAGCGGTCGAGCTATATAAGGGTATGTCGCACCCTTCTTCAACTTTGGACGATCCATCATCTCACGAAAGCTTGTACGTACCTCTCGGAGTGCGATCTGCATCGTATCCTCACTGATTAAAGAAGGCATGATAATATCATCTGTCTTCGGATCAGCTATGTTCACATATTGTATTCCGCATTTTTCTAAACGGGAAATAAGACTATTGGTAAGCTCTATGTTTTCAGCTAAGAGGACTACGCCCTCTTGGGAAAATATTTTTTTCGCCAGCTTCATTCCTGGCTTACAATTCGCAATTGGCAGCAACCGCATTTTCTCGATCCTTCCCGTAAATGATATGCTAACTATTACATCGGAAAAAGCCGATCGTAATGTTAATGTAAGGGAAAATAGCGGAATCTGCAACCATTTTATTCTATTTATTCGACATATTTTGTCGACTTAAGATTAATTTTTCCTTATTTTGGTTCATTAAACCAATGAAATTGCTGACATTCCTGAAGCATTGTCGAATTCTGCAGTTGTTCCGCTATGACATCTCGTATAAATTCCGGCAAGTAAAAATGGTTTTCTTCCGCATCTGCGAGTGATTCATAACCTGCTCTAAAGCTGAACATATCGATCGTACCCAGCGAATAAATTCGTTCATCATCCAGCGGCTTTTCATTTATGCTTACGGATACAAGCTTGTTTCCGTCATCTCTTGATGAGTCATATACGATGGTCATGCCATCTACAGCCAGTGTGCCCAGCACAACGCCGCGAAAGCCGTAGCCCTTGAGCGGCTTATTAATGAACGCTGGGAGCAGTGCTTGCTCCAGCGCTTCCCAAATGTGCTTGCCGGCGATCTTCATTCGGCAAGGATTGATCGGAGACGGACAGAGGGCATGCAATTCGCCCGCTGTCACGTCTCCTTGCGCGAGGCCGCCGAGCAGCTGCCCCGTGTTGACGATGCCTATCTCGGCATCGGTCCAGCGGCGCAAGCCAGCGGCCAGCAAATTACCGAGCGGTGATTCTCGCTCGGCATCGGCGGGGAGCGGCGCATCCAGCCGAGCAATCACTCGGCTCAGGCGTTGCTGCGCCGCTTCGCGAAAGCCGCTGATAATTGCGGCGGCGTCCTCATGCTCTGTCAGAGCGGCAGTCGGCACACATGTCGCATGAAAGACGGGACGACCTGAAACGGGATCCATCCCGATTTCAACCCGTCCAATGTATTCGCCGAATTTGCCTGCTGCGCAAATAGTCGTATTGCCGATAATAATCGGCTCCTCTAATAAATGATGGGTATGAGCACCCAGAATAAGATCTACAGAAGGAATCGTCTCCGCCATCAAACGATCCGCTGTAATGCCTAGATGTGACATGACAACCAGAACATCGACTTTGCTTCTCAGCTGTTCAGCCTGCAGCTTAATTGCTTCGAAAGGATCTGATACATCCCAACCAAGCAGAGAATAGAAGTCAGCGAATGCTGCCGTAACTCCTACGATTCCAATACGAATGCCATTTTTATCAATGATTGTGTTAGGCAGCATCCAGTCGGGACGTTCACCTGTTCGGCTCAGCACCATATTGGCACATATCACTGAAAATCTCGCTCGATTAGCATACGCTTGCTCTAATTTCTCATACGAGTATGTTAATCCTTCATTATTGCCTAGTGTAATGGCTTCATATCCCGCATCATTTAGAAGCGCAACATTTACAATGCCGTCACTGCCTTCCGTTTCCACACGCATCCGATCCATATGATCGCCGCAATCGACAGCGAGTACGCAATCACCGCCATACATGCGCCTCTCCTCCGCAATAAAGGAAGCGGCTTTAGCGGCATGCTCTAGACGACTGTGTATATCGTTTGTGTGAATAAGAACCACTTGGGTACGTATGCTGTCTCTCAAATTCATGCACGCCTCCTAATGTCTCCATATCCGCCTTACTACTTATTTTATTTGTTTATACGCAAATCATCCTTTGAAAATGTATGTTTAAAGCCGTAGGTTGCCACTTGATCTTCATTCTTCTGAAAATCACCCAGCATCAGCTTAACAATTCTTTTCACATTTAAGCATTTGCTGCTTCCATTAGGCACATAAAGCCTAATGGGTCCTGTTCCCTCCAACGGTTCCCCGCCAAGCGAGAACAAGACGACGGCTCCGTCCAGCTGATCCCAAGGGATCGATGCTTGAAAGCTGTCTGCTGCTTCCACTACAAGCTGCTGGGGCTTCACAATCGCCGTATCTGCCCCAACAGATTGAAGCCAAGCATCATACCACTCCTGCAATTGAAAGGCTTCTCCAGCCGCGTCAGGCACGCTCTCAGAGAGATGGAAGCTGCGTCCCGCCAGCTCAGCCATTTCCAAAGCCGTCGTCACAAATGATCCCAGCCCCGCGTGCTCAATTTTTATATTCTCCAACTTGATCTCTAACCCCCAATTTGCGACATCCGACGCTCTGTAGGCACATGAGTAAGCGTGCTGTCTGCCAGCTTGGCTGCCATTTCATGATTCTCAGGCTTGATATCCATCGCTTTGAGCAGAATTTTCTGCATCTCATCCGGATGACCGAAGGCATCCTTCACATTTAATTCATCTACCCAATACAAGCAGGGCTTGATTGAGCCATCAGATGTCAGACGCAATCGGTTGCAGTTGCTGCAAAAATGATCGCTAATAGGGTGGATGAGTCCAATGGAGCCTCGTCCGCCTGCCATTTGATAATCCTCGGAGGGTCCATTGCCATGAACATTGGGACCGCGGCTGAAATCATATCCGGATTGCTCGGCTACCTCCAGTACTCTTGAAAGAGGTAAATAATGCTTTCTCCAATTTTCGTCAGCATGCCCAATTGGCATATATTCAATAAACCGCACATGCATCGGCTGTTCATACGCCAGCTTTAGAAAAGCAGCAATTTCATCTTCATTGACTTCTTTAAGGAGTACGCAATTTAGCTTGATAGGATTGAATCCCGCGGCCGCAGCAGCTTCAATTCCTTCCATTACTCGCTTTAAGTCTCCACTGCGTGCTATAAATCGAAATCTAGCTGCATCCAGCGTATCCAAACTTATATTGACACGGTTTAAACCTGCTTTGCGAAGCGCTTCTGCCTGCTTGGCAAGAAAAATACCGTTCGTCGTTAATGCGATATCACGAATGCCCGGAATGGCTGACAAGCGACTAATCAAACCATCTAGTCCTGGGCGAATGAGCGGCTCACCGCCTGTAATGCGAAGCTTAGATATGCCAAGTGCTGCACCAGCTTCAACTACCTCAACGATTTGATCATAAGATAGTAAATTCGCGGACTCGGCAAACTCCATTCCTTCTTCAGGCATGCAATATAAGCATCGCAAATTACAACGATCCGTTACTGAAATACGCAAGTAATCGTGTACGCGTCCAAAACGATCCGTCAAGGTCGGCATGAGTCTCACTTCCTTTCATCATACCTCTCAGCATAACATTTTTTTGTGAATTATGATATTCTATAAACAGCTTTCAGCCTAAACAATGAGAGGTTTTATACCATGACATATAATTGGACTATTAAACTATTTGCAGGGCTTCCCGAACGTTTGGGATTACCCCAATTGAACATAAAATCAGAATATGAACAGCTAACCGTCACCCAATTGAAGGAGATCATTTCCGAGCATTATCCGAAGCACAAAGGACTCATTCATATTTCATTTGTAGCCCGCAATCATGCTTATGCTGGTGAAGAAACGCTTCTGCGTAACAATGATGAGCTTGCTTTGCTGCCTCCTGTATCAGGGGGGGAAGAAACAATCAGCAGCGTTACGAAGCAGGATGAGCTTTATGTCATCACCAATGAAAAAATATGCTCAGATGATGTGCTCGCGAAAGTAATCATTCCTGAACATGGCGCTGCAATTGCGTTCGTAGGAACAACTAGAGAATGGACGCATGGTCAACGGACAGTGAGGCTGGAGTATGAAGCCTACTCTCCAATGGCTGTCGCTACCATGAAGCAAATTGGCGATGAAATAGCTGAACGTTGGCAAGGCGCCAAATGCGCCATATCCCATCGTATCGGCGTGGTCGGTCTAGCTGAGACCAGCGTCGTTATTGCCGTCTCTTCTCCCCACAGGGAAAGCTGCTACGAAGCTAGCCGCTATGCGATTGAACGGTTAAAACAGATTGTGCCTATATGGAAAAAAGAGATTTGGGAGGATGGCTCTGAATGGAAAGGCCATCAGCTTGGACCTTGGAACCCAACGACACCTTTAACTGACTATTAAACCTATCTATATAAATAGAGAAATAACCTCGTAAACCTAGGAAGGAGAATGAATGGATGACAAAAACACAACAAGAGCTTGTCTCCTCCGAGAAAACAGCATCCGCAGCGCGTTATGACCGCCAAATACGATTCACTCCAGTTGGTGAACATGGGCAGCAAGCCCTTTCCAGCAGCCGTGCAGCCATCGTAGGCATGGGAGCGCTTGGATCCGTTATTGCTCAGCACCTTGTCCGATCAGGTGTAGGTTATGTGCGAATTATTGATCGCGATCTCATTGAGTGGAGCAACCTGCAGCGGCAAATGCTATATACAGAAAAAGATGTCCTTGCCCTGCTGCCAAAAGCACAAGCAGCAGCCGAGCATTTACGCGCAATGAACAGCGATGTCATCATTGAGCCTATTATCGCTGATCTCACAGCGCTAAATGCTCAAGAGCTGCTTTCAGATGTACACCTTATTATAGATGGCAGTGATAATTTTTCAGTCAGATATCTCATTAACGACTATAGCATTAAGAATAATGTTCCTTGGATATACGGTGGAGCAGTTGGTGCGTCGGGCATGACCATGACCATATTGCCTCATGAAACACCTTGTTATCGCTGTTTGTTCAACGAGCCACCAGCTCCCGGTACTACCGATTCCTGTGAAACTGCAGGTGTGATATCACCCATCGTTGACATTATTGCATCCGTGCAAGCTGCGGAGGCAATAAAGCTGCTCTCCGGAAATATTTCAGCGCTGCATCGCACATTATTTCAGGTTGATCTTTGGAATCACGCTTGGCTGCCAGTTTCCATTGCAGACGCTAAGAGAAGCAATTGTCCCTGCTGCGGAAATGGACAATATAAATTTTTAGATCATACATTGTTGGAGCCGTCTGCCGCTTCCTTATGCGGTCGCCACTCTGTTCAAATATCACCAAGTCAGCCTCTCAAGCTTCATTTAGAGGAGCTTGCTGAAAGATTTAAACCTATCGGACCCATCACTTCGAATCGATTTTTGCTTCGTGTTGAATTAACCAAGAATTTAACTTTTGTCCTATTCAGTGATGGACGAGCAATCGTCCAAGGGACCGATGAAATCAAAAAAGCAAGGTCGATTTATGCCGAATTATTAGGTATTTAGTCACTTATTTTATCCTCATATTGCCAATTCAAATATTCATTGTTACTATTGTAGGTATATATGCTACTATAATTAGCCGGGGTGTCTCGATGAGGGTTCATGTTACAGATTTAATGACTGGTGACCAGTTAAGCCGTGATACATTTAACAACTACGGCCTCCATGTTCTCTCCAAAGGGACGACGATAACGAATCAAGAAATATCAAGATTACTACAGCACCAAATTGATTACGTTGAGATATTAGAAAGACTGATTAATGAACCACTCGCTCGCACGATTGAATCAGGTGTTAATCCGAAGTGGCTTCCCAAAGTTGCGCCTATTTATGAATCCGTTATCAAAGGCACAGAAAACTTATTTGAGAAGGCTTTGGAGGCAGGAAGTATTGATGATGCTGAAGTAACATCTATGCTCCAGCCCCTGTTGAACAATCTCCAAATGGAACGAGATGTCGTATCCATGCTGCTTTTACTTAATACAACAGATGATTATACGTACCAGCATTCTGTGCAGGTTGGCATGCTGTCGTATTATTTAGCCACTTGGGTTGGTTATTCTGATGAAGAAGCCAAACAGATCAGTAAAGCTGGATATCTTCATGATATCGGAAAATGTCGAATTGACGAAGAAATTCTTAATAAACCAGGCAAGCTGACAACCGAAGAATATGAAGAAGTAAAACGACACACGATTTACGGACATGAAATAATCTCAAGATCAATAAATGATCCCATACTTGCCTACGGTGCACTCCAGCATCACGAACGAAATGACGGCTCTGGTTATCCGCATGGTTTGATTGGCGAAGATATTCATCCTGTCTCCAAAATAATAGCAGTCGTCGATGTCTACAGTGCCATGATCTCACAGCGTGTCTATCAGCAGCAGCGTGACTTATTATTTGTACTCAAGGAAATATATCGTTTAAGCTTTAATGAGCTTGATGCTCATACCGCTCATGTCTTTATTAAGCATATGATACCTAACTTTATCGGCAAAAGAGTAGAGCTTGTCACAGGTGAGGTTGGCGTAATCATTATGACGCATCCTACTGAGTTCTTCCAGCCGCTCATCAAGATCGACAGTCAGTTCATTGATTTGACCATCGAACGCAACTTTGAAATCAAACATATTTATTTATAAAATAGGATAAAAAACCCGTATCGTCGAATGCAATTATCGTCGTTACGGGTTTTTTATCCTATGACTTATAATTCCAAGCCCGTATTCCGATAAATAAAGTGTTAGATAACCATTCAAAGAGGAGGAGAATTATGGATATCGCAGCTCTTTCAATGTCCTTAGCTCAGAGTAATTTATCCCAATCTGTTGGTATAAGTGTTCTTAAGATGGCTAATGAGCAATCCAATAGTCAAGCAGATCAAATCGTTCAAATGATGGCACGTAGTGTTCAACCAAACTTAGGCGGAAATCTTGATATAAAGGCCTAGTACTTTCTCAATAACACATAAAAAAGAACCCGTATAGAAGATATACGGGTTCTTTTTTTCTGCGTTTTTATTAACCGATGGAGCCTTCCATTTCGACTATCACAAAATGAAGGTACTACGTTTTGGTGCACTTATAATAGAAGAAACACATTTTATGAGGGATAATTTTCGTTAAAAAACATGCCTTTCGTGATTAACGGTATCATGGATGGTATCATAGCTAGTTTATCTACTTTAAGATAAGGAGTTCAAAAAGAAGGCTGCCAAAGAAATAAAGTTAGCAGCCTTCTTTTTAAATAATTGAACTATCGTTACCCGTTAGCTTAAGTCTAAATTCCAAAATGTTTCTCGAATTTTTGCCGAACCAAACATTCCTTGTCGACTGGTTTAAGATGCTTAAAATATCCATCATCATAAAGATTAGAAATGATCTTCATGACATTTTCATTACTTACTTCTGTAACCAATACTAAATTGGGTTCAGAAGAATAATACCCATAATCCTCAACTTCGCTTTCAAAATCCTGCTTTAATCTAATAACGTCATATATACTCTAAGGTTGTAATAATCATCTTGAATCTTCACAAAAACATCATTCCGATATCCTCTACTTACTGCTTCATATTCGGATAACTCGGAATTGTCAGTAAAAACAACTTGATAATTCGCCATGTTCTTCACTCCTCAATTAACCGGTGCAACTGCTCAATGCTTCATTCAGCTATCGTTTCCCGTTAATTTAATTCCGCAGGTTGATTTTATGAAATCATTAGTAGTTAATATATAGTGACAATTAGCGATTTACTGGGCTGCCTTCAACGTCTCTTATTTAATCTCCAATATTTCCTTCATATACTTTTTAAATGCAACATTTTTCCAGAATCCCAACCGGATCCCGTCAATCCCTCTAGTCATCAGAATATAGTAAATGTTCAACACAAATAGGGTAAACTCTTGCGCATTTTCTGGGCTTTCATCGTCTTTGGAGAACTTGCCGTTTACATTATGAAAATTCTCTGGATTGCCAAATAACCGGCCATTTACGTCGACTTGAAGATCATTGCCGATTAAAACACCGACTTTATTCAAATCGATTCCCTGAACTGCAAAGACGGAGCCAATCTGATCCTCAGCATCGACATCCTCTGAATAAATCCAATTTTCTTGAGTTGAATTCCATCTTCGTTTGATATTTCCTTCATGCCAATGAGTGATTGACGGATCTTTGCCATCAGCCTGCTTCCAAGGTTCAACTAATCCACCTAGCACGCGGTTTATATGTTCAGGATTGAAATTTCTATCTTCTTCTACCCAATCAATCAAATTCTTTAGAGGTTCTGTTTCAAAATATCCAAAATAAGCATCCGCATCACTATCATGGAATACTGCTCTGTCAAATTCGGGGTCAAAATTCGTTTGTTCTAATAGACCAGTATCCTTATACAAAAGATATTTTATGCCATTTACGAAGTCTTCTGATGAATAATTCTTTCCTGCTGGAGCTTGGATTCTAAATTGCGTTGTTAAGTATCTATTTACAAAGTCTTTAGTTGCTTCATTAAATTGGGCACGTGTTATATTGGCAGGGCGAATAGCTTGCAATACGTCATACATTAACACAATTTGACGACCTAATTTTTTAAAAGCCTCCAAGTGGTTCTCATCCTGAGCAAATCTTCCTTTATACACACTGTTAAAGGATGCCATTTGCTTGGAAAATTTTCTGGAAAGCTTATGAGATTCGTCAACAATTACAACATCATAATTTTCATCAGCATTAATCAGCTGTGTCGAGGTTGCAATCTTCAGGTTACTGTTGTTCATTCCATATACTCTAAAGATATCATTTGCCGTTTGAATCCAATTAGGTTGCAAAACGACTGCTATTCGCTGATTAGGTTTATCACTCAACAACTTAGCGACCAAATGAGTCAGCAACACGGTTTTACCAGTTCCTGCATCACCATTAATCACAAAGCTTTTATCAGGATTTGATTCAATCTCCTTAAGATAGTCCATTTGCTGTTTTGTTATTTCTTTGATTGGGCTATATTTGACCAATGCTTTGTTGCGCAACTTCTCTAATGTAGGTGTGCTTACCCATTCATTAGGGAATAGCTTTTTTTCCCAAAAAGGCAAAATGACTTCTGTAGCAACCTTTTCTCGTTCTCGGTAGTCATTAACACCGTTGCCATTGGTCCGATTAATAATCTCATCATTATCATATTGAACCAGCTGCTTTCTAGATTTTGAATTGTCGGCCATAAAGTAAGTTATCAGCTGGCTTTCGACATCATCTAGTGCTGAACCGTTGAAATAGGATGAAATAAGAATCAGTACTTGGTCGAAATCTGCTATATTAAATTTTTCCTCTTGACCATTGTAGTGTTGCTTATTTCGCACAGTAAATTGTTTCGTTTGTCCAATGTAAATCTTTTTCGACTTCGATCCTTTATAGATATAAATGACATTGCCATTTCTAAGAATATTTTGTTCAGGCTGGCGAAGTTTATCGAAACCTTCTAATTCTCCATTTTTCACTTTTAATGTTATACAGTTGTACTTAGCCATTGCTTAATCTACCTCATTCAAATCATTATATTTTTTTTTAGCAAAGCTTTTTGGAACTGGATATTTCTCGGCATTTTTAATCAATTTTTCAGCGATGATCTCATCAATATCAAATCCTAGATTATCGGCCATCATATAAGAGTAAATCAGCACATCTGCCAGTTCTTCTTTAAGTCGCTCAGGATTTTCCTTGGATTCCTCTGCTGTTTTCCATTGAAATAATTCCAATAATTCATTTGCTTCTAAAGAGATGGAAATAGCCAGATCTTTTTCATTATGAAATTGCCGCCAGTTTCGCTCATCTCTAAATTGATTAATCCGCTGCATTGATTTACTCATATTAATTTCCTTTCATTCCTTCCAGAAAATGTTTCCCTGTCTCTTAATTATTGACCAGGTATAGGTTTCTTTTCTAGCAATACTTTCATATTTATATACATATTTAGTTTATATTGCGAACCTTACTTCTTCAACTATTCTGCCCATTAGTTTAATAAAAAGAACAGGCTGCTTTAGCGCCTGTTCAACAATTGATAAAAAAGAAGCCTTGCTGCGCAAGGTTTCTTTCGCCTCTAATTCGATTAAGCGGGTGAATGGACTCGAATCCACGCTATTAGCTTGGAAGGCTGAGGATTACCCTATTCCTGAAATATCTCTTCCTATTAATATAGCGTTTTTACTACAATATCATCCATACTGTATGTCAGTAACGTTCAGCGAATGTCATTTAAAAGTATTCTGTTGCCCCAAATTTGCCCCAAACTATTGTAAATGATTAAACAAGATCGAAACAATTATATTGTGCTTTCCACTTTCATGATATCGAGAAACGGAATCTTTGTAACCTCACCATGATTCGATACATGTATTGTCTTAGTACGGGAATCCATTGCAACAATTTTCCCTTGAGCTTTCTCTTCCCAATTCCAAACTGTGATTATAAGTTCTGCTTCCTCCTGCTGTGCTTCAACCAATCTCTCTCCAAGCTCCTCTAATTGATACTCATCTCGAGTTGGTCTCTTTGGTCCCTTCGCCACATCATTCTCCTCCAATGCCTTGTTGTATTGATTTATTGCCACTACATGTTCAGGTAACATCATCCTGCTACTCGACCACATTTTATTGCTGTTCGGATCTAATCTATTGATTTTTATCATGTACTCCAACCTCGCCATTTAACAGGTTTGGCAGCTTCTCGATTATATAGAACTCGAAATGTATTTGATTCTTTATCCCAAAGTACATAATCCTCCTTGACTAGATTGTTAATAGCTTCCTTAATTTGCGACTCACTTCGTTGAGTCTTTTTACTTAGGTCAGCTATATCGATTTTAGAAGGATCGTTGCGGTATACGTTCCACATGACAGTCAATACCTTTCTTGCAGCATCATCCAACATGTTCTTTTATCAACTCCACATCAATGATGTTCTCAATATTAAAAATGCGTGGTGCATTCGCTGTTAGGCAAAATGCTTTCACTTTACCACCCTTTACAGCGCGGACCTGGATAGTACGAAAGGATATTTTTCGATTTCTGTCATGATAGATAATCTGAACTGTCCGGCCAATGTATTTGTCATTCATGACCATCACTCCAATACGAATGTTTGTTCTTATTATATACCAAACATACGTTCTAGAATCAAGCAGTATTAAATTAATATGATTAAATTTTTATATACCACATATATCCATTTGAAGGTATTATATAAATATCAATATGAGGGGTTGATACTTTGAAATTCGGAATGAGGATGCCTAGTCTTAAGAAAAGAATATCCGCAAGGACTAGCGTTAAGAGACAGGTCGTGCATCGGTTAGGTGTGAAGATGCCACGAGGATGGGGATGGGCAAGGAGTCCGAAGAAATACGTTTATAACAAAGTATACACTCGCACGACATTTGATATTTTTGCATTGATTAAAAAAATATTTAAATAACCAAATTCCCAAGCGCTTGGGGTTTTTAACACTGAAATTACCAAAAAAATATTTTAATGTGTGAACTGATTCTGAATTCATTTATAAGATTATGGAGGTTTATTAAATGGGAGCAAAAAATAAGGTTATTGCAGGAGACTATCTAGGAAAACCGGTTACTCAAGCATTTGGCAAAGCAATGTTATCAACTGCAATGTTTAGTCCGATTCCGTTGGACAAAACAACTATTGAAGATTACGAAGTTATGAATGAGTCTCACCAAAAAAGTGCAGTAAGCGCTGTTGGAAGAGGTCTTGTTGGGGGCTTTCTACTAGGTCCTGTTGGTCTTCTAGCTGGGCTATCTGCTAAAAGTAAAGGAACGCATGTTGTAGCAGTTCAATTTAAAGACGGAAAGAAAAGTCTTATCGAAATGGATGACAAAATTTATAAAGCTATGATGGCTAAATGCTTCTAATAAAATAACAGCCCACAGACCTGTAGGTCAGTGGGCTTGTTTTTATTTGCGCGAAATCGCAATCGTATTAAACCAAGTAAGCTCAGATATGGTTATTTTCTTCTGCTTTACTTTGTCTAGCCATGATTTGTCGGAAATAATCTTTTCTACAATTAATCGTTGAACTGCTGCAGCCAGTACATCCCATTCCGCATCCGTAAGTTTCAGCATATTCTCGTCCTCCTCGATCTCATCATATTTCGTTAAATCATTTGCTTTAATCAGGGTCAGTAACTTACTGGCATAAGATGAATCCGTAGCATATCCGCATGCGTATAACATTGCAGCCTGTGCTTCTGGCGTTTTAGCTGTCCTGACGCGATCATATCTAGGTAACAAAAACAATAAATCCTGATCTTTATAAAAATCATATAGCTGATCGTAAACACGGAAACTTGCCGTTATATTTACCGTCTGACCGCCGTATTCTTCCCAAGTTCCTTTATTAATGCTGCGCCCTTTCCAATACCCATTTGGCTTACCTCCACCAACTTTGATGCCGCCAAGGTTGTTCCAAGGATGAATTTTGCACCCTGTCTCCAAAATGTTTTGAGCAAGGCGAACTGACGGAAACATTGGAGAACCTTCTCCTCGAACTTGCTTAACGATTGGTGCGAGCTTGGTGATAAAATCCACTCTACTTAGTTGCGTCATCGCTCTCAGCCCTCTCTTTTGCCTGTTTAACTAATTGATGCCCAAACACCGAAAATGCACCTGCCAATATACCCTGAATGACTGCCTCTGGTCCCCAGCCAATCAACCACACTGCAAGACATAAAGAAGCAGCTGTAACAATATAAACAATGCTCCAGTTGGGAACCTTCGGTGTTTGCTTAAGCACATATCCGAGCACCCAACATACAGCAACGACAATCATTAATTTAGGATCAATAAATTGAAAAATAGGATTCCATTCCATAATCAATACACTCCTTAGTTTGTAATGTTGAATCCGCCTTTAAGAGCAAATCCAATAAGAGCTAAAATAATTGCTCCGATAACTGTAGTAGCTAACCAGTTTGTTAAACGGTCGATTTTATCCAACCTATGGTGGGCTGCTTTGCTGCTATCGAGGGCTTTTTTTGCTATGTCCTCTATCTCTCCTACTCGAAAAGAAACATCACGCATACCGTCCATTTTCGTTGACAGTTCCCTTAGCTCTAATCGAACGGTTACCATCGTGTCGTTCAGTTGTTTTGTTTCACTATCCACCGCTCTCGCCCCCCTCATGCAGCTTTATATATAAAACTTAATTCGAACACAAATGGCAGCGCATCTGCGGATTATACTAATGCAATCCAAGAAAAATCTAATGCGTAATCATACCGCGTTACGTTTGTATAATTTGGTATTACAGTCGATCCCGATATCCCATAAATTACGTTCCATCGATACAACGATCCAAATCCTTTTACAGTAAACTTGCCGTTTACCTTATCGACATTAACCACTTCTAGTTGAGTTGTGACTGGAGCATAGTTTAGAACTCGAAGACTCGCTCCTGGAGTCTGTTTAAGCTCTTGAGCGAAAAAAGAATCTCGCTTTAGAGCTAAAATCACTTTGAAATCCTTGCCCTTGAAATCCGAAGGCAAAGTTATAGTGATATTTGGAATACTATCGCCGTTTGCCGTTCCTTCCGCATTAACGAAGTAAGCATTGTTTGCTCCGGTCGAATCACTTCCAGCAGCCACCAAATAGTTATAGGGTTTATCTCCTGATGCTGTTTTTCTGATTAGCCCATCTGGCGTTAGCGCAGTAGTGGAACCGTCTTTATGAAAAGCGATAGTACCGAACTGCCCAGGAGCAAATTCGCCCATACGCATCACTTCACCATCTGGGCCATCTATATGGAAGCCATTTTCATCCGTATAGACACTTTTATATTTAACGCCTTTAAGCACGCTAGCTTTCTTAGCAGCTTCTTCAGCTGCATTAGCTTTCGTAGTTGCATCTGTCTTCGCCTTGCTCAGATTCTCGGTTGCTTGATTTATGCGAGCTTGTTCTTCTGCCGTCACAATTCCATCTGCATATGCTTCAACTTGCTCTTTTACAAGTTTCGCTTGCGCTAAAGCCTCTGCTTCTGCAGCGGCTTGTGCTGCATCTGCCTTAGCTTTAGCATCTGCCTCAGCTGCTGTGATTGCTGCTAATTTTGCAGCATTAGATTTCTCTGTTGCATCTCGTTGGGCAGCTTCAAGCGTCTCTTTTGCCTGATTCATTCGGGCTTGTTCCTCTGCGGTAACAATACCGTCCGCATAAGCTTCTGCTTCTGACTGAGCAAGCTGCGATTTTGCTAATGCTACTGCTTCCGCGGCGGCTTGTGCAGCATCAGCTTTGGCTTGTGCAGATTCAGGCGTTTCTTTCGTAGTTGGATCATAGCCAGGCTCAAACGTTGTTGAGGAGTTAATTCGTATCAAACTCGCATTAAGAATTCCGGCATTAATAACATCAGCGGTAAACCCTGTACCCTTGCCAAACGTTCGCCAGTTCCAATTGCCGCCAACCTTTTCAGCAGCAATAGCAAAGATACCAGGCCCCAAATACAATGCGCCATAATCAGGACTATTACTGTCGGTATTTTCGAGCAAGAACCCTTCATTCGGACGCACTTCTGCGGAAGCATATGCCCCCGATGCTACAAGCTGATTTTTCAACGTGTTTATCTTACCGTCTATCCAGTTTGTATTTACGCGACCACCACCTGTTGTTATCCGTTCAATCGTGTTTGTGGCGTTTTGCATCTTATTTAGGGTATCCATCAAGTCGGGTAGAAAGTTAGCAAGAACCACGCGCGAGCGTTCCGGTGCATTGGGGTACTCCTCGTATTCAACGATGCGCGCCGTTACCTCGATTTTTAAATCTTCATCATCGACATGAACTGTATCTCCAATGGCAAAAGACTCGCTTTCCCCGTAACCTTTAACACCTTTTAGCTCAGTCACATCCGCGACATAAGATAGCAAATGCGTGTCTACAGTGGCTAAATATGCTTCACCTTTCTTTCGCAACTCCTGCAAATCCTCAACCTCATCAAACGTCACCTCGCCACATTTCGGTCGCGGATAAAGTCCAATATTTGGGCTATCTATTGGTTGTGTCAGCGTAATACCATCTTTACCAAAAACAAAAAGCCGAGTAATAACACCTCGGCTTTCTTTGGTTCTCGTTATGCTCCTTAGATTCTTGCGATAACTAATCCTAACGCCATTGTCAGCACCGATCTGCGGTTTGAACGTGATATTGAAATTGTCACGCTGCATCTCTGCTTTGGACAAGGCAATTAAATGATTCAGTCCCCATACCACACTGTTCCGCTCTACTGTGCAATCATGAGAGGTCGGGACCGCGAGCGCATTTCCTGTAAACCGAGTGCCAGCAAGTATGCCATCCAAAATTGCAGCGGCTGACGCATTCGTGTACTGGAGTAGCGGTATATATTCGGTGAGCAGTTCTGTGCAAATATGCTCAGCGAAAACAGTAGCTAGTAATTTACCGCCCGTGTCTCGACTCTCTTTTACAGTCCTAATAATAAACAGTTGACCTGATACCTTAACGATATTTTCCTCCGCTAGATACGGAACGGCTTCATCCGTGTAAGGCACAGAAAAATCAACGGTATAATCAGCATTTCTTCGCTGAAAGATTCGCGGCCCTAGATCAATAGTTTTTCGAATGACAGCAAGACCAAAATGTGAAAAGTCAGTCTCAAGCTTGTCATAAATCACGATGATGTTATCTGTCACTCATCCTCGCCTGCCTCATCAATATCCGTATATCCATCCTTCCGCATCTGTCCCTGATACGGTTCTGGAACCTTAGAGAGCGGCAACATGCCGTTATCTACTCTAAATTTATAAAAGGTCAACATGCTAAACCCCTCCTCCCTCCAAAATGAATATTCTCTCTTCAAGCACGGCAATTTGCATCATCAGTTCAACAAGAACAACGCCTATCATATCGTCGTTCTGTAAAGACAGCGTAAGCGCCTCCCCGATGTCACGAATAACAGGAGGCTCGTCTACTTCATCCAGTTCAGTTGCGGGAATCCCTTTTGATATCAACCATTCACGCATCGCTTCCAAATCCATGGCCTAGCCCCCTAACGCTCTTACTTTTTTATAAAGCTCTGCGATTGCACGCACATTAATTGCACCCTGTGTCTCTAATTCGGCTAAGTCTTGCACTAACTGATCTTGTACCATTTTCGGATTGCTCTTAAAACGTACTGCAGCATCGATTACATTTGATGTATACGAGTATTTATCTAGCGTTTGATAAGAAACAGTATATTCGGCAGTTGGATCGTAATTCGCTTTCTCAATCCTCACTGCAGCACCGTTTTGAAGATTGGAATTAATGTATGGATACCAAAACTTATCTTCAATACCGTTCCTATAAACTATTAATATCTTTTCTACTTTATATTTTAAAGGGTTATCAACTATTGAGCTGACTACACCTTTTTCATTGATGTAGTATCTATCGTTTGCCGTCGTATCTAAAGATGGAATCACTGCTTCTCGAACAACCACACCTTCCACAAGCTCTAATTGATTACCACCAGTTTGTAGAGCAATTGCTCCTATGTCACCTGAAAACGATTCTTCAAAGATTTGCGCCAACACATAATTCACTGTTGCCCACCCTACCCAGCCAGGTGCTTTATTTGCTGCACAATAGGCTTCTGTATTTGTTATTGGTGCAATTCCTGTCAGAATGGATACCCAACTGCTATAAACGCCACCACTATTGGCACTCGCCTTCCATCCGTTCATAAGGGCTTTGATTGCATTTGAGTTCGGGTTTAACGTTTCGGACCAGCCGCTCTCCACATCGCCAATTCCTATATAAAAAAGATTAGCATTATCTAAGACTTGGTTATCAGGAGCAAAAGTTGATGATGCTCCAATATTTTGTGAAATGATACTTCCATTGAACTTTTGTGTTAAGGCGCTTCTATAAGATGCTAATGCCGTCGGCAGTGTTGCTTTCACAACCTTATTCCCTGTGTTGTCAGAGTGAAAAAGCCATGTCAACGATCCGTCTAAAACTACGCCTGTTTTCCAACGTCTTAATGTTCGACCTGTAGCTGTATCGAAACTGTCCGCAATCGTTCGATCTACATTGCTGGCAAGTAGAGGAAAGTTTGCGTAATCATCGTTACGTTCCATAAATTGACTAACTACTGAGCCTAGTTCTAGTAATGGGTTTATAAATGAGAATAAGCCTGTAGTAGTAGCATTAGAAAAACGAACTCGAATATAAGCAGCATTAGGTTCTGTCGTTTTAGTAAATGAATCAACAGGAGAAAAACCCAACGATGATAATTGAGTTTTGTTCGCACTCAATGTAGCCATACCAATTTGCCCAGAGCCAATTCTTGTAACCGAGAGGGTATATGTTGTATTAGGAGAAACAGGTATATCTATATCAGTCGCTTGCCATGATGCAGTTGCTTCTAATTGTAATTTATATGGTTCAACCACTTTTGCATTTGCATGTACTGTCCACTCTGTAAACGGAGGTAACATATTTTTCCCGATCTTCCGAACCGACGCTCCTTGCAAATGCTGTACTCCATCTACATAAGGAATAAATGAATCTATTGCATCGTCAGTCAAGTAAGTTGTACCTATCGCTATATTATCGGCTTCAGACAACTCATACAGACGGACACTGTCAAAGTAGGCTGTAAATGTTGGGGATGAAACTCCCCCTATAACCAACCTAAATCCATTTCCTTCTATTTTATTCGCTATTGGAATTTTGACATATATGTGTTGCCAACTACCAATGATTGAAATGTTAGCAGTGGCAACGCTTCTAGGGGTTAGCGTACTACCAAAATCATATAATCGTATTGTCGGATAGCCGGATTGATTAGACTCAATGTATACCCATCCTGATAGAATATATTGTTTAGTAACATCCAATGGAACAGAATAATCTTTATATACGTAATTTGAAGCTCCATCGCATACTACCTTTATTGAATTAGATCCATTTTTAAATTGAGCTGCTGACAGCGTGTTTGTCCCGAGAACATTTATGAAAGGGGCTAAACTCTCACATCCGCCATCTTTACCTAAAAGATTTACAAGCGTCCTGCCCTGCACTTTAATCTCAGCTGGTGAGGCTTGAGAAGTATTAATTACATTAATCCCACGTTTGACCGTTGCAGATTGATCATTCTGCGCGAGTTGCTTGCTGTGGATCTCTCGGATCATCGTCCCGATCGTTGTTCTTGCCGTTCCATCTGCACCCAAACGACCATCAATGACCTCAGCTGCGCTCGATGCAGGTCCACCAATAATGTTATTAATCTGAGCTTGTTGAGCATCAACCTTCTGCTTCACGCTCTGCCCTTCAACAAATCGGATCTGCTCAGCTGTATGAGCTACCGTTGCATTCGCATGAGCACTATCTGCTGTAATACGCTCTTGCTGTTCAGTGCTAATCTGCTTTTGCTGCGAAGCATCAACCGTTTCAAGTGACACAATCTTCGCATTAATCGCATCTTTACCAGCTCTCAGCGTCGATCCCACCGGTATTAAATCAGCCATCGTATCACCTCACGTATATTTCGCTGCAAATACAAACGACACAGAGCAATTGAGCCCCGTGCCGCCTATCTTCACGCTATTACGTCCAGGAGCAAGCTTTATCCAGCGCCCAGACACTTTATTGTTTTTATTGGTTGAGCTGAGCCTTGCTTGCATGCGCTCGTTATCAATCGTGACCGATCCGGCAGAAACTGCCTCGCCGTATACGATAGTTCGATCACCGACATCAATCGAAATCGAAGTAAAGCTTCCAACAATCTGAATAGTTGGCCATATCTCCAGTGCGCCAAAGTTTACAACTTCTACAGTCTGAGGTCCTTTAATCGCAAATTCAAAACCATCATCGAAGGTAATCAAATTATTGTCCAAGAGAACCTCACCATCCCACGATAACCTATTCGATAGATCCGTCTGATAACTAAAAGGATCATACGCAACAAGCGGCAATGTGAACTGACCGAAGCCAACAACACGCCCAATATCAAGTGAGCCCGAATAATAAACTAGATATTTTTTACCAGGCTTAATATCAAAAACTAATTCGAGCTCACGAGGAGAACCAGTTGCATCGAGCAGAAACTCAGCTAAGCGATCAACTGCAGCCTGTAATGATAAGGGATCATTCATGAACATGGCACAATCTAAACCAAATTCTAGAGGAGCAAGCTTGGCTCCGAAATAAAACGCACCATATCTCCCAGCAATGGATGATGTACTGCCAACAGTGCCAGCTAACACAGGTCGCTTAGATTGCCTCGTCATATGCATACCTAGCTGCAGAGCCGTTCGTACATCAAGGGGATCATCTACAGGTCGAAGTGAAAACCCTCCATTATAAACTGCCAAGCGCTCTCCCCCTCGTCCTTATGCCTTCATTTTGATGTTGGCTAACACTGGATGATATCTCTCGGCTATCTAAGTGAATGTGATTGTGTATTACCGTTACACCTCCACCGCTACTAAGAATGTCCTGTGTTTCGTTAGCGTTATATACTTGGCTGCCTCGCGGCATGTTTACTAGCTCAGGACCCTTTTCTCCTACAAGTGTTAAGCCTCCTGGTGCAAACGTCGTGCCATCGACATGCGCCGGTATTGTTATGGTTGCAGTTGATCCCGAAGCTTTGACACCCGCCTGTATACCATCACTGCCACTCTTAAAGATACCTGATATAGCATCTTTAACTTTTGACGCAATGCCAACCACTTTGTCAACGATCCCACCTACGAACTCATCAATCTTCGCAGGAATGCTTTTGATAAAATCAACAATTCCGTTTATGATGTTCTTTCCAACTTCTCCTGCAGCTGAATAAGCATTTTTAGCAAAAGAAATAATGGAAGCAACAACAGACGTTAACCAATTCAAAACCATTTGAGGCAACTGGCTTATAAAACTAATCACAGCGTCAATAATGGATTTACCCGCATCGCTCGCTTCCTTGGCAGCATTCTCATGCCACTGGACAATACGATTGAAGGTATTTACTAGCCACGTCCAAACCTTATCAGGCAACTGAGCGAAAAAGCTTAATAGGCTTGATACAAACTGCGTACCCGCCTGTATAGCACTAGCAACCAAGTCACTACGCCATTGATTCACATCGGTAATTAACTTAAGCAGCCATGTCCACACTTTTTCCGGCAGCTCTTTAAAATACTGAATTACCTTCGGAATACCCTCTGAAATCGCGCCTATCATGTAGCCAATGACATAACCAACAGCATAAGGGATTTTGACTATAAACAAATCGTTTAGAAAACCAATGATCTTGCTAGGCAATTCAGCAAAGAAATTTACGAATTGATTAAAGGCTGCTGGTACATCATTTGTAAAAAAGCTTAAAATAGCATTCCATACGCCCATCGTAAATGCTTTGACTTCGTCCCAGTATTTAATGATCAAACCAACGGCTATTCCAATTGGACCTGTTAAGGCCATAAGCATGAACGGTCCCCACTCAACAAAGAAATTACCAATAGCCCCAAAGATCTCAGCAGCCTTAACCTTAAGCCATTCCCATGAAGTAGCTAGCCCCTCGCCTATCTGACTCCAATTTTTAAAAAGGAAGATAATGCCCTCTATTACTGCAACGGCAGGCGACAAAATAGCAAAAAACAGCTTCATCTTCGTAGACAGCTTGTCCCAATTCATCCATAGCGCGACACCAATTGCAATTAAAGCTCCAATAGCTGCAGCTATAAGTCCAATCGGATTCGCCAGCATAGCAGCATTAAGCAGCCATTGTGCCGTTGTCATAGTGGCTGCTGCAAGCTTCCAAGCATTATAGATATTAACAATCATACCTATAGCCATTTGAGCAGCAATAGCTGAAGCTACTCCAGCTAACACTGGCAATAAGATATTGAAATGATCAATGACCCATTGGATGGCATTCGCGAAGTTTTCAAATCCTTCTATTATGGCATCTGCTACAGCTAAAGTGATTCTTTCAATTTCAGGCATTTTACTTGTAAACCACTCGGCAAATTCGGACAGCTTCGGGAGTATTCGTTCACCAATGGGAATCATAACGCCTGTTTCGAACATCCGGCCAATTCCTTTTATGGCTTCACTGAACGAATCATACTTAATTTTGTTGATGTCCTCTAGTGTGCTTGCTGTTGAGTCGGTATAGCTTTTCACATTGCCTAAAGCTAAGATCCCCGCCGCTTCTAAGTCCTCAAATTTAGATCCGAACAGAGCTATACCAATTTGATTCCGAACTATTGGATCTTCCAAATCTGTCAAACTCGTCATCACTTGCTGGAAAGCAATCTGTGCTTGCTCTCCCCCTCCAGCAAATGCATCTGCCATACCTTGGGCATCCAGCCCTAATGAGTTAAATGCTTCACTGGTGCTATCAGAAGCATCTTTGCTCAATATCGTAAACTCTTTAATCGCATCCCCGACGAGCGCGACTTGGAATGATCCGTCTTTTGCGCCCTGAATCAGAATGTCGGTAAACTGCTCAGCGCTGAATCCTAGTGCCGCAAAGTGAGGAGCAAATTCCAACAATACCTCTGTTAAATCTCCATTAGCATTGGCGCCTTGCTGTGCACCTTGAGCAATAAGGGTATAGGCTTGATCAGCCGTTATTCCAAACTTCTGCATAAGCGCGTTTACTGCCTGTACAGATCCCTCGACTTCGAATTCGAACGTATCCCTCAGCATTAATGCATTCGCTGTTAAATCTTCAAGCTCTTCTCCAGATTGACCCGTTAATTGCTTAACCTTTGCCATCGACTTGGCAATGTCCTCAAAATTCTCACCGAGATTCCGATTATAGATCCGTTTGGTTATTTCCTCGTACTCTTTCATTTCGTCAGCTGTGAGCCCTGTTTCAGCTGCCAGACCATTCATAGCCTTACGAAATTCATCAGCTACCTGTACCGACTTAACCCCTAATGCAAGAACAGCAGCAGCGCCTATTGCTGCTAAACCTAGCACAAGCGCTCCTGCTGCTTTTCCGACTTCACCTAAACGTTCCTGAGCTCGCTGGCCCCTTGTATCTACGTCATCCAGTGCCTCGTCTGCATTGTTTTGTACGAGGATCGTACCAAACAAACGAAATATTTCCATCGCTCAATCACCCGCCTTTTCGAAAAGCTGCAAGGATCGCCTCAGCATCATCTAATATCTCTTGCTTTGTTTTCTTTGATGGAGGAGGCGTTACAGTTCGTTTGGGCTTATAGAAATCATCGAATGAGACATAATCCGATTGCGTCATGTTCGGGAACTTTGCAAGATACATTTCCCAACTGCGTTGCTCGGTTTCCTTCTCGTAAACCTTATTGATTTGCTCTATACCCGCTTCAACATCCATGTTCAGTACATAATCGATCTGTCCATATCGCTTAAGCAACAAGTCAATGACTTCAACTTCATCTATTGACTTGCTTGCTTCAAAAAACTTGGCAGACCTGGTAACCTTTTAAATTGGTCAAAGACACTGGCGAGCTGCTCAATATCAAGCTCTGCAAATTTCTCAGGTTCCATACCTGCCAAACTCGCAAGAAAGTCCGTCACTTCCTTCTCTGCAAGGTGAATATTCTCAAGCACCACTGCAAGCATTTCCATACCCGCCTGCATTTGTTTGGCTTCGGTTGACCGCTCGCTTGCTTCGTCCTTCTTATCGAGAGCTGCAGCTGCTTGCTTCATGATTTCTTTGATTCCAATTTTCTTGATGATGCGAGACATAGGGAAAATATCTTTCAATTGTAGTTTTCTAAGTTTGATTGTTTCCATTAATTAGCCCTCCATTAAATGACGAAAGAGGGCATCGCTGCCCTCTCCGTATAGTTTTTAAGCTGTTCTAAATTTGCTAGCTTTCTGTGCGAGAGAGTTTCCGTTAAGGTCCTTAATATTGGATGATGCAATAGCAATATAATCCGTGGCCGCTGTCATATTGGTCGTTGGTTTAAGAGTGACTACCGTTTTAGCAGCATTAATCGTCAATGCGCCTGGTACGTTGGTTCCATCAGCTTTAAGTAATAGGAAGTTTGCTGGATTAACGAGTGTTGGATTAATAGGCTCGTTGAATGTCCATACCACACTTGCGCCCACCGCAATAGCAGTTGCCGCGTCAGCTGGGACAACCGTTACTGTTGGTGGTGTTGTGTCCATCATCAACTTTGGATAGTAGATTTTGAATGGCACTGTATCAAGATCGATTGCATCATAATGGGCAGCAAAAGCAACAGGCAGCACGCTCTCACCCTTATCCTCCGTTTTTAACGTGACACCATCAGTATTAAGAGCGTTAAAGATTTGAATGATAACAGGGTTATTACTGCCGCTTAAACGCCCTACCCATGTAATGTTGTCAAGGTAATTGGCTAATGCGATAGTATTGCTAGCCGTGATAATGTCATACAGCGGGTTACTTGCACTATCTACTGAGCCAGTTGCAAGTGCTGCAGCAAGGAGCTGCGGTGTGATTTCAAGCATGTTTGCAACAATTGAAACGTCCCATGAATCAATTGCATTAAGCCCCTTAGCTCGCCCCTTTACTCCATCAATTTCAATGGATCTTACAGATGGTACTGCTTTAAACTCTCCGCCACCTCGCGTTGCTCCCAAAAGCGTGCCGCTTCCGGTTGTTAAATCATAGTTCTTGTAAAACGCACCCGCATCTAAAACTAAATGATCAGCGGTTTGATTGGTAAATCCTGAGTATTGCGGCATCTAATTCCCTCCAAATGTTCGTACTTGATATATAATTCTTCTACCTCGCAAACGCTTATCGGGATCGGTAAGCGGCAGGCGTGTGTCACGGTGAAAAGAAAAAGCCATCCCATTGACGCGGATGACTTGTTTATTTAAAGCGGCATTTAATTTTTCAGCAAGCAACTCAAGTGGCATCGTGTCGCCTTCTGCCGGCGCATCCCAAACATCTACATGCAGCACAAAAATTTCAGTTGATTCATCACTTCCGAATGTGTTAGGAAGATCATAAACAACGATAGGATACGGAATGTCCGCTGGTGCAATCTCATAGTAGATTTTCGGGTGCTCTGACTTAAGTAAAGTAACAATCGATTTTCTAAGCTCGACAATCTTACTCATTCATCCCCCACCCAACTCCCATCATCACGAATCAATCCTTCCGCCTTATTGAGATCTTCAATAGCTTCAATATATACGCCCATTACTCGACGTATATCGTCAACATTATTTAAAACGGCATCCATGAATATGGCTTTCTTACGTTGTCCACGTGTTCCAAGCTCCTGCTCAGCTCCATACCAGGTATTATGCTTAATACCTACGACCAAATCCCGCTCCCGCTTTCGAGCCCAGTACTGGAAAGAACGCATAATACGCTTAGAACGTTTCATACCTACTTGCTTTTTGGCTTGCTGCATAACCAGTTTTCGAATGATCTTGCCCACTTCACGCATTCCCGCCATTTCAAGTTGCTTGAGTGTGTACTGCGTTCGGTCGATATTGGAAATCCATTCGACACCATTTCGGGTGACACGTACAGTTCGCGGCATTGCCATGTTAGACCACCTCGTTGACAAGACCAGAGCAAATAAGCTCTGTCCTCTCATCCTTCCGCTTAAACGTTCTACTTATGGCATAGGTCGTGCCTTCAAATTCCAACTGCAGCTCATTATTGTACTCTGCGGTCCATACAATGAAAGTCAGTTCTAGTTTCAACCCAGTTGCTGCAGCTTGATAGTGTTCCGATTGTCGTACGCTGTTTTCTTCTGCAAACGTTTCTCTTCGAGTAATCGTTTTAATGGGGTCGCCTATCTCATTTTCTGTTGTTAATGTATGGATTAAGTAAACCACTTTATCAAAACGTTGCGTCATAGCCTCACCTCACAGCCAGTTGCGTCAGTAGAGTGTGGAAGACAGGGGAAAACTTTGTCTCCCCACCTTGCACATTCCAAAGATCCCCTACCCCCATAACAACGACACCGACAGCAAGATCACTTTCAAATGTCTCCTCCGACACACCTGCTCCTTGCATATAACCTTTGACAGCTAGCAACTTTTGATTAAGGATGCCATCAAATGCGGTGCTAGCAAGTGGAATGTTCAGACCAATTTTGCATTGTTCCAATAGCTTCTCTGCGCTCATTGCGTTCACATTAACCCTTTTTTACGCGAATGAAGCCTTTGTACATCGCCACGTTACCGCCGACCCATACCGACCCACGATAAGCGACTTGACCAGAGCGGAATTTGAAGTCTCTTGATTCTTCGACAGTAATTCCAGAGAATAACGGCAATTCATAACCCATCATCATGCCATAAGCCATGCTATAAGAGTCAGCAACAGTACTGGCAGCCGATAGAGCAGGGATAGCACTATTAATGATAAACGGCACTTCGAATGAATCGTCAGAACTAATCGTCCCTACATTTCCCGATGTTTTGATTTTGTATAACTTATTACCGTTTGACCCACGAATAGCAGCAAAGGCAGCCAAGTCAAGTTTATTGAGAAGCAAGTAACCTGTGCCCTCTACTTCTTCGTCGCCTCCATATCCTAATACGATCTTGTCGAGTGTATCAGCATCAATTACATCAATAACCAAATCTGACGCTGCTGGAATAACATTGTTTGGTGCATTGAAGATGCCGGTAATCGCATTACTACCACCAGCTCCGACCAAGATCTGTTTTGAAATCTTTTTACGTAGTGACTTCACGATACTTGCGCGAACGCGACTTTGATAATCTACGTTAGGTAGCTTCATCGACTCGTCCGACATTTCGGAATAAGCGGTAATCTTTGCCTTTCCGATAGATACATAATCGAAGACTGGATCTGATTCCACATAGTTCCCTGTCTCCGTTGTATAATCTCCCTCGCCACCTGGCTTTTCAAAGCCAGCCTCATATGCTTCACCGCCTGTAAGAGGAATGGCATTGACCACATCAACCACGCGAGACACTTCATTAAATGTTGGATTAATCGTTTGCTTATACTTCGTTTCAACCACAAGTGAACTGCCGCCAATCGTCGTTGCTCGAAGTTCTGGCATCTCATCCATCTCAAAGGTGACTGGCTTCTTTGCCTTCAGGTCTGCGCCGCGCTGCTCATATTTCTTATTAAGATCTTTTTCACGTTTCTCAGATTCATTACCAGCCCCACCTGTGCCTAGACCATAGGAACCTAAAATTTGCGAACGGCCGACTGGGGAAGAACTGCGTTGTTCAGGTTGCTCAACCTCCTGTTCTTGATCGTTTTCCTCATCGTCAGAAAGGTTCGACATAAAACTGCGAAGCTCAGCTAACTCCCCGTTCAGTTCATCAAGCTCTGTATTAATGCTCCGCAGCTCCTTCACATCTTCCGATGCGTTCGCTTTAATACCTAGTTCAGCCTTCCGAGCCTCTTTCTTTGCAATCATAGCTAGTAATTTCTTTTTGTTCATGTTCTTCACCTTAACCCTTCATAAGTATTTGAGTTTTGTATTTCAGTACTTCCATTTCAAGCTCGCCTTCCGAGTTATCCAACTGGGATCGGGCATTTTCCAATGCCATACGAGCGTTATCCAACGCTGTCTGATCACGAGCATTTGCATTTATGTCAGTTCCCGAATAGGCCGGGAAATTGACCGCACTAACTTCCATGACACGTTTGATTTTCTGAATGCGACGGGTTGGTGTATCGGTATCGAGGTCTTCCCACTTCTCTTCTGCCACATAAAAAATAAAAGACATCCCGTCGATGTCTTTACGTTTTACTGAACTATATAAAGATCTGGCATCCGCATTGTTCTCTACATCCAAATTAGCGCGAATGTAAAGTCCTCGATCATCAACACGAAGTTGCATCGTGGAGCTTTCATTATTACGACGACTCCGTGCGAGAGGAATTTTCATCAAATCGTGATTTGTACAAAACAAAACATCATCAAAGTTACAACCATCAAATGCCCCGCGCTCTATGATTTCATAAAACCAACCACCGATGCTTGTTCGTTGATCGTAAACGGCTGGATGACCTTCGATAAAGCTGCCTTCGTCATCCGCCCGTATGTCCATCAATCCAAAGCTGCGTTTAATCGGATCATCTCTGGATGGCAGATTTTTATTCATTTGGATCTCCTCCTTGTGTTTTAGACTTATTCGACATTTGATATTGGTTCACCAAATTAACATCAATGTAATTCAGCGACATCGTGCGACGATACCCGCTTCCGTCTTCAAGTGGAGGATATCCAAGTATGGCAAGCTTTTGATCATCAGTAAGCAGCCCTTGCTCGCCTGCCGTTTTAATCATATTCAGCTTGGCAGCTGTGGATAGATACATCATGTTGCGATGATAAAACACAATTTCATTCCCTACATCAATTTCTCTTTCACTGAATAGACATACAGAAAAAGCTTGTCCTAATGATATGACAATGGGCTCCAGCGTCTTTTCGAAGAAAGCCTGGTATTGCTCATCCGTATAATCACCGGATAGGATGGGTAAAGATACTCCAAACCATCGACGAACCTTGCTATCCAAAAACTCCATCGTATCCTTGTCGATCATTTTAGGATCGATTTGAATAGGGGTGAACTCTCCCTTAAGGTCCATAGGGAGAATGCCTGATTTACCGGATTCAAGCTTTTCTTCAAACCGTTTTCGTTCTGCTTGCTGCGTTGCATCGTCCATTAAGGTTGCGATTTTCATAATACCCCTGATAGACATACTCGTTTTTATACCTTTGTCCAACCCTTGAATAACTGTATCGTTAATATTCAAGATGTTCAGCAACGCATCGTTGTCCGGCTGCCCGCTGATTCCCCCACCCATAATTTCATTCACTGAAAACTTTTTGCGTAAGTGAATTATATCCGAATAGAGAACCGTGATATGATCACCAGAAGCAAAATATAATTTGACGAATAAACGACCAGCCTCGTCTTGAAGGAAATCGACCTGAGAAGGGTTCAGTGGATAAAATCCTCTGTATACCTTAGACTCTTTACCAGAATTGTCACGAATAATATCGTATACAGGGTAAATAAATGCGTTGTAATTCATGAATAATGTCCAAACAATTTTTTCTAAGAAATCGCGTGTAGTCATTAATTCATTTGGACGGAACTTAAACAGCCTGTTAATGCTTCCACGAGGAGAGGTCTGCTTCCCGTCCTGATCTGTTCGAATATGCTTCGGCTGGAGTTTGCTAATCTCAGTAGCAATGATATCTATCGCAGTCTGAACAATATCGGATGAATATATATTGTCACCAAACTGGCTAAATGTCGGAATATATCCGCCAGTTGTTCTTGCATAAACATACTGCTTGCCTTTATTAATCAATCCCTTAACCGTGTTCCATAGTGCCACTCTATCACCCCACTCTCTTGGCAAGCTCAAGGAATTCGGATCGATTGTCGATGTATACGCGATAACAAAATATGATTGTAACCGCACCATCGATTTTCTTATCCTCTTTGCCTTGTACTTTTATTGGCATGATCTCCAGCTTGTTGTTAATCGTTAACGCGGTATTCTCCAAGCACCACCGATCTAGTGAGTCATCATTGTAATTAATCAGTTTGCTTCGCAAATCTGCCTCGACCAGTTTCATCGGCTCACTGATTGGAGCCCAGTCCTGTGTCACACGAACCATATCAAAACCAGTCTCCTCCATCTCCTTCACCCAGTAGACTGCAGACCACTTGTCATAACCAATCTTATAAAACTTGATGCCAAATTCCTTGACCATCTTAATGAACCAGGCGGTCACCAAACGGAAGTCATTCTCGTTCCCATCTGATACGGTTATCTTGCCTTCACGAATCCATTCCGTAAATTTGGGCAGGTCCTCACTCGTCAACAAAGCGAGCTTCGATTCGGGAATGAAATACTGCGCACGGGTATACTTCTTGCCTTTTCGAATGAACATCATCCTGGCACACGCAAGGTCACCCGATTTCGACAAGTCAACACCACCAATGGCAAAGGAACCACGGAACTCCTCCAAATCAAAGGTTGAATCGTTGGCAAGCTCTTCTGCCATCAGCCACGCTGCAGCGTTGTTTTGCTTGATATTAAAATCTTTAGCCAGCATAAAAATCCGTTCAGCCTTTTTGTGTTGGGCTGTACGGATCTGATCCTTAATATATTTGGGCTTTTTAATCGTTCCGAGACTTGGGTTTGATTTCATCCAGGATTTTTCGTCTTGCCAAACCTCAGCCTCACTGTCCTGCGTGTATAACCAAACGAGAATCGTTTCGTCCTCAATCTCTTTGGCAAGCACTGACCGTCCGTACTTCAGTTCTTCGTCCAAATAACCATCGTTGACAAAGCCTTCCGTTGTTATATTAATGAACCAAGGCTCGTCCTTTGTTGATTGTGACTGGTCAATTGATTTCGCTATGACGTTATCCTTCATTTCATTCGTTTCGTCCAGGATCGCTCCGTCAATGTTCCGGCCTTCCTTGTTTTTCGTGCGGTCAGATATCTTAAAGACTTTACTTTTGTTTTTAAGATTGAAAATACCCTTCATGTTCTTGTGCGTCCGCTTGTCCTTTGGATCAAACTGTTCACGCATATTATTAATCTCTTCAAAGATAATGTTCGCCTGCGCATCATCATTCGATGAACAAACAATGTCATTGCCCCCTGTACCACAAACCATTTCTGTTAGCCCTAATGCTGCACATAATGTTGACTTCCCATTCTTACGAGCGATGAGGAGAATCAATTTCTTGAATCGGCGTAGCAGCTTCTTCGGTGGTTTCTCACCATAGTAGTTTTGGTAACCCTCAACACTCCACTTGAACGAATAGAACGCCTCAATAAGAGCTTTTTCCCATAGTTCTAGCAAAAAGGGCTTCCCGTAAAACGGACTTTTCGTATGTTTGCAAAACCTTTCGATGAAGTTGATCCGGAAATGAGCATCCTTAGTGTCATAGACGAATGCAGGATTGTCCAAATCCTTGATCAAGTTGTCGAGCTGTTGGATCAGCTCCATACCAGCGATGATTTCACCGCTCTTTATCGCCTCGTAATATTCGAGAAGGTAACTATGCGTCCCCGTGGGCATCCTGAAGGAATTTATCAAATTCATCATCACCCTCAAGCGCATTTTTACTCAGTACACCGTTTAGCGTTTTAATGATGACAGCGTACGAGTTTATGTTCTTTAAATATTGCTTCCCTGTCTCCACAGGCTTCTGCAGATCTGGGTTAGTCGGATGAACCTTGACCATACCCGTTTTAGCAATTTGCTCTTTCAATACATGATTTTCCGCCAATAAAAAGGCTGCATCCTCAATCAAACCGGTAACAAGCTTCTTCTGCGCAGGGTCAACATTATCGAAAAGCTCGTTCAATTTCTCCAATTCTGCATCATATACTTCACTTTTTTTCAAAGTTCATTTTCTCTCCCTCCATTTTCAAAATTTTCGGTTTATGTGAAATTTGTGTCCCCCCTACGGTCCCTTGAGATTTAATTTTAAAATTTTTGGTGGGGGGACTTCGAAATGAATCTGTTTTCATTTGTTTTTAATATCTTTACAAAAGAAAGACCACCTAACAAATAAGTGGTCAAATCTAAACTATCATTTTCTGATAGTTGAATGTTGTATTTAAAATAGTTTCGCATGTTCATGACCATTCATTTCATTCTGCATAATTTATTAGTTAAACAAGAGGTGCTTGAATCAATGTTGCGAATTTAAATTGGTGAACATGACCATCATTTAATGTCGTTTGGCCTGTTACAAAATGTACGTGTTTGCCATTTCCGACCGGAATAGCTGGTCCAGTTACAATCTTTTTCAGTTTATGAAAATGGTTTAAGAAATCTGTTTTCGTAAGATCAATTTCATGGACATGGCTTTTTCCGACTCGAATCGCTTGCCCGGTAACTCCTGCAAAGCGATGATTATGTCGATCATTGCCCTCTTCAGCCAGTTTAGTACTTCCTTCGAATTCATGTACGTGCCGCTGAACCTTTTTACAAGATCTAGCTTTCTTTACTATCCTAGCTTTTTTCATCCTCATTCTTTGAATACCTCCTAATGTTTACGTGACCCATAACTGATTATGTGACTCACAACATCCTATTAAGGTAAACAAATGAATGTGCTGGGCAATTATCAACGATTCTAATAATAATATCTGTGACAATGATTTCATTAATTTACTCTGCCTGAAGCTTTATAAAAAAATAGATATCAAAGCTTATCATTGCAAAAAACTGTTTTTCAAATTACCAAGCGCTTGAGGTTATGGTACATAACTGTCAAACCATTTATTAATGTACTCAGCCCATTCAGTTGTTCGATAACGCCTGTCCTCATCAACTTCCAACCGGCGAATACATTCCTCTTTGCTCACATCGCAGAACACCAACTCTGCTCCCAAGTCATGTGCCACTCTCTCTCGCTTAAATCGATCTGCATAACCACCGATAACCCATGCGCTGCTCCACTTACCTAGCCTCGTCTTGATGTTGTCGATCAACAGGTTATGAATGCCGATCACATTGCTAAACAGATTGTTCGGCTTATCATAGTCGGGTAGCAAAGACACCGCCGAGTATAATTGATCCATATCAACAACCAAATCACCACGGCTCATACGATCACGAACATAAGTTGTCTTTCCAGCCATTGGTGGACCATACACAATAAAAACGCCATTAGTCATTTGATGACCAAAGCGTCCATGAATCTTGTTATGACATTCATGATGCACAACCATGATGTTATCCGGATTAAGCGAGATATTGACATCATGTACATTCTCAGGTGTGAGCTCCTTAATATGATGCAAAGTCAATTCACTGGACTTTGTAACAAATATCTTGCAATACTCACAGCGCAAGCCACGTTCGTTGATGGTAACCATACGGAAGTTTTGCCAAATCTGACTACCATAGAAGTTATGAAGGATAGTGTACTTCGCCATGTCACCACGCCTTTTCATTCATTGCTTTTACTTCTGCCTTAAGCTTCTCAATTCTTAGTTGCTGCTCTTCTTCCGTTAAAGCTTTAGCAGCTATTTTATACTTGAGATCTAAGAACTTCCCTTTTTTGTCTTGGACCCGAGTTAAAGCATCCTCTATTGCCAGCACTCGATCCAACTTCTGCGGTGTCTTAATGGTTCGTTCTACCTCTTTGAGTGACTCCTCATATACAGGTACCATCTTCATGGTTCCATCGTCATCAAAGCCAGGTTGCTCACCTATTTCCTTCCTAAACAACTCACTCTTACTCGAAATATTTTCATGATCCCATCCTCCCAATACTTTCTCTCGAAGTTGAAGCATGCGCCGCTCACGAATATCAAGCAGCCTTATTTCATTTTCGATTTGGGCAACTGGATCTGTCTCTACTTCAAACAGGAGAAGCTTTTCTTTCTCATCTAAAGCATCGAGCCATATTGATGCATACTCGCCTGTCTTGAATGCTTTCTGATTACGTAATGGCCCACCTGGTCCGCCGCGATTACCAACAGCATTTTTATTCCCAATAGGAGCTCCGCGACTTCTCGGAGATGGGTCAGATTGTTGATCCCATTTATCTATGCTCTTCCATTTACGAATCATAGACGCATTTAAATCCATCTCAGAGGCGATCTCAGAGGGTTTCATTTTTCTGCCACTGTTACACCAAATATTAAATGCACGGTCTCTATCCGGACTTCTACCCCTCGACATTACATCACCTCACCTACTCTCATATCGGAATTGAGTTGGTTTTCCTATTTAATTACATTTGTTTCCAATTTGGCATTTCGGCTGCTAAGCTTATTCTTACTCACAAGCAATTTTTGCTCCGAAATTGCCATTTGAGTTCCCCTCAGTGTATAGGGAAGGGAATTCATCAACTTCTAAAAAACTTTGATGATATATAGATTATTTCTTGTTCGTTTAAAATGAGTTCCACAGTACCCTTATTAAGAAGAATTCTACAACTCAAAATCGTCCATAGCCTCGTCCAGGCTGTCCTGTTTGATCCCGATGTAACGCAAAGTTATGGTCTGTTCACTATGATTGAAGAGTTCCATTAGTAACGCTATGTCCTTTGTTTTGAGGTAAAAATGATAACCAAACGTTTTCCTCATGGAATGCGTCCCTATCTCTTCAACTCCATTAGCGCGAGCTGCTTTACTTAATACCTTGTATGCTGTGCTGCTATCAATTGGTTCACCTGCAATGCCTGTATGTTTCTTGCTGCGACCTGTAAATAAATAATCGTAATCCTGTTTGCCCTTAATAAAATCGTCTAAAGCCTTCCTAAGCGCTTTTCGAATCTTTATTTTCTTGAGCTTTTTAGTCTTACCTTCTATGATTTCGATGTGTGTACCCTTAACGTCCTTAATGGATAACCATCGAATGTCTGAAATCCGAAACCCAGTATTAATGCCAACCATAAATAAGAGATAGTCTCTTTCATTCTGAACTTTTAAATACTGCTTTATCGCCTCAACCTTACGAATATCGCGGATCGGCTGGACGTACTTCATATCACCACCTCACTGTTAGTATTTTGTGCAAAAATTAATTGCACACAATTTGTCAAGATACGATTTTTTTAAAAATTCGATCTAGTTATGTCCTGACAATAAAATATATTATTAAAACATAAGATGTCGGCCGGCATACTTCCTATTGAAAGGGGTGTAGTGGTATTGAAAAAAAAGAGTAAATGGTCTTTATCTGTACATGTATTTGCTATGGTAAAAATCAATCTGCTAATAGAAATCAATTAATACTCAAAATTTAAAAATCTACATATTGTAAAATGATATATTTCACAGTAAAATAGTTATTAATCCGAAAGCATCGGTCAAAGAGTCGCGGGAAAGCATCCTAGCGGCTCTTTTTGTATTCAAATAACCAAATACTTAAGAAGTCTGTTTATTTCGAATTTCCTTTGGGCATTTAACTCTACTGCACACCTGAACCGTATCCTGCCATCTGCCCCAAATGCATCCCCGACATTTAAGCGGCTGGACAATCGGCGGCGGTTTCTTCTTAGCTCCCATTCAATCACACACCTTTTAGAAAATAAAAAAAGCTGCCCAAATGGACAGCAGATAATCTTATCCGTTCTTCAACTGGCCGGATTATTCCGACAAACTGAACAAGGGACAAGTCAACCTTGTTAAGGGCATTTAACCCCGCCTCATCACCACACGCTTGACGATTAACGTCTAAGGTCGCAATAGACCCACCGCATGGCCGAGTCCTACAAGTGATAAGGGTACAGTAGGATTCACCCGAGCATTGCTGCTCTATGAATTCCACTGTAACCCTATTGTAAGTAATTCGTAGCGGCATCATAACGGCATACCACTGACTGTTTGCCGTCATTTTACCGTCATAATTTTAAGTGATTCTGCAACCGACTCTATTCCTTTACATAACTTACGTTCAACCGTTCGATCATCCATTCCCTGAGCAAAGTGATTAATAGTTACAACATGCTTGTTACCAGCAATGTATCGATATTCTATGATTTCTCGAACTTCTACATCGATAATGAGATTAATCGCACTTTGAAGATTTAATACCCTATTCTTTAGTAGTTTATATAAATCATATTGCTGCATAGATAACGTGTCTAACCCACGACGCTCAAATTCCACAATCATTGCTTGATATTTCAATAATAAATTTAAGTGTTTTTTAGCTTCTGTTATATCGGCTACCGTTGCCCTTTGAAACAATTCCATTTGATGATCGAAGTCATTTGCCATTGCCAACATTCCCCTCATCCTCTCTGTTATAATAGAAGATGAGATTTGTATAAATCCTTCGGAGTCCGTTCCCCAACAGCTACCGAAGGATATTATTCATTTTATAGCTGCTCGATTTGATACCCAATTGAATCCAATTCCTCCTCCAGCAAGTGGGCTCTCTATTAGATACAAATAACCCTTCTTCACATAATCTCCTGATACTACTAACAACAATCCGTAAATTGAATTCATAACTGCTTCCTGCGCGATCGGAGACGTAGGTCAAAAGATCAATCCATTTCCGCGACTTTTTTATTGGCGTAAGTGCATTATTTATCATTTGTAATTGATAGCGATGAGTCGACAAAATTTGTTAATTCATTCATTATCATTAGTATATAGATTAAGTTATCAACTCAGGGAGCTGACCAGGAGAATGGATGTAAAGATATTATCAGATAGCAACTTAATTGCTTCATATGGAAATATAATCAAGGAGTTAAAAGATAGAAAGATTATCAGATCAAAGAATGTTGTTGGCGATCTAGGAGAGTATTTAGCAATCGAACACTATAATAAAACCCCTGGTCTACCTAGACTTCAATTTGCTCCTCCTGGGACAAAAAACATTGACGCTATAAGTATTAATGGAGAGCGTTATAGTATCAAAGCATCTACAAGCAACACTACTAGCGTATTTTACGGATTAAATGATCCTGGATCCAATGAAATAGACCAACAAAAGTTTGAATATATAATTCTTGTCATATTCGATGCAGATATGAATTTAAAAAGAATAAATGAAATATCATGGGATCAATTTTTGATATATAAACGATGGCATAGTCGAATGTCTGCTTGGAATCTATCAATTAATAAAAAATTACTCGAACACACCAGAACGATTTATAAACAACTTTAATTTACATCTTCATTCAATGTTTTGATTCAATCGTATTTTTTAATTCCATGATTCAGTAAAAATTGTTATACTTTAAATGCTCCTATCGATTCTTGATACATGGCGAACTTATTTCGTAGCTGTCAAACTACTTAATGCAAATTATTTATCCTATTTTCAGGATAAATAATAGCCGCATGTACCAAGAGGAGGAGAATGCGAATATGACTATCGAAATTAAATTTTCTAAATTTAATTTGGTAATCAAAGTTCCACAGCCGGTTATGTTGGCTTTTGTTACAGCAATAGTAACCGGTATCATCAAGCCTCTCTAGTTAGAGGAAATGAGTGTCGAGAAGGTCCACGGACTTTCCGACACTTCTTTTTTTAACCTGTGATGAAATGCTCATGCTACTTTTTATTCAGCAATATTCGTTGCTTCGATTTGCATTATTGCTGCAAAAATAGGATATATCTGCTGCGGAACTACTGCATTTCCGAGTGATTTAATTCTGTCCACTTGTCCGGGAAACCCATTATGAGTTCTAGAAAGTTTGGGTTCATATATTGCGGATCGCTCGGCCCATTCCTCAATGCTTCCATAGTGAAACTCCCTTTGTATTTCTTGCTCCCACGGTATCTCTGCGTTGCTGCTCCATTGGACATACTTCTCGTTGGCGTGGGCAACAATGAATACCCTCTCTCGTCTGTGATCTGCTCCGACACCGCAAGCTGGAATAACAAACGATTGCGTGGTGTAGTTGATGCTTGCCAAGTCAGATAACACTTCGTCGAGCCCCAATGTGATGTGTCCAGCAACATTTTCGCCAACAAACCAACTGGGTCTGATCGTTTCAAGTAGGCGCTTAACTTCCGGCCAGAGGTGGCGGTCGTCTTCCTTGCCTTTTCGCTCCCCGGCAACACTAAAAGGTTGACAAGGATATCCTCCGTGTATAAGTCCAATTGTCCTTGTGTCGATTCCATCCTCTTCTAACCTCTCTTTCGTGAGTGTACATACATCTTCGTAAATCGGAATAGCAGGCCAATGCTTTTTAAGAACCTTCTTCGGAAATGGTTCTCTCTCGCAGAATGCGACTGTCTTTATCCCAGCCCACTCGGCTGCTAAATCCAATCCACCTATTCCACTGAACAGACTAAGAGCCTTCATAGGTGAAAACCTCCAACTGCTTCGTCAATAATGTCCTGGTTAATACCGATATAGCGCATTGTGATGCTCCTCGAAAAAATTAGTCGATACACTCAAACTTCTTTGGCTTGTTATACACCCTAACGCCCCACCAATTGCCTAACATATCAGCTAGATCGGATTCAGGTAAAATACCTATAAGTGCAATAAGTATTTCTTGCCGTGGTCTGCGAAAGAATTTTGATATTTGATGAATAGAGTATTTTTCGCTATGAAGCCTTATCATTTCTTCAATTTGTTCACTTTGCCATGACAGGTTAAGCTCATCACAAACTATTACTCTACGTTCTACTTTGGGTCTTCCCACATGATCACACCTTTCTAACTGTTCGGATAAATTCTAAATAATCATTTTCGGTAGCTGGTGGAAGGCCATCTGTTTTCCTTGCTAAATCGCATAATTCTCGAAGGCTTTCATCGGTTACGTCTTCTTTCGAACGTTCAACTGCGACTATCTCAATCAGCGGCTTACCTGATCGGCTTTGCGTTTTCACTGGCTTCTTAACGATGTTCCAAGGCTCGTCTACACCGTCAGTCCTGTAACGCTCTAAAATACCTTTGACATAAGTTAAGTTTCGCTTCCCTGCAACAACTGCTGCTTTCATAGCTTCACATGTCCATCGAGCGCCGTAGTCGTCTATATACATGTTTAATTTATCAGCTAATACCATACTTATTGTTCCAAAGCCCTCAGCTTCAAAAAGTCGAAATGGATTATTAGCTGGATCAATGTCACCAGCACCAGTCGTTTTTGCCACGGGCATTTGTTTGGTATTGGTATGGTTCTGTTGGGTCTGGTTAGGTAAGGTCTGGTTAGGTAAGGTCTGGTTAGGTACTGTAGCCCCGTGACCGCCCATTTCGTCACTAAAAGTCACATCCTCGTCACGCGTGACATTAGCGTGACTATCTTTGCCTTTCTTGGCATTTTCTCGTGACTTCCTTTTTCGTTCCTTATTCTTTTCCCGATTGTCCACCAGCCGTCCCGCATAATCGAACCAATCATGGATTGTGACACACCGTTCCACTTTGTCAACAAACTCAGCATCCACAAGGGCTTGCAAGAGTTTGTCTGCATTTTCTATGGGCCATTCTATTGCTTCCGCTATGTCTTCGGGATCATAGTCAGATATATTGCCATCTTGAGCATAATCCACTGCCCACCACCACAGCATATGAAGATGACCAATAGCGGCTGGTACGCTTACACCTAGTTTCCGCGATAATCTCCTTGTTTTCGGATGCCTTGCAAGTTCTTGATGACTCTCTATCCATGCCAAAAGTGCCCACTCCTTCCCTTATCAAATCGATTACTTTTTAATACTTCTTTAACATCAGAAACTTGTAATGGAAAGGATGCACCATCAGAGTCGCGTTTAAAGGTCATAAACGGTCTAGCTCGTCCCCATAACTCAATGACGATCCCCGTTTCACCCGAAGATAAACGAACCGTATCGTCTTTTAACACGTTCATCTATACACCTTCCCCCAATGTTAGATGCCTACTTGCTCTGCATCGTCGGAAGCCCCCAGCTGACGCTCAGGACACCCGACGATAAAGGCAATCGCCCATATCGTTCTACTCTTCCAATCTCTTAGACCGTCTCTCTTGGATGTGCTATAATGGACACAACGAGTTCCTTGAACCGGTTCCGTAACGATGTCCGTCCTTGCCGACGGGCATTTTTCTTTTCATAAGCTTCAAATCGAATTAACATTTGCAGATATGCTTCCATATCCGGCATTTTACTTTGGTCAACTTTATGCGGATTACTCCTTATAAACCTCAGATTGTGCTTAGCTGCTTGTCCAGCTGCACAAGCTTCCTTCACCAATTGTTCTCTCGACATAAATAAACCTCCCTTTTAAGCTGCTCCTGAAATTTGCATTATGGTTTGTAAAATCGAAGCTGGATCAACTCCGTACAAAAATGCGATACCCACCTCAACATGATTTGTTATCTTGGTCCAGTCCCTAAAGGTAGCAACATCAATTGCTTTTTTATCCTTCTCTAACTTGCTGATATCTGATTGATTTCTATGTAAAATCCCTGCAAGCTTCTCTTGACTGAGCCCAGCGTGTTCACGACAAAGCTTTAATAGAGTTCCTGCTGTCATTTATAATTCACCCCCTTTATTCCAAATTGGAATGGTAAGGGCGGGCGTAGCTGCCTTACAATACAGTTATATCGATCAACTGTGCTGATCACTTGCCATTGCCAACGTTCCCCTCACCTTGCCCGACATCAATGCTCTCGATGTCGGGTATTTTTCAAACAGCAAAAAGCTGTCTAATGAAATTAGATGATTTGCTTTGTGAGTTGGTCCGATTGCTGGATGTATGGATATTTTTCGTGAAAAAAAGAAATAGGAATTTTTCCGCGCTCAATCCAATATCCTTTTGCTTTTAGCTCTTCATTCATGACTTGAATTCGAAGTTGGGCTGATCTGAGGGTTCCTAAACTAAGGATTTGCATTACTTCCTTTGAAGAATAGAAATGCTTCGACATAATACTTCTCTCCTTTGCTAATGATTTGTTTGCTCTATTGGTTAATGCATCAATCGCCTTTGTTTCATTTCTAATTCACTAAATCATTTCAGGCAATGTTTCATTGCCTTTGTTGTCAAAAAAAAGAGTCCAATCAAATCCAAGCTGTTCAGCAATTTTTTTCGCAACCTCAACACTCGGATTACTTTTTCCATTTTCAATCATTCCATAGTATTGACGTTTAATGCCTGATTTCAAGGCAACTTCGAAATGTGTAAGTTTTAGTTGTTTTCTAATTTTCAAAAGCCATATTCTATGCATTGTCCCACCTCCGTACGCAATGTTTCATTGCCTATATTAATATAATAAGGCAATACATCATTGCCGTCAATAGTATTAGGCAATTTTTTATTGCCTATGTAGGCAGGCAACTGTTTATTGCTTATAATATATGTATTATGATTATGGAGGCTTCAACTATGTTACCTGATCGCCTTCGGACTCTGCGTGTAGGCGCAAAAAAGACTCAAAAAGAATTAGCAACTTTTCTTGGGATTACTCGTCAAGGTTATGGTAATTATGAAAGTGGTAATACAGAACCTGATCAGAAGACAATAAATGCTTTAGCTGATTTTTTTAAAGTTTCAATAGATTTTCTCTACGGTAGGACGGATACTCCACAACCTGATCTTACTCCTCAATTAAATAGTTCGACTGTTAATCAAAATGAAAAAGATATCGGACGGGCATTTCTTGGTGGCGCGGATAAATACACCGAGGAAGAATTAGATCTCGCACGAGCTGCAGCTAAAGCAGCTGTGGATGCTTATAGAAAAGCTCAACGAAAAAGAGATGAGATCAATAATAAATAAACTGCATACGGAATCTATAGCCTTTTAAGGCTATATTTTTTACCTTAAAATACGAACATATGTTCCATGACAGAGGAGTCACACATGCGTACATTGGACTTTCATCTTTATAAACCTACAAATATAGAAATATGGATAACCAATCTCTACAGATGCTACGGTATCTTTTCACCCTCCGATTTAACAATTAAATCTGTTTCTGAGATATTTAATGTTCTGGTTAATTTTTATAGCGGTCCATGCTTTGCTGAATGGGAAGAAGGCGGCTATTCACTGATTTTTATCAATAATAAAATGTCTGATGAAGAACAACGAATGGAGTTTTTTCACGAGCTTTGCCATCCTCTTAGACATGTTGGCATACAAGGTAACATGCCGAGATTATTCCAAGAGTTACAAGAAGCTCAAGCAGGACAATTTCAATTAGTTGCCTCAATGCCTATCTATTTACTATCTGAGATACAACCCGAATTACGCTGGCAAGATTATATTCATTCCATAGCAGAAGCCTTCCACTACCCAATTGACTTTGTTGAGAGTAGATTACAACAAGTGACTGCTAAAATTGAGCAAGAGAGACGAGACCGTAGTATTACTACCAGCTGTGCAAATAATCCGAAAATCTATAACTATTCAGATGCAACAATGAAACTTTTAGATCAATTAAATAGTCAGGTAGCCGAAAGGAGAGATGAATATAGTGCTTAGCGTCAAGGTGGTTTATGAAGATTCAGGAGAAGACAGTCTCATGATACCTATATGGATGATCATTGATAGCCCGTATTATGATTGGGGTATGACATTATTCATTAATATTAAAGCGCCGTTCGAAAGAATAACCTTCGATGAGATTGATTTAGACTGTGCAACAGTCACAATACCGAGTACTGCATATTCCAGGCATATCGATAATGATCTTTTACTCGGAATATCACTACCAATAGCATGGGACTCTGCCCTCAAATCCTTTAAAGAAAAACCATCATTTCATGATCCAAGCAGTATTCAACGTTTACTACTTCGTATTAGTGACATCGAAGAAACACTTCAATACTCTATACTTGAAAACTAATAACTAAGAAGGTGATATCAATAATGCCAGTCTACAAAGACACTGAACGTAAAACGTGGTACTTCAAAGTACGTTATAAAGATCTATACGGAAGATATAAACAGGCAATGAGAAGAGGTTTTGCAAAGCGGAGTGAAGCGATTACTGCTGAAGCTGATTTTCTAGCAAGCATTAAAGAAGTATACTCTGTAGATATGACCTTTGATGAAATATTTGAACATAACATTAAACATACAAACCTTAAAGATAAAACGATACGCAGGCGTCGAAACGAGTATAAATTACATATTAAACCACGATTTGGCCATATGAAAGTGAAAGAGGCTAATACGCAACATGCCATGGATTTTAAGACTAGTTTGGAAAGTAGCTTTGTATCTCTAAATAGTGCGAGGACTGTATACAGCAATTATAAAATATTGATAAATCACGCTATCAAATTTTTCGGCCTAAAGATAGATCCGACATTAGCTGCTGGTGCAATTCAAAGAGTAAGACCAAAAATAAATTTCATCAAGCGAGATGAATTTGAACAACGGGTTACAAGTATCACTTCAAATAAATATCAGGAGCTAACCAGATTGTTATTCTACACCGGTCTGCGAATCGGAGAAGCTTTTGCTCTCACCTGGAACGATATAGATTTAGATAAGCAGCAGTTGCTTGTCAATAAAACGCTAGATCCGAAAACTCGAACCCCAACAAGTCCGAAAACGGCTGGCAGCATGGGATATGTACCATTCCCCTCTTTTATTGCTAGCATGCTCGAAGGCATAAAAAAAGAATCCGCCGAAAAGATATACGCATTCAATGATTCAATGTATGTGTTTGGAGGACTATCACCTTATCACTATTCGCATTACCACAAGCGATATAAAAAAGTGTTTCCTGAGCTGCGTATTCATGACCTGCGTCACAGCTATGCTTCATACCTCATTAACAAAGGTGTAGACATCTACCTTGTTAAAGAACTCTTGCGGCATGATGATATTCAGCAAACTGCCAACACTTATGGTCACTTATATACAGAAAGGAAACACGAAGTAATGAGCGTATTTGACTAAACGGTATCAAAAAGGTATCATACACTATTTTGAAACCGTTTAGCCCTTGCTACGCCTGCGTTTTTATTAACCGATGGAGCCTTCCATTTCGAACTTGATCAAACGGTTCATCTCTACCGCATATTCCATTGGCAGTTCTTTCGTGAACGGTTCGATAAAGCCCATTACGATCATTTGCGTTGCTTCTGCTTCGCTCATGCCGCGACTCATCAGGTAGAACAATTGATCTTCTGAAACCTTCGATACCGTTGCTTCATGCTCAAGCGTAATGTTATCATTCAAAATCTCATTGTAAGGAATCGTATCTGAAGTCGATTCATTATCGAGGATGAGCGTATCACATTTGATGTTCGCTTTTGCGCCATCGGAGTTGCGTCCGAATGAAGCAAGACCGCGGTACGTTACTTTACCGCCATGTTTACTGATTGATTTAGAAATGATTGTGGAGCTTGTATCTGGTGCAAGATGCGTCATTTTTGCGCCTGCATCTTGGTGCTGGCCTTTGCCTGCTACTGCAATAGACAATACCATACCTTTTGCTCCGCGACCGCGCAATACAACTGCTGGGTACTTCATCGTCAGCTTGGAGCCGATGTTTCCGTCAACCCATTCCATTGTTGCGTTCTCATCCGCAACAGCACGTTTCGTAACCAGGTTGTAAATATTCGGTGCCCAGTTTTGAATCGTCGTGTAACGAACACGAGCATTTTTCTTAACCAGTATTTCAACAACTGCGCTGTGAAGCGAGTTTGTGCTGTATACCGGTGCTGTACAGCCCTCAACATAGTGAACGGAGCTGTCTTCATCAGCGATGATAAGCGTACGTTCAAATTGACCCATGTTCTCCGAGTTGATACGGAAGTAAGCTTGTAGAGGAACCTCACATTTCACGCCTTTCGGCACGTAGATGAAGCTTCCTCCTGACCATACTGCACTGTTCAAAGCTGCAAATTTATTATCATTCGGAGGAATAATCGTACCAAAATATTCTTTCATCAGCTCAGGATACTCGCGAAGCGCCGTATCCGTATCCGTGAAGATAACGCCTTGCTTCTCAAGATCCTCTTGCATGCTGTGGTATACAACCTCGGACTCGTATTGAGCCGATACGCCGGCAAGAAACTTTTGCTCAGCCTCAGGAATACCTAGCTTGTCGAAAGTTTCCTTAATTTCAGAAGGAACCTCTTCCCATGTTTTACCTTGCTTCTCAGAAGCACGAACATAGTATTGGATGTCGTCAAAATCGAGTTCATCCATATTGCCGCCCCATTTTGGCATCGGCATTTTGAAAAATTGCTCAAGTGATTTCAAACGGAAATCAAGCATCCATTGCGGCTCGTTTTTAATTTCTGAAATCGTCCGCACAATTTCTTCTGTCAATCCTTTTCCGGATTGAAAAATTGCTTTATGCTCGTCGCGGAAACCATACTTATAATCTTCCATTTCCGGCATTGATTTAGCCATCGTCATTCACGCTCCTCTTTCCTCTTATTGTGGATCTTGTTGCTGCTGGATCCCTTTTCGAAGGGCATTCCAAGCAAGTGTAGCGCACTTGATTCGAGCGGGGAACTTGTTCACGCCTGAAAGTGCGTCCAATTCCTCATATTCATCAAATTCAACGGGTTCGCCCTTCATTAATGCAGAAAATTTCTCTGCCATAGAAAGCGCCTCATCGAATGTTTTCCCTTTGATTGCCTCTGTCATCATCGATGCAGAGCTCATGCTGATCGAGCAGCCTTCGCCGCTAAATTTCGCATCCGCTACCTTGTCTTCAACCATTTGCAGTTGAAGGGATATACGGTCGCCGCAGGTTGGATTATTAAGGTTGATCGTTACCGATTCCTCATCCATCGTTCCACGGTTTCGAGGGTTTTTATAATGATCCATTATGACTCTGCGATATAAATCATCCAATTGCATGACCGAAGAACTCCTTTGTTTGTAGTAAGGCATCGGCTAAGCGGTCAATGTCATCTTCTGTATTATATAGATAAAAGCTTGCTCTAGCCGTAGCCGATACTTCCAACCATCTCATAAGCGGTTGACAGCAGTGATGGCCCGCCCGAATAGCAACACCTTTGGAATCGAGTACAGTCGCGACATCATGCGGATGAACATCATCTAAGTTAAAGGTAATGAGCCCGACACGATTAGTCTTTGGTCCGTACAAAGTAATATCATCCATTGATGAAAGCTTCTCGTACGCATAGGCTGCCAAACGCTTCTCATGTTGATCGATTTCGTCCAGCCCGATTTCTTGCAAGAAATCGATTGCTGCCCCTAGTCCAACCGCACCCGCAATAATAGGAGTGCCTCCTTCAAAACGGTATGGAATTTCTTTCCATGTAGACTCATAAAGATCAACAAAATCAATCATTTCGCCGCCGTACTCAATTGGCTCCATCTTGTTCAATAATGCTTTTTTGCCATACAAAGCACCGATTCCGGTAGGTCCGCACATTTTATGCCCTGAAAAAGCGTAAAAATCAACATCAAGATCCTTCACATCGATTTTCATATGCGGTGTGCTTTGTGCACCATCAACAACCATAACCGCGCCGTTTCGGTGAGCAATCGCTGTAATTTCCTTGATTGGATTAATGAGGCCTAGCACATTGGATACATAGGTGACCGAAACGACCTTTGTATTCGGCGTGATCGTTTTCTCAACATCTTCAAGTGAAATCGTACCGTCTGGTTGCAATGGGATATATTTGAGCGTCGCACCCGTTGCCTTTGCAGCTTGCTGCCAAGGAATAAGATTACTGTGATGTTCCATCGGCGTAATGACGATTTCATCGCCTTCCTTGCAAACAGAGCGAGCATAGCTAGAAGCAACTAAATTCAACGCTGTTGTCGTACCCCGTGTAAAAATAATTTGTTCCGGTTCTCCCGCATTTAGAAAAGCCGCTACCTTCTCACGCGCTCCTTCATAGGCATCAGTCGCCCTGGAACCGAGTGTATGCACGCCGCGGTGAACGTTCGCGTTATCCAACTCATAGTACCGTTTAACCGCATCAATGACGGAGCGCGGCTTCTGTGAAGATGCCGCGCTATCCAGATAAACGAGCGGGTGCCCGTTTATTTCTTGATGCAATATCGGGAACTGTTCCCGAATCGCATTTATATTCATCCCTCAAGCTTCCTTTCGAGCAAACGCTGAAGCTGCCCGCGAACCGCTTCGACCGGAATCTCCGATACGACCGGAGCCAAGAAGCCATAGATAATCAAACGTTCAGCGTCTTGCTTAGATATACCGCGAGACATCAGGTAATAGACCTGTTCTGGGTTAACTTGCCCAACGCTTGCCGCGTGACCGGCTGTTACATCATCTTCATCAATTAGCAAAATCGGATTGGCATCGCCGCGCGCTTTCGGGCTCAGCATGAGCACCTTCTCGGTTTGAACACCGTTCGCTTTCGTCGCACCCTTCTCAATTTTTGTAATACCGTTAATAATCGCGGATGCTGAATCCTTCATAACGGCACGAGTTACCATGTTGCTGTCCGAGCTTTTGCCGAAGTGTACGGCTTGAGTAGTCAAGCTGTTTTGCTGCTTGTTCTTACCAACGCTGATCACTTTTGCATCGGAAGTAGATCCAGTGCCTTTAAGAATCGATTTCGTATCGGATAGTGTGTGACCGTCATTCAGGTCACCAATAATCCATTCCATTTGACCGTCATTTTCAATGACGGAGCGGCGAATCGACATATCCACACCCGATTCAGCCATATGGTGAATAGAGCTGAAACGAACGTGAGCACCTGCTTTTACGAATATTTCTACGATGGATGGATGTACGAAAGGAGCACTGTTCGCGCCCGGCTCTGATACAACACAATCTACGTAAGTTACACGGCTATTATTATCCGCAACGATAAGGATATGCGGAGCGAATGTTGCTTCTGCATTATCATTGTAGAAGATCGCTTGCAAAGGAAGCTCAACTTCAACATTTTTTGGAACATAGACGAAAACGCCGCCATTCCAAATCGCTGCATGAAGCGCTGTAAGCTTATCTTCGTCCTTCGCTACTGCTTTGAACAGATAGTTTTGAACGAGTTCGCCATGCTCTCTGCATGCTGTTTCTAGATCTGTGAAAATAACGCCTTTGCTTGCCATTTCGCTTGAGAACTGGTTCCAAATGGTACCCGAGTTACGTTGTACAAGCAAGCTTTCCGTTCCTTCTGTTACCAATTCGCGAACAACCTCAGGAAGCTCGCTAATAGCTCCAACTGCTATCGGCTGCTCAAAGCTGCCTACTGCATTCAAATTCCAACGTTCGATACGAACCTTCTCAGGCTTTGGCCAACCGAGTGTTCCAGCAAGCTCAGCAGCTTCACCACGTAGTTCAACGAGCCATGTTGGTTCGCCTTTACTACGGGCCAGAGCTTCAGCAGCTTGACGGTTAGTCGGAGTCGATAATTGTGTACTCATCCGTTATGCCCCCTTCTCTGCTTAAGCCTGGCCAACCGTTTCGTCTAGGATGCCAAGTTCTTCTTTAACCCAATCATAACCTTCGTTTTCCAAACGCTCTGCTAGTTCAGGACCGCCAGATTTTACGATGCGGCCTTGCATCATAACATGTACGAAATCTGGAGTAATATAGTTAAGCAAACGCTGATAGTGAGTAATAATAAGGAAACCGCGATCTTCCGAACGCATAGCGTTTACGCCTTGCGATACGATACGAAGCGCATCGATGTCTAGACCGGAATCGATTTCATCAAGAATGACGATTTTCGGATCAAGCAGCATCATTTGCAAAATTTCATTACGTTTTTTCTCGCCGCCTGAGAAACCTTCATTTAAATAACGGTGAGCGAACTCAGGATTCATTTCAAGCTCTTTCATTTTTGCTTCCATTTTGCGAATGAATTTAATTAGCGAAATTTCATTGCCTTCGCCAAGACGTGCATTCAATGCGCTGCGCAGGAAGTCAGAGTTCGTAACGCCTGGAATCTCACTTGGATATTGCATAGCTAGAAACAAGCCGGCAAGTGCACGCTCGTCTACACCAAGCTCAAGCAAATCTGCACCGTCCAATACAGCTGTTCCTTCTGTTACTTCATATTTAGGATGTCCCATCAATGCGGAAGCCAGCGTACTTTTGCCGGTACCGTTAGGACCCATAATTGCGTGAATTTCGCCGCCTTTAATATCTAGGTTGATACCTTTTAGTATTTCTTTTCCGTCGATAGCCGCTTTCAGGCCTTCGATGACAAAATGCGTTGCCATAATATACTGATCCCTCCAAGGTTGTTTTAATTCGCTTAGTCACAACTCTAATAAACATGGGTGTTTACTATGAAGTGATTATCAATGATTCTCAATAATCATTTTAATATAGTTTTAGTTATAAATCAATGTGAGTTGTACCTAGCAAGGTTTCAAAGTCACTTTTTTGTCACATTTTAAGCTAAAGCGTCCCTTATTTTTTGTACCTGCAATTGGAAAGAAACCTCTTCTATTACTGGGTTTATTGTTGAAGCATTATTTTCTATTTCCAATTTTACCCAAGATTTGCATCCGTTATAAGCATCAATCATTGGAATGACTAACGGCTCCTCTAAACGGTATACTCGAAGGATCAAAAGATGAAGCGGTTTAGTCTTCTTCCACCGCAATCTCTCCTCCGCAAATGTATCCGTCCAAATATGAAAATCTCGCAGTGAATCTAGCTTTGCTTGGTCTGTTATCTCTATGTCTTCAACAACCTCGGCATAAGCTTCAAGTTTAATCGTAGTCATTTCGGGAGACCAATCTGCCAGTGTATCGTCCAGCTTATCGGCAAATCCATCCTTTAATAGATGTTTTTTCTGATGCTCATAAGCAGGCATTAAATAAAATGATGGGCTAATCAGTTGAAAATCTCGGGTCTCTTCAACAATTCCGCCCTTGCGCATCACGATAATTTGCTCACCCTCTGCCAAGGCTTGTACGCTTACTGCCCATTCTTTTAAAGCTATACCTTGTCTTTCTTGCAGTGTATTCAAGATAGCTCCCCCATTCTTCTCTTATATTTAAAACATTATATCAAACGGGGTATTCCATGGCGAAAAAATATCTATTATACTGAGTGGAGACAATGTCGAGATGATTACTGGGCTTTCATGCCCGACTAAATAAATCCGGAGGTGGACAGCTTTGTCTTCATATCATCCATTAACTGAGCAAGAAGCTATTCAAATCGCACTTTCTCTCCAAGATTTCTTTCCGGCTGGGGCATCCCTGCAATCTCGTGAAATCGGTGATGGTAACTTAAATCTTGTGTTTCATATTACAGACTCTGCCAGCGGCAAAAGTCTTATCATGAAACAAGCTCTCCCCTATGCTAAAGTAGTAGGTGAGTCTTGGCCTCTTACGCTGGATAGAGCGCGTATTGAGAGCGAAAAACTCATTTTGGAGAGCGAGCTTGCTCCTGGACTCGTACCTCAAGTGTATCAATATGATTCCGAGCTTTATCTGACCGTTATGGAGGATTTGAGCGACCATATCATCATGCGACAAGGGCTGATTGAAGGCATACGCTATCCTAAATTTGCAGAGGACATTTCGACGTTCATGGCTCGCACTTTATTTTTCACATCCGACCTTGGCATGAACCAGCAAGATAAGAAAAATCGAGTTAAAGCATTTATCAATCCGGAGCTATGCAAAATAACAGAGGATCTTATCTTTGACGATCCTTACACAAACTCACCAAATAATAGCTTTGAACCGGCAATCAAGGACGCAGCTGCAGCTCTTTGGGAAGACAATGAACTTCACCTTGAGGTTGCTATTTTGAGAGATAAATTTTTGACAAATGCGCAAGCTCTTCTTCATGGTGATCTTCATACTGGCAGTGTATTTGCAACTCCTGAGTCCACGAAAGTAATAGATCCTGAGTTTGCCTATTATGGGCCTATTGGCTTCGACATCGGTGCTGTAATCGCTAACCTGCTTCTAAACTTTGCAGGACAAGAGCATTGGTCTCCTGAGGCCGATGCGCGTCGTGATTTCCGTCTTTACTTAACAGATACGATTCGCGATGTGTGGCAATTATTCGAGAAAAAATTCCTTGCCTTGTGGGACGAGCATGGCTTAGACCGTATTGCCTCCACTACACCAGGGTATAAGGACTACTACATGAACCGTTTATTGCAGGATGCTGTTGGTTTTGCAGGCTGCAAAATTGTTCGTCGCATTGTTGGCTTATCCCATGTCGCTGATATTGATCGGATTCCAGATGCAGCCGCACGTGAGAGAGCACAGCGTCTTGCGCTTGCCATCGGAACTAGTCTTATTCGCAACAACCGTACTGCACAATCTATCGAAGAAGTTATTGATACTGCTTTTGCCGCAGTAAGCAACTAATGAACAACAAGGAGGAAATGACATCATGACAACGACTTACACTGGATTGCAATCGCTCATTTGGAAGGAAGAGGCGCTGGATCTATTGGATCAACGTCTATTGCCAGAAGAAATTGTATACTTGCCGCTTACTACAGCAGAGGGTGTATGGGAGGCTATTCGTCATTTAAAGGTTCGCGGCGCTCCAGCAATCGGCATTTCGGCAGCTTACGGTGTCGTACTAGGCAGCCGTGATGAAGAGAGCTCCGAAGCATGGCTTGCACAAGTTAATAAACAAGCTGAATATCTCGCTACTTCCAGACCAACAGCTGTTAATTTATTTTGGGCACTGGATCGTATGAAAGCTGCAGCCGCAGCTTACACCGAGAAGGGCTTGTCTCTAGAAGAAAGCAAGGCTGCTTTGCTGGCTGAGGCAATTGCCATTCAAACGGAGGATGAAGAAACGAATCGCCAGATCGGTGAATATGCTCTCTCCTTATTTAAAGATGATATGGGTGTGCTTACACACTGCAACGCTGGGGGACTCGCTACCGCAAAATACGGTACAGCGCTTGCTCCCTTCTATCTTGCTCTGGAACGCGGTATCACGCTGCGCGTATTCGCTGACGAGACGCGTCCTGTACTGCAAGGCGCACGCCTTACTGCATTTGAACTCCAACAAGCAGGCGTCGATGTCACATTGATTTGTGATAATATGGCTGGGATGATTATGGCAAAAGGTTGGGTTGACGCCGTTATTGTCGGTACGGACCGCGTTGCTGCGAACGGAGATGTCGCTAACAAAATCGGAACTTACAGCGTCGCTGTTCTAGCTAAAGCGCATGGTATTCCTTTCTATGTGGCTAGTCCTTTGTCTACCATTGATTTGAATACACCAACTGGCAATGAAATTCCGATTGAAGAGCGTAACGCTGAAGAAATTACTGAGGGCTTCGGCAAACGCACAGCGCCGCAAGGCGTTAAAGTATTTAACCCAGCCTTTGATGTGACACCAAATGAATATGTAACAGCTATTATTACAGAAAAAGGAATCGTACAAGCGCCTTATGATGTCAATTTACGCAAGCTTTTCGAACAAGGCTAACTAGTAGCTCATAAAAACAAGAAGCCCAAATCGTCAAGCGCATTCCATGCAGCATGACGATTTGGGCTTTTTATACACAGAAAACTGCTTTTATCCAACACATAACAACGCCTTTCCTTTTCAACCAATGGTTATGGATATTAAAGCATTAGCCGAAGTGCTTCTGAGCCCTTCATGCCTGCAACAATACCCATTGCCTCTGCTGTAAATGTAACAGACTCAAGAGGTGCTTCCATAAGCTCCTCTAAGGTTTTAACGCCAACGGCACGGCCAGCAATAATTTCTCTGTCCTTAAGCCTTTCATTAAGAAGCGAGACATCCAAAGCGCCGCACATGATATATCCTTTATCAGTCATTATTGCAAGTAAAGTTGTTTTGGGCAGCTTCGCTTCAACGCCTAGAACGGTTTCTCCATTCTCAAGCGTAAAAGGAACCATTCGCATCATATAGGATCCACCCCCTTCGCTCCATTTAATAAGGGAAACTCACTGCAACCTTAGTATATGCAGCTTTCGTTTGTCAGTGTTGGTTAAATGTGCATAGAAAGTACTATTTGATTTAGTCATTTAGTGATATATTAGAACTAACTCATACCCTACGGAGGTCCTATGAATAAACAACCCTCATCCCCATCAACATCTAATGACCAGTCATCCTTTTTATTTAATATTGAGGTGCTTGTTGAAGGTAAGCAAAATGCAGAAGCATTAGAACAGCTCATTCATACGTTGAACCAATCCGGTTTTCTTGATTATCGTATTCTATCCGGCATACAGCTTGGCAATTTGATCGATGAGCGCAAAGCAGCGAGTACTGCTTCAGCTGACATCCCCCTTCAAACGAGCAAACCGATAATAATAGAAAAACAAAAAAAAGAAGAACCAACTACAAAAATGACCGCCGCACCCATTGAAACATTAAGCGGCTTTGATAAAATAAGAGCATTAATGAAAAGCAATGCACTCATTCGATTAATCGTAAACAAAGGACTTGGCATTAAACTAAGCATCCCTTGCCGCATTATAAATATGGACGAGGCTGGAGATCTTATTTCGGTCTATCATGTTGACGAGAAGCAAGTATATACCTTCCGATTGAATGAGATCGAAGATTTTTCTAGCTAGCATATAAATAAAAAATACCCGTCAATGGCTGTAATTTCAACCATTGACGGGTATTTTTTTGATTAGCCTGCCATGAGCATTTGCGTAATATTTTCACTCGTTACTGGCGGGCTCCAGAGGTATCCTTGCATTTCATCACATTTATGTTCTCTTAAAAACAGCATTTGCTCTTCATTTTCAACGCCTTCTGCGATAACCTGAATATTTAAATTATGCGCCATCGCAATGATGGCTGCAACGATTTCCGCATCATTAGGATCCTGTTGAATATCGCGTACGAATGACCGGTCGATCTTCAAGCGGTCAATCGGAAAGCTTTTCAAATAATGAAAGGAGCTATATCCCGTACCAAAGTCATCAATGCTAATATTGACACCTAATTCAGTTAGATCCAGTAAGCATCTTGATACATGCGATACATCCATAGTCATGGACTCCGTTATTTCCAGATCAAGATATTTGGCATCGAGACCCGTTTTCTCTAAAACATCCGAAACTTTTGTAGCAAGATCATGTTGAACAAACTGTCTAATCGATAAATTAACGGATACCGGAATGGGCGGCAAACCCGCTTCCTGCCATTCTTTATTTTGTCGGCAAGCTTCTTCGAGCACCCAATCGCCAATTTGTACGATCATCCCGCTCTCTTCTGCTAACGGAATAAAGCTTGCAGGCGGAATCATTCCTTTTTTCGGGTGGTTCCATCTTACCAGCGCCTCAACACCAACCATGGTTCCAGAGATCAAATCATATTGGGGTTGATAATGTAAAATAAATTCCTGACGCTGTATTGCACGATACATTTCATGCTGAAGCGTTAACCGTTCAAATGAAGAATTGCTCCAGCTGTCGGAGTAAAGCAGGCAATCATTTTTCCCGCTCTCCTTCACCTTTACTAAAGCCATATCCGCTTTCTTGATAAGCGTATAGCTGTCATCTTCCCCGTCACGATTCGTAACTAACCCGATGCTGGCTGTAATATGTAACGGAAACCCTTTGAGCTCATAGGGTTCTTCGATAGATTTCAGAAGCTGCCGAGACACTTGGAGCAGTTGCTTTTCCGATTGCACATTGCAAAATAATAAAGCAAACTCATCGCCTTCCATACGCGCAGCAAAATCATTTTCAGATAGATCTCTGTTTAGTCTCTCCGCAACCTGCATCAACAACATGTCGCCAAATTCACGTCCGAAGGACGCATTAACTAGTTTAAAGCGATCCAGATCCAAGTAACATATACCGACTACCCGCTCCTCCTCTTTGGCCGTGAGAAGGGCTTCACTAAGCTTCATTTGAAAAAAAGTTCGATTCGGCAGGCCAGTCATGTCATCGTAATAGGCCATATAACGAATTCGCTCAACATTACGCTTCCGATCACTTAGATCGTGGATGATCATGACGATACCAATGACCTCTTCCTCTTGAAGCATCGGTGCACAAACAACCTGCAGCTCCAGTGGAAACCCCGAACGGTGCGTTATATTAATATTCGTTTGATTAGCTTCTCCTAGCAGAGCTTTCTCGAACGTCTCTTGCAGCAGTTGCCTGCTGCTATGTTCCACTAAACGAGAAATCGGCTCACCCAGCAGCTCCGCACGCTGATAGCCTAATGTCTGCCCTGAAGCTTCATTCATTTCAACCAAATTACCGCTTCTACTCAATATCGCTAGTGGAACAGCTTCTGATCGAAGCAATGTTTCCACGATTGCTGTATGGTAATGATTTAAGCCTAACCCTTGTAAACGTCTTATATAAATGATGATTCCAGTAACGAGTAAGGTAAATGCAATGGAAAGTCCGATCCATTTGTACATGTAATTGGTTATAACTAGAAAAGATATAATAATCCATACCGACGCAAGAGCTGCCAGCAGCCAACTCACTTTCGAAGATCCATAGAAGGGCTTCATGTACCGCTGCCACTTATGTTTATCAGGCAAACCATCCGTCCGTTTCAGCACGCACCAACGTCCTTCCTCTAATCCGAGTCAAGTGTTCGCTTTATTATAAACGATGGAAGTACCTTCGGTATAGAAATATTTACTAAGGAACTAGTTTTAATTGTCAATTATCCATGAAGAATGTCATTATTGGTTATTTTTTCGCTTTTTTTAGTGCTGCAGTTGTAACATAGACCCAGCCTGCGATAAGGGCTACTCCGCCAAAAGGTGTAATAATACCTAGTTTACTTATTCCGGTTGTAGATAATACATATAGACTTCCGCTGAATATTACAGTTCCTGCCAGGATAAGACGAGCACCAATTAAAGCTAGCTTACTGTCATTCAATTGTTTTGCGAGCAAAGCAACAAGCATAAGGCCAAGAGCGCTATACATATGATAGCGAACTCCCGTTTCGAATACCTGCAGATAATGTTCACTTAGTGATTTCTCTAGTCCATGTGCTCCGAATGCCCCTAATGCGATAGATAAAGCAGCATTGATGGCACCGATAGCAAAGTATTTTGGAAACATATGGTTTTCAATCCCTTCAGGTTTGTGTATAATTTTAGCGTAACTAGCAAAGGAGATGATATGTGTGAATAATGATAACAATAATCCGAATGATCCCCATATTACCGGGCCCATTAGCCTAGGCAAGGATGGTACTAGTGACTCTAATTCTCCCTATCAGCCATTCACTACCCAGCCAGCCTTCTCAAGTCCGCCTTCCGAGCAGCAAGGACCGAAGAAACATTCCAAGCTTGGTGTCACTTCATTCATTCTCGCGCTTGTATCTGTCGTATTATTTATTATGATGATCGTATTTGGATCTGTATTCGTTAAGCAAATTGCAAACAGCGATATCGTTTTGGCAGATCCTGCTGATACAGCAGCATTTGAAGCTTCACTGCAAGCCGCAATCGAAGACCTTGGTCAAGAATTCATTGTTCCTATTATGCTTGCCGTTGTCAGCCTCTTCGCAGCTATCGGTATTTCTTTTGTGGGACTGATACTTGGCGTTATTGGCGCATTTTCCAAAGTTCGTAAAAGAGTTTTCAGCGTCGTCGGCATTATTTTAAATGGAATAATCGTACTTGGTACGATAGGTGTTGGATTATTGGGATTAGTTATGGCTGTAGCTGGCCAAGCGTAATCAACGTTCATTGATCATTTTTTTCTCCACGGAAACAATCCTATACATAAAGCATCATAAAGTCTGCTTTAGCCTCAATTGAGTGCTGGAAGCAGACTTTTTTTATGCTAAGCCCCTTATTTGACCGTAATTGCCGTGCGGCTAAAGCCTTCCTTCGTCTTACTTACCTCTAGACAAGCTGGGAATGCATCCTTCAGCTCTTGTACGTGAGAAATAACGCCAATCATTCTTCCGGCTTTCTGCAAATCAACAAGAGCAGTTATCGCCTTCTGCAATGATTCTTCATCCAGTGAGCCAAAGCCCTCATCAATAAACATCATTTCAATGGTCACTCCGCCCTGATGCGACTGAATAACGTCGGTCATCCCAAGAGCGAGGCAAAGCGATGCATTAAACTTCTCACCGCCGGATAATGTTTTCACATCGCGATTTTGACCTGTATAGGCATCATAGACATCAAGGCCAAGTCCGCTTTGCTTCCCGCGATTTTCAAGGCGATCACTACGCTGCAAGGAAAATTGTCCATTGGATAAATCACGAAGCCGAACATTGGCTGCATAAAGAATCTGCTCTAAGAACTCGATTAAAATATAACGCTCGAACGAGATTTTTAATGCATTATCACCCTTCAGCATGCTGTATACGTCCATTACTTCCTCAAGCTTAGCTTCAAGCAGCTTTGTTTCTTCATGGGCTTGTCCTATAGAAAGAGCTAAGCGTCTCGCTTCTTGTCCGGTTGAAATAGCCGTCTGAGCGGAAGCAATCATTTGCTCCATCGCTTGCTTCAAAACAGCAAGTCCATCCTGAAGCTGCACAATATCTACTTTCGGCTTCCCAACTAGATCGAGCTGAAGCTCAGATAGCTGCTGATTGAGCAAAGCAACCGCTGAACGATAGGCCTCAATTTCTCCTCTTAACGCTTCTCTTGCTTTCTCGGATAATACCGCTTTACCGTATTGCTCCAAATTCGCAAATCCAGCTTTTTGCAGCTCATCAGATCGACGTTGTTCAGCAATCAGTCGGTTATGCTCCGTTTCCTCAAGCTGCTGCTTGGATTGCTCCCCATAAGCTTTCTGTTCCGCCAGCTTAGCTGTTATTTGCTGGAGACCTTCCTGCGCTTTCTGCCAAGCTAAGGTGAGCGCCTTTACAATTTCCTGCTGCTGACTTAGCTTAGCGCCAAGCTTCTCTGGTGTCCGAAGCTCTTCCGGGATGCGATCAAGCTCCTTCTGCAGTGCAGAAAACTGCGACGTTCTTAAAATAATCCGCTGCTGCTGCCCTGCCTGAAGCTGCTCCTTCTCCGTTTGCAGCTTTTCGAGCTTCTGCTCCTGTGCCTCAAGCTGCCCTTTTAACTCAGGAAGCTGCTTGAATTTCAGCAAAAGCTTGTCTGTATCTTCCTTAAGCTCGCGCCAGTGCTGCAGCAGCTGAGTTCTTTGTTCCTCCAGCCTTTCAGCCTTTAGACCGTATTCCTCCAGTTCTCTAGCGCCATCATCACGTGTAGCTTGCGCCGCACTTGCCTGCGCTCTCGCTGCAAACAGCTCTCGTTCCGCTTCACTCAGCTGCAGCTTCGCTGCTTGCAAGGCTTCCCGGGAAGGAACCTCATCTGCGGTATCCGCCTTCTCTGGATGAGTCTCGCTTCCGCATACGGGGCAAGGTTTGCCGTCATGTAAATGCGCAGCAAGCAACGCTGCTTGCCCTTCAATCCAAGCTCTCTCAAGCTTATCATGCCCCCCCTTAGCTTTAGCGAACGATTCCGTTAATTCTATTGCTAGCTGAGCTATGCGCGCCATTTCTCTCTCGACATCAACGAGTCGCTTAAGCTGCTTTCCTTGCTGCTCAACAGCTCGCAGCTTCTCAAGCTTTTCCGCTAGCGGAGAGGTTTCCAGCTCTAACTCTTTTATTAATCCACGTGCTGCTCCCCTGGAATCGCGAAGCTGGTTAAGCGATGCATCTAACGTTTTCAGCTTTGCTTCACATGCTTTTTCCTCCAATAACAGCTTATCAATCGCACCCTGCTGCGCATCCAGCGTCCCAACGATAGGAGCCAGCTCCATCAGCCTGTTAAGCTCGCGTTCCCCAATTCGGCGTTCCTCCTCTCGGCCCGCCTCCAAGGCATGCCGCTCAACCGAAAGCACGTGCAGGCGTTGAGCGGCTTCCAACTCATTTTGCCTCACAATAAACTGACTCCGCTTAGCAGCCGCTTCAGCGATCATTCGCTCAGCCTGTTCCATATAAGGAGCAAGGTGGGCAGCCTTCTCCGCAAGTGCTAACCCCTGTTCCTTCCCTGCAAACTCCGCTTTCTGAACATCAAGCAGCTCTAGCTGAGTACGTTTCCTATCATGCTCCGCATGTTTGCTATTTAATGCTATAGCTGCGCGCAGCTCCTCTTCACCCTGATTAATTCGAACCGTGAGCTGCTCCTTCTGTGCCTCCGCCTGCTCTACCAGCCCTCGGTAGTATTGATGCTCAAGCTCAAGCGCCTCCGTAACCTGCGCAGCGCTAAACACATCCTGGCTAAACGTACGTGAAAGCTCACTATCCGCGCGTTCCGGCAATGCCCCTTGCGCCTGCTTCATATAAGCCTGAACAGTCGCCTTCGAGGTCTTCAGTCCGTCTTGCAGCTCACGATTTTTTTGTTGAAAGCGATTCTCCAATCGTTCATACAGCTCCGTTCGGAAAATACGCCGTAATATTTCTTCCTTATTGTCGGTATCAGACGTTAAAAGCTTACGAAACTCTCCCTGTGGCAGCATGACGATCTGACTGAATTGCTCCTTGGTGAGACCAATAATTTGTTCCAGCTTGGCATTTACGTCGGAGAGAATAAATCGATCCACTGCCGGAACAGCTTCGCCGCTCGTCGTTTCGTATAATTCCGCTTTGCCGCCGGTCTCGCTTTTGTTGTTCCCTTTGCGATGAGGCATTTGCCGCATGATCATATAGCTTCTGCGTCCTACTGCAAAGTCGAAGGTAACGGATGTATGTGTATCTTCATCTGCAAAGTGACTTCGCAGCATACGTGGATCAGATCGATCTTCACCGCTTGCCGTGCCATAGAATGCAAAGCATATCGCATCAAAAATCGATGTTTTCCCAGCGCCGGTATTGCCTGAAATGACGAACAAACGACGATGCTCCAATAGCCTAAAATCGATGAGTTCAGTATCTCGGTATGGCCCAAAAGCCGTCATCGTTAGCTTAATCGGTCTCATACAGCCCCTCCTTCCTCGCGCAGAATCTCCGCATATGTCCCTGCAAACAAATCCCTTTTGGCTTGGGAGAGCGGCTGCCCTTTGACTTCCTGATAGAAAGAAACAAACAGCTCAATGGGATCGGCCTCTCGTCTCCCTGTGCTGTTAGTTGCCCCGTCCCCATCCATTATACCGCTGGATATCGTCGTTCTGCGCTCTACATGAAGCGCATTCGGATATACCGATCGCACCTTTTCCATAGGAAAGAGCACTGGATTATCATTAAGCAAGGTGACAAATACATAATCCTCATTGATCGGGTGTCGTTCTATTTCTTCTATAGATGCACTCACGCGCCTCATATTGCGAAGTGGTGTCAACTCACGCTTCTCAACCGAAACCTCGCCTGCCTCATTTAGCTCAATAACTAAATAGCCTTTTGCATGAGATTCTTCTGATATGGAGTATTTTAGCGGTGAGCCAGCATATCTTATGGTGTTGTTCCGAACAAAATGAGCCTGATGCAAATGCCCAAGCGCTGTATAATGAAATTTCTCAAAATAAGCCCCGCTGACATGCTCAGCTCCGCCAACAGATAGGGGGCGTTCGGAATCACTGGTGTTGCGCTCAGGCTCCCCAGTAGCCGTTACGAAAGCATGCCCAACAAACACATGCCTCGCGGCAGAATCCATACTCTCCGTTATTCTGCTTGTAATGACCCTCATGGCGTCATCATGGGTACGGATTGATTCATCGCCAAGCTGATGACGAACGAGTGCAGGATCAGCGTACGGCACGAGGTGGAAATGCACCTCGCCATACTCATCACGCAGCACGACAGGCTTAATACCATCCTTCAATCCGCCGACGAGATATAGTCCGCGGCTTTCCATCATTTTTGTTCCGAAATTAATGCGATCCGGACTGTCATGGTTACCCGAAATAGCAATGACTGGCGTATTGCAATCGATGACGATGCGAGCCAGCATTTCATCCAATAACTCAACGGCTTCGGTCGGGGGTACTGCACGATCATAGAGATCGCCGGCTATAATAACGGCATCCGGTCTCTCCAATTCTATTGCTTGCAGAAGCTGCTCCAGCACATAGCGCTGGTCTTCTGTCATATAAACGCCTTGAACAAGCTTGCCAAGATGCCAGTCCGCAGTATGAAATAACTTCATTGATTCCTAACATCCTTTCTTTGTACATGATCCATCACTATTATTCTATCATCTATAATACCACTCGTTAGGGCCTGCCGCATCATGCGAGATTTGCCGTATATAACCTATTCTTGCGCATTTTATGAATAAAAGTTAAAGTTAAGGACGATTCAAATCACTATAAAAACCGCATATTACTATTTTTAGCACGATTATCATTTTGGAGGTCAACTAGTCATGTCTCGTCTAACCAACCATTTATCCAAAAACTACATTTTACTGCTTATCGTCGTTTTTGGCGGCTTTCTCATATTTGGATTTTCAGAAAATATAAAAGGACCCGCTCTCCCAAGGATGCAAGGAGATTTAAAGCTCGATGAGCTTCAAGTCGGCATACTGCTTTCCTTCAACTCTCTCGGCTATCTGATTGCTTGCAGCTTTACCGGATGGCTTGCACGCAGAACAGGAATGAAGCTGACGATATCGCTAGCATTCGGGTCTATGGCCATTTCGGGTGTATGCATTTATTTTGCTGCCAATTACACATCACTGTCCGCAGCTTACTTCCTGTTATATATCGGAAATGGGATACTGGAAATTGGTCTCGCCATTCTAGCAGCACGTATTTTCGTCAAAAACACAGGCATGATGATGAATTTATCCCACTTTTTCTATGGACTCAGCTCCATGTTTGCGCCTATTATTGCCGCTTGGCTCATGGGCGTGGATCTATTCGGCTCTGCACTAGGCTGGCGCGGCATGTATATGCTCATTCTCGCCCTTTCTATCTTGCCAATGCTGCCGGGATTATTGGCTCGCTTTTCAAATGATGATGCTATTGAAGAAAATCCAGTCTCGTTAAAACAATTTGCCAAAGATCCTATCGCATGGTTAATCGTATTGGTGCTATCTTTTGGTGTCATATCTGAGCTTGCTGTCGGCGGCTGGCTTGTTAACTTCCTAGAGAAGGCATATGGTTGGAGCGGCGATTCATCAGCTAAGATGCTGTCCGCCTTTTTCTTCTGCTTTATGATTGCTCGTCTCCTGCTGGGACCATTAACCGATAAGTTCGGATATACTTTATCACTCATTGTTTTATCCGCATTTTCCGGTATCTGCTCCATAGCAGCAATAATCATTGGTGAATCTGGTGCCTTTCTGTTTGCATTGGCAGGAGTCGGTATCGCTCCCATCTATCCAACTGTCATGGCGCTGCTTGCAAAACGATACGCTAACCATGTCGATACAGCCATTACGTTTACCGTTACTTTGATGGGCGTCGCCAGCGTAATCGGCAACCTTGCGATTGGCGCCATTACAGAATGGACGAAGCAGCTGTTTGCGAATGATCTTGAAGGGGCCGATCTCATAGCAGGCTTGCAAGGCGGCTATCTATTCATTGGAGCTTGTGCGATGCTATGCTCCATTACCGCAATTCTCCTCTATCGCATGCTTAAGCAGCGAAATGCTATTTTATAAAATAATTCATAGAATCTCCTCTTTAACGGATATAGCCCGCCGCATTGAAAAATGCCCCCGCTTATGCTGATACTTAGCATTCGCAGGGGCATTTTTTAAATTAATCGCTTCCTTATATCAATCGTCTAAAGAGTTTGAGACTGCTTAATTAATACATTCACATAATATTTTCTCGCGTCTGCAGTCTCCACTAGCATTTCTGCTGTGTCTCCACCCGGATGCTTAAGCTCGAGTAAATCACCGCTCAAGCCTTCACGCACACCAGTAATCACATATTGTTGCTCTATATAGGCATCTATTCTACTTTTTTCTTTTGCAAATTGTTCGAATGCCGACATTCAACCGCCTCCTTGGTGTTAGTGCTGCACCTTTTCCTTAGGAGGAGCTTCTTCTTCGCTTGAAGCCCTGTAAGGTGCACGCTTCACATACTGTCCTGCACCGAGAGTACCAACGAATTGCTGATCCTTAATGACAAATTCACCGCGCGAGAGCACGCTAACCGGAACACCGGTCACCGCCATCCCCTCAAAAGGATTGTAGTCAACATTCATATGATGTGATTCTACCGAGAGCTTGCGCTTTGCTGAAGGATCGAAAATAACGATATCCGCATCACTGCCGACTGCAATGGTTCCCTTCTGCGGGAAGAGACCAAACAGCTTTGCACTGCGAGTCGCTACCATATCAACGAATTGATTAAGCGTTATACGTCCTTTGGTTACGCCTTCCGAATAAAGCAATGAGAATCGATCTTCGATGACAGGACCGCCATTTGGAATTTTGCTAAAATCGCCAAGTCCCAGATCCTTTTGACCCTCAAAATTAAAAGAACATTGATCGGACCCAATGGTTTGCAATTGACCGCTCTTCAGCGCATTCCACAGCACTTCCTGATGGAATGCCTCTCTTAGAGGCGGCGACCATACATATTTGGCCCCTTCGAAATCAGGCTTCTCCAAATAAGACTGATCAAGCACCAAATATTGCGGACAAGTCTCGCCCCATATATCTGCCCCTTCATTTCGAGCTTTCGCAATTTGCTCTACAGCCTCCGAACAGGTCACATGGACGACGTAAAGCCTAGCTCCGGCAAGGGCTGCCAGCTTCGCTGCGCGCCCAGTCGCTTCTCCTTCCAATAGGGAAGGCCGCGTAAGCGCATGGTAAATCGGATCTGTATTTCCTTCTTCTAACGCTTGCTTGATTAGAAAATCAATAACATCGCCATTTTCCGCATGAACCATGACCATCGCGCCCAGCTCCTTAGCGGCGAGCAAGGTGCGGAATAACGTACCATCATCCGCTTGGAAAACATGTTTGTAGGCCATGAATACCTTTAACGATGTAATTCCTTCATCCTTTACGATCGATGGGAGCTCAGCCAGTACCTCATCATTAATCTCGCTTATCATGAGGTGGAAGCCATAATCAATGACTGCTTTTCCATTGGCTTTGTTATGCCAAGCAGCGATGGAGTCGCTCAGCGCCTTACCCTTTGTCGTTAGACAGAAATCGATAATTGTCGTTGTCCCGCCAAAAGCAGCTGCTGTCGTCCCCGTTGCAAAATCATCCGCTGTTACCGTTCCGCCAAACGGCATGTCAAGATGGGTATGGGGATCAATGCCTCCGGGAAACACATATTTTCCTGACGCATCGATGATGATATCCGCTTCCTCATCCAGCTGAACACCAATTTGAGCGATCATTCCATCCTTAATGAGAAGATCAGCACCATACGTATCAGCCGCCGTTACAATTGTGCCGTTTCTAATAAGCGTGACAGTCATCCTACACCGCCTCCTTCTTATCGGTATCATCAGAACTCTTACTGCTGCCAATCGCCCCAATAGCAGCTTGTCTTTGATTCCAGCTCAGAGGGAGCTCCGATGTCGGTACCTCTACCATCGTAATAGCGCCCTCTACCGGACAGACGATAGCGCAAAGATTGCAGCCTACACAGTCCTCTTCACGTACCTTTAAATAAGCGGTACCCTGATCATCAATATGTCTTTCAATGCATTGATGGGAGGTGTCCTCGCAGGCAATGTGGCATTTGTTGCATACGATGCAGGTCTCTTGCTCAATCTTTGCGACAACTGCATAATTGAGATCCAGGTCTCCCCAATCGGAGTAACGCTCAACCGATTTGCCGATGAGTTCTTTAACGGATAGCAAGCCTTTATCATCCAAATAATTGTTCAAGCCGTCTATCATATCCTCCACGATACTAAAGCCATGATGCATCGCAGCCGTACATATCTGTACCCCTGTGGAGCCCATAAGCAGGAACTCTACCGCATCCCGCCAGTTTGATACACCGCCGATACCAGAAATCGGCACGCCAACCTCAGCATTACGCGCACATTCTGCAACCATATTAAGCGCAATCGGCTTAACAGCGGGACCGCAATAACCGCCATGCGCTCCTTTGCCTCCAACATGTGGAATCGTATTCCACGTATCAATATCAACACCCGCAAGCGAATTGATCGTATTAATAAGCGATATAGCATCCGCACCGCCTCTCACCGCTGCTTTGGCTGTAGCGGTAATATCCGTGATATTGGGTGTCAGCTTCACAATGACAGGCGTCATAGCAGCTTCCTTGACCCACATCGTTTGCATTTCGACCAAATCCGGCTGCTGACCTGAAGCTGCGCCCATTCCTCGTTCAGCCATGCCATGCGGACAGCCAAAGTTCAACTCCAGCCCATCCACGCCAACAGCCTCTACCTTCTTCACGATCTCATGCCACTTCTCTCGGTTTGGCTCAACCATTAAGGAGACGACAACAGCATGCCCCGGAAATCGTTTTTTCGTCTCATATATTTCCTTCAAATTGACCTCTAACGGCCGATCCGTAATGAGCTCAATATTATTAAAGCCTGCAACGCGCTGACCATTGAAATGAACCGCTGCGAAACGAGATGAGGTATTAATGATAGGATCTCCAAGCGTTTTCCATACTGCCCCGCCCCAGCCAGCTTCGAAAGCACGCTGCACCTGATAGCCGGTATTCGTCGGCGGCGCTGATGCCAGCCAAAATGGATTAGGTGATGCTATGCCTGCCAAATTAATACTTAAATCAGCCATAACGTTCCCTCCTCGCACTAACGGTTTTATAAATCGAGTATGCAACGAGCTTGCCCTGCTGGGCTGCGGATACAACCATCGCTTCTCCTTGCCCTTCGCCAAATACAACATCGCCTGCACCAAACACACGTGGATTGGAGGTTTGGTACGTTTCAGCGTCCACCATAACAATACCGCGCTTATTCGCTAAGCTGAGTCCATTAATAATGGTCAGATGACGCATTTGTCCAATTGCTTTGATTACAGCATCTACCTCCAGCAGAAAGGCTGAGCCTTCAATGGGAACTGGTTTCCTTCTGCCGTCTTCACCCCTTTCTTCAAGGCTCATTCTCATGCATTCCATTGCACTCACATTGCCGTTCGCATCGCCAATTATTCGGAGTGGTGCAGTCAGCCACTGAAACTCTACGCCATCTCCCTTAGCAAACTGATATTCAAAATCATAAGCAGTCATTTCCTCCTGTGTGCGGCGATAGACCATCTTCACATTAGCCGCGCCTAGTCTCACAGAACAGGTTGCAGCATCAACCGCTGTATTTCCTGCACCGATTACCGCAACACGCTTACCGATAAAATCAGTCGTAATCGTGCTCTTGGTCGCTTCGACAAAATCAATCGCATCGTATACACCCTCTAATTGCTCGCCTTCAATGCCGAGCATCGGCACCTTAGACATGCCGATTGCGAGTACGATAAAATCATAGCCCTCAAGCAATTCATTCACGCCAATATCCTCGCCAACCTTACAGTTGGTCACTATATTAACACCAAGCTCCCTCACCTGCTCGACTTCCCACAGTGATATGTCTTGCGGCAGGCGGAAGGAAACGATACCGTATGTATCTAATCCGCCGGCTTGCTCCTTAGCTTCGAATATCGTCACGGCAAAGCCGAATCTTGCAAGCTCACGCGCAGCTGACAGCCCTGCCGGACCTCCCCCGATAATCGCAACCGACTTACCGTTGCTTTGCCCCGCTGTAAATAAGTTTTGCTCGTTCTTAATCGCCCAATCAGTCGCGTAACGCTGTAATTGTCCAATCATAATCGGCTTGGACGAATGATTCAGCACGCAAGCTCCCTCACACAGCTCTTCTGTCGGGCAAACTCTCGCACAGGTTGCTCCGACCGGATTGGCATCCATAATAGCGCGCGCCGATCCTTTCATATTGCCGGAGGCAATCTTTTTAATGAAGGAAGGGATGTTAATGCCTGTCGGGCACGCCTTAATACAAGGAGCATCATAGCAATATAAACAGCGATTCGATTCCTCTACAGCTTCCTTCGGTCTCATTCCCGCCTTCACCTCGGCAAAATTTCGCCTCAGCGCATCAATGGGAATAAAGGCCGCTTTGACTATATCGCTCATGCCAATCCCCTCCTCAAGGTTTGTTTTTCGCGATCAACCGTTCTCGTAAAACCTACTCATCCTTCTTCCCGCCGATCATCCTAGCTGCCCGGTAGAGCAGTTCCGCTCCAAGCGCAATATCTTCTTTTTCCGCAAACTCCTTCGGATTATGACTAATACCTTCCTTGCACCGGACAAAAATCATTGCATAATCACAGGTATATGACATCGTTAACGAATCATGAAAGGGACCGCTCATAAGCTCCGGCGGCACAAGACCCAGCTCTGAAGCTTCTTCTCGCAAAATAGCTTTTAGCCAATCCGCACAATATCGGGGTTCACTCCTCGTATCCTCACGAATGCTGTACGTTAAGCCATGCTCTAAGCAAACATGATCAATAAGCGCGAGAAGCTTTGTCTCCAAGCTATTTCTGCGCTCCAAATCAATATCCCGAAAATCAACCGTGAAGCTCACCTTCTCCGGAATGATATTTCGTGAATCCGGAAATACCGACAGAGAACCAACCGTTCCAACCGTGGATGCACCTTGCACACTGTTTGCCAATTCATTCAGTCCAACAATGACTTTGGCGCAGCCGACAAGCGCATCCTGCCTCATCGGCATGGGAACGGAGCCCGCATGTCCAGCAAAGCCGGTCATTTCGACTGTCCACCACACCGGGCCGGATATGCCGCTCACAATACCGATCGGTTCCCCCTTCATTTCTAGAACAGGACCTTGTTCAATATGCAGCTCCAGGAAAGCGCCAATTCTCCCTCTCTGATAGCTATAATGATGTAACTCCTCAGGATCACAACCAAATGAAAGCAGCGCTTCCCTTCGAGTTATGCCGTTCTTATCCGTCCGATCCAGTTCGCCCTCCTCAAGCATTCCCGTCATCCCTCTAACGCCGAATAGCCCCTTATTAAAGCGACAGCCCTCCTCATCGCAGAAAGCAACAACCTCAATATTCATTTCCGGTTGGAAGCCTGCTTCAACCATCGTTTCAACTGCCTCTATGGCACCCAAAACACCAATCACACCGTCATAGCGACCGCCATAAGGCTGTGAATCTACATGAGAGCCAAGCATCAGCACTGGAGCTTCAGCATTTCGCCCCTTCCATACACCAATTAAATTTCCAAAAGGATCTATACTAGCTTTCATTCCCGCTTCTTCCATCCAGCTTTTCACAAGCTCTACACCTTCTCGATCCTCCTTCGATAAAGCTAGTCGACATACACCGGTTTCACCGATTTTTCCAATTTGCGCAAGCTCTTCTATTCTTCCATGGAGCCTCTTTGAATTAATGCTTGTTTCTGTTTTATGCTTCATCGGTTTCTCTTCTCCTTCCTCATTCTGCAAAGACTTCCAGCAGCGTATCGGCGATAAACGTTATCTCATCATCCGTTGTCGAAAGAGGAGGACTAAGCGTCAAAATATTCATAAATCCCGGTACCGTATCGCCGTTTTTGCTAATAAGCAGACCTCTTTTCTTGCAGGCTGCAATAACAGCTGTCACTCTCGCAGCTGTCGCAGGCTCCTTCGTACCTCTATCCTCAACAAGCTCAATACCGATAGCAGAACCAAATATTCTAATCTCGCCAACATTTGGATGCTCCTTGAGTGTCTTTATTCCTCTAAGCAATTCCTTTCCTATAAAAGCAGAGCGGCTTACTAAATTTTCTCGCTCCAATATTTCAATATTTTTTAACGCTATTGCACAAGACACGGGGTTGCCTCCGAATGTATTCACATGTCGGAAATGCGCGTCCGAGCCGCTTTCTTTAAAGCTTTCATACATTTCAGCTGAGACCGCTGTCGCTGATAAGGGTGAATAGGCGCTTGTAAGTCCCTTAGCCATCGTGACGATATCTGGCCGGACACCAAAGTTGATATGTCCAAATTTCTCACCGGAGCGGCCAAATCCACAAATGACCTCATCCACAATAAGCAGCACATCATACTTATCACAAATCGCTCTCAACCTTTTCAAATAGTCATCAGGCGGCACAATCATCCCCCCGCCCGTAATAACGGGCTCCACGATGATGCCGGCTACAGAATCTGGTCCTTCCCAAATGATCGCATCCTCGTAGGCTTGTGCGCACTGTGTCTTGCATGCGCCTTTTGTTTGACCAAATGGACAGCGGTAGCAATAAGGTGGAGGCACATGGGTGAATCCAACTCCGAGCGGCTCGTATTTCGCTTTGCGCTGTGCCTGCCCCGTGGCGCTAAGCGCTCCCATTGAATTGCCATGATAAGCGCGATGACGTGAAATAAACTTATGCTTAGTCGGCTTTCCTCGCTGATGATAATATTGACGCCCTATTTTGAAGGCTACTTCATTGGCATCCGATCCCGAGTTAGAGAAAAAAATGCGATACTCGCCTTCAAGCCATTCATTCAGCTTGGCAGCAAGCTTGATAGCAGGCACATGCGATTGGATAAGAGGTGAATAAGCAATTGTTTTCATTTGTTCGGCAGCCGCTTCAGCAATTTCCGCGCGCCCATGACCAACATTAACGCACCATAAGCCTGACATGCCGTCCAAATAACGGTTGCCGTCCATATCGGTTATCCAGCTGCCTTCTCCTGATACGACAACCATCGGATTATCATTATGTGGAGAAATATGATGCCATAGATATTTACGATCCTGTTCCAGCAGTGATTCCTTCTCTTCCGTACTCATCCCTGCCTCGTTCTTACTCATAATGCTCTCCTCCTTCGCGGCCGCCGCTCTTATAGTAGAAGAGATCGCAGATGGGACCCTCCGCGATCCTTATAGACTAGCGTATGCAGCTACTTCGCAGCATCTTCCAAAATTGTTTTATCGATAGCTGTTGCAAGATAAATGAAACCATCACTTTCTTCTCATATATCGTTTATGTTAGGTATAGGATACATTATTTCAAATATATGTAATATTATATAACATATTTTTTGAATTACATGATCCGAAATACTTAAAAAACCCCCATCTATTTAACATAATGTCTAATAGACCGGTACAAGATGTCAGATAGATTGATAGAAATGGACTCATATTCGTTCACATAACCGCTCCGTTCTTGAATATATTGAGTAACAGACAAGAAATAAGCGAAGAGGAATTTTACCGTTACCTCCATGAAGTTGGAGCAACATATTGAGATGAGGTGAGGAAGCATGGATTCACAGCCGCTGTTTGTTGTATCAAGGGAAAATTGGTCACTCCACCGCAAAGGCTATGAGGATCAAGCGCGGCATCAGGAGAAGGTACAGGAAGCCATTAAACAGAACCTGCCTGATTTGGTTTCTGACGAGAGCATCATCTTGTCTGACGGCAAGCGTACAATTAAGGTTCCCATCAAAAGTCTTGACGAAACTCACTTTATATACAACTACAACAAGAAGCAGCATGTCGGACAAGGAGACGGTGATTCGCAGGTTGGCGATGTACTGGGGGTAGATCCGCAAGCAGCTAAAGGACCCGGCAAAGGTCAAGATGCTGGTGATCAGCCAGGCGAAGATGTTATCGATACAGAGATCAGCATCGATCAGCTTGAAGATATGCTGTTTGAGGAGCTTGAACTGCCAAACCTGGAGCAAAAGCAAAAGGATCAGCTGCAATCAACTGAAATTGTATTTCAAGATATACGAAAAAAAGGCATCATGTCTAATATTGATAAGAAACGTACACTAATCGAAAATCTCAGACGCAACGCAAATGCAGGGAAATCTGGAATCGGCGGCATATCTCCCGATGATCTTCGTTACAAGACGTGGAATGAAATTATTAAACCGCAATCCAATGCCGTCATTCTCGCGCTCATGGATACGTCTGGCAGCATGGGCTCATTCGAAAAATATTGCGCACGCAGCTTCTTCTTCTGGATGACCCGCTTCCTGCGCCGAAAATATGAGCATGTTGAAATTGTATTTATCGCTCATCATACGGAAGCCAAGGAAGTAACGGAGGAAGAGTTCTTCAATCGCGGAGAAAGCGGCGGTACCATTTGCTCTTCCGCCTATCAGAAGGCGATAGATATTATAGACAGCCGCTACCCAACATCGAACTGGAACATCTATCCCTTCCACTTCTCTGATGGCGACAACCTGACCTCTGACAACGAGAGATGCGTGAAGCTCATTAATCAATTAATGGAACGGAGCAATATATTCGGCTACGGCGAGGTTAATCAGTACAACCGCAGCAGTACGCTCATGTCAGCATACAAGCATATCAACCATAAGAAGTTCATGTACTCCATCATTAAGGAGAAAGGCGAAGTGTATAAGGCGCTCAAAACCTTTTTCTCCAAAAAGACGGTCGGCTCTTCCTAATCTTTCATGACTATAACCGCTCCAATAAAAATAAGACTCGAGAGCTGACTATTCGTTCATAAAGTCAGCTCTCGAGTCTTTGTCTTCATCCATTCCCAATACAGACTCCAAGGGTCTGTACGCTTACAGATCCGGATCAATTCCCTTTGTTTCTTTCCCAATAAAAAGTATAGTTAGCGCTCCAATAACAATCGCAATAAAGAAGATTAGAAATACGGTTGTTAAAGAGGCTCCCTTCGCCACAAGCGCCCCTACCGTAAATGGTCCAATAATACCGCCTACGCGGCCAAAAGAAGCGGCAAAACCTGAACCGGTAGCACGAATAGCAGTTGGGTATAGCTCTGGCGTATAAGCGTACATCGCTCCCCAAGCACCTAGATTGAAAAAGGACAAGCTCATGCCGGCAGCTATGAGCATGCCTGCGGAATCCGCATAACTAAACCATATTGCGCTTACGGCGGTAAGCAGCAAATAGGTGACTAATACAAATTTACGTCCGAATTTTTCTATGAAATAAGCCGCAGTAAAGTATCCAGGCAGCTGAGCTAGCGTAATAATGAGCACATACTGAAAGCTTTTGACGAGATCAAAGCCTTTCATCACCATAACGGTTGGAAGCCATAGGAACATCCCATAATAGGAAAAGACGACAGTAAACCACAACACCCAGAGTGCTATCGTGGATTTTCGATATTTCTTCGACCAGATGGATGCCAGTCTTTCCTTTAATGAAGTTTTCACGTTTTGCTGTGCTTTAAACCGAGGTGAATCCTCTATCGATCTTCTTAAATAAACCGCATAAAATACGGGCAGCGCACCAATGACAAATGCCATTCTCCAGCCATACGCAGGAATAACGAAGTAAGCAATCAAAGCTGCCAAAATCCAACCGCCTGCCCAAAAGCTTTCCAGAAGAACAATGGCGCGGCCTCTCTCCTTCGCGGGAACGGATTCCGAGACAAGAGTAGAAGCGACAGGAAGCTCTCCGCCTAAACCAAAGCCTGTTATAAAACGCAGAATACATAAAACAGTAAAACTAGCTGCAAGCGCGGATAATCCGCTTGCAATCGAGAAAATAAGAAGTGTCCACAGCAAGATGGATTTGCGTCCGTACCGATCTGCTAGAGAGCCTGCTACTGCTGCGCCAGCAGCCATGCCAATAGAATTAACAGCTGTCAGTATGCCGATCTGCTGGGCCCCCAGCCCCCATTCCACACTTAATGCCGCCACGATAAAGGAAAGTATCCCTACATCCATTGCGTCAAATAACCAACTAAGACCTGCACTAAACAATAATTTGCGTTGCTTCTTGTCTCGAAGCAATGTTGTGTGAGTCGAACTCAAGTGAAGAACCCCTTTTCCACTAATCAAGTGTTATCTGTCTTTATTCATTATATGACATAATTAGCATTCCTTAAAAAGGGAAATTTCTTGTGCCCGTGTCCAAAGAAAAAAACCGACAGCTTTTGCTATCGGTTTTCGCATTTTTTTGCATATAGGAGGAACCATCAGCCCTTCAAAGCGCCAGCGGTTAACCCGCCCGTTATTTGCCTTTGATAGATGACATACAACAAAATAACAGGAACCATGGAAATCGCTAATCCCGCAAATAGGGGTCCCCATTCCGTCCTATACTGCATTTCTGCCTGCATAATGGCAATGCCGACAGGGACGGTGTATTTCTCTGGATCATTGATCAGAACAGTAGCCATAATATATTCATTCCAGACCGTTAATGCGTTCATAATACCTACCGTTACAAGCCCCGGCTTCGACAACGGAAGCATTATCCGGAAAAAAACCGCATAATCGGAGCATCCGTCTATTATCGCAGCTTCCTCTAACTCCCTCGGCAGCGTCTTATAAAAGCCCACCAGAAAAAAGATTGCGAACGGCAGGATGCCGATCGTGCCGACAGAATAGACCAGCATCAGTCCCCATAACGAATTAGACAAATGCAGATCGCTCAGAAGAAAAAATAATGGAATTAATCCTAGTGTTGTCGGGATCATCATAGAGGAAACGTATATAAAAAACAGAAATCCTCTGCCTTTAAAAACAAAACGGGCCAATATATATGCGGTTGTCGCTGCCATAACCAAAGACAAAATCATACTGCCTACCGTGACGAAAATGGAATTAAAAAAATAATCGCCAAAATGCGCTCGACTCCATACATTTCCATAATTATTAAAATGAAAAACAGTAGGCCAATCCCATGGCTTCCCCTGCATAACCTGTCCATTATCTTTTAAGGAGGTTAGGAACGTCCAAATGACCGGATAAAGGACAATCAATGTCCATAGCAAGAGAATGAAACGAACGATAGATTTCGATAGGAACAGCATGGGCTTTTTCGTTGTAAGAATATTCATTGCTCCACCTCCTTACATTTCGATTGTCTCCCTACGAAGAATACGCTGCAGCAGCAAGGTTGTGATTAAAGACAATATTAAAATCAGAACGCCAATTGTAGCCCCGTAGCTAAGATGGAATTGCTTGAAGCCCATTTGGTATAAATAATAGCCAAGAACCTGAGTGCCATTGTCTGGGCCGCCGTCGGTCATCAGCTTCACGATAATGAATGAGCCATTTAGGGTCGTAATGACGATATGAATAATAGATGTCTTAAATTGCTCCCATATTAACGGAAGTGTAATCTTCGTAAATTGCTTCCATTCTCCTGCACCATCAATACTCGCCGCCTCGTACAAGGAGCTTGAAATGCCTAATATAGATGCGATTATGAGTAGCATATAGAATCCGATACCTGCCCACACGCTTGGGGGAAGCAGAGACCAAATGGCCAGATCCGGCGATCCTAACCAGTTCGTATCTACAGGCTTTGAAGTGAATAAAGATAGGAATGCATTCAGAAAGCCTAGAGTCGGGTTATAAATGAAGCTCCACAATACGCCGATAACGACAACCGAGATGATATTGGGGAAAAAGAATACTACACGATAAAACCCATATTCCTTCAGTTTCAATCTCGTTAAAGAAACCGCAAAAAAAGTGGCAAGGGACATGATCAGAATAACTTTCCAAAAGATAAGGAAGTAATCATTTTTGATTGCGACAGGAATAATAGAATCCGCAAATAGCTCCTTATAATTATCTACACCGATAAAATTCATCGTTTCCGATCCGCCGGACCAATCAAAGAAGCTTAAATATAAGCCTCGGAGCAGAGGATAAATTGTAAATAATGAAAAAAGAGCTAGTGTAGGTAATAGAAAGCTGGCAATAAACAGCTTCCTGCTCCATGGACGGGATGACTTTACTTTTTTTGTATGAGGAATCATCATTTAATGCCTCCCTTATAATTTAAAAGAACAATCAGAGGAGCAAAGTCCTCTGATTGTTGGGATAAAGAGAGGTCATTATTTACGAACTTTAGCAGCGGCCTTCTCCATCCGATCCATCCATTCTTCAGGTGTAATGGTCTTTTGCAGTAGAGCGATTGTAGCATCATTTTCAGCCTGCTCTAGGTCTGAATTCAATTTGAATACCGGTGCTACGATCGTATCGCTTCCATTGAAATACTTCATTGCCGTTTTCACCACATTGCTTGCGCTTGTTGACTCTAGGTCAGCCTTAACGTTCATCAATGCGCCAGTAAGCTCAGCCCAGCGAATAGCTGCTTTTTTCGTAAAGATAAACTCAACGAATGCTTTTGCGGCATCAGGATTTTTCGCTTTTTTCGCAATGGCGATATTGCTTGTGTACGGAATGGCTACATACTTACCGCCAGCTTTTTGCATAACGGAAGGAATGAATCCAAATGTAAAGCCAGCCGGAACATCCTTGCTCATTTCATTTTCCAACCATAAGCCGTTTGGAATCATAGCATCCTTATGCTGCAAGAACAGCATTTGCGAATCTGTGTGGTTCATACCATATGATGCATTATCGAAATAACCTTTATCTCTCATATCAACAAGCTTCTTCAACGTATTGGAGACAGCATCGTTATTAAAGGACCCTTCTTTTGCTGCTTCTTGATCCTTCAAAATTTGCGGATTGTCGCCATTTTCAGAAACGAATCCTGAGTTCAGAAGGCCGCCAACAACATAGTAAGGATATTTACCTGTGTGAATGTAAGGATTAATGCCAGCTGCTTTAATTTTTTCACTTGTAGCTAAGAAGCTATCCCAGTCAGTCGGTACATCCCAGCCCTTTTCCTTGAAGAGCGCATCATCATAGAATGTGCCCCATGAACCGAATACCAATGGAATCGTAAAGTTTTTGCCATTGTAGTCTTGTGGAGGCGCGATCAATGGATCGATCAGGTTTTCTCCATCTACGTTTTTCGCAGTTTTCACCCATTCCGTAATGTCCATCAACTGATCATCCTGAACCATTTGCGTTTCATTGGATCCTGCTCCATCGATGTATACAACATCGGGCGGGTTACCTTGAATCCAACGCGGCTTCATTTGTTCATTGATTTGGGAGCCTGCGGATTCTTTAATTTTCACATCTGGATATTTTGCCTTAAACTCGCCGATAACCTCTTTCCACCAAGCATCACCGTAACCGCCCACGAAATATTGGATTTCTAGATCACCGGTAATCTTTGGTTCTTCTGCTGGCTTCTGAGTCTCTTCAGCCTTCGCTGTCTCTTCTGCCTTAGTCGTCTCTGCCGGCTTCGCAGTAGGCGTTGGGCTGTTTTCGTTATTCCCTCCACATGCTGACAGTGAGAGCAGGATGAGAAGAAGCACCATACCCCAAGTTGCTTTTTTTCTAATATTTTTCCCCATTTGCAATAACTCCTCCTTAAAATGTCGTTCATTTCTTTCCTTAAGAACTTTTTCTCGGGAGCTCTAGCAGCACATCATCTATTGCTTTTTTATTATATAAGTAATGAAATCGAGACCAAATGATATCTTTTGTTGTGATGTTGATCTTTTTTGTACTTATTTTTCCTTTTAATAAAAAAAATAGGAGACGCGTTATGCATCTCCTACCTTGCTTTTTCAATAATGGTTATTACGGAAGTTAAAAGAAGGTGCGACAACTCGTTTCTCGCTTTCTTTCCGATAAGCTAATGGACTTACTCCCGTTACTTTCTTAAAAATTCGACTGAAATGCTCCGGGTTAACATATCCCACAAGCTCCGCTACCTCGTAAATTTTCATTCCATTCTCCAAGCTTTCCTTTGCTTTATCAATTCTTAGGTTCGTTAAGTAGGGAATGAAATTGACGCCTGTTTCTTTAGCAAATTGTTTACTTAAATAGCTCTCGCTCACTCCGACCATTTCACTTATGCTCGACAAATGGATTTCTTCATTGAAATGTTTCTCCAGAATTGCCTTTGCTTTAGCAACAATGGGGCTGAGCCACCCTGACGCACTTTTTGATTTAGGATGCAAAGCCTCATGAAGCGCTTGTAGAAAAAGTTCCATCCACTCGACCGTCTCAGTCCATGTTTCGAGCTGACGCACATACTGAGCTGGATTAGGGAAGTTATCGAGTAATTTCCCCCATGACATACCATTCTGATAGATTAGCGAACCTGCTTCCCAAACCATATCACTAAGTATGGATTGTATGAGAGGAGGGGATGAGGGAAACCGTTCAATAAGCTGTTGAAAGCAAGGCTGTAAACACTGCTTCCATCTCTTATTGTCACTGTCATTTAAGGCATGCAGCAGCTCTAGCTTCAACGGATTCCAAATTTCATCCCAGTCCTCTTTATGCAATACAATTGGCTTCTCAGATTCAGGATAAAACAACTGATTATATCCATGGTAGTAGCAAAAGATAGATAATCTTTCAGCTTGTCTAAACAAGGTATTCCACTCCGCAATGCCATTCGCAACATCACTGACACCAATGGATAAATGAAGATTTAAAAATTGCTGAAGTCTGATTTTCACATCCGTTAGCATCGTATGCGTTAATCTGCGAATCGCCATGATGCTGCATTGCTCAGGAAAAGTGAAAAACAGTGTATAATGACGCTCATCATGACGAGAAACGCGGCATATCCCATTATTTCTATCCGTATTGGTTACCGTCCGGATGGTCTGCAAAATAATACGATGAATATGTTCAAATGAAATGGCCTTCGAAAGTCTAATTAGCGCCACCTCTTGATTTTTCTCTCCCAAATGTTTCTTAACGGTAAGCAGGCCCTGGAGCAATTCTTCATTTTGTTCATATGAGGATAAATCCTGTCCATCCGACACGGCTAGCCGGTGCAGCATGGAACTAACAATGACCTCATCCTCGTCAGCGGGCTCTTCCGCGTCAGCCGATTTTTGTCTTCTATTCAGTTCATCAATCGTCTTCTTCAGAACCGGTGCGATATATGTTTCATCTAATTGTGCCTTTAGCATATAATCGAATGCGCCTAGAACAAATGAGTCTCTAACATAAGGATAATTCCCGTAAGCACTAAGCATAATGATGAGCGGAATTCGGGGCAAAGAGGCGTTTCGAAGCGCAGACAATAGCTCAACGCCATTCATTCTAGGCATCTGAATATCGACAAATAGGATATCAATATCCGCTCTTTCTAATAAAAGAGATAGCGCCTCTTCTCCATCACCCGCTTCCCCCGCTATTTCTATTTCTGTAGTAGCTAATGATATATATTCCCGTAGTGCTAATCTAGCTAAAGGTTCGTCATCAATAATGAAGGCTTTAAATGTCGTCATTATGCTTCCCCCAATCTGTAAGCAAATAAGTGGAATACAATAGAGTCCGTTTGCTACTTGCTACTTAACCGCTTGCATCGCTTTAGTCCAATTGTCATTGAGCTTCTGCACAATATCAGTAACCCTTGCACCCGCAAAAATCTCTTGTCCTATTTTCTTCTCGTCATGTTGGGCATTATTCTTCATCTTCACGTATTTCTCATCTATTTCATCATACATAAAAGGATGAAAGGGATGAGCATTATTGGCTTTATAAAAAAACGGCAGAAAGGAAATGACATCGGTTATGGTTGATGAGTTCTGTGAATTATTTATGTAAGCTTGATAAACATCCTTGCTAAACATCCATTCCATAAATGCGATAGCTTCTTTCGTATTTGGAGAGTTTTTGCTGATAGCCATATACTGATCTGGCATCGTAATCGCTCGCAATACTTCATTCTCTGTTGTTCTCCATGGGAGAGCAAAAGCATCTAAATCCTCATCGCTGCCCACCTTTGACATATGGTCTGAATAATACCACTGTCCAAGCGCAATCATCGCTGCTTCGTTGGACTGAAATTTTTGTTTGGCTTGATCAAAGCCAATTTCGAGCGCATCAGGACCAGCATACTCATTATCTGCGATTGCTTTGAGCATTTTGGCTGCTTGCTCAAAAGGTGAACCCGCTCCAAAAGGCTTTTCAGTTTTAGTAAGATCCGTTAAGTAATGGTTATTTTCCGCTATTATTGGAGGTCCAAATTCCATGAAGGGATAAAACGTCCAGTCTTCCTTGCCGCCAACCGCAATCGGAATATATTTACCATGCTTTTTAATCTTCTCGAGCACATTCATAAATTGTCCTCTCGTTCGCGGTACCTCGACGCCTACCTCTTGAAATATACTGGGATGATAAAAAACATATTCAGAGAAAGATACAAGCGGCAATCCAAGAACATGACCATCCAGCTTGGCAGGATATTTATTTCTACTCGTTGCATTCAAATCATCCAGCGATAAAAGTGAAGCATTATAGATTGGTAAATGAGCGGGCTTAAGATAAAATAAATCCGGCAAATCATTTGCCGCGAGCCTTACTTTCAAATACTGTCCATTGTTTTCAGGAATCGTCTCTACCTCTACGACAACATTCGGTCTAATCTCAGAATACTGTTTCACCTTTTCGGTCCAAAATTCAATATCCGTTTTGGATTCCCACATCCCGAACTTCAATCTAATCGGCTGATCATTATTTTCGGGATACTCTAAGCGAGCGGATGTGTTTTTTTCCAAAGAATTGGTTTTAAATGCTTCAACACCCGTATTGCTGCATCCTGTCTGCATGACTAACAATAAAAGGATGATTGCTGCTGCAATTTTTTTGCTTTTCAAATCTCTCATTTGTACGGCTCCCTACATCATGTTTGATAAAGAGATTAGCATTCGCGCATACATCCAAGTCATTTCATCATACCTAGCATGCACCCAAAACAATATGACCTTTTTTGTTCAAGCATGATGTTTTTATAAGCAAGTTTCATGTGGAATATCGTTAAGCACTGTTATTTTTGACCATGGTGTTCACCAGTTCTTCATCCGGCTCGGTAAGAATCGGTAATGTAATTCGCACTTTCGTTCCGTGAAGCAGCGCTTCTTCGTATTGAAGTCCATATTGCTTGCCAAAATGCAGTTGGATTCGTCTATGCACATTTTTATTTCCCATCCCGCTAAACGTATGCTTAGGTGTCCCTTCATCCATTTGATCGATTGTCTCATGCTCAATTCCCACACCATTATCCGCAATAGTAATGATCAAATCCCCACCGTTTTTTTTGATCGTGACGATGATTTTCCCCGGATAATCGATATCCTTCAATCCATGAATGATGCTGTTTTCCAGAATAGGCTGCAGAAGCAGCTTCAACAAATAAAGACCGGATGCATCTTGATCGATCTCCCACTCTGTCTGGATGGGTCTACCGAAACGAATCTCCATAATATATAGGTAATGCTTTAAATGATCCACTTCTTCCGCTATGGTCGTTAACAGACCCCCGCGATTAAAGGAAGATGCTAATAGACGCGTAAGCGCATGTGTCATGTTACGTATATTATCCGCCTTACTGATCAAAGCCATAAACTTAATCGCATTTAACGTATTGATGAGAAAATGAGGGTTAATCTGCGCTTGAAGCGCGGCAAACTCTGCTTTACGCTTCTCTACCTCCTGCCTCTCATGCTGATCCATTAGTTCACGAACCTGCTGGGTCATCTGATTAAAGGAATGGCCGAGCTTCACCATTTCAACACTGCCAGTAGCGGTATACTTTGCACCTAAGTCTCCACCAGTAACCCGAACCATTTGTCGCAGCAATTCACTAATCGGCCTCGTTACATTAGAAACAAAATAGAAAGATATAAGCACGAATGCAAAAATGATCAGAATGGCAAGAAACCATACAACAGAATTAACATTCCGATAGTTTGCCAACAAATCCGTATAGGGAATAATTTGTACGATCAACCACTCTGTATGATCGACTCTGGCATAAGTAATCAGTTTTTTTTGATCATTCCTATTGTCTACAAAAGAACCTTTATCCTTATGCTCTTGATCAGTTAACCAATTAACAGGTATTAAGCTGCCTCTATCTATAATCGTGTTGGATGCGATTATTTCCCCTTTATTACTGACAATGTGCAGAACGGACTCTGAATTGTCGCGAGATTGCAAAATGCGATCGAATGCCCCGCTTTCAAACGTAAACAAAATCATTTCGAATTTTGACATTGGATTAAGATCACTTGGCGAGAGTGCGGCTGCCATCATGTACGGATTGTAGTTGCCATAAAGCGAATTGGGCATCATCCCCAAAAAGTGAACGATATCTGGTGAATTTATCGAATCACGGTACCATTTCTGTTTTCGAACCACCGTTTCGTCCATCATCATATTTTTCAAGTAGGAGTAAGATTTATTGTTTTCGAAAAAAAAATTGACCGACAACACGCGGCCAGAGACGGAAGCCGTATATTTCTCGATAAGAACCTTTAGCTTGTTGCTGGCTAATTGTTTTTCTATGCCCGTCTTGGTTTGAATATCATATGTCGTCGCAAGTACCTCTTGATCAACCCCTATAGAAGCAAATAGGCCATTCATGCGATTGATTTCTTGACTAACGGAATAGGAAACAGCTTGGGCGGTTTGTAATGAGCGGCTCGTATTCTGCTCAATGATATCTCGCTTATAAATATTTAAGATTACAAAACTTATTAATACGATGGGAACAATGACGACTAAAACGAAAAATAGTCTCAATATAGTAGACATCCGCAATTTTTTTTGCATTTTCCGACCCCTCGTTTAGAAAAAAATACGATATGCCCCTAAAAAAAGTAAGCTGTAGACATATTCTATGGAAATAATAAAACACCTTGTCTATTAAGAAAATAATTAAAGAAATCTTTACTCTTGACAAAAAAACTAATTAACGTTAAATTGTTTAACACTAAACAATTTGAATGCGGTCTGTTTAATTGGGAACAAAAAACGAGGAGGACTTGATGAACGTGGCAATGAATAAGCAACAAAGTGTTAGAACCGGCCCCATCTTAACTGTACTTTTAATAGGAGCTATTGCTGCTATTTTGAATCAAACCGTCCTCAATGTAGCATTACCAACCCTATCCAAAGAATTTGATGTACCTACTTCCACCGCTCAATGGCTAATTACGCTCTACATGCTAATCAACGGTATCTTCATACCGATTACTGCATTTCTCATGGTCCGCTTCTCTACACGTCAGCTCTTCTTTGCAGCGATGATTATCTTCTCACTCGGAACACTATTATGTGGTGCAGCACCTAGCTTCTCCTTATTATTAATTGGACGAGCTGTACAGGCTATTGGCGCAGGTATCGTCATGCCGTTGTTAATCAGTGTCGTCTTTCGTCTCTTTCCAATAGAGAAACGAGGCGCTGCAATGGGGATTGTTGGTGTAGCCATTATGTTTGCACCTGCGGTTGGCCCCACTGTTTCAGGACTATTAGTTACACAATTATCTTGGCGCTACATTTTTTATATGATTCTGCCATTTTCAATGGTAGCTTTAGTAGCATCTTTCTTTTTACTAAAGAATGTCTCTGAGCCTCAAAAGGTTAAACTAGATGTGATAGGTGTTATATCCTCTTCACTTGGATTCGGTGGCATCCTATATGGCTTTAGCATAGCAGGTCAACAAGGCTGGGGAAGTGCTCCCGTCTTGGGATCAATAGCAGTAGGCATTATTTCGCTTGTATGGTTTGTTGTTCGTCAACTGACAACAAATAATCCTCTTATAGACTTAAAAATATTCAAATCTATAGAATACACAATGTCGATTGTGATAAGCTTCTTTGTAAATGGTGTCGTATATGCGATGATGATCTTATTGCCTATTTATCTGCAAAACACCCAAGGTATGACTGCGCTGGAGTCTGGACTTTTCCTCTTACCAGGCAGTATCGTAATGGCGATCATGTCACCGATTGCCGGAAAACTATTTGATCGATATGGAATGAAGTGGATTGGCCTTTTAGGAAGCATCATTCTTTTGGCTACAACAGCGGTCTATACCCAATTAACATTTTCTACAGGAATTATATTCATGATGATCATTTATATGGTACGATCATTTGGTGTAACTTTTCTAACGATGCCATTAATGACAACGGGATTAAATGCTTTGCCTCCCAAATTGCATGGACATGGTACAGCGATGCAAAATACGCTTCAAGCTATCGCTGGAGCAATAGGTACAGCCATTATGACAACCATATTAACTACGCAAACAGACCTTTTTGTCACGGATGAGGTAGCAAAATTAAGTCCAGCATCACCAACCTCGAAACAGTTAACAGACATTGCATCAAACGGATTGTTGCATGGAGTAAATAGTGCATTTATTGTCGCAACTGTTTTCGCTGCGGTTGGAGTTGTTAGTATGGTTTTGTTAGTAATTGCAATTAATAAGAAGAAGGCAGCTTTAAAAACAGCCACATCCCATCTCTAAATAGCCAGGAGGGATAGATATCAGCGACAAAGAAATCGATTTGTTTGAATTTGTACACACCATGGAAGTATTTAACGGAAATATGATGAAACGATGGAATAGAGCTTTTAGCATTAATTTAGGTGTATCCTCCATCCTCGTTCTATCACAATTACGTAAATTCGGTCCGCTCAGAGGGGTAGAACTATCTAAGAAGCTTGAGCTCACACCCGGAGCGATTACAAATATTACAAACAAGCTATTCGAGAAAAACCTAATAACAAGAACAATAGACCCCAATAGCCGTCGTTCCATTTATTATGCCATTGAACCAGAAGGGCTGGAGATTTTGCAAGAGGCTAAAGAAAAAGGCGATAAAATACAGATTGAAATCCTACAGGTTTTAACGAATGAAGAACAGAGACAGCTGCTTTCCTTGTATCAGAAAATAAATGATTCCTATTAGCAGCATACTCTGCCAAACCTCTCATAATAAAAGAGCTTTCACGCCCAAACTTCAGAAGGCGTGAAAGCTTTTTTTTGATTACTTAACCGATATTATCGCTTCCCCTTTGGATCAAAAGCATCCCTTAACCCATCACCAATGAAGTTTATGGCTAGCACCGTTAACAATATCGCCGCTCCAGGCGGAATCCATGCTTCAGGAAATTTGGTCAATACCCTTATCTGCCTAGCCTCATCAATCATATTCCCCCATGTCGGGGTTGGCTCTGGAATGCCGAATCCAATAAAGCTAAGCGCGGACTCTACTACAATCATAGTAGCCATAGTCAAAGTCGCATTTACAATTATGGGTCCGATTGCATTTGGCAGAAAGTGCTTTGTAATTATTCTGAAGTCTGAGCATCCAATAGAACGGGCGCCCAATATAAATTCTTTTTCACGTATAGATAGAAATGCTCCACGTAAGATCCTCGTTATATTCGGCCAAGTCGTAAAGGCAATAATGACAACGAATAAGCCAATCGTTACCTTTTGCAAAATAGCCATTATCGTTAAAACAAGCAACAGAAAAGGAATCGTTAACATTAAATCGGTTGCCCTCATAATGACTGCATCTACTTTTCCGCCATAATAGCCTGCTAAAGAGCCGAGAAAAACACCAACTACCAATGTACAGATCATGGCGGTAAATCCAACTGTCAAAGATATTCGGGTCCCGTAGATGAGTCTAGAAAAATTATCGCGCCCTGAAGCATCTGTACCCAGATAATGTTCGCTATTGGGTTTACTGTACACATCCGATAAATTCGATGCTTCAGGATTATGAGTTGCGATTAATGGTGCAAAAAAAGCAATCAAAATTAAGATAACCATAATAATAATGCCGGCAATTGCTAGTTTATTACGTAAAAAACGGCGCATCGCCAATTGAAAAGGACTAAGGCTTATTTCCGGTTGAGGTCTAGTTCCTTCTACATTTACGCTTACGTCTAATTTCACCCTCATCACCTCAATCGTAACGAATACGCGGGTCAGCAACCGCATAGAAAATATCGGCTAATAAATTCCCGACTAGAATAGTTACTGCTAATATTAAATTAATGGCCATCATGATTGGATAGTCCCGATTCAAAATGGATGTTAGAAATAACGTTCCAATCCCTGGATACACATAGATGGCTTCCGTAATGACGGCACCGCCTAGCAGCGTTCCGAATTCAAAACCTAATAGAGTAATGATCGGAATAAGCGCATTGCGCAAAGTATGTTTATAGAGGACGGAGTTATTGCTAAGCCCTTTGGCCCTAGCCGTTCGAATAAAATCGCTACCCATCACATCCAACATTTCCGTTCTCATATAACGCAAATAAATAGCAGTCCCTGAAAGCCCTAACGTAAAACCAGGCAAAATTAAATGCTTTATTTTGTCAAAAAACAACTCGAACCCTGTAAGCCCGATTGTAGTGACCGTTCCTTGGGATGGCAACCATCCTAACTGGAAAGCAAATACGTAAATACCAATTAATCCCGCAAAAAAGCTTGGTGTCGCAAGGGCTAGAAAAGAGAATGTTGTCGTCGTGTAATCTAGCAGAGAATAAGGCTTCCTAGCAGAATAAATGCCTAACGGAATCGAGATAACAATTGTAATAAACAATGCGAACATGGATAAATATACGGTATTCATAATTCTTGCACTAATGAGGTCAGCTACAGATTTACCTGTGTACGTCATCGACATGCCTAGATTACCTGTCGCCACATTACCTAACCATTTTCCATATTGCACATAAATAGGATCATTCAGCCCTAAAGCTTCACGACGTTCTTCATATACTTCTTTTGGGACATGCGGGTCCATCATCTTCCCGGTTAACGGATCACCAGGAGCTAAATAAGCCAAGGCATAAACAATAATCGTAACCAAAAAGAGCATCGGTATAAATTGTAAGACCCTTCTCGCGATGTATTTAGACATGGTTGTCCTCCTCCGACTGAAAACAAAGAGGGGATTTGGATCATTCCGCATCCCCTCTGCTATTCCCTCAAAACAAATCGTCCATTATTGCTTAACCCACCATAGGTGTACATCATTCATAATGGTATGAGGTCTAACAGTAATTCCTTGAATTCTGCTGTTCCATGCATGAATATCATAGTTGGTATACAGAATAACGGCCGGTTGTTCCTCAGAGTAAAGCTTAGCCCAATCGGAATAAATTTTCTTTCTATAGTCAATATCAAATGCATCTGGTGCTTTCATCGCTTTTTGAATTAATTCATCGCTTTCTTTACTATTCCAACGAATATAGTTATAAGGTGCGGTTGAAAGTGATATACCTGCAGGATCCGGGTCACCAGAGCTTAAAGACCAGCCTGCCAAATACATATCCCAATCCGTATTGTTTTGCTCAATAAGCGCGAAGTGAGATGATGCATCACGCGGATTTCTAACATTTACCTTCACACCAACATCTTTGAGATTCTCAGCAATGATTGGTGCTGTTTTCTCACGAACTTTATTGCCGCTCGGGTAATCCAAATTCAAGGACCACTCTTTTCCTTTCGGATCTTCACGGAAACCATCGCCATTTGTATCCTTATAGCCAGCCTCATCGAGTAAAGCTTTCGCTTTATCCGCGCTAAATTCATAATGTATCGTTGCATTAGCATCATAAGCCCAAGACGCTTCAGGGAACGGTGCATCGATTACTGTTCCTTTACCAAATAGCAGCCCATCAACGAAGCCTTGACGATTAATTGCGTAAGCAATAGCTTGACGCACTCTTTTATCGGCTACCTTCTCATTAGGTGTCCAAGTAGAAGGATCATTCCATTTCGTTTCATCTGTTGAATTATTCAGTTTAAAACCAAGATATTGATAAGCTAGCGCCTGCTGTTCAAGCACCTCTACATTCGGCAGCGCAGCAATATCATCTGCATCTGATGCAGGAATTCCATCTGGACGAGTAACTAAATCCAGTTCATTGTTTTGAAGCATACCAGCCATAATAGCCTGATCTATTACACGGTAGATAATGCGATCCAAGTAAGGTGCGCCTTGCCAGTAATCATCAAAGCGCTCAAGAACATATTGCTCGCCTTCTTGATACTTCGTAAGCTTGAAAGGACCTGTTCCAATAATCTCTCCCGCTTTAAAAGAAGCGCCGTATGTAGGCATATCCTTAACCTTCACGTCTTTGAAAATATGTTCAGGGATAATTGGGAATGAAGTGTTGCTGAGCGCAGTAACGTTGGGCTCTTTAAAATAAAACGTTACCGTGTTGTCATCCACTTTCACTACGCCCGGGAATTCAGTCGACTTCCCTGCAACATAATCTTCATAGCCGACCAGCTTATCTACATACTCTACGCGTACACCGCCAGCAGCTGTATAGTCCGGATCTGCAATTGATTTATAGGTAAATACAACATCGTCTGCGGTAAGTATTTCTCCGTCTTGCCATTTAATGCCTTGATTCAAGGTATATGTAAGCTCAGTGAAATCATCATTGAATTTCCACTCTTTCGCTAGAGCAGGAATGAACTCCAGCTTTTCATCTTGATTAACTAGTCCTTCAAAAACAAGATCTAGAATATTTCCATCGTATGCAGAATCATAAAAGATAGGATTAAATTGATTGTCAGGTGCCGAGAACATGGCAGCCGTAATTTCGCCGCCTTTTTTCGGATCATCTGGTGACGGTTTTGCCTCGTCCGTAGGTTTATTCGTCGCAGCCGTATTGCTGGCTTTGGGAGTATTATTTCCATCATTTTTGGTACATGCGGTTACGACGAAGATGAGTGCTAAAGCCAATATAAGCATAAACTTTGTTTTCTTCATTCTCTCTCAACCTCCTATTGTTTGTTATAACAAAAAGATATACCGTGCACTTACTGGCTCACCTCCTTGAAATAGTGCTCTCCTATTCAAAATCCTTATTTAGGATCATCATAGAGATGACAGGCTACAAAGTGGCCGAATTGAACCTCCATCAGCTCTGGACGATCCCGTTTACAACGATCATGCACCTGTGGGCATCTCGTATGAAAAGTGCATCCTGAAGGCGGATTGGATGGGCTAGGCATCTCTCCCTCCAGCTTGATTTTCGTTTTTCGCTTACTGACATCGGTAACCGGAACCGCTGACAATAGTGCTTTTGTATAGGGATGCAACGGCTCTTCGTAAAGATCATCCTTATTAGCAAGCTCAACTAATCTGCCTAAATACATGACGCCAACCCGGTCGCTAATATGCTTAACGACACCTAGATCATGGGCAATAAACAAATAAGTTAATTTAAATTCATCCTGCAGATCATCCATAAGATTAAGAACCTGAGATTGTACAGACACGTCCAACGCCGATACCGGTTCATCACCAATGACAAATTTAGGATTAATGGCAAGCGCCCTTGCAATGCCAATCCTTTGTCTCTGACCTCCAGAAAATTCATGCGGATATTTGCTAGCAGCTTCTGGCGGCAGGCCAACCTTTCTTAGTAGCTCTAGTACTTTCTCCTTCCTATCCGCTTTCACTTCGGTCTTCTGCACCAGCATAGGCTCAGCGATTAGATCACCCACACTCATCCTTGGGTTTAACGAGGAATAAGGATCTTGGAATACCATCTGCATATCCCCGCGATACTTGCGCATGGCTCGTTGACTTATCGTTGAAATATCCGATTCCTGAAAAATGATTTTCCCATCTGTTGGATCTAATAATCTAATTAGCAAACGACCTAATGTCGATTTGCCTGAACCAGATTCTCCAACGATTCCTAGTGTTTCACCCTTATAAATATCAAAGGAGACACCATCTACCGCCTTAACATAGCCAATCGTTCTCTTTAAAACGCCGCCTTTTACGGGGAAATACTTTTTCAGATCTCTAACCTCAATGAGCTTCTCTCTCGTGCTGGACATCTAGGCTTCCTCCTGCTCTCCAAAAAGGTGGCAACGCACTTTATGATTCGGTTCAATCTCTATAAGCTTTGGATTAACAAGCTTGCACTTCTCCATAGCTTTCGGGCAGCGCGGTTCGAATCGACAGCCTTCTGGGAAGCGATAAGCGGGAGGTACCGTACCTGGAATGGAATTAAGCCTCTCAACCGATTTCTCCATGCTCGGTATACTCTCTAGTAGTCCATTTGTATAGGGATGCTTTGGTGCAGTGAATAAATCATTCACATAGGCTTCTTCTACGATTTGACCGCAGTACATAACCATAACCCGATCAGCTACTTCAGCTACTACACCCAAATCATGCGTAATTAAGAGAATGGATGATTGAAACTCTTTCTTAAGCGCCAGCAGCAAATCTAGTATTTGTGCTTGAATCGTTACATCAAGAGCAGTTGTAGGCTCATCTGCGATTAGCAAATCTGGATTGCATGCAACCGCAATCGCAATCATAACCCGTTGTCTCATCCCTCCGGACAGCTGATGCGGGTATTCATGCACCATTTCATCAGCCCTGGCGAAGCCAACCAGCTTTAATAGCTCCACTGCCTTTTTGTAAGCATCCTTCTTCTTCATTTTTTTATGTCTCATTAGCGATTCTGCAACTTGATATCCTACCGTAAACACTGGATTTAATGATGTCATTGGTTCCTGAAAAATCATGCCGATATCATTGCCCCGAATCCGCATCATTTCTCGTTCACTTATCTGCAATAAGTCTTTTCCTCCAAAATGAATGGAGCCAGCTTCTATTTTACCGGGAGGCTGCGGAATCAAACCCATTATAGACAACGAGGTAATACTTTTACCGCTTCCCGATTCACCCACGAGAGCCAGAGTCTCTCCCTTTACTATCGTAAAATCAACATCATCTACTGCCTTTGATATTTTCCCTTCTACATGAAAATAAGTTTTCAGCCCTTTTACCTCTAGCAAAAGTTCTTGATCCTTTACTGCGAGCTTTCTTTTCTCCTGTACATTCAAAGTTGACATTTCTATATGCACCACCCTAGTTCCAATAATTAAAAGGTTTTAACTTTGATACTATTATTCTAAAATATCAAAATAATTAGAATTTTCAGACATATAAACGTATAGTTTTTTTATGAAGTAAATAAAAAGTTTATTTATTCTGCAAAAGAAAATTAATTAATTTGAGAGATGAGAATACACTAGATCACTAAATTGAAGGATAAAATAAATTAATACGTTTAAACTATTGAGGGGGCATCTTGGTGGGAGTAGATTGTTTTTGTTGCTCTATTTATTGTTCATATAACTTTAAACAAAATACCTATAAAAGGGATAATATAGGGTATTATCAAATATGTCAATTAATTGTTCGGATTTTTAGCAAAAAAATCATTTTGGTGTTATGTTTATTAACATTAAAATGCCGAAATATTTAACACTTCGATGCATAAAAGCGATAAAATATCAAGTAAGCGTTTGCATTTATGCTGAATTTAAATGTTAATGTTATTAAATCTATTTTTCATTCAAAATTTCTTACTTCAGCCTAACGTAGAAATCGCTCTACATTGATTTTGACCAATCCAGATAGAAGAGCTAAAATAATGTAGTAAGCCTAAGTAATTGAGAGGTGAAATGCTGTGCCAAGCTTAATTTTAGAGGGGGGAACCCTTCGTCCAATATTCAGTGCAGGTGTAATGGATGCTCTACTGGAAATGGATATCATGTTTCCCTATTGTATCGGTGTATCAGCAGGAATAAGTAATGGTTTATCCTATATCTCGCAACAAAAGCGAAGAAATTTGGAAATATTGGAAAAGTATCGCCATGATAATCGCTATATTGGGTATCGTAATTTCCTGCGTTGCGGCAGTCTATTTGGATTGGATTTTGTTTTTGAGAAAATCCCGAATGAACTGATTCCCTTTGATGTAGACGCTTTTCAACGTTATAGCGGACAGCTTCTCGTTGGCGTAACGAATGCTCATACCGGATTAACCGAATATATGAACGGCATGCAGGTTGATCAGAAATGGACCATGCTTCGCGCTACCTGTGCCATTCCCTTGTACTTCCCTTCCATTGAAATAAACGGATATCACTATTATGATGGAGGGCTGTCTGATCCTATTCCTATTCGCAAAGCAATAGCTGATGGGAATGAGCAGCATCTGATCATTCTGACTCAGCCTGAAGGTTATGTGAAGAAGTACAGCAAGCAGAATGCAGTCATTGGTAAGCTATTTAAAAAGAAATTCCCTCATCTCGAGGAAGTGCTGCTAACTCGACATGAAAAATACAATGAAACCGTTCAGTTTTGTGAACAGCTGGAGAAGGAAGGACAGGCAGTCATTATCCGACCTCAGAGGGCGCTGAACAGCTTTGAGAAGGATATCAATAAGCTCACAGATACCTATCAGCACGGCTATGAGTTAGCTTTGGACAACAAAGAGCTCATTCATAAGCTGTTTCTATAGAATCAATAATCTTATACATCTGCGACTTCGAAGCCGGTTAGGCTGTTTCTTTAAATGTCTTTCATGTGTCCCAACAAAAACAAAAGAACACGTCTAATAGACGTGTTCTTTTGTTCTTGTAACAGTTAAATAGGAAGCTCAGAATGTATGCTACTGGGTCTCTTTACTGCCCATAAGCTCATCTAAGCTTTTAAATTCATATCCTTGTCTTCGCGCCTCATCAACAATGCTGCCTAAAGCCTCCGTATTATCCTTTGACACGGAATGAAGCAAAATGATTGCTCCTGGGTGAAGCTGCTTTATAACTTCGCTGTAAGCGAACTGTGAGCCTCTCTGAGCATTTACATCCCAATCTTTATAAGCCACAGACCAAAAAACATTCGTATAGCCATATTGTTTGCTCGCTGCAAGTACTCTCTCGTTAAAAATGCCCCTCGGTGCGCGCAGGTAGTTCATTTCCTTCTGTCCAGTGAGCAGCGTTACTTGATCCTTCACCTTATCCAGCTCCAGCTTAATCTGCCCCTCTGAGAGCTGAGACATATCAGGATGACTCCAAGAATGGTTACCGACAATATGTCCCTCTGCGACCATTCGTTTCATAAGCTCTGGCTGGTCCTTTACATAATGGCCAGTTACAAAAAATGTAGCAGGTACATTTTTCTCTTTTAACGTATCCAAAATTTTCGACGTAAACCCATTTTCATAGCCATTATCGAATGTCAAAAAGAGATCCTTCTTGCTTGTATCTCCTAGGAACAGCGCTCCGTGCTTCGTGATAATATCTTTAAAGCCTTCCTCGTCTATAGATGGCAATCGACCGTTTACACTCTTTTTAAATCCAAAATGAAAAGGCCCTGGTTGTGCCCATGCCGAGGATGGCACAAGTACAGTGCACCAAATTACAATTAGCAATGTCATTAACGATATCTTACTCTTCAAAAACAATACCCTCCCTTTTCCTTCCTCAATAAAGCATGATGAGCTTGGCTAGTTCCCCTATATTGCCCCAATATGGGCATTCATACTCATTATTGGCTGGGAAGAAAGAAGGGTGGAAACACAAAGAAACGGCTAATTCATTGCTCTGAAGAGCTCTGAATTAGCCGTTTATGTTTCGTTCATTATGTTAGAAAAATGGTCGGGACGACACGATTTGAACATGCGACCCCCTGGTCCCAAACCAGGTGCTCTACCAAGCTGAGCTACGTCCCGAGAAAAGATGGTGCCGTCGAGAGGACTTGAACCCCCAACCTACTGATTACAAGTCAGTTGCTCTACCAGTTGAGCTACAACGGCACATCGATTATGATCACCATGCCATGGTGATTTTTGATGAACTCCTTAAATCTGAGCTGCATCTTGAGAAAAATGGTGCCGTCGAGAGGACTTGAACCCCCAACCTACTGATTACAAGTCAGTTGCTCTACCAGTTGAGCTACAACGGCATATGGATGATTATTGTCTTAAAAGACAATTGGTTGCGGGGGCAGGATTTGAACCTGCGGCCTTCGGGTTATGAGCCCGACGAGCTACCGGGCTGCTCCACCCCGCGTCGTGAAAAAAATATGGTGACCCGTAGGGGAATCGAACCCCTGTTACCTCCGTGAAAGGGAGGTGTCTTAACCGCTTGACCAACGGGCCTTGATAAATAAGAGAACGGAGAGAGAGGGATTCGAACCCTCGCACCGCTTGCGCAGTCTAACCCCTTAGCAGAGGGTCCCCTTGAGCCACTTGGGTATCTCCCCAAAACTTGGCTCCCCGAACAGGACTCGAACCTGTGACAACTCGATTAACAGTCGAGTGCTCTACCAACTGAGCTATCAGGGAAAATTTGGTGGGCCTTAGTGGACTCGAACCACCGACCTCACCCTTATCAGGGGTGCGCTCTAACCAGCTGAGCTAAAGGCCCTAAGCATAAACATAATCTTCTATGTAAGAGTATCTGTTTAAGCATGTTAGGTGTAACTTCACACCTTCAAAGCAAGTTGCACTCTGAAAACTGGATATGAAAGATAGAGGCTGCTGAAGCCTTAAAGCTATTGTCTGCTGGATGTATGTGTCACAGCAAACCATTTTTAGGATAAGCCCTCGACCGATTAGTATTCGTCAGCTCCACACATTGCTGTGCTTCCACCCCGAACCTATCAACCTCGTCGTCTTCAAGGGGTC